>NZ_CP053590.1:3072500-4272500 GCF_013365535.1 Aquimarina sp. TRL1 | reverse complement strand
AATACTACGGTCCTGATGGCTTTCACCCTTCATTAAGAGGAAGTAAAATTGCTGCCAAAGTAATTGTAGACACCTTATTCCCTCAATAAAAACTGCGTACTATAGTACACATGCTACCAGTTGGGGTATCAAATGATTCTTGTATTTTTGGATACCCCGTTTTAAAAAAAAATTAGGAAGCGACATATTTCAAATGGTTGTACTCCTTTTTTAGGAAATTATAAATCCGCTGTATCATAATTTACTGCAAAATGAATACAATAAATGTAAACCTCGGATGTGTAGTATACACCCTGACAAATCATGGTATTGAAGCTCGGTGGGTATCTAAAAAAAATGACAGCACTGAACAAGGACTTGGTATCGGAAAAAGACTAACCCCTGTAAATGAAAGCAAAAAATTTGAAGGAACCTTCGAAATAATATATCACAGTACTGATGGCAATACCTACACTACATCTAACGATTGTGTTTACCGCTGGATTTTATGAATTAACATGGAAACACGATGGGGAAATTACAGATATTGGACTTGGTCTTGAACATGAGGTTGTCTTATTAAGCAGTTATACTGAAGTAATCTCACGTTGATTCATCCCCTTGCTATGGCAGTATGTACAATTAAAACAAACTCATAAAATATATTCTACTACTAGTTACACCTCAAATACCTGCACAATTCCAAAAGAATATACCCGGATGCGAAGGTTGCCTATAGATCGAATCGATAATTAGCCTTTATTGCTACTCCCCAATTGGTACGTGCTATTTGTTTGTTAAAATTATCCGTAGCAACTAAATACAAATAGGATAAAGGACGATACTCCCATTGTAATCGACTATTGATATTAAAACTATTAAGTTGCGTATTGTATTGTACATAGGTAGTCCAGTTTATACGATTATTAAGAAACACTTCTCCCGTAAAACGCACTAAATGAAACACTGCATTTCCAAGAGCTTCCAGATCGATATGATTCAGAGAATAATTGATATTGAACTGTGCAAACGGCAATAGCCGATATCCCAAAGTCGTCTCCATTCCCCTCCTTTTACCATTGAAATAGCCTCCATAAAAAAGTGCTGCTTCGTAATAAAAATTTTGATTACTAAACCGGTTGTTATAGCCGGTCTTTATATCAAGAGTGTTATAAACACCCGGTAGAATTGGATTCCCATTATTCAAGATATCAAAACCATACGTAAGGTTAAAATACCCATGTGATACATTGAGATATAATGAGGACAGGTTCTTTTTGAACCAAACTGAATTTCCTATAACTGTAGTCATCTCTGTAAGTGTCCCCTCATGATCCCAAAACGCATCGTTACTAACAGAAAGATATCGATAACGATCTATTATCTCAGATGTTACCGGGTAATAGTTTTTTTGAAAAACGAAATACGAATCTACATAAGCATCTCTAATCACTTCTCCTTTGATAGCATCATAATTATATAGTCTTGGAGTAAACCCTACATCTGTAATAAAGTTTTTATCTACCGTTTTTAAGGCTGCTTTAGCATAGGTTTCCCGGGTATTATATTGTCCTTCAATATTAAAAAAGTCATTTTTATTATGTATGTTACTACTAAAGCTTTTTCCATAATTTGTTTGTGCAGACCACAGCTTATTTTTTGATCTGTAATTCAGGTTCACTCCCAATACCCTATTATAAGTATTGAGTATATCAAATCTATCTGTCTGTTGTCTGTTTACCCAATACGCAGTAGTTGTAAAATCGCGGGACAGCTTTTTCCGGGCTACAAAAACAGCATAATTTTGTGCTTCATGATCTGTGCTTTTTTCGGTTTGTGCATTTAGTATTCCTATACGAGTATCAGGAGTTATATTTCCTGAAAGTTTTACTCCAAATTGCATATCGGTGGTTCCTCCTATCCTTCTTGAATAAAATGGATTGACATCAAATGTTCCCAGATTATTAAATAAATCACTGTTTTCTAAAAAGAAATTCCTTCGCTCGGGAAAATTAATCGCAAAACGGGTTAAGTTCACCACCTGCTGATCAACATCTATCTGCGAAAAATCCGGATTTATAGTCGCATCTAACCGCAGGGATGAAGTTAGATTGTATTGCGCATCCAGGCTGGGTTTGAAGTTTGATTTATCTGTATGAGTAGTAATATCTTTCTGATAGCTATATGTGCCTGATGGCACAAACATAAACCTGGATATTGTTGCTTTTGGAAGCTGCTCCATTAGTACATCTGCTGTAAAACGCAAATCAAACTGAAAAAAGTTACGAGGCATATCCGTATAGGTCATCCACTGATTCGTTTTAAAATCCCGGTAAAAAAATTGAATCCCCCAGGTAGTATTATCCACATCAAAATTTAGTGCCTTAAAAGGAATCTCTATTTCGTATATTTTTTTAGTTCCTTCTACCGCCGTTTCAGATTTCCAAACTGCATTCCAGCTTTCATTAAAACTATAATCAGTTCCATTAAACTCTATCAACGCATCTACCTGTGTGTTGGCTGCATTTAAGGTAAAATAATACCCGTTGTTTTCTGTATTGAAAGGATCTAGAATTATTCCAAAAGCATCACTGCTGACAACGGCATCTCCGTGATTATCTCGCTTTAAGGTACTAATTTTATTGTAAGCGTTCGTATCGTAATATTCAACTCCTATATACAAATTTTTGCGATCGTGATACCCTCTGACTGTAGTAATGTGATCTGCCTTGCCCTCATCATTTGGGTAATAATTATTAAACTCCGTAAATAACGCTGCTTGTTTCCATACTGACTCGTTTAAAGCCCCATCTATTTTTGCAGCTTGTTCAATAAAAGGAATGGCTTTTTGTTGAGAAATTCCACAGAAATAAAAATTGCCAAGCAGTAAAGATATGTATATTTTAGTCTTCATCGATCAGGGTATAAGCGATTAATTTATGTTGTAACATTGCTGGTACTAATACCATCCTCAATGAAGGAATATATGTGATATCAGCAGCATTTTCTTTCTTTTCTACGGTATCTAGCAACAGGATTTTATCTCCGTTACTGGTAACATAATAAATCATCCCTTGCCAGCTTGAAATCAAATAGTCTCCATTTCCAATTGCTACAATTCCGTCGGGATTCGAAATATCTTTGGTCAGTACGTTAGAGCTGTTTGTCTTTACATTATAATCGATTACGGTATTATCTCCTAAACCAATCAGTAGCTTGTCTTTTTCGTACAACAAGCCATTAGGCCATTCCAGATCAGAAGCTATAACAGTTGCTTTATTGTCTTGTAAAGCAATCAATTTTCCGCTTTTCGTACCGCTTCCATACAAGGTTCCGTCTTCAGCAACAGTAAGATCATTAATTCGTTCTGTAGCCGGGATCTTATGACTGTTAGTAATAGTGGCTGTTTTAATATCGATTTCTAAAATCGTATCAAAATCCGCTACATATAATTTATTGTTATACATAGCAGTACCTGTTGGTCCTTCTATAGCATCGATCCATTTATGACATGTAATGTTTCCATCCAACCCTATTTTACTTATAAACCCCTTTCCATTCGCTTTTAGCCAATGACCATTGATACTCGTAGCATATATAACCTGATTTGTACTATCATATATTGCCGATTCCACATCTTTCAACACCGTATCGGTTTCCCATAGTTTTACCAATCTGGGTTTTTTTAATCTTTTGGTAAAACCCGCTTCTTGTGATATTCCTAATGATACGGAACAGACTGTCAATAGCAATACAATTAGAATAACTCTCATATGTGTAATTGTTTTTGTTATTCAAAACTATGGCACTAATACACTGTAATCCATAAAAGAGGACTAATCTGTATCTCTTGTATACATACCTTTAGAAAATGGGTTTATAATTGATTTTTCCGTGTTTGTATCCACTGATAGCATGTTCGTATACAAATCAATAATGCTTCTGTACTTTATGGTACTTTTATAAATAAATCGTAACAAAATGCTGTATTTTTATAGCGTTATACGATACAGATACAGCGGTACATTATTCTTTGATTCTATGGAACATATTTCTCTTATATGAAGCGTTTTTTTAAAACATTAGATAAACCGGTTTATAAACACATACTGTTTTGGGTAATTGTTTTCCTGTTTTACACCACATCTGCAAGAGAGCGCTTTGATACTACAGAGGAAATTGTGGTTACCTATGCCTTTCACGTACTTTTTCAAATCATGATAGCCTATAGCATATTATATCGTATTGTACCAGATTATCAAAAAAACAAGAATGTTATTCAACTGATACTCTCAGTGGTGTTCCTGTTTTTCTTTATCAACTTATGCTATGTTACCGTACGAATGTTTTTTCTTGAAATTGCTTACCCTCATTGTTACAGCGCTTTTTTGGAGAAAAGTGGCCATCTTACCTTTTGGCAACGGATGCTCGATATAAAAACTATTTTTCTTCATCTCCCCTTATTTTACCTGCAACCCTTATTCTTTTTGGTAGCCTTACGCTTTTATGAAAACCAATATAAACTGTCCAAAATCAGGGAACAGAAAAAAATAGTGGAATTAAAAATGCTGAAACATCAGTTAAACCCTCATTTTTTGTTTAATACCCTAAATAATCTGTATACCCTGTCAATAGAAAAATCTGATAAAGTTCCTGGAATTATCGAAAAACTATCCGATATCCTGGATTATATATTATATGGTAGTGATAAGAAGTTTGTTCCCATCCAAAAAGAAATTGAACTTATTGAAAACTATCTGGCGCTGGAACAGATACGTTATGAGGACAGGGTTTTAATCTCTTTTAAAAATTCAATCAATGAAAGTAGTAAGATTGCCCCTTTATTATTATTGACATTTGTAGAAAATGCTTTTAAACATGGTGTAAGTCAAGAACTAGAAATAGCAACATTAAAAATTAGTTTATCGTCTGACAAAGATACTATTCTCTTTCATGTTTTTAATACCAAACCTGTATCAAATACCGAAGTATCCGCTAAGAAAAAATCAATAGGTCTAACCAACGTTGAACAACAACTCGCTTTATTATATCCGAATACTCATGAGCTAACGATTGAACAAAATTCAACCAGTTTTTCTGTAAATTTAAAGCTTAAAAAACAGTAATTGCATGTATAAATGTCTAATCATTGACGATGAAAAATTAGCACGACAGCTTATTGAAAATCACCTGTCTAAAATAGAAGATTTTGAAGTAGTCGCCTCATGCAAGAGTGCTATCGAGGCGAGCAGAATACTAACATCAACCCCCATACATTTACTCTTTCTGGACGTAGAAATGCCCGTTTTGATCGGTACTGACTTTTATAAAAACCTCCTACAGAAACCCAGTGTAATATTTACGACTGCCTATAGAGAATATGCTGTAGAGGGATTCGAGTTAAATGCTGTTGATTACCTGGTAAAGCCCATAACATTTCCCCGTTTTCTAAAAGCCATCGATAAATTTTTAATACTCGAAAACGGAAAAAAGGAGATCGTAAATGAACCCAGACAACCTCTTGATAAAAACTACCTTTTTGTAACTGAAAACCGAAAACAGGTTAAAATCATTTTTGATGATATTTTGTATATCGAAAGTGTCAAAAATTACATTAAAATTACAACAGAACACAAAACACATCTTATTAAGTATAGTATATCCTCTTTTGAAGAACTATTAGACAGTTATTTTCTCCGGGTACACCGTTCTTATATTGTTAATACCCATAAGATAACAGCTTTCACCAAATATGATATAGAAATCGGAGCGATTGAAATTCCTATTGGAGAACGTTATAGAGAGCTTGTTAAAATAAAATTCGCATCCAAAAACAGCTAGTTTTAAACTATTGATGCAGCCAAAAAAATATAAATAAACGGGTAATATTTTCCCTAATATGACACATACAATAAACTTTATTACCCTATAAAAAATATAGAGATGAATTATAAAATAGTATTCTTTTTTACCCTGTGTACTACCATTCTTAGTAACGCACAACATACCGATGTCTTAAAAAAATACGCCATTGGATTTGATCATTTAACGGCGGATTCTTTTTCATTTCTCGATAATGAATTAACCGATATCCGAATTGTAGGGTATGGAGAAGACACACATGGAACTTCGGAGTTCACTATTCTTGCTAAAGAATTGATGCATTATTTATCCGAAAAACAAGGATTCAAAATATGTATTATAGAAACTGGTTTCGGAGAAGGTCAATACCTGAATGATTATATACAGGGAAAACGAGATGACCTGAAAAGCATTCTGGACAATCATAATACCAGCTGGCGATATGAGACTAAAGAGTTTATAGAGCTAATGAACCAATTAAAAGAATACAATCAAAATCACCTCGATAAAATCCATCTGTACGGTTGTGAAATGCAAATTGTACTGGCAGATATAAACAGGATCAGAGAATACTTGTCTAATGTTGGTTCTGAATATCAAATTGATGGTTTCGAAAAACATATTTGGCAATCGATTGAAGACAGTGAAAAAACTGATTATTACCTTTCGTATATAAAGCTAAAAAAGCATTTTGAAAACAACTATGAAGAATTTATCCGCAAAACCTCAGAACGAAAATTTAATATTGCTTATCAACATATTATGGTATTAGGGCAATTTGTTACCGCCATACATCAAACTACAGTACAACGAAAACACGACCTTCGGGATATGTACATGGCTGAGAATATTCAATGGATTCTAAACCTACATGGAGAGAAATCAAAGGCCCTTTATTGGGCACATAACAGTCATGTTGGTGATTGGGTTTCCAATGGAATCGTAGATGTCGCAGGGCATCAATTAAGAAAAGTGTATGGATCAGCTTATTATGCTATTGCTACGGACTTCGGTACCGGAGAATTTCTCGCATATCCTTTTGATGCTAATAGGACCAATAATTGGAATTTTAAAACATTTATGTACAAGGAGGTGCCAAAAAACACATTTAGTTACTCTTTAAAACAAATGGGAACACCTAATACATTCTTAAAACTAAGAAAAGCTAAAACAAATCCGGAACTGAGAATGTACTTAGAAGCTCCTATAACTACTGTAAGCGGTGCCGGTGCCAGAGCCAGAAATAATACGATTGAAACAAATGAGTTGGGAAAAGCTTTTGATGCCATTATTTACCTCGATAAAACAAATCCTATAAACTGGATTAAATAATACCTAACGAACTAACCGAAATGATCGGTTATGATTTTACTATTGAAAACTGGTGGAACGAGCATTGGTTACCTATTTTTTCGAATGGTGGGGGAAGTCATATTTGTTATGATCTAAAAGGCATCTTTACGGGAGAAAAAGGGCAATTGATAGAGTATTGGAAAAGTGATGATGACAGGTCAGTGATAGCTCCCGGTCTTTCTGACTTCTTACACAGCTTGAATCAATACTACGAAAAGACAGCTCTCCATGACTTTGATAATTATTTTGATATTAATGAGTATATTACAGCCTGGGAAAAAGAATTTATTGTAGCTACTCCTATCCGGAAATAATATACCGTACAAGATTAAACCATTCATCCATGAAAATTTCTTAGCGTGTATTGTTCTTAATAACAGGGCTATCTTTTCCCCTACAACTTAAAAAGCGATACGATGCCTAGATATTCCAATCACGATATTGAAAAAAAATATTCCAAGTTATCTACAGAAGAACTAAAAACGATTGTTACTGAAAATAGTAGAGAATACAGACCAACAGTGCTTCATATCATTATCCAGATACTTAAAAATCGCGGGGAGCATATCGATGTTTCGACCATTAAATACGGAGATGAGTCTACAATAAAGCACGATGCGGAGCAATCAAAAAGCAATGCAACTTCTGTCTTGCTACTAGGAATACTTTTTTTAGTCATCTCCATTGCATTATCCATTCTTGTAATTGCTTTAGAAATAGACTTCCTGTCCATTTTTAATGTTTTTATCAAGATAATTATCAGCATTATTTCTATGAAAACAGCCTATGATTATGCAAAACACCTGAACAGGAAAAAATATCTTTGGGCCTTTTTAGGAATATTAGTGGGAGGACTAGCACTCATTATACTTAGTTTTTTAAAGAAAAAAAAGGTGCTGACCCCAGAGGAAAAAATACAATCTCAAAAAAGGACATATCGCGCTATATTAATCTTAATAGCCGTACTGGTAGTTTCAATACTAGGCTTTAGCTTGGTTAATGATTACTTGGATAAAAAAAGAGAGGCAGACTCATATCAAAGGTATATCGATCGAAGAATTGAGTATATCGAAAACCCGAAAAGAGGCTATCTTTTTTATTTTACCTGTAAGGAGTATTACCAAAATATTACTGCCAAAGTAATACAACATACGAACGATTCTATCCTGTTCAAATCTCCCAGATATTTAGACAAAGAACACCGAGAACTTTATAGAATAAATGGGTTTAACTTAGAAGATAGTTATTATCTGACAACCTGGGTTACTAAGAAAAAACTAATCTCAGCAGTCGAGAGCGCTCCTTCTGATAGTGGAAATTTTGAAGGAATTTCCTTTGAAGAATTCTCCGGAACTGATATGAAGTACAGATTCGACAGACTGGAATAGAAAATTTCTTCGGGGGTTATTCGCTATGAATCTACTAAAACAATACAGCAGAAAAGTCTTTTTATTTCTTTATGGATCCGCTATGAAAATTAATGAACCTTATGTCCTTTCATTTCGTATCCTCCTATGGTAAATATGAGGGAAGTTGTTGTTGCGTGGTCTTCTGCAAAAACAATTTTTGCATCGACTCCTACTGCTTTAAACACTTGCGCTGATAAGGCTATTAATTTTATTTTGTGTTCATCTCCCTGCATTCTTCCGTAGAGAGATCCACATTCTCTGCTAATCGTCACTATTTTTCCTCCTTCCAGAGAGTAGGTACCTGTATACTGATCCAGAAGAGTCGTTTTTATATTTAAGGGGTCTTGCGTGGCTTTTAGCTTTTTTAACAGTTTGGCATAGGCTTTATTTTCTGTATCAGCATTCAACATGTTCTCTATAATTCTGATATGTGCTGACAGGATCATATCTTTTTCGCCTGCTTTAATATCAGGGGTTACCCCTACCTGCTCCCAATTAGTCTGTGATAATTCATTGATGATTCTTCCTGTAGAAACATGAATTAAGAAACGATCGTTTATCCGGATTTTCTCGCCTGGATTAGCCCCCCCTCCCGTTTTGGTTCCCATAATAACTGCTTTTTTATACTGTTGTAATGTATATGCAAACATTTCGGGAGCAGAAAAGGATTCTTCGTTTACCAATATGTAAACCGGTCTTCCCGTCAACTTATCCCCTTGTACTGCTACCGTATTATAACTGGTTGTAACTCCCGACGGTCTGTCAAAATAACTTCCTATTTTTTTATGGTCTTCTTCAAAAAAATAACTCAGCACATACAGTGTCTGCAATGTACTCCCCCCGGGATTATTCCTCAAATCAAAAATAAAAGCGTCTGAATTTTGTATAAAATTCATCGCATGTGTAGCACTTTTCATCGCTGCTTCTACCTGATCTCCTATCGAGAAGTTTATCAACTTTACATAACCGACATTCCCCTCTAAAATCCGTACCTCCGGGAAACCGTAATTCGTACTTTTTCCTCTTTCTATATCTCCAGAAGGCACTATTATTAACTCCGTGTTACCTGCGCTTTCTGGTGTATAATAAATATTTAAATGCTGATCATGATTGATCGATCGTATATCTTGTATTAATGCATTTGTGAATGCTGTCCCAGAGGAGATATCGAGATATCCATGGAGCTTCTTCTCTAATAATTTATTAATATCATTAGCGACCTCAGGAAAAACATAATTCTTTTCTAAAATACGCTGAATACCCTGGATTACTTCTTTTTTCTCTTCTACTGTAAGTTGATCTTTTGACTCCTGCCCAATATTATTAAACGTGATCAATAAGAACAGATATAGGCTTATTTTTCTAATCATCATGCTTATTTATTTGAAATTGAAGGCAATTTGTTATGATTTTTTGTAAAGTAGTTTCTAAGTTCTCTAAAGCTTCCTCAGATATCCCTTCTAAAGCTTCTTCTCTATTGGCTATAATAACTGGTCCTATAAGCGCTAACACCTCTGCTCCTTTTTCAGTAATCTGAAGATCATATTTTCTTCGATCTGCCGCATGAATTTCCCGCCGCAGATAGTCTTTGCCTACCATCGACTCTATCATTCTTGTAACCGAGGCATTATCCTTAAAAATCAACTCAGCTATTTCTTGCTGTGAGTATTCCGGATACTTCTGTTTAAAAGCTAATAATAAGGATTGATCAATCGTTATATCCGAAACCTGAGCTCTGATATTCTTAAGGGCAAACTTCCTGTACTCCTTAATTGCTTTCTCAATCAGGTAAAAAATAGTCTTAGAAGGAATCTCCATAATTCATTTGTTTGACATACATATATTTGACATATCAAATAAATAAAAAAATAATGAAGAATCCAATAAAAGAAGCATTGGACTTCTTCAATGCTTCTTTTTTATTACTTTAATTGGGTTGCCTGAAATAGACCATTTTGGCGGGCAGTCCTCCAAACACTTCTGGTAATGATACGCCAAAAGCTACTTTTCCTTTTTCCCAATTTGCTTCTATTTCTATCGATACTTCCATTTCTACATAGTGTTTTTTCTTTCCCAGGTTAGCACTTTCATACCCTTTGCCTATCAACTTAAAATAATGCTGGTTTGCTTTTTCCTTATATGTTCCTGATAATTGTAATTTGGTAGTAGTACCCAACCCCCAAATAGTTTGGATGTCCATTGTTCCTGAAACAGTGTTATCAGAAAATATCTGAAGGTCAAATTTTCCAAAAGGACCATTTACTGAACTCGGGTTGTAAAAACTATATCCTGCTTCGATCTCTACAAATGCCGGATTACTATGAATCGCTTTGGCAATACTGTCTATTAATTTTGTCTGTGTCATATTAGTATATTGGTTTTAAGATTTATAAACATACTATATTCCTATCAGAAAAATATTTCATCATATTTCCTTTATAAACAGCAAATTACCTCAATATTTTCTTCGTATAAATTGTTTGTCTTTTTCCGACAGTTCATTATTTCTATGAAAAGTGTGACTTGTATTTTTTAATAACTTTTTCGGGATATAATAGATCATAATAGATTTCGGGTCAAAAGGAGTGGTATCTTCTCTTGTTACCTGGTCAAAATTGTATCTGTACAGTACGTTATTATAAGTTTCTTCTTCTTCCCAGCCATGTTTGTCCTTATAATATGCATACACTTCCTCTGTATTCCATTCGTAGGTGAATGCAGGTCCCTGATGCTCGTGAATTAACCCTAATGCATGACCAAATTCATGTAAGACAATTCCCCGAAAATTAGCTGTATTTTCTCTTTCTATTGAAGAGAGACTCATCGAAGGTACCTTATCTTTTGAATTACTTCCTATAAATGACCAGTACCCTTCATCTTCAAAAGTAATCGTTATATCTGCCATTCCTCTTTCTATAAAACGAAATCGTACGTTGCAATACCTCTCCCACTCCCGGGCATATTTAATTACTCTTTTTATATTATTTTTATCTCCATCAATAAACCGAACTTTCAGCTTATTTTTATTCCATATCTGATCATTTAATATAACAGCCTTTAGCTGATACATCGTTTTATATACTTCGGAAATATCTTCTTCTTTCATAACTTCTTTTTGATATTCTTCCATCATTACAGCCACTCCTTTTTCTGGTGTCACATTCCGTTTTCTCCAGTTATAGAATGTGCTCCAGCTATTCTTATAACCAGCGGTTATAGCATCTTTTTGGATTTTCTTGTCCATAGCAAAATGAATCAACTGACCCGTCGTAAATGAGGGCATTTCTGTACAAAATCCCTGATACGCATTTGACGCTTCCTCTTCCTTCTCCACAGACGTTTCGGAAGTTTGTCCTTCTAGACTGCTGATAATTCCCAGGCTAATCAATAGCCCTATTTTAATTTTTAAAAACATGATACAAGGGAATTAAAATTTATAATTAAGTGATAGATACCAGCTCCATTTTACATGGGTTGTTATATCATCTTTGAGAAGTGCATCATCTGCGGTATCTCCTATTGATAAACCTCCCAGTTCATTCTGAAAAGCAATTAAAGGACCTGCGGTGATCGAAAAGTTATTTCGGATCGAAAAACCTGCGCCTATCGGAAAAAGTGGTGTTTTTATGCCCTGAGTAATCCCTACCTGAAACATGGGATATAAGAGATCTCCATGTTTAAATTTGTATAAGAAATTAAGGTATGCTGCAGGTCTTAGGTATACCGGATCGCCCTGTGTTTCGGCAACCTTATCTTCTGATATTCCGTAATTTTTATACTCAAATGGAGTATAAAATAATCCCACAGATCCAAAAACAGCAATACGTCCCTGACTTTTTGATACCGTAATTTTTACTACACGTTTTTTTCCCTTTGTATCCCCTGTCAGATTGGTTCCCGTAATTTCATAGGTTCTCATTTTGGTATATTTCCATCCAAACTTATCGCTATGTATCATTTTATAACCTTCGATATCATTAGATGGTTGCTTCTGAAATTGCACTAAAAAGGCATTCATTTCTGTGTTGAGCTCTTTGAGCTTAGTAATGGCTGCTTCCTGTTCTTTCATTTTATCGAGATACACAGCAGAAATCAATAACTGCTTACTAGCTGTTAGCTCTCTGAATTTCTCCTCCTTGGTTTTACCTTGTTTTTTTTCTAATACGGATTCTAATGACAAGGATTCTTCACTTAACAACTCCTGTAATTCTTGTAAACTTTTTCTAGCGGCTTCTTTTTTTTCTTCCAATATCCGTTGTACTGTATTTGATGTTTTCAAAACATTCATAAAAGAAGTTATATCAGTAGCTTCCTGTATATTTGCTGTCATGTATTGAATCCATTCATTAACACTTCTTTCTTCCTTATCTTTTCTAATTTCATTGATCTTAAATTTTTGGAATAAATAGTTTTCTACAGTCTGTAAGCCATTAATTTTATCGATTATTCTTTTTAATTGTAAGGAATAAGTCGGTTCACTAAATCTACTTCCTTCCAGAGAATTTGCAAAAACAGATATCCAGTCATATAAAATAGGGGATTGTCGATACATATTATCAATACTATTGTTTACCTCTTCATATCTTTTCTTTACTTGTTTATTTCTAGACCTTGTTTGATATTTTTTATTACCGGTAGTAGCAGCCGCCGTTTCTACTGCCTCAGATGCAAAAGTAAAATCTGTAGGAAGGTTGTTTATAAATGAAATAATCGCAGCATAATCCGGAGATTCTTCCTCTGTTACCGAACTGGCTATTGTATATTTTAGAGGGTTATAAAACTGTAAAAATAGCTTTAGTGTATTTTCATGATCATTACTGATCTGAAACTTTTTAGCTTCCTCTTTTTCTATTTTCGTATACGTTTCCTCTTCGTTAATATGAGATTCTTTATAAAAAAAATCGGTCCCGTCATAAGTGATAAAAAGATGATTGTCTAATTTTGTACTATGCAATCTTTCGAATACATCATTTTCCTGAGCTGTTATCCATGAAGATAGGATAACTAATAGCCATGTAATTTTTGTTTTCATGTGTTGGTAATATTAGTTTAATTGTCATTTAATAAAACACCTCATATTGTCCTGTTTCTACAACTGAAAGTTTTATGATGACTCGTTACATTCTGTATCATTTTGTGATACGATTTTGTGTTGTTATCAAATGTATTTCCTATAACAAAGCCAAAACATACCCGCTAACAGGGATATTTTTTTCTGAAGACATTTCTTTAAGTACTTAAAGTTTTTTGATTGTATTTCTTTTCAATTTTGCCTTATTAATACCTATCCACAACATCGATGTCAAACGGGTAATACATTTAAATTAATACATATGAAAACCGCACTTAAAACCATTTGCCTATTACTGATCGTCTGTACATTTTTTTCATGTAATGAAGACGAATCTACAAATACACAAACTGTAACTGAAGAGGATGACACCAAAGGATCTTCTTGGAAAAGAGAACTTTATAATTTCCGAAAAGAGCGTCAACAAACTAAAAAACGCATTGAGTTATTTGATCAACTCGATTTCGATCACTATAACAATCAGAATTGGGATGCTTTTAGCATTAGTCATGCCGATGATATCATAGTTCACAATGCAGATGGTAGCATCACTCATGGACTTGATGCACATACCAATTCTCTGAAACCTGCATTCGACCTGGTTCCTGATCTGAAGATTACCGGGCATCCTGTAAAATTCGGAAATGGAGATTGGACGGCTGTAATTGGCAGAATGGAAGGAACAAACCCCACTAATGGGAAAAAATTAAATTTATTAATGGCTACTATTGCCAAATGGGAAGGATTAAAAATGGTAGAAGAATATCTTTTTTGGGATAATAAAGCCTTTGCAGAACAATTAGGACTTAATGATACTGATGCTGCGATTCTAAGAGAAGATATGGCTATTCATGCTGTTTCTAAGACTACAAAATCTCCCTGGACAGAATACTTGCAATTTAAAAAAGAAGAGCGAATTAACAACGAACGTCTTCGGATTTTTGATGAGTTGGATTTCGAGCATTACACCAATCAGAACTGGGAAGGCTTTCGTATAAGTCATGCCGATGATATAAAAGTATACTACCCTAATGGTTTTTCTGAAGTGGGACTGGATCCTCATGTCAACCTGTTAAAACCAGAATTCGAATACCTTCCAGATACCAGAATACAAGAGCACCCCGTACGAATAGCCAGTGGAGATTGGACTGCAGTAATCGGTATTCAGGAAGCAACTTTTACGAAGCCATTAACTCTGGATGATGGTACCGTCATTCCTCCTAACGGGAATAAATTAAAATATACCATGGTTACTTTTGGTCGTTGGGAAAATGGTAAAATGGTTGAAGAATACCTTTTTTGGGATAATCAAACCTATGATAACCAACTGGGGTTATAATATTTTCTACCTAACTTACTTATAACAATAAAACCTGATACCAAGAAAGGTATCGGGTTTTATTATAATAGAATATTTCGTTATTCGAATTTCAGGTATTTGATCAAGTCTACTTTTGTGGCCTTATAAGACTTGACTCCTACAACCATAAATACTAGTAATAACAAAAGGAAGGGAGTCAGCAGATATGGCCATACCGGCATATCAATCTTATAGATAAAATTATCCAACCATAAGCTCGTACTGTAAAAAGCCAACGGCAATAGTATAAAAGAAGCCATCACGGTTATTCTAAAAAAATCTTTGAATAATTGTTTCATAATAACAAGGGTTGTTGCTCCCAGTGTTTTTCGAATTGCAATTTCTTTATATCGCTGTTGGATGGTAAGAGTGGATAAGGCAAATAATCCCAGCAAACTGATAATAATAACAATGAGAGTGAGACTTAGAAAGATTATTTTTTGCTGCTCGTACTTTTCAAATGTTTTCTTGAATTGCTTATCCATAAAAGCATACGTAAATGGATAAGACGTTTCTATTTCTTCATTCCAGAATTGTTCAATATCTGCGATCGTTTTATACATCTCTCTTTCTTTAATTTTGAAATGTACCGTCTCAAAAGTTTCATTGAACCATTCAATGGTATTAAAATGTACATAAAAAGCAGGAGCGATTTTCTTGTCATATCCTTTGATATGGTAATCATTGACAACGCCAATGATTGTCAGTTCTTTCCCTATCAAATTTATTTTTTTCTGAATCGGATCTTTTATTCCTAATGCTTTAATAGCCGTTTTATTAAAAATAATAGTGTTCAAACTATCTGAAGAAAAGGTCGCTGAAAAATCCCTACCCGAAGCCATTGCTACTCCCATCATATCAAAATATCCAAAATCAGTAGGAATCCCTGTTACTTCTACTACCTTTCCTAAATAATCCATATCCAATGTAAAATTCTGAGTCAATCCAGGCGATACACTACTGGCTCCAATGGTAATAATACCAGGGTGTTTTTCTAATTCTTGTTTTATCAACTGATATTGCTCCCAATAATTTCCCTCAGGATTATTAAATGCTACTGTAATAATTTGCTCTCCCGAAAACCCAGTATCTTTCTCATTCATATATTTTAGCTGCGCATACATAACCAAGCTTCCAATCAGGAAAAAACCAGAGATAACAAATTGCAACCCGAGCATCCCATTTCGCATTATAATCATCCGCTTACTTCTCGAAAAATTCCCTTTGAGTACTTTATTAATATCAAAATTGGCGATATATCCTCCAATAATACTTCCGATACCACCTATCAGAGCAATCACAATCAGAAAAACTCTAAATACTACTCCTCCACTGGTAATAGCTAATTCCTTACCTATAAAATCATTGAAATGAGGAACTATAAGTTCTACCAAAACCAATGCTAAGAAAAAAGATAAGAGGCATTGTATTCCTATTTCCAGAAAATACTGGGTGATAATCTGTCCTTTAGACACTCCGTTACTTTTCTGAATGCCAACTTCTTTTGCTCTAAAAACTGCAGTTGCTATGGATAAGTTGATAAAATTAACACATGAAATAGCGATGATTAAAATGGACAGTATCAACATACTCACCAACAATGGATAATTTCCTTTCCCTTCCAAACTCCCATCTCCTTTGGTAAATAATCGTACGGACTCTAACGATTCTACAAAAGGAATTGCTCCTTGTATATCAACATATTCCTGTACCGATATTCCTAATTCTTTTGCTTCTTTCCGAAAGTAATTTTCTTCAAAAACCTGAAACATTTTTTTTTCTAATGCAGGGATATCAGTTCCTTCTTTTACCCTATAAAACGTATATCGGTTATAATTCCCCCACCAGAGGCGATTGTCTATTTCTTTTTTAAACAAAACCTGGGGTTCTATAATAGAAGGTCTTTGCAGTTCATATACTCCTGTAACTATATACTCTTTATTTCCTACCTTAATCGTTTTTCCATATGAAGAGGCATTCCCAAACAATTTTTTTTCTACGCTGGAAGAAATTACAACACTATTATTAGCTTTTAAAATTTCTTCGGGATTTCCTTTTAGAATAGGATGTGGAAAAAAATCAAAAAAATTAGAATCTACCTCCAGCATTTTTCCCTGAAAAATCGAAATATCATTATATGTTATGACATCTTTTGAATATTCTGTTTTAGTTGATACAAAAGCACTTATTTCTGGGATTACCTCTGTAGAAACAGGTCCTTCGGGAACGGTTGTAGTATCGAAATACTCCCCATTAAACATCTTATGACTGACTTTGTAAATAGTATCCTTATTAGGATTCCATTGGTCATAACTCTTCTCATTATTAAAATATAACAGCACCATAATAAGAGAAGTTATCCCCAATGTTAATCCCAGATTATTTATAATCAAATGCAGCCAGTGCTTTTTGCTCTGCCGATAAAATAACTTACACCACAATCGTATCATCACTTACTCAAATTTTAGATACTTAATTAAATCTACTTTAGTCGCCCGATATGCTTTAAAACCAACAACTGCAAATACTAATACAACCAAAAGAACCGGAGTACAGATAAAAGGCCACCAAGGCATCTCTACTCTATAGACAAAATTATCCAGCCAATTCTGCATAAAATAATATGCTAACGGGAGTAATATCACAGAAGCGATCAAGGTGATTTTCAGGAAGCTCTTAATAAGCTGAAACATAATTTCTCGTATGGAGGCACCTAGTGTTTTGCGAATGGCTACTTCTTTTAATCGCTGCTGAATAGTCAGTGTAGCCAGAGCAAACAATCCTAGTAAAGAGATAATAATAACGACAACAGATAATACTAAAAACATACTTTGTTGCTTTTGATACTTTTCGTAGGTTTTGGCGAATTTTTTATCCAAAAATTCATATTCAAAAGGATACTTCTCATCAATATTAGCCCTCCAAAAGGCTTCGATATCTGCAATTGTTTTTGATACATCTTCTGTTTTTACTTTGAACTGGATGGAACTAATCCAGTTTTTGGCAAAAGAGAATGTATTCCAATGTGCCAAAAACATAGGGGCTATTTTACTATCAAAACCGTCAAAATGATAATCTTCTATCATGCCTACAACAACCAGTCTAGGTTCATCATCTTCTATCCAGCCTGATCCCAACTTCTTTCCTATGGGATCATTGTAGATATCTAATCTTTTAGCGGCTGTCTCATTGATAAGTATATTGTTAATCGTATCTGATGAAAACTTCTCTGATAAGTCTCTTCCTTTTACTATTTTAATACCACTAAAATTAATGTAGTTAAAATCTATGGGGTTAGTCGCAGCACTAAAAGAGATATCCTTACCATCGTTTAAATTTGTTCCATTTACAAACCCTTCTCCCGGAACAAACATACTAGATGTTATAGCAGTGATATTCGGATGTTTCGTCAGTTCCTTTCTAGTGAGTTGATATTTTTTATAATCCTCCCCTACGTCATACATAGTAACCACAATGATCTGTTCTTTATCAAAACCTACATCTTTAGAAATCATGTAATGAATCTGATGGTAAATCACCAGAACTCCAATCAGAAAAAAACCTGAAATTAAAAATTGAAATCCTAACATCCCGTTGCGAATATGGATTCCTTTTTTACTTCTGGAAAAGTTCCCTTTCAAAACCTGGACAGTTTTAAAATTTGACCAATATATCGCCGGAATTATTCCGACAATTACAGAAGTTACTATAGCAGTAATTACAATTTTAAGAAGAATAGAAGGATTGTGAATTGTCAACTCTTTTCCTATAAAATCATTAAAATACGGTAAGATTAATTCTACTATAATCAAAGCAAAAATAAGCGCTAACATTCCCTGAAATACAATCTCCGAAACATACTGCACTATTAATTGCTTTTTTGATAATCCTAAGGTCTTTTTGACCCCTACCTCCTTCGCTCGCTGGCTTACGGATGCTGTGCTAAGATTGATAAAATTAATACACGAAATAATAATTAGTAGTATAGAGAGTCCTAATAAAATAAGAAGCAATTGATAATTCCCTCTACCTTCAGGGCCACCACTTTTGGACACCGGATGCAATCTGATATCTGCTAACTTTTCAGGAATGACCGTCATGAATCCAAATTTTTCTCCGAATTCTTCGATGGTTAAATTTCCTTTATGTTTATCATGGTATTCATCAATGTTTATTTTATTCATTTTTTCTACCACCGCTTCTATCTTTGCTCCTTCATTTACTTTGAAAAAGATCTCATATCTAAAGTTACTCCAGGTAGGCTCTATATCACTATCGTACTGATAGATAATTTCCGGTTGATAATGAGAATTTCCCGGAATAGCATACACGCAAGCAATGGTGTATTCTTCGTCTTTTATTCTGATACGCTTATTGACAGGATTGTTATTTCCAAAAATTCTTTTGGCAAATTGAGTAGACAAAGCTACTTGTTGGTCATTTTTTTTGAATTGTTCAAAGGATCCTTTTTCTTCTATAAAAGGAAAGAAATCGAAAAACTGACCTTGAGATTCCAACACTTTTTCTGAGAAAAAATTAGTGTGGTTATACGTAATAACCTCTCCCCTGTATAGGTGATCACTCATTATGGTAGCCGTTACTTCGGGAATTTTCTCTTTATATAATTTTGTCTGTGCTACTGTTCCTACATGCCAGATCCCATTTCTTTTAGATTTATTGGATATACGATATACGACTTCCTTATTGGGATTCCATCGGTTGTAACTCTGTTCATCGTGAAAATAAACCAGGACGATGAGTAAACCTGCCAAACCCAGTGTTAATCCGGAAACATTAATAACAATGTTTAACCAGTTTTTCTTTTGATTCCTAAAAAATATTTTAAACCATGTTTGAAACATACTGCTGTTGATTTTGATTGATGATATGACCTCTTTTATTGTATCAGTACGTCTACTTTATTGACATTTTCTTCTTCTGATACAATGATACCGTCTTTCATTAAGACTATTCGACTGGAAAACTTAGCATCGTATGAGGAATGCGTCACCATAATGATCGTAGCTCCTTCTGCATGGAGTTCGGTTAATAATTCCATAACTTCATTTCCACTTTTACTATCCAGGTTTCCTGTAGGTTCATCGGCAAGGATTAACTTTGGCTTGGTCACTAATGCTCTGGCCACAGCAACTCGTTGTTGTTGTCCTCCCGAAAGTTGCAATGGGAAATGCTTGCTCCTATGACTAATCCCTACTCGTTCTAATATCTCACCTACCCGCTTCTTTCGTTCTTTGGCTGGAACTTTATTGTATATCAAAGGAAGTTCGACATTCTCATAGACTGAAAGCTCATCTATCAGGTTAAAATTCTGGAACACAAAGCCTACATTTTCTTTTCGAATACCGGCTCTTTCCTTTTCACTACAATGGGCTACTTCTTCTCCGTCAAACATATAACTACCACTATCTACGGTATCTAAAAGTCCTATTACATTTAATAATGTAGACTTACCACATCCTGAGGTGCCCATTATAGAAACAAATTCCCCTTTTTTTACTGTTAAGCTCAATTGGTTCAATGCAGTTGTTTCTACTTCTTCTGTTCTGTATATTTTTTCTATATTTTCTATTGCTATCATTTTTAATTCTTTCTTTAAAAGGGATATTAACTCCTATATTAATAATAAAATCTGTTCTTTAATACATTCTATACTAATCATTATTAAAATTATCATACTCTCTGTTTATTTATTGTTTTATATTTATTTGTTCGATATTCAAAAAATCTTCGTAATTGGATGTGATCACCTGATCTCCTTCTTTGAGTCCTTCCAAAACTTCATAGTAAAAAGGGTTTTCTCTTCCGATTTTTATGGCTTTCTTAATTGCAGTGGTTTCATTCTTCAACAGAAAGATCCAATTTCCATTCGTACTTTGATAAAACATCCCTTTAGGAATCAGTACTGCCTTTTTATTATTGGATAAGAAAAGTTTGGTTTTGACACTCATCCCCCTCTTAATAGTTTTGGGGAGACTATCCAGATGAAAAGCGAGTTCTACCTCGAATTGTCCATTAATAACTTCAGGGTCTACTTTTAATACTTCTATATCAAAATCAATGGCTTGACTATTGATTTTTCCTTTTATTCCTTCATTGATTTTAGATATATAATACTCATCAATTTTGGCGGTTAATTTATATCCATCCAGTATATCAATCTTTCCAATGGCATCTCCCTGGTTGTAATTCTGACCTATGGTTAGATTAAATGAGGATAGTAAACCGTCTACAGGGGCTTTGATAATAAAATTTTCTTTATTCTTTTTTAATAGTTCCAGGCTTTTCTCCATATTTTGAATGGAGGTGTTTATTCTCGACAGCTGTATTTTTCTATCTGTTTTTTCCTGAGTAACACTGGTTTTAATTGCTTCGTTTCTGTCTTTTTGATAATCAAACTCTTGTTTTGATGTCTGGTATTGATTTCTGGAAATAACTTGTTTGGTATATAACACAGTATCGATCTGATACTGCCTTGAAGCATTCTTATAATCATTATCAATCTGCAATAATTGTTGATCCAGATTGAGTTGCTGATTTTTTATGGTGGCTCTGATATTTCTAAGGTTATTAATCTGCTCTACAATAGCTGTTTCCTGTGTAAGGAAATTAAGTTCTGCCGTAGGGTTATAGATTCGTACCAAAGGCATTCCTTTTTGTACCTCCTGACCATTTTCTGCAAATATCTCCGCAACAGATCCTCCTTGTATGACATTCAATAGAATTGTATTTTTGGGAACCACGACACTATTAAATAATACGACATCTTCAAAATCTCCTCGTTTTACTTCCTTTATAGAGATCATTTCTCTTTTTATATTTACTTGTTTTTTACGGGTAAGATTCATTAATAAAATACTTACCACCACTAATAGTGGGATTCCTAACATTAGTATTCGCTTTCGTTTTTTATTTTTATTAGGTATTCGTTGTCTATCCATCGTTACTGATCGTTTATTACCTATGATTCGATAAACATGCCACAAAAAAACAAACTCTCAAAAAACTAATAATCAGATACTTATAATTATACTCATAAATCAAGGTGTTCGTTTTCGAACATTTATTTGTTCGTTTTCAAACATCTATGTAACTATGTATATGAGAAAAAAAGAAGCGACCATCCTATTGGTAGATGACGATGAAGATATATTGTTTTCTGCGAGAATTAGTTTAAAAAAGTATTTTAAGCAGATACTTACTACCAGTACGCCTAAAAAAATTACTCAGCTGGTATCTAACGAAGCGATTGATGTCGTCTTACTCGATATGAATTACAGAATCGGTTATGAAGATGGAAAAGAAGGGATTTACTGGCTGGAACACATAAAAAAGATAAGCCCGGAAACCACAGTTATTCTCATGACTGCATTTGGCAGTGTACATCTTGCTGTCGAAGCTATCAAAAAAGGAGCCACTGATTTTATTCTAAAACCCTGGGATAATGATAAACTCTACAGTACAATTAATGCTGGAGTAGAATTATCAAGATCCAAAAGAAAGAATACGCAATTCGAATCGATACAACAGCTGGATAATAAAAATTTTCATCAACAAACAGAGCATATTATCGGTCATTCCAAAGCGATGACTGATGCTATGAGTTTATTAAAAAAAGTAGCTCCTACGGATGCTACAATTTTGATTCTGGGAGAGAATGGAACCGGAAAATATGTATTTGCGAAGGAGCTTCACTTACAATCTAACAGAAATAAGTATCCGTTTATTCATGTTGACCTGGGAGCCCTCAACGAAAACTTATTCGAAAGTGAGCTTTTCGGATATACAAAAGGAGCCTTTACAGATGCGCATAAAGATACAATCGGTCGTTTTGAACTGGCACAAAAAGGAACCATCTTCTTAGATGAAATAGGTAACCTTCCATTACACCTGCAATCTAAATTACTCACAGTGATCCAGAATAGAAAAATAACTCGTTTGGGAGAAGCAATCGAACGCGATATTGATGTACGGATTATCTGTGCAACCAATGCGAATATTCATCAAATGGTTACAGAGGGAAGTTTCCGGCAAGATCTGTTATACAGAATTAATACGATCGAATTAAATCTTCCTCCACTACGGGAACGCACCAAAGATATTCCATTACTGGCACATTACTTTCTAAACAAACTCAATCAAAAATACAGAAAATCAATCCATCAAATTACGCCCCAAGCAATGGCTGCTCTGACAGCATATTCATGGCCAGGTAATATTCGGGAATTAGAACATATAATCGAACGTGGAGTTATTATTACTGAAGAAAATGCTATCACACCATCAGATCTTCATTTTTCTTCTAAAAAATATGAGGCAACTCCTGTGCAAACCTTACACCTGGAGACTTCGGAAAAAATGTTAATCCAAAATGCTTTGGAAAAACACCAGGGAAACATTAGTAAAACTGCCAAAGAATTAGGCATCACCAGAGCTGCTTTATACAGAAGACTCGACAAACACCAACTATAATTGTGACAAAGAAACAATCCTTCCTTTATCTATTACGTATACTGTTGCTGCTGGGAACGGGAATGCTACTCCTTCTTTTCTACCAAAAAGGATACATGGTCTCCTTTATATTATTTATAATACTCCTGATATTACAAATCTTGTTATTTTTTGATGCCCTTAAAAAACTTACTGTTGATATCGAATGTATTATTGACTGTTTATTACACAAGGATTATTCCATCTCAATTTCTCAACAAAAGAAAACACAAGGGGTTTATAACAAATTAGCACTATTGATTGAAAAGAGTAAAGAAAATAATACGATACAATCTTCTCAAAATATCATCTTTCATAAAATCATTGAGCATCTCCCTAATGGGATGCTTATCCTACGAAAAAATAGAACAGGAAATATCGAAATATTTGTAATCAATCAGGCTTTCTGTGATTTTCTAAAAATCCCCAAATTGTATCAATGGAACATCCTCTTATCCAAAATACCGGAACTTATAAAGATTATCAACCCAAAAAAATGGGGTTCTTTAAAACATGTCATTACATTAAAAATTAATAATACCTCGGAAACCTTTTATCTAAAAACTTCTGTAATTCAAAACAGTGATTTTCAATATCAGATTATTTCACTGGAAACAGTACAACAATTAATTGATAAAAAAGAAAAAGAATCCTGGTATAAGCTCATGAATGTGATGTCTCACGAAATTATTAATACGATTACTCCTATAAGTAGTTTGGCGGATAATCTCGAAGGAATTGTATTAGATGAGTTAACTGCCGAAAATGTAGATGAACTTTCGCAAGGACTGCGCATTATAAAAAAGAGATCACAGCATCTTACCCGCTTTGTAAACACCTATAGAAAACTAGCTGCGCTTCCGCTTCCACAAAAGAAGATGACGAATATCGCTGAGCTGATAGAAAATACAGTAGCATTATTTCAGCAACAATTCGACAAACATACCATCAATGTTAAAAAAAATATGGAGACACCTTACTGGCTTCAAATTGATCCGGAACAAATCGAACAAGTATTTATTAATTTAATTTTAAATAGCATACATGCTCTTCAGACAACGGAAGCTCCATATATTTCTATTGAGATTTCACAGAATGACAGTAAGATCAATATTTTCTTTTCTGATAATGGGAGTGGTATTTCAGATACGATAAAGGACAGTGTTTTTATTCCTTATTTTACCACGAGAAAAGACGGTGCCGGTATAGGGTTAACACTTTCCAAAGCCATTATGGAAGCGCATCAAGGTCATATGTATTTTACTTCTGATACTGTTAAAACTACTTTTGTCCTCAGTTTTAATTATCTATAATACACAAAGGAGGCGAGAGAATTATCGCCTCCTTCCCACTTAAGAGATGTTGGTAACATACGGTACAGTGGTTGAGTGAAAAATAGGTATTATTTATAGGTAACAATACGTCCCCATACATCGTTTGTTCCCCAGATTCCTTGTCTTGTACATTCTAATTGTACAATCTGGCTATGGTCTACAAATACATTAACTTCGGGACCGTAATTTTTTATATACCATTTGAATACTTGTGGATCTGCTGCTTCGAACATTAAATTTTCGAGACCTACTTCATTAATAAAAGTCGCTGGGACATCTACCCGCCAGGGATTAGCATTCTCAGTAATTCCTTCTGACTCTATCATAATAATGTAAGCTCCGGCATCAATAAATCGTTTGGCTTGCTTTACTGCATAACCTACATCCTGAACCCCTTCACTTTCTAATTCACTTTGGGTACTATCACCCCCAGCTCCAAACTGGATTCCGATTTCGGGTTTGGCTTTTAACCCAGCTTTTTGTACATCTTCTATTACCCGTAGCCAATCATCTGTAGGAATTGAGATAAATCCGGTTGATATTTCTATAATATCGAAGCCTAATTCCTTGCATTCATGAATGTATTTTTTTACCGCATCTTTTCCTTTGGTCAGTACGTATTCTATAAACCCTCCGGTAGAAACTAGTGTACCATATTGATGTGCCAAATCATTAATTTCTCTTATTTTCTTAGGGTTCATAAATGTAAAGGATCCTCCGGCAAACTTTATACTATCTACATAGTTCCCACTAGTCTCTAATATATCCTGAAAATAATTCAGTCCGAAATTAGAATAGTAAGCTGCTCGTATTTCTGTTAATCCGGTACTTCTCGGTTTCTGACTTCTGCTGTTGCGCTGTAACCATTCGAATGAAATTGGATTAGTTATAAATTTTTCTTGTTTTTTTGTTGCTGTTTCTCCATTTGGAGATACTGTTGATACTGACATATTTTTTTATTTTATATAGCTACTGGAATTACCTGAGATAAAAGATTCATTAAATCATTTATACTGTGGTCTTCTAAATTTTGTACGACGGTTATTATTTTATTTCTCAATTCCTGATCTGTAAAGTCTTTTGACAGATTATTGAATTTTTCACAAATAAAATCCCAGGAAGCAGGTCGGGTATGAAACCCTTCATAATCGACTTTATCAATATGAAGGGTTTTCCCATCTTTGAATATGATAGTAACATCACATGCTTCCTGATCTGGGAATTTATCGGAATATTCTTTTTTCTCAAATACCTGTACTTTTTTGAGAAGAGTCTGAATATCCTCTTTGAGAATTCGCTCGGGTTTATATTGAGGAGGAAGTACATTACCATCCAAAATTGCGGCAGCGATCATATATGGCAAGCTGTGGTCTGCTTCTTCCTTGGTTCTTATATTTTTTTTGCTTCCTTCTTCTCCTCCTCCAATAATATGATATGCTACATCAAATGTATGTAGGGTTATGGATGCTATATCATCTGGATTAAAAGCATATTTATTTCTCAGTTCAATGACTCCTTCTAAGGTAGACTGAGAGTGAATTTCGGCATTGTATTTTTTGATAATTGTTTTGCGCACACGTTCCAAATCTTCTGCACTCCAATCAATAGAAAAATCTCCGGCAATACTATCTTTGAATCCTTTATTCCCCTCAAAAACTTCTTCGGGACCTGTGATTCCTCTCATGGCTAAAAAAGCAGCGTGTGTAGCTGTCCAAGCTGTGGATGGAAATGCTAATCCTTTCCAGTTCGACAAATTACCTGTTCTGGTTACACGTAGTGCATTGTAAGCTGTTCCAGCAATAGCAATGGCATTAGCTGTTTTTTCTGGTGATAAGCCCAAAGCATATGAGACTCCTGCTGCAGTCCCATACGCTCCCTGTACAGTATGGTCAAAACCTTTATGCCGTACCGGAGCAACATCACTCAGACGACACTGTACCTGATAGGCGATGGCTACGGCAGTCAAAAACTGTTTTCCGGATATATCTGCATACTGTCCTGCTGCCAGAATAGATCCTATAGTATCAGATGGATGACATGTTTCTCCCTTTGCTAAATAACTGTCGTTATAATCTAAATATCGTATCAATGCAGAATTATAAAAAGAAGCCCTGTCAGGGGCTGTTTTGTTTCCTCCGATCATAGTTGCTAAAGGGTTTCCTCCAAAATCTTCAATTTGGTCTTTAATCCTTCGTACCGGAGCACCTTCTAAAGCTCCAATCGCACAACCTATAGAGTCTAATACTCGTATTTTTAATTCTCTGATGGCTTCTTTGGATAAGTCGCTAAATTTTCTACTTGAAGAAAATGTAGCTAATTTTTGAACTTCTGTCATACTACACTAACTTTTTAAATTACCGTTATTTATTGATTCAAAAGTAAGGTTATTTAGAATTATTCTTAATAACAAAAAACGATTAGCTCTATAGCAAAAAGCGATTGCTTATTCAATGATAATTATGTATTTATACACAAAGGCATCACTATCTTTAGTGATTAATCATCTGAGACAGCATTGCATTATTTATAAAGAATGCTTTATATCATCTCTCGTTCCAATTATTACGTCAAGTAAATTACCTGGGGTAAGCATTAGGATATTATCCCCTTTGGTGGTGTCAATAAAAATTTCCCTGCTGAAAAAAATTACAACAGGGAAACAAACACTATGGATAAAAAATTCAGACTAAAATGTTTATAATTTTACGAGGGGACACAGCTTCTCATCGGTTTGAAATACGCATACAAACCATTTACCCTCTTTATATTGTCTTTGATTTCGTTACTTAATATTTTGGTAATCCTTTTTTTATGAAAACCACGGGATGTAATCAGGTTAATTTTTAACTCATGAGAGCTTTCAGAAAATGTATATACCTTATTCATCACATCAGGTCGCATATACAATAAAGACAACTTGGGAAGTAAGGTACTTCCTTTGTTATAATCTATTACATTTCTAATTGTTTCTAAGTTTCCTTTGGCATAGGTTACATTCACCTCTTCATTTATACATTTAGTAATGGTATCATCATTCATTTTTAGCAACAGCTCTTTGATATCTTCATGAAGCGTTATACTATTAAAATTAAAGCTATTATTTTCCCTGTTCTTTTTTAGAGATTGATGGTCAGAAGAATATAAAATAAGTGATTCCTTAAACAAAAATTGCTGATGATAATCATGTGATAAGGAAGGAGCAACCATAATAGCTGCATCAATAGCTTCTGAACTTAGATCATCTTCTATCTTTCTATCACTTAGCTCCATGATATTAATTTTTAGTTTTGGATATTTTTTGGTGATAGAATTAATGAATACCGGAGTGATATATGGAGCTAAAATTTCGGCAATAGCAAGATTAATACTACCACTTACTTCGTTTTTTTTAGTTTCTGCAATAGCTACGAACCTTCTCTTTAACTTTAGAATTTCTTTTGCCATTTGTATAAGCTCTTCTCCTTTTAAGGTTGGAACTACCGGCTGCCTAGAACGATCAAAAATAATAATATCATGTTCTTTTTCTAATCGCTGAACTTCTCTACTCAAGGTAGATTGTGCAATTTCACATTCAATGGCAGCTCGATTAAAGTTTTTAAATTTATCAACTGCAATAATATATTTTAGTTGATTGAAATTCATACGTATAGTTCTTTTATCTGGTTATTACATAAGGTAGATATAGCAGCTTCGTATTGCTTCCTTTCGAATCTAAAACTTCCAATATCCGAATAATCAAATTCAATAGCTGTGAGGGAATCGAAATTCTTAAAATTACTCCATTCCACCACATCTTTGCAAATATCTATTTGACAGGTAATTGTATGATCCCCTGGAATCCCAGTATTGGCATATTCCATGAGCGTAAACCTATCTCCATAATATTGATACTCCCTAATTGTATCCTTTAGAAAGTGATTTTTTAAATGAAAAGCAATGTAGGGTGAAATTCCTTCATATGCTCCCGCTATATTAATCAGAGAAGGATCTTTAATTTGTGACTGTTCTACCTGAAATAATATGTCTTTCAGGTCTATATTATTAACAAATATAGCAGTCGTCAGGTAATCTTCTATATTAGATTTTTGTATATCAAAATGTATCGTATCCATATAAAAAGCATTAAATAGCTTACTTTTTAATCGTAAAGGTTATGTACTGATACAATATCAATGTACTTCATAACCTACCTATGCATACAAATTTAATAAATTATATTTATTTATAATGAGTCTAAATAAAAATAATTATAATGATTCTTTAATTTTCAGGCTTTACATCACATTATTTATTTGGCACATATGTTTTTAAAGCACTGGAAACCTGCTCTTCTTCTGTAGTATCAGGATATAAAATATACGAAGGGGCTATAATTTTTTTCACTTTTTCTACTTTTATAAGCGTAATAGAGGTAAAAGGAAATTTTCCTTTTGTCATTTCCAGCAAGGGTACCTTCGCCATATTAAATTCTTCATCGGTTATATCTATCAGGCGGGCGGTTCCTTTTATCTGAAATCCTTTTTGTACAAAAACATCAATAAAGCTAACACATACCCGTGCATTTTCTTTGATGTTTTGCATCGATTGTGGAGAGGCTATATTGGCTATAATAATACTATCATCATTATAGTGTGTAAAAGCTTCTTTTGGGGAAACATTAGGTATATTTTCTTTAGAAGCAGTTGCCAGCCAACACAGTACACTTTTTTCAATAGATTCTTTAATAGCAGTCGTAATCATATAATCTTGTATTTATTATTTTCCTACCCTATCAACAGGTCTTCCCCGCATAGCAGTCCAGGTTTGATCAATGGCAACCTGAGTTACTGGTTTATAATTAATCAACGAAAAAGCCTCCCATGTAGTGCTTCTGTTGATATTACTTTTTATATTCCCAGTACCCTTTGGATAACATATCCAAAACAGTCCATCATAAGTAGCATATGGAATAATTTGTGGCAATACCGCTTCTAGTTCTTCCTGTTTTTGGGCAAATATTTGAATAAAGTCATAAACATTTTTTTCAGCATTTGTGAATTGTCGGTCAAAACTTATTCCATGACAAATAGCTTCATAATGATCCGGGGCGTTATAAATCAACAATCGATTCGCCTTATGAACCAACAATTTTTTGAAAATTTTAGAGGCTTCCATACTGTATTTTTTAACTAGTTGGGTTATTATTCGTTTTCTCTAAAAGCATACATACCAAATCATGAATTGGTGTTTCTATAGCATATTGTTTTCCTAAAGAGGAAATCACCTGATTTTTAGCTCCTAATTCTATGGGAGCTCCTCTTTTTCTGTCAGATAGCATAGAACTCCCTTTCTCTGGAGGGTAGTTTACTAACTTTGTTTGTATTGCTTCGATAAAAATGGGTTCCTTAATTTCTGCTCCATCTGCAATTGCTACTTGTACTCCTTCCTGTAATAATTTCTTATGTAGATTGACTAATCTCTGATCTTTGAATATCCAGCAACTCTCTCCTGCTAAACAAAGAATAGCTCCCAAAGCGGCACTTTCACAAAGTTTTTTCCAGGCAATTGTCTTTATATCTAAAATACAATTAATTTTTATATCAGCTGGAGAAAATAAGGAGATGAACAGCTCGCTGAATGCGGTACGATTTATAATTAAAACTGGTTTATTGAGTTGCTCATATCTTCCATCTGCAATTGGTTGTACCGGACAATCAATAACTGCTTCTATAATATTTCTTTCTGATGTGTATGGGAGTAAAGCTTCTTTGTGATGAATTCCATTTCTAATCACGATTACTTTAGTTTCTACACCTATTAAACCTGTTAAAAAAGTATGTGCATTTTTGACTTGATGCTCTTTTAAACAAATACACAAAAAATCCAGCTTTCTTTTTTCAGGTAAAGAAGTTTCAACGTGGATAGGTATCTTCTTTTCTTTCTTGTCATTAAATATAGAAAGCTGTTGTTTCGGGCTTCTATTATATAGGAAAAGAGAGAGCTTTTTATTAGGATATAAAAGAGAAGCCATTAAAGTTCCTATGGCTCCAACCCCTAATATTCCTACTTTATAACTCACGTATTACAAATCTTTTTCTTTACTTTATACAACAATTTTCGCTTTGTGTTTTATACTAAAATTGCATGAATTAGCTATAAAACACATGTTATTTGCTTCGTGATGTAATTCTTTTGCTTTCTCTACATCTTCTAATGCAGAAATCGTAACAACAGGATTAAGAATAATCTCTTTAAAAGCCCCAGTACCAGTAGCTGTTTCTTCCATAATACCTTCTGCATGATCTTCATAATCTACCACAATAATTTTATGAACAGAACACAAATGTAAATACCATAGCATATGACATGATGAGGCAGAAGCGACTAATAAATCTTCTGGATTATACCTTGTTTTATCTCCTAAAAAAGAGGGGTCAGATGATCCCAAGATAGGATTTGCTTTATCCTTAGCAGAAATTGAATAATCTCTGGAATATGCTTTATAAGCCGCTGTTCCTTCTCCTTGATTTCCTGTCCACTTTATAGAAACCTGATATTGATGCTCTTTCATCTGTAATTATTTTATTGTATCTAGAATATCATATAGTATTTAGAAGACTTTATTTTGATCCACCTTCTTATATTGTGCATCTCGTAATTTCACACTACAAGATAATTGATTATTGACCTTTTGGCACCAATAAAAAACCGTTGTTGTATCAGGTATCACAACTTACATCATCCCATTCCTGATCCCTATAGCGTATTAACCAGTTAAATGCGTAATGACGTTCATAAACCAACCCTGGATTGAGTGATTTTATTTCATTTTCCCCCATCCTCGCATCGACACATGCCCAATCAGCTCTGTAATATAGATCTGCCATATCCAATATCTGATTTTTATCCCTGAAGACTAAACAACGATTTATAAAAATATTAGGATCTTTCTCTGCTCCTATCGGATATGCTTCTTCGGATATTTCATCTAAATTTACAAGTTGATCCATTGCTCCTAAATCACTAATAATATTCAGTGCCCACATGAGAACCCATATGCCTTCGCATTTCCAGCTTTCTCTATGCTTTTTCTCTTCAGTAGGATTGGTCAGAAAGTCAATTTCATTTGGGGTCAATACATAATACACTCCATGTTTTTTGGCATATGCGATGGCTTGTTCTCCCGAAATTCCGTTAAATGCAACAATATTGGTCAATGCCAAACCAACTACTCTCTCCGCTATTTCTTTGGGAGTTCTAAAAAGGATTTCTTTTTCTGAAGGAAGACACGGTAAATGCTGGTTAGTTTTTATTTCCAGTCGCTCTAAAATTTTCTCACTCGTCTGTTTCCTTTCTTTCTGTTCATCTGTAATATCTTCCTGATTCCCATCAAAATAAGCTGCATCAATTTCTACCGAAAGAGAAGATACTTTTGATACGCCATCAGCATCTAGAAGTAATTCTAAATTGTTATTGAGAAAATGTTGTGAAGCGGATTTACCAATCGGAGACTCAGGAGATACAAAAGCAATGGTATCTAGTGCTTCGCTTATTTTTTCTGTAACAAGTGCGATTTCATCATCCATATCACCTTTATGCAATATTGGAAACTCGGCATTAATCGTCCTGATTTTTTCGATCAGTAATTGTTGTATTTCCTGGTTAGATGTCTGAATAGCATCTACATACCCGATCATCCCTGTCAAATTACGAGTCAGTGCATCAGTAACCGAATCAATCGTATAGGACAGCTTTTCTCGTTCCCGGTATGAAATCTGAAAAAATTGCCTGGAACCAAATATTCCTTTTTTCCTGGAGACCAACATTGTTTTTCCTCCTTCAGTATTCGTATCTGTAATTCTGGCTTTGGGAAGTGTTTGTTTTACAATTTCTTTTATCTCTTCATAACATGATTTATGAGCGTATAACGTACAATAATTTTCCACTTGTTTCTTGCTTATTTCTTGTCAGAAAAGTAAGAAATTTTAAAAGATTATCAGCGTTATATCTTCTTAAAATCATTCTAAAAACATGGACGCCTACATTTTCGAAAACCATTGTACAATTGCAGCGATCCCCTTTACTACTCGAGGAAAAAGCTCTTCTACCGTCCCTGTTGAGTGTTCTATTAACGGGTCATCAAAATCCACATATGCTAATCTGGCTGCCAGATACTCTTTTTCAAAGCCAAAAGCAGCTGCAGGTAATAAGGCGACTCCTGTTTCTTCTAACAGTTTTTCGCACAATTGAAAAGAGGTAAAAATCCCACGATCTGACAATTTCTTTTTAAACCTAGAAAAATCCGGAAAAAGATAAAACCCTCCTTCAGGGGTATGGGTTTGAATATCATTTTCATTCAGAACGGTGGCACAATAATTTCCAATCATACTCAGATATTTATTTTGTGCATTTACATATTCCATAGATAATTGGAAATTACCATATGCTGCTCTCGCAGCCATCTGAACAGGCGCAGGGGCACAAGAGTATGTTTCCGAACCAATTCCTATAAGTGTTTTTTTGAATGCTGGTGCTATTGAATCATATAACAATGCAACTCCTAATCTCCATCCTCCTGCCCCACACCACTTAGACAAACCTGTAGTAGTAATCGTTTTCTCGGGATAATACTGAACAAATGATTTATGTGTATTGGAATGATTCAGTAAACCATAAATTTCATCAGCAATTACTAAGATGTCTAATGCTTTAGCTGTACCTGCTAATGATGTCAATTCTTCTTCGGTATATGATAATCCATCTGGGTTTCCTGGATAATTAAGAATTAAAATAGAAACTTCATTCTTTTTTTCTTTAGAAGCCTCCACTAGCATTTCTGGTGTAATTCTCCAACGATCTTCAAACGATGTTTTTAATCTTATAGTCGTATGCCCTGCCAATCTTGCCTGAGGCTCATAGGATACCCAACTGGGAGAAGCAATAAAAACATCAGCTTTCTCAAAAGACATCAGTATTGAATATAATAATGATTTAGAACCTGGAGCTATTAAGATATTATCTGGATCTGTGATTATTCCATTGTGTTGTCGATGAAAATCAGCAATCAATTTTCTCAATTCATAATCTCCCTGAACTGATGTATATTCTTTATGGTGAACTGCTTCCTTTAATGCATCCATCACAAATTGGGGAGGAAAAAAAGGGGATTGTCCAAATCCGAATTTTATTACACTTTTGTTTTCTGCTTCTAATTTTCTAGACTGCGTATTGATTAATAAGGTCTGAGATTCTGCTACACTTCTATACATACCTATCTGGTTTACTAACTTGAAATGAAAGTATAAAACAGTACAGTTAAAAACACTATCATACAGCACTTTAACTCTAAATTAACCTGTATTAACGTTTTTAATAGACAACATACATCATGTATAAAGGTTTAAGTGGTTTTGGAAGCTTTCTAAAAACATTCCTATATGTAATCCATCTCCCAATCCATGATGTAAATTAACGGCTACTGGCATCATAACTTTTGTGTCTTTGATATAGGTTTTCCCAAAGGTTATTTTGGGAATTGAATCTCTAACTGAGAAGTTCCGTGCATGTGTTAATCCGCTAAAGGTACTCCAGGGAATTGCCGAGTAATGAATCATATCTATCCGAGAGGTTTCTTTATTTAATCGCATTCCTTCTGAGTTGTGCACCGCTTTGATTTCCTTTTGTAAGGAGTTTGAAAATCTATTCAGGTCTGTATCATAAGGAATAAATCCAAAAGCAAATGTTCCATTATTTCTTGCGATCACTGAACCTGCATGAATAGTGTCATAATATACAGGAGTTCCCTGTTCATTAATTCTGCACTTAAATTCTTCAATCTCATTTATAGCCGATATTGATGCATGCAGATATAGTGCATAAAAGGAACTTTTCGTATTTTTAGAATACCGGTATGCTTTTGAGCAATCCACTTCTGAAACAAGCCCAAAAAATGGTTCATCGAATGACTTATAAAATTCAAAATGTTCTTTTCGCTTCCAGGTGGAAATATCTATTATTTTCATTCTTTATTCATTGAAGGGGGTATCCCTGTTACGAATGTATGAAAAGAAAGGAAATCTTACTTTTAAAAAAGCATTAATTCTAAAGAAATCGATACCGTAGATAATCGATCTCTTTTCTCTATTCCAAATCTTTTTTGAGTATAGTCCACCCCAATTAAAATAGCATTTCCCTTAGAGCTCACTATTCCTTGTATTCCAGCTCCTACTTTATACATATTACCTTTCTCAAAATCATGTGCTATATTCGATAATATTCCATACCCGCCTCTAACAAAGAAAGCTCCTTCTTCTCCTAAAATTAAATTGTATTTATAATCCAAATAAATCGGTAAAAAAAATAATCCCTGTCTGGTGTGCCAATCTACCCCTAAATTAACTCCCAAAGAAGAGCGCTTATCTATTTGGTACCCCATCGTATTATTTAAGAAAAATCCACTTGTATCGATGAATTCATTTTCTTCGCCAAATAAAACCCGAATCGCTTCATTCTCGTTTATTATCAAAGAGGTCGATACCGATACTTTATAAAAAAAGCCATTAGCACTTATTGTTTCCTGAGAAAATAAATTTGTAGAAAAGAGTACTACTGCTATAAAAATTAGCGTGTGTTTCATATGAATAAACTGGTTTATTAGGCTCATATGGTCATCAACAACTACGCCATTCTTACTGTTTAGAAAAGGAAAAATTGACAATCAACTCTGTATCAAGTATCAATTTATAATACTAAAATATCAGGATATGAGACAAAGCTCATATCCTAATATATTCTCCACTAAAAACAACAAATCAATCTAAAGGAATGATCTAAGTGATCAATTCAAATCATTTGTCAGTGGCCAAGATACATATCCCTTATCTACTAACTTTACGGGAAACCGTAATTTGTAAAAATATTTATATTCAGGAGTTTTCTTCGATCTTTTGAAGGAGTATTTTTTTATACGATTTACTAACCGGAAGAGCACTCCCATCATTCATTAACAGCTGATTTCCTTCTATTTGTTGTAGTTTATGAATATTAATAATATACGATTTATGAATTCGGATAAAATACTCTTCGGGTAATTTGGCAAGAAAATCAGATAATGTTTGTGGTGAAAGAATCATACGATCAGAAAAAATCTTTATATAATTACCATATGCTTCTATATACACAATATCATCTATCAACAATCGTATGATTTTTTTATCACTTTTGATAAAAATAGCAGCTTCTTTCTTCTCTACAAATTGTTTTTCTTCCCTAGGGAGAGCTACTTGTTGTTTCTGTTGTACTTTTACAATTGCCTGAATAAATCGCTCTAAAGAAAATGGTTTTAATAAATAATCCGTAACAGACAGTTCGAATCCTTCTAACGCATATTCCGGATAAGCTGTAGTAATAATTACTTCGGGGCGGTTCAACATTGTTTTTAACAAGCTTATACCCGATAGTTTTGGCATATTAATATCCAAAAAGAGAAGAGAGACTTCTTTTTTTGACAAAATGTCTATCACCTCAAAAGCATCTTTACAAACACCTACCAGTTCTAGCCCGGGAACTTGCTTTATATAGCTCTCCAGAATTTGTCTCGCTATAGGCTCATCATCTGCTATTATACAAGAAATAGTATTCATACACTACACTTCAATCGTTAGACACACACTGTATTGGTTAGCTGTTTCCTTATTGGTCAATCTATGCCTGTTCGGATATAACAAGGCTAGTCTTTTTTTGGCATTTTGTACCCCAATCCCTTTATTTTTAGTAATCAGATCTTCCGGTTCATTTTTTAAGGTTCCTATGCTATTCTCACATCGAAAAATAAGACTTGTTTCTGAAATTTCTAAATGTATCAGAACATTTTCTTCTTCTTTATTGTTTTTTCCCAAATACTTAAACGCATTTTCTACAAAAACGATTAAAAGCATTGGAGCTATTTTTACGGTATCTGCTGCTCCGGAGATATGAAAGTCTACTTTTACCTTATCTTCTAATCGAATCTTCTCCAATGCAATATAATTCTCTAGATAGTGAATCTCTTTTGCTAATGGGACTAATTTCTCTGATGTTTCATACAAACTATATCTCAATAAATCTGATAATTTAAGCATCAAGGATGGTAGTGCGTCAGATTTTATAACTGATAAGCCATAAAGATTATTTAATGTATTAAATAAAAAATGAGGATTCAATTGTCCTTTCAGCAATTCTAGTTCTGCTTGTTTATTTTGATGTCTTCGCTCAAAACTATCTCTTGCTATTTTGATACTACTACTAAAAGAAAATGTAAGAAGCAAAATGCCTATCAAGTTATAAAACATACGCCATTCGAAAGTATCTGATAAATACACTGTCAAATATGTTCCAACGGCGGCAAAAACTAATAAATTGACAATAACCAACATACTTGCTAAAACCTTTCTTCCCTTAAAAAACAAAGGTAAAATCAAAAGGTTATTGATATAAATAGGTGGGCATAAAAAGGCTATGACACCCAATGTCATGCTTACCTTATCATCTGCCTGAATCATAATGTACATTGCCAGAAATAAAAAAATCCAAACCACAATGTTCTGAATAATTTTATTATCAATGAGCGCATCTATTTTTGACATACTCTGTTATTGTTTTATTCAAAAATAACTGAAACCATGGATTTCTTATATAATTTAATGACCAATACTCTTCTTTTAAATGTAAAACGCCTTATAATCCTGATGAGTGGTTGTTCTTAAGTTACTGCTCTAGTGATCATGATTTTATGATCAGTTATCATATAAATTTCTAGTTGTCTTACTCTTATTTCAATTTTGTATCTATTAAAACGATCTTATCAAGGTCATTCATCAATCAAAATTACAATTATGCAGTTAGAAATTAATCAAGTCTCTAAGCGATATTCCAAAAATAAATGGGGAATACAAGCGTATACATTATCAGCAGGAAAAGGGATCCTGGGTTTATTAGGACCAAATGGAGCTGGTAAATCTACCTTACTAAAAATGATAGCAACGCTACATACACCTACTGAAGGGCATATTTTATTAAACAAAAACAACATTGTCAAAGATCCTAATTACCTGAGAAAGCAATTGGGGTATCTGCCTCAGGATTTTGGAGTATATGAATCTCTCAATGCCTACGAATTTCTTCAATACATTGCTGCTTTAAAAGGACTTGAGGGGAAAAAAGTACTCGAGAGAATTCACTACTTACTGGAAGGGGTAAACCTGCTAGCTTCTGCAAAACGACCAATTAGCACCTATTCCGGAGGGATGAAGCAAAGAATAGGAATTGCACAAGCCTTACTAAACAATCCTAAACTTATATTACTAGACGAACCCACAGTTGGTCTGGATCCGGAAGAACGGGTTCGTTTTAGAAATTTATTAACTGATTTATCCCAGCAATCTATTATCATATTATCCTCTCATATTGTTTCTGATATAGATACCATCGCCGATAGTGTTGCTATTATGAAACAGGGGCATTTACTGGTTCACCAACATCCCGAAGAAATCATCAAAGTAGCAAAAGGATACATTTTTGAGTCTTCTATCCCCCTGACTTCTTTAGCAAGTTTCAAAAAAGATCACATTTTAATCTCATACACCAGAAAAAAAGATGTGCTAACAGTGCGATATGCCTGTACATCACCTGAGATACCAGCTACTCCTGTAACACCTACCCTAGAAGACGCTTATCTATACCTTACCAATACCACTGAATCATGATACACTTTTTCACCTTTATAAAAACGTATTACCTACGACAAATCAGATCCTATTCTTTTTTAATTACAATAGCAATCAGTTTATTGGTGTCTTATACATTTATCCCTGCTCCTGATGCTCCTTATATAACGATACACGCCAATAATTATATTGGGATTTATAATTCTGCATGGATAGGATATATTACTGCTGTAATGAGTAGTATATTTATTTCTCTTTTTGGCTTTTATTTAATCAATAGCAGTATAAAAAAAGATAATGACTCTAAAGTAGGAACATTAATCGCTGCCACTCCTATTTCTAATTTTTATTATTTGATAGGAAAAGTCTGTAGCAATTTTTTGATTTTACTGACTATTACAGGAGTTTCTATCCTGACGAGTATGTTTCTTTTTGGTATATATCACGAACCAGGACTTTCATTGGAACTATCGCAATTCATTATTCCCTATACTGTAGTTACCTTTCCTTCCATATTTGTCATATCCTGTATAGCGGTTATTCTAGAAACTTTATTCGGTTCGAAAACATCGCTTCTAAATGTATTCTTTCTCGTATTATTTATAACTATGATAACGAATACCCCAGAAACTGAAAATGGTTTTTCGGGTGATCTTACCGGAACAAAACTTATTATTCATCAAATAAAGGAACAAGTACAATCAATTACTCAAACTGATATCACTTCTCTGGCAATTGGATATATCGTCAAAAGTGATAATACCACACTGGAAAGCTTTACTTTTAGTGGGATTCATTTTCCTAAATACTATTTAATCAGCAGGGTGCTATGGATATTATTGGGTATTATAGCCGTTTATATTTCCTCATTTGTTTTTCATCGTTTCCGGAAAAAAAAGAAACTTTCTATAGCTACCCCAACAACAGTGTCTAAAAAAGCCGAAATTACCCCTTTTGACATTTCTTTTTTATCATCTGATATGCCGTATTCCACATCTATCCTACCGTTATTAAAAACAGAAATTAAACTTCTAATCAGAAGCACTTCTAAGTGGATCTGGATACTATCTATAATTGGATGTATAGCGCTCTTTTTTACGAACGATACCATTTCCTTACAGTTTGTGATTCCTATTCTTTGGTGTTTACATCTCAAAACCTGGGGAGAATTAGTAATCAAAGAAAAGTTACATCGCGTCCACTATTTCTCATTTATTGCATTTTCTCCTATTAAAAGGGTTTTTCTGGCTCAACTGATTTGCGGATGGGGCTTATCAATACTATTTGTATTTCCTTTTATTGTTAGAAAATTGATTTTATTGGATGTTCTTTCCTGCTTCAGTATCGTCATCGGAGGGCTATTCATTATTTCTTATAGTACATGCATGGGGATTCTAAGTCGGGGCAAAAAACTATTTGAGGTTACTTTCCTCCTGATAACGTATATAAACATGAATGCAATTTCTTATTTCGATTATTACGGTGGTATAAATCAAAATTATATGCATCTAACAATAATAACATTCCTTTCTATAGGATTACTATCGGCAGCAATCTTATTAAGAAACAAAGAGATACGAAGTAATTATTAACTAATAATGCATGCAAAAAAATGGTCAATAAAATTTTTCTTACTTTTAGGCTAAAGCTAATATACCCAACATGCCTAATCAAAACATCAATACCATTGATGATGTTATCAATGCATTGAATCAAATTATTACCTCATCAGAAAAAGACGAAAGTCCCTTAGGTTATTTTGCTGCTTTATATTTACAAGTTACTCTCAGAGTACAGGAAGGAATCAAAAATAATGAGTTTCAAAATGGTCCCAGAATGGAAAAACTGGATGTTATTTTTGCTAAAAGATATATTGATGCTTATACCTTTTATCAGGTTGGAAAACCTGTAACACTATCCTGGCTAAAAGCTTTTGGTTTTTCATACAATTGGCGCCCTATAGTGTTACAACATCTGTTAATAGGAATGAATGCACATATCAATCTGGATCTGGGAATTGCTGCAGCAGAAGTATCGAAAGGACATGATATAGAAGATTTGCATCATGACTTTAATAAAATAAATGAAATTTTGGCTTCTATGGTAGATCAGGTAGAAAAAGACCTCACTTCTATATGGCGTCCTTTGAAATCAATTATCAAATGGACAAAAAAAGCAGATTCATTTCTTATTGATTTTAGTATGGAAAAAGCCAGGGATGGCGCCTGGAAATATGCAAAAAGTATCGCCGGACTATCGGGGAATGATCTACAAAAAATGATTCAAAAAAGAGATCAAAAAGTAGCAAAAATTGCTAATCTAATAATCAATCCTGGATTGATTATCAATCTTCTTTTCTTCCTTATCAGACTGGGAGAACGAGGGAGTGTCTCTGAAAAAATTAAAATTCTGACTAATAAACATACTTCAAGTCCTTCGTAAATTATCTTAGAAAGTGCGAAGCTTGATTATTGAATAAAATTTAACATATTTACATTATTTAGATTTATTCTAAATAATATATTTGCACTTCACACAATCGAATCAATTAGTATTAATTAAAAAACCTTCATGTTACCCCCCATGAAAAAACGACTCAAAATTACAGGTATCCTAGGCATTTTAGGAACTTTATTAATGTTTTCCGGCGATATGTTTTTATACTACACAACAGAAGACTTTATGCTAGAAACAGAACTCATAGAAGTATTAGGTAATATAGACCATGACAGGTTAACCATCGGAGGCATGTTAGGACCTCTTGCGGCTGTTCTATATTTTATCGGTTTTTATCAGATATATATGGCGATTAAACCGCATAATAAAACAATCGCCCGGATAATTTTCGGATTGTATTGTCTGGCTATGTCATTCGGAGGCGCTTTTCATTCGCAATTCACTTATTTAGGATTGGTATCTTATAGTGAAGACAGTAATCTATTAAAAATAGTACAGGATAAAATTATGTTATTTTATGCTGCTGCTGTTATTCCTACATTAATTGCCAGTATATTATTTGCTGTTATGATTCTTATCAAAAAAACAAATTATCCCAGGTGGATGGTATTATGTACGCCTATCGTATTATTCCCTATTTTTAATTTAGTTCAGCTGTTACCTCAGCCATATATGGTTGTTGTAGCCGGAGGCTGGAGCAATCATATCTATCTGATATTCTTTAGTGTATCTACATATGTCTTATTGAGAGATGAGGAAAAAAGATTATTTACCCGTATGGTATAATTACTCAATTCCTAATTGTTTTAACACATTATTTTTATACGTTTCTCCAATAGGAATACGAATCGTATCAACGAGCACTTTGGTTTTCTGAAGTGCTTTTATTTTATCAATATTAACAATATAAGAACGGTGGATTCTTATAAACTTATGATCCGGTAATTTATGGAGAATCTCTTTAAAACTCAATAAAGTTAAAATAGGCTTGTCAGTTCCTTTAATATAAATTTTTATGTAATCTTTTAACCCCTGTATATACTGAATATCATCTACATTAATTTTGATATTTTCATACTCTGACTTGACAAAAATAAAGTTTGTATACCCCTCTTCTGCTTGCACCGATTGAACAATGGTTGTATCCGAAATTGCTTTTTGGTGTAATTCGTATTTTTCTTTAGCTCTGGATATTGCCTTTAAAAACCGTTGAAAAGGGATGGGTTTTACTAAGTAATCAACCGCATTAAGATTAAATCCATCCAATGCATATTGCGGATAGGCAGTAGTGAATATAAACGCTGGGATATTTTCTATTGTTTTTACCAAGTCAATTCCTGTAAGATTTGGCATTTCTATATCCAAAAAAACAAGATCTACCTGTTGTTTATTTAGAATGGTGATTGCTTCTAACGGGTTCGTGCATTTAGCAACAATCTGTACTCCTCCTATTTGTTCTAAATAGGATTCTATCACATCTATCGCCAAAGGCTCATCATCAATAATTACACACTTCATTTATGTTAGTTTAAGAGTTAATTCTACTATAAATCTGTTATTTTCTTCTTTTACCATCAGCCAGTGTTTATCCGGATAGAGCAATTGCATTCGTTCTTTGGTATTCTGAAGACCTATTCCCGAATTCTGATAGTCCTTCTTTCTATTACCAATAAGGTTAATACAAGAAAACTGCAATTCTCCCTGATGAACATATATTTCTATTTTTACTTCTGTATTTCCTTTAAAGTCCGTCCCGTACTTAAATGCATTTTCAATAAATGAAATCAATAATAGCGGTTTTATTTTTTGATTGAGGATACTGCCGTGTATTTGTATGTTGACATCTTCATTATTCGCAATTCGCAATCGTTGTAATTTGATATAATTCTGAATATAGTCCAGTTCCTGATGCAACAATACAAATTCACTATCTGTCTGATATAACATATAACGCATTAACTCGGAAAGGGTTATAACCGCTTCCGGGGCTATATCAGACTTTTTGGTTGTCAGTGAATAAATACTATTCAATGAATTAAACAAAAAATGTGGATTTAACTGGCTTTTTAAATACAATAACTCAGAAGTAACTCGCTTTGACTCTATTTCCTGATTCTTCTTTTCATTTTTCTTCCATTCCTCATAAATACGCAAAGAAGTACCAATGATTAATGAAATAACATTAAACAAAATAGATATTCCTATTTCTAATTTTTTGAATAAAAAAAGTTCATCTTCGCCTGCTATTCTATCAAACTGATGAATAGGGGTCAAAATCACTTTGTTCAAAAAAACAGGAGTAATAATAATTAAAACGGCGCATAACGTATATTGTAATGTTTTCTTTTTAAGCAGCAATCTGGGAACCAGAAAAAGGTAATTTACATAAAACAAAACAATGTTTATCCATATCCTAAGCAAGAACTTTACCGGGAACTCTCCTTTTTCCAGAAATAATTGATTAGCAATGGTAAATACAACAGCTATCCAGATAATAATATGAAAGAATAACTGCTTATTTTTTTTGATGGTTGGAATCACGCTAGCGGGTTATAATTTAGGGTAAATGTAAACAATTAACTGTAATCTTTTTTAACTCTGAGATACTCACTGAGGGAGAAATTCCATTTAGTAATTTCTCTTTTACAAAATCTCCGACCAATCTGGCATGTGCAGCGGTACAAAAAGACTTGTTTTCCTGTATTGCGGGAATATAATCTTGTTTAATAATAACTCGATTATGTAACTTGATTGTATATCCGTAACCCGCCATGGTTTTATGTACGCTTGTTATAAGAGGTTCTTTTTTTTCTATGGTATCTTCTACAACAGCATCTACTGTATACACTATGGTCCCTACTAACATTCCTAATACTAGCAGGTTTATTATTTTTATGCTTTTTATTAAATTCATTTGCAACAGGGTTGATTATATAGTTACCCCCCAAACATCTTTGTCACTTATAATCAGCATATTTGAGGGGGTAAAACAATTAACTATAAAAAAACAGGATATAAAAATTAATCGTCTTCGTTATATTCTTCCTGAGGGAATAACTGGTAATTATCGTCCAGATAAATTCCTCCATTTCTTCCTAGCAGTACAAATGCGCTACTACCATTACTAAAAGAAATTGCGTCTTGTCTCGGTAAAGCTTCTAATTTGGTGATTTCTTCCCATACATCAGATGAGGGGTTGTATTCCCATATAGAACCAACGGCCCCTGCATTGTAGCCTGTAGCGATATATCCCAATCCATTTAACTCAAAACTTGTGGCGTTAGATCTGGCTATAGAGTAATCATCATCTTCATCCAAATCTTTTTTTCGAGTCCATTTTTCACTTGATAAATCAAACTCCCAAAAGTCAGTTTTATTCAGCCCATTACTTTGACCTGTTCCCAGATATACTTTATTCCCTATTTGGAATGTAGTAGCATCTCTACGTTTATCTCCTCCAAATCCTTCTAACTTGGTCCATTCATTTGTTGTTGGTTCAAAAACCCAAAAATCTTTCTGGTCATTATCTCCATCATATCCGGTACCTACATAACCTTTACTACTAGACCCGAAACCAACAGCAGCTCTTCTTGGTCCTCCTTTAAAATCTGTTTTTTGCGTCCAGACATTGGCAGTCGGATTATATTCCCAGAAATCACTTAATTCAAAATCTCCATCATATCCTAATCCAATATATCCCATCGAACCAATTGCTAATCCTGTAGCAGCACTTCTTCGTATTCCTGGAAAATCTGCCTTCTGCACCCAGAAATCTCCTTCCATATCATATTCCCAGAAATCCTGTAAATAATCATCTCCATCATATCCGGTACCTACATAACCTTTATTTCCAATTACAAAACTAGCAGCACTACTTCTTGGTATTCCATCAAAAACAGAACTCTCAACCCAGTTCCCTCTTTCAAAATCATCGTCGTTATTACAGCTTATTGAAATCGCTGCAATAGCGATTATACCAACAATTCGTCTCTTTATATTTATCATTCTATGTATTTAATTAAAATTTATAAATCCTGTTTTACTTCACTGGTTTACTTTTTATACTCAGTAATACGCTTCTAAGGGAATTATTTCTCTTAGCGTATACTTCTCCTTGAACTAGTTTTGAAGTTGATTGTTCTTTATCCCTCTAGAAAGGAAAATCATGCACAACTTATTACTAGATTCTTTTTATGGATTCTCCGAGAATTCTTTTTTTACAATCTCTTATTATAACATGAAGAATCAACCAGTTATCAATTGTGGTAGCAAATCTATTTTATCGATCCCTATAGAAAAAAAACAATAGATATACACGTTCTTTATATAGACTAACCTCTGTTTTTTATAGACGAAAATCTCTTCGGTTTTTCATCTATAAAATTCCCTTGTTTATCCTAAAAAAAACGATACCGGTATATGTTATTTTATATTCCATGAAAGCTGTAGTAGGTTCGCTGAAAATTATTGAAATAATGAAATATATATGTATAATCACTAGTTTACTATTACTATTCTCGTGTAGTAAAAATGAAGAAGATCTCTCATTAGAAATTGGGGATGATTGGATTGATGGAAAGACCAAGGTTTATTATATTGATACGATTAGCGTCGCAACATCAACCTTTAAATTTGATTCTTTAATGATGCCGAATTCTAAAAGAATTCTGGTAGGAAACTACAATGACCCTGTATTCGGACACACAGAAAGTCAAAGTTATATGGAGTTAATAGGCTCTTCTTTCTCTCTGGACAATGAAGCTATCTATGATTCTATTGCTTTGATTTTACCCTATGATAACTACTACTATAACGATACAATTCCTACTCAGCAAATAGAAGTATATGAAGTACTAGAAGAAATTAAACCCGAAGATGATTTTTTTTATAACACATCTGCCTTTGATTACAGTGGTACGCCTATAGCTACAAAAAGATTCTCCCCAACCCCGAGAAAAGAAGACTCATTACACATTACAGTCAGTAACCTTTTTGGAATTGAGCTCTTTAAAAAAATAGTAGATGACAAAATCAATAATAACGAAGAGTTTACCACAGACTATAGAGGAATCACCATCAAAGCAAATGAACAAAATACTGCCTTTTTAGGATTCAAAAAAAGTGGCGTACTCAGGGTTTACTATACCTTAAAAGAAGATACACAGGTCAAAGAATTAACAATGGATTTTCTCATCAACGAAACAAAATTCTTTAATCAAATAAAAAGTGATAGGAGCGGTACTTATTTCGAAACTCTCAAAGAACAAAAAATAACAATCCCCAGTACTGATACTGATAATAATTGCTTTATCCAGGCTGGAGTTGGAATTGCTACCAAAATAGACATTCCCTTTATCGAAAGAATTAATGACATTCCAGGAACAGGAACTATTATAGAAGCCTCTTTAAATATCTCTCTCAAACATAAAAGTAGTACCGAGTATCATACCACAAGAGACTCCTTACAGTTTTATGTAATCAATAAAAATTCAGAAATAGTCAAAGAATTATTCACCCCGACAGGAGTCCCTGTTGAAGGAACAATCACAAAAGATGACAGTGAATTCAATGTTGTCAATTATGTCATTCCTATCAAAGATTTTTTAGATAATAAATTACACAATTCGACATACAGAGAATTGTATTTAGCCATGTACTCCAAAGAATATAATTATGCTGTAGACAGATATATTTTTAATGGAGAAAATGCCCCAAATGATAAAAAAGTAACCCTAGAATTAACGTATGCCATTTATGACGAAGATGATGAATAAAATAATTGTATCCGTTGTTTTTCTGATCATTATTACACAAGGACACGCTCAGACAAATGACTTATCTGGTTCTCCTTATTCCTTATATGGTTTGGGAGTTCCAAATGAATCCAATACCGGGAAGACAAACTCAATGGGTAAAACAGGAATTGCAATGCCCTCTGACAATGCGATAAACAACCTCAACCCTGCTTCATATGCCACCATCCCATCCAACAACTTTTTTTATGATATTGGAGTTAAAGGACAAAAAGAAACCCTGGCAGAAGCTGGAAATGAAGAACCTAGATTTAATGCTAATTTTTCGAATATAGCCATTGCTTTCCCGATCAATAATAAATCTGGAATGGGAATTACCCTAATTCCATATACCAATGTCGGTTATTTATTGATGGGAATTGAAACTGAAATAGAGGGATCTAATGATACCTTTATTAGCAACATCAAAGGTAGTGGGGGGCTTAATGACCTGAGAATAAACTATGCATATCGGCTTACAGAAAAATTACGTTTAGGAGTAAGCGCTTCGTATCTATTCGGAAAAATCACAGAAGATGAACGAAGTTTTATAGGAAACACAACCCTGAGTATTCACGAAGATAATTATTATAACGGTTTCAAATTTGGGGGAGGATTTCAATATGATATCTCTAAATTTATCACATTGGGAGGAGTTATCAATTTCCCTGTTACTTTGCGTGGAGACCAAACCAGTTATGTAACACAACCAGGCTATGAACCTATCGTAAATGAATCAGATTTGGACACTTTCGAACTCCCTTTAGAAATTGGATTTGGGGTTCATACCAAATTAAAAGAAAACCTATTACTAAATATAGATTATAGAAAGAACTTCTGGGACGCTACAAACCAAACTGATCAAATAGGAACTTATGTAGATCAGGATTTTATTGGAATTGGAATGGAATATACGCCGAAAAAGAGAGGTTTTAAATACTGGGAAAGAATACAGTACAGAGCAGGTTTTAATATGGATAACGGAAACCTAGAAGTAGATGGAGAACGTGTTCACGGAGCTGAATTCACATTAGGAATCGGACTTCCTATGAAAGGAATTAGTAACTCTATGTTTAACATCTCTTATTCTTATGGACAAAACGGTCAATTAACAAATGGATTAATACAAGAAAATTATCATACCGTAACGCTTAATTTTAGTTTGGACGGTATCTGGTTTAAAAGGAAAAAATTCCAATAGACAAAAACTCTATACCTAACTCTTGCCATAAGTAGGTAATAGTGTTAAAACCGGAAATTAAAGTTTCCGGTTTTAGCTATGATTCATTTTGACATTCCTAAAAGAGTACGAAAATGTCCTTATTAGCATTGCCAGGAGGGTGAGGATATAATACCATAGGGTTTTTCCAAAGGCAATTTACTTTCTTCCTCGTTTCTTGAATAGAGAAGTATCTAAAAAATATGTGAGTTTCATCGTAAACGAATGATTACTATCCGTAGAAAGTACCGAATCAAAATTCTCAGTATACGAACTCCCTACAGCTTTATCAGTCCTATTAGTTCCCATTTTATACCCTAAACTAATTTCACTTGCCGGAGCAAACTGCCATCTCGCCAGTACATCTATCGTAAAAGCATTAAAATTCTTATCGTATGAATCTACATTGATATCCAAATCATTTTTTTGTAATTCTCCTCTTTTAGTAAGGGAGTATTGATTTCGATAATCTGCCTGAAACCAATAATGTCTTAACCGTGCATTGATATTAACCTTTGCATTTACTGCATAATTAAGATGAAGTCTATTTGTTAATTCTTTGGTACTTCGTTCTCCAAAAATAACAGTATCCTCCTCTGTATCAATATACCCTGCATTTCCGGGATTATATGAATAATTTTGAGCTAGGTAAGCCGAAAAATGTTGTCCTAAACGAGCTCTGATACCATATCCACTGTGAATCGCATTTTTATAAATCGCATTGTTTAAAAATTTTACCCCGACGATATAACCTGCAAATGATATGTTCTTATTGCGATTGGTTTGATATTCAAAAAAGCTTTCAGCAAATGCGGGACGTACAAAATAATATCCCTCTTTTCTAGGTTCATAAAAATCCTTCCGCTTTTTTCCATAGGTAGAAGATGTGTATATCACATGATTATTTTTCTTGAATCGCGCATTTCCATAGAGCCTATATGTAGCTAATTCATTTTCCATAAGACTGTAATAATATCGCTGCCTATGAGTAGCTCCCACCTGATAATTAGCAAATGTTTTTTTGGGTGACGGATTAGTATACTGAAGATTTCCCTGGAACTGCAATTGATTGTTTCTGGCTAAAAAACCAAAATCATTGATATCAAAATCATCGTCATACATATTTAGAGAGATATTTCCTGTCCATTTCCCGCTAACTTTAGAAAACCTTCCAAAATATTGATGACCAAATACATTTTTCTCATCCGAAAAATATTGTTGAGAAACTGCTTTTTTAAAATACATAGAATACGTTCTGTTCTTATTATACCATCGGTATAACAAAGCAGACAAATTCGCATCATAAGTTACTCCATTTCGCAAAACTGAGTTATTAACCAATGTTACAGAACCATTATTGCGCAATGCCTGATCTAAAACGACTGATGTATAATTAGTCAACGGATTAGTAGTTTCTTTTCGTATCGTATTAGTAATCGTATCACGAATTTCAGCTTCACTTTCCGCAGTTACGCCATTGAGTACTCCTACTGATAATCCCCCGGAAGATTTTCCTGTTACCTTTACTAAGTTCAAAATATTAGCTGTTAGCGGATTAGAAATAATTTCTTCATTTTCTTTCGTATCCAGATTGTTTTTATCAATAGGCGTTCCTCCTATTCTACGAGTATAGATATACCCTCCTTTATCAAATATTTCAGTCCCTTCGATAAAAAATTGCCTGTTCTCGTTAAATCTCACCTCAAAAGGAGATAAGTTAAATACCTGGTCATCTGATTGAGCCTGGCTAAAATCAGGAATCATAGATACATCTAATGTATATGCATTATTATGCACATATTTCATATCCAATCCTCCGGTAAAGCTCGTTTTAGTACCACTACTTCCTCTGCGTTCTGTCAGTGAAGATACAAATGGAAAAAGTGATAAATTAAGTGGTGGGTGTACTTTTTTAATTCCTGTAAGCTTTCCAAACTGGTTTAAAAAACCATCTATATTCGCGTCGATATGATTCCAGTAAGAACTTTCATTCAGTTTAGAAGAGAACCGTTGAAAATTAATTCTAAAATTACTCATGTCATCTTTAGAAAAGCGAATACTATTAAACGGTATTCTCATTTCTACTGTCCAATACGTATCATATTGCATAACGTTACTTTTCCAGATAACATTAAAGTTTCTATAACTAGAAAATTCACTTAATTTTTCATCAGATTGTACACCTGCTGCAGTTACCGTAAAATCATAGCCTTCTCTTGCTCTCCCAAAAGGGTCCATCTGAATCCCAAAAAAATCAGTATTCCCTGTATTATCTCTTGCCGTTAGTTGAGCATTGATTTCTTCTTTGCTTTCTACAAATAATTTTGCTGCTACATAGATATACGTATTATCATATTGCACTCCTATCTTTGTTCTTCGTTTAGATTTCTCACCATTATCAGGTCGATTCTGTATAAAATAACCATCAATCATATAGGGCTCCCATTCATCTTTATCCAATACTCCATCTACTTTTACTGGAGCTTCTGTAAAATGAATCTGTATTTCTTTTTGAGTATACCCTTTTAGCCAAAGACTAAAAACACAAAAAAGAAAAACCCATTTATTTTTATACTGCACATTATTAACTGGTATTAATCCCATAATATTCCATTTTATTTCCGGACAAATGTCATTCGGTTTTCTGGATAAGCAGGTTAAACGAAGGTTAATGGAAAGGTTAATATCATTTCGTTTTTAAAGCATCTTTGTTAACTCGAAAAGCCAAAGCCAGTAATAATCATACTTGCAGAAAGAAGGAAGGTTAATGATCGGTTAACGGTTCAAAAACATATGGCAGCACTAGACATTATGTGTACTTTTGAACTGTCGGAAAAATTCTACAAGCAAAAAGAAATATCTGATTATCACTATAACTATATAAAGAAAAGCTTTGTGAAAAATAAAATTATCATATTAATTATTGCATCTGTATTAGCATTATTAGCACTATCAGGCATACAAGCATACCTGATTCAAAATGCATATCAGTTAAAAAAAGATAATTTTCTCAAAGAGACCAAAGAAGCCATTTCTGAGATTGATGACGGACATATCCTCGACTCATTATATGGAGAGGTCTGGGGAGAAAATATGATGACTCACCTATCTGACTATAAAAACAATCGATTCTCTAAGGAAGAGGCAGCAAAAAAAATAATAGAAGAAGCAAATGCTATCAATCCCGAATACACAACTCATTATGAGAATGAGTTAGACAAGATCAACCTGGGATACGACATTAAATACAAGAAAATCATCAGTAGTCTTCTTATTTTTGAAGGGAGTAAGATCGATACCATTATCTTATCTACTTCCCAGAATAAAATCAAACTGTTTGGTAGAAATTTTAATGAAACGAATGAAGAAGTAATCAATACCAACAGATGGTTTACACAAAATCAATTTATAGATCAGCGAGGAGGAACAATTAAAACAAAAACATATGATCTGGAAGTTATCTCACAAGATGTAATTCTTATCAGAGATTGGAAAAATATAGTATACGGAAGAATGATGGGACTACTACTCTCTTCTCTGTTGATTTTTCTTTTTGTTATCAGCCTCTTATATTATTCTATAAAAAATCTGGTAAATCAAAAGAAAATTACCGCGATCAAAACCGATTTTATCAATAATATCACACATGAGCTCAAGACCCCGCTGGCGACCTTAGGTATCGCATCAAAAAGCTTGCAAAAAGAAGCAATAAAAGCATCTCCCGAAGCATTTGAAAATACCTTAAAAATCATTGATCGACAAAATGACCGGTTGCAAAAACTAATTGATCAGGTTTTAACCAATAGTCTAAGCTCAGAAGATATTGTCCTGTATAAAGAACAAATAGCAGACACACTTTATTTTGATAATCTGATTGAAGATTTCAAACTCTCTAAACAACAGGATCAATTAAGTATTATAAACCATGTCTGCGAAACAGAAGTCATTCTAAGAATTGATATCTTTCATTTTACAACTGCCCTTCTCAATATCCTGGACAATGCTGTAAAATATAGTACTGACCATACCATTATTAGCATAAAAACTCATATCGAGCGGAATCAATACATCATTGCTATCGCAGATAACGGAATAGGAATTTCCGAGAAAAATCAACAATACATTTTTGATAAATTTTATCGGGTCAGTGATGGAAATGTACATAATGTAAAAGGATTAGGTCTTGGTATGTATTACACACATCAGATTATAAAAGCACACAAAGGATCGATTACTATAGAAAGTGAACCAAATAAGGGAACTGCTTTTACTATAAAAATCCCGATTCATTAATAACAATATACCATTAAATAACAGACCAATGAGTAAAACAAAAATATTACTAGCCGAAGATGATTATGATTTTGGGAGTATTCTAAAACAATACCTAGAAATCCATAATTATGAAGTAACCTGGGCTAAAAATGGTAAAGAAGCCCTGGACTATTTCGAAAGCAATACAACCATGGAGCATTGCGCTTTTGATATCTGTGTCTTCGATGTAATGATGCCACATATGGATGGGTTTACATTGGCTGAAAAAGTGGTGCATAAATACCCTGAAGTCCCTTTTGTTTTTCTAACAGCAAAAAAGATGAAAGAAGATAAAATAAAAGGACTCAAATTAGGTGCAGATGATTATATCGTCAAACCTTTTGAAGCAGATATTCTGGTATTGCGATTACAAAACATTTTAAAACGTGCACAAAAAAATGTAAGTAAACAAATTAGTACCACGAATCAATCAATCGGAGCATACACATTAGATACGGTTAATTATCAATTAATTATCGGAGATACTGTGCAACGCATTACCGAAAAAGAAGCACAATTAATCCAATTCTTTTATAAAAACAAAAACAAGCTTATAAAAAGGGAAGACTTATTAACAGAAATATGGGGAAGTGACGACTTCTTTTCCGGAAGAAGCATGGACGTATTTATAAGTAGAATTAGGAAATATTTTAAACAAGATACCAGCATCTCTATAGAAAGTACCCGGGGAATAGGGTTAACTTTTAAGATAGGTGTATAAAGAATAGGATGTTTTAGAAAGATATCCATCAAAAAAATAAGAACATGAAAACATTTATTTTTATCACTGTTAGTTTTTTATTGCAGTGCACCATAAGTTTATTTGCTCAGCAGGCACCAAAAGCCCCCAAACCGCCAAAGACATCAAAGACAGCCGTAGCGGTAACACCCAATATAACTATTGTTAGTAATGGGAACTATAACTATTCGATTAATACCTCTTCTGATCAAGAAAACATCTCTATCTCGATCAGTAATTCTAACGATACGTATTCTATGAAAGCTCGTTTTCAACAAGAAAAATATGAGGAGATTAAAAACTTACTGATTAATGAACTGGGTAACAATAACCTTACTATCGATAACAGTATCTATAAATGGGTCGTTCCTGCCAGTGGAGATGAAATATATACAGTTCATCTCTCTGACAAAAAACTGAGAATTCACCTTAATAAAGAAGAAGCAGCCTCGAGTCTAATCAAAAAGATTATCAATTTAGGAGATGTAGCTAAATCTATTATTGCTAACGATTCCAAAGATGCTGATAGAATCCAGAGAGAAGCAGACAGAGCAAGACGCAGAGCAGATCAGATGAAGCAAGAAGCGGAACGAATGGCACACCTGGCTCAACTACAAGCGAAACGAGCTATGGTACAGGCCGAAAAAACGGCAGAACGTGCCAGAGCACAAGCAGAACGAGCAGCAAAACATGCTGAACTTCAAGCCAGACAAGAGGCAGAACGAAGGGCACACCTGGCTCAATTACAAGCAAAGCGAGCTATGATAGACCATGAAAGAACAGCAGAACATGCCAGAATGCAAGCAGAACGAGCAGCAAAACATGCTGAACTTCAAGCCAGACAAGAGGCAGAACGAGTAGCACATTTGGCTCGCTTACAAGCAAAACAAGCTATGATAGATCGTGAAAAAATAGCAGAAAAAGCAGAACAAATGGCAATAGAAGCTCAGGAACATGCAGAACACGTAGCTGCGGATGTAAGAGCACATGCTGAAGAAATTGCAAGACATGCAGAAGAACAAGCCAGAAGGCATCAGGAACAAATACAGCAAAATGCCGAAGAAGCCATCAGAAATGCAGAAAAAAACATTCGTGAGCAAGAAATAATCCGCAAAGAAGAACTAGAACGCATCAGAAAAGATGTAGAAGAGCAATTACAACGAAATATAGAGCAACTAAAAATAAATGCAGAGAATATTCAGAAAAAAATCGAAAAAGATGCTGCACGACTGGAAGAAGAAGCCAAACGGTTAGAGAAAGAATCAATACGATTAGAAAAAGAAGCTCATCATAAAGGAGGAATCAGTACAAGTGCAAAAACACTTCTCAATACTCCAAAAACTCTGTATAAAAGAGCTTCTACGAATGATACTAACTGGAAATGGCCCGCTCTGCAACAAGAGCTACTTACCTACCTCACTACACATCATAAATCAGACACAAATGATATTAACCTTATTTATGATACTAGTGGGGTTTATATCAACGGGCAGCAATTATCTCCTGTTCAAAAAAATAAATTTGTATCAATCATCAAAAAACATCTATCGAGTCAAAAAAAATACTTTTCTTTTTACAAAAACAATAACAACATTATTATTATCAATGAAGGGATTTCTCTGGAGAAACTAACTAAGGAATTAACAGAAAAAGGATTTATCGATTCTGCGGTTAAAGAAAATACCTTGGAAATTAATGGATATAATACATATAAAAATGGAGTACAAATGACAAATGAAGAAAACAAAACGATCAATACCATTTTACAGAAATACAATGTCATTCCTGCTCCCGGAAAAACAATGAGAGTCATATCAAAGAATTTATATCTCGGGTATAAAATAGGAGATAATGGTTTTATGGGAACCATTGTTATCAATAAGTAAGTATTATCAATCAAAAAACGAACACGTTTAAATCAAATAGTAAGGACTCATCATCCTTACTATTTTTATTCCTGATTATTTTAAAGCTTCTTCAAGAGTCTTAATTATCAAAAAACACCTCTCAACATTACTGTATAGAAAGACAACTCAAAAAATAATGTAGCAAGTATTATTATTATAAAATAATAGTCATATTTGTAATACCAAACATACAAACCATAATAATATATAACAGTTAAACCATATCTAATGAAAATAAAAGCTTTCCTTTTCTTCCTGCTAACGATTACTACTTTTCAGATTCACGCACAAGAACAAGCATCTGATATTCTCAACAATGCAATTGCAATTGCCAAAAAAGAAAACAAAAATGTTTTTGTTAAATTCAGTGCTTCCTGGTGTAGCTGGTGCAAAAAAATGGATTTGCAAATGAAAAGTGATATTTGTGCCCCCCTGCTTGACCCTCAATATACTTCGGTAACCTTAATCGTTAATGAATCTAAAAAAAATAAGCAGCTGGAAACCCCGGGAGCATTAGAAATTCTTAAAAAATATAAAGGAGAACGTGCAGGACTTCCTTTCTGGGTAATCATTGATCAGAATGGAAAATTGCTGGAAGATTCTTTTGATCCTACTGGTCAAAATTTAGGCTGCCCGGCGTCTAAAGAAGAAGTACGCCATTTTACGCAAATTCTAAAAAAGACATCTTCCTTAACTGATGCACAGTTAACTACTATTGCAAAAGTGTTTACTGCAAAATAGTAATGCTTTTCTTAAGGGTTGGAAGCTGTAGACTTTAGCATCGAAAACAAATAACTATTAATTGTTTACATTTATAGTAATAATTTAGAGAATTTCCCTTTCTAATGATGTCGTACTATGAGAGAAAACAACTTTGTTTTTGCAGACCTATCTACCTATGAAATAACCACTTCCATACAATTCTATTCTCATATTTTTGATTGGGAATATCAAGATTCCGGAGGCGATTATTTCATCGCTACCTATAACAACCAGGAAACAAGCGGACTATATGAAACTCCCAAAAAATTCAGGGAAATGAATATGCCCTCTTTCTGGATGTCTTACATAGAAGTAACCAATCTAGAAGAAACTGTACAAATAGCTAAAGAATCAGGAGGAATCATAGAATTAGTAGACCTAACTAACGAAATAGGAAAAATAGCTTTGATACGGGATCCGCTGGGAGCAGGATTTACTATCTATGAAGGAGATCAGTTAAACTCAAGAACTACCTCCCACCCCAATACACTGGTATGGAATGAGCTATTCATATCAGACCTCTCGAAAGTAATTCCTTTTTATGAGAAAATTTTTAACTGGAGGATTCTTCCTTCAAAAGAAGGTAGAGCTGTCATCACAAATTCGAAGAATGAAGAAATTGCAGCTATACAAGAAGCCCCTACTTCTCAAAAGGGAAAGTATGAATATTGGGGCGTTTTTTTTGCTGTAGAAAACATTGAAAAAACCAAAAAAAAAGTACTAGATAACGGAGGTCACTTACTATATGAAGGGTTTCATTTTACAGCACTTAGTGATTCTTTTGGGGCATTTTTTCAGATCGTTGCTATAACTTCAAAATCATCTCCTGTTGCCAAATCAAAAACAACCCTTTTTCCCTGGAAAGCTATTAGCGGAATCTTCCTTATTCTAGCCAGCATTCTTTTAGAATGGTATTGGGTATGGAGTTTGTTTTTTGTCTTGTGGATTGTTTTTGATATCCGATCCGGGAAAACACATTTATTCGAAACTGTTTCCAAAAAGGATACCCCTATTGTATACTGGTCAATAATACTACTCTGGGCAGGACTTAGTCTTATTGCTATATATTATCCATTAAAAAGATAAAACAACAGGCACAAAAAAACCTTGTTAGAAATATCAGCACTCCCCAAAATAATAACGCTATCGGAAAAGAGTTAAACTGATGTAATTAGAGGAATAGTAGCGAAAGAGGTATTAAGAAAATATATCGCTAATGCTTTCTTACCCTCGTTTTATACCAAAATACCTCATTAATCTATATCACTGCATTTTTAGTTTTTAATTAAAATAAATTGTGATATTTTGGAATACTTGCTAAATACTCTTTATTAAAAATAAAACACTACCTCATAAAATGTATAACTTACTACAGGAAGAATACGGATTACAAGAAATTACTATTGAAAAACTATGCGGTTATGACAATGCTAACTTTCTTGTTCAAACAGATACGACTTCTTTTATTTTTAAAACATATGTATTCTCTGAAGCCTTATTCGATTTGGTAAAAGCAGAAAATGAGGTGCTTCTTTTTCTAAAAGAGAACGGAAATAATAAGCAATACCCCACTCCTGTCTCTTTTAAAGATGGTTCATATATAAAAATTTTACAAATAGACGGGAACAAACAAATCTGTAGAATGCTCACCTACCTAGATGGTGTTTTTCTTGGAGATAGCACTCATACGAAACCACTATTAGCATCAATTGGAACTTTTCTTGCCAAAACAGATCTTTTATTACAAAACGTTACGAACTATACTATTAAATCACGACAGTGGCAATGGGATATCCAATACCTCCCACAGTTCAAACATTTTATAAAAGATATTCCAGACGCAACTAACAGAGCACTTGTTTCCTATTTCTTCCAGCAATTCGAAGCACATGTGACTCCGCAAATTCCAAAACTGAGAAAACAAATCATATATAATGATGCCAATGAATGGAATATGTTGACCAAAAACAACCAGGTTTCAGCGATTATTGACTTTGGAGATATTGCTTATTCTTTTTTGATTAATGAATTAGCTATTGCTATTACTTATGCTTGTTATGATAAAGACACCCCATTAGATAATGCAGTTATTATTCTCCAGTCTTACCATGACGTCATCCCTTTAGAAGAAAAAGAGATACAACTGCTATACTATCTCATTGCAGCGAGGTTATGCATGAGCGTATGTAATTCGGCTCAGGCCAAAAAGAATACTCCAGAAAATACTTACGCATTAGTCAGTGAGCAATATGCCTGGAAAATGCTACGTAAATGGGTACGCATTAATCCCATAGCAGCAGAAAACAGATTTAGAGAAGCGGCAGGGTTTTCTTCCTTGGAAGTCCCTCCTGTTACCCAAATAGTAAATAAAAGGCACCGATATATAAGTCCTATTGTATCTTTGAGTTATAAGCAACCGATTCATATGGCATCAGCAGCTTTTCAATATATGTATGATACCAGTGGGAATACCTATTTGGATGCTTATAATAATATCCCTCATGTAGGACATAGCCATCCCGTAGTGGTCAATGCGGGTCAGCAGCAAATGGCTACATTAAATACCAATACCCGTTATCTATATCACCAATTAGCAGATTATGCAGAAAAATTACTCGATAAATTCCCTCCTTCTTTAAACAAGGTATATTTTGTTAATTCAGGAAGTGCTGCCAGTGATTTAGCAATACGAATTGCTAAAATACATACTGGACAGGAAAAGATCATGGTATTAGAACACGGCTATCACGGTCATACACAAACAGCAACCGATATTAGTGATTATAAGTTCAACAACCCAAAAGGACAAGGGCAAAAAGAATATATTCTCAAAACAGGTATTCCTGATACGTATAGAGGAATCTATAAAAATGATGATGGAAGTGCTGGTATTCACTATGCAGAACACGCTATTGAGCTATTAAAAAACACGCATACTCCTATTGCCGCATTTATCAGTGAACCAATTAGCGGATGTGGGGGGCAAATACCACTAGCCAAGGGATATTTAAAAACACTATATCCCGAAATTCGAAAACAAGGAGGTATCTGTATCTGTGATGAGGTTCAAACAGGTTTTGGACGTCTGGGCGATTATTTTTGGGGATTCGAAGCACATGATGTAGTCCCGGATATGGTAGTGATTGGGAAACCAATAGCTAATGGACATCCAATGGGAGCTGTTATATGTACAGATGAGATTGCAAATTCTTTTGGGAAAGGAGTTGAGTTTTTTAGCTCCTTCGGAGGAAACCCTGTTTCCTGTGCGATCGCCCTATCTGTATTACAAGTTATCGAAGAAGAAAAATTACAGGAAAACGCTAAAATTGTCGGGAAGTATTACACTTCTCTTTTTAGAAAATTACAAGAAAAATACCGTTGTATAGGTGATGTTAGAGGAAGTGGTCTATTTCTGGGAATTGAAATTGTACATCCACAAAACCAGGAACCAGATACATTACTAGCAAATCACATAAAAAACCATCTTAGAAATCGACACATTTTAATCAGTACAGACGGACCTTATGACAATGTATTAAAAACCAAACCCCCATTGTGTTTTTCTAAAGAAAATGCAGCTGAAGTCGTAGAAAATATAGCGGAGATACTTCAGGCTTACTATAAAAATGTTAATAAAACCAATGCTTTCTAAAATGTATCCCAAAAACAACATAATTATCTTGTCTTTGCTGTTAATTCTTATAAGAAATTAATTACTTTAGCTATCTCATACTGAAATCATTACTCATTCTATACCTAACCCTATGAAGATGAACCCCCTGATGCTTTGTATACTGTTTTGCATTGCATATAGTTGCAAACAGGCACCAACTATAACGGAACCTCACAAAGAAAAACAAACTCCCATTCACGTATCCACTGATGAAGGAAAGAAATGGAATGTATTTGGAGTTCAAATAACAGGAAAAATCCTCAGTACCGATACCGAAGGAGAATATGCAGTAATTGTTACTGAAACACCTCCCCAAGGAGGGCCTCCTAAACATATTCATGCACATGAAGATGAATTATTTTATATTCTGACAGGTAAGTACACTTTTTTCTGCGGGGATAAAACAATATATGCACAAAAGGGAGATTTTATTCGATTACCCAAGGGAATTCCTCATAATTTTATCAATACTGATTCTATTACGGGGATTACCATGAATACCATTACTCCCGGAGGGTTTGAAAATTTCTTTGAACAAGTAGCTACCTTATCCAAAGGAGAAAAATTATCAAAGAAAACAATTGATTCTCTGGCTACTGAATACGGAGTGACTTTTGTTAAGAAATAAGTATTTCCCTTATTAAATTATACTATTGTTAGTGAGTGTTCTCTTTGATTCAATTGTATTTTAATAAAAGTTTCACATAAGAGACTCTCTAATCCCTTAAATTTACGGTTTTATAGACCTCTACCTGTTATGATACTACCCGATTTTGATCATATGCTATTATTTTTAGTAGCAGCTTCCATACTTATTTTAGTTCCTGGACCTTCAGTACTTTATATAATTGCCAAAAGTGTTGAACAAGGATATAAGGCAGGTATTGTATCTGTTTTGGGAATTGGAATCGGAAGTCTTCTTCATGTAATTGCTGCCGCAATCGGTATATCATCGATCGTAATGGCTTCTGCCACTGCCTTTTCTATTATTAAATACATAGGTGCAGCATACTTAATTTATTTGGGAATCAAAAAGTTTTTTGAAAAAGAACCATCAACTGCTATCCCTATAGAAGTAAAAAGCAAAAAATTAAAAACTATTTTCTATGAAGGCATTTTGGTAAATACTTTTAATCCTAAAACAGCTATATTTTTTCTTTCCTTCTTGCCTCAATTCATTTCAGTAGAAAAAGGAGGAAATGCCAGTCAAATTTTATTTCTTGGAATTCTATTCACTGTATATGCCATATTAAGTGATACAATTTATGTATTACTATCCGTAAAACTATCTGCTTGGATTTCTGGGTCAAAAAAATACTTAAAACGACAAAAAAATTTTATGGCTATCATCTATATCCTGTTAGGAATTATTACATTGACCATGGATCAGCAACATTCGAAACATACTCTTCCTACTAAGTAATCAGGGAAAATACTTTTGTTTATCTATCCTGTTTTCCTTTCTAAAAACATCTAAAAACGTTTATGGAATCTAAAAAAGCATATTATATCGATTGCTTGCGATCAAAATTCGAAACGTATACACCTATTTCACAATCATCCTGGGAATTGATGCTTCCAATTCTTAATTTTCAGGAAATCCAAAAAGGAGAAGACCTTCTACAAAATGGGCAAGTCGCTAGGTATATACATTTTATATGCAAAGGTGCATTACGAGCGTACATAACCGATTCTGAAGGGAATACCTATAACAAAAATATATTTCTGGAAAACGATTTTGCTGCCTCTACCGTTTCTTGCCTTCGCTCTAAGCCATCAAGTTTTACCCTAGAAGCACTAGAAGACTGCATTCTTATCAATATCGATTACAAAAAATACAAAAAACTCATCGAGGATACCATCGAATTTAAAAACTTCTATATCGCCTACTTAGAGAATAACTGGGTCATCGAAAAAGAGCAACGAGAAATTTCACTGGTCATGGATAATGCTACTGAAAGGTACTTAAAACTTCTCAAACAATATCCTAATATTGACCAAAGAATTCAGCAATTACACCTCGCTGCTCACCTGGGAATAACTCCTACGCAACTGAGCAGAATCAGAAAAGAACTAAAAACCAGCTAGATTACTAAAATGTAAACTTATACATTTCAAAAACATTTGCGTAACCAATCAGTTACATTTATATTTGTAACCAATTAGTTACCTAATATATGAGAAGAGATGTTTTTCAAGCAATATCCGATCCGGTAAGAAGGGATATTATACAATTACTTTCCAAACAACCTCTTAGTGTAAATGTTATAGCCGAAAATTTTATGATTAGTCGTCCGGCGATTTCAAAACATCTCAAGATTCTAAAAGAATGTGGCGTCATAACAATAAGTAAACAAGGCAGACAACAATTCTGTTATATTCAACCAAGAAGTTTACTACCTGCTTTTTTGTGGATCGAACAATACCAGCATATTTGGGAAGAAAGAATTGATTCTTTTGAAGATTATTTATTGAACTTACAACATAAAAAACAAAAAGATGAATAACAGCAACAAAACAATTACTATTAAAAGAACTTTTGATGCCCCTCTATCTCTTGTTTGGGAGGCATGGACTACAGCTGAACATATTGCACATTGGTGGGGTCCCAAAGGGATGAAAACAACTATTATTGAACATCATTTCGAAGAAGGCGGGACCTGGAAATATTCAATGATAATGCCAGATGGTAATGAATTCTTATCTGAAGGAACCTATTTGACCATTATTCCTTTTAAAAAAATAAAAACAACTGCTGATTTTAAACCCATGACAGAAGGAGTCCAAATAGAAATTTTATTTGAAGAATCAGGTGGTAAAACGGATTTTACATTTCATGTAATGCACCCTACAGAAGCTTATCGAATAGCTCAGGAGAAAATGGGTATTTACAATGGTTGGGGAAGCGTTTTCGACAGATTACAAGCTTATTTGATCACATTGTAATAAGCATCCTTATGATCAATCGTGTTAATCTGTCAAAAGATATTTGTTAGCGGATACAAACTATCTATTTTATCTTTTCTTATAATTTTTTAGAAATCCTTATTTTGCACCCTTAACCATAAAGGTTCTTCATGAAAGTTTGCATTGCAGAAAAGCCAAGTGTCGCCAGAGAAATAGCTTCCATTGTTGGAGCTACCACGAAACGTGATGGTTATTTTGAAGGCAATGGATATGCTGTAACATATACGTTTGGGCACTTATGTACTTTATATGAGCCGAATGACTATAAGGCGTATTGGAAAAGCTGGGATCTCAATAACCTCCCCATGCTACCAGAAAAGTTTAAAACAAAGGTGGTAAATGATGCCGGTATCAAAAAACAATTTGATATTGTAAAAAAACTATTTCAGCAAGCATCTGTAGTTATCAATTGTGGGGATGCCGGACAAGAAGGAGAATTAATACAACGCTGGGTCATTGACCAGGCTGCATACAAAGGAGAAGTACAACGATTATGGATCTCTTCACTTACCAGTGAAGCTATCAAAGAAGGATTTGAAAATCTAAAACCCGCTGAAGTATATAATAATCTATACTATGCTGGTTTCTCTAGAGCAATTGGGGATTGGTTATTAGGAATGAATGCTACCCGTTTATATACCGTAAAACATGGAGGCTATAAGCAGGTATTATCCATTGGTAGAGTACAAACCCCTACATTGGCAATGCTGGTATCACGCCATAAAGAAATTGAAAACTTTATACCAAAACCTTATTGGGAATTGCAAACCAAATACAGAGATACCTTATTTCATTGCGAAGAAGGTCGATTTTTAAACAAAAGTGAAGGAGAGTCTTTTGCCGCGATTGTAAAGCAAAGCGAATTTGAAATTGTTTCGATTACAAAAAAAAATGGGAAAGAATACGCCCCAAAACTATTTGATCTAACCGGCTTGCAAGTATATTGTAATACTAAATTTGGTTTTTCTGCTGATGAAACATTAAAAATCGTTCAAAAATTATACGAACAAAAATTAGTGACATACCCAAGGGTAGATACCACTTTTCTACCAAGTGACATTTACCCCAAAGTTCCAGGGATTTTAAAAAAGCTGACTAATTATCAATCTCTGACATTTCCATTACTAGACCAAAAAATCAAAAAATCCTCCCGGGTTTTTAACGATAAAAAAGTGACCGATCACCATGCTATTATTCCGACTGGAATACAATCCAAACTACAATATAATCAGCAACAGGTATACGATATTATTACCCGGCGTTTTATTGCTGTTTTTTATGACGAATGTTTAGTCGCAAATAGCACTGTAATTGGAAAAGCTGATTCTGTATCTTTTAAAACAACAGGAAAAGAAATTCTGGAAAAAGGATGGAGAGTAGTCTTTGAATCGCCCGAGTCGAAAGAAAAGAAAGAAAGCGGCGTCTTACCTGCCTTCGAAAAAGGAGAAAAAGGACCACATGAACCATCATTTCTCGAAAAAGAAACGAAACCTCCTAAAAACTATACTGAGGCAACTCTGCTTCGCGCGATGGAAACAGCAGGAAAACAAGTAGATGATGACGAAATGAGAGAACTGATGAAAGAAAATGGAATAGGAAGACCTTCTACCCGCGCTAATATTATCGAAACACTTTTTAAGAGAAAATACATCTCGAGAAAGAAGAAACTAATTATTCCTACGCTCACGGGAATACAGCTGATAGATACGATACAGAATAAATTACTCACATCTGCTGAACTGACTGGTCGTTGGGAAAAACAGCTAAAAGAAATTGAAAAAGGGACATTTCATGCCGGAAGTTTTATTAAAAATATGAAACAAATGGTTGACCAATTAGTCTATGAGGTACGTACAGAAAAAAAACGAGCAAATATATCTCATACGACAGAAGTTCCCCTTAAAAAGAAAAAATCTCCAACAAAGAAAACCTCTATAATAGGATATCAGTGCCCTTCATGTGCTTCTGGTAAACTACTAAAAGGAACCACTGCCTACGGATGTAGCAATTTCAAAAATGGCTGTACTTTTCTCTTACCATTTCAATTCAAAGAAAAAAAGATTTCAGAAAAACAATACCTTCGATTATTACAAAAAGGATGTACTGTGAATCTGAAAGGGTTTAAGGACAGTGCTGTCACCAAAGAAGGGCTTCTTCGATTTTCTGATAAATACGAACTTATATTTGAGGAGAAAAAGACAATTGCTCCCAAAGAAAGTACCCCCACCCCTATTCCATGCCCTAAATGTCATAAAGGGCATATCATAAAAGGAAAAAGTGCCTATGGATGTTCTGCATATCAAACAGGATGTAATTTTACATTTAGTTATCAGGAAATCAGAAAGGTTGCTGACGGTCGTCCGCTTAGTAAAGAACTCGTTTATCAAATCATTACGCAAAAGAAATAATCCAGTAATGAAACATCAACATTATATTTTATATAAACCGTATGGTTATTTAAGTCAGTTTATCTCTAATGATTCCAAACAACAACGAAAAAAATTCTTAGGGAGTTTATATGATTTTCCAAACGGAACAATGGCTATAGGACGATTGGATGAAAAATCAGAAGGTCTCTTGTTCCTTACTACTGATGGTTCTTTTAGCAATCATATCTGTAGTCATAAAATAGAAAAAGAATATTATGCGCAACTTAATGGGGTCATTACACAAGACGCTATTTCCGAATTAGAAAAAGGGGTTGAAATTGGTTTTAACGGAAAAAAGTACACCACCAATCCTTGTCGTGTCAAATTACTTCCTACTCCCCCAAGCCTACCGGACACCATCCAAAAAATAAGGGATGACAGACATGGACCTACCAGCTGGATTTCGATTACCCTACAAGAGGGGAAATTCAGACAGGTTAGAAAAATGACCTCTGCTGTAGGATATCCAACCTTACGCCTTGCCAGAGTTCGAATTGGTAAAATACGAATAGAAAAGATGACAGCTGGAGAAGTCATTCATTCTCCCTCGCTCCATGAAATTATTTAGAATGATGAATACTCTTTTTAGGCTTCATTGGGTTAGTCAACAAAATATGAACGAACAAAGCGCCTAATAACACATAAACCAAGCATAAAATAAGTACTAACCTACTGTGAATTTTAGTCATAAATACAGCTCGTATCATAGCTATAAGAGTAATAACCGGATGTAAGATATTAGCCCAGACCAACGGTTGATTATAATTACCTCCTATAGTATTCCCTTTAGACATCCAGTTCAAAACACCTAAAAACAAATATAAAGAGCCTGTTATATTGAGCATCATTATAGAGAGAGGACTCGCATTAAGATGCATATAAGAAGCAACATCAAATGAAAAAAAAGTAAGAATAAAACCAACCACTAAATAGAACAAAGCACTTAAAATCATAATAATTTTGGTTTTCAATGTCATGGTATCTCTGGGTATTAAATTACGCTTATAAACTTACTGTTATCGTATCACAATACTTTAACAAATTCATTAAAAGATTATTATAAAATATATAAAATATTGTTAGAAAACAAAAAGTTAGCAGGCAATAAGCAATTATCTTTACAAATAAGACAGTCTCTTTCTGGAAGAAAACAAAGCATATTAACACTTCAATCAGAGAGTAGCGGTTTTTTGAGTCAAAATAAAATCTCATTTTTTTTATGGATAAGAAAGAGAAGCTACTTTAATTTTTTAGTTTTGCCAGCGATAAAAACACACTATTATGCCAAGAAGAGAACGCAATAAATTTGTAAAAAGAGGCGAACATATTGAAATTCTAATCGAAGATTATGCTTTTGGAGGAAAAGGAATCGGTCGTATCCGATCTGAGGAAGGAGAATTTGTGGTTTTTGTCCCTAATACACTCCCCGGTCAATTGGTAAAAGCACAGGTAAAAAAGACCAGCAAACGATATGCAGAGTGTAAATTACTGGAAGTAGTAAAACATGCTGATACCGAGGTAGAAATGCCGTACCAATCTATCCCGGGTGCTCCCTATATAAAACTTCCTCTCGAGTTACAGCATCAATATAAAAAAGAAAGTACACTGGAGTTGTTTAAACGCATAGGAAAAGTAAGCGATATTGAAGAGAAATTTGATGAATTTATTGCTTCTCCCGGTGCTTTTCACTATCGAAATAAAATGGAGTATGGATTCTCTGCTATCCGATATGATCACGAATTAAAGACAGATGTAGATGAGTTTGCTCTTGGTTTCAAAAAAAGAGGAACCTGGTGGTGTGGAGAAAACCTTGACAAAGATTCTGGTCTATTTGATAAAGAAGTTGAAGATCACTTAAAAACCATTCGAGCGTTTTGTGAGGAAAGTGGTTTAGCTCCATGGCACGCTCCAAGAAAAGAAGGTTTTTTTAGATTCCTCGTTGTTAGAAAATCCTATCATACCAATCAACTGTTATTCAATCTGGTTACGACCTCTCCTGATATCCCTAAGTTTGACTTTGATGGATTCACTCAACTATTCAAAGAATTATTCGGAGAAAGACTTGCTGGAATATTACATACTATCAATGATGAAACCGGAGACAGAACACTAGCTACTACAGGATCCTCTCGCCTTCTATACGGAGAAGAAAAAATTATAGAGGAATTATTAGGTCTGCGTTTTGAAATCAGTATGAAAAGTTTTTTTCAGACGAACCCTGCTGCTGCCGAAAGGTTATATGAAAAAGTAGTTTCTTATGCTTTGGAACGAAAAGATACCATTGATGGAAAAATCGTAATGGATTTGTTCTGTGGTACCGGAACTATTGGACAGATTGTTGCATCCAGAAGTACTGATGCACAAATTATCGGAGTTGATATTGTTGCATCGGCTATAGAAGATGCTAAAAAGAACGCTAACAGAAATCAAATTAATGGTGTTCAGTTTTTTGCTGCCGATGTCGGTAAATTTTTGAACGAACATCCAGAGTATCAAGGAAAGATAGAAACAATTATTCTGGATCCTGCCAGAGCAGGAATTGCTCCAAAAACACTGAGGAAAGTAATTCGACTGGGAGCTGAACGTATGGTTTATGTCTCTTGTAATCCTGCTACGCAGGCAAGAGATACAGAGCAGCTTATCGAGGCGGGATATACATTAAAAAAAATTAGTCTGGTCGATCAATTCCCTCATACAGCACATATAGAAACGATTGCTTTATTTGAAAAATAATCTCTGTAAAATCCTATAAAAAAACCGGCATACGTATGCCGGTTTTTTTATAATTTATATTTCTTAAATCTAAATATCCAATGAATTAAGAAGGTCTTTTAGCCTAGGGTCAGAAGGTCTTGGAGCATCTGCACTCACAATATTCCCTTTTTTATCTAACAGAATAAACCTTGGAATTCCATCAATGACATAAGAACTTCCAAATCCTCCTTCTTTTCGATAGTTTTTTCCTCCATATAATTGAACTCCCGTCATTTCTTTAGCTGCCACCATTTTCTTCCATGCTTCATGTGCTCTCTCATTATCTACAGAAATACTTACGAAATGAATATTCTTAGCGCGATATTCTTTTTCTACCTCCTTCAAATAAGGTAGTTCCTGTAAGCATGGTTGACACCAAGTAGCCCAAACATCTATATAAGCGTACTTTCCTTCTAAATCTTTTAATGAAGTGGTACCTCCTTTATAATTTTCATAATCTTCAAAAGTTGGAGAAGGCTCCCCTTTAACTAGTTTCTTTAAAACATCAAATTTTTCCGTCAGTTCTCGTTTAAACTCCTCATCTTTACTTTCTTTCATAATTCCTTCATAAACTGCCTTGGCATATTCATTACTTGGAGATATAGCAATCGATAAGTTTCTCAATAGATCTTCTTTAATAACCTGACTTTTTATCTTATTAACTTCATCAAGAAACACAAGATCCATCACCTTCGTACTATCTTTCTTTACAGCATTTGCTGCCCGATCGCTAATACTACTCATAACTAATCTTTTATAAGCACTTGATTGCTTATAATCTTCTTCAATATCTAAATCAATCGTCTTTAACTCCTCTAAATAGCCCTCAGGTAAACTCCCCTCCTTAGATTCATTTTTCAATCTTTGGTTGTAATAATATGGATACACATCTAAGTCATATAAGTATTTATAATGAGCATTCTTCTTACAAAAAGCAATAAATGTTTCATCTTTTACTCCGGATGCTACCAGTAACGAATCTATTTTTGTTTTATGTTCTTTTATTTTAGCTTTAAACGGTATAGGATCTAACGCAAAATTATCTTCTTCATTTTCATACACTAAAATACTATTAACTAAGTGATTATTTCTTTCTGATCCTACTCCAGTATATTTCAATGTTTCATCAAAGGCAGTAACATCAATTGACAACGATAGCTGGTCTCCTTTTTTCAAATATAAATTAGAATATTCCCGTCCAATAAACATTTGATATGGTCCATCGGCTATTCGAAGCGTATCCGAAAATGTACCATCAGATGCTAAAGGAATTTCTTTTGTGAAGTTCTCTCCGTTTATACGAACAACTCCCCCTCTGCCATTAGTGACTTTTCCTGAAAAAAGTGCATAATCAACAGGTTTTTTAGCTTCTTCCTGACATGATATAACAGCCAGTAAAGCTAAAAGGAAAACAATTTTTTTCATTGTGTGTTTTTTTAAATTAGTAAGTTAACGAGTAGGTAGTTTATACAATTATTTAGAAGTGATTTTTAGTACTACAAAACTCCTCAAAAAGGGCTAATTTAGTAAAACTTTTCTGAATATAATGTCTTAGGAACATTTATAAATAAACGCTGGAGGGATATTCCGAAAAGTAAATCCTATTTCTACCGAATTAAAAACTTTCTTTAAGAAATTGTACTTTCCCAAACTGTATTGATACTGTATAAAAGCTCCTTCATTTTTTAAGTAATTCGGTATCTTATTGAATAAAATATTCAATTCTGTTTTAGAGATGATTGACAAAGGTAAACTGGAGATAATATAATCTACCTTGGGAACAGATAACTCTTTCAACACCTGATCAAAATAGACTGCTGATTGGTTGTGGATACTAAAATTAGGATACTGTTGAAATTTATTTTTGCAATATGACAGGAAAGTTTGATTTAATTCAAAAGAAATCAATCGGGTTGACCCATGCATTTTATGTAGAATATTTTCTGTGATGCATCCATTACCAGGACCAAATTCTATAATGACCTGATTTTTTTCTATACTTAAATCTTCTGTGATTTTTCTTATTAAATACTTAGAACTCGGAGTCACTGTTCCACTTTTTTTTAAAGTAGAAAGTGCTTCTTTGGTAAATGATTTCAATGTCGCTTTTCTTTATTTTGTTCCCGTTCTGCTAGTATACACAAAATATAAACGTATAACTAATTTAAATTTGGTTTAACTCATTATTTATCGTTCTATTAACATTAAAATATCAATTGAATTACATCATCTATGCACGCCATATTTAGTAACAATCCATTAAAATCCTGTTTTTATTCTGAAAATGATTCAATGGTTTTTTTAAGTATTCATTACATATCTGTTGTAAAACAACAATTACTTCTTTTTGCATAATAAGAGAACCACAAATCATAATCACTCCATTATTTTTTAATGTTTCAGCAATAAAAGTCGCATCTCTTTCTATTAAATGCTGAACATATACTTTCTCACTTGACTCTCGTGAATATGCAGGGATAAATTTTTTGATTTTTTCAGTCTGTAACCACTGCTTAATATCGTTATCATATAACTCTAAGGAAGTTTTATTCCTTGCTCCCCAATAAAGATATGAAGGGCATTTTTTTATATTATTATCAATCATCCCCAGGAAAGGTCCTATTCCTGTACCTGTACAAATCATAATAACTGCACTGGCTCTTTTGGGGAAATGGAAGGATTTATTTTTAATAAGATATCCTTTAATAACTGCTCTCTCACTGAGATTATCCAAATAGGTAGAACAAAGTCCCCGATCGTGTTTTTTGACACTTAATTGAATTTCTTTTGTTTCTTTTAAATACCCAATAGAATACAACCGTTCTCGTTCGCCTTCTTTGGGATAAATCGCTAATAAATCTCCGGATACTACCTTTTTACGTCCCTCTCTGGTAATGTTTATTAAAAAAGTATCGTCAATATTATCTGCCGCTTTTGTTTTATGAAGCACTGTAAATTCTTCTGTTTTGGTATGGACCGACACTACTTCTTCTCTATTCAAAACAATTGGAATTCCCATAGCAGCTCCCCAGGCATTTCCCCAATCGCTAAACGATTCAAATGACTGATTATTCACAGTATGAACTGGTACTAATTGAGTTGTATATGGCAGTTTTTTTAACCAGGAATCTACATCAAAAGCATATTTACAAAAATCTGGATATGAAAGGGATCCAAAACCGATAACTGAATAAGTATAGCTATTAGATGTATTATAGGTGTCCAGTATTTTTCTGAATTTTGTGGCATTTGTCGGAGATTCCCCCAAACCATAGGTAGCAGTCATTACAATCAGGTGTTTCATCTGATCAAATTCCTTAAACTCATTTAGCTCCGTTATGTATGCTTTTTTTCCTTCTGATATCAATGCTTTATAAAATGCATTGGCGAATCGCAATGTCGAACCATTCTCCGAACCTACTGCTATAATAAAATCACACGTTTTGCTACTATAAGCATTTTTGATTCTTGTTTTTCTTCTCTCCAGACTCATCCTAAACCCTGAATAAATAAAAAACGGAATAGCACAACAAGAAATCCCCAAAATGACTGCCCACCAAACACTTCCTTTTCCTGTATGTAATAAGATGCTGACTCTGGAGACCAAAGTAATAAAAGGATAATTTTGTTCACTGAGGATATCTCCGGTATATTGATTGACTAATATTTCTTTTTGGGTCAGTTTTATATGATAATAATCTTCCACATCTGAAGAAAAAGGGTATTCTATCGCTTTTAGATCTCCTACAGTATATTTATTAAAGACCTCAAAATTCTTTCTTTTTTTCACCGGATTCTCTCTAATATTAACATAATCAACTGTATGTGATATGTCTACCTGAGGAATTATCGAAAAACGAAGTAATGACAAATAAACACCGGTAATGGTTATAATAACAATAGGAAGTAATGTCCATCTTCCAAAAACAATATGATAATATTGAGAAAAATTATAATTAACAATAGTAGTAAAGAAGCCTACAAAACTTCCTTGCCTGCGTATGATCAGAAAAATTCCCGAGATAGCGATCAATAGCAATAAAAGTGAGGCAAAACCAACAAAAAAACGTCCGATTGATCCCATAAATAGAGACCGATGCAGATTCGTCATAAACTTAAAAATAGCATGTCTCTCTATAATCTCTCCTATTTTTTCTCCGGTAAAAGGATTTATATAGAAGGTTTCATCTCCATGATCCGTGATGGCAGATATTGCAATAAAATCGTTTTCGTCCTGGCGAATGCTCAATACTTCTTCATATTGATTTCCTACAGTATCCAGTAATTCAGCAATCGTTAGTGAAGAAGCTCCATTGACATGATATGAGGTATAATTATCCGACACCGGTTCCAGTGCCAATACAATTCCTGTTAAGGAAGCTATTATTAAAAAAAGAAAAGAAGATATAGCCAAAGCTAAATGGCTATATCTCCAAAATGATATCGTCATAAAATCGACTTGAATTAGTTTGGTATCATTCGTACATAACGGATATATCCACTACCGTTTACTTTATTTCGTATGGTTGATGACTGTAATGGTATTTCTACATCTTTACTATAGTATTCCTGGTTTTCTACTGCCGTTTCGAATCTGATGGTATATCCTGCATCAATTTTTTCTTCATCAATTTCCAATATACTAATATGACGTTCTCCATTTCCTATTGTAGCTCCTGTTATTGCATCTATATCTTCATTAATTCCATTAGAAAAACTCCACCATTTTGGTAAATCAGAATACCACTCTTCATCATCCCCTAAAACATTAAGTGTTTTTTCATACTTCCCATCTGGTGTCATTAATGAGGTGACAACATATGCTTTTTCTCCTGTATAATTAATCATCTGAATCATACATTTATATTTTTTGGTCGCTGTACTTTTATATGCTGTAAAAGATGCTGCTACCATAAAAAAAGCAATTAGCCCTGTTAGTACTATATATTTATTTTTCATAATTAAGGTTCACTTATAATCAACAATTATTTTTTTATACTATTTCAAAAATTGAAGATCTACTTTTTCTTTCTTCAAAAACTCATTATCAATAGCCAAATCAAAAACAGTTTCATCAAAATCTGTTTTAATATTCGTATCAGCTCCTAAAGAAATTAAAAATTTCAATATTTTATCGTTCTTAGATTTCATCGCTGCATAGTGTAATGCTGTATTTCCATTTGCGTCTTTGGCATTGACATCTATTTTAAAATCAGACACTTTCTTTACTAGTTCGAGATCATTCTTATCCACAGCCAAATGTAAAAGTGTTCTTCCATCTTTCTGCTTCTCTGCAATGGATAATCCTCCTTTTTGCAAGGCTGCTATTTTTTTATCAAAAAATGCTTTTCCTTTTCCATTAAAAGACTGTATTAAATGAAAAGCTAAGTTATTTCCATTTTTGTCTTTTAGATGAACATCTGCACCTTTAGAAATTAAATAGGACACTACTTCATCCGTATTTGTACGGATTGCTCTGGTCAATGCTGTTTCTCCTTTTTTATTTACGGTAGTAACCGCATTTGATTTTTCTGCTAAAAATTTAACCGCTGCCAGTGTATTTCGTCCTGCGGCATTAAATAATGCTGTATTCCCCTGTTCATCTTGTTTATTGATGTCAACTCCTTTATTCAAGAAAAATTCAAAAACTTTTGTATCCGTCGCATTGGCTACCTTATGTAATGGAGTTATCCCTTTGGCAGTCGTTATATTGGGTTGAATTCCTAGTTCTTCCAAATAAGTTAGTAGTGACAATGTGTTTTCCTGAGTCGCATCCACGAATAAAAATGCGTTCCCTCCTACTTTTGTATGTTCCTTATAAGAAACTCCTCGTTTTATCAACTGGTCTAATAATTCTTTATTTCCAGACCTAACAGCAAAATTAAAGATACCATTTCCATCATGATCTATACTGTTTATAGCTAACCCTTTGTTTATAAAATAATCGACCATTGTCAGGTCTTTTAACCTAGGAATAATCAGATGAAGAGCATTGCTGCCATGATGATCTGTCTCTTTGGTAATATCTGCTCCATTGGCAATACAAAAGTCGTATAGTTTTTGATTTTGTTGCCCGGTCACTGCTGCAAAAAGTAATAAAGTAAACCCATGAGAATCTCTTAGATCCATTTTTGCTCCTTTATCTTTAAAATATTTCATCAAAGGCAGGTTTCCTCTATAAGCTGCCCAAAAAATATAAGTTCTAAAATCGTGTGTTTTTTTATTTACAGAATTTCCCTTTTGAACCAAGTAATCTATTGTTTCTATAGAATTATCCCCAAAAATAGCATATGTAGTAGGATCAAAACCATATGGATCCGCATCATGGATAGAAAATCCCTCTTTAATTTTTTTATCTATGTCTTCTTTAGAAGGGTTGGTTTGCCAGAATTCTTTTTGAAAAAAAGGGTTCTTTTGCTGGGCATGTGATTGGTTTAAAAAGAACACCAGACTGAGAATCAGTGTTACTAAAGTTGCTTTCATTTTTTATTTATATTTAATCTAAATAATGTAGCGGCAAATTAAGTGAAAACCATAATTCGGAACAAGAAATTGGGAAAAAATTACCATTTATAGCTTTCTTCAAAAAACTATCTACTAGTCTTCTTTCTTTGCGTGTAATAGTAAGTAGTCTGAATAATACAAAGCATCTTGTATATCATAAATACAAGATGTTATTCAGACAAAATCTGAAGCGTATTAAGCTTCTATATAAAAACGGGGAGGCTCCTTAGTCTTTTACTATAATCATGGTTGCCTTTACACCTGTAGCAAGATTCCAGTGGTTAGATGTGATCAATTTTCCCTCGTCATCATACAACTGAAATTCTGCAGTATTAGGACCTGAGGTACCTTGATTTAACGCTTCAATATCAATTTTATTAAATCCTTTGAGAAGATCAATGGTCATTCCTCTAAACGAACCTTCTAAATACACATTAGAACGAATGATATCATCATTCAAATAAATGCGTACCAAATCTCCATCAACTTCCCCATAATCCCGATAAATAATATTAACGAACTTCCCATTGCTTTCAAAATCCCCAAAATACTGATCTGTTTCATTAGCTTTTGCCGTTTCGTCATCTTCTTTGAAATATTTTGGAGTTCCATCTACCTGAGGTTTATAAAAATTATCTTCCTCATTCATACTAAATGATTGCTTCTCTTTTTGGTAGTCTTTTAATTCTTCTGGTTGCTTATGCAAATTTATGGTACTACTAGGTTTTGTTAAACCTGTGGACATCTTATATCCACTAAGATTGGTATTCTTAGGAGTGCTTCCTATTTTTAAAGATGACTTAGAAGTTTCTAGCTGCGCCTGCGCTCCTACAACTGATAATAAAGTCATTATTGTGATTACAATTCTCATTTTCTTTCTTTTTCTACTTCTAATCAGGTATAAATATAGCTAAAGTCTTTGGCTTGTTGATTAATTTTCCTACAAAATTATGCGTTTAAAACGTAGGAAGTAAGTATCTTTAAACCCAACAAAAAATTCAACCAATTTATAGCAATGAATAAAAAAAATTATTTATAAATTAATTACAGCAAAAAATAAACCAAAGTATGACTTATGTAATCATTAGTGGAGGGATTTTTTTAGTGGCTTTATTTTTGTTAATAAAAAGTCGATTGACTATTACATCTCTTAAAACTAAAAATAAAGAATTGCAGGCTTCTTATGAGGAGGTACAATTTAAATCTAATGAGCAGAATGAATTTATTTATTCTTTGATACAAGAATTAAGAACTCCTTTGTATGGTATTATGGGGCTTACTCATCTTATCGTAGATGAACATCCCGAGATAGGACAAGACAAAAAACTTAAATCATTAAAGTTTGCCGGGGATCACCTATTAACTCTAATCAATAATGTCTTACAAGTACATGCCATTGATAACAATGACATTACAGTACAGCAAACGGTATTCAATCTAAAAGAATCTTTGCAAAACATGCTTAATTCTTTTAGCTATACAACTGATAACAGTAGCAAATTACATTTTAATTACGACCGAAGAATTACCAAATTAGTCAAAGGAGATCAAACAATTTTGTCACAGATATTGATGAATTTGATCTGTAATGCATTGCGATTTACTAAAAATGGAAATGTGTTCTTTTCTGTTGATCTGATAAAGGAATCTCCCACGATTAATACGATTAAGTTTAGTATCAAGCACGATGGAAGCGAACTTTCTAAAGAGGATCAAAATTCTATTTATGATGAGTTCACTAATATAGAAAAAGCCAAACGTTCCTATCTGGGCGCTGGTATCAATTATAAAATCATCAAAAAACTTACTGACACTATTAACAGTACAATCACCATTGACAATAATCCGGCTATTGGTTCTGAATATTCCTTTACTGTTACTTATGAAACGTTCCAGAAACTAGAAGATTATCTCGAACTCCCTAAAGAGAAGGAAGAGAAAATAAAGGTTTTAGTAGTTGATGACAATAAGCTAAACCTTCTGGTAGCACAAAAAATATTAACTAAAGAAAATCTTATTTGCCAAACACTGGATAATGGTTTTGATGCTATAGAGTTATTAAAAAATGAGCAGTTTGATATTGTTTTAATGGATATTAACATGCCTAATTTAAACGGAATCGGAACCACCAAAAGAATTCGAAAGTTTAATACCAAAACTCCGATCATAGCACTTACAGCTGTAGATATAACACAATTAAATCTCCAGATAACTCAGGCTGGAATTAATGATTATATCTTAAAACCCTATAACAAAAATCATCTGCTACAAGTAATTCATAAACATACGATTGCTAAAGACCGTATTATAGAGGATTCGTATTAATAAATGATGATTTGCTGGCCAATGCTTAAAACAGAATTATGTCTGATCGAATTGATCCTGCATATTTCTGAAATATTCATGTGATATTTTCGGGCAATTCTGGATAGTGTATCTCCTCTTTTTACAATATAAATTTTCTTTTGTTCCTCGATGTCTTGTGCTATGTGATCTTTAGATTCATGAACAACAATCTTACTTTGCCTGGTAGACCGGTGAGATCTCGGATTTGTCCACCGTTTAGTTACGAATATTTTTTTAGCTCGAATGGATTGCTTTTTAGTAAAATCAAAGAAATATTCAGGATTCACACTAATTCCGTGGTATCTGATTTCTAAATGCAAGTGGCTTCCTCTTGCATTACCACTCACTCCTCCCTTTCCTATAACCTGACCTTTTTTTACCTCATCATTTTCTTTTACATCATATTCTGATAAATGCGCATAAACACTTTCTAAACCATTATTATGCCGTATAACGACTGTTTTTCCATGCCCTGAATGATACCTGGCATATCGTACTTTCCCTGCTAAAATAGATCGCACATTATCTCCGGTTACCAAATCAATATCAATCCCCTGATGCGCTCTTCTCCTACGCCAACCATATCTGGAAGTAATATACATTACATGATCAACCGGTGCTGCAAATGTTTCTTCTTCAAAATTTAGCTCAATAGGATAGGTTACTTTTTCTTTATGAGAATAAGCATTAAAGCTTTCATTATTCCACAATAAGTCATATTCAGGATACAGACTCTTTACTCTTTTTTCTTCAGCTGCTATATATTTATTAGACCAATCAGCAATATCTTTATTTTTATATATCGGCATTTGAATTACACTTCCTTCTATCGTGAGTGGCTTATATGCTATCGGTACTGCATTATATATTTCTTGAGCTTGTATTCCTAATTGGGTAAGCAATAAAAAGGAAAGAACATACAGTTGTTTTTTACAACACTTCATTAAGCAGTTTTTATATTTTTTGGGAATCAGTTTTTCTATCATAAATGACGTGTGTCTTATAGACATGTTACATTAAATACGACTTTTCTTACTTATTTATAATGTATTCAAACTAGCTAATTAAATAAAATGATCGTTATCAAAACATTATAAAAAAATCGCTGCCAAATTTATTTTTTCTCAGCCAAATATGAAAATACTAGTACAAAATATTTTAACGTTTTTTAAGATACCCGTGGGAAAAATTTAATACTGGTTCATACAATAAAACGAAATAGAAGGAGTTATTTGTGTCATAATTAAAGACTAATTAAATAACCATGAGAAATTTACCCACGTTAGTTGTGTTATCTGGAGCTTTATTTGTAACATCTTGTGTTTCTAAGAAGAAATTCTTAGCAGTAGAGCAAGAACTTCAAAACACAAAAAGTACTTTACAGAAAACAACTGTAGAAAAAGAAGAGCTGGAAGCGAAGTTTGCAAAAATTGAAGCTAGGGTAGCCGATTACAATGCTAAAATCAACTCATTAAGCAAGTCTAATGATGCGAAGATGTCTCTAGTAGACAACACTGTCATTTCTAACGACACCAGAAATGAAATGAACAAAACTCTTGCTAAGGTTGATCAAGGCAAATTAAGCAATGCAAAAACCTTAAAGGATTCTATGAACTTAGCGGTTTCTCACAATCTGAGAAGTTCAATTGAGGACAAACTTGAAGAAGGTGAAGATGTTTCTATTAATGTAGACAACACTGTAGTCATGTTATCGATAGCAGATGATATGTTATTTAATAGTGGTAGTTACAAAGTTAGTAACAAAGCTGACAAAATCTTACGAAAATTAGCTGACGTTATTAATTCTGAGCCTAGTTTAGAAGTTATGATTGAAGGGCACACTGATTCCAGAACTATTAGTACTCCTGTATTAGAAGATAATTGGGATCTTAGTGTAAAAAGAGCTACATCAATTACCAGATTATTACAACATAAGTATAATGTAGATCCTTCTAAACTTATTGCTTCAGGAAGAAGTAGTTATGTTCCTTTAGTAGAAAATGACTCTAAAGAAAACAGAGCAATTAACAGAAGAACTCGAATTGTCTTATTACCTAACTTAGACAAATTCTTCTCCATGCTATCTGCAAATGAATAAAAACATTTTAATTGTATTCATTAATACAGTTAAAATACTTCAATAAATTAATTTTATTAATCTCCTGATCTATATTATATAGGTCAGGAGATTTTATTTTAATATACTAATCTATAATACGCGCATTTCAAATAAGCGCCTTCTGCAAAAGTGACCGGATGATCTATATCGTGATATGTTTTTTCTAATAACTCAAAACGATCATTCATCTGGAGAATTGCTTCTTCGGTAATCTCAAAAAAGTCTTCTGCAATGATTCTCGAAGAACAGGAAGCCAGTACTAAAATTCCATTTTTAGCCACCAATTGCGCTCCTAATTTAGCTAACCTACTATAACTGTGTTTTGCTTTATTTATCTCTGCCGCACTCTTTGCGAACGAAGGAGGATCAATAACCACTATATCAAAAGTTTTCTTTTGAGAGATTAAACGCTGTAACCCTTCAAAAGCGTCGGAAACCATAGTAATATGTTTACCTTTAGGGGCATTCAAAGCTACATTTTCTTTTGCCATCTCCAATGCATGCTTACTGATATCCAGGCTTGTAACCTCTTTAGCTCCCCCACTTAATGCATGAACAGAAAATCCGCCTGCATACGAAAACACATCTAGCACTGTTTTCCCTTTTGCATAGGTACCTACCTTCTTTCTATTGTACCTGTGGTCTAAGAAATATCCTGTTTTGTGTCCTTTGATCACATTCGCAGAGAATAAAACTCCATGTTCCTTAAAAATAACTACTTCACTTTCCAAAGAACCATACAACACCTCACCATCATAATGGCCAAAAGAAGTATTATTCCCCTGCAATAATCGGCTTAATCTAAGTACTACTGTTTTACAACCGCTAGTTTTTATCAAATAAGGCACTATTTCTTTTAGATACGGAAACCAAATATGAGAATACAATTTAATAACTAATACATGATCGTATACATCAGCAATAAACCCAGGAAAACTATCATTCTCCCCAAAAATTAATCGATAGCTATTAGTAGCTGTTTCCAATAACTTAGTACGTATTTTTTTTGCCTCATCAATTTTAGCTTCAAACCACTCCTTATTAATTAATGCTTGCTTTTTATATTGAATTAACTTAATTCGAATTGGAGATTGAGGATCAAAAAAACCACAGGCTAAAAATGAATTTTTCTTAGAGTCATAGATAATTGCCAGGTCTCCTGCCTCTGCTGCTGCACTTTGTTTCGTAATACTATCCTGAAAAACCCAAGGATGTCCTCTTCTAACCATTTTCTCAGCAGAGGGTTTTAGTTTTACAGCTATTCGTTTGGTTTCAATTATTGGTAATTCTTTCATCAAGAACAAGAATAATACAATTTTACAGATCTAAAAATTATTACGCTAAAAAATTAAAAAGCGCTTATCTCAAAAAATTAAGATAAGCGCTTTAAAAATAAGTATCGTTAAATCATATTATATGTAATTAGATATAAAAGCTTTTATACCTGCTTACATAATGATAGACGACCCAGTTTTAGTTTTGTTACATTAAATTCAAAAAAAATATTCTTTTTTTAACGAATAAGTAAATTTCTTTCTTAAACTAAAGACATCATTTAATTCACAAACACTATTAACATATTTATAAAATTAAATATATATATTTGACCTTATGGATGACAAGACAATACTTGCTATAACAAAAGCACTATCAAATCCGACACGATTGGAAATACTTAAATGGTTAAAAAAACCAGAAAGTCACTTTCCTCCTCATAAAGATTTAGGTCATTTTAATGACGGAGTTTGCGGTCTGTATATTCAGGAAAAATCCGGATTATCACAGCCTACAATCTCTCATTATTTATCTGTAATGCACAAAGCTGATTTATTGATACTAACCAGACATGGAAAATGGACATATTTCAAAAGAAATGAGGAAAGAATAGCCGCTTATAAAAAGGCAATCGTAAAGAATTTGTAAAAAAAACAATTAAACATATTTAAAAAACTAAATATATAATTATTAAAATTTATAAATAAAATGCATTAATCAACCTATTAAAAAAACAATCCTTATGAAAATACTAGTTATAGGTGCTACAGGAACCATTGGAAAAAGTATACATGAATACCTAAAAGAGAAAAAACATACTGTATACGCAGCTCATCGAAGCAGTACTACATATCCCGTAGATATTAGTGACAAGAACTCTATCGATGCATTATTTTCTCAGCTCCCTCAACTTGATGCGGTTATCAACGCTTCTGGTACAGCTGTCTGGAAACACTTATCCGATTTAAATGAAGAAGATTATATGATTGGGATCAATAGCAAATTACTAGGGCAAATCAATATTGTGCATACCGCAGAAAAGTATTTAAAAAACAAGGGAGCTATTGTATTAACTACTGGTATATTAGGAGATCATTATGAAAAAAACACTGTTGCCTTATCTATGGTTAATGGGGCACTACACAGTTTTGTAAATGCTGCTTCTAACGAAATCTCTAAAAACATTACACTGAATATTGTTGCTCCGGGAGCAATTCAGGGTAATTTCCCAAAAGATAAAAAATTTGCAGATCACTACCCTGTCGCAATTGATGATGTTGTAAAAATATATGAAAAGGCTATTCACACCTCTGAAACAGGTAAAATTTTAAAAATCTATTAATTATGAAAATACCTATTTATCAGGTAGATGCTTTTACTAAAAACGTATTTGGGGGAAATCCTGCCGCTATCTGTCTATTACCACATTGGCTAGATGATAATACCTTACTAAACATCGCTAAAGAGAATAATTTAGCCGAAACTGCTTACCTCGTTCAAAAAGAAGATATATTTGAAATACGATGGTTTATGCCTTATGCAGAAATTGACCTATGTGGTCATGCGACCCTTGCTTCTGCTTATATAATTTTTAACGTAATACAACCTTTACTTCAAGAGGTAACTTTTTCTTCTAAAAGCGGTTTACTCAAGGCAAAAAGAGGGAGTGATAAGACAATAACAATTGACCTCCCATCCAGACCTCCAAAAAAAACACCTATTCCTCGGGAAGTTTCTGATGCCTTTAGAACCAAGCCTCTCGAAGCATTTGCTGCTCGTGATCTTGTGTTAGTTTTTCCTTCTGAACAAGAAATTATTGATGCCGCTCCTCAGTTAGAACCTTTAAAAGACCTCCCTTATTTGTGTACTATCATTACAACCAAGGGAACGAATGTCGATTTTGTATCTCGCGTATTTGACGCGAATGGTCCGAACCCTGAAGATCCTGTAACTGGTTCTGCGCATGCTTCATTAGTACCATTCTGGGCAGAAAGGTTGCAAAAAACTTCTCTGGAAGCACATCAATTATCAGAACGAGGAGGTATTTTGTATTGCGAACTGGTAAAAGACCGGGTATACCTAAGTGGCCATTGTGCACATTATCTTACGGGAACTATTACTATATAATTATATATCAGAATACAGATCCGGAACAAAATGTTTTCGGGTTTGTATTCTAATCTGTAAACAATTGGTTTATTCTGCTTCTTAATTTCCGTTCATAATCCTCTTGCAGCCAATCTCTATAATTCTTCGTGCTTTTACTAATGCAATAAGAGTAACGTCTTACCCGATACTCTATATCCTTATCTAGTAATTTACTTAAAATTCTCGCATCAAAGACATCTTCACTATTCTCTGCACACATCTTAGCATGTTGCTCTATAGACTTATCTAAAACACTTTTACTTCGTAAACCAAATCGTTTTGTCTTGGCATACTCTGATTCAATATCAAATTCAATATCAACCGAGTTTCCAAATTTTTTACGAATCTCTTCAGGAAAAACATATTTAAAATTTCGTTCAATCTCCTCATCCCCTATCAGGTTTTCATAGTAAAAATCAGGAGATCTAAAAATCAATTGCCAATCCACATTGGCATTCCACAGCCCGAATCTTGCTGTATTATTTCCCAAATCAATGATTGTAAACTCTGATTTATCAGTTAATATTCGAGATCCCCGACCAATCATTTGAAAATATAGGGTAAGAGATTTAGTCGCTCTATTGAGGACCACACATTCTACAGATGGCTCATCAAAACCTGTCGTTAATATACTTACAGAAGTCAAAATTGCATTATCTGTGTGTTTAAACCATTTTAGAATGTCCTCTCTCTCCTGTCTTGTATTCGTATTATCTAAATGTCGTATAGGATATCCTGCTCTCAAGAATGTATCATATACGTGAACAGATGTTGTAATTCCATTATTAAAGATCAAAGTCTTTTTACCTTTTGATCGTTCTTCATAGGCCTTTAGCAGTTTATCCTGCATCATCATATTTGTATACAGATCTTCAGAAGACTTTACTGTATAATCCCCATTCATTCCTATTTTTAACGACCCTAAACCAACATCATAGGTATAAGTTACCGGAACGGCAAGAAACCCTTTATCTATAAGCTCCTGGATAGTATCACCTACTATAAGTTCCTGATAATTATCCTTCATCGGAAGCTTCATATTAGAACTTAACGGCGTTGCGGTTACTCCCAGAATAAAACAATTTTCAAAAAACTTAAACAGTTTTCTAAAAGAATTATAATGTGCTTCATCTATAATAACCAGTCCGACATTTTTTAATTCTAATTGTTCTTCATTTAACCGATTATTCAATGTCTCAACCATCGCTACAAAACAGGCATATTCATCCTGGTCGTTTAGCTCCTTGACATTGCTATTGATGATTTTATTATTTACACCAAACTCATTAAGCATCTTAGAAGTCTGACCACATAACTCTATTCTATGTGTAAGAATTACTACTTTTTTCTCAGTTCGTTCTGTATACCGACGCACCATCTCCGAAAATATAACTGTTTTCCCGCCACCAGTGGGTAATTGGTACAGGAGGTTATAATTTTCAGGAAATTCATTAAGACGCTTAAAAATCTTATCTATATCCCGTTGTTGATAGTCGTATAATTCTTTTTTTCGGTTCATTAGATATCACTGGGGTTTCCCCTTTTTGATTCTCATTAAAAATAAGTTACAAAATTAAGGACTTTATAAAGTTATATAAAGGAATTAACTATTTATATTTCGTACTCTTAACGATAATTCTAAAATAATAAGTATCATTACACCTTTATTTTTTATAAACATGTATTCTTAGTATACAATTCGATGGCTAAAAACAATCATGATAAAATTCCTGTTCAGGCTTTATTAGTTCCTAAACCTATCTTATATTTTGGCAAATTTCTTAATAGAGTATCTCCTTTTTTAGCTTCTAGATTTGCCGCTAGATTATTTTTGACTCCTTTTCCTTATAAAATGCCAAATCGGGAAAAGAAAATGGATCAGAACAGCTCGCAACATAAAATAATAATCGAGAGTATTCAAAAAGAAATCAATGTTTATGTATACGGTGCTTCAAAAAAGAAAGTTTTACTAGTTCATGGCTGGTCTGGAAGCGGAACACAATTATCAATTATTGCTGAGCGATTACTACAAAACGGTTATAGTACCGTGAGTTTTGATGCTCCAGCACATGGAAAAGCCAGGGGAAAACGAAGTATGATGCCCTACTTTATAGAAGCTATACACCAACTAGAAAAATCACATGGGCCTTTTCACGCAGCAATTGGGCACTCACTCGGAGGTATGTCCCTTCTAAGAGCATCTAAAGACCGACTTCCAGTAAAGAAGCTTATTATCATTGGAACTGCCAATAGTATTACCGCTATTACAAAAAACTTTGTAAGAAATATGCAATTGGATCAAAAAGTAGCAACAATCATGAAGGCTTACTTTGATAAAAAGTTTGGAGAAGACATGAATAATTATTCAGGAGCAGTATCTGCCAAAGAGGTAAGCATACCCACACTTATTATTCACGATAAAAATGATGTAGATGTTCATTATAGTGCTGCTCATGAAATACATCAAGTATTAAAAGGAAGTCAGTTACTTATCACAGAAAAACTCGGACATCGTAAAATTTTAGGAAATAGCGGCGTTATTGATAAAATAATATCCTTTATAGAGGCGTAATGTTATAGCCGGCACTTCGACTATAACTATATCTAAACTTTAATAAACGATATAATCATATGAACAAACTAGCTTATCTTCTTATTATATGCCTTTCTTTAGGATGCAATGGAAATGCTCAAAAAACAGAAAAAAAAGAGCCACCACGTTATAAAATCAATAAAACAAATGCAGAATGGAAGAAAATATTGACTTCTGAGCAATATTATATCCTGAGACAAGCCGGTACAGAACGTCCTTTCTCCAGCCCATTAAACAAAGTTTATGAAAAAGGTACTTTTCATTGTGCAGCCTGTGACACTCCTCTTTATAAGAGCAAACATAAATTTAATAGTGGTACAGGATGGCCTAGTTTTGATCGTGCAGTAAAAGGCAATATTGCATATAGCTCTGATAATAAAATTGGATACACCCGTATTGAGCTCTTATGTGCTACTTGTGGAGGTCATTTAGGTCATATGTTTAATGATGGTCCCAGAGAAACAACCGGAAAACGACATTGTATTAATGGAGGTGCTTTGCAATTCATCCCTGAAAAAAAAGACCAGTAACAGAAACTAATATTAATACCAGGGCCTATACCTAATAAAAGTAACGATATTCTATGCAAAAAACACATGATTTCCTTTTACATGTGCTTCTAATAATTTGATTACCTCATTTTTGGAACACTTATTGTTTATAGAAAAGTACATTTAAGTTAAAATTCTTTTTTATGAAAAATAGCATACAACTTCTATCCTTATTTTTATTGTTCCTAACCTCTTCATGTGTTATCAATGATGACGATATTCACGATCATGATTTTATAGACAATGATACTATTGGAGCTACTTATGAATTAGAAACTAATTTTTCCGCACAAGAAAATTCTGTTCGTTTTACATTTCCTAATAATATTGTGAAATCTGATGTGGTTCTTGTATATCGTCTGGAGGCACAAGATAACGGGTTGGATGTTTGGGAACCTCTACCTACTGCGACTATATTTTTTGATGATGGTTCTACATTAATTTATCGTTATAATTTTACACTTGGGGATGTAGATATTATACTAGAGAATGATAATATTGATGCGTTATCAGCAGAATACATTAACAGACAAGTGTTTAGAATTGTAGTTGTTCCTGCTAATTTTGCAAATAGTAATTCTGTAAACTTAAAAAACTTACATTCAGTATTATCTGCACTAAAAATCAATGAAAACAACATCTCTAAAGTTTCATTAGATTAATAAAAGCACTAAATAAAAAAACATAAAAACACAAAATTTTAACACTATCTATCAGATAGTGTTATTTTTTTGAAAATATTACTGATACAATCGTATTCACTGCAGGTAGATTTCCCTTTTCGATTCCCTTAATTATCCGTAAATTCGTGTCCGAAAAAAATCGACATTTATGAGCGCATATGATATTATAGTATTAGGAAGCGGACCAGGTGGGTATGTAACAGCAATTCGTGCATCTCAATTGGGGTTTAAAACCGCTATAATTGAAAAAGAAAATCTAGGAGGAGTATGTTTGAACTGGGGATGTATCCCTACAAAAGCTTTGTTAAAAAGTGCACAAGTATTTGATTACTTAAAACACGCTTCTGATTATGGACTTAAAGTAGAAAGCTTTGATAAAGATTTTGATGCTGTCGTAAAACGTAGTCGTAATGTTGCTGGAGGAATGAGCAAAGGAGTTCAGTTCCTTATGAAGAAGAATAAAATTGATGTTATTGAAGGATTTGGGAAACTAAAATCAAATAATACCGTTACTGTTACTGATAAGGATGGTGCTGCTAAAGATTATGAGGCAAAACATATAATCATTGCTACAGGTGCCAGATCCAGAGAATTACCAAACCTCCCACAGGATGGAAAAAAGGTAATTGGATATAGAGAAGCAATGACATTAAAGTCACAGCCGAAAAAAATGATCGTTGTTGGATCAGGAGCTATCGGTGTTGAGTTTGCTCATTTCTACAATGCTATGGGTACAGAAGTAACCATTGTTGAATACCTTCCTCATTTAGTTCCATTAGAAGATGAAGATGTTTCTAAACAATTTGAGCGTAGTTTCAAAAAGTCAGGAATAAAAGTAATGACCAATTCTTCGGTAGAAAGTGTTGATACGAGTGGAGATGGTGTTAAAGCAACAGTAAAAACTAAAAAAGGAGAAGAAATTCTGGAAGCAGATATCGTACTATCTGCAGTAGGAATTAAAACAAACATAGAAAATATCGGATTAGAAGAATTAGGAATTGCTACAGATAGAGATAAAATTGTAGTCAATGACTGGTATCAAACTAATATTCCTGGTATCTATGCAATTGGCGATGTAGTTCCTGGACCTGCATTAGCACATGTCGCTTCTGCAGAAGGAATTACTTGTGTTGAGAAAATTGCAGGAGTTCATACAGAAGCTATCGATTATGGTAATATCCCTGGGTGTACATATGCAAGTCCTGAAATTGCTAGTGTAGGAATGACTGAAAAACAAGCTAAAGAAGCCGGATATGAAATAAAAGTTGGAAAATTTCCGTTCTCTGCCTCAGGAAAAGCAAGTGCTGCAGGAAACAAAGACGGATTTGTGAAAGTTATTTTTGATGCTAAATATGGAGAGTGGCTGGGATGTCATATGATTGGTGCTGGTGTTACCGATATGATTGCAGAAGCTGTTCTCGGTAGAAAACTAGAAACAACTGGACATGAAGTATTAAAAGCGATTCACCCTCACCCTACAATGAGTGAAGCTGTTATGGAAGCTGTCGCTGATGCATATGATGAAGTAATTCATATTTAATATACAAAAACGATATACTAAAAAACTCCTTGATTATTTCTCAAGGAGTTTTTTTATGATGTTTTACTTTATATTTTAAGATAAAAAACTAGTAATCGCTAATTGATAACTCTGCATTCCGAATCCTAAAATAACCCCTTTTGCATTTGGTGATAAATACGATTGATGTCTAAAGGACTCTCTGCCAAATGTATTAGAGATATGAACCTCTACAACAGGCACAGATACTGCCTTCATAGCATCTCCTATACCAATTGAAGTATGTGTGTAAGCCCCGGCATTCAGAATCACTCCGTCATACACCCCATCTGCTTCCTGTATCTTTGTGATAATTTCTCCCTCTATATTTGATTGTTCGTAAAAAAGGGAAACCTGATCATTTTGTTTCTGTAATTTTTCAAAAAAATCTTCAAACGTCTCACTCCCGTATATTCCCGGTTCTCGTTTTCCTAATAAATTTAAATTAGGTCCGTTAAGAATTAATAGTTTCATTTTTATTTATTTTAGGATGGTCATTAATCCCTTATTCCAGATCTCTTCTTCTGTTATTTTTAGTTTTAAACAAATAACCAACCGATAATTGGATAACAGAATTCTTATCATTAGAAGGAGTTACTGATTCCTTATTAATATTAGTCAAACCAAGTACATACCTCCCCTGAAAAAACAAGCCACTTTCTAGTCTGTAAGAAGCCCCTACTCCCCAACTAAAATCAAAAGAATTTACCTGATCAAAAAAATCATTATCTGCATCTTCTGTGGCTGAATTTTTTGCTGTACTCAATAAACTAAACTGAGGACCTGTCTCTAAACTTATATTCTCCGTTATGTAATATTTGGATATGATTGGCAAGCTCAAATAGTTAAGACTTATTTTGTTTTCTACCGTAGCTATATCTACTATCGCTCCCTGTGCTGAATAAAATAATTCTAACTGTGCGAAAAAACGATTCACAATCGGAAATTCTATAACCGCACCAAGATGCATTCGTACTCTTCCCTCGGGATTAGAGATATCTCCTGTAAGATTACTGTAGTTTACTCCTGTTTTAAAACCAGCTCTCGCATATAAAACTTCATCCTCTTCCTGCGATTGACCTCTATTAGCTATTAATAGAAAAAAAACACATAAAGGCAAGATATATTTATTCATTTGATTTCTTTTTATGTACATAACGTAACTATTCGTAACAATTATCTTCATCAAATGTAGCTCTATTTTTTATTTTAAAGTCAATTTTCCTACCTCCTATTTGTATTCAGATATTTTTCAAGGTCAAAATACTATTTTATAGCTGAAATTTTTTAATCTATTTCAAACTGTTATTCTCTGAATTTAAAACATATCTTATTATCTATTGCTCTATAAAAACCTTCTACCTGGAAGAAAATCATATTTATCCTCTTCATTTTTTCAAAAAAACAGTCTCAAAACGCTCTTTTCTTATATTAAAAAAGATACAAAAACTCATTACTTCCTGTTAAAAACAAAAAATAAGAATTAAAAAGAGTTAAATATCCCTCCAATCACAGATTCATTAGGAGCAATACATTTGTATCAGAATCAGAATGTTTAATCCCATACAATAATCTTTATAAACAACTAAAAATGAATAGCTAAAAGAAGCCACTATTTAGAAGCATTACTATCATCTCTTTGGTACTAACTATACTATTCAATACTTCCCCCCTATTCCCAGTACGTAATTTCCTCATTCTAGCAACGCAATCTTCTTTCTAATTTTGACTCATAACTTAAAAACAAACTCATAATGAAAACTCAATTTAGAAAACTAAGTATTGTATCAGTACTTGCTTTTTCAATTTTCAGCTGTGAAAAAGATGCTGAACAAGTAACCATGGACGACAACGGATTAACAACGGTGGTAGGACCAGAACATGCCATATCCGGTAGTTATATTGTGGTCTTCAATACTGATAAATCCTTAAAAGGAAATAAAGCTGCCGTCCAGAATAAGTCAGCAAAGATCATGAACAAGTATGGAATCAAAAGTGAAAATCAGGAATTCACCTATGCAAGTGCATTACAAGGTTTTTCTGTAAAAAACGTATCTGCAAAAAAGGCAGAATTGTTAAAAAATGACCCAGATGTAGCTTACATAGAGCCTAATTATGTTAGCAAATTAGACTACAAAATCCTTGATTCTTCTAATCAACTTCCAGTTACTGAAGAGCAATCAAAAGCAGTTACATATGACAGTGAATTAAATTCTGGTGATTTTTTACCATGGGGAATTAAACGAGTAGGTAGATCAGATGGTCAAGGAAAAACCTGCTGGATCATTGATTCTGGTATTGCTCCTCATTCTGACTTAGACATAGATACACAAAGAAGTAAAACATTCGTATATGGAACCACATGGCAGGATACCGATGGACATGGAACACATGTTGCCGGTACAGTTGCCGCTAAAATGAATGGTAGTGGAGTTGTTGGTGTTGCATATGGAGCTAAAGTAGTAGCTGTCAGAATATTTGACAACAATGGAAATGCTCCCGTTTCTGCTATGATAGCTGGAGCCGATTATGTAGCTAAAAATGCAGAACCAGGCGATACTTGGAATTTCAGTGTAGGATTTAGAAATAGACAAACTGTACGATCTATTGATAACGCTTACAGAGCTCTTGGTAATGCCGTATACGGAGCAATGGCAGCAGGAAACAGCAATGACGATACCCAATACTACTCTCCACAACTGTTACAGACTGAAAGAACATGGGTAGTTGGAAACATGACTAACCAAGATCGTGCAGCAAGAGGTTCTTGCTATGGAGAAAGTGTTGATTGCTGGGCTCCGGGAACTGGAGTATGGTCTACGTGGATAAATGGCGGATACCAAAAAATAAGTGGAACTTCTATGGCTTCTCCTCATGTAGCAGGAATCTTACTTCTTAGAGGAAATAGTATCGGTAGAGACGGTTCTGTTACCAAAGGAGGATACACTGCTCCAATTGCTACAAAATAATCTCATTATATAGTATTATTATATAACGATTTCTCTTATCTTTAAAACTAATAATGAAATAACAAAAAAAGACTCTTTGATTATTCAAAGAGTCTTTTATTTTTCTATCCCTATTCTTATTTTACCTTCTTAGGACTCTCTTTTAGAATTATAAAGTCAATTCTTTTTTAACATAAAGAATCTCTAAATCATCTATTTTGCAGTAAGGTTATCAAAACACCTCAAACTAAATGTTTATTGAACTCATTCTATAGTAACCTCTTACACAAACAAAAACACATTAAATTATTATTATTTACACGCTAAAAACTTTCTTTTTAGATAAAACTCCTATTTATTTTTATAAAAACATTAAAAAAACAACCTGAAAACACTTTTTTTCTATAAAAAAACAATACTTATTTATCTTATTTTTTGTTAAAAACACAAAAAAAGAATTAAAAAGAGTTAAATATTTTACCTACTGCACATTCACTAAGTGCAATTTATTCGCATTAGAATCAGAAATTTGAAACATTTATACGCAATCTCCTAAGTAACTGCAAATCAATAAAACAAAGAAGTTGCAATAAAAAAATCGCTGTTTTTTTTTCCTTTGATTTTTTAGAATATTTAATCCTTCCCCTTACTCTAGTTACGCAATTACCTCATTTTATGAACGATATCTTCTTTCTACTTTTGACTCATAACTTAAAACAAACTCATAATGAAAACTCAATTTAGAAAATTAGGTATTGTATCAGTACTTGCTTTTTCAATTTTCAGCTGTGAAAAAGACGCTGAACACACAGTCATCGACGACAACGGTTTAACAGATCCAACTAACACAGTAGTAGGACCGGAACATGCTATATCCGGTAGTTACATTATCGTCTTCAATGCTGACAAATCCTTAAATGGAAACAAAGCTGCTATCCAGAATAAGTCAGCAAAAATCATGAAGAAGTATGGGATCAAAAGCGAAAATCAGGAATTCACCTATGCAAATGCCGTACAAGGTTTTTCTGTAAAAAACGTATCTGTTAAAAAGGCAGAATTATTAAAGAATGATCCTGATATAGCTTACATCGAACCTAACTATGTTACCAAATTAGATTACAAAATTCTAGATTCTTCTAACCAACTTCCTGTTACTGAAGAGCAATCAAAAGCAGTAACAAACGGTGGGTATCTAAGTTCTGGAGATTATGAACCATGGGGAATTAAACGAGTAGGTAGATCGAATGGTCAAGGAAAAACCTCCTGGATCATTGATTCTGGTATTGCTCCACATAACGACTTAGATATTGACACGAATAGAAGTAGAAGTTTTGTAAGAGGAGAAAACTCTTGGTCAGATCTAAATGGACATGGAACACATGTTGCCGGTACGGTTGCTGCTAAAATGAATGGTCGCGGAGTTGTTGGTGTTGCTCATGGTGCTACTGTTGTAGCTATTAAGGTTCTTGGTGCTAGAGGAACTGGTAGTAACTCTGGTATTCTTGCAGGTGTGGATTACGTAATGAGAAATGCCAGATCTGGTGATACTTGGAATTATAGTATTGGAACTAGATCACGTCATATATCAAGAACCACCGATGATGCTTTCAGAAAATTAGAAAGACAAGCATACGGAGCAATGGCCGCAGGAAATAGTAATGACGATACACAATATTACTCTCCTCAGAACTTACAAACTAGCAGAACATGGGTAGTTGGAAATATGACTAACAGAGATCGTTCTAATTCAGGTTCTTCATATGGTCAAAGTGTTGATTGCTGGGCTCCAGGAACTGGAGTATGGTCTACGTGGATAAATGGCGGATACAAAAAAATAAGCGGAACTTCTATGGCTTCTCCTCATGTAGCAGGAATCTTACTTCTTAGAGGAAATAGTATCGGTAGAGACGGTTCTGTAAGCAAAGGAGGATACACTGCTCCTATCGCAACAAAATAGTAGTTATCTAAATGTTTATTCTTTAATAAGTTGAAAATAAACAAATAGATTCAGAGAGGTTAGGGAAGACTCTAACCTCTTTTTTTTGTTATTGCTAGTAATCTAATTAATGAAACTACTCAAAATAAACTCATAATAATTCTAAGAAATTTAACGAGTATATACATTAGATTGCCAAATAAAATACGGCATAAAATTTTTAAGAAACACAACCCCTTTTATTTTAATAAATGTCACAAAAACAACTAATTAAATATTTAATTTGCATTTTTTTACTCCTCTTTTTAAAAAAAACACATAAAAAAACTAGTTTAAACCAATAAAAAAGCAAGAATAACGTATTTATTTTTTGTTAAACAAAACATAATTTACGTTAAATTTATGTTAAAAACACTGTTGTGTAATTTAACATTTTTTGTTAAAAAAAGGTATTTTTTTCTAAAACTTAAAATGCTGCTAAGTAGTTGTAAATCAATAATGCAAAGAAGTTGCAATTACAATTTAATCACCTTATTATCAGTACCTTTTTTACTTTCCTTCACTAATAATCTTATAGTCATTACGTAATCACCTCATTTTATTAATGGTATCTTATTTCTATTTTTGATACCTAACTTAAATACAAACTCAATAATGAAAACTCATTTTAGAAAATTAGGTATCGCGACGGTACTTGCTTTTTCAATTATCAGTTGTGAAAAAGACATTGAACACACAAACATCGATGAAAACGGTTTAACAGATTCCACGAACACTTTAATAGGTCCTGAACACGCTATATCAGGAAGTTACGTTATCGTATTCAATTCTGAGAAGTCCTTAAAAGGAGATAAAGCTGCTATTCAGAATAAGTCAGCCAAAATTATGAAGAAATATGGAATCAAAAGCGAAAATCAGGAGTTCACCTATGCAGATGTCCTGCAAGGTTTTTCTGTAAAAAACGTATCGGCTAAAAAGGCGGAATTATTAAAAGATGATCCGGATATAGCTTATGTTGAGCCTAACTATGTAACCAAGCTGGACTACAAAGTTCTTGATTCTTCAGAGCAACTTCCTGCTACAGAAGAACAATCAAAAGCTGTAACATATGGAGGGTATCTTAATTCAGGGGATTATCAACCATGGGGGATTAACAGAGTTGGTAGAGCCAATGGTAGAGGAAGAACTTGTTGGATCATCGATACAGGTATTGCTCCACACTCTGACTTAAATATAGATACCAGAAGAAGTAGAACATTTGTATCTGGAACTACCTGGAGAGACACAAATGGTCATGGAACACATGTTGCTGGTACAGTGGCTGCTAAAATGAATGGTAGCGGAGTTGTTGGCGTTGCACATGATGCTACGGTAGTGGCTGTAAGAATCTTTGATAACAGAGGAAGTGCTCCAGTTTCAGCTTCAATTGCTGGAGCGGATTATGTTGCCAGAAATGCTAGACGTGGGGATACCTGGAATTATAGTGTAGGTTTTAGAAATAGACAAATTGTTAGGTCTATTGATAACGCTTTCAGAGCTCTTGGTAATGCTGTATATGGAGCGATGGCTGCCGGAAATAGTAATGATGATACACAATACTACTCTCCACAACTTCTACAAACTCGTGGAACATGGGTAGTTGGAAACATGACCAATAGAGATCGTGCAGCAGGAGGTTCTTGTTATGGAAGAAGTGTAGATTGCTGGGCACCAGGAACAGGAGTATGGTCTACATGGATTAATGGAGGATATAAAAACATTAGCGGAACCTCAATGGCATCTCCACACGTTGCCGGAATTTTACTTCTTAGAGGAAATAGTATCGGTAGAGACGGTTCTGTTAGAAAAGGAGGATATACTGCGCCAATCGCAACAAGATAGTAGTTATCTACATGTTTATTCTTTAATAAGTTGAAATAAACAGATAGATTTTAGAGACTGGGAACCCCCCAGTCTCTTTTTAGCAACTAACTACATCAAAATAAACTCTTTTAAACATTAATAGATATATTAATTATAATCAAGTAATTTCCTTTGATTAAAACTTATATCCTACAGAGAATTGAAAAGTTTCATTTTGACTTTTTTCTCCTATTCCACTATCATCATTAATATTCGATAAACCAATAGTATATAATACATCAAAGAAAATTTCGGATTCTGGTTGATATCTCAAACCTAAATTAACCTCAAAAGAATACTGACTCTTGTTTTAATATTGTCTGTATAATCATCATGTATACTCGATAAATTCAATCCTGTTTTAACCCCAAAGCACCCCCTGTCTTCTTGCGCATTCATGGTTGTGATTCCTACAATTAACATAGCTTCTAAAATCACTTTTGAAATCATTTTCAATAAAATTTTAATAGTTGTTTTGCTACAAACCTATTTTATTAAAAATGATAAAAAATTGTACCTACAGAAATTCGAAAACATCGCAACAAATCTTAAAAAAAACTTAATTTTTATAAATTCTTCAAAATCAAAAAAATTACACCTTTCCTCTAAAATGCAGTTTCTTTAACAAATGCGAAAAACCATAGTAATATTAACAAAAAAGCAATTTTATATTAAAAAAAAGACATCAAAATCTTCATCTTTTTAAAAGAAATCCAACTGTGTTAAAATGGGAATTTTAGACTTTTTTTCACATTTTAATTCTTCTGGAATCCCTAGCTTCGATTTGTAAATTATAAACTTTATTATTACTTATTATGAAAAAATTAATGTTCACTGCACTAGCAGTTTTAGCATTTACATTTGCGAATGCTCAGGAAGAAGGATTTACTAAAGGGAGTAGCTTCGTATCAGGGTCTTTCGGATTTAATTCTGAATCTACTGGAGATGTAAAAGACAACTCTTTTAACTTTTCTCCAAGAGCTGCATACTTTCTTACAGAAAATATTGCCGCAGGAGCAAAATTAGGATTCACTTCTAGAAAACAGGAAAATGGTAATGATCCTGAAATCAAAACTAACGAATTCACTATTGGTGCATTTGGACGTTATTACTTTACTCCTGCTACAAAATTCTCTGTTTTTGCGGAATTAGGATTAGACTATAACACTAGAAAAGTAGAAGTAGGAAATGGAGATACTAAATTTAACGGATTTGGAATTGGATTTGCTCCAGGAGTAAACTATTTCTTAAACAAAAACTTCGCTATCGAGGCTACATGGGGTGCATTAAACTACCGTACATTTAAGCAAGATGTAAGTGGAGCAGAATCTACTGATAATTTTAATATTGGTGTTAACCTTGATGATATCAATTTTGGTCTTGTATACAAGTTCTAATAGTACATCACTATAGTAATAGAAAAAACCACCTTAGTTAAGGTGGTTTTTCTTTTATATATTAGTCCGATGAAATGGGAACATGCGATCAAAGATTATACATATTATCTAAAAATAGAAAGAGGATTATCCGAAAACTCAATTCATAGTTACTCCCTGGACATAAAAAAACTGCTTATCTTTTTAGAAAACAGAAAGCTACAAGTAAGTCCAATCACTATTGAAAAAGAAATTCTCCAGCAGTTTATCTATGAAATTGCCAAAATCCTAAATGAGAGGTCTCAATCCAGAGTCATATCAGGTCTCAAAAGCTTTTTTAATTATTTAGTTTTTGAAGAATACCGGGAGACAAACCCAATGGAATTAATCGAAGCCCCTAAAATAGGACGAAAACTTCCAGACACCTTATCTGTAGAAGAAATAGACATGCTGATAAACGCAATCGACTTAAGCATTGCAGAAGGAGAGCGAAACAGAGCAATTATAGAAACACTGTATGGTTGTGGATTGCGAGTTAGCGAATTAACAAACCTAAAGTTATCCAATTTATTTTTTGAAGAAGGTTATATCAGTGTTATTGGTAAAGGAAACAAGCAACGGTTTATCCCTATTGGGGAGACTACTCAAAAATTTATAACCATCTACAAGAATGAATCAAGAGTGCATCTTCCAATACAAAAAGGTCATGAAGACATTTTGTTTTTAAATAGAAGAGGTCGGCAATTAACCCGGGCTATGATCTTTACAATTGTCAAACGTCTGGCAGAGAAAACGTCGCTTCAGAAAAGTATTAGCCCACATACATTTCGTCATTCATTTGCTACCCATCTGTTGGAAAACGGAGCTGACCTTAGAGCTATCCAGTTAATGTTAGGGCATGAAAGTATCACTACTACTGAGATTTACATGCACATGGATCGTACTCACCTCACAGAAATCATAAACACCTATCATCCCAGAAGATAAAAAAGATCACTCTATTAATACAAGAGTGATCTTTTTCTAAACTATTTTTGAAAGTATTAATTATCGGGTAACTCTTCCCGTAGGCACCGCATTATTTGAAGACATCTGCACAGGATTATTTGATCCTACAGTAAGTCCAGCAGTTCCACTTAGTGGTTTTATAAAGAATGGTTTCGGATCATTATCTTCATAAGGTTCGACTGTTATATATACTTTTTTTCCTACTACAGAAGCTGGGAAAATAATTCCTGTCAATGGAATCTGACTTGGTTTCACTAGGAAATCTTCTCCCGGAAAAGTTGGAACTGTCCCCCCTGATCCTTTAAAAAAATTAGCATCATCGGTAACATCTACTTTGGAAAAGGTCCCTGTAGAAACTGTTACATTATCAAATGCAACCCAACCTTCATATCGCCATCCTTCTCCTAATTCTGGTAATACCAATCCAGCTCCCGAACCTTTCATAAACCAAATCCCAAATTCCTGATTTGATGGATCAGTATCTGTTGGGGTATCCAAAAAGAATTCTCCAGATGTATTTGATAAATTCCCTACAACGGAGTTAAAGTCTAATTGTGCTGAATTTCCAGAAAAAGTTCCTTTTAATATTTTAGCCTTCGACGGAGTATTATCCGAATCCCCTACTGGCTCGATTGTTATAGAAAATTCAGTAGCTTTTTCCAGGTCTGAAGCCAAGAGCGTAAACGTCTTTTTTCCAGCAGGATCTGTAAATTTTTCTGTAGGAACCACTTTTCCTTCTACTACCAGCCATCCTTGATAAGAAGTACCTCCTGTCAATGCTTCTAATCCAATAGTATCCAGTGTCAAAGTAGCGGTTGGCGGTGCACTATCATCATCACCAGAACATGCTACTACAGCCCCTGCTAATAAGGCAAGAGTAATTGATTTGATTTTTTGTATCATCCTTTTCGCTTTTTTTATCACTTTCAAAGTTATAAATATTGTTCTTCTTTATAACATTATTGAAATCTTAAAATTGTATTTATTAACATAATTCTTTATTAAAACCACTCTTTTTAAGTCTGCGCTTGTTGTTGTGGTTGAGGAGGTGCCTTAAAAAGCTCTATAAACGAATGTCCTATATGTTCTATAATATCACCTGCAATTAATCCTTGGTACCCTCTCTGTTGCAATGCAATATCTCCTGCACTTCCGTGAAGGTACACTCCAAAGACTGCTGCCGTAACCGGATCATATCCTTGAGAAATCATCCCGGTAATAACTCCTGTCAACACATCTCCTGATCCTGCAGTAGCCATTCCTGGATTACCCGAAGTATTAACATACAAATCTTCTTTATAAACGGTAATTGTGTTCGCTCCTTTTATTACTACAACACAGTCGTATTTACTCGAAAATTCTTTGGTCTTTTCTAGTTTTTCAAAGTCATCTTTCCAGGTTCCTATAAGATGTTGTAGCTCTTTGGGATGAGGAGTAAAAACCGTTTTAGGAGGTATATTTTCTAATAGTTCAGGAGCAATTCCTATCATATTTATAGCATCCGCATCAATTACCAAAGGATTTTTATTTGATCCCAGGAAATCTGCAAAAGCAGCAATTGTTTTCTCGGCTGTCCCCATTCCTACTCCAATACCAATTGCATTATAGTGTTTTTCTAACGTAATCTTTGTCAGATAATCGTCTTCTTCATCGGTAATAACCATTGCTTCCGGAATTGCAGTTTGCAGACTATCATATCCGCATTCCGGCAGATATGCAGTTACCAGACCAGCTCCTGATCGTAAACATGCTTTGGTTGCTAACTGAACACTACCTATTTTTCCATAAGATCCTCCGATCAATAAAGAATGACCGTAAGATCCTTTATGAGCAAACTTATGTCTAGGTCTGTACAATGCTAACACTTCATTTTTACTAATTAACTCAGCAACTCCCGGAGTACTCATAATAAAATTTCTATCCAAACCTATATCTATCACCTCTAATTCTTGAGTATACTGTCCGGTCTCTGGCAGGAAGAAGACTAATTTTGGTAATTGAAAAGTTACCGTTACCGATGCATAAATCACTCCTTCTCTATCATCAGGTGCTTTATTAGAATACAAGCCCGAAGGGACATCTACTGATAATGTAAAACATCTGGAGTTATTAATATGCTTGATCAAAGAGGTTACCCAGGGAACAATCGGTCTATTCAATCCTATCCCAAAAATGGCATCTATGACCATATCTTCTTTTCTGATTTCAGGAAAATCTTCTTCGCATTTTAACTGAGTAGGCCATTCCTTTGATACACTTTTGAGACGATCGTATTTTTCCAAAAATAATGCAGATCGGTTATCACTAAAATTAACTATATATGTTTTAACATGATACCCGTGCTCTTGTAACAATCTGGAGATTACCAAACCATCTCCTCCATTATTTCCTAACCCGCAAAATACATGAATAGGTATAGGAGCCCCCTGTAATCGCTGATGTAACAAATTAAAAATTTGTGTCGCTGCATGTTCCATTAATTGAGACGAACTAATCTGATGTGTCTGCATCGTAGCTTCGTCTGCTTTTCTCATTTGTTCTGGAGAGTATATCTTCATCCTAATTATTATGTTATTTTTTACTCACTGATATGATCAATTGAGTCCTTGATATCTTGTTTTTAATTCCTTTATTTATTTTTTATTCCCTTTTACTATGTCAATAATAGCTTTTTTTTCTTCAATTTATAAAACATTCAGTAAGAAAAAGAAGTCTCTTCTTGTTGAATTTTAGACTTTTTTATTGATTAACAAAAAAATCAATCAATTCTTTATCGAATTAATAAAAATAAAAGAAAGTCATTCTTTTTATTTTGCCACAAAAGAACAAAATTATACTTTTGATCCAAGAAATTATAAAAAACAAATGTTAAGCAGTCTTTCCATATCGGAATTTAATATCGCTACAAAAGTTGCTACCACAGCAACTACGGGCTGCTCTATTCATACATTTGGCATTACTACTTCTACTATTATTACAACTATTACCCCTTAGGGGTTTATTGTATACATATCACCACCGGAGAAGAAGTACGCAATTCTAAAAAGAAATGCCGAAACGCAAACTATAATTTTATAAACACCAACACACATACATAATCATGAAGGTTCTAAAATTTGGAGGTTCCTCAGTAGCAAATGCAAAAACGATAGACAAGGTCATCGAAATTATTAATGATCAATCAAATAAACAACAAGTATATGTTGTTGTTTCTGCTCTTGGAGGCATTACAGACTTGTTATTACAGGCAGGGAATGAAGCTTCTACCAATGATAATAACTACAAAAACACCTTAAAAACTATTGATGAGAGACATATGGAAACAGTCAAAGGGCTTATTCCTATTGTTTCTCAAAGTGCTATAATCAGTAAAGTTCGATCAGAATTAAATAAGCTGGAATCCATATGCGAAGGAATCTTTTTACTAAAAGAGTTATCCCCAAAGACAGCTGCAGTTATTGCTGGATTCGGAGAGCTATTGTCCTCCTATATCATTGCAGAAGCTATGAAAGTAAAGGAAATCGATTGTAGTCTACAAGACTCCAGAGCATTTATTATTACAGGAGATCAGCAAAAAGTAATGGTAGATTATGAAGAAACCAATGCCAGAATCAATTCATTACACACGAATAACAAACATAAAATCACTTTATTTCCAGGATTTATATCCAGAACAAAAGAAGGAGAACCTTCTACACTAGGTAGAGGTGGGTCTGATTTTACTGCTGCTATAATAGCAGCTGCAATTAATGCAGAAGAATTACAAATATGGACAGATGTAAGTGGAATGTACACTGCTAATCCAAAATTAGTAAAACAAGCAAAACCTGTAGCACATATCACATATCAGGAAGCTATGGAACTATCCCATTTTGGTGCAAAAGTAATCTACCCTCCTACCATACATCCTGTCTTAGAAAAAGATATTCCAATTGTTATAAAAAACACTTTTGATCCTGAAAATAACGGAACTTTAATCACGCGTGAATTGGCTGGAAGTCAAAAAGCTGTAACAGGAATCAGCCATATCGATGATATCGCTATTTTATCACTGGAAGGAAGTGGCATGGTAGGCATTCCCGGATTTTCTAAGCGATTGTTCGAAACACTGTTTTTAGAAAATATCAATGTGATTCTAATTACGCAAGCCTCTTCTGAGCATTCTATATGTCTGGCTATTGAAAAATCAGAAGCCTCAAAAGCAAAAGCTGCACTAGATAGTGTATTTGAATTTGAGATTTCCAAGCACAAATTAGCTCCTGTAAAAATAGAAAACGACATCGCCATTATCGCACTGGTAGGTGATAATATGTATAAGCATCAGGGACTAAGTGGAAAAATGTTTAGCACACTTGGCAAAAACAATGTAAATATCAGAGCAATTGCTCAAGGAGCATCAGAAAAAAACATTTCTGTAGTTATAGAAAAAAAGGATGTAAAAAAAGCACTAAACATTCTCCATGAACAATTCTTTGAAGTCAAAACAAAACAATTGAATCTGTTTATTACCGGAGTAGGAAATGTAGGTAGTAAACTAATGGAGCAATTAAGCCAGCAAAAAGAGTATTTAAAAAATAAACTTCGATTAAAAATACGGGTAGTTGCTATTTCTAATTCAAGAACAATGATTTTCGACGAATCAGGAATTAAATTAAGTAATTGGGAAGAAAAACTGGCTCAGGGAGAAGAAGCTAATGCTGATGCATTTTTTGAAAAAGCAAAAGAAATGAACCTGCGTAACTCTATATTTGTAGATAATACTGCAAATCCTAATATTGCCAGAGTTTACAAAAAATACTTAGCTGAGAGTATGGCTGTAGTAACCTGCAATAAAATTGCTTGTGCAGACGATTATGTTAATTACGAAGAATTACAGGAATTATCCAGAAAATTCAATGCCCCTTTCTTATATGAAACTAATGTAGGTGCCGGCTTACCAATTATTGATACCTTAAATAATTTAATTGCTTCTGGGGATCATGTTCATAAAATCCAAGCTGTTTTATCCGGAAGTTTAAACTTTGTATTCAACAATTATAAAGAAGGAGTTTCTTTTCACGATGTAGTAAAAGAAGCACAGGAACAAGGATATACAGAACCAGATCCTAAAATAGATTTGAGTGGTGTTGATGTTGCAAGAAAAATTTTAATCCTTGCCAGAGAAAGTGGTCGTGTTTTGGAACTGGAAGATATTAAGAAAGAAGCTTTCTTACCTCAGGAAAGTCTGGATACAGAAAATGTCCCCCTCTTCTTTGATTCATTAAAAACTAATGAGGCACATTTTTCAAACATTCTGGAGAAGGCAAATAAAGAATCCTGCAGATTGAAATATGTCGCTCAATATTCTGAAGAAGAAGCAAAAGTAGGTCTGGAGTATATTCCAGCAGACCATCCTTTTTACAATCTGGAAGGAAGTGATAACATCGTTTTATTCTATACAGATCGTTATCCAAAACAACCATTAATTGTCAAAGGAGCCGGAGCCGGAGCTGATGTAACTGCCTCTGGTATTTTTGCAGATATTATCCGAATCGGTAAAAATTAAAAAAAATGCGAATCCCCAAAATAGCGTTTAAGTACTAATAAATATGGATTTAAAAACACAAGACCAATAATGGATTCTCTAAAAATTTTTGCTCCGGCAACGGTAGCCAACCTCTCCTGTGGTTTTGATGTCATGGGATGCTGCCTCGATACGGTAGGTGATGAAATGATTATTTCAAAAGTAGCAGAACCTGGTATTAAAATCACGAAAATTGAAGGTGCGGACCTTCCTATGGAAACTCATAAAAATGTAGCAGGAGTAGCTGTAGAGGCCCTCCTGCAAAAATTAGGTAAGGATGTCGGTATTCACATCGAGATATACAAAAAGATTAAAGCAGGAAGTGGTATTGGTAGTAGTGCAGCTAGTAGTGCAGGAGCAGTATGGGCTGTAAATAAACTACTGGGTAGCCCTTTCTCTCCTACTGAATTAATTTCTTTTGCAATGGAAGGAGAAAAATTAGCCAGTGGAAATGCACATGCAGATAATGTGGCTCCTGCTCTTCTTGGAGGTTTTACACTTGTACGAAGTTATTCTCCTTTGGATGTCTTAAAGCTGAATACTCCCCAGGATTTATTTATGACAGTAATTCATCCGCAAATCGAAGTAAAAACCTCCGATTCCAGATCGGTTATTAAACATACTGTCCCATTGACTAAAGCAATTCATCAATGGGGTAATGTCGGAGGTTTAGTTACTGGTTTATTTACCGAAAACTATGAATTAATAGGAAGAAGTTTAGAAGATGTAATCATAGAACCATTGCGATCTATTCTAATTCCTGAATTCCAAACTGTGAAAGAAGCTGCCCTATCCAATGGCGCATTAGGCGCTGGAATTTCCGGTTCCGGTCCTTCTATATTTTCTTTATGCAAAGGGATCGATACGGCTCAAAAAGTAGCCTCAGAAATTGAAAAAATCTATACTAAAACAGGTCTTGATTTTGATATTCATGTATCAAAAATTAACGATCAGGGAATACGAATACTTAATTAAAAATACATGAATTACTATAGTCTGAATAACAATGCACCTTCTGTAAGTTTTGCTGAAGCTGTTGTAAAAGGATTAGCCCCGGACAGAGGGCTTTATTTTCCAGAAAACATACAACCATTACCTGCTTCGTTCTTTGAAAATATTGAAACATTAGATACGGTAGAAATTGCCTATCAATCAATTAAGCAGTTTATTGGAGATGAAATCCCTGAAACCGAATTAAGAGATATTCTCAAAGACGTACTGAGTTTTGATTTTCCGGTAGTAGAAATTGAAGATAATATAGGAACCCTTGAGTTATTTCATGGTCCTACAATGGCATTTAAAGACGTTGGAGCCCGGTTTATGGCGCGTTGTCTTGGGTATTTTAACCAAAATAACAACAATAAAGTTACTGTACTGGTTGCAACATCAGGAGATACAGGAGGGGCTGTAGCAAATGGGTTTCTCGGTGTAAAAGGTGTGGATGTTGTTATTTTATATCCTTCTGGAAAAGTAAGCGATATTCAAGAAAAACAATTGACAACTCTCGGTCAGAACATTACGGCATTAGAAGTCGAAGGAGTCTTTGACGATTGTCAGGATATGGTGAAAACCGCTTTTTTAGATGAAGAAATCTCCTCTGTAAAACAACTAACATCTGCTAATTCAATTAATGTTGCCCGATGGCTTCCTCAATTGTTTTATTTTATGTTTGCATATAAACAAGTTAAACAAAAAGGAAAAGAAATCGTTTTTTCTGTTCCAAGTGGTAATTTTGGAAATATTTGTGCTGGTATTGTTGCGAACAAACTTGGATTACCTGTAAAACATTTTATAGCTGCTACCAATGTCAATGATACAGTTGTTAGGTATCTTCAATCCGAAAAATATGATCCAAAACCATCCAAAGCAACTATTTCTAATGCCATGGATGTAAGCAATCCTAGTAATTTTGTAAGAATACAACAATTGTTCAATAACAATTTCCATGAACTAAAGGATGATTTTTCTGCATATAGCTTTGATGATGAACAAACAAAAGCGACTATGAAAGCAGTTTATAATACTACTAAGTATATTGCAGATCCACATGGAGCCATTGGATATATGGGACTAAAAGAACATACGCTTACCGACAATCAATACGGAATTTTTTTAGAGACTGCACACCCTGTCAAGTTCCTGGATACCGTAGAATCAACTATTAATACTACTGTAGAGATTCCTACCCAGATAAGAAAAGTGATGAATAAGGAGAAAAAAAGTATTCATATTAAAAGTTATGATGAATTAAAAAAGTTCTTACTACAATAGTAGTAAGAACTTTTTTCTATTTTATTTGGTAATATAACTTATCTAATAAGATAATGACCTCATTACTTTAAAAACAACCTCTGAGACATACACAAGGTATAAAAAGTTTACCGTCGTATATTTATCTGCTGTTTGATGCGCATATGGCGAGTTATCTCCGTTTTTTAATTCGGCTGTAATTGTTATTGTTTCAAAACCTAAATTAGAAAAAACTCTACTTTCTGGTGTTGCAACCAATCGCTTAAACACAGGTCTTGTTGCTTCACTTCTATACAAGGATTCTAATCCTATATTCGATGTTAATAATTCAATAGCACGATCTTCATCATTATCCCATCCAATATAATCTACTCTGTGCATGGAATGTACTTTTGTTTCATCTTTCTTCAACTTACTTGAAAATATTTTGCAACCAGCCATATTTGCTTCTTGCTGATCAAAAAATACAATCATAAAATTGCGGTTTCTCTCAGAAAGTCCCATCAATTTATTTGCTACATAATACATAAGAGCTACTCCAGTAGCATTATGTACGGCTCCCGGACTTCCTTTTGCCGTGTCATAATGAGCTGTTAGAATTACATATTCATCACTCCCATTTGTAGCTTCTATTTCTGCATATACATTTACTCCACTATATTGCTTTCCTTTACTGTCCTGCGCATCATAGGAATGTCGCTTGGGACTTAATCCAATATCTTTTAATGAATTAAACAAAAAATCTGCTGTTGTTTTTCTCTCTGAAGAACTCGCTCTACTTGTTAACTTCTTTTTACCTTTTATAGGTTTATGTCCCGTAAGCTTAGCAACAACTTCTTTTTGGAAGTTAATAATGTCAGCTTCATACTTGGTTCCCCCCTCCTGAGAGAAAGAAAACTGAAACAATAATATCAATAATAGTAAAAGTACCTTCTTATAATCACACATTTTCATATTAAACATTTTGCTTTAAACCTTTTTCCCTTTTTTAAGATACAAATTTATAAAAGAATAAAATAATACTACAATTTAGTACTTTTATTTTATAATAAATAATATCGTCATACATGTCAACTTCAAAAATTATACCATTTATCTGTATTGTTACTTTATTCATTCAATGCAAAGAACAAAACCCATCACATTTATTATCGACCCCAACTAACTGGAAAACAGAAACTTTGGAGTTTCCTTTTGAGTTTGCTCCAGATCTAAAATATACAGGAATTTCGGACATCCGATTTGCTCCAGGCTGGAAAGATGCCCAATCCATGGAATACTTTTCCTATACATTTTTATGGGCTCTCAATGAAAACCCGAAACTCTCTGCAAAAAAATTAGAAACAGAAATGGCCTCTTACTTTTTTGGGTTAATGGACATGGTATCACCTGATAAACTAGATAAGCAGAAAACCAATGCTTTTTTTGAAAAAGTAGATGAACACACCTACATAGGAAAAGTACTTACTCATGATGCTTTTATCACAAAAAAGAATATCAAATTAAACCTGATAGTAACACACTCTTATTGTCCAACTATCAAAAAACACTACATAAAGTTTAATGTATCCCCCCAACATATCAATCATAAAATATGGAGTACCCTAGAACATATAACTCCCATTACCCCCTGTAAATAAAGGGATTTACTATCATTTTATTCGTGGTTATTATCCTATCATTGTTTTTGTAAAAATGTATCATATTATACAACTATTGATATTTTGTGTATTAAGCATAAAAAGGATTGTATAGCAATACAAAGTTTGCTACTTTCGGCAATAAATTTTTGACAGACAATAAATAAGTTATAAAATCTCAACAACATGAAAAATACTGCATTGACAGAAACTCACATTGCCTTAGGTGCTAAAATGGTGCCGTTTGCAGGATATAATATGCCTGTTTCATACGAAGGTGTCAATATAGAACATGAAACTGTTCGTAATGGCGTTGGAGTTTTTGATGTGTCTCATATGGGAGAATTTTCAATTAAAGGTCCTAACGCTTTAGAACTCATTCAAAAAGTTACTTCTAATGATGCGTCTAAATTGGTCGATGGAAAAGCACAATACAGTTGCTTACCAAACGATAAAGGAGGAATTGTAGACGATCTTATTGTTTACAGAAAATCTGAAGAAGAATATTTATTAGTTGTCAATGCCTCTAATATAGAAAAAGACTGGAACTGGATTAGTCAATTTAATACAATGGGAGCAGAAATGAGTGATCTGTCGGAAGAGTACTCCTTATTAGCTATCCAAGGACCTAAAGCTGCAGAAGCAATGCAATCGTTAACTTCTGTAGATTTAACAAACATGAAATTTTACACTTTTGAAGTGAATGAATTTGCCGGAATTAAAGATATCATCATCTCTGCAACCGGATATACAGGTAGTGGTGGTTTTGAAATTTACTGTAAAAACAAAGACGTAAAACAAGTATGGGACAAGGTATTTGAAGCGGGAGCAACATACGGTATCAAACCTATAGGATTAGCAGCAAGAGACACCTTACGTCTGGAAATGGGTTACTGCTTATATGGTAATGATATTAACGACACTACTTCTCCTTTAGAAGCTGGATTAGGATGGATTACTAAATTCTCTAAAGACTTCGTTAATTCAGAAGCTTTAGCTAAACAAAAAGAAGAAGGTGTTTCCAGAAAATTAGTAGCTTTTGAATTGGATGGAAAAGGGATTCCAAGACAAGGGTATGACATTGTTGACGCTGATGGTAGTGCTATTGGAGAAGTTACTTCTGGAACTATGTCTCCTTCTCTGGAAAAAGGAATTGGACTCGGATATGTCCCTAAATCATTATCGGCAGCAGGAAGTAAAGTAAATATTCAAATAAGAAAAAAAGTAGTTCCTGCAACGGTTGTTAAACTTCCTTTTTACAAAGGCTAATTAACAAATTCTTGTTATAAATATAATCGTATTTTAGTAAGTTTCGAGAAGAAAGAAGCATATTCAGTATTCTCGAAACTTCTTTTTTGTTATTAAATCTAATATTTTTGAAACGTATTCTTATTATAGGAGGTAGTGGTTTTATAGGCAATGCTTTATACAAAGAGCTCTGTCCATATTATGATACATATGCTACTTATTGTACAGATAATAGTTTCTATGATAAGAATCAAAAATTTTTTCAGCTAGACATAGAAAAAGAGGATATTACAATCCTGCTTGATAGCCTTAAACCTACAGTGCTTATATCTGCCATCAGAGGAAATTTCAATTCACTCTGGGAAACTCACTTAAAAATTCTATTTTGGCTTCAAAAAAACAATTGCAAATTTATCTTTCTATCGAGTGCTAATGTCTTTGACTCTTTTACGAATTATCCTTCTTATGAGTTTGACAAAACATTGAGTGACAGCATTTATGGGCGTTATAAAATAAAAGTAGAAAATGCCATCATGCGATTGCCTAATAATATTCATACAATTGCACGGATCCCTATGATTTTCGGAGCTGGGAGCCCTAGAATAGACCTATTAAAACAGCAACATGAGTTTAATGTTCCTATTGAAGTTTTTCCTAATGTAATTATCAATGCTACCTCAATTAATAAACTCACGCAACAACTCCACTATATAATAAACAGAAACAAAAAAGGAATATTCCACCTGGGTAGTAAGGACCTTACCTATCATTATGATCTGATTAAAGAAATTTGTGATTTTCTCGGATTAAATACCCCTGTTTTCAAGCAAGTATTTGATTCAAATGATGATCGATACCTGGCTGTACTTCCTAAAGATAACATGCTTCCTAAAAACCTGATCAACACGATTCAGCAAGTTATAAATGCTTCGCTTTTGAAATAAATAATTCGTATCTTTATAGTACTTTTACACAGATAGAATATGGCTATTCCAAACGATAAAAAAATTATACTTTTTGACGGGGTTTGTAACCTTTGTAATAATGCGGTAAATTTTATCATTAAGCATGATAAAAATGATATGTTTAGATATGCATCGCTACAAAGTGATATAGGAATTCAGTTAGCCAAAGAGCGTAATATCGATGCCACTAAACTGGATTCTATTCTGCTTATTGATCCCGGAGTGGCTTATTATCATAAATCTTCTGCTGCACTTCATATTGCTAAACATTTATCCGGAGCATATCCATTAATCTACGCTGGTATTATTTTACCGAAGTTTTTTAGAGATTGGGTGTATGATGTGATTGCTAAAAACAGGTATAAGTGGTTTGGAAAGAAAAATTCTTGTATGATACCTACGCCGCAGTTAAAGGCATTATTTATAGACAATTAAAAAGGAAAGATTGGTTGGTTATAAGACGGTTGTCTAAAATTGTCTACTTAGCTTTCTTCTGCATCAATGGTTTCTATTTTATTTACTTGTTGCTCTCCCGATTTTATTTGATACTTTTTTCGCAATTTCTCTGATTCGGTATTTATCTTATTGACATTATCTATATGTACTACACTGAGGCAGATAACTGCTACCGTCAGTAACACTAAGGGTAAAAATAGTCTTTTCATGGTTTTATGTTTAAGAGTCTGTAAATCTTTATTCAAAAGTATGCTAATTTATACCGCAAGTTAAGGGGAGTTGGACTAAAATAAAATAGGGGTTTTCCCCCTTTTTTCAATTGATTTTCTGTAAGAAACCGTAAAAAACACCTTTTTCAACATCTTTACACACAGATTATCAACTATTTAAGATCAAGAAAAAACGTTTTTATAATACACAAATAATTTTCTTTAAGAAATGTTTATCACCCCGCTCAAAAAAAGCTTCTGAATAATTCCAGAAGCTTTTTTATATGCTTTTTTACTATAACTCATAATTCCTTATTCATACTTAATTATAAGCACTCATAAAAAGTTAGGTCAACGTTTATTTACTATTTATACATATTCATTAATATCCTCATCTCCATTAAAAACACTAATAATTAATAAAATTGAAAAAAGAATTAAAAAAACTAAATAAGAGTCTCTCATTTCAAAACATTTTTACTTTAACTCCAGCCGAGATATGATCTTTATAGAAATTCTCTCGAACGTAAAATTCATTTCATAATAGAATACCTCCCGTATTTCCACTGAGGCAATTTACTATTAGATTCAAATGTTTCGAATGCGTTGCGTCAAATTATCAATTATTTTTCCTGGTAATTATCATCCCAATTTTTGACATTGGGTTCGCCTAATTTCCCTACTGATTTTGCGACTATCATAGATACAGCAGCATCTCCTGTAACATTAACAGTTGTCCTGCACATATCCAAAGGACGATCTACAGCAAAAATCAATGCTAAACCTGCTTCCGGGATTCCTGCTTGTGCCAATACTATCACTAACATAACCATTCCTGCTCCTGGTACAGCGGCAGAACCTATAGATGCTAATGTTGCTGTGGCAATAATTCCCAGTTGAGTAGTAAATGATAAATCCATTCCGAAGGCCTGTGCTATAAAAACTGCTGCTACAGCCTGATATAAACTTGTCCCATCCATATTGATAGTTGCTCCGATTGGCAGGACAAAACTAGTCACCTCTTTTTCTACTCCCAGGTGCTCTTCTACCCGTTCCATTGTCACAGGCAATGTAGCTGCACTGGAGCTAGTCGAAAAGGCTAATAATTGGGCTGGAGAGATTCCATTAATAAAAGAAATCGGAGGTCTTTTAGTAACTACCCATACAAAAAAGATATATACCCCAATCATCAATAACAAACCAACGACAACACATATTGCATAGAGTGCGAGTGCTTTAAACAAATCTGTACTGGGAGATTCGACAACAAGTGCTGCTAAAAGAGCAAAAACTCCATAAGGTGCGACCAACATAATCAAATCAATCATTTTGAGAATCACTTCATTAAAGCCATCAAAAAATGCTTTGACAGGTCGTGCTTTTTCTTCTGGTATCAGAATTAATCCAATCCCAAAAAAGATAGCAAAGAAAATCACCTGAAGCATATTTCTATTGTCTCCGGATGCTTTTATTATATTATCAGGTACTAAATCTATCAATGCTTGTAGAGGACCTGCACTTTTTTGTTTTTCTGCTGCGGCTATTTTACTCCCTGCATCCCCTTTATAACTTTCGATCAACTGATTTCTTGTTTGATCTGTAATCGTATTTCCGGGTTTCACTATATTAACAACTAACAATCCGATACTAACCGCAATAATGGTTGTCATAATATAGGTTCCGATTGTCCTCCCTCCCATTTTAGATAATTTAGAGATATCTTTAAGATCAGAAACTCCTTTAATCAATGAGGCTAAAATAAGAGGAACCGCTATCAATTTTAGTGCATTTATAAAAATGGTACCAAAAGGTTTTATCCAATCTTTAATAATGTCCGCTCCCCAACTATATCTGGATAATAGAATAGCAAATAAAACTCCCGAAGCCATTCCTATTAAAATCTGCCAATGTAATGCCAGTTTTTTCATATAATTTTGTTATCGATTTATTATTTTTTTGTAAAAACAGCGTTCAAGATATAAATTAAAAAACAAAAGCGGTAACCTTTTTTTAAGATTACCGCAATATTCTATTATTAGGATTATTTCTTATTTTTTTGCTGCTCTGTTAATCAACCAATAATCAACCAATACCAAAGCTGCCATAGCTTCTACAATCGGAACTGCTCTGGGAACCACACAGGGATCATGTCTTCCTTTTCCTTGCATAGTGACAATATTCCCTTCTTTATCGATTGTTTGCTGATCTTGCATAATAGTCGCCACAGGTTTAAACGCTACATTAAAATAGATGTCCATGCCGTTAGAGATCCCACCTTGAATTCCTCCAGAGAGATTTGTTTTAGTGGATCCATCTTCATTAAAAAGGTCGTTATGTTGGCTTCCTTTTAGTTTAGCTCCTTCAAAACCGCTTCCATATTCAAACCCCTTTACTGCATTAATCGATAACATTGCTTTCCCTAAGGCTGCATGCAACCTGTCAAATACCGGTTCTCCTAACCCTATTGGCACCCCAGAAATAACACAACTAACCACACCTCCTACAGTATCTCCTTCTTTTCTGATTTGTTTAATATACTGCTCCATTTCTGCAGCTTTTTCTACATCTGGACAACGAACAATGTTACTTTCTGTTAATGATAAATCTAATGTTGTATAGTCTTTATCGATATCAATATTTCCAACTCGACTCACATATGCATTAAATTTTAGATTTGTTAGCACCTGTTTGGCAATTGCTCCTGCAACCACTCTACATGCTGTTTCCCTGGCAGAAGAACGTCCCCCTCCTCTATAGTCGCGTATTCCGTATTTTTTATCATAGGTATAGTCTGCATGAGAAGGCCTGAAAGAATCTTTTATATGAGAATAATCTTTTGATTTTTGGTTTGCATTTTTTATCACAAATCCAATAGGTGTACCTGTAGTAATTCCTTCAAAAATTCCTGAATAAAATTCTACCGTATCAGGTTCTTTTCTCTGAGTCACAATTGCGGATTGCCCAGGTTTTCTCCTATCTAATTCTGCTTGTATGAATTCTAAGTCTATAGAAACTCCTGCCGGGCAACCATCGATTATCCCTCCTATTGCAATTCCATGAGATTCTCCAAAAGTAGTTACCTTAAACAAGGTTCCAAAAGTGTTTCCTGCCATTACTAACAATTTTTAACAAATGTAAATGTAATCTATAAAAACTACACTCTTATTATGGATAAATCACCCTTTAATTAGAAAATTTATGGTTTTAAAAATAACTACCTGTTTTCTTTTATAATTCATTGCTCTGATGTACTGTTTATTACAAAAAAATCAATGACTTTTTATTCGAACTATCATATTACTTCTTCCCTGTGTACAAATAACATTCTGAAGGTCTGACCATCTGCATTCATCAAAATATTAATATCACCCTAACAATATCCTTATATTTTGGTAATCTGTTTTTAAGGTATGCTCACGTACTTTGCTCTGTATGAAAAAACGTCACGTCGAACTCGTAATTATTTCAGATGTACATCTCGGTACCTTTGGATGCCAAGCGAAGGAACTTCTCAATTACCTAAATACCATTCAGCCAAAAACACTTATACTAAATGGGGATATTATAGATATATGGCAGTTTAGAAAACGTTATTTCCCGAAACAACATCTCAAGGTTATAAAAAAGATAATCACTTTAGCGTCAAAAGGTACTGAAGTAATCTATGTTACAGGCAACCATGATGAAATGCTTCGAAAGTTTAGTGATGTCCAAATGGGAGATTTTAAACTTGTAGATAAATTAGTCTTGGAGCTGGATGACAAAAAAGCATGGATTTTTCACGGAGATGTTTTTGATGCTTCTATTCAAAACGCAAAATGGCTTGCTAAACTGGGTGGATGGGGATATGACATACTTATTCTTATGAATCAATCCATAAATTGGTTTTTGGTAAAAATGGGAAAAGAAAAGTTTTCCCTCTCTAAAAAAATAAAAAATAGTGTAAAAAAAGCAGTCAAATATATTAATGATTTTGAGCAAGTTGCTGCAGAATTAGCTATTGATAATCAGTACCATTTTGTCATTTGCGGACATATTCATCAACCACAAATGAAAGAATACAGAACCAAAAATGGTTCCTGTATTTATCTGAATTCCGGAGATTGGGTAGAAAATCTCACTGCATTAGAATACGACAATAAAACCTGGAATTTAGTCCATTATCAAAAAGAAAAAATAGAACCGCTTGTCGAAGAAGAAAAAGAGGAAGAGTTTCTACAAGAGAAGGAAAAACTTAAAGCTTCATTCGCTTTGGAGTACAAAATGTTAGAGTCATTTATTTCTTCAAAATAAAGTAAACATAAAACAGGCATTTATTTTCTTTATAAAAAAATAAATACCTGTTGTTGTTTTTAGTACTATAAAAAGAGTACTGAATATACGAAAAAAATAATTTTATTCTTAATTAGAGATTGACAAACCAGAGACATTTCCATTATTACTATAAAAAGAAGAGTCAAAGTACAAATCTCCTGAAGCACTAATAGATGATGTATAAAAAACAGTTCCATTCTTGGCATAAGTAACTAATCCACTACATGCTACGTATATTTCAAAATTATCTCCTGCTACATAGGTTGTAAAATTCCCTCTATAAGCTCCATTCTCATAAACATAAACCCTGCTATTTGCAACTAAATAAATAGCATAATCTATTGTATTATAGGACGCATTTGTAGCCGGGTCACTATTTAATCCTATCATTCGATATCGATTACTGGGTCCTGAAACAAAATTAAGATGTCCTTCTCCTCCTGCCGGGATAGAATGAACCGTAGAATATCCCTGCTGGTTCCATCCAGCACTTACAACTCTATCTAATACACCTCCTGTATATGACATTTGGTTGGACAATGTGATATCTCCTGCAGCAAATACATTCGTAACTAATGCTGTTTTGACACTAAATCCGTTCGTCAATGTACCTGTTCCTGCATTTGTAGTCACCTGAATATCAAAATCTCCTGTCGTTGCTCCTGAAGTAACATTGGCAGTAATTTGATTAATACTATTGACCGTTACAGAATTTACTGTTTGTCCAACGATCGTTACCGAAGCACTCCCATCAAAGTAATCTCCCTGAATAATAACATCTCTGGTTTCATTAGGTTCGAACTTATTGGAACATCCTCCTGTCGCTGATGACTGAGATACAATAGGAACATTTCCTATATACGCAAAGGTGATTGTCACATCTGGATCAACACCATTAGAAAATGTATAAGTTCCATCTGCATTTTCGGTCAAAGTTGCCGGAACTGACCGAATTCTATAAGGATCTGCAGTAGTTCCCGAACCGGTAATTACTATATTATCATCTGCGACTACTTTTGTCTCATCTCCTCTATTAATCGGTACCCAAGAACTTCCATCATACTCATACATCATTTTATCATCTTGGTTATACACCAGTGATCCTTCCTTCGGAGTAGTCACAGTAGTCATTTCTACCGAAGAAACACTTGGCAGTACAAATAAAGCATCTGCATCAACCTGAGCAGTAATCTGACTTAGATACAAAACAAGAGAAAAAAGGCATATGGTTCTTTTCATAGTTGATAGTTTTGGGATATGTAAGAAAAGAGGATTTATTCAAATGAGTTACGTATAATACACTTTCAGAAACAATCAAAAAATCAGATCGTTATACAAGTAACTTTATAAAAATAAACCACTATTCTTCTAACGGTATTTTACCGAAAAGAATACTGATTTATAAGATAACCTATTCGATAAATAAAACCAGATGCAATATAACACTTTTCATTATTTAATCGACAAAACACCAAAAAATATAGACAAAAAACACATTTTAACAAAATATCTATGTTTTTTATCTATAATTAACAAAGAGATAACAATTAAAGTAAAGCTCTTCTAAGAATCGTAACCGGGTGCAATGCTTCTTTATTGGTTCCATCTTTAATTTGATGTCTACAACTAGTTCCTACTGCTGCAATAATAGTGTCTTTTTCTGTTTTTCTAATTGCAGGAAATAATACTTGTTCTCCTACCTGCATACTTAGCGTATAATGTTCTTTTTCATACCCAAATGATCCTGCCATTCCACAACATCCGGAAGGAATCACTGTCACTTTATAATTTTTAGGAATATTCAATAAGCTAAAGCTAGATAACACATTGGACAATGCTTTTTGATGACAATGCCCATGTAACTTAATCACTTCTTTTTTGGTAGTGAACTGTGTATTTTTAATGGATCCATTATTTATTTCCGATGAGATAAATTCATCAATAGTCCTCACATTCTTCGCTAGTGTTTCTGCTTTATCTTTATCATCTGCTAATCGTAGATATTCATCCCTAAAACTCAATATCGCTGAAGGTTCAATTCCTATTAAAGGGCTATCTTCTGTTACCAAATCAGAAAATAGTTCAATATTGTGATTTGCTATTTTTTTGGCCTGCTTTAACAATCCTTTTGAGATAAAAGAACGTCCGCTTTCTTTATGGTCTACCACTGTTACTTTATATCCCAATTGCGTCAGTAATTCAATTGCATCAATTCCGATTTGTGCATCTAACTGATCTATAAATTCATCCAAAAACAGGAATACATTTCTTTTCTCCTTAGCAGGTTGTAATGAAGACAAATTCTCTTTACACCACTGTTTTACTGTTTTTTTACTGAGTAAAGGAAGTGATCTGGCTGAAGCAACTCCCATTACATTTTTAAGGATTCCAGCAGTAATCTTATTAGAAAAAAAGAAATTCGTTAATCCCGGAAGAATCCTTCCTATGGTATTTAACTGATTGTTATAAGCGAATAATTTCGTTCTTATTGATGTTCCGTGTTCCTGTTGATATTGATATAAAAATTCTGCTTTAAAAGCCGCTATATCCACATTAGAAGGACACTCACTGGCACAGCCTTTACAGCTCAAACACAGGTCAAATACTTCTTTTAACTCTTCATGATCAAATGCATTTGGTTTCTGACTATTGGTTAAAATTTCTCTTAATGTATTAGCTCTCCCTCTCGTCGTATCTTTTTCTTCCTTAGTAGCTTTATAACTTGGACACATCGTCCCTCCTGCTTCTACTGATTTTCTACAATCTCCACTTCCATTACATTTTTCTGCTGCCCTCAAAATCCCTAATGAATCTGTAAAATCCAATAAAGTTGTTATTTCAGGTTCTTTTCGGTCAACTTCATAACGCAATTTTTCATCCATCGGATAAGCATTGACTATTTTTCCTGGATTAAAAATTGAATGGGGATCAAATGTCTTTTTTATTCTTTGTAAAATTTGAAAATTATCTTCTCCTATCATAAACGGGATATAAGCTGCTCTTACAATTCCATCACCGTGTTCTCCACTCATAGAACCTCCATATTTTTTTACTAAAGCAGCAACATCATCTGTTATTTTTTTAAAAAGAACAACATCCTCCTTTTTTTTCAAATCAAGTATCGGTCGCAGGTGTAATTCTCCTGCTCCTGCATGTGCATAATAAACTGCTTCCTGACCATAGGATTTCATCAATTTGGTAAAATCCAAAATATAATCCGATAGGTCTGATAAGGTTACTGCTGTATCTTCTATACAGGCAACTGCTTTTTTGTCTCCAACAATGTTTCCCAAAAGCCCTAAACCTGCTTTTCTCAACTCCAATGCCTGATCTATTTCTTTGTTATACAAAATAGGGTTTGCATAACTTAATCCAGACATTTCCAGTGTCGTTAGCAGTGCCCTCTTTTGCTCTTCTAATAGATCATCATTATCAGAACGCAATTCTAACATTAAAATAGCTTTAGGGTCGTCTTCTATAAAGAAACGATTTTTTACCTGTTCCTTATTATTCTTTGTACAATCTAAAATTGTCTTATCCATCATCTCACAGGTAAATAACGGATGCTTCATTACAGGAGCTACTGCCTGTAAACAATCTTCTATTGTCCTAAAATGAGCGGCAATCATTAAAGAATTTACAGGGGGTAACTCATCCAGTTGCAATGTAATTTCTGTTGTAAAAGCCAGAGTTCCTTCACTCCCAGATAATAACTTACACATATTAAAAAGAGTATCTTCCTCTTCTTTAAAAACTTCCGAATCGATTATTTCATCTATAGCATATCCGGTACTTCTCCGGTGAATTTCTTTTTTAGGAAAACCTTCTGCTATCTGTGCTTGTACTCTTTGTGGTATTAATTCGTGATATAAATGATCATAGATTTTCCCTTCCAGAGAATCTAAAGTCCGTTTTGCATGAAATGTTTCTTTAGTTATAGATGAAAAGGTTACTTCCTCTGTATTAGATAAAATAGCTTTTATCTCAACTACCTTATCCCTAGTAACTCCATATTGAATAGAAGTGGTTCCACTACTATTATTACCTACCATTCCTCCAATCATACAGCGATTGGAAGTAGAAGTGTTTGGACCAAAAAAAAGACCAAATGGCTTTAGAAACCTATTGAGATCATCCCTGATAACTCCAGGCTGTACGATTACTTGCTTTTTGTCTGTATCAACTGCTATAATCTCTGTAAAGTATCTGGACACATCTACTACAATCCCTTCTCCTACACACTGCCCCGCCAGAGATGTTCCTGCTGTTCGGGGAATCACTCCTACTTTATATGTGGTTGCAAAAGAAATAATCGCTTGTATATCTTCAGTATCTTTGGGATAGACAACTGCGGCAGGAATTCTCCTATATACTGATGCATCTGTAGCATACAAGGTTCTTGTCAGACTATCCGTATGTAGTTCTCCTTTAAGAGATTTTTGAAGTTCTGACCATTTTTGATCTTTATTCATTCGCTGCATTCTTTGTTAGGTAATCCAATGGAATTGGTCTTTTAAAATTTGTATCAAAACAAATAAAACTATCTGTTCCTGCCACACCATCAATTTTGTGAATTTGTTCGTAAAGAATCTTTCTCAAATGCTGATTATCATATGCAAAAACTAATATAAAAATAGCATAATAACCGGAAACATAATTACACTCTAATACCTGAGGAATTTCCTGCAAGCCTTTGACAACCTCTTCTGCATACCTCGCTTCTCTTAATCGAATCCCTACATATGATTTTGTTTTGAACCCTATTTGCTTTTCATCAACCACAAATTCAGCCTTTTGGATAACCCCCTGTTGCTTTAATTTCCTAATTCGCTGATGAACCAATGAATTGGATATCTTTAGTTCTTCCGCTATTTGAGAAAAAGGTTTTCTCGCATCTTCCCTGATCTGAAGCAATATTTGTTGATCAACGTAATCAAAATGATTCATAAACTCTCTCTTTTTAGATGTTTTTATTTCAAAAACATTATTATTATTTCACCTTAAATTATTTTGACATAAAACAATCGATAAATCAATTAAAGTGATTCAATATTCATGTTTGAATGGTCAAAACTAGTAATTTTGTTCTAAACATAAAAACAATTCTATTATGGCCTCTTCTGTTTTTTTTGAAGAACTTTGGAAACAATACTCTGATAAAACTCCTTCTGCTCAAAAAGTAAAAACACTTTTTGAAAAACAAGGGAATATGGTATATAATGATCATATAGCTATTAGAACTTTTGATGATCCTCGTGTAAATATAGACGTTTTGGCTAAGCCTTTTTTAGCTATGGGATACGAACCTAAAGGAGAATATCATTTTGAAGCTAAAAAATTATTCGCTAAACATTTCGAGCATACAACTGATCCTAATGCCCCTAAAATTTTTATCAGTCAGCTAAAAACAAATGAATTTTCAGAGCAATTACAGACTACAGTAAAACAATTATTGGACACAGTAACTCCTGATGTATTTACAGAAGACAACCTGATTCTCAAAGGGCGTATCTGGTCTACCCCATCATTTTCTATTTATGAGGAGCTTAAGAAAGAATCAGAATATGCAGCATGGATGTATGTAAATGGTTTTTGCTCTAATCATTTCACAGTAGATGTCAATAAATTAGCCACTTTTGATTCATTAGAAGCGGTAAATACTTTTCTCAAAGAAAATGGTTTCAAAATGAATACCTCAGGTGGAGAGATAAAAGGAAGCGCAGCTCAATTACTGGAACAATCAAGTATTCTAGCAGATATTGTAGAAGTCGCTTTTATAGAAGGTCCCCAAAAAATCACTTCTTGTTATTATGAGTTTGCTTATCGTTATAAAGATTCGAATAACGAATTATTTACTGGTTTTATCGCTAATTCGGCTGATAAAATCTTCGAAAGTACTGATATGAAGCTTCAAACATCTTAAAATTTCTTTTTTAACATAAAAAAGCATCTTTTTTTACATTAAAAACAACACTGTAGCGTTATATCTGAAGACACTATTAATTCAGTTTATGGCGCTACGCTTTTTATACTCTTTTTTTGCACTGTTTAGTGCCACGGTTATATACGCTCAAAACATTCCTAATCACAGTCTTGGTATTCGGTTAAGTGGAGGTACTGATCTCTGGACAGAAGTGTCCTACCAAAAATCTACAACACAAAGCAATCGAATTCAGGCAGACATAGGGATTCAGAACAAGAATGCATTTGATACATTCAAACTCAATGGTACATATCATTGGATATTTAATTTACCTAACAATTTTGCCTGGTATGTTGGTCCCGGAGCCGGAATCACTTTTGTCGATCATTCTGTGTTAGATATTGACACGGACGTTTTTCTTTTTTTTAATGGGGATCTTGGAATAGAGTATTACTTTGATTTCCCTATACAATTAGCCGCTAATTTTAAACCTGAAATTTACTTTAAAGAATATGATCATGACAATATCATTTTCAATATCGGACTGAGTGTTCGATATGTTTTCTAATATCTCAATAAACTATTTTCAATCAATTAAAAAATTATGAAAAAAATTCTTTTCGTACTGTCACTATGTGCTTTATTTAATTACTCATCAGCACAGCATATTGCTCAAAATGCAATAGGTATAAGACTTAGTGATAGTTTTCTTGGAGATGAAGGGTTTGGTCCTGAAATTACCTATCAGAAAAAGGTAGTTAGTGAGCAAAATCGCATTGATCTTCATATGAGTTTACGAACAAATTCCTGGGTAAGCACTTTTAGAACAGGAGGATACTTTCACTGGTCTTATCAACTTGTTGATAAATTAAGCTGGTATGTAGGTCCTGGGGCAGGAATAGGACTTATCGATTTTAAAGACCGTTATTACAATGGTACATACAGAGATGGAGATAATAGTCGTTTTTTCCTGTATATCGGAGGAGATATAGGGTTGGATTATACATTCGACTTTCCTCTTCAAATTTCTGTTGGATTACGTCCTACCTTAGATATTCATGATATCGAAAGCAGATGGGGGTATGATGTAGACAATCATATTTTTAATTTTGGGGTAGCTGCCAGGTATATTTTTTGATAAAAAAACAAAAGAAGACCTTGTGTATAAACAAGGTCTCTTTTGACTAATGGTATATTTTTTATACTTCTTCTAAAATACTCTCATACAAAGATATATAGACCGGTACAATTTCATTAATATCAAATTTCAATGCCTGATTAAACGCATTTTCTTTAAATTTTTCCAATACTACATCATCTCTGAGAATACGAATAGCATTTTGCGACATCTCTTCCACATTTCCCACATCGCTCAAGTACCCTGAAAACCCTTGTACATTTACCTCAGGTATTCCTCCTGTATTACTAGAAATCACAGGAACTTTATTAACCATTGCCTCTAAAGCTGCTAATCCAAAACTTTCTCTTTCTGATGGCAATAAGAAGAGATCCGAAAAGCATAAAATCTTATCTATTTCATCACTATTCCCTAAGAAAATTACTTTGTCTTTTATTCCTAATTTTCTACATAGTTGCTCTGCTCCTAATCGCTCTGGACCATCTCCTACCATCAACAGCTTAGCAGGCATTTCTTTCTGTATATTATAGAATATCGATACCACATCATTGATGCGCTTTACTGGTCTAAAGTTACTAATATGAGTAACTATTCGCTCATTTTCTGTAGCCATGAGCTCTCTCTGGCAATCTGTAAAACTGGTTTTCTGAGTAGTAGAATCTATAAAATTAGGAACTACTTTGATTTTCTTGGTAATATCAAACAATCGCAATGTATCTTCTTTCAGGCTCTCAGACACAGAAGTGACTACATCACTATTATTAATACTAAATGTAACTGCCGGTTTATAAAAAGGATGATTTCCAACCAGGGTTATATCTGTTCCATGCAATGTGGTAACCATAGGAATATGAATCCCTTCTTCCTCTAACATTTTTTTGGCCATATATCCTGCATATGCATGCGGAATTGCATAATGAACATGTAATAAATCAATATCATACTTTTTTATAGTTCCTAGCAATTTACTAGATAATGCCAGTTCATAAGGTTGGTAATGAAATAACGGGTATTCCTGAATAGTAACCTCATGAAAATGAATGTTGGGGCTTAATAAATTGAGTCGTACTGGTTGTTTATATGTGATAAAATGAACTTCATGATTGAGTTTTGCCAAAGCAATTCCCAATTCAGTAGCTACTACCCCACTTCCTCCAAAAGTAGGGTAACATACGATAGCTATTTTCATATAGTGATTTTCTTTTGGACACAAGGTACAAGAAAATTAGGATAGCATTTTGTTAAAAAAATTAAAATTTATCAATGATCTATTAAAGAAAAGTGAATTTTCAAAGTAATTTTAATCATATCATCAATTTTCAAAACCATTTAAAATAATACTCTTAGCATCTTTAACAAAGTTTCGTCCTATTGGTAACATTTTATCACTTATCTGTATACAGTTTCCATCTACTACTTTTACTTTATTTAAGGCAATTGTATAGGAACGATGAATACGGATAAATAAGTGTTTCGGTAATAATTTGGTTATTGCAGAAAGGTTGAAATGTGTAATATAATCTTCATAAATCGTCTTTATAGAAACATAATCTTTCAGGCTTTCTACGTATAAGATATCATCAAAGTATATCTTCACCATTTTCTTATTTACTTTTACAAAAATATAGCTTTCTCTTCTTTTAGTTGATTCCTCTGAAGTTAATGTAGATTTTCCTCCCTCACTCTCTAATTTATCATTAATAATTCTTGTTACTTTATGAACAGCTTTCATCAGTCTCTTAAAAGAAATTGGTTTTACCAAATAATCAACCACGTCCAGCTCAAAACTCTCAACTGCGTACTCTCTATACGCAGTAGTGACAATAATCATTGGAGGATCTTTTAAGTTCCTAATAAATTCAATACCATTAATTTTAGGCATATTAATATCCATAAATACCAAATCAATCGTATTCTGCGCTAGCAGGTTAAACGCTTCGACAGCATTATTACATGTAAATAACACTTCAAAATTATCAAAGCTTTCCAAATGCTTCTTAATAACATTAATGGCAAGCGGTTCATCGTCTATAATTAAACACTTGACTTTCATTCGAGGGGGATTTTTAAAGTTATAGCATAGTTAGATTCATCCTCATTTACTACAAATTCATAATTTTCATCAAACAACAATCCTAATCTACGTCTCATGTTTTTTAACCCTAATCCTTGGGATTTATTGTCTTTTACTTCTTCTTTATTACATTTTTTTTTGTTTTTAGTTTTAAAAATTAACCAAGAATCGTCAATTTCTAGCCCAAAATATAGCCAAACTTTTTCTAATTCGTAATAAGTACCGTGTTTAAATGCATTTTCGATAAATTGCAATAAAAGCAAGGGAGGAATCTTATAGCTCTCCATTTGATTAGACATAGCGAACTCCACCTCTACCCGTTCTCCAAATCTCAAACGTTCTAAATCGATATAATTACGTATATATTTCACTTCTTCAATTAATGGAACTTTCTTTTTATTACCCTGATAAATTACATAGCTCATAAATTCCGACAGTTTTATAACTGTATCAGGAGCTTCATCTGATTTTTCCAGAATTAGAGAATACAAATTATTCAACGTATTAAAGAAGAAATGAGGTTTTAATTGCGATTTCAACATCGACAATTCATTTTCCAAATTGTGATTCTCTATTTCCTTGGTTCGCTTAAGGTTTCTAACATAATCAATGGTCATTTTAATAGCAGTAGTAAAGCCTATTACATATATCTGCCCTATATATGCAGAAAGAACATAGTTTTTATCAAAGATAGAAACCCCCTGTCTACCTGATTCTTTCCATATATGAGTAGTAACTAATTCATAGGTCAGTACGATCCGCAATAGCGTCATAATCAATATCGCTGTCAGCAGTACAAAAACGTATTGCCAATACCTATTGGGTATCAACCTTGGTAGCAAATAATACAAGTTAAAATACACTAAAATAATGTGAACTGCAAATTCGACCAAGTTAGAATTAAACGAATACACATAATCGTCAAAATAGCTACCCCACCTTAATGTATTTAAACTGAAATAGATAAACCAAAACAGGCTATGATATAAAAATTCTTTTCTACTCTTATTTATTACCACGTATATATTTATAAATGAACTTATTGTACAATAAAAGATTACATAATTTGATGCCAAAACTTACAACTATTTAAACTTGACTTTACATTTTTTTAGCTAAAACGCAAAAAACTATATACCAACAACGTAAAAACCAGACTCCTACATTTTTTCGGCATTATTTACTAAAAAGCTACAACTTCATACCATTTAGCTAATTAGTTTCTGAAAACTAGATCTTCTTAATAATTTAGTAACATTGACGTTATATCTAATAATTAACTATTTAACACAAATTCAATTTTTTAATTTAAACAATGTAATTATGAAAAAACTATTGCACATAATTAAAAGGGGGCTTTATCTAAAGTCATCTTTTAGAATGCTACTGTTTTTACTTTACACGTCAGTATTGACTTTCCCCTTATCAGCGCAAGTAAATACTGGTGGTAATGCAAACACTTCCAATCATCAAAAACAGATCATCGGATATATTACGAATTGGGATGCTTGGAAAAACACTAAAGCCGGAGTGCCCGGAGCTGGAGCGTTAACACACTTGAATATTGACTATTCAAAATACACCATTCTCAACTATTCCTTCTTTGGAGTAGCTAGTGATGGTTCACTACACAGTGGAGACCACAGAAATAAAGCAATACATCAGGATGGGGTTTCTCAAGAACCTAATGATATCTTTTTTACTGATATATACAGTAGCTGGGATATGCATATTCTTTTTGGAGAAATCGATCCGATACAACACATAAATGAAGATGCTAAAAGACGTGCAGAAGCTCAAGGGTTCCAAGTAACTCTTGAAGGCAATAGCTGGACACATCCTACATGGGGATTAAGTGGTAAATTGCCATTACCACTGCACAAAGAAACAGGAGCTCCTGGTCTTATTGAACTAGCACACCAAAAAGGTGTAAAAGTAATGGCATCTATCGGTGGATGGAGTATGTGTAAACACTTTCCTGAAATGGCTGCTGATCCTGTAAAAAAGGCAAAATTCATTGAAGACTGTAAGAAACTAATCGCTACAGGTTTTGATGGAATAGACCTTGACTGGGAATACCCAGGTCCTTTTCCTGGAATGAATTTTACCGGTACAGAAGCAGATTACAAAAATTTCGAAAACTTAGTAAAAGATATCAGAGCTGCTATTGGTCCTGATAAATTGATTACTGCTGCTATGTCTGCAGATCCGAGAAAACTAGAAGGTTTTGACTGGACTGCTTTGGCTAATAACATGGATTATTTTAATATGATGACCTACGACTTTAACGGAGGATGGTCTACAATTGCAGGACACAATGCTCCTGTATATCCATATAGTGGCGCTGAAGTTTCTTTTTTTAACTGGCAATCTACCTTACAAAAATTAACGGAACTAGGTGTACCAAAAGCTCAAATCTGTTTTGGAGCACCATTTTACGGTAGAGGGGTTATCACAGAAGGGACAGCCGATCTAAATGTAAAAACTGTAAAAAGATCTGAAACAGTTCAACCTGACGGTCCTATTTCTACAGCTGCTGATTATACCAACTGGCCTAAAGAAGTATATGACGGAACTCCTAATTACTTTTTTATCAAACAAAAAGCACTAAACCCTAATAGTGGATGGACTAGAAAATGGGATAATGAAGCCAAAGTTCCTTATTTAGTAAATGGAAAATATTTCTTAAGCTATGACGATGAAGAATCTATCGGAATTAAAGCTCAATTTATTAATGACGAAGGTCTGGGTGGTACAATTATATGGACTGTATATGGAGATTTAGAGTTTGGAGGCAGTGTAACTTCATTCGGAACTAAACTAAAAAGATGGTCTGATGTAAAATCTCCGTTAGTAAATAAAATCAATGAAGTATTTGCTAATGGAAGTAATCCTAATGATAACACTCCTCCTACTGTTTCTATCACCTCTCCTGCCAATGGAAGTAGTTTTACTGCAGGAACAACTATTACACTTCAGGCTGATGCTTCCGATAGAGACGGAACAGTATCCAAAGTAGAATTCTATAATGGTACTACTAAATTAGGAGAAGACACAACAAGTCCTTATACGTTTGTCTGGAATGCTCCTGCTGTTGGAGATTACACCCTTACTGCAAAGGCAACTGATAATAAAAATGCCACCACTACCTCTACGGCTGTAACAGTAAAAATCGTAAAAGATAGCGGATGTTCTAACAATAGTAATTTCAAAATAGTAGGATACATGCCTAGTTGGTCTGGAAGTGTTCAGGCAATCCAGTATGACAAGGTAACTCATCTTAATTATTCTTTCTTATTACCTAATAGTGACGGAAGCCTACAAGCGATAGAAAATCCACAAAAACTACAAGAAATGGTACGATTGGCTCATGCCAAAAATGTAAAAGTGTGTATTGCTATCGGTGGATGGAATGGTGGTAATGATTCTGCATTTACAAATCTTGCCGCGAATGTTACTACAAGAACTGCATTTATCAATAATGTAATGGATTTTGTTGCTCAATACAATCTTGATGGTGTTGATATGGATTGGGAATATCCAAGAGAAGGAAACGAACCTCAGCACTTTGCATTATTAATGAGCGAACTAGGACAAAAATTACGTGCACAAGGAAAATTACTAACTGCAGCTGTAGTTTCATTAGGGTATAATGCTGATGGAATATTGACAGAAGTATTTAATGATGTTGATTTCTTAAATCTCATGGCATATGACGCTAGTGGTAATGACCACTCTCCATATAGCTATGCAGTTAGCTCACTGGATTACTGGCTGGGAAGAGGACTTCCTAAATCTAAAGCCGTTTTAGGAGTTCCTTTTTACGGAAGAAACCCGTACAAAGCGTATAATACCCTATTAGCCGAAGGTGCTAATCCGGATGCAGATGTATTTAACAACATCTACTATAACGGAAGAGTAACCATGAAAAAGAAAACGCAATTAGCGATGGAAAGAGCTTCAGGAATCATGATTTGGGAGTTATCAATGGATGCTACCGGAAACAATTCCTTATTAAATGTAATAAAGACTACCTCTGGAGACCCTTGTAATCCAGATTTGATAGCTCCAGTAGTAAATATAACTGCTCCAGCGAACAATACCTCTGTAAAAGTAGGAACCGAAGTAACCTTAGCAGCTACTGCAACTGACAGTGATGGTACTATTACCAATGTTTCTTTTATGGTTAACAACACCAGCATTAGCACAACAAATACAGGTAGCACATATACTGGAAAGTGGACTCCTGCACAAGAAGGAACTTATACATTCAAGGTATCAGCAACTGATAATGATAACCAAACATCCGAAGCTCAGGTTACTATTAAAGTAACTACAGGAAATACTGGAGACAATTGTAGCAACTACCCTATCTGGGACGAGAACAAAGTTTATAACGGAGGGGATGATGTGAGATACCAAAACAATCATTACCAGGCAAAATGGTGGACAAGAAACCAGAACCCTGCTTCGAACACAGGAGAAGGTAAACCGTGGAAAAAAATTGGTCCTTGTGATGGGACAATTGATCCTACAAACGAACCTCCTGTAGCCAACATAACATCTCCAGCAAATAATGCTACTTTCGACAAAGGAGCGACCATCGAAATTACTGCTACTGCTACTGATAGTGACGGAACTGTAACCAAAGTAGCATTCTTTAATGGAACTACTAAACTGGGTGAAGATACAACAAGCCCTTACACATTTACGATCACAAATGCTGCAGAAGGTACTTATAACCTAACAGCAACTGCTACAGACGATAAAGGAGCTACTGGTACCTCTGCTGTTGTTAGCATTCTTGTAAAATCTACAACCACCGGAGGTGACTGTGGAGGAATCCAACAATATGTCTCGGGAACACAGTACAGCCAAGGAGAAGAAGTACATAATGATGGAGGAAAATATCAGTGTAAGATTGCAGGATGGTGTTCTTCTAATGCTGCTTGGGCATATGCACCAGGAACAGGAAATCACTGGCAGGATGCATGGACCAAAACCGGAGAGTGTTCTACCGGAGGAGGAGAATTAACCGTTTCAATAACTTCTCCACTAAACGGATCTAACTATAATGCTGGTGCTGCTATTAATATCACAGCAGATGCTGCTGATACCAATGGAACTGTTACTAAAGTAGAGTTTTATAATGGAACAAATAAATTAGGAGAAGATACAACAAGTCCTTATACATATACGATTACAAGTGCGAATCTGGACAGCTATTCATTAACTGCTAAAGCAACAGATAATGAAAACAATACTGCAACTTCAGAAGCCGTTGTTATTAGAAAAGTAAGAGACGGAGGAAATACTCAGCTACCTGGTAAAATCCTGGTAGGATACTGGCATAACTTTAACAATAGTTCTACTACTCCTAGATTAAGTGAAGTATCCAGAGACTGGGATGTTGTATGTGTAGCTTTTGCAGAACCTGTTGCAGGAAGTTCAGCAAACATGGCATTCTCTCCATATGAAATCTACGGAGGAGATACACAGGCATTTATCAATGATGTTGCAACCTTACAAAACAGAGGTCAAAAAGTATTGATCTCTATTGGAGGAGCAAACGCAAGAGTAGAATTGCACAATCAAACAGAGACCTCTGAGTTTATCACTTCTATGACCAATATAATCAATACCTATGGTTTTGATGGTCTTGATATTGATCTGGAAGGAAGCTCATTGTCTCTAGATAACGGAGATACGGATTTCAGAAATCCGACCACTCCAAAAATCAAGAACCTTATTGCTGCAACAAAGCAAGTACGAAACAATGTTGGGGCTACTAACTTTATATTAAGTATGGCTCCGGAGACTGCTTATGTTCAAGGCGCATACGGAACTTATACCGGTGTATTTGGAGCCTACTTACCTGTGATTCATAGCCTGAGAAACGAAATGGATTATATCCATGTTCAACATTACAACACAGGATCTATGTATGGAAAAGACGGAGTTGTGTATCAACCTGCTACTGCAGATTTCCATGTTGCTATGGCAGAAATGCTTATAACAGGATTCCCTGTAGCACAAACCGGATTAACATTCCCTGGTCTTAGAGCAGATCAAGTAGCGATAGGTCTTCCTGCTACTACGCAAGCTGCCGGAAGTGGGTACACTCCAGAAGCAGTAGTACAACAGGCACTTAATTACCTGATTAATGGAGTTTCTTATCCTAATAGAAAGTACACAACCAGTGCAACATATCCTGACTTTAGAGGATTAATGACTTGGTCTATCAATTGGGATTTAGTTAATAATCAATCTTTCTCTAGTAGTCACAGAGCTTTCTTAGATGGTCTTGGAACCCCCGCTCCTGCGTTAACCAGTAACAAGTTAATTAGCGAAGCAAATATCTTCCCTAACCCGGTTAAAGGAAATACCTTAAACATTACTATGGATGCGACTAAAGCAAATACAGTATTCCGATTAGAAGTGTTCAACACAAGTGGAGTTCGTGTATTAGACTTTAAGAACAATACCCTTTTACAGGGAAGAAATATAAAAAGTTTTGATATCCACAACTTAGAAGAAGGATTATACTTTTATACCATTTCTGCTCCTAAGGAAAAAATTAAAGGAAAAATTATCAAGCGATAATAATTTTAATTGTTAGGAAAGAAAAAAGAGGCTGTCTGTGTAGGCAGCCTCTTTTTATATATTCAAAAAAATAAAAGCAGATCATAAGCCGGATTCTGTAACTTTATTAATAAAGCTCCTTATCATTTATCTAGATTAACAATTACTTGTTAACTCCAACCGCCTACCCTCCGACATCGGGCGCGCAACCCTTAAAAGTCGGTATACATGACGTTGCACCATATAGAGTTTACCTGATTTCACTACAGCATTACCTGTACATTCTTTCTGTTGCACTTGTCCTCGTCTTTCGACGGACGGGCGTTACCCGCTATACTGCGCTATGGTGTCCGGACTTTCCTCTCTTCTGAAGCATCAGAACAGCGATAAGGTGATCTGCATGGCGCAAAAATAGTATAATTACATAAAATCAGACGACGATCCTGCAAATCTTTATGCAAAATACCAACACTGTTAATAACTCGCTAGAAAATATAGTGTGCTAAATTTATTTTTTGCAATCAATTTTTAACTTTGTAGCGATGGAACACTTTATAGTATCAGCACGTAAATACAGACCCCAAACATTTAAGGATGTTGTGGGGCAACAGGCTATAACCAATACGCTACTAAATGCTATAGACAATAACCATTTGGCACAAGCTCTACTATTTACAGGTCCGAGAGGAGTTGGAAAAACTTCTTGTGCCCGAATTCTGGCAAAAACAATTAATCAGGATGGTAATGAAAATCCGGATGAAGATTTTGCCTTTAATATTTTCGAGCTAGATGCTGCTTCTAACAACTCTGTAGATGATATACGAAGTCTTATAGACCAGGTTCGTATTCCTCCTCAGGTTGGAAAATATAAAGTATATATCATTGATGAGGTACATATGTTATCTCAGGCTGCTTTTAATGCTTTTCTAAAAACTCTGGAGGAACCTCCTAAACATGCTATTTTTATTTTAGCTACAACAGAAAAGCATAAAATAATTCCTACCATTCTATCCCGGTGTCAAATATTTGATTTCAAAAGAATCACAGTTACTGATGCTAAGATGCATTTAATGGAAGTAGCAAAAAGAGAAGGAATCGAAGCAGATGAAGATGCTTTGCAGATAATTGCTCAAAAAGCAGATGGTGCTATGAGAGATGCATTATCTATTTTTGACAGAGTCGTCAGTTTTAGTGGAAAAAACCTCACCAGACAAGCGGTAACTGAAAACCTGAATGTTTTAGACTACGAAACTTATTTCAAAGTTACTGATCTTATCCTTTCTAATGATATTCCTAACCTACTACTAACATTCAATCATATTTTATCTCAGGGATTTGACGGGCATCATTTTATTGCCGGTTTAGCTTCTCACTTCAGAGATTTATTAGTTTGCAAAAATCCAGCTACCATTCAATTATTAGAAGTAGGAGAACAAACCAAAGCTAAATATCAGGAACAATCACAAAAAGTTCCTCACCCCTTTTTGATTCGAGGAATTGATCTTGCCAATGATTGTGATTTAAAATATAAATCGAGTAGAAATCAACGATTGCTCGTAGAATTATGCCTCATGCAATTAGCCTCTATCTTGAACCCTCAGGATGGAGAAAAAAAAAATACGTAGGAACCAGCCATATATAATTCCTCCTTCTTTTTTCAGAAATGGGGAAATAGAAAAAAGTTCATCTACAGCAAAACAGAAAGCGGATCCTGAGCACACCACCACTGCACCTTCTACAGAAAATAAAGTTTCTTCTGAGGACAGTACCGAAGTAAAAACAGTTTCTCCTCCAACACCTGAAATAAAAGTTCCATTACTAAACAGAAAAGACAGAAAATCATCCGGGCTTTCTCTTAACAGTATCCGACAAAAAAAGGAACATATCCTTAATAAGCAAGAAGAGGTAATTGACCCGAGTAACCTTCCATATGAAGATTTCACAGAAGAAGAAATGATTAAATGCTGGAAACATTATGGTCAATTACAAGATAAAAAAGGAGAACGAATCGTCGGGTCTATGTTCGCTATGAATACGCCAACTTTACAAGGGAAAGAAATACACCTTACACTTCCGAACTATTCTATGAAGGAAGATCTCGAAGCTGCTCAATCTGGATTATTGCAGTATCTTTACAAAAAACTAAGAAATTACAGTATCGAATTAATTATAACAGTAAATGAAGCTGAGGCAAAAAGATATGCTTTTACACCTCAGGACAAATACGAAAAACTACGAGAAAAGAATCCATTGATTGATAAATTGAGATCCATATTTGATCTTGATATTTAATCTTTTCTCACGCACACTTTCCGATCTGTATCCATATAAAAAAGAAAAGAATGTTAGGTTTAAAACTTCCAACAGACCCCAGATGGGTTAACATTGTAGAAAAAAACATTGAGGAAATTCTTACTGATCATGCTTTTTGTGAACAAAAAGCCACTTCTACAGCAATATCACTAATTGTCAGTTTCCCAGAATACACAGAACTTGTCCAGGAAATGGTAAAACTGGTAAAAGAAGAAATTAGTCATTTTCAGATGGTGCATGACAGAATCCTAGAAAGAGGACTTGTTCTAGGCAGAGACCGAAAAGACGATTATGTTATTCAATTGCTGAAATTTTTCCCCAAAGGAGGTAGCCGGACTACCCAGCTTGTTCACAGACTTCTTTATGCAGCTCTTATAGAAGCTAGAAGCTGTGAGCGTTTCAGGTTATTATCAAAAAAACTAGAAGATAAAGAGCTCCGTGAATTCTATAAGAAGCTAATGGTTAGTGAAGCAAACCACTATACTATGTTTTTGAATTTTGCTCGAAAATATGGTGATCGTACTGAAGTAGATAAAAAATGGCAGGATCTTCTTACGTATGAAGCAGAAATCATGAAGAACCTAGGAACTAAAGAAACGGTCCACGGTTAACCTACATGAAGTAGTGTTTGTTGATACTCTATTGAAATAAAAAAAGGCTACCGATTGGTAGCCTTTTCCATTCTTTAAGAAAAGAATAAATTAACACGCATAAGAATACGTTACAGAGGAATAAAAGCAGATACTTTATAGAATTCATCCCAATCACCTATATCAGTATCCAGGTTTGCCCCTGCCGAAAGTCTAAATGCGATGCCTTTATCAAATTTAAGCTTTACAGATCCTCCAAAGAATCTATAAATCTGTAAATCATCTGCATTATTTTCCTGATTTGTTATCCCTAAGGATTCATAAAAAGCGCCCAATACTAAACGATCACTAACGTTGATCCCAGGGGCTAACCAGTGAAGAAAATAATCTTTTGTGTTGATCGATGACTTATCTCTTAATGATTTATAATATGCAACATACCCTTCAAAGTCCAGTAGTCCTTTGTTATATGCCATATATACATTAGGGATAATCCCCTCTCCAACTTGTGTTGCCTTATTATCTGAAAAGAATTTACCATGTCCAAATCCAATACTAGGATTCAAAAACATATGGTTATCCAATAACTTAAAACCTAATCCGATACCAGTTTCTAGTAATAAATCACTTCCTGCATCCGGATTACCAAAAGACGTGTTTGTCCAAAAAACACTATAAATAGTAATATCAAAATTCTTATTGGTTTCAAAACTTCCAAAAAAGATAGGAGAAAAACCTGCAACACTATTCTGGATAATTTTTGTAGCGAACGTTGCTTTTTTCTTTTCTTTCTTTTCCTGAGCGTATGAACAAAAAGTAAATAGTGTTAATGTGATGATTAAAATCTTTTTCATGATTAGTTTTTATTTATAATTAAATTTTAATGGTTTAAAAAAATGTTTGTGATTTATACTTAATAAGAAGTATTGCTTACCGGGCTTTTACCAAAACTTGGTGTTCTTTTCTCTATAAAAGCTTGCATTCCTTCTTTTTGATCTTCTGTAGCAAATAATGCATGAAAGACTCTCCTTTCATACAGGATTCCTTCTCTAAGCCCCATTTCCAGTGCTCTGTCAACAGCTTCTTTGGCAATCATAACAGAGGTTTTACTATATGAAGCAATATTATCTGCGATCGATTTTACTTCTTCTAGCAAGGTTTCCTTGGGAAAAATCTTAGCAACCAGACCTGCACTTTCTGCTTCTTCTGCTCCCATCATTCTTCCTGTTAAGATCATATCCATTGCTTTTGCTTTGCCAATAGATTTTGTAAGACGCTGCGTTCCTCCAATACCAGGAATTACTCCCAGCTTAATTTCCGGTTGTCCAAATTTGGCAGAATCTGATGCATATATAATATCACACATCATGGCTAACTCACATCCTCCACCTAAGGCATATCCGGAAACAGCTGCAATTTTTGGAGTTCGGATTGCAGTAAACTGCTCCCATCCGGCGAAATAATCTTCATGAAACATATCCAGGTATGTTTTTGTATTCATTTCTTTTATATCTGCTCCTGCCGCAAATGCTTTTTCTGATCCTGTAACAACAAAACAACCTACTTCTGGATCTTTGTCATATTGTTGCATTACTGCAACTAATTCATTCATCAAAGGAGTATTCAAAGCATTCAATGCTTGGGGTCTGTCCAGTGTAATAATGACCACCCTCCTTTCTTTTTCTACTTTTATATTCATTTTTTATTTTTTTATGCATAACAATCCCAGGGTACGTTAGATAGATACCTGTCGCAATTACTTATGCTATTATTTATTCTTTTATTTGGATTTTTTCGAGCTGCTTCTCGATAGGAAAATCGACGATTTGTTTAGTAAAAGAAATCTCTTGATTTATGAATCCCAAATAGCTCCATAAGCAGGGATTCCTCTACTCTCCATTCCGTAAACTACTTGCCAGGTCAGTTTCTTATTCGATATACATATAACTGCTTCTGCTCCAAAGTCTTTATATGCTTTATACGCTAATTTGACCATATCTGGTTTTCCTTCAGTATCTGTATTCCAGATAATAGCATCCGGCTGTACTTCCAGAATTTCATCAACTAATTCATTTCCATAGGTCTTTCTTGGGTTTCTGGTAGCCCATACCAATCGAGATGGAACTTCTTGAGAAAGCATATGTGGTAAACAAGGTCCTATTCCACTCCCTGTTGCAACCCATACTACTTTTTTGAATAATTGATCTATATTTCCAACTCCTGCGGTGGTAATTCCTTTTACCCATACATGTTCTGGTAAATCATCAATTAGATCTCCTGTCCAGTCACCTGCTCTGGAAATAGTTAATCTAAAACCATCTCTCCCTGGTTCCGGTACATTCGCAAAAGCGTGCCATTCCATTAATGGACTTCTACTAATTGTAGTTGATGAACCTGCAAAAGGAGTTGTTCCATAATTAAATCGTGCCAATACGACATGATTAGAAGGTCTCGTCATATCTACTTTTACCTTTTTTAATCGCAACCAAGGCAACGCAATACTTACTGTAATTACGACTAATAACCAAAAGCTATACGAATCTACAACAGCCTGAAATATTGTTTGTTCTTCTGCATTGACTCCGAGAAAAACCAGTGTTTGTACCCAGAATAAAAATAAGGCAGACCATCCTCCAAAGCGATGTACTTGTTCAAAACTATTATGGAATTTAGCACGTAATTTTGGTAATGCCATGATGATAATGAATACAAGTAAGGCAGATAATGTAGTTGTCACCCATAATAACGGAATACTCTTAGCTACCTGACTGGCTCCATTAAAAAACTCATAATACAGAGAACCTACAAATAGGATAAACCATAATGTACCACTAACTGTTCCTCCGATATGCAATCCTCCAAAGTGATATACTTTTCCGGCTCTTCTACGAATGGAAAGCGGCCAGGAAGTAGGAATACTGGTAGCAACCCAGAACAAAAAGTTGATAATGTATTGCTGCCGCATGAGAATTCCTATCGTAAAATTGGTAATTGCCATTTTGGACAGTAGATCCAATCGAAGGGCTTCAGGGTTCCACCAATCTCCGGAGGTAGCTCCATAAATTATGATCCCGATATTCACCAAAAATGCCAAAACCATCAACCTGTAATAATGCATTAAAGTTTCTCCCTTCCATGCTCTTTTCCAGGCATTTTGTTGCGGAGGCAATTCTACTAAAGAAAGATCGGGGATACTTTCTTCTTTGTATTTTTTCTCAGTATGTACGTTATTCTTTACTTCGGTAATCACCTCTGGTTTTTTAGTTGAATTTATTACTGTATTTTCTTTATTATTTTCTATTTGTTTCAACAATAGACGCTTGTCTATTTTTCCTCTTCCGGTTTTTGGGAGTTCATCCATAGGAATAACAATTTCCGGGACACAATAGTAAGGCAGGGCTCCTGCGACTTCTTTCTTTACTGCCTCTATATCCATTTCTTTCGGACTGACAAAAGAAGCTAGTGTACGGTTATCAACCTTCAGGGTTACCGCCCGCTTACATTCAGGCATTTTTTCTATTATTGAGGATACTGAATCTAATTCTACTCTAAATCCACATATTTTTACCTGATCGTCTGTTCTCCCAAAATGCTCTAACTCTCCATCAGAAGTCCATTTTCCAAGATCTCGTGTTCTAAACATTTTTCGTCCATTTCCTAAAAAAGGATCATCTGCATATCTTGTCTTATTCAATTCCTCATTATTAATATATCCTGCAGATACACAATCTCCTCCTGCCCACATTTCTCCAATTTCGCCAATAGCGCATGGTTTCATGTTTTCATCCAGGATATACACTGTATTATTAGGAGTTGGTTTCCCTATAGATAAGACATCATCTGTAGGAAAAAAGCGTTGTGCAGTATTAATAATAGTCACTTCAGTAGGTCCGCATGAATTATAAAAAGCACAAAATGCACTCCATTTTTCGGCAAGAACTCTTGGACACGGTTCTCCTGCTACTGCGGCTACGCGAACATTTTTGCAAAGCGATACATCTAAAGAACTCAATATTGTTGGGGTAGAAATTACAATATCTACTTTACTCACCGTTTCCTGGATGTTTTTTCCTCTGATTACCAGAGTAGCTCCATTTCCTAAACACCCTAGAATCTCCCATACAGACATATCAAAGGCGATACTTAAAATTTGCCCTACTTTAAGCCCTGGTCTCATGCCTAAATTTCCCGGATCTGTTAAAAGTATATTACATGCATTTTTATGTGTCACCTGTACTCCATTAGGCATACCTGTCGTTCCTGAAGTAAAAATGATGTAACAAACATGATCTCCGGAAACTTCTATATCAGGGTTTTGATACGATTTCTTTTTTGTCTTTGCAGATTTCAAAAACGTATCTATTACAATTTGCACCCCGTTTTCTTGTTTGGGAACCAAATGCTGAAACTCTGATATTGTTAGTATACATTGGATGGAAGCTGAGTCCATTACATATCGTAATTGTTCTTCCGGGGCGACTCCTATATGCTGGGGAGCATAGGCTGCTCCAACTTTAAGAGTTGCCAAAATCCCTACAAGCATAGGAATAGAACGCTGAACAAAAACCCCTACGTTATCTCCTGGTTTTACTCCTTTGTCAATTAATTCCGCCGCAAGCATATTCGCCTGATTGTTCAAATCTTCATAGGTGATTTCCTGATCCTTATGTACCGCAGCAATTGCTGTAGGGTTTGCTAGCACCTGAGCTTCAAATGCATGGTGCATACACCTATAAGGAACTTGTGTAATCGGTCCTTGTCCAAATCTTTGAAAAAGATGTTGATCTAATAAACTTAAATGAGAAATTGTTGAACGCGAAAAAGTATTACCGGGAATTTTGGATAAAATCCCCTGGTTTTCGTGTACTCCTGCTCCAGAAGTAACACGAGATGTAATCGTTTCCATATCGTATAGATTGAAAAACTGATTACATTAAACTGAATACGATGTTTACAATTGTTTTTTCTAAAAGAGAATTTGGTTTTTTCTCTTTGTCATAAGCCGTTCTTAAGTTTGAGTTTGTGTGGTTCATAATGTCGTGATAGTTTTTTTAGTATTGTTTTAAACTTATTTACATAAGCCAAACTTAGATTGACATTACTTTTTTTAATATAAAATTTCTAACAATACAAGAATTTTATATTTCATATGCAGACTACAAAAATAAAGTTAAAAAGTATTAAGATTATGGTAAAACCTTATTTAAACTCATAAAAAATTATGGAAAATTAAATTTTTACACTCTAAAAAAATAATATTAACAATAAAAAAAAGTTATAATTCTATAATTGTAATACATAGGGTTCAAAAAATTATGGAATTATTTAACGTGCTTATAACTAAAGGAAGCTATAAGTCCAGCACTTATAGTGAGAATGAAATCATTAATAATAAGGAAAGAGCTTCGAACAAACTATACCTTATAAAAGAAGGAGCTGTAAAAATAAGTTTACTTACAGAAAAGGGAGAAGAAATCATCCCTGTCCTTCTTAACAAGAGTCAGATATTTGGAGTTAATGCTTTGTTTGGAGATCGATATTCTTCATTTACTTCGGAATCAATTAATAATAATACGACCATCTACATGTTTGATATTAATACGATCTATGAGATGGTTACTGAAGACAGTAATCTTCAGAATGATTTATTACATATATTAAAGGAAGAGTACAATGAAATTGAAAATAGGATACGAGTATTAATTATACGATCTGCTTATCAAAGATTGGTTCAGGTATTAATAGAATTAAAAGACAAATTCGGCTATCAGTGTCCTTATACGAATAATGTAATCATTAATTCTCCTTTCAATCAGGATGACCTTGCTAACTATATGAGGATTTCAAGGGTTACCGCAAACAACATTATCAATAAATTAAAAGAAAAATCACTGTTGCAATATCGCAAAAAGCAAATTATCCTTACTAAGCGCTTTTTGACGAATCACAAGCCTTGTTTTAGAGCATAAAAAAAGCACTATTTCGTAGTGAAATAGTGCTTCTTATATCTTATTATACCTCTCAATTACATTCTATATCCTAATGCAATTTGGAACACTTGATTATTTCCTTCGAAGGTAAGTCCTCCTTTGTCATCAAATACATCAGATAATCCATGAATATATCGCAGGTCTACAAAAATATTTTCTGTTACATTCACCCCAATACCACCAACGGCAGAGAAATCAAAGGTCTTATAGTTATCATTGTTTTCCCATTCCCATATTTTTATCCCTGCTAATGGTCCTGCCTGAATATTCAAAAACTCAGTAATATTATATTTCAATAGCAATGGCATATTGATATAATTAAGTTGTAAACGTTCATCTTTGTTACCCTGAGATGAGTATTGTAATTCTGGCTGAAAGCTCAATTTACCTTTTAAAGGGAAATCTGCTAAAAAACCGACTACAACCCCTACTCTGCCATCTTCCAGGTTTTCAGGAAGCTCACTGGAGTTTATTGAACTAACATTAACCCCCATTCGTATTCCATAACTTGACTCTTGTGCATACGTCGTTATTAATCCAAAGATTAAAAACAAAAACATACTACATATTCGTTTATTCATAATTGTATTTTTACTGGTTAGTTTAGATTCTACTAAGAAACGATGATTTAAGTTAAGAAAATAATTTAAACTATGAAAAAAAGTAATCGAAATCGACCAACGGTAACTTTTTAGTTTTTAATGCTTTTCATCTTCTCAAAATGAAGTGTACGAATAATCCCATCTGACAATCCTATTTTTGGAACATACACCTGAGCTGCTCCACTCCATTTCATTGCTGATAAATAAATTTGAGCTGCCGGTACAATTACATCGGCTCTATCCTGATTAAGATTCAGGGTTCTTATCCGTTCTTCATAGGTCATTGATTTCAATAATTTATAATATGAACTGAGGTATAAAAACGATAGTGGTTTCCCATTACTCTTTCCACTATTCTTAAAAATATTATTGATATTTCCCCCTGATCCTATTAATGATATCTCATCAAACGGTGCTGTATATTGTGTTATCCAGGTGGCTACTTCCTTCCATACCTCTTCACTTACCAAATTGTTTAACAGACGAATCGTTCCTAACTTGAATGATTTGGAAGCCACTGTTTTTCCTTCAAAATACACTGTAAACTCGGTACTTCCTCCTCCTACATCTACATATAGGTATGCTCCTTCTGAACTTATTAAATCTTTTAGTTCAGTCATCGCTATGATAGCCGCTTCTTCTTTGCCATCAATAATGTCAATATGAATTCCTGTCTTTTCTTTGATCGCTGCTACGACTTCTTTTCCATTAACTGCTTCTCTCATCGCCGAAGTTGCACAAGCTTTATAGGCTGCTACTTTATGTGTTTTCATCAATAATTGATACGCCATCATTGTATCAATCATTCTGTCTATATTTTCATCAGATACTTTTTTGGTAGAAAACACATCTGCTCCCAAACGAATAGGGACTCTTACTAAACTTATTTTTTTAAATTTAGGCTCTTTTCCTTCCTCCTCCTTGACACTATTAATCAATAATCTCACGGCATTAGAACCTATATCGATGGCTCCATATTTTTCTATAGTCAACAAAATACTTATTTTCCTAATTTTTCTAAATAATAATCATATGTCGCAATCTGCGATCTTACTTTTACTTTATCGTTTCTAATATATGCATTATCCTGCTGTTCATAAAGTTTTCTCGCTTTTACATTATCATCCCAGCATATTGAAAAAGAATCCATAAGTTCTTTTTTGATATCTTCATCATAGATAGGACATGCTATTTCTACCCTACGATCTAAATTCCGGGTCATCCAGTCTGCAGAAGATATATATACTTTGGTTTCCTCATCATTATCAAAAACATACAACCTAGAATGTTCCAGAAATTTATCTACTACACTAATTGCCCGTATATTCTCGCTCATACCTTCTACTCCTGGAACCAAACAACATATTCCCCGAACAATAATATCAATTTTTACACCTGCATTACTTGCTTCGTATAGCTTATCAATCATATCATAATCACTCAAGCTATTTAATTTGAGCTTTATCCCTGCTTTTTTTCCTTCTCTGGCGTGTCTGATTTCTTTATTGATCAGCTTATATAAGGAAGATCTCGTGTAATGGGGAGAAACTAAAATGTGTTTATATCTATTTACTTTGTAATTAATTTCAAAAAACTTGAAAACTTTATTGACATCCTTCAGGATACCTTCATGTGCTGTAAATAACGTATAATCAGTATAGAGTTTAGCAGTAGATTCATTAAAGTTTCCTGTACTTATAAATCCATATCGTTTTAATTTTCCTTTCTCTTCTCTTTCTATAATACATACTTTGCAATGTACTTTTAATCCTTTTATACCAAATATAATATCTACTCCTGCCCGTTGCATTTGCTCTGCGTATCTGATATTAGCTTCTTCATCAAACCGAGCCTGTAATTCTATTTGAACAATGACATTTTTCCCATTTTTTGCAGCATTAATCAAAGCACTGGCTATATGTGATATATTAGCTAATCGATAAATGGTAATCTTAATTGTTTTAACCTTGGGGTCAATTGCTGACTCCCGTAAGAATTTAATCGTGTAAAAAAAGGTGTGATATGGTGTATATTGTAAATAGTCTTTTTTTGCAATTTTATCCAGTAAACTTCCTTGCAAACTTAGTCCGGGGATTTCTATCGGAGGTAATTTTTTATAGAGTAATTCTTGCTTATTCAAATCCGGAAAACTCATATAATCACGCCGGTTGTGATATCTTCCTCCCGGAATGATACTATCTGTACTCCCAATCCCCATTTTATTCATTAGAAATTGCAACGTGTCTTTATCTATATTTTTATCATAGACAAAACGAACCGGTTCCCCATCTAACCGGGATTTAACACTACTGGATATTTTCTGAATAAAACTTTTTCTAAGATCATTATCAAAATCCAATTGAGCATCTCTGGTTATTTTGATCATATGAGAAGTAGCTTTGCTATAATCGAAGATACTAAAGTTTATATGCAGACAATATCGGATCAAATCATCGAGCATGATAATATACTGTTTCCCATCTTTTTCAGGAAAAACCACAAAGCGATCTATATTCTTAGGGATTTCTATAAGTGCATATATTTTCTCCTGTGTTTTTTGGTTAAGGATTTTAGAAATCTTCCCTTCTTTAGGTATTTTTTCTTTAAGAACAAGTTTTACTGCCAAATAAGCCACACTATCTTTGAGATGAGGAAATTCATCCAGATCATTCAAAATATATGTTACTAATGCGGGGCTTACCGTATTGACAAAATAATGACGGATATATCCATCTTGTCCCGCAGCTACTTCATTTTCATTAATGATATAAATATTATGCGCCTTAAGCTTTTCTTTAATTATTTCAATAGTACGAAGGCTTTCTGCCTGTTGTTTTATTACTCGTTTTGTTATTTGATCTAACAGTTCTTTTGCTGTTATTCCTTTTAATACATTTTTACCATCTTTTCCTGCCTGGTCAATTCTTTTTATTGTAGCGTATCGAACTTTAAAAAACTCATCAAGATTATTAGAAAAGATACCTATAAACCGTAATCGTTCAATCAAAGGGACACTCTCATCTGCTGCTTCCTGAAGTACTCTGGCGTTAAATTGCAACCAACTTAATTCTCTATTTATGTATTGATTCTCGATATTTTCTTGCATTATTTGCGTATTTGAGGTATTATCTTAAGTGTTTTGGAAAAACAGAAAGTAAGGTGTTTCCTACATCAATTTTTCCCCATTGGTCGACATCAAACTCTATTCCCACAACCCCTGCTGTTGGCAGGTTATCAATCATTTGACTTCCAAGAAGGTTAACAAGCGAGGTTAATGCATGATTATGTCCAAAGATAATTAATGAAGTTACCTCATTATCACATTCCTTAATTACTTTCATCACTTGTGCTCCATTAAAATCATATAACTCCGGAACAAAATGCACTTGTTCATCTTTAATTTTTAGGTAAGGAGTTATAATTTCTGCAGTTTGTTTTGCTCTCGTCGCTGTGCTACAAAGTACTCTATCTACCATTTTTACTGTAGTTTCCAGCTTTTCTCCAATACGTTTAGCATCTTTAAGCCCTCTACTGTTTAATGGTCTTTTGTGATCCTCCAAGTCAAATTCCCAAGAAGATTTTGCATGTCTTATCAAATATAAGGTTTTCATCACTCCACATATTTAAAATTACTTCTTTTACTCTTATTAACTACAAGTTTAATAATTAGGAATTACAATTCTTAGTTTTAATTGACAAAAAATTATTTTTTGCTATTTCTTTTCTCTTATAAAAGATTATAACTGTTTTAACAAAAAACTGATAAAGAAATCAAAAATAAATCATAAAAAACTGATTGTAAGACACCTAAACACCTAAATCCTTTCATCGATTAAAAACAATAGTACATCGAAAAACTTACTTTTTCTTATAAATATCGCTCTTTTAGGTCTAAATTTGAATATGGTTTTCCCTTATAACAAAGGATGTTTACCCCAGTAGAAATTTCACATGCTCACGTTGTAGATCTTAGGGTAGCGAATGTAAAACAGGAAAAAGAGGAAAAGATGTCAAAAATTACGATTCCCCAAAATACGATAACCTACTTCATATATCCCCTTATATGCGTATTGTGCTGTAATCAGGTTTTTTCTCAGGTGGAAGTTCCTTTGGAAAAAAGAACTGAATTTACACTAAAAGGAGATATGACCTTTGTTTCTAATACAATTCTTGGTAAGGTTTCCAATGATAATGGTTCTGGAGTTTTTAACCCTAATAAAAGTTACAATAACGGAGGATTAAACAATCAATTCCGAATGGGGTTTATAGATATTGATAATGATGCCTCTACTTTTAATTCCAGTAGTGCTGATCTTATTTTAAGTTCTGAATGTGCTAAAATCAAACATGTTGGTTTATACTGGACTGCTGCATACGCTGATAAAAACAGAGAACACGATATTTCTTCTATAAAAATAAAATACCCGGGACATACGGCGTATAGCACGGTCTCCAACGGACAGATCATCTATGATTATTACCAAGATGAAAAATCTATCTTCAAACAGTATTCTTGTTATAAAGATATTACTAAAGAGGTTTTATCCTTACAAAACCCTATTGGGACATATACTGTAGCTAATATTCCTGCTACAACTACCGAAAAAAATAATGACAAGGCTTTAGGAAATGGTCTTGCTGGTGGGTGGACTATGATTGTTATTTATGAAGATAATTCAAAACAAAGAAAGCGTTTCTATATATATGATGGTTTTGTGAATATTGACGCCAAAGCAAAACCTGTTTCTTTTTCTTTTGATAATTTCCAAACAATCCCAAAAGGAGCCGTTAACAGCCGTATAGGTGTGATTTCTTATGAAGGAGACAAAGGAATAAAAGGAGATCGTTTCCAGGTTCTTTCACACGCGACTGGTAAATATAAGAGTTTGGTAGATGGAAGCAATCCTATGAATAACTTCTTTAATGCGAATATTACTGAAAATGGAAAAAATATAAAAAGCAGAGTCCCTGCCAGCGAAAACACTCTGGGATACGATGCTGATATTTTTGATATAAAAAATTCAAAAAACAGTATTATTGGTAATAATCAATCCAAAGCTGGTTTTAGACTTCTTACTGATAATGACGGGTATTCTGTTATGGCTGTTGCATTTAGTATAGAAATCTACGAACCTGCCATCCATATGGTAAAAAGATCTCGACACACTGCCAGTAATGAATTTATTTATCCAACAGATGAGTTATCTCCCAATCAAGAAATTACATATAGTCTAACGATTCATAATGATGGAAATGACAATGCTAAGAATACAATCATTAAAGATATTCTTCCAGAGAATGTTTCTTTTGTAAAAGGATCTCTTACATTACCTTCTAAAAGAATTAAATTTTCCTATAATGATGTTTCCAAAAATCTTACCTTCAGAGTACCTGATAAGATGCTAAAAATGACCAGTGATCCATTTGAGATCACTTATAAAGTAAGATTGAACACGGATTGTAGTAATCTAATTTCTATTGATGATCTGACAGTAACTGATCAACCTGTTATTGCAGAGTTTAATGGCTCTTTAAATGATACGAAACGATATTCTAAAGGATACAACTATATAAATAAGTGTAATCTTCCTGATTATTATCAATTTAATCTAGCTATTGATATTAGAGATCTAAATTGTCCTAACGCTATATCTCTGGCGAATCTGCCTAAGAAAAATATTCAAAAGAATTATGCTGCTATCACCGGTGGCTCCAGCGATCAGTCAAATAACACCTCTGACATCACCGAAAATTCAGGAGATGGTTTGGACGAAAAAGATATTACTAACGATAGTAATACTTCTTCCATTGCATTGAAATCACCTGTAAAATACGCTCAAAACTCTAAAACAATCAATGAACTAATTGATTTAAAAGAGATTTATTTTGATTTTGATAAGTGGGACATTACTGAAAAAGCTGCTACAGAATTAGACAGGATAGTTACCGTAATGACGAAACGATTCCCTGATATGGTTATCAAAATAGAGACTCATTCTGACAGTAGAGGAAACAAAGACTATAATCTTATTCTCTCTCAAAAAAGAGCCGAATCAATCTATAATTATTTGATCAATACGGAAATTTCTAAAGATCGTATTATTTCTTACAGAGGATATGGAGAAAATAAGCCTACCAATAATTGTGGAGACGGACAGCATTGCTCTGAGGAAGAGTATCAAAAAAACAGAAGGTCTGAATTCGTTATCGTAGAAAATATTGATAAAACAAACAAAGGAATATCAGGGAGATAATCTATCAATTTTCCAATCATTACCATCTTTTGAAAACAAAATTCGATCGTGCAATCTATTTGGTCTTCCCTGCCAAAATTCATAAGATACAGGCATAACACAATACCCACCCCAATAAGGTGGCTTAGGTAATTCTTCAACACCATCAAATTGTTTTTCGAATTCCCGCAGCTTTTTCTCCAGGTAGTCACCGGATTTAATCTTATCACTTTGGTCAGATGCCCAGGCTCCTAATTGACTTCCCCTTGGTCTGCTTCTATAGTACGCTGTACTTTTTTCTTCTGTAGTCTTTTGCACAACTCCCTTGATAATTACCTGTCGTTCTAAATTTGGCCAAAAAAAGGATAAACATACCTGATTGTTTTTAGCCATCGCTTTTCCTTTTTCAGAATTGTAATTTGTATAAAAGACAAACCCTTCTTCATCATACTGTTTTAACAAAACAATTCTTGCCTTAGGAAAACCGTCCAGACCAATAGTTGTTATCGTCATAGCATTTGCTTCTTCTACTCCACCTGCCGATTCAACCTCTTTAAACCATTGTTCAAAAAGTAATAATGGAGTGTCTGGAATATCTTTCTCTAAAAGGTATCCTTTTTCATAAGATCGACGATAGTTAGTTAAATCTCTGTTCATATCAGTTACAGCTTACTGTCTTTACATTAATAGTTAACGAATCAAAACTCAAACTCTTTTCCATCTTCAGCCACTTCTACATTTTCAAATATCTCCTTAGCTTCTTCTTTAAAAAGTTCTACTGAATCATATCGAGTAGAGTAATGTCCTAATATTAACGTCCCTATTGACGCTTTTTTTGCAATAGTCGCTGCTTCCTTAGCAGAACTATGCCCGGTTCTCTCACACAGATGCTTATGCTTTTCTAAAAAAGTAGATTCGTGATATAAAGCAGTCACCTGATTGAGTAATGGAACTTTCTTTTCATCATACTTCGTATCACTACAGAACGCATAACTCTTTATAGGAGTCGGATCTGTCGTCAACTCTTCATTAGCTATCACCCTGCCATCATCCATTACAACATCTTTTCCTTTTTTTATGGAATTATAATAGGCTTTATCAATATCGTAATTAAGCACTTTACTCAAAATCAATTTTCGATCTCCCGGTTTTTCTTTAAACAAAAAACCATTACAGTATACCCGATGTTGTAATGGTATTGTAGAAACTTCAATCCGTTCATCTTCCATAATCAATTCCGATTCAAGACTGGATAATTCATGAAAATGCAATGGGTAATCTGTCCATGAATCTGACAGCTTTAATTGCAATGTAATAATCTCTTTTATCCCTTTCGGACCATAAATATGCAGAGGAGCTTCTCTTCCAAGCATTTTGAATGTCGATACAAGACCTACCAATCCATAAAAGTGGTCTCCATGCAAATGAGAAATAAAAACATGTTTAATCCTGGAGAACTTAATTTTCTTTTTACGTAATTCTACCTGAGTTCCTTCGCCACAATCAATAAGAAAGATATGATTTCCTATTTCCAACACCTGAGATGTCGGGTTCGAAAATGTTCTTGGGGTGGCTGAATAACAACCAAGTATTGTCAGTTTCAATGGTTAAGTTCTTATGTATTTATAATTACTCGGTATTATATAGAACTTATTCTTCAAAGGAGGCTAATAAATTCATATATCGTTCTACCGATGTTTTTCTATATCCTGTAACACCTAAAACATTTCCTTCTTCATTCAACACCAACATAACAGGAAATCGCATTCGTTTGTTATATCGCTCTGCCAGTTTAAAATTTTTTTCTTCTTGTTTTTCTGATAATCGATTTTTTTTCTTTTTTGGGAAATCTGCCTTCACCATTATAAAATGTTTATCTGCAAACGTCAAAAAATTTTCATCACTAAGCACACGTCTCTCCAACTTAATACATGGGGGACACCAATCTGATCCCGTAAAGAGAAGAAAGATTTTCTTGTTATTTTCTTTCGCCAGATCTTTTGCTTGTTCTATATCATAATACCATTCTTGAGCTATTGTGGTGGAATAGCCAAAGAAAAGCAAGCTTAAGAGAAATACTATTTTTTTCATAGTAAATAAGACGATAAATACTCAAGAACATTACAAATATTAGAAATCCAAATCTCTTTCTATTTCTTCCATTTCTATCAAATCATGTGCTTCTTGCACTGTAGGAACAACCGTTATCTCTTCAGGAACCTCATTATAAGACACCTTATCTGTAACAATAACAAACGATCGATTAGATGCTCTGTGCTTATTAGAAATTCTTAAAAACTCTGTAATATCAGCCAATGATATTTCATTTATAGAAAATAGGTTAATGATTACATTGTCATTTTTAAAAGAATCATATTTTTTCTCTACTCCCTCTACAAACTCGACTACTTTTAATTTTTCCTGAGTTATTATTGTGGTAGTACCATTTTTATCAAAAATCATACTTTACTGTTTAATCTTAGACGCTAATAGATAAATCACAGCCATTCTCACTGCAACTCCATTCTGTACCTGATCCAATATAATGGCCTGATCCGAATCAGCAACATCAGTCGTGATTTCTACTCCACGATTGATGGGTCCTGGGTGCATTATTACAATCTCTTTATCCAGACTATTCAGGAGTTCTTTTGTTACTCCGAATTGCTGTGTATATTCTCTGGTTGACGGGAAATAACTAATTTCCATTCGTTCATTTTGTACACGTAGCATATTAGCCACATCACACCATTCCAGTGCTTTTCTAAGGTCTGTTTCTACTGTTACCCCTAATTTTTCAATATATTTCGGGATTAATGTCTTAGGACCACATACTTTCACTTCTGCACCTTGAAGTTTTAAAGCAAAAATATTAGAAAGTGCTACTCTCGAGTGCAAAATATCTCCTACAATTACCACTTTTTTACCTCCTACTCCTCCTAATTTCTCCCGAATGGAGTAAGAGTCTAACAATGCTTGTGTAGGATGTTCATGTGCTCCATCTCCTGCATTCACAATACTAGCATTCACATGTTTTGATAAAAATATTCCCGCCCCAGGATTTGGATGTCTCATGACCACCATATCCACTTTCATTGATAAAATATTATTAACGGTATCAATTAAGGTTTCTCCTTTTTTTACAGAAGAAGAAGCTGCGGAAAAATTAATCACATCTGCCGATAATCTCTTTTCTGCTAATTCAAAAGATAATCTGGTTCTTGTACTATTCTCAAAAAATAAATTTGCAATAGTTATATCTCGTAGTGAGGGAACTTTTTTAATAGGACGATTTATAACTTCCTTGAAATGATCTGCTGTTTTGAAGATCAGTTCTATATCTTCCTTAGTTATGTATTTTATTCCCAGTAAGTGATCTACACTTAATTCACTCATTTTCTTTTATTGTTTTCGACAATAAATGATATTATTCATTCATTATCACTTATAAAAATAACCTTTTTCTTTCTTTAATTCAACAATAACTTTCTATTAACAAAGAAGCTATCATTTATTCATTAACCAGATAAACGGCATCTTCTTCTTTATCTTCTCCCCAAAAAACCTTTACTTTTTCCTGGTTAATGGCATCGACTTGTCTACCTCTATAATTAGGTTGTATTGGTAAATGTCGGCTAAATCTCCTGTCAATAAGTGTCAGTAGTTCTATCTCTTCTGGTCTCCCAAAAGACTGTATTGCTGTTAATGCAGCTCGTATACTACGACCTGTGTACAATACATCATCTATAAACACTACCTGTTTTCCTTCTACTACAAAACTTATATCTGTTTTATTTGCTTCCAGCGGTTTTTCTCCTCTTCTAAAATCATCGCGATAAAAGGTAATATCCAGGTACCCTAATTTCACATCAGGTACCTTGTACTCTTCTTTTAGAATATTTTTAATCCTATTGGCCAGAAAAGATCCTCTAGGCTGAATTCCTATTAAAACAGTATTTGAGAAGTTCGTATGGTTTTCGATTAATTGACAAGCCAATCGATGTAGAATGATGTCTACCTCTTTTGCACTAAGTAGTAGTTTTTGACTCATAATCTCCAAATAGATATTTGGTATACAAAAGTAAGGAAAATTTAGGATTAAACGACCCTGAGAAGTTGTTTTAGTCTCATATATTTCCTAGTTAACTGATTATAAAATCATTCAATAAAAAAAGGTCACTCTTACGAGTGACCTTTTGGTATCTATAAAGAAAACTAAGATTAGTTTCCTCCTTTTTCCATTTTTGCTTTAAGATCTGCTAACGCATCGATATCTCCAAGTGTAGTCTTCTCAGAAGCACTACTTGCTGCTTTCTTCGCTGCTTGTTTAACGATCTTCGCTTCTTCTGCCTTAAATAAAGCTGTGTGAGATGCTACCACTCTCTTGAATTCTTTGCTGAATTCAATGATTTGGAATTCTGCTTCTTCACCTTTAACAAGTTTGCTTCCATCTTCTTTTTCTAAGTGACGAGAAGGCACAAAAGCAACGATGTTATCGTTAAAGTCAATTGTAGCTCCTTTATCAACGATGTCTGCAATCTTAGCAGTATGCTTAGTTCCTACAGCAAATTCCGCTTCGTACTGATCCCATGGGTTATCCTCTACTTGCTTATGCCCAAGGCTCAACTTACGTCCTTCAACATCTAACTCAAGAACAACAACCTCTAACTTATCTCCAACATTCGTGAAGTCTGATGGGTGCTTGATTTTCTTAGTCCAAGAAAGATCAGAGATATAGATTAATCCGTCAATTCCTTCTTCTAATTCTACAAATACTCCAAAGTTAGTAAAGTTACGAACCACTCCTGTATGCTTAGATCCCACAGGATACTTAGCAGTAATATCAGTCCATGGATCTGGAGTTAACTGCTTAATTCCAAGAGACATTTTTCTTTCGTCTCTATCTAATGTAAGTACTACAGCTTCTACTTCATCTCCTACTTTTACAAAGTCCTGAGCTGAACGCAGGTGTGTAGACCAAGACATTTCTGATACGTGGATCAATCCTTCTACTCCTTCTTCTACTTCGATAAATGCACCGTAATCTGCGATTACTACTACTTTACCTTTTACTTTATTTCCGATAGTAAGATCTTTATCTAACGCTTCCCATGGGTGCGCTTTCAATTGCTTAAGACCTAACTGAATACGTGTCTTAGCCTCATCAAAGTCTAAGATTACTACGTTTAATTTCTGATCTAATTCAACGATCTCATTAGGGTGATTAATTCTTGACCAAGAAAGATCTGTGATATGAATAAGTCCATCAACTCCTCCAAGATCAACAAATACACCGTAAGAAGTTACGTTTTTCACAACTCCTTCTAATACCTGACCTTTTTCTAATTGACCGATAATTTCTTTCTTTTGCTCTTCGATATCCGCTTCGATCAATGCTTTATGAGATACAACTACGTTTTTAAATTCGTGGTTGATTTTCACAACTTTGAATTCCATAGTTTTTCCTACATATGCATCATAATCACGGATAGGCTTTACATCAATCTGAGAACCTGGTAAGAATGCTTCGATTCCGAATACATCAACGATCATTCCTCCTTTTGTTCTACACTTCACAAAACCATTAACGATTTCACCTGTATCATGTGCATTATTTACTCGTTCCCAAGCCTTAATTACACGTGCTTTACGGTGAGATAATATCAACTGACCTGTAGCGTCTTCACGTACATCAATTAATACTTCTACTTTATCCCCAACTTTAAGATCAGGGTTGTAACGGAATTCGTTTAGTGAAATTACTCCTTCACTTTTTGCATTAATATCAATAATAGCATCACGATCTGTAATGTTGATTACAGTTCCTTCTACTACTTCATCATTTAATGTATCAACGAAGTTCTCTGCTACTAATTTCTCAAACTCTTCAAGCTCAGCAGTATCTACTACATCGATTCCTTCTTTGTAGTTATGCCAATCAAATTCTTTTAAAAATTGCTCTGGGTTTGATTCTTTTAGAGATACTACAGGTGCATCAGCATTCTGTGCATCTACATTTTTTGTTTCTTCAGACATTGAAGATTAAATTTGTATTCTGTACATACCTGAGAATTAACACGGAAGCTATACAGAAGCGTTATTAAAATAAATTAGTACCTTTTTAGAATTCTCTTAACCGCCTAAAAGGAGTGCAAAAGTACAATATAATTTATTACAAAGCAAAAGATTAGCTACGAACCCATCAACTCGATCTAGTATTTTACAATTTCAAATTCACTTCGCCTGTTTACCTGATGCTCTTCTTCTGAGCAATCTCCTCCACAATCAATTAATGGTTGTGATTCTCCCATTCCTAAAAACTTCATTCTTCTGGCATTGACATATCCCTCTAATGCCAAATAGTTTCTGGTAGATTCTGCTCTTTTTTCTGATAACACCTGATTATAGGAATCACTTCCTCTATTATCTGTATGAGAAATAATTTTGATGTATACACTTTTGTACTTATCTAGTTTTTTTGCAAAATCATCCAGTACTTTTTTAGAATCTTGTCTGATATTCCACTTGTTATAATCAAAATATATAGGCGGTAAGTCGAAATACAATTTCCCGTTTCGTTCTACAACCGGAGGTCCTGTCTTATCTTTTAATAACTTCTCTCTGATATCCCCTCCTTTTGGAGCTGTTTTTTTAGGAGGGATCTCTTTTTTAGGAATTGACATAGCAATCTCCTCCTCTTTTTTCTTTGGTTCCTTTCTTATTTTATCCAGATAGATCACATATATCTCTTCATTTTTTTCTTTTATAGAAAATGTTTTTTGTCTAGGTTCATACCCTTCTGAAGAAGCAGACAAATCGTATTTCCCCGGAAGGATTTTTCTAAAAAAAGTAGCGACTGAATCCAATTGATTTTCATAGATCTTATTTCCCCGGTCATCTTCTAATTTTACATCAGCATTTGGGATATATTCTTCTGTAGCAAAATCCCTTACTTCGAACTGAGCAATATACTCCCTGAGAAAAATTTCTCCTGTTTGAACAAACTCATATATATCATCTCCTGTCTTTTTTCTATTAGAAGCAAAAAAACCTTCAGTTTCATTGTAATAAGTAATTGAAAAATCATCATAACTCGAATTCAATGGAGCTCCCAGATTCACAGGCTGCACAAATCCATCTTTTTTCTTTTCACAAACAAAAATATCCAGCATTCCTAATCCCAAATGTCCATCAGAAGAAAAGAATAGATTCCCTTTACGATCGATAAAAGGAAACTGATCCCTATGGGCTGTATTTATTTTTGATCCTAAATTAATCGGAGGACCATAATCTCCACCTGGGTTAATCTCTACATAGTAAATATCAAACCCTCCAAACCCTCCGGGCATATTAGATGAAAAATACAACCGATTCTCCTCCTGATTCAATGCCGGGTGCTCTATAGAATAACTTACATCATTAAACAACAACTTTTTAGGAGCACTCCATTCTCCATCTTCCTGAAGTTCTGCTTTATATAAATGAACCGCATTATTATTAAGACTGTCGAATTTTTTCTTTCCTTTTTCAGAATTGCTTTTAGAAAAATACAGTGTTTTCATATCCCTGGAGAACGTAAAATTACCTTCGTGTAATTTAGTATTAATCACATCTGATATCCCCACTGCTTCTTCTATTGGCTGTTTGTTTTCATCCAGTTTAATCTTATAAATATCCAAAAAGGACCGGTGTGTCCACAAAAATTTTCGATCTCCGATGTTACTTGGTTTTCTGTCCGAAGTAAAGTAAATTAAGCTATCTATCTTCACTGCTCCAAACTCAGAAGCATCTGAATTAAATGTCACAGGTTCTACTGTATAATCATCTTCTTTCAATTTGAAATTCTCAATTATTTCTATCGCATCATTCTTATTAAACTTTTCTTCCTTATTCTTCTTATACAATGTCAAAAAAGTTACTGCTTTTTCATATTTCCCCATCGCTGATAATACCTGATACATCATAAAATTATACTTGTTGTCATAATTTTTATCTGCATTATAAAACCGCCCTGTGACAAGATTTTTCAGATAACGATATGCTTTTTTGAACTGAAATATATTATAGTATGAGGTCGAAATATTTCCTAACACCTCTTTGGAATAACCTTCTTTATTTAATTCTTCTTCATACTGAATTGCAGCATTGATAAAATCTCCTTTTTCAAAAAAGCGATCCGCTCTTGTTTTCTTTTGCGAAAAAGAAAAACCGGAAATCAATAATAATAGTATGAGTATTTTTTTGCTTTTCATCTGTTTGTTTTTTTGTTTAAGAGAATCAGATGGTATGACATGATTATCTCTTTTATATGTGATAAAACCTTTAATCATGTTTTTATTTTTTGATTTAGAAAAACCTTGGTGACGTATATTTATTACTAAAATTAAGAAGGTCAAAATTATACAATAAGATGATCTCGTGACTCCCATTATTATAACCACTTAAATCACTTGTACTAAAATCGTATGAATATCCTACTTTAAGACTTTCCGTCAAGTTAAACCCTGCAAGGGCAATAAACGAATCATTATACCGGTATGAGATTCCTAATTCTAATTTGTTATATAGTAACGAATTTGCAGACACATCAAATGTCATAGGGGAATCCAATACTTGTTTTATCACTACAGATGGCTTTAAACGAACATCACTAGACACATCAAATACATATCCTCCTACTGCATAGATATGTGCTTTGGACTTGGACACACTTATATCTCCTACGCTAACATTATTAGGTAATAAATTAGGGGAAGAAATTCCTGCATAAAAATTGGAATCAAATACAAATAATCCAGCTCCAATCGTTAATTCTAATTCTCCTTGATTTCCTGAAAATGCAGGATCAGAAATCACATCAGACCTGGATGGATCTATCTTAAAGCTATTAATTCCTGCTTTTAACCCATAAGATAACTTTACAGTTTCGGATAATTGAGTTATATACGCAAAATCAGCATTAAAGAAATTATTATTAATCCGTATAGCATCTCCTACTCTATCATTTACATAATTAATACTTATTTCTATTTTTGAAGTTAATGGTATATGACCAAAAACATTTGCTGTTTGAGGAGATCCTTCTATTCCTGTCCATTGTTTTCTATACAATAGTCCGGTAGATATCAGACCAGCCTGATTTGTTACATATGCCGGGTTCACTGTGCTCATGTTATACATATACTGAGAATACTGTGGCTCTTGCTGTCCATGTATCACCATCGTATATGCCACCGCTATAAAAAAGATTACTATTTTATACTTCATCATATTATCGGCTTAAATAAAAGCTTCCTTGAATTGGAAAATTATTTTCAAAATTGGGAGTAAAAATGTAGAAATAGGTTCCAGAAGGCAGATCATCTCCTAATCGCAAAGAGATATTACTTTCTCCTCTGAATTCTTCTGTATCTGCATTTCCTTCATATACCATAGAACCGTATCTGTTGAATATTTTCAGATCAAAATCAGGAAATGCTTCCGGAATATTATAAACATCTTCAATGACCAGATCAAAAGTGTCATTGATTACATCATTGTTAGGTGAGACCCCGTCTTGAAAATCCAGTGTACACAACTCTCCCTGAGCGGAGCGCTCTCCAATATTAAGAATATTAATTCTTACTTCTACGCGTTCTGATTCGCAGTTATTAGCATCGACATTTGCGATATAAAATACCTGTTCGTCCAACAAAATTGGATTGGTAATAATTGGAATCGTCCCTTCTAAGGTTTCATACCAATTATAATTCAATACATCAACAACTATATCTTCTAACCTGGCAGCGTCTAGTATACAAAACTCTTGGTCTCCTACCTGAGGTTCCGGTAAATCTACTATCTGAATAGCAACATTCAATGACGACTCTTCACATGGAGCTGTATTACTAATAATATATCTAAAATTATAAATCCCATTGGTCAGGGTTTCAAACTCAACCACTCCTTCTGAATTCAATGCTCCCGTATCATCAGTATCCTCAAAAGTTCCAGTTCTCACTGTATTTCGATCCAATAAGGAAAACAGATTAACTCTTCCATCTATTTTACAAAATGTTTCTGCCCGATCATTTCCTATGTTTTCTGGCTCTATAATAATAACATCGACAAAGGAAGCATCACTATCCAAACACCCTGCATTTCCAGGAACTTCATATCTGAATCTTCCTGCCCCCAGAATTGGCAATGTATCATCATTCTGATCAAATCTTCCCAAATGATCTGTAGAGGTATACCCATTTGGTCCTGTCCATATCCCTGTAGTATCTGGATTTCCTTCCAAATGATCAAACAAAGTCACTGTGAGGTTATCAGAGCACACCGAAGCTGTACCATCTTCTCCTGCTACAGGCAATGGATGTATAGTAAACTCCAGTGTAGCTGCATCTATACACCCCATATCACTTGTTGCTGTATAGGTAAACCTAAATGCTTCTGGAGAACTTATCTCAGGAAAGACAAAAGTATTATCAATTTCTTCTCCTGCTTCATTAGTCCACACTCCTGTATCAACAATGGTGTTTCCTCCTTCTATTTTTAGTAAACTTCTTAAATCTATTTGATTTTCTGAAATACATATATTTATTCCGTCAGTGTCTTCTCCTGCGTAGTCAAATTCTAAAACTCTTATGGTTACCTGAGTTGTCAATACACCACAAGGGAATTCGCAATGTCCTTCTTCTCCTTCTGCGGCAAAAGGATCACAAAAAGCTTCTCCTCCCGGGCAATTTATTTTCGGACTTACTCCAAATTCGAATACATACGTTCCGGATGCTGCTCCCAATGTTTGAACAGTACCTTTATGATCCTCAGATAATGGCAAATCAGAAGGACCTGAAACCATTCGCCATTTTACATACGCATCATCATTATATATAAAGTCAATACCATTTTCATTGGTAAACTCCAATAAATCAAATAAATCTATGCTTCCAGGTTCTTCATTAGCACAAACTTCCGGAATCTCTCCTGCCTGATTAAAAGGTCTTAATTGTTCAAAAAAAGTAAAAAACACAGTCTCATCATCATCTTCGCACACTGCTGAGCGTTTTTTGACACTATATGTAAACCCAAAGTCAACACATCCAAATCTAAGATTGTTTCCTCCATTAATCACATTATCATATATCTCTCTGAGGTTTATAACCGAATCTTGTTCATCTGATATTTGGTTGGTCGGATCAGCTCCCTGTGAAGACCATGTTCCTCCTACATCTTCATCTCTCAGAAACTGATCATCTCTAAGATCGATATCTGCATCATGAAGTCCTGCCAGAATATCACCTTCACAGATTAATCCTGCTTCCATAATTCCAGCACTTACTTGTCGTACTACTGAAACCCGTACCCTTGTTTCTTCACTAGTTGCACACGGAGTCATTCCGGGGACCACATATCGCAATTCAAAGATTTCCCGATTGATTGGTGGTATTGTAATTTCATATGGGATATCCGCAGAGAAAGAATGATCGTTTAATGTAAATGTACCTGTAAAAGCTGCTCCTGAGCTATTACTGATAAACTCCCATGTTCCATTGAGATGTGGTGCAGGAATTGATTCATTAGATGTTAATGCTTCGAATAAGTTTAAAGTATCTGTATCACATATTTCAATGTTTGCATTATTCGCCCCTAATGGTAATGCCACCCCTGAAAAAGGTCCCAGAATCATTGTAAAAATCACAGCAGGAGTATCCCCACAGGCAGGCGTATTAAACTCAAAAACATATTCTTCTAATGTATCCGTCACCGTAGAGTTAGGAAATGCCCATACATTTACCTCTCCGGTTACGGGGTTCAAATTACTGGCATATTTAGGAACAATGGACCAGGTTCCTCCGGTAAGGGATTGCCCTGTTACATTTTGAAATTCATCAAACAGATTAATAATTCCATCGGGAGTGCCGTTAGTATCGTGGTCTACAGTTTCCATATCGCAAACGGAAAAAGTCTCTTCCACCTCGCATTGAGCAGACACAAATTTGGGGTATAGCAACCCCAAAAAAACAATAAGTAGGTAAGTAGTTTTTTTCAAAATCAGTTATTTAGCTTAGTTTGGGAGTCCTACAAAAATATCTTTTTTTTGCAAAAAACTACTTTCTTTTCCTATTTTATTCAAAATAATTTAACTCCTTGATTTTAAAACACCTACAACATCATCTATCGTATACCCCTTTGCCTGCAACAAAATCAAATAATGAAATAACAGATCTGCTCCTTCACTTAAAAATAATTCATCATTATTATCTTTTGCTTCAATAACCACCTCTACAGCTTCTTCTCCTACTTTTTGTGCTATTTTATTCATTCCTTTATGAAACAATGATGCAACATAGGATCCTTCCGGGTTTTCACTATTCTTTCGATGCTTAATAACCTCTTCTAATTCTGAGATAAAACCATATGTCATAGTATTAGTTTCTCCCCAACAGCTGTCTGTTCCTTTATGACAGGTCGGACCAGCTGGTAATACTTTTACTAATAATGTATCCCGATCACAATCAACCAGAATATCGACCAGATTCAAAAAATTACCACTCTCTTCTCCTTTGGTCCATAGCCGCTGCTTGCTTCTGCTATAAAAAGTCACTTTTTTAGTTTTTAGGGTTTTTTGATACGCTTCTTCATTCATATACCCCAACATCAATACATTTTTAGTTGTTGCATCCTGAATGATAGCTGGCACTAAACCATCTTTATTTTTTGTGAATTCTACATCCATTTCGTTTATATCTTTTTTATATCCGTACAGGGATATCATTTTTTTTCAATGTTTCTTTTAGTGTTTTAATTGTTATTTCTTTGAAATGAAATACACTAGCTGCTAGTGCGGCATCTGCTTTGCCATAACGAAAACAATCTGTAAAGTGAGGAATTGCCCCTGCTCCTCCTGAGGCAATAAGTGGAATATTCACCGTAGTAGATAATTGCGCTAAGACTTCATTAGCAAATCCATTTTTTGTCCCATCATGATCCATAGAAGTAAACAGAATCTCACCTGCTCCTCTTTTTTCTACTTCTACAGCCCAGTCTAACAATTTCAGATCTGTTGGAACCTTTCCTCCTACTAAATGTACACACCACTGATTATGTATCTTTTTTGCATCAATTGCCACTGTAATACACTGACTTCCGAATTTATCAGATAATTCATTGATCAAATCCGGACGCTTGACTGCCGAGGAATTTATCGAGACTTTATCCGCTCCATTTTTTAGCAGGATTTCTACATCAGACACACTTGATATTCCTCCTCCTACTGTAAAGGGAATATTAATTCTTTCTGCTATTTTTAATACTAAATCTGCAAGTGTTCTCCTTCTTTCTTCTGTTGCTGATATATCCAAAAACACCAGCTCGTCTGCTCCAGATTCTGCGTACAAAGCTGCCAACGCTACCGGATCTCCCGCATCTATTAAATTTTTGAAATTTACTCCTTTTACTGTTCGTCCATTTTTAATATCCAAACAGGGTATAATACGTTTTGTAAGCATCTTTTTTATACATTAGAAATAATAAAGTCTTCCACTTCTTTCAGGGTTATTTTATTTTCATAAATAGCTTTCCCTACAATTGCTCCTTCGCATCCGATTGCTGACAATTCTCGCAAATCCTGAATTGTTGTTACCCCTCCCGATGCAATTAATTTTACTCCTTCGATTTGATTGATTATTTTTTTATACAGATCTACAGAAGGTCCTTCCAACATTCCATCTTTACTGATATCAGTACATATTACATATGTTATTTTCTTGGCTACATAAGCTCCAATAAAAGGCAATAAGGCCTCAGAACTTTCTTCCTGCCACCCATTAATCGCAACTTTTTCCTTTATAGCATCTGCTCCTAGAATGATTTTTTCTGCTCCAAAACGCTTAATCCACGAGCTGAATAACTCTTTATTTGTAACTGCAATACTTCCACCTGTTATCTGCTCGGCTCCACTCTCAAAAGCAATTCGTATATCTTCATCGCTCTTTATCCCTCCTCCAAAATCAACTTTTAATCTTGTTCTGGTCGCTATAGTTTCCAGGATTTTATAATTCACAATATGTTTTGATTTTGCCCCATCCAAATCCACTAAATGCAGGTATGTCACTCCACTATCTTCAAAAGACTTTGCTACTTCTAAAGGGTCTTCATTATATATTTTCTTGGTTGTATAATCGCCTTTGGATAATCGGACGCATTTTCCATCTATGATGTCAATTGCCGGTATTATTCTCATGATTTCTTTTTTTATAGTTTTAAAAAATTATCTAGTATTAGTGCTCCTGTATCACTACTTTTTTCCGGATGAAATTGAGTTCCGAAAAAGTTATTATACTGTAGCGCTGTTGTATACTCTTGTCCATACACAGTTTTAGCTATTGTCTCCTCTGTTAAAGAAGCATAATACCCATGTACCAAATAAACATAAGCCCGTTCATCAACCCCAGCAAATAAAGGGGATTGCAAATCATAAATCTGATTCCAGCCTATCTGAGGAACTTTTACCGTATTTTGAAACTTCTTTACTTCCGTATTAAAAATCCCTAAACCTTCTGTATTTCCCTCTTCTGTCTTATTACACATCAATTGCATCCCCAGACAAATTCCTAAAACTGGTTGTTCTAGTCCTGGAATTATCTGATCCAGTTCTGTTTCTCTTAATTTCTTCATAGCGGTTCCTGCTTCTCCAACTCCCGGAAAAATAACCTTATCCGCGTTGATTATCTTTTTTTTATCATTGGTTAGTTCTGCTGTATACCCCAGTCTTTGTATTGCAAACATCACTGATTGTATGTTTCCTGCCCCGTAATCTATAATTGTAATTTTCATATAATAATTTCATTAAACAGCAAGCTATAAAACGCCTTTAGTACTCGGTAGGATCATTTTTTCTACATCTCTTTTTACTGCCATTTTTATTGCTTTTGCAAAGGCTTTGAAAATGGCTTCAATCTTATGGTGCTCATTTATTCCTTCTGCTTTGATATTAAGATTAGCCTTAGCACCATCGGTAAAGGATTTAAAGAAATGAAAGAACATTTCAGTAGGCATCTCTCCTATCTTTTCTCTCTTAAATTCCGCTTCCCATACAATCCAGTTTCTCCCTCCAAAATCAATTGCTACTTGCGCTAAACAATCATCCATAGGAAGGCAAAACCCGTAGCGTTCCACTCCTAATTTATTTCCCAAAGCTTCCGAAAAAGCAGTTCCCAAAGCAATTGCTGTATCTTCTATTGTATGATGCTCATCTACTTCCAAATCTCCCTTAACATCAATTACTAAATCCATCTGCCCGTGTCTGGCTAATTGATCGAGCATATGATCAAAAAACGCCAAGCCTGTATTAATACTACTAACTCCTGTACCATCCAGATTGATATCAATTGCAATAGCTGTCTCATGAGTTTTTCTGGTGATAGTCGCTGTCCGGTTTTTAAGCTTTAGGAATTCATATATTTTTTGCCAATCATTACTTTCTAAGGCGATAACAGCATTTAATTCCTCTTTTTTTACGGTTATTTCACCTGTTCCTAAGTGAGTATCATCATTAATAAAGATTCCTTTGGCTCCTAAGTTCTTTGCCAATTCCACATCTGTTAAGCGATCTCCTATCACAAAAGAATTCTCCAGATCATATTCTTCTGAAAAATAAGACGTGAGCAATCCAGTTCCAGGTTTCCTTGTATTGGCATTTTCATGAGGAAATGTTCTATCCAGGAACACCTTATCAAAATATACTCCTTCATTTTCGAAAGAGGTAATGATGAAATTATGTACAGGCCAAAAGGTCTCTTCGGGAAATGCTTCAGTACCCAATCCGTCTTGATTGGTTATCATGACTAATTCATAATCAAGTTCTTTAGCTATTTTTCCTAAGTATGTAAACGCTTTTGGATAAAAAATCATTTTTTCAAATGCATCTATTTGCTCGTCTGCTGTTTCTTTAATAATGGTACCATCTCTATCAATAAACAGTACTTTCTTTTTTAATATATCAGCCATCGTTTTTACAATGTTTTTAATGTGGTTATCAAGGTATTATTTTCTTCTTTGGTTCCTATTGTAAATCGCAAGGTATTCTCACATAAAGCTTGATTGGTACGATTGCGAATTACAATCCCTCTATCCAGTAGTTCTTCATATCGCTGATTAGCATTGTCTACCTGAACTAATAAAAAGTTGGTTTCTGAAGGGTATACATGCTTTACAAACGATAATTCCTCTAAAGCTCGGGCTACTCGCTTTCTTTCTAATAGGAGTTCTTTAATTTCTTCTTCTACCGTATTTTGATCTGAAAGACGTTCTAATGCTTTTTGTTGCGTAAGTTCATTAACATTATAAGGTGGTTTAATTTTTTCTAACAAGGCAATAATTTCTTCCGAAGCATAACATATACCTAATCGTATTCCTGCCAATCCATATGCTTTTGATAAGGTTTGTGTAATAATTAAGTTAGGATATTCCCGCATCTTACGTATCCAACTTGGTTGATCTGCAAAATCAATATAAGCCTCATCAATAACCACCAATACCGCTGTTTCTTCTAATAATTGTGTTACAATCGCTTCTGCAAACGTGTTTGCTGTAGGATTGTTTGGAGAGCATATAAAAATGATTTTAGTTTGTTCATCTAAGGTCTCTATAATCTGATCTACTACTGGTTGAAATTCTGATGAAAGTGGTACTCTTCTATTGTCTACACTATTCAGATCTGCCAACACTCCATACATTCCATAGGTAGGCGGAAGCGTAATAACATTGTCTTTATTAGGTTCGCAAAAAGCTCTAAAAATCAAATCCAGCACTTCATCACTACCATTACCTAACAATATCTGGCTTTCTGTAACCCCTTTTAATTTTGCTAGTTCTTTTTTTACTTTTCGCTGTTTGGGATCAGGATATCTATTCGTTCCGTTCTCAAAAGGGTTTTCATTGGCGTCTAAAAAAATCATCTCTGTTCCATCCCCTACAAATTCATCTCTGGCAGAAGAATACGGTCTTAATTTTAGTATATTTTTCCGCACTAATTTATTTATATCTACACTAACTTTATTCATATCATGCTTCACTTTTAATTGATTGAAGTCGTAAACTAACCGCATTTTTATGTGCTTCTAATCCTTCTGCTGCTGCCATAATTTCTATCGCTTCTCCTATACGCAAAAGTCCTTCTTTTGTTATTTTTTGAAATGTCATAGCTTTCATAAAGCTATCCAGATTAACACCACTATATTGTTTTGCATACCCATTAGTTGGCAAGGTATGGTTGGTTCCCGAAGCATAATCCCCAGCACTTTCAGGAGTATAATTACCTATAAAAACAGAACCTGCATTCACGATGTTTTCTACATAAAAGGAGTCATTCGCTGTACAGATAATAAAGTGTTCTGGTCCATACATATTAATTAATGCAATTGCTTTCTCATCTGAATCGACATAAATAAGTTTAGAATTCCTAATTGCAGCTGCCGCTATTTCTTTTCTAGGTAATACTGTGCACTGTATTTCTATTTCTCGTTCTACTTTTTCTATTATTTCTTTTGATGTGGATACTAAAATCACCTGACTATCTACTCCATGTTCTGCCTGACTAAGTAAATCTGAGGCGACAAATGAGGGTATCGCTGTATCATCTGCCATGATAAGTAACTCACTGGGACCAGCTGGCATATCTATTGCAACTCCAAATTTGGTTGCTAATTGTTTTGCTATAGTTACGTATTGATTTCCCGGACCAAATATTTTATATACTTGCGGAATTGTTTCCGTACCAAATGTCATTCCTGCAATTGCTTGTATCCCTCCTACTTTACATATTTTAGTTACTCCGCATAAGCTGGCAGTATACAAGATTGCCGGGTTTAATTTTCCTTCCTTATCTGGAGGAGTACACAATACAATCTCCTTACAGCCTGCAATAACTGCTGGAATTGCCAGCATTAAAATGGTAGAAAAAAGCGGTGCTGTTCCTCCGGGAATATAAAGCCCTATTTTCTGTATTGGTTTCTTTTGCTGCCAGCAAGTAACTCCTTCTTTTGTCTCAACAACAACAGTATCTGTTTGCTGTGCCTTGTGAAATGCTTCTATATTTTCTTTAGCCAATTGGATTGATTTTTTCAAATCATCAGACACCTCCATTATACCTTCTTCTACTTCTTGTATACTTACCTTGATTTCATCTAATGACACCCCATCGAATTGCGTCGTATATTTTTTGATAATTTCATCTCCTCCATCTATAACTTCGTCAAATATTTTTAAAACTGTTTCTTCTATATCATCTATACAGGCTGTTGGTCTTTCCAATATCGATTTCCAGCTTGTTTTTTCTGGATTATATATTTTTTTCATCTGTTCTTTGTTTATTTACCCACAAGCGAGATTTAAATGCTCTGTCACTTGTGTCTAAATATTTTTTAGTAATTTCCTTTGAATGTTTGTGGAACTGGCTCCAGGTAATTTATTACCTGATAAAACTCGTCTTTATTAGTTATCACCCAATATTTTACAATACCATTTTCTCAATCGGACATACTAATATTCCTTCTGCTCCTTCTTCTTTTAATTCATCAATGATTTCCCAAAACTTATTCTTTTCTACGACAGTATGTATAGAGCTCCATCCTTCTTGTGCTAATGGCAACACTGTAGGGCTTCGCATGCCCGGAAGGATTGCTACAATTTTATCTATTTTTTCATTCGGAGCATTTAACAAAACATATTTTGAAGTTCTTCCTTTTAAAACTGCCTGTATTCTAAAGCGTAGTTTGTCTAAAATCTTTTTCGATGCTGAGCTTATCAGAGGAGATACTGCCAACACGGCTTCTGAGGTTAGCATGACTTCTACTTCTTTGAGATTGTTTTTAAACAAAGTACTTCCACTAGAAACAATGTCACAGATCGCATCAGCTAAACCTATATTAGGTGCTATTTCCACGGAACCTGAAATCTGGTGTAATTCGGCATTTATTCCTTTATCAGCCAGGTATGAATTAACTGTATTCGGGTAAGATGTGGCAATTTTTTTTCCCGTTAAGTCATTAATATCTGTATAATCTACTTCTTTGGGGATTGCCAGGGATACTCTACACTTAGAGAAATTCAATCGTTCTGCTATCTCAATCCCTTCTCCTTTTTCTACAAGAACATTTTCGCCAATAATCGCAATATCTACTACACCGTCTCTTAAGTATTGTGGAATATCCCCATTGCGCAAAAACATTACTTCCATCGGAAAATTTCTTGTTTCTGCTTTTAATTGATCCTTCCCATTATCAATGGAAATACCACAATCTTTTAAAATCTGAACAGAATCTTGATTAAGTCTTCCGCTTTTTTGAATAGCAATTCTAATTTTAGACATTTTATCTGATTTATCGTCTTTGCTGTTCAACCGGAATTTAGAGTGTATAAAAAAACCCGCTTGAACAACTCAAACGGGTTTTTAAAATATGTTTAATTTTTACACATATCATCTTTACCTCATTCGAGTGAAGAAGTAAAATGATGATGATGTAAAAATAATGCTGTCATGTTTTCTTGTTAATTACAGAGCAAACATATAAAAATAAATTTAGATAATTACCATTAATCTAAAAAAAGTGAATTTCAACTATTTTTCCTTGTAAAAATCTAAAATTTAACCATTTATATAGGTTGATTATAAACATTTTTATAACTTTAAAAGGCAAATGCTAATCAACTATTTATGAAAAACTTTATCTCTTTGCTAATTTTTTTACTGTTTGCCTGCTTAGGAATGTGGTGGTACTATTCCTGTGACTGGTGTTCTGTGAAAAAAAATAGTAGTATTACCACCGTACAAAACCAACCTGATCCTGCTGAAGAAGCTCGTAAGAAAAAGGCTTATGAAGACAGTATCGCACTTGCCAATAAACTGGCGAATGGTTTCTTTATAAAAGACCATCTCGGCAAGGATATTTTCAGATATCCGGAACAGTTACAAATTCTCAAAACAAACGACAGTGTATGCATCCCTAGTAGTGCTGATGGATATAATGATCTTTTAGCGAATTATTTAGGTAAAAACCTGGACAAGGAACTCATTGTCTATGGTTTTGAAACAAAAGAAGAACAGGATTCTGGAAAACAACTAGGACTGGATAGAGCTAATTTTGTAAAAAACCTATTTATCACCGGAGGGATTAATGCTGATCGTATTCTCACAAAATCAAAACTACATGATTACACCTATAATGATGAAGGTAAATATAATGGAGGGATCACTTTTGAAATTCATGAAGTAAGCAACAAGGATCGACTTAATGAAATTGAAAAGAGTATAGCCAATAAAACTTTATACAGCAATTTTGGTCAAAAAGATTTTAAACCCGACGCTACGCTCTCCAGTTATGCAATCGAATTAAAAAACTACCTGGTTAAATATCCTGAAAAAAAGGTGAACATTATAGGGCATACTGATGATATCGGAGAAGAAGAAGATAATCTTTGGTTTGGAAAACAACGAGCTAATAATGTAAAAAAATATCTTGTTAGTCGTGGGATTCCTTCAGAAAAACTCACTACACAATCCAAAGGAGAATCTGACCCTATCGTACCTAATGATACTCCGGAAAATCGTAATAAAAACAGAAGAATTGAAATAATTGTTAACTAAATAACTTAAAGAAATATGTTTAATTTTTTACAAGAAGCAAATTGGTGGTGTCTGCTATTATTATTGTTCCTAGCTTTCTTATTAGGATGGTTATTATCCAGATGGTCCCTTAAAAAGAAATACAAGTCGGCATTAGATCAATGTCTTAAAGAAAAAGAAACTTTAGAAAACACTAAATATAAGACGGTTAATACTACATTCTCTACTACAGCTTCTACTGATATCGAGAGCGATGACAGTATTAAAGCTATCAAAACGAGAGATCGTCAGGGAACTCCTGTAGATATCGTTCCAGCAGAAACTCCTAAATTAAACTTTGAAAGTTTTGGTCGCGCAGATGCTTCGCAAAAGGATGATCTGAAACTAATTAATGGAATTGGTCCTTTTATAGAAGAGAAGTTAAATAGTATTGGTATTTATACTTTTGACCAAATAAGTAGATTTACATCTCAGGATATAGAAACTGTTACAGAATTAATTCAATTTTTCCCAGGTAGAATAGAGCGAGATAACTGGAAAAAACAGGCTTCTAAACTCAAAGATAAAAACTAAGGATACGTGCAGTAAAAAAAGGCGGTCATATGACCGCCTTTTTTTATAGTATATCATTGGGTTAACTTCCTATTGATTCCCTAAAATCAAAGGCATTCCATCGCTTCCTGATCCTACAACTACCACCTTGGCATTTGGAGATTTTGCCAATTCTAATGTAGCCTGTATTCCTTTTTCTTTCAGGATTTTATCTGTTAATGAAGCATTGAGAATAGTATTAGCCGTTGCCTTTCCTTCGGCATCAATTTTCTGGCGTTCTGCTTCTTTTCGAGCTTTTTCTAATCTAAACTCATACTCTAATGCTTCTTGTTCTTGCTTGAGTTTTCTTTCTATCGCATCCTTAATTGTAGCCGGAAGTGTTACATCTCTAACTAAGATTTCATTTAACTGTACGTGCTGATTCTCTACGATCTTTTTTGTTTCTTCAAAAATTTCTTTCTGGATAGCATCTCGTTTGCTAGAATACAACTGTTCTGGAGTATATCTTCCTACTACACTTCTGGCAGCAGAACGAATTGTAGGCAATAAAACTCTGCTCACATAATCTTCTCCTTTTTGCTGATGCAACAATCCTAATTTATCATACTTAGGTTGAAACCATGCCGAAGCATCCAATTTAATTTCCAACCCATTAGAGGACAATACCTGCATTTTTTCAAACACTTCTTGCTGTCTTACCTCATACACTATTACTTTATTCCAGGGAGCCACCAAATGAAACCCTTCTCCCAGGGGAGCTTCATCAGTCACTACTCCTCCTCCAAATGTTTTATATAAAACTCCTGCTTCTCCTGAACCTATTGTCACTGTAGATTTAGACACAAAGATTACTCCCAATACGAGTAAAACAATAATCGGCACGCCTATTTTTGGTAGTTTTTCCATTATAATATATTCTTTAGTTATTTTTTATTTAAATAAGTCCGTTATACTTTCTCATAAACCATTCGATAGCAAGACTGCCAACAATAATCAGCACCAGGTATTTCCAATCTATTAAAGAGATGACCTTTTCCTCTTTTTTTTGTATTATCTGATACCTATCATCATGTATCAAGTCATCCAACAACTGATTTTTTTGATGTATATAGTAACTTTTTCCACCTGTATTAGTCGCTAACTGTTTTAACTTTGTTACATCTGCATTCAGAAACTGTTGTTCAACATTATATTCTAATACGGTAAAGTTTCCAGACCTGGACAGGTTTTCTCCTGCTACATGAACTGAATAAGTATACGATCCTGCCGGCAGGTCACTAACATCTACCTGATAAGCATTTTTTCTCAAAAGCATTGGAATTTCCTTTACTGAATTGGTGTTTTTATTTTCTATTCGAATGCTTACACTTGCTCTTCTGTCAAATTCGTAATTTTTAGTAAAGTAAGCTGCCTTTATTTTTATGTTAGTATTCCCATAGTAGAAAGGTTCTGCATATGTGGTCAACCTGCTTTTCTTTTTATTTGATGCCAGGTATTGAACCAATTTACCCAGGAAATTGTCAAAACTCTCAAAATTGTTCGTCAACAAAAAGTCATTTGCTCTCCATCTCCAAATATTTTCTCCCAGCAGTACTGCTTCTCTAATTCCATTGTCTTCCAAACTACATAGTAGCGGAAAGTTTGTTTCTATTCCGGATATACTTCTATACAAAAGAATATCATGTGCAACGTTTATTCGTATATCTCCAAAATTTCCTAATAATGGCGGATATTTATCAAATCCGATATCTTCTAATAAAAATGCGGAATAGTTAGCATTAAATCTGGGGGTATAGTTTTCTGTTTGTCCGGTTATCGCCTGTGTATATTTAGCTTGTATCTGGTTTAGAAAATTCCAGTTTGTCTTTGTTCCTGTAATCGTAAGAACATTTTTCTTAACTGTCTTTAACTCTTCATATAACTTTCTGAAAGTAGCATCTGGCTGATATATCACGATCAGTTGATACTCATCTAGCTTACTTATATCTGATGGTTTGACAATAGTAACACTTCTTCTTTCATTGCTTTCTATACTCTTTTTTAAAGCTCCTAAATCAGGATGTGATATTCTGCTCACCAATAACACATTTGTTTTCTGATCGATCACCTCTACTGCAAAATTCTTCGTGTTATTAATAGTGTTTTTTTCCTGATCTAAAGGAACCAGTCTTGCTTTGTATTCAAACACCCCCGGCTGTATTGTCGGTAAGGTTACTTTTATAACTTTAGAGTTTTCTTCCTTAGAAAAGGAAACAGTCGTATTGTAGATTTTCCTGGTACCTGACAGAATCTCTAAACTAGTAGTGATCGTATTATCTCCTGAATATGAAAGGATCAACTCTACCGGAAATTTATTTTTCAGATATACATATCTATTTACATTTAGCTGTTCTATTTTTAAATCTTCAACGATGGTAGTGTCTCCTAGAATAACCGGGAACACCTGTTGTGTATGTTTTGTCGTTTTGAATTGGTATTCTTTCCCATAGGTTTGATTTCCATCGGTTAACAATACGACAGGAGCTATATTACTCTTATAAATTTGATTTAACTCATCGATCGTATTATAAATATTAGTTTGCTTTCCTGTAAAATCCAGTGACAGAGAATCTTTTAAGGCATCGGTAAACGCATAGTAATCTATATCAAATCGCTCATTAAGTGATGTATTATCTTTTAACTCCTGAACCATTTTCTGCAAAATTTGATCTTGTTTCAGGTGTTTTAAAGAAGATGAATTATCAACTGCTACCAATAAGGTTGGTTTCTCATTGATGTATGTGTTTTGTGTAAATGTAGGGTCTATTAAAAGTAGTAATAAAGAAAAAACACTTAAAAAACGAAGAAAAGCAAAAAACAGATTCCTTCTAGATCTGCTTTTTGCTTTGTATAAGTATTGAAAAAGAGCTATTAATAAGGCTAGTACCCCAGCTCCTATAATCAATATTATTTGTTGTATCTGCATCTGTGAATTCTTATGATTTTAAATTGTATAACCTCTGGTTATATTCTACCTAATAAAGTTACTATTTAAAACTTCAAAGATCTCAAAAACTTTGAATATAATCCACAAGTAAATATACTCCTGATATATTAAGTCAACATTCCTCCATCTACCTGAAGTACCTGTCCTGTAACATAACTACTCATATCACTAGCTAAGAATAAACATGCATTTGCAATGTCTTCTGTGGTTCCTCCGCGTTTTAACGGGATGGCACTTGTCCATCCTTCGACAACTTTCTCATCTAGTTTAGCTGTCATTTCTGTTTCTATAAATCCAGGAGCAACTACATTACTTCTAATATTTCTAGATCCCAATTCTAATGCTACTGATTTCGTAAACCCAATGATTCCTGCTTTAGATGCGGCATAATTAGCCTGTCCGGCATTTCCTTTTACTCCTACAACAGAACTCATATTAATGATACTTCCTTTGCGTTGTTTCAGCATGGTTCTCTGAACCGCTTTCGTCATGTTAAATACACTCTTGAGGTTTACTTCTATCACTTTATCAAAATCCTCTTCTCCCATTCTCATCAATAGATTATCCTTGGTAATTCCTGCATTATTGATTAGGACATCAATACTTCCGAATGTTTCTAAAACACTTGCCACTAAGTCTTGTGCTTGCGCAAAATCGGCTGCATTACTTTGGTACCCTTTTGCTTTTACCCCTAAATCTGTTAATTCTTTTTCTAATTCATTGGCTGCTTCTACAGAAGAACTATATGTAAATGCTACATTGGCACCTTGCTTAGCAAAAACCTGTGCTATTCCTTTTCCGATTCCTCGACTTGCACCAGTAATAATAGCTGTTTTACCTTGTAAGAGATTCATTCGCTTTATTTTTATTTGTGTTTATTTATTAAAGATATCAAAGATAAGAATTACTATGTTGTGGTCAACAATAAACCCCGCGTTTTCTTGCGGGGTTTATCTATTTTTTTATTGAAAGAAATAACTATATTACAGCTTTACATTTGTATCATCTTTCTCATAATTAAAAAGATAATCAATATTCATTTCCTGAACTTTTCCTAGTTTGGATAATGCTTTCATATTGACATCTTTTTTATTTCCAATCACCATAACGTTATACGTTTCTCCTTTAATGTTTTCATTAAAAAATTTCTTGAGATCAGCTAATGTCATATTTTTGATTGTATTATAAATCTCTTCTCTATTATCATTCTCTATTCCTTTCTTTTTCAACGATTCATATGTCCAGAAAATATTAGACTTTGTAATTCGCTGTGCTGCAATTTTCTTCAAGGTAGCTTCTTTAGCTGCATTAAATTGCTCTTCTGCTTCTGGCATATTAGTCATTAAATCCATCATGGCATCCACCGCTTGAGGCATTTTGTTTGCCTGTGTACCTACATATGCATACACATAATTCGAATCTTCTTTTTTACTTGCTGTACTATAGCCTGCCTGAGCAGCATACGCTAATGATTTCGATTCTCTTATCTCCTGAAAAACAATCGAAGAAAGTCCACTTCCAAAATATGTATTAAACAATCTGGATGCTGCCATTTTTGCCGGGTCAAATTCTGATCCTTTAGCCAAAAACAACATTTCACTTTGTACCATATCATAATCCACAAAATAAACATTACCTCCTGTTTCTTTTTCTACATAGGTTGTTTTTTCTGGATACTCCAGTAAATTCTCTGGTATGATGTGATTCTTATCCAAAGAAGCAATTGCTGCTGCCACATCCTTCCCATAATAGAAAATACGTTGTTTGTAATTCTTTAATTCTTTTACTTTATTAACCAACTCTTGTGGATCAAACGCTTGTAATTCTTTTATTTTAAAGACATTTCTCAAAGGTGAATTCTCTCCATATTTTCCATAACTCATTAAACCAGACCAAAGGATATTTCCTTTTTGTGTTTTTCCATCTTCTCTACCTTTAGCTATTTTATCTATATATTTAGCATATGTTTCTTGATTCGGTACTGCGTTCGACCATAAGTGTTCTAATAACACCAAACCACTATCTAAATTTTCTTTTAATCCAGAAATTCCAACATAGGTTTTATCCGCAGCCGTACTTACATAATAATCTATACCTAATTTGTAAAATTCCTTTTTCAGCTCTTCCGGAGAGTATTTATCTGTCCCTAAATAGTCTAAATATCCAGCTGCTAATGCCGCTTTTTTATCATTATTCTGCCCCATATCAAATATGATATTAAGAGAGAATAAATCGTTATTCTTATTTTCTATATAAGCAACATTTAATCCACTTTCAGTTTTTTCTTCTTTAATTTCTTTTTTGTAATCTACGTATTTAGGCTTTAAATCTGCACTTTTTATTGCCGTAAATTCCTGTAAGTACCCAGATTGTTTGTCTCTGTTTAATTGTACTGGGGTAATTCCTGGATTTTCTACCTTGGTGATATTTTTATCCGCTCCTTTTCTTTTATAAGTAACTACGTAATTATCTTTATAAAATGCATTAGCAAAATCTACCAGCTCTTGTTTGGATATTTTTTTTAACTCATCCAAAAAAGCAACTTTATCCTTCCAATCCTCATGATGAATAAACGCATTATAATATGCTGATGCCAGGGCTGTATTATTCTCATACTGCTGCGTCTGTGTTAATTTCAAATCGTTTATTACAGCAGAAATCATCCATTCATCAAAGGCTCCTTTTTTTAGCTTTTCAATTTCTCCTAGTAATAAATCTTTTACTTCATCCAATGTTTGATCTGCTTTAGGACTACCTGTGAACTCATGAAAACCATAATCATTCAAAAAAGTTGTAAAACAGGCTGCTCTTTGTACTAATTGTTTTTGATTTAGGTTTAAATCTATTAAACCGGCAGTTCCATTTCTAAGGATCATATCAGCTAATGTCAATAGCTTCTCTTCTTTAGTTCCAATCCCTTCTGAGCGAAATGCCAGAGAAACATATTCTGCAGTTGGTCCGAATACTTCCTTGACCACTGGTGCCGTAATCGGTTCTTCTTTAGGCAATACAGGATGTTCAACTTCTTTTTTCTTTAATGCTCCAAACGTATCATTGATCTTTTTGATTGTTTCATCAAACTCGAAATCTCCTACCATTACCATTGCCATATTATTAGGGACATAATATTTATCGAAATACTTATGTATTTCTACCATGGATGGATTTTTTAAATGATCAGATGTTCCGATTGTTGTTTGTTGCCCATACGGATGATTTGGAAATAATCCATCTAACATTGCTGCAAATGCCTTTCTAAAATCATTATCCTGCCCCATGTTAAACTCTTCATATACAGCCTCTAACTCTGTATGAAATAGACGCAATACTAACTGACTAAAGCGTTCACTTTCTACTTTTAGCCATTTGTCTAATTCGTTTGCAGGGATTTTGTTTTTATATACTGTTTCTTCAAACCATGTATGCGCATTGGTTCCTTCTGCCCCTAAAGAGCTTATCATTTTATCATATTCATTAGGAATTGATATTTCGGAAGCTTTCAGAGATACTTCATCTATCTTCTTATAAATTTCTTTCTTTTTTACGGGATCAGTTTCTTTTCTGTGTTCCTCATATAAATCAGATATTTCCTGAAGCAATACTTTTTCTTTTTCATAATCCTGAGTTCCTATTTCATCTGTTCCTTTAAACACCATATGTTCTAAATAGTGTGCAAGCCCCGTTGCTTCTTTAGGATCATAATTAGAACCAGCTCTTACTGCTATGTATGTCTGAATTTTTGGTTCTTCATCATTTTGACTCAAATATACTTTTAAGCCATTATCTAAGGTATATAACCTTAAACCCGTAGGGTCATTTGTTACAGTTTCATAGGTAAATCCCGAAGGATCTGTATGTTGCTCAACAGCAACTTTTGTCACTGTTTCTGTTATTGTAGGTGCGTCCTTACAGTGACTAAGTAATAATGTCAGCACCGAGAGTAAAGTAATTTTTAAAAATTTCATATTATTCTTTATAGTTTCGGCCAAAAATCGAATAATTTTGTTTCCATAAAGCAAGATTAATATTTTTTTAATAAAAAATTAACGTTTTATTAGAGGATAAAAAAAGCCCACTTGTTATCCAAGTGAGCTTTACTTTTTATAATCTTATAATGTTCTCTATCCCAGAACTTCTGCTACTTTTTTACCTATTTCAGCAGGAGAATCTACTACGTGAATTCCACATTCTCTCATAATTGCTTTTTTAGCTGCTGCAGTATCTTCACTTCCTCCTACAATCGCACCTGCATGCCCCATAGTACGTCCAGCTGGAGCAGTTTCACCTGCGATAAATCCAACTACAGGTTTTGTAGTGCCACTTTCTTTAATCCATTTTGCGGCATCTGCTTCTAACTGACCTCCAATTTCACCAATCATAACAACACATTTAGTATCTGGATCATTAATAAGCAATTCTACTGCTTCTTTAGTAGTTGTTCCAATGATTGGATCTCCTCCGATACCAATCGCAGTTGTAATTCCTAATCCTTGTTTTACTACCTGATCTGCAGCTTCATATGTCAACGTTCCTGATTTAGAAACAATTCCTACATTTCCTTTCTTAAAAACAAAACCAGGCATAATTCCTACTTTTGCTTCTCCAGGAGTAATAACTCCAGGGCAGTTAGGTCCTATTAATCTACATCCTTTATCTTTTATATAATCTGCAGCTTTGATCATATCCGCAACAGGAATTCCTTCAGTAATAGTAATAATTACTTTGATCCCAGCATCTGCTGCTTCCATAATTGCATCTGCTGCAAAAGCTGGCGGTACAAAAATAATAGTAGTATCTGCTCCTACTTCTTTTACGGCATCAGCTACTGTATTAAAAACAGGTTTATCCAAATGTGTTTGTCCACCTTTACCAGGAGTAACTCCTCCGACTACGTTTGTTCCGTATTCGATCATTTGTCCTGCATGAAAAGTACCTTCACTTCCTGTGAATCCTTGAACAATAATTTTTGAATCCTTATTTACTAAAACACTCATTGCGTTATGATTTTTAATGTTTTTTTGAAGTTACCAAAAATACGTTTTTGACAACTATAGTTAAAATGAAAACCAAATTATTTTATGTAATTTTTTAAAAACAACTCAGTCTATTTTACTTATTACTATTCTCCAGGTAAAATCTTTATATTACCTGGAAAAATTATTCTTTTTTTTCCTTTAATCCCTCCATCATTTTAGGGATTTGTTTTAATGCGACAATCTCTTTGTATTTCGTTCTAGAATCATCTGCCGGGCTTCCGAAATATTTCTTATTCCCTTCTAAGGATTTTCCTATTCCTGATTGCGCATAGACTACTGCTTTTTCCCCAATAGTAATTCCACTAATAACTCCTACTTGTCCCCACAGGGTTACTTCATTTTCTATTACCACACATCCTGCAATTCCAACTTGAGAAGCAATAAGACATTTTTCTCCTATTACAGTATCATGACCAATATGTACCTGGTTATCGATTTTGGTTCCTTTTTTTATAGTAGTATCTGCTGTTACTCCTTTATCAATTGTACATAAAGAACCTAAATCCACATTATCTTCTATCACTACTCTACCTCCTGATACCAGTTTATCAAATCCTTCTGGTCGATTTTTGTAGTAAAAGGCATCTGAACCGATGACCGTACCTGAATGAATAGTCACATTATTACCTATAATAGTATGGTCATAAATACTTACATTCGCATGTATCACTGTATTATCTCCTATTACCACATTATTACCAATAAAAGCTCCTGGTTGGATGATGGTATTTTTTCCTATTTTGGCAGATTTTGATATGGTATGACTTGCTTGTTCAAAAGGTTTAAAAAAGGTAGTCAATTTATTAAAATCTCTAAACGGATCATCTGAGATCAACAACGCTTTCCCTTCCGGACAATCTACTTTTTTATTAATCAATACTACAGTAGCAGCGCTTTTTAGCGCTTTGTCATAGTATTTTGGGTGATCTACAAAAACAATATCTCCGGGAGTTACCACATGAATTTCATTCATTCCATATACGGGAAATGAGGCATCACCTACAAAGTCAGCAGAAATTATTGTAGCAATTTGCTCTAATGTATGTACTTGGGGGAATTTCATATTATATTAAAAAGGGAGTTACCTATTCTTTAATTCTTTCTTTATAGGTTCCTTTTTCTGTTTCTATTTTGATCTTATCTCCTTCATTAATAAAAAGAGGGACCATAACTTCCGCACCTGTTTCTACAGTAGCTGGTTTTGTAGCGTTTGTCGCTGTATTTCCTTTCACCCCAGGCTCTGTTGCTGTTACTTCTAAAATAACACTTGCAGGCATCTCTACAGAAAGCGGCATCTGATCTTCAGAATTAATAATAACTGTTACAACTTCTCCTTCTTTTAGCAGCTTAGGAGCATCTAAGGTAGATTTCTGAAGTGTAATCTGATTATAATCCTCTACATTCATAAAATGATAGGTATCACCTTCTGCGTATAAAAACTGAAACTTATGTGTCTCTACACGTACGTCTTCTATTTTGTGCCCTGCAGAAAAGGTATTATCTATTACCTTACCTGTAGTTACACTTTTTAATTTAGTTCTTACAAAAGCAGGTCCTTTCCCTGGCTTAACATGCAAAAACTCAACAATTTTATAAATATCATGGTTGTATTTGATACACAATCCATTTCTAATATCACTAGTAGTCGCCATTCTGTATATTTTTCTAGTTTATTATCTTTTTTAATTGGAGAAATATCCTTTCATTATACCTCGTTGAGAGTTTTTGATAAACTCTAACACTTCATCTCGCTCAGGTGTTGCTTCCATTTCTGCTTCTATGATAGCTACTGCCTGTGTGTTATTGTAATTCTTCTGATAAAGAATTCGATATATATTTTGTATTTCTCTTATTTTTTCTGTCGAAAAACCTCTTCTTCTTAATCCAATGGAATTAATTCCTACATAAGATAAAGGCTCTCTTGCTGCCTTCACAAAAGGAGGTACATCTTTTCTTACCAAAGATCCTCCGGTAACAAAAGCATGATTTCCTATACTACAGAACTGCTGCACTGCTGCCATTCCTGCAAGTACTACATGATCTCCTACATTAATGTGACCAGCTAATGTACTGTTATTAGAAAAGATACAATGATCTCCTATAATACAATCATGAGCAATATGGCAATATGCCATTATCCAGCAGTTACTACCAATTTTGGTTTTCATCTTATCGGTAGTTCCTCTGTTAATAGTGACACATTCTCTAATAGTAGTGTTATCGCCTATTTCTGTTATCGTATCCTCATCATTGAACTTCTTATCTTGCGGAATAGCAGAAATCACAGCACCAGGAAAAATACTACAGTTCTTTCCAATTCTGGCACCTTCCATGATTGTCACATTAGATCCTATCCATGTCCCTTCTCCTATCTCCACATTATTATGAATCGTAGTAAAAGGTTCAATCACTACATTCTTGGCTATTTTTGCTCCGGGATGAACGTATGCTAAAGGTTGATTCATCTATCTTCTTTTCTTTATTTTGATTTTACTATTTGTGCCATTAATTCCGCTTCTGTTACTAATTTTCCATTAGCGTATGCAAAAGCTTGCATATGACAAATTCCTCTACGAATTGGAGTAATTAATTCTAACTTGAATATCAGCGTATCCCCTGGCAACACTTGTTGCTTAAATTTCACTTTATCAATTTTCATGAAATACGTCAGGTAATTTTCAGGGTCTGGAACTGTACTAAGCGCTAAAATCCCTCCTGTTTGTGCCATTGCTTCTATCTGAAGTACTCCTGGCATTACAGGTGCTCCAGGAAAATGACCAATAAAAAACGGCTCATTCATTGTTACGTTTTTCAACCCAACAACATGCTTATCTGACATTTCCAAAATACGATCCACCAATAAGAAAGGATATCGATGCGGTAACATATTCATGATCTTATTCACATCCATTAACGGGGGTTGATTAAGATCGAATTGAGGTACCTTGTTCCGCTTTTCTATTTTGATGATTTTAGACAGTTTCTTTGCAAATTGAGTATTGACAAAGTGTCCTGGTTTATTTGCTATTATCTTCCCTTTAATACGGGTTCCTATCAAGGCTAAATCTCCAATAACATCTAATAGCTTATGTCTTGCGGCTTCATTTGGATAGTGTAATGTCAAGTTATCCAAAATTCCATTAGGTTTTATAGAGATTGATTCTTTTCCAAATGCTTCTTTTAATTTCTCCATCGTATCAGGACTCAATTCCTTATCGACATATACGATAGCATTATTAAGATCTCCTCCTTTGATCAACCCATGCTCTAATAGCATTTCCAGTTCATGAAGAAAGCTAAAAGTTCTCGCTTCTGATATTTCTTTTTTAAAGTCCGAAAGACGTTTTAGGGATGCATTTTGAGTGCCGAGTACTTTAGTTCCGAAATCAACCATTGTTGTTACCTGATACTCATCAGAAGGCATTACAATAATCTCACTTCCAGACTCTTCATCGACATAGGAAATCACATCTTTTATAACATATTCTTCTCGCTCTACATCTTGTTCTTCAATTCCTCCTTTTTCCAGAGCTTCAATAAAAAACTTACTGGAACCATCCATAATCGGAGGTTCTGAAGCATTTAATTCTATTAAAAGATTATCAATTTCCAATCCTACACAAGCTGCTAAAACATGCTCGGATGTCTGGATACTCACTCCATTTTTTTCGAGGTTTGTTCCTCTTTGGGTATTTACAACATAATTGGCGTCTGCTTCTATCACAGGAGAACCTTCCAGGTCTACCCTACAAAAAGCATAACCGTGATTAGCTGGTGCCGGCTTAAAAGTTAATGTTACCTCTTTACCTGTATGAAGCCCTACTCCATTTAGAGTTACTTCTTGTTTAATAGTTCTTTGCTTAGTCACAACAGCGTTATTCTTTTATATTAATCTTCTTTTCTATTTCGTATAACCTATCTACTATCTTAGGTAAATTTTTAAAATGTACGTATGATTTATTGTAATCAGAATATCCTAACGCTGGTGACCCTTGAATCGCTTCGTCATCTTTTATATTTCTCCCAATTCCAGACTGCGCTTGAATTCTTACTTTATTTCCTATTGTCAGGTGTCCTGCTATTCCTACTTGCCCACCGATCAGACAATGTTTTCCTATTTTGGTAGATCCTGCAATACCGGTTTGAGCGGCAATAGCTGTGTGTTCTCCAATCTCTACATTATGGGCTATTTGAATCTGATTATCCAATTTAACTCCTCTACGTATAATAGTAGATCCTAATGTAGCTCTATCTATGGTTGTTCCAGCTCCTACATCTACATTATCTTCTATAATAACGTTTCCTGTTTGTGGAACCTTACTGTATTCTCCTTTTTCATTGGGGGTAAAACCAAATCCATCCGCTCCTACAATAGCACCACTGTGAATAACACAATTATTACCTATTATAGATTCAGAATAAATCTTCGCTCCTGCAAATACGATAACATTATCTCCTATCGTTACATTATCTCCTACGTAAACGTTAGGGAATATTTTTGCATTTTCTCCTATGGTAACATTTTCTCCTATATATGAAAAAGCTCCCAGATAGATTTCTTCTCCATATTTGGCACTTTCTGAAATAAAGCAGGGTTGTTCTATCCCTTTTTTATTCATTTTCACCATATTATAGTATTCTAATAATTGAGAAAATGCCTTATAAGCGTCATCCACTCTAATAAGGGTAGTTTGTATCTCGGACTCTTTTTTAAATGTTCTATCCACTATCGTAATAGACGCATTTGTAGAATAAATATATTGCGTGTACTTAGGATTAGACAAAAAAGTCAAAGTTCCTTCTGTTCCTTCTTCTATTTTGGCCAATTTAGATACCTCGACAGTTTCATCTCCTTCGATATCTCCATTAAGAATACCCGCAATTTGTGTGGCTGTAAAAATCATTCTAGCAAAAGTATAAAAAATGTATTAATCTTTTTGTTTTGGGTAACAGATAAAATGCTTTGTAACAGGTTTTGATAATGCTTTTAAATTGAATTGATCTGTAGCACCCACTATATCAGCTATTTTTCTATTTTTATACAAGATATTTATGTTTTGTTTATTTTGATGGTAGGCTTGGTTAGAAATACTACCTGAAAAGACAAAATAACGAGCTTCTTCTTCAGAAATTTCATAATCTTTCGTTATTTTTTTGATGTGCTTGGCTAACTTATTCTTTTCAAAGGGTTTCTTTTTGATCTTTATTTTCAATAAATCCCGCTCTATAATCATTCTGGATAAATTGCTTAAAACAAAATCATCACATACACTCCACTCCTTCATTGCCGAAATAATATCGTAATCATCCAGTTTTGAAAAAGTATCTAATTCGTCTTCTAAAAAATTTTCTTTGGTAATTTTGTTTTTCAGAAAGAACGCTAACGCAGGACTTGCTTGTAACTCCATTCCAGATTCCGTTAGCTCTTTGGCTCTTTTTAGCACTCTGATCAGAATATTTTCGGCTACTAAACCTGTTTTATGCAGATAGACCTGCCAATACATGAGTCTTCTGGCTAATAAAAATTGTTCTACAGAATACACTCCTTTCTCCTCTACTACCAATTCATCATTTACTACAGTAAGCATTGTAATCAAACGTTCGCTATTGATATTTCCCTCTGCAACTCCCGTATAAAAACTATCTCTTTTCAGATAATCCAATCGATCCATATCCAATTGCCCTGAAATTAACTGGTGCAGAAAATTACGGTGATACTCTCCTTTAAATATTTGAATAGCAAGAGTCAGCTTGCCTGTAAACTCTTTATTTATTGCCTCCATAAACATGAGTGATATAGACTCATGATTAATTTCTTCTACGATACTGTGTTCCATAGCATGTGAAAACGGACCATGACCTATATCATGTAATAGAATGGCAATATACAAGGCTTCCTCTTCTTCTTCGGAAATAAGAACGCCTTTAAACCGCAAAGCATTGACTGACTTCTGCATTAAATTCATACACCCCAGGGCGTGGTGAAATCTGGTGTGATGTGCTCCCGGATAGACCAGATAGGACAATCCCATCTGACTAATCCTCCTAAGTCGCTGAAAATATTTATGTTCTAACAGATCAAAAATTAGTTCGCTTGGTATTGTAATAAAACCGTAAATTGGATCGTTAAATATTTTTAGTTTATTTCTTTTTTTCAAGTTTACTTTACTTTTACAAAACAAATATACATATATGCCATTCATATAACACATTTAGATACAAAATATGAATATGATTAGGCATTAAATTTATTTTAACGCACAAAAATCATTAATCGACAAACATAAATCCTACATGAACGCAATAAAAATTCTCTGGGTAGACGACGAAATCGACTTGTTAAAACCACACATCCTTTTTTTAGAAAAAAAGAATTACACAGTTACCAAATGTCAAAGTGGAACCGAAGCCATCGAGATTTTGGACAATAACAATTTTGATATCGTTTTTTTAGATGAGAATATGCCGGGGTTATCAGGTATTGAAACACTTTCTGAAATAAAAGAAAAAAATGAAAGTCTTCCTGTCGTAATGATTACCAAGAGTGAAGAAGAGTATATAATGGAAGAAGCCATTGGTAGTAAGATTGCTGATTATCTAATTAAACCTGTGAATCCTAATCAAATTCTATTGAGTTTAAAAAAGAACCTGGACCACTCTCGTCTTGTTTCTGAAAAAACTACGGCTAATTACCAACAGGAGTTTAGAAAAATAGCAATGGACCTCGCGATGGTTAATAGTTTTGAAGAATGGTCAGATTTATACCAGAAACTACTTTACTGGGAATTGCAATTAGAGGATATTGAGGATTCCGGAATGTTTGAGATTCTTGAATCTCAAAAAGTAGAAGCTAATTCTCAATTCTTTAAGTTTGTTCAAAAAAATTATGAGGATTGGTTTAACAATTCGGAAGATGCTCCTATAATGTCGCACACACTCTTCAGAAAAAAGGTTATTCCTGAAATCTCCAAAGAGCAACCCACCATCTTAGTAGTAATTGACAACCTGAGATATGATCAATGGAAAGCTTTCGAACCTGTAGTAAATAATTATTACAAGAAAGAAGAAGAAACTTCTTATTATAGTATTCTCCCTACCGCTACTCAATATGCACGTAATTCAATTTTTTCTGGTTTAATGCCTTCTGAGATGGAAAAAAGACATCCGGATTTATGGCTTAATGACATTGATGAAGGAGGAAAAAACATGAACGAAAATGAATTCCTTACTGCACAACTACAACGATTAGGGGTAAACATCAAACATGAATATTACAAGATTACCAATGAGCGTTCTGGAAAAACACTAGCTTCTAATTTCAAAGGATTAAAAGACAACGACCTGACTGTTATTGTATATAATTTCGTAGATATGTTATCTCATAGCAAAACAGAAATGGAAGTTATAAAAGAACTGGCTTCTAATGACAAATCCTATAGATCCCTTACACTAAGCTGGTTCAAAAACTCTCCTTTATTAGAAATGATACAACAGGCACAGCAATTAGGTTTTAAACTATTAATCACTACCGATCACGGAACAATCAATGTAAAAAACCCATCCAAAGTAATAGGAGATAAAAACACCAGTCTTAACCTCAGATACAAAACCGGAAAAAGCCTGACATACGAGGAGAAAGAAGTCTTATCTGCTACAAACCCAAAAAAAATACATCTTCCTTCTATCAATATGAGTAGTTCTTTTATTTTTGCAAAAGGAGACTATTTCTTCGCTTATCCTAATAACTACAATCATTATGTTAGTTATTACAGAAACACCTACCAGCATGGAGGCGTTTCTTTAGAAGAAATGATTATCCCATTTATTGTACTAAAACCTAGATAATACTATTATTGTATAAAAATCAATTAAGAAGGATTATCTCCTTCTTAATTGAATTGAAACAGCAATTTTACTACTAAATGAAAGCACCACTAGAGTATACGATAGAAGAAATTTCTGATATAGCGTCTAAAATCATTCAAGACAGTGATTCTAAAGTACTTTTATTTACCGCAGAAATGGGTGTAGGAAAAACCACCCTCATTAAAGAAATCTGCAAACAGCTTGGTGTTTCTTCGCCCATCACCAGCCCTACGTACTCATTAGTCAATGAATACGAGGGAACAGATTCTGTTATTTATCACTTTGATTTTTACCGAATCAATGATGAAGAAGAAGCCTACGATATCGGGTTTGAAGAATATTTAAACACCGATAGCTGGATATTTATCGAATGGCCCGACAAAATAAAAAACTTACTTCCTCAAAACACTAGATCAATACAAATCAACACCTTACCAAATCAAAAAAGAGCTATTATTTTCTAATTTTTTATATGAATTCATCTTTATCATTAAAAAATTTAACATAAAAACTTTTTTTAATATAAAAATTAAACACTATTTTTATTCGTGTCTTTTTACAAGTAAAAAACATTTACTTTAAAAAACACCTAAACAACGAATAGGCATAAAAAACCTATTAACAGATACATTATTGATGTACCCCCGGAATATTCAAATTTCATATTTGTGTATTTCTTTTTCACACTAATTACATTAAATAATTTAATACTATGAACAATTTAATCATCATTAAGGGCTTGTATTTCATAATGAGTATAAATTTGATCAATGTAATATCATCAAAACAACTTATTTCTAGCACAACAACCCCAATCCATCAAAATGACAACTCAATCAACCAATCACAATTCATCGAAAAAAGCAAAATCAAAGTACCTAGACACAAGTAGTACCATTGCTATTATTATAGCATTTATTCCGTTTCTATTCTATATAAGCGATATTTTTCCTGAAGGAAAAATTTGGGAGACTTCTTTTTTTACTTATCAAAGTAAATATTATGAAAGCGTTCATGTTTTTATTTGGGTCTTAATGGGTAAATTCATCCCTTTAATTCTTCTCACACTCTGGTATTTCACTTGTAAACACTGGTGGCACAAAGTCATCCTGATTCCAATCATCTTGTATTCTTTTCAGATCATATCAATTATTACTGATGATTTGGAACTCAATAAAACAGACGAAATATACTATCTGCTCCCCTGTCTTGTCTTTATATTGTGCGTAACATATACTATCAGAGTCAAGATATTTGATAAAATACACAATATTGACCTGACAGAACTGAATTATATTGATAAGAGTAAATGGTGGCAACGCAATAAAAACTAAACCCCGAAAATCGATAAATTACTCATACAAAATACTACTTTCATAAAACCAAATAGAATTTTCTATTTGGTTTCTAACCTTTTTTATTCGTAATTTGGAATATTCAATTTTAGACTAATGAACAAACCGAGTTCTCCCTTCACCAAAGAACAACTACTTCCTCAGGAAGAGATGATTGAAGTAGCTAAACAAAAAGGCAAGCTCTTTATAGGTATTCCTAGAGAGACACATTATCAAGAAAAACGTGTATGTCTGACACCAGATGCTGTTGCCGCACTTACTAGTCATGGTCATCGAGTACTTCTGGAAACCAATGCAGGTATTGGCGCTAGTTTTTCTGATAGAGAATACAGTGAAGCCGGAGCAGAGATCACAAATGACAGAAAAAAGGTTTTCGGATGTCCCATTCTTCTAAAAGTTGAACCTCCTTCTCTGGAAGAACTGGAATTAATCAATCCACAAACGGTACTTATTTCAGCTTTACAATTAAAAACACAATCCAAAAGTTTCTTTCAGGCACTTACCAAAAAACGCATCACAGCATTAGGTTTTGAGTTTATCAGAGATAGTGATGGTGCATATCCGGCAGTGAGAGCTCTCAGTGAAATAGCAGGAACAGCTGCTGTACTGATCGCTTCTGAGTTAATGAGTAGTGCCAGCAGAGGAGGATTAGGTCTTATGATGGGTAATATCAGCGGAGTTCCTCCTGCAGAAGTAGTGATTATCGGAGCAGGAACTGTTGGTGAGTTTGCTGCAAGATCCGCTATTGGATTAGGAGCAAATGTCAAGGTTTTTGATAATTCTATTACAAAATTGAGATGCTTACAAACCAATCTGGGAAGACCCTTATACACCTCGACTATTCAACCTAAAAATCTCATCAAAGCATTGCGAAGATGTGATGTAGTTATTGGTGCTGTTCGAGGAAAAAACCGATCGCCTATTATTGTTTCTGAGGAGATGATAGAAAAAATGAAAACAAAAGCGATTGTTATTGATGTTAGCATTGATATGGGTGGGTGCTTTGAAACCAGTGAAGTTACAACCCACGACAATCCTACTTTTGAAAAACACGGTGTTATCCATTATTGTGTACCTAATATTCCTGCCCGGTATGCCAAAACTTCATCTGCCTCTATCAGTAATATTTTCACCCCTTATTTATTACAAATAGGAGAAGAAGGAGGAGTAGAAAATGCCGTACGTTTCGACAAAGGTCTCAAAAGTGGTCTTTATTTTTACAGAGGAATTTTAACGAACAAATCTGTTGCAGACTGGTTTGATTTATCTTACAGAGATATCAACTTATTAATCATCTAAAAACTAGTTTGATCAATTCCTGAATTTAATTCTAAAAATAAGCTTATAAAAACTACTGCTTTTTATTACTTTTGCGCCAATCGCTATACAAGCAGTTACCATGAAGTTACTACATAGAATTGGATATTATTTAGGAGGATTTGCAATCGGTATTATTTTGTTATTCTTTTTTCTTGGAGGAAAGAAAACTTCTTGTGCATATGGACCGAATGCCCGTGTTCTAAAAAACATAAGAATAAAAGAAAGGGCATTTTCCCCAAGTGTTTTATCTAAAATACAGGCTAAGGAAATCGATACTGCTGATATTTCTGTTTTATTGAACGATGGTAATGTGAATTTTTCCAAAAGCAATACCAAACTAGACTCTTGCAAAACATATTTTATAGAAGGTTTCATCAACGAAAAAGAGATTGAGATGCTTGTTCGGAATTGTGACTCTACCGCCACTATACAACATATAACTCCTATAAAATAATATAAAAAAATCCCTGAAAGCAGCTTCCTTCAGGGAGTCATAAAACATGCTTCCCTTACCACAACACCTCAAAGCATTGGCGGGGTAAGTTCTAAAGTATGTAAATTTCGAATATCGATTAAATCATGGTATTTTTTTACACATCACCCAAAAATCAAATACTTCATCTCCAATAGTAAAAAGATGCTCTCCAATTATCCGGTATTGATATTTTTTATAAAACCGAATTGCTTTCGTGTTTATTTTTAGCACTGACAACCACACTTTTGTAAGCCCTTCCTGCTGGAGCTCATCCAATATAAATTGATGTAACTTTCCTCCTATCCCCTGAGCTATACTATCCGGTGATACATATATTCTTTGCAGTTTACCTACTCCTGTTTTTTCATCAATAAACACTGAAGGAGATGTTGTTTTTACCTTGGCATATGAAATAAGCTGATTTTCTATATATACTACCCAATAGTTATTTTCTTCTTTTGCTACACTCTTAGTTATTTTTTCTTTAGAAAATGCCGTTTTTAAATAATCATCCAGAATCGCTTCTTTTTTAAACAATTTTCTATATGCTATATCAAACGTTCTTCTTCCGAACTCACAAATATTACTCACGTCTTCATGCGTTGCTCTTCTTATTTCTAATGCCACCTCACTTATGATTTATATTATCTATTATTCGCTACATATGTCAATACAGAATCAGGAATTACTATTCCTTCGGCCAGTTTTTCATCTGATTCCGGTCTCCCGGCAACTTGTTTTATCGGAACAACCCCTGCCCAATAATCAGAATTCATATCCGATTTTTCATCAATCACTCCTTCGGCTCTTATTTTAGCAGAAGCTGTATCTATTGTTACTGCAATCACCAAGGTAGCATCGAATTCTTTTTTATTAGGTTTTCGTACACTCTCCCAATGCCCTGCAACCATATGGTTCATTATACATTCTAATGCTTTCATTTTTTCATCAGCATCCTGAACTTCTCTAACTGATCCAAAAACATTTACTGATCTGTAATTCGCAGAATGATGAAATGCAGAACGCGCTAATACCAAACCATCTAAATGTGTTATGGACAGACATACTTTTCCCGTTTCCAAAATACCTCTCATCATCCTGTTTTTTAAAGAACCATGAATATATATAATATCCTTATCCCTTCCATAGGCAGTAGGGATAACAATTGCATTGTTCTCCCATACATATCCAATATTACACATAAAGGTATCATCCAAAATTTGATACACTGTATCCTTCTCATATGTTGCTCTCTTGGACCCTCTTACGACTTTATTTAATGCTGAAACTGAATGATTGCACATAGTTTTATTTTTAAATTCATTACAAAAATAATAGCTTTGTGGACTCTTACATTACCCCAGTTTTTAATTTTATAATAGTCCGGTTATGTTTCCATATAAAAATAGTATCACCATCGATCGCAAAAACAACAGACCCATCTATCTACAATTATGTGATCAAATCATTTCATTCATTAGAGCTGGCAAACTCCCTCCTTCCACCAAACTCCCCGGCTCCAGAAGATTGGCTGATATTTTGGGGATTCATAGAAAAACAATGGTAGCTGCTTTTGACGAATTAATTGCTCAAGGCTGGATTGTTAGCATTCCATCCAAAGGAACTTTTATCAATAGCGAGCTTCCTATTATTTCTCCTGTAAACTTAAATTCTTCGTTCGATGCTAAAAGTAAAAAACAGCTTTCTGGTTTTGATTTTTTTCACAATACGTACATTGATGATACAGATCTTTCTCTCGAAAATGACTTTTATTTGATTGGTGATGGTGTTCCCGACAATCGATTAGCTCCAATCGATGAGATTGCAAAAACATATAGAAATATCAGTAAAAAGGAATACCACAAAAAACTACTGGGGTACAGTTCTATCTATGGAAATAAAGAATTGCGAAAAACCTTAGTCACTTATTTAAATCAAAGTAGAGGGCTTGATATTACAATTGACAATATTTTAATTACCAGAGGAAGTCAAATGGGGCTTTATCTCTCTAGCCAACTTCTGCTACAGCAAGGAAAAACAATTGTTGTCGGAGCAACAAATTACAGTACCGCAGATAACACTTTCGAATATTCCAATGGAAAAATTGAACGCATAAAAGTTGATCAAAACGGGCTGAACACTCAGCAATTAGAGATGATTTGTAAGAAAAAACAAGTAGATGCTGTCTATGTAACTTCTCATCACCATCATCCTACTACCGTTACCCTCTCTGCAGAAAGAAGGATGCATTTATTGTTATTAGCAGAAAAATATTGCTTTGCAATTATAGAGGATGATTATGATTATGACTTTCATTATGAGAATTCTCCTATACTTCCATTAGCCAGTAATGATTATCATGGAAATGTAATCTATATCGGAGCTTTTTCAAAAATAATAGCTCCTGCTATGCGAATAGGATATTTGGTCGCTCCCAAAGATTTTATTCTCGAAGCTGCCAAATTAAGACGAATCATCGATAGACAAGGAGACACTCTCTTAGAAGAAACCCTAGCTACCATGATTAAGGTTGGCGATGTACAACGTCACTGTAATAAGGTAATAAAAATCTACAAACAAAGAAGGGATTTATTCTGTAAACTCTTAAAAGATAAGCTGAGTGACTATTTATCTTTTGATATTCCTAATGGAGGAATGGCGATTTGGGTAACCCTGGATAAAAAATACAATTGGGAACCTATTTCTGTTGAAGCAAAAAAAAGAAAATTATACATAAGTGACTGGAAAAGATATGATATGATCAATTCAGGTCACAATAGTATTCGCCTGGGCTTTGCCTCTTTTAATGAAATAGAGATTCCGATTATTATCGACCGATTACACGAAGCAATTCTTGCGGCTACTACACTATAATTATTATTCTATGATTAAATCATATGGATAGAGTAACCCTTGTAAGTTTTGATTTGAAAATATTGCTTTTTTCAGAGAATTATTCTGAGGATTAACCTGATAATTATACGCTTCCCTAAAATCTACTTTATCTAAAACTGTTTCCGAGAAAACCGCATTTTCCAAATTAGATTTCTTAAATACCGAAGATGTGAGATCTGCATTAGAAAAATCTGCCTCCGTGAGATTACAATTATCAAAAACTGTATGCCTTAATTTTCTATAAACAAAGGTACTGTATTCCAAAGTAGAATTTTTAAATATCACAGAGAACAACAAGTCATCTACCTCAGAGAAATCAACTCCTACTAACTTGCAATTCTGAAAAATTACCTCCTTAAGTGCTATCTTTTTCATCACCACTTGTGTAAAATTGCAATTCTCAAAGGTGCAGTCTAAAAATGAAATATTCGAAAAATTATGTGACGAAAAAATACAGGTATCAAACACACATCCATCATATTCTGTCCCCTTCATTTTCTGAACAGAAAAATCAACACCTTTATAAGTTTCATCTATACACATGCCTCTTAATTAATTCTCCAGGGAGGATTTTTTCTATTGACGCCTCCGTAAAACAGAATAATCCGATTCCCATCCGGATCCCGGAGTCTTGCTTCGCGCCACAAATAAGACTGATCTGTTGGCAACTCATCAAAGGATATCCCTGCTTCAATAAGTCTTTTCACCTCCTCATCCAGTCTTTCTGTTTCAAAATAAACAATTACTCCTTCTCCTGATAATAAAGAGTCTACCAAATGAACGGAAAAAGTAGCATCGCCTTCGAGACACTCAAAACGAGCATATCTAGGCAATGCTTCTACTATTAGTTTTAGCCCCAACTTTTTATAAAATGATACTGATTGCTCTACATTTAAAGATGGAACTGTTACCTGATTCAGGTTCATATAACTTATAATTTTCTTCTTTTCTTTTCTCTGGAAAGAAGATCAAGCTCTCTACTTGTTTGTCCAGCTACAGAGGTATTTTCTTCTGCCCTTCTTATCAAATACGGCATTACATCTCTTACCGGACCAAATGGCAAATACTTAGCAATGTTATACCCTTCTGCCGCGACATTAAAACTGATATGATCACTCATTCCATACAACTGACCAAACCAAACATTAGGGTCATTTTTAGTAATTCCCTTTTCATCCATAATATTCATTGCCAACACCGTGCTATGCTCATTATGAGTCCCTATAAACACAGAGATATCTTCAATATTATCTAAAATATAACGCAATGTCGTATCAAAGTTAACATCTGTCGCTTCTTTATTTACACAGATTGGCGAAGTATATCCTTTTTCTTTTGCTCGCTCATTTTCTTTTTCCATATAAGCGCCGCGAACTATCTTCATCCCTATCTTGAATCCGTATACACGTGCTTCTTCATGCAATCGTTTTAGGTACTCTAATCTATCATGACGATATAACTGCAAGGTATTATAAACAATTGCTTTTTCCTTATTGTATTTTTTCATCATTTTAGCGACCAAATCATCTGCCGCATCCTGCATCCAACTTTCTTCTGCGTCAATAAGCAATGGCAAATCTGCATCATATGCTCTTTTACAAACAGCATCAAAACGCGCTTCAATACGCTCCCACTCCTGTTGTTCTTCTTCTGTTAATTTTTCTCCTTCGGTTATTTTCTGCCAAACCAAGAATCTTCCAAAACCAGTCGGTTTAAATACTCCAAAAGGAATTGCTTTTTTATCAGCTGCAAAATCTACAATTTCCAGAATTTTCTCCAACGCGCTATCGAATTGTGCTTCTTCTTCTTTTCCTTCTACTGAATAATCCAATACCGAACTAACTCCTTTTCCATACATTTTATCCACCACGGGAATACAATCTGATTCATTAACACCTCCACAAAAGTGATCAAAAACGGTCGCTCTGATTAACCCTTGAACAGGTAAATGTGCTTTTAACGCAAAATTTGTTACCGCCGTTCCTATGCGTACCAATGGTTCATTAGAAATCATTTTAAAAAGAAAATAAGCTCTCTCTAATTCTGAATCGCTTTTTAATGCAAAAGCTGTTTCCGTATTATCAAAAATCTTTACTTGTTTCATCAAAATAACAATTTTGTCTTCCTAGGGTTAAAAATTTTATGTGTTTATCAAAAAAACACCCAAACAAATGACAATTTCATATGTTTGGATTATTATCTGCAAATATAGAACTTGAAAGTTTATTTTATTATAAATTCTATTTATTTTCACACCTTCTTAAAATTAATATCAATCTATGAAACCTATAGTTTCTAAAGACTCTATTGTCTACTTTAATGAAGACTGTTATACTGCCTTAAATTCCTACCTGGAAAAAGCAAATCATTCTACTATTTTTATTTTAGTAGACAGCAATACCCATGAGTACTGCTTACCTACCTTTATGAGTAAAATAGAAAAAAGCTACTCCATTGAAGTAATTGAAATTGAGGCAGGGGAAATCCATAAAACGATTGAAACCTGTAGCGGGGTATGGAATGTACTTTCTGAGCTTGGAGCTGATAGAAAAAGTCTGTTGATCAATCTTGGAGGAGGTGTTGTTACAGATCTAGGTGGTTTTGTAGCCTGTACTTTCAAAAGAGGAATTAATTACATCAATATCCCCACTACACTATTATCTATGGTAGATGCTTCTGTAGGAGGAAAAACAGGAGTTGACCTAGGGAACCTTAAAAATATGGTGGGGGTCATCAGTGAATCTGAAATGGTACTTGTAGACACGAACTATCTAGGAACATTGCCCGCAGAACAAATGAGAAGTGGTCTGGCCGAAATGTTAAAACACGGTCTGATCAAAGATCAAACATATTGGAAAAAAATGAGTGATCTCTCGAAACTTACTACTGAAGATCTCGATCTCCTTATCTACGATTCTGTTATCATCAAAAATGAGATTGTAACCATAGATCCTACAGAACAAAATATAAGGAAATTCCTTAACTACGGTCATACAATAGGGCATGCGATAGAATCTTTTTACTTAACTCACCCTGATCTTCCTACATTATTGCATGGAGAGGCTATTGCTATAGGTATGATCATGGAAGGTTTTTTATCTCATCATCTGTTAGACCTCTCCAAGGAAGCACTGTCTGAAATCACGGAAATTATCTTGCAAACTTTTCCCAAAGTATCAATCCCTAAGCAATATGAGCAAGAAATCATCAATTTATTAATTCACGATAAGAAAAATGAAAACGGCACTATTTATTTTGTATTGCTAAACAAAATCGGAGAAGCCACTTATAACTGTAATGTTCCCAATGATTTAATACAAAAATCATTCGAATACTACGGTAATATAACAACATAATTATCATTGGTGACATTGGTTATTTAATCAATTTTGAATAATTTTAAGAGCAACTATAAACTCTTAAACCATACTCAATTGAAAAAAAGACTTATCAAACTTGTCGCATATTTTTTAGGAAGTCTTTTTGTTCTTTTGTTAGCAACTGCTGGTATTATTTATGTTTCTTTGCATAAAAAAATCCCAGAAGGGACTCCTGGTAATGAAGCAGATACTATTGCCATAAAAATACAAGATGCTGTACATCATACAGCGTACTTAAATACAGATTACATACAATGGACTTTCTTAAACAAGCACCATTATTTATGGAACAAAAAAATGAATATTGTAGATGTAAGATGGGGTGACTATGAAGTTAATCTACATCTTAATAATCTGAAAAAAAGTACTGTTTTTGAAAATAACATTCCCTTCACCTCACTTATAAAAGAAGAAATCTTACAAAAAGCATTAACATATTTCTATAATGACTCTTTTTGGATTGTTGCTCCCCATAAATTATTTGATGAAGGCACAACCAGAAAAGTAGTTTCTTTAGAAAATGGTAGCAAAGGACTCCTTGTTACTTATACTGCCGGGGGATTAACCCCAGGAGACTCTTATCTATGGAAATATAATGATGCATACCTCCCGACTAGTTTTATAATGTGGGCATCCATACTACCTATTGGAGGAATTGAAGCTACCTGGGAAAACTGGACATATACAGATAGTGGTGCTTACTTTTCATCAACACATAAAATTTTAGGTTTTGGAATACCCATCAGTAACCTCAAAGCCTGGAATGATTAGAAAAACAAGCTGATATAAAATTTATACAATACAATCAATAAGGTAACTGATATTACATTCAAGATAAACCCTACACGAACCATTTCTGATACCTTAACATAACCACTGGCAAATACAATAGCATTCGGAGGTGTCGCCATTGGTAGCATAAACGCACAACTTGCAGCCATTGTGACCGGGATCAACATGTATAATATAGGTTCTCCCATTCCTGCTGCAATTCCAGCTACTACAGGTACAAAAATAGCCACCAATGCTACATTGCTCATTAATTCAGTCATAAACAACATAACCACAATAAGCAACGACACTACTAATAAGCTACTAATTCCTGTGTATGTAGAAATTAATGATGCAATATCCTGGATAATTCCAACTTTTGATAAACCACTAGCTAATGCCAATCCTCCTCCGAATAAGATCAAAATTCCCCAAGGTAATTTTTCTGTATCCCTCCATTGAAGTGCAAATTCTCCTTTAGAAAAACCAAAAGGAATCACAAATAAACACAATGCACCAATCATACTAATCCCGGTATCAGTAAGGTGTAAACCTGGAAAAGTAGCATTAATCCCTGTTCGACTAATCCATAAAGAAATGACAATACAAAAAATCCAAAGCACTTTTTTTTCTGTAGGGTTCACTCTCCCTAACTTTTCTGCTTCTTCCTTTAATACACTTGCCGATCCATCGAAATGATCTAAATGATTCGGAAACATCCATTTTACGACAACGAAATAAACGACACTAATCATTACCGCAGAAAAAGGCAATGCTAATAACATCCAATTGATAAATGAAATTTCTATTTGATATTCATTTTCTAAAAAACCAACTAAAATAGAATTTGGAGGAGTTCCAATAATGGTTGCAACACCTCCTACATTAGCAGAAAATGCAATTCCCAGCATAATACTCAATGCAAAATTCCTGTCATTCTTAGTAAAACCATCTTCATCATTAATCAGTAATTGAATAACGGATAATGCCATAGGTAACATTACTACTGTACTAGCAGTATTACTAATCCACATACTCATAAAAGCTGTAGAAATCATAAACCCCAAAATGATTTTATTAGGGCTTGTCCCTGTCAACCGGATAATAAACAGTGCTATTCTTTTATGCAGATTTACCTTCTCCAATGCTAATGCCATTACAAATCCTCCAAAAAATAAAAAAACAATAGGGCTACCATAGCTCTGTGCCACCTCTTTTATATCAGAAATTCCTAATAACGGGAATAGTATTAAAGGCAAAAAAGCTGTTACAGAAATAGAAACAGCTTCTGATATCCACCAAATAACCATCCAGGCAGCAACAGATACAACCTTATCCGCAAGTGGAGAAACCAATTCATACGGTTGTAACATCAATAGTAAGTATACTAAAGGACCTAAAAGTAATCCTGCTTTTTTATAAATTGTATATTTCATAATGATTTATCAAGAAAAGTTTATCTGCTGCCAGCTACTATTTACTTTTGCTACCAACAAAATTCTGTGACTTGTTTTTGAAAAGCACATTAAATGTTGTCAAGCTACCATATATTCTGGTTATATACTGCTGTAGATCTATTTTCTCTTTTTCATCTAATCCAGAACTATTAATTTTTTGTTCCATCACCCGTAATCTATCACGCACCATTACTATTTTATGAAAGAAAGTATCTATTGGCAATTCCTTAGGGGATAAATTAGTATCTCCAGGTTCTAAAATAAGATTACCACCCTTCCATTTATCTGCTATCGGAACAATTTCTGAAACATCACTATAGCGCTTTAACACATCCCTCAGGATTCGTTCTACATCACTAAAACTTACACTATCCACCTCATCTTCTACTCCTTCTATAACCTCAAACTCATCCTCTATTTCAATTGTTTCCAACCCATTATCTATAAAAGTTACCCAATACATTCTGGATGTTACATTTGTTACCACTCCTAATCCATACGTTGGATGTTTTATTCTGGAACCTATTCCTAATATCATTTTTTCTGTGTTTTTAAGCTAAAATAATAACAATATCTTATTTTTAAAATTGTTTTTTTAGAAGGAGAAATCTTTCCAAAAATAAAGCGAGGGACTCCCTCGCTTTACTCTATCCGTTGAAGAAAATAATTTAGTTTTTGACAATCTTTTCTACGATCTCATGCCCATCAATTTTGATGGAAACAAAATAAATCCCTTTTGATAAACCGTTCATATAAATCTTCTTCTTTGCAATCCCCTGATTGTTAGCAACCACATCAATACGGTTAACTATTTTTCCTGTTTCATTCTTGATAATAACTTCTTTTTTTTCTTTTTTAGTCAGTGCTATTTCTATTTCAAAAACATCCCCTACAGGATTCGGGTATATAACTACTTTTTTAGTATTTCTTATCTTTCTCAGTTGTACAGACCTAAAACAGTTCCCCTGCACCACAAAATTCCGTTCATTACAGGTAACTGTAAAATCTGCTATAATATCCACCGGAGATTTTTTAACAACCCATCTGGTACCTGAGAAAGGAGTATAACGGATTCTTTCTCCAGATCGTACATATGTCTTAGGAACAAGATACCCCTCATTATACCAAAATAATCTTACGGTACAATTAGTATTATTCATAAAAGTTACCTCTACCGGATCTCCTATTTCACACCCATTAGGATTCGAAGAACATGTAGCTTGTGTTTCATACATCACTTTTCCGCATTTTATAACAAAGGATTCCACTACCTCGGTAAATGTTTTTTTCACCAACCAGTTTACACCAATTTTAGTAACATAGGATACTGTTTGCCCTGGATCAACAAAGTCTCTTGGTGTCAACACTCCGTTTTCATCAGAAACGTATCGCACACGACATTGGGTAGTGTTTTTAAACGTTACTTTTACGGAACTTCCCACAGAACAATCTCCTCCTCCCGGATCTGTAGTATCACAGTTCTTAACACAATGAGAATTATCAATATGATACCGTATGACATTGCCAGGCTGTCTACCAAACCCTTTAGACAAGTTTACTCCTACATTATAATTCAGGTGGCAATAGCTCATAATAGTTCCCCCATTTCTTGGCATCGGACCTCTTCTGCAATAACCTTCCGGAGGCTGGCAACCATCGATAGGAGTATCATTCCCGTTCCACACACAAGCGTGTGTATGATCTGAACCAAAATTATGCCCTAACTCATGAGCTATAACAGATACTGTCCACGAATAGGTAGGTACATTTTGATAATTACTTTCAATTCCGGAGACTCCATATCTCTGAGGACCACATAAAGCTTGTAACCAGGCAACTCCTCCTGAATGATTATATGTTACATAATGCCCTAAATCTCCATTCAACCCATGACGGTTTTTATAATATGTATATGCATCTATCCCTGAAAAAGGCTCAGGTCGTGTCCAAACATTAATTCCTGATAATTTCAATGTTATTCCTTCATTTTGATACAAAACAGCTACTTGATTAAACACATTCTGTATGAAAGAAGATGCATTTTCTACTCCACCTTTATGCTTATATATGGAAAAACCTACATCAAAAAATATCTTAGGACATCTTTTTACACTACCATTCTTAGCTGAAGATTGTCGTTCATAATTTAGCTGCTCTTCGGTATATTTTTCCACGCGTTCTTGTACATCACACGAAAAATTTTGGTATTTGATCAAGTCTTTATCTTCATATATGATATACTCCTTACTCTTATCCAAAGCGCCAATTACTATATTTCCTTGTTCCCCTTCAACACTTATAATACCGGATACACTATTATTTGACAAACTTATTGCAGCTACAGAGTTTTCTTTCCCCTTTACAATACCTCTGTAATATGTCTTATTTTGATCTATTTTGTATTCTTTGCCAGAAGGCATCTCTACAATTTTAAAATCATCTGAAACTAATTCTTCTTTTATTAATTCCAAATCAATTGAAGAATCTCCTCTTGGTATTTTCAGACGTATTGTTCTTAATTCTTTATTTATAAGTTTTTTTAAAGAACTCTTTTTGAAAGAAAACAAAGTGTAGTTTTTAAGCTCATTTGGTATTGGGTTGCTTTTCTCAGAAATCTCTTTTTTTGCAAAAATATCAACCTCTTCAAATAAACTTCCTATCTTTTTTTCATGGTGTATTCGCTCCTGAATACGCATTGAAGTACTCTGCGCATTTATGACTGCATGACAGCCTATTATCAGCATTACTAAATATCTCATGTTTTGTGTGTTTTTATGTTTTTAGTATTTCACTTTCTCATAATTTTTTAACTAACTCAACTAGCTAAAATTCGGGCGAAACTAGTAAAACTATTCCTACAAAAAAGAAGATATCTAGTACTATATCATAACATTAACTAAAATGAAATTTTCTTAACACGATATTTTGTTAACAACACTTTCATAATTATTAAATATTCAAAAATTACTGTTAAACCGTAAAAAAGGCGAAGTATATACTTCGCCTTTTCTATTATGGGACCATATTTTCTAAAAAGATTATTTCACAAAAACCTTTTTAGTGAGCGTCTGTTTTGTATTGGTTACCTGAACAAAATAGATTCCTGCAGATAACTTACTAACATCAATTGTTTTTACCACTAAACCATCTGGTGGTGTATCTAATGACATAACTTCTAATGTTCTTCCATTTATATCTTTAATTCTGATATGAGAAGATTTAACTCCAAGATTACTTATCTCTAATGTAAGAAGATCATCAACTGGATTAGGATATGCTTTGATACTAAATTCCTTAGCTATATCCAGATCATCAAATGATGTGAACTCAGTAGAGAACGCATTTCTAGATCCTCCACAAGTACCAATTCTTCTCCATCCAGAAGCTGTTAATTCATATAAACTTCCTCTGTAAGTAACTTTATCTCCTATAGAATATACTGTACCTGGAGAATAAGGTCTTACTCCATCACAAGGATCATTTGTAGATGTACAAGGTCCTAGGTTTCTCCATCCGGAAGCTGTTAACTCATACAAGCTTCCTCTGTAAGTAACTCGATCTCCTATAGAATACACAGTACCTGGAGTATAAGGTCTAACCCCGTCACAATTACCTCCTGGTCCGCCTCCACAGGATCCTGAAGAGGTATATTCCGTTTGATTACATGTAATAGAGAAGTTATCCTTAGTCTCTCCGGAAGACTTTTTAGCCTGCCAGTTACTTCCTACTGTTGTATTTGCTCTATAGGTACCTCCTGCATTAGCTGACCCTTTACGAACATTATTCTCATAATACTCTAGTGTACAGTCTGAGCTATTTCTAAAGGTTACAGATACCGGATCTCCTGTATTACACCCACCTCCATCACAAGACTGTAAACAACTTGCTCTGGCAATAGCATTATGAATAACGTTTTTAGGCTGTGTTCCAAATCCTTTGTTAAAGTTCACTCCCACACTTGTTTGTGGGCAATAACTCATGATTGTTCCTCCACCTGAAGGAAGTCCTGGTAATCGACAATTACCTTCTACACGACCAGCACACCCGTCAATAGCAGTGTTGTTTCCATTCCATACACACGCATGCGTATGTCTAGATCCAACATTATGTCCTATTTCATGAGAAAGAAGGAAAACATCAAAAGAATAAGTAGGTACATTACTGAAAGATCCTTTTATTCCTGAAATAGCTCCTCTACGTCTGGAGTTACAAAAGGTTCCGAATCCTCCGGCGATACCACCACCTAATCCATAAGATACATAATGACCTAAATCACCATTAATACCATTTTGATTTAAATATGCCAAGTAGTTATCTAAGTTTCTACTCATATTTTGACCATCTGCATTAAATGGTGTGTTTGTTGTCCAAGCTTTTGTTCCAGATAATTTTAATGCAATATTATCATTCGCATATAGTGCAATCACCTGATTAAATAAGCTTTGCATAAAGTTAGTTGCTTGCTGAGCTCCTCCTTTATCATTTACAACATTACGTCCGATATCAAAAAATATCTTTACACATTTAGCTGCAGCTTTACTATTAGAAGGCTCTTTTAAGTCTTCTGCAGTATACCCTTTGGCATCATCTTCTACTTGACATCCAAGTTCATATAAATGCCCCATCTGCTTATCCTTATAAATGATGTGGTTTTTACTGTTTTTTACTTCTCCTAAAACAATATTACCGTGTTCACCACCTACACTGATAAAACCTCCTACTTTTTGACCATAAAAACTAATAGCTACTAAAGAATTAGAATTACCTTTTACAATTCCTCTATAGTGTGCTACATCTTTATTACGTGGCAACACTCTCCCTGAAGGCATTTCTATCGCCTGATAATCATCAGTAAAAATGTCTACTTTTACTAAGTCTAATGACATGGCTGATTTTTGTCCTGGTACAGAAATATTCATTGTCTCAGGAAAATCTCCTCTCATTGACTTCATTTTACTTTCATCAACAGTAAATAGGGAATACTCAGTCAGTTCTTTAGGGAGTTCTACATTACTTTTTTGTTGGTCACTTAAAGAAAAAAGCTCTACATGGTTAAATTTCGCGCCCGAGGATTTTTGTTGGGCTACCAGTTCACTGGGTTTTTGAAGTTGTGTTTGCGAAAAGCTCATCACCGTAAAAAAGGCAATGGCAATCATTACAAATCGTTTCATTATTTTAAGTTTTAATTTTTGAATTTTTACCTTTTTTATAATTCTGGCCCCATAAACCGATTATGGAAAAAATTCAAAAGAGTTTGTGTACCACAAAGTTACGAACTAAAAACCTGACCTAAAACACTCCCACTAAATAGTATTAATATACTGGCTGAATTCATATAAACAGCATTTTATTTTGTCTATTCTTCCCTTTAGAGTATTTAATCCTATTACACATTAACAAACAAAGCAACTTAACTCATTAATTTACAATTAATTCAAGCCCCCTATATCTATACATATATTTACAAAAAAAAAGCTGTCTTATAAAAAGACAGCTTTTTCAGGGCCGTGTAAATTATTTTTAATTACCTTTTATTGGATAAATACCTTTTTAGTAATTGTTTTCTTAGTATTTGTCACCTGTATAAAGTACATACCTGTCGACAACTTGCTTACATCTATCCTTTGTGTCATTACTCCACTTGGTGGGGTACTTAACTCAATAGATTTTAATGCTCTTCCATTCATATCTTTAATTTTGATATGAGAAGAGTTTGTACCAAGATTACTGATTTCTAAATTAATAAATTCATTTGCCGGATTCGGATATGCTAACAATCTAAACTCATTAGCTGTAATCTCTCCATCTAATGGAGGCATTGAAACAATGGTATTTCTGGTACTTCCGCATCTTCCTAAATTTCTCCATCCTGTAGCCGTTTTTTCGAATAAACTACCTTGATATGTTACTCGATCTCCTACAGAGTAAGTAGTTCCTGCTGACCAAGGTCTAACTCCATCACATGGATCGTTTGAAGTTGTACAGGCACCTAAGTTCTTCCATCCTGTCGCAGTTTTCTCAAATAGATTTCCTCTATATGTCACTCGATCTCCTACGGAGTAAGTAGTTCCTGCTGACCATGGGCTAACCCCATCACAGTTACCTCCTGTTCCCCCTCCACAAGACCCGGAAGAAGAATAAGTTGTTTGATTACAAACAATTGAGAAATTATCCACTGTAGCTCCTGACGATTTTTTGGCTTGCCAGCTATTTCCTACTCTTGTATTTGCTCTATAGGTACCTCCCGCATTAGCAGAACCTTTACGAGTATTATTCTCATAATACTCTAATGTACAGTCTGTATTATTTCTAAAGGTTACGGATACCTGATCTCCTGTATTACATCCTCCACCATCACAACTTTGCACACAGCTAGCTCTATTAATGAAATTACGCATTACATTTGCTGGTTGAGATCCAAATCCTTTATTAAAATTGATTCCTGCCCCTGTCAAATGGCAATAGCTCATAATTGTACCTCCACCGGAAGGAATTGCCGGTTTTGCACATCCTCCTTCTGTAGTATAGCAACCATCAATGGCTGTATTGTTTCCGTTCCATACACAGGCATGCGTATGATTAGATCCAAAATTATGTCCTAATTCATGCGCTATTACTCCAACTGTCCATGAATATGTAGGAACGTTGCTATAGTTTTTATTAATTCCTGATAACCCATACTTACGAGAGCCACATAAAGCACTTAACCAGGCTACCCCTCCAGAATAGTTATAGGTAACAAAGTGTCCTAAATCTCCATTAAAGCTATTTTGATTCCTGTAGCTTCTAAAATTATCAAGATTACTAAATGGCGTAGACGATGTCCACACTTTCATTCCTGATAATTTGATGGATATATTTTCATTCGCGTATAATACTGCTACCTGATTAAATACAGCCTGAATAAAATTGGTTGCTCCCTGGCTACCTCCTTTATCATTAACAATATCATTTCCTACATCAAAAAATATTCTGGGACATTTTGCTGCCGCTTTGTTATTAGTATCTCCTCCAAATAACTCTTCTTTGGTATAGCTTTTTACTTGTCCTTCCATTCTACACGCAAAATCGTTCAGATGGCTAATCGCATTATCTTTATAGAGGATATGGCTTTTATTATTATCCATCTTCCCCATTACGATATTACCAGTCTCTTCTCCTACGCTAATGATTCCTGACATTTGATCACCAAAAAAGCTGACAGCTGCGATAGAATTAGGCTTTCCTTTTACAATCCCTCTATAGTGTACAATATCACTATTGGTTTGCAATACTTTTCCTGATGGCATTTCTATAGCCTGAAAATCATCTGTTGCAATGTCTACCTTAACTAAATCAAGGGACATAGATGATTTTTGACCTGGAATAGGTAAGTTCATTGTTTCAGGTCTTTTAGACTTGAAAGACTTCATAGCACTTTGATCAAAAGAAAACAAGGTAAATTCCTTTAGCTCTTTAGGGAGTTGAGCATTACTTTTTTGATCATTTACGGTGGTAAAAAGTTTGACTTGTTGAAAATTCGAACCCGAAGATTTTTGTTGGGCTACCAGTTCACTGGGCTTTTGTAGTTGTGTTTGCGAAAAGCTCATTACCGTAAAAAAGGCAATGGCTATCATTACAATACGTTTCATTATGTTTAAGTTTTAATTTTGAATCTCAGGCAACAATAAATCCGGCCCCAGGTAAGTATTAATCGCCATAAAATCCAAAAGAGTTTGTGTATCACAAAGTTACAAACTTAAATCCAGCTCTAAAATACTGCTAACAAATAATATAAAAATACTGCTTGGTGTACATCTAATAGAATTTTATTTCATTTTATTAGATAATGAAAAGTTTTTTTACCTGTGCTATTTTAACATCCTAAAAATACGCTATCTCTTTTTCCTAGTCTCAAAACAAGTAATTACTAACGTTGATAAGGAAAGATTCCTCTTATTAATTTTTTATGTTTTCCATTTCCTCTTCTAACCAACAAATGTGGTAATGTATTCATTATTAAAAACAAAGACAATCTTGTTTTACAAAGAGCTCGCAAATAGTTACCTTTGCATTCTTGGTTAAAATTTTATGGCAATATCTGAAGAAAACATAGAGGTTTTAGGAGCGAGAGTTCATAATCTTAAAAATATAGACGTTACGATTCCTCGTGAAAAATTAGTAGTAATCACAGGTTTATCCGGTTCCGGAAAATCTTCTCTGGCATTTGACACTATTTATGCAGAAGGGCAAAGAAGGTATATTGAAACTTTTTCTGCTTATGCCAGACAATTTCTAGGAGGCTTAGAACGTCCGGATGTGGATAAAATAGATGGGCTTTCTCCTGTAATCGCGATAGAACAAAAAACTACCAGTAAAAGTCCTCGAAGTACTGTAGGAACTATTACGGAGATCTATGATTTTTTGAGATTGTTATTCTCCAGAGCCAGCGATGCTTATAGCTATAATACCGGAGAAAAAATGGTAAGCTATAGCGATGAGCAGATCAAAGATCTCATACTCAAAGAATATGAAGGCAAAAGAATCAATATTCTTGCTCCGGTAATTCGCTCCAGAAAAGGGCATTATCGCGAATTGTTTGAGCAAATTGCCAAACAAGGGTTTGTAAAGGTTCGAACTGACGGAGAAATCAGAGATATTACCAAGGGTATGAAATTAGACCGATACAAAACACACGATATCGAAATAGTGATTGATCGGTTAGCTATTTCCAAAAACCAAGACCTGTCAAAACGATTGATGGAAACCATCAATACAGCAATGTATCACGGAGATGATATTCTTATGGTTATTGATCAGGATACATCAAGTGCTCGTTTTTTTAGTAGAAATGTAATGTGTCCTTCTACCGGAATTTCTTATCCAAATCCGGAGCCAAATAACTTTTCTTTTAATTCGCCAAAAGGCGCATGCCCAAAATGCAATGGTATAGGAAGTCTATATGAGGTCAACATAAATAAGATTATTCCTGATCATTCCAAATCAATCCATGCAGGAGGTTTAGCTCCTCATGGACCGAAAAAGAATAACTGGGCCTTTAAGCAATTAGATTTTATAGCCAAAAGGTATAATTTTAAGCTTACTGATCCCATTAGTAGTATTCCTCAGGAAGCGATGGAAATTATCCTCTATGGAGGGAAAGAACAATTTAGTATTAAAAGTAAAACATTAGGAGTTACACAGGAGTACAAAATCGATTTTGAAGGAGTTGCCACCTTTATAGAAAACACCTATCATGCCAATGAATCTACCTCTCTAAAAAGATGGGCTAAAGAATTTATGGATAATATTTCCTGTCCGGAGTGTCAAATGGCCAGACTTAGAAAAGAATCGCTATATTTTAAAATCAACGATAAAAACATAGCTGATTTAGCCAAAATGGATATTAGTGAACTGGCTGAATGGTTTAAGGAACTTCCTAAATACCTTTCTGAAAAACAATTAAAAATTGCAGGAGAAATTCTAAAAGAAATCAATACCCGAATTCAATTCCTGATCGATGTAGGATTAACTTACTTATCTCTCAATAGAAGTAGTAAATCTTTATCAGGAGGAGAGGCACAACGAATCCGTTTAGCGACTCAAATCGGATCTCAGCTAGTCGGGGTATTATATATATTAGATGAGCCAAGTATAGGCCTTCACCAACGTGATAATGAAAAACTGATCAATTCACTGGTTCAGCTAAGAGACATTGGTAATTCTGTCATTGTCGTAGAGCACGATAAAGATATGATTGAACGCGCAGATCACGTTATCGATATTGGTCCTAAAGCAGGAAAACACGGAGGAGAAATTATTAGTGAAGGTCCTCCTACTGACTTAAAAAAGCACCAAACACTAACAGCTGATTACCTCTGTGGTAAAAAAGAAATTCCTATTCCTTCTGAAAGACGGAAAGGAAATGGAAAAAAGATTAGCCTAAAAGGAGCTACTGGAAATAATTTAAAAAATGTATCTATCGATATCCCTTTAGGAAAGATGATCGCAGTAACAGGAGTTTCGGGAAGTGGAAAATCCACGCTTATCAATGAGACACTTTATCCCATTATGAATGCGCACTATTTTAATGGGGTAAAAAAACCAATGCCCTATAAGAGTATTAAAGGTTTAGAGCACATTGATAAGGTAATCGATATCAATCAATCTCCGATTGGAAGAACCCCCAGATCCAACCCAGCTACCTATACAGGAGTATTTTCTGAAATCAGAAGCTTATTTACCAAAACTCCTGAAGCAATGATTCGTGGTTATAAACCCGGTCGATTTAGTTTTAATGTTGTCGGGGGACGATGCGAAACCTGCAAAGGGGGTGGATTACGAGTTATCGAAATGAATTTTTTACCAGATGTATATGTAGAATGCGAAACCTGTCATGGAAAAAGATTTAACCGGGAAACATTAGAAATACGATACAAAGGAAAGTCAATAGCTGATGTATTGGAAATGACCATTACCGAAGCATGTGCTTTTTTTGAGCATATTCCAAAAATTGCCCGAAAATTAAAAACAATTCAGAGTGTTGGTTTAGGCTACATTACACTGGGGCAACAATCTACAACGCTCTCAGGAGGAGAAGCCCAACGAATTAAATTAGCTACAGAATTATCCAAAAGAGATACAGGAAATACCTTTTACATTCTGGATGAGCCAACCACCGGACTTCATTTTGAAGACATTAGAGTACTCATGGAAGTACTCAACGAATTAGTAGATAAAGGAAATACCGTTTTAATTATAGAACACAATCTGGATGTTGTAAAAATGGCAGACTATATCATTGATATAGGCTATGAAGGAGGTAAAAACGGAGGTCAAGTAATTGCCAAAGGAACACCGGAAGAAATTGTAAAAAACAAAAAAAGTCATACCGCCCGATTTCTAAAAAAAGAACTGGCAAACTAAACATAAATCACATGAGAAAAGAACAACACCACAAAGGCTGGAATGAAATAAAAACCAATGACTCTTGGGCTATTTTCAAAATCATGGGAGAATTCGTCAACGGATTCGAAAAAATGAGTAGAATTGGTCCCTGTGTATCCATTTTTGGTTCCGCCAGAACTAAAACTGATGACAAATATTATCAACTGGCTGTTGATGTTGCCAAAAAAATAGTAGATCACGGATACGGAGTAATTACCGGAGGAGGTCCCGGGATTATGGAAGCTGGTAATAAAGGAGCTCACCTTGGAGGTGGTACTTCTGTCGGACTTAATATTGACCTTCCTTTTGAACAACATGACAACCCGTATATCGACAGTGATAAAAGTCTTGATTTTGATTACTTCTTTGTCAGAAAAGTAATGTTTGTCAAATATTCTCAAGGATTTGTTGTAATGCCAGGAGGTTTCGGAACATTGGATGAACTATTCGAGGCAATCACTCTTATCCAAACTAAAAAAATTGGAAAATTCCCGATCATATTAGTAAGTTCTGACTTCTGGGGAGGACTACTTGATTGGGTAAAAAACACTTTACTAGATAAGTTTGGAAATATCAGCCCAGAGGATCTGGATCTTATTCATTTAGTAGATACTCCTGAAGAGGTATTACAAATATTAGATAAGTTCTACGGAAAATACAACCTAAGTCCTAATTTCTAATCTGAAAAAAGTATTTTAAAACCTCCGGGATCGAATCCCTTTTTAGATTTCAAAAAACACAAATTGCTTTCTGTTTACTTCAGAAAGCAATTTATACTTGGATATTGTATTTTATTTACGATTTCATTATTTTTTTATTAAAAACGCAACAGTTTTAACAAAAAACAGTTATTATTAAATAATAGTTCAATGAATTACGATATATTTAAAAAAAATTAAATCATTTTTATGACTTTTATCAACAACACACTACTATATTTCGCCTCCTTAATAAATAACTAATATTTCTTTTGCTACTTTCTTGAGAAACCATAGATTTCTTCATATCGTTCTATTGTACTTTGCATTTATATGTACGCTATATTCTCAACATCAAATCACGATTAGCAGTACATTATATCCGGAGTCCAATACAATTCAAATAGAACAAGAAATCGTATACAACAATACATCCAATGATACATTAGCTTCGCTCTATCTAAACGATTGGGCAAATAGTTTTTCCAGTAAGACTACCCCTCTCGGCAAACGTTTTTCCGAAGATTTCCTAAAGCGTTTTCACTATGCCAAAGAACATGAAAGAGGCTATACCGCTATTAAGTTTATTACTGCTGATGATAGTAGAATTGCATCGTGGAAGCGATATGATTCTGTTCCTGATATCGTACAGGTTCAACTACGCACCCCCTTACTTCCTTCAGAAAAGATCGCTTTTAGACTTCAATATGACGTAAAATTACCCAGCGATAAATTTACCCGATATGGCTATCATGACAATGGTGATTTTAGCCTTAAATATTGGTATATATCGCCTTCGGTATACACTAATAAGTGGAATACTTACAGTAATAAAAACCTAAACGATCTATACAATCCGTTATCAGACCTGCATATAAAAATGAGGCTTCCCTCATCTTATAAAATACACAGTGAATTACAACAATATATTATTCCAGATGAAACAACGGAAGAAACACAAACCATACAACTAACCGGAAAACAGCGAAATAAAGCAAATCTTTATATCGAAAAAGACAGTTCTTTTTATGATTACCAAATTAACGATCTAAAATTCATCAGTAATATTGACGAAAAAGATATCGCTCCAGAATTAAAATCCATTGCTATTCACAAAATACTAACTTTTCTGGAAGCACGCTTAGGGAAATATCCTTTTGAAAAAATTATTACTTCTCAAAAAGAATATAAGAATAGCCCGGTATATGGTCTTAACCAATTGCCAGATATCCTCCGCCCTTTCCCCGATGGGTTTCAGTATGAAATAAAACAACTCAAAACCATTTCTAAAAACTATATAGAAAATACCTTATTGATCGATCCCAGATATGATGCCTGGATAAAAGATGCGATTCATGTCTATCTGATGATTGCCTATACAGAGCAATATTATCCAGAAATGAAAATGATAGGTAACCTCAGTAAGATAATAGGTGTAAGATGGTTTCATGCAGCAGATCTGGATTTTAATGATCAATACTTTTTAGGGTACAAAAATGTAGCTCGATTGTTTCTTGATCAGTCACTCACCACCCCACAGGACAAGTTAGTTAAATTCAATAAAAATATTGCGAATGCTTATAAAGCAGGTGTTGGCTTCAAGTACCTGGAAGACTATCTGGAAGACGACAATGTTATTCCGCTTAGCATCCAAAAGTATTATTCGGAAAATTTATTAAAGCTAACCGATTCTAAAAAATTTGAAGCCACCTTAAGCCCGCTTACACCTAAAAATATAGAATGGTTTTTTGAGGATTATATCAATACCAATAGTAAAATAGATTTCAAATTTAAATCCGTCAAGAAAAGGGAAGATTCAATTGAGGTCACAATTAAAAACAAAAGCTATAATGCAATGCCTGTATCTGTTGTTGGGCTTAGAAAAAAAGAATACGTATCAAAAACATGGGTAACAGATATAACAGGAACCAAAACGATCAAGATCCCTAATGAAGGGCTTACTAAACTCGTTCTCGATTACGATCAAAAAATTCCGGAAACCAACAGAAGAGACAATTACAGAAACCTGAAATGGATTCAAAACAAACCCTTTCAGTTTCGCTTCTTTCAGGATATAGAAGACCCAACCTATAATCAGATCTTTTTTATCCCAGAGTTTGAGTTTAATGTATATGATGGATTTACTATTGGTTCCAAGTTTCACAACAAAACTGTAATCAGAAGACCCTTTAACTACAATATCACGCCTAGTTATGGCTTTAAATCACAAAAATTATTAGGTTCAGCTTCTCTTTCATACAGAAGGCAAATTGCTGACTATGGATTATATCAAATCCGTTATGGAATCAGTGGAAACACCTATAGTTATGCCCCGGATCTATTATATCAGCGGGTATCTCCTTTTATCTCTTTTTCTTTCCGACCAGAAGACCTCCGGTCTAACCAACGACAACGTTTAACCGTTAGAAGTGTGAATGTATTCAGAGAACGTGCAGAAGAGAATCCGGTAAATACTCCCGATTACAGCGTTTTTAATACGCGGTATTTGTACAGCGATAACAATTTACTCAATATCTTTAATTATTCAATAGATTATCAGCTGGCCAAAAACTTCAGTAAACTATCCACTACCTTTAAGTACCGAAAGATATTTTTGAACAATCGTCAACTAAACCTCCGTTTATTTGCCGGAACATTTATTTTTAATGACACATCTCGTGATGGAGACTTCTTCAGCTTTGCATTAGACAGACCTACTGATTATCTGTTTGATTACAGTTACCTGGGACGAAGCGAGTCGACAGGATTGGTCAGTCAGCAAATTATCCTGGCAGAAGGGGGCTTTAAGTCTAAGTTAGACTATTCATTCTCTAATCAATGGCTCACCACCTTTAATGCGGATTCTAATATCTGGAAATGGATTTTTGCATATGGGGACGTAGGTTTTGTCAAAAACAAAGGGGTTTCTCCCAAATTTGTTTTTGATACAGGGATCCGGCTAAGTTTAGTAGCTGATTATTTTGAAGTCTTTCTTCCTATTGCTTCTAATAATGGATGGGAAATTGCACAACCTAACTACAACGAAAAAATACGGTTTATTATCACCCTTAGCCCCCAGACCTTAATAAGCCTGTTTACCCGAGAATGGTATTAAACTTTTTTAGCCACACCAACCTATAAAAAAGGAAGTTTTAAAAATTAAATATTCCTCAAAAAAACCTCATTTTAAATACATAAAAATCACTTTTAATCATCAAAACAAGTGTTTAAATATCAAATTCGTAATAAAAATACAAATACAACATTTGCAAATCCCTCTAATTTTAATTAAATTTGTATCGAATAAAAAATCGTTCGTATGCAGCCTGAAACAACAACTACTCCTAATATTTCTTTTGAAGAATATAGAAATCAAATACTTAAAGATTACAAAACAGCATTATTAAGTAGAGAATGTAGTTTATTAGGCCGACGAGAAGTACTTACCGGAAAATCAAAGTTTGGTATTTTTGGAGGAGGAAAAGAACTTCCCCAATTAGCAATGGCTCGAGTTTTTAGAAATGGAGACTTTAGATCGGGTTATTACAGAGACCAAACATTTATGATGGCAATTGACCAATATACTGTACAGCAGTTTTTTGCCGGATTATATGCACACACAGATATAGAAAAAGAACCTTTTGCAGCAGGAAGACAGATGGGAGGGCATTTTGCTACTCATAGTCTTAATGCAGATGGCTCCTGGAAGAATTTGACTGCTCAGAAAAACTCCAGTTCAGACATCTCTCCTACTGCCGGGCAAATGCCTCGTCTGTTAGGCTTGGCACAAGCTTCTAAAATATACAGAAACGAAAAAAGTGTTGCCGGAGAAAATAACTTCTCTATCAATGGAAATGAAGTTGCCTGGGGAACAATTGGTAACGCGAGTACCAGTGAAGGATTATTTTGGGAGACCGTTAATGCTGGAGGTGTTCTTCAGGTACCAATGGTTATAAGTATTTGGGATGACGAATACGGTATTTCTGTTCATGCAAAACACCAAACAACTAAAGAAAACATTTCTTTAATTCTGGAAGGTTTCAGAAGAGATGACAAACACGAAGGGTATGAAATTATCTGTGTAAACGGATGGGACTACCCGGCATTAATTGATGCCTATAAAACAGCAGAAGATTTAGCTCGTGAACAACACATTCCCGTTATTATTCATGTAAAAGAATTAACGCAACCACAAGGACATTCTACTTCTGGCTCTCACGAGCGTTACAAAAGTGAAGAACGCCTTAACTGGGAAAGAGAACACGACTGTATCAAAAAATTCAAAGAATGGATTATTGATCACAATATTGCAGAGGCAGATGAATTGGTCGCTATAGAAAAAGAGGCGAAAAAAGAAGTTCGCTTAGGAAAAACCGCTGCCTGGAATGCATATCTTTCTGAAATTAAGACTGAACAGCGAGAAGCAGTTTCTATCCTTAGAGATATTGAAAAAGTAAGTGCTAATAAAAATTTTATCTCTCCTTTGATCAATGCGTTGGAAAATAAGGATGAGCCGATACGAAAGGATATTATGGAAGCCACCAGAAAAGCGCTTCGATACCTTATTAAAGAGGATTCTGTAGAAAAAACACACTTACAAAACTGGATCAATTCCTATTTTAACAAGATACAACCAAAATACAGTGACCACCTGTATAATGAAAGTGATAACAAAGTTACTGCTATAGAAGAAGTAGCTCCTGTATATGGGAACGATGCTCCATTAGTAGATGCACGAATTATACTAAGAGATAATTTCGACCGTATTTTCGAAAGACTTCCTGAAACAATGATTTTTGGTGAAGATAGTGGAAAAATTGGAGATGTAAACCAGGGATTAGAAGGGTTACAGGAAAAATATGGTGAATTACGTATTTCCGATACCGGAATCAGAGAAGCTACTATTATTGGTCAGGGAATTGGATTAGCCATGAGAGGGCTGCGTCCTATTGCAGAAATACAATACCTGGATTATATTATGTATTGTATTCAAGGACTTAGTGATGATCTGGCGACATTGCGCTACAGAACATTTGCCAAGCAAAAAGCTCCTATGATCGTAAGAACCCGAGGACACCGACTAGAAGGTATCTGGCATTCCGGATCTCAAATGGCTGGATTAATTCACTTATTAAGAGGAATACATATCCTCGTACCAAGAAATATGACAAAAGCAGCTGGTTTCTACAATACCTTATTAGACAGCGATGAGCCGGCAGTTGTTGTAGAATGCTTAAACGGATATCGACTAAAAGAAAAAATGCCTAGCAACTTAGCAGAAATACGTACCCCTGTTGGTGTTGTAGAAACGGTAAAAGAAGGAAACGATATTACATTAGTTTCTTACGGATCTACCTTACGACTGGTAGAGCAAGCAGGAAAAGAGTTACTTTCTGTAGGCATTAATGTAGAGATTATCGATGTTCAATCACTTGTGCCATTTGATCTTTCTCATGATATTGTAAAAAGTGTTGCCAAGACGAATCGATTACTAGTTATTGATGAAGATGTTCCTGGAGGAGCTACCGGATATATCCTGCACAAATTAATCGATGAGCAGAACATCTATAACTACCTGGATAGTAAGCCTCAAACATTGAGTGCTAAAGCCCACCGTCCTGCTTTTGGCACAGACGGAGATTATTTCAGTAAGCCTTCTGCCGAAGATATTTTTGAAACAGTCTACGATATTATGCACGAAGCAAAACCTGCAACATATCCTAAACTGAGATAATATAAAAAAGAAATAAGGAAATCAGTCTACGCTATTTTCTATGCGTAGACGTTTTCCATTTTTATATGATATCACAAAAATATTCTTACTAAATCCCAGATCTATTAAAAGCTTTCGGAACTCCTGGGCTTCTTGCAAAGTTTCAAAAATTCCCAAACTTAATTTATAATAAGAGGTATCACTATAAAATCTCATATTAGTAAATTTTTCTGAGATCAAAGAAGTTTTATTCGTAGAAAAAGACCGAAGCTGCACTGAATATACCGTATCTTTATCAATGAGTTTTCTATAGAGGTACAGCGTTTTGATCTCTTCGAGATTAACCTTATCCTCTCTCAATTGCCTCAATTGCATTTTTAGAGAATCCATCTCTGTTGAGAATACCGCCATATCCTGATTCGCATCTTGTTTTATTACAGCATCTTCTCCTTTAAAAAAGAATGCACCAATACATGCGATTAACAATACTAAAGATACAATAGACAATATTTTTTTGATTCGATTGTTTTGATCAAATTCCTTCTCTCTTTCTTCCAGAAACTCTTCCAGTTCCAGCTGTTTCGTCTCTGCTTTCTCTATTTGATTATGTAACGATATAAGATCTTCGTCTTCAATATGTGGCATTATATTTTTTTTGGGGTGAGGGTTACTATATATGCATTCGCTAGTTATACCGATAAATCTTTTTTGAAAATCCCATATACCACACCATCACTCATTTCCAAAACCAAAAGCGATTTATCTTTAATTATCTTCTGAAATAGCGCCAAAGAATAGTTAGCTTCGGAACTATTTTTTATATTTTTTAATCGTACGTTATCATTTACTTTTAGAACTCTGATCTTAGGATTCACATTGCTTACAAAATATTTTTCCGGTAGGGAGTACAACGTATCTCCTTTACTGGTTATCGCCTGCATTGCCTTTCCTTGTTCTTTTGCTTTTTGAACTGCCTTTTCTCCTTTAAAAAAATCTACAAAATCAGCTTCTATAAAAATTATACCATTGTTTTTATACACTTTATTAAGAATACAGTATCTTCTTCTATACTCTTTCTTTTCAGATGCTTTTATCAATGTTTTTCGAAGCTTTTCTTCTTCTTTTAGCTCATTTTTATACGAATTCACATCACTTTTTACTGCGATGAGTTCATTTTTAATTTTATGAATTGAAACCACATCCACGACGCTGGTATGTTTCGTTTCATTTTTTTTAATTATACCTCCCCAATGATACAAACACAAAAAAACAATGGCACTAAAAAAAACCAATATTCCTGATAAAAAATACCAGTACTGCTTTCGTTCCTTTTTAATTTTCCCTGAAACAGCGTTTAGTTTCCCTTCTAAACTTTGTTGTTTCAATAATGTTTTCTCAATTTTATATCTTATGGATAAGTACTCCCCTACTTTAGTATCCATACAATATTTATTTTCCCTTATTCTGATGACAAAAATAGCATCAAAACAAAAAATAACCCAACATATAAACGCATTGTAGCTGTTCTTAATACATTAAACATTAAAAAACAGCTACGAAAACGTATATTAAGATATAAAATCTTTAGCAGACTTCATCTTTATTTTTTATTTAATTTTTAAGGAATCCACTTGATATCCTTGAAGTTAGGTTTTCTTTTTTCCAAAAATGCATTCCTTCCTTCCTTTGCTTCGTCTGTCATATAGGTCAATCGTGTTGCTTCCCCTGCAAACACCTGCTGTCCTACCATACCATCATCTGTAGCGTTAAAAGCAAATTTCAACATTCGTATAGAAGTTGGCGATTTTGCTAATATTTCCTGTGCCCATTCATAGGCTGTTTCTTCTAATTCATCATGAGGAATCACTGCATTAACCATCCCCATATCATGAGCTTCTTGCGCAGAATAGTTTCTCCCTAAAAAGAAAATTTCTCTCGCTTTTTTCTGTCCTACCATTTTTGCCAGGTACGCGGACCCGTAACCTCCGTCAAAGCTGGTTACATCAGCATCTGTTTGCTTAAAAATCGCATGCTCCTTACTCGCCAAGGTAAGATCACAAACTACATGAAGGCTATGTCCTCCTCCAACTGCCCATCCCGGAACTACCGCAATGACAACCTTAGGCATAAAACGAATAAGACGCTGAACTTCCAGAATATTTAATCGGTGCATTCCATCTTCTCCTACATATCCCTGATGACCACGAACACTCTGATCTCCTCCGCTACAAAATGAATAAACTCCATCTTTTGTAGAAGGTCCTTCTGCTGATAACAACACAACTCCTATAGAAGTGTCTTCTCTGGCATCTAAAAAAGCTTCAAATAATTCGGTTACTGTCTGCGGTCTAAATGCATTTCTTACATTAGGTCTGTTAAATGCTATACGTGCAACTCCTTCTGATTTTTTATAGGTTATATCCTTGTATTCTTTTACTGTTGTCCAGTTTATTAAGCTCATTATTTACTATTTATTATCTACCAAAAATAATACATTAAATCGTATTCTGCACATGATTTTATAAGTTAACAAAAAGTAAAAATACCAACTGTTTTTAACACCGCCTTAATAGTACTTTGCACAGTTATTGTATTTACTGAAGAAAAAAATTAAACATGAAACAATTTTTACTTATACCTCCAAAATTTCCTAAAATTACCCACACCAACTTTACAGTGATAAAAACAGTTTTTTTCCTAACTGCATTTTGCATGCATCACACCTCCTATACTCAAGAAAAATTACTACACATAGAAAATATAGAAGCTAATGAACATAAAGTAATCAAGGCGTTTGGTAAATTAAAAAAAAGACCCAAAAAGAAAAGGCTACAAGAGAAGTTCTCTATAGTATTCAACAACGCTATCTCAAAACACAAGGATCGTTTACATACGTTATCACACCCCAGTCCAATAGAAGACAAAAACTGGGAAGGACTAACAAACGCTCTGCGATCAATACAATTCTTAAATGAGCTCGCAACATCGTCTGGCATCACACCGCTTACTAAAACTCCCTCTATAGACAGCATTACTGCATTAGCTACTACTGACCTCTATACTAAAGGAAAAGCATCTTTAAACAAAACAGAGAACAGTTACGCCTATGAAATTGCCTATACATATCTCACACGTGCACTCCAATTCACCCCTAATTACAAAGACCTGAAAAAACTAATCGATATCACTATTGCAGAAGGAACCAGGAATGTATATTTCACCCCTGTAACCTATCAAAACCTAGGTAATTATGTTGAATGGGGAAATGATAATTCGAGTGTAAGTAGTGATTTCATTATTGAACATTTATCAAAAGACATTTCTGTAAATAATGTCGGGAGTCATTTTGTTCAGAACAAGTTAAAGGCTGATCGAGTTATCGCGATAGAATGGGTTTCAATAAATATATCTCCAGAAAAAAATCACCAGTATACAATCAAAAGAAGCTCGCAAATAATGGAAAACGGAAAAGAAAAAACAGTATCCGCTACCGTGCACTATCACAAAAAACATAAAGACATTACCGGAACACTAAATATTAAAATAAAAGATACTAAAGCTGCCCCGTATTTAATTAATGAAAACCTTTCTGGTACCAGAACATTCGAAAAAACAGAAGTTACTTATACAGGGGACAAAAGAGCATTAACTCAAGAAGACAAGAGCTTCATAAACAACTCTTATGGAACTAACAACCTGAATTTTAACTACACCAATAATTACAATCTGATCACAGAAATGTATTTAGATACGATCCATAACCAAGTACTCAATCACATTGGGAAATTATTAAATTGGAATTACAATATGTAACAGACAATGATCTGATTTCGATACATCTTTTTGCCTTAAAAAGTAAAGGCACTACCATCCTGGTGCCAAAAAACGGATACAATTACTGAATCATCAAAAACATTTTAATTTTTATCAGCAATGAAACATTTTTTATTTTTATTCTTATTTACACAGCTGATCGGCTTCTCTCAGCAATCAACTAATTTTTTTAACACAAACTACGCGGTTTACACCATACCTGTTTCTCATATATCCCAAACTCATCATTCCGGGAATCAGCAAATTTCCTCTTCTTCTATATGGTACAAGTTTACCTGGAGTAAGAAACGAGTAAAAGTCAAAGATTCTTCTAGTATTGCTTCCCTACAACAAAGAAAAAGCAGTAACAAGAAAACTTCTAAGAAAAAAGCAACAGCAGAAAGTTATCAAAACAGTAAATTCCTCGACAAGAAAACATTTGAATACGATCGTATTGGTTACCTGACGGATTATATGCGGTATCGAAAATCTTACCAAGTCAGAAATCTTTGTTCCCGAGTATTTTATTCTCCGGATAATCCAGAAATCCCTATTACGGATGGTATCATCAATCAGGCAGTACTGGAAACAATTCGCCCCACTATTGATCCATTCTGCATTCCTAATCAGTAATTTATCAGAGAAAGCTGTTTTTATTCCACAAGTCGGATCCCATCTTTTTCGATCAGTATCTGTCGTTTTTTATAAAGTGTCCCTATCGCTTTTTTAAAACTCTTTTTACTCATCTGAAACACCTCTTTAATATCCTCCGGATCTGACTTGTCATTCAGGTCTATAAAGCCTCCACTGGCTTTGAGTTCTTTCAGGATCTGATCTGCATTCGGGTCGATACTTCGGTATCCGTGCCGCTGAAGTGTCAAATCTATTTTTCCGTCCGGGCGTACTTTTTTCACATAGCCTTTAAACGTATCTCCCACTGTAATTTTCTGAAAAATTTCATCCTGATAAACCAGCCCCAGATATTTCCCATTCACTATCATATTCCAGCCATATGGAGAAGGATGGGATGCAATCAGGCTTACCTCATCAAATGGCGCTAATAATACCAACGAGTTATCCAAAAATGAGTTTGTCTTACTCGAGGCTACTAATCTGTCCGTTTCTTCATCCAAATACATATAGACCAGATACCAACTCCCTTCTCTCATCTTAGATGCTTGTTCCTTAAAAGGAACAAAAAGCTCTTTATCTACCCCCCAATTCATAAACGCTCCTATTTTGGATACGGTAGTACATTTCAGATACGCAAATGAATTGACAGTGATAAATGGTTCCTGGGTAGTAGCTACTATACGCTCTTCATTATCCAAATACAAAAACACCTTAATCGTATCTCCTATTTCAAAAACCTCAGGAACAAACTTATTAGGTAATAAAACTTCATTTCCTTCTTCATCACTCAAAAAAAGTCCCGGATCCCGGTCTCTTACAATCTCTAATGTGTTATATTTCCCTAGTTGTAGCATGTCATTTGTATTTTGCGGCAAAGATAACTCTTTAACCGTGATTATGCATTAAAAAATCATTACAGTCCGAAACTACTCTAAAATATACGTATGGTTATATTTCTTATATTCCCGCATTGGTGCTCGGCTGAATTTGATGAAATATTATTTTTTGTGTTATTTATAAACTTTAGCTCCAGGTTCTAACACACCAATCTAGGTTTAACGTTATTTTCTACACAAAAAAAAGGTACTCCCAATCGAAGTACCTTCTTTTGCTAAAAACAAGATTTTTTTAGTTGTATATAGCCTCTTTACCAAAATGTTTTGTTAGTAAATAATATACTACGGCTCTATACTTATTTCTATTAGACTTTCCATACTGTTCGATAACAGCATTGATCGCTTCGTCTAATTTTGGTCCATCACTAAGACCTAATTTTTTTATCAAGAAATTATTTTTTACTGTCTTCAACTCTCCTTCATCACTACCAGAAACTGTAGAGGCATCACTATTATAGATAGATGGCCCACAACCAATAGTAACTTTAGTCAATAAATCCATATCTGGAGTCTGACCGATTTTATCTTTAATATCAGCTGCGTATTTTTGAATTAGTTCGTCTCTTTTACTCATAAGGTAATAATAGTTTAAGTGTTAATAATTAGTTCTTACTCTCTCAAATATAAGATAATTATAGCGCAATTATTTACTGATTATCAAGATTAAACTTCTTTTTTCAGACGAAAGACCTAAAATAACCGATTAAAACCTTATCATTCTCTATTCTTGGGGTGAAAATTTCTAATAAAGCCGGAACATCGTCTGAAGCATACAGGGACTCCATTCCCGAGACAATGGCTTCTTCTGAGCTCGCTTTATGATACACTATTCCATACATAGCACATAATTGTTCTGCCGTTAACGAGTGTTTTGTTTCAAAAAAAGTAGAAAAGGCTTCACTTTCTTCTTTTCCCGGCAATATTCTAAAAATCCCTCCTCCACTATTGTTAATGACAATAATCTTAAAATTAGCAGGGATATATGCATTCCACAAGGCATTACTATCATAGAAGAAACTAAGATCTCCTGTAATTAAGGTAGTAGGTTTTTGAGAACCAATTGCTGCTCCAATAGCAGTAGAAGTGCTCCCGTCAATCCCACTTGTCCCTCGATTGCAAAACAGCCTGAATGAAGGACTTAAAGAAAACAACTGGGCATATCGCACCGTAGAACTGTTACTCAACTGGATATATTGTCCTTCGGGCATCTGCTCAAAAATTCTTTCAAAAGCTTTTAGATCAGAATACGCGACTTGTTTCAGGTATGCCGCATGCTTATGCCTTCTTTCTTTTCTAACAGCCAGCCAGTCTTTTTTATAGGTACTCGCTACACTTACCAATTCATCCGCTAATGTTTCAAAAAACAAATTGGGATTCAACTTAATATGCTCTGTCAGACAGAAATAGGTATCAAATGCTTTTTTCTCATCAATATGCCAATGTGATTGTGGCTGGTATTTTCTCAAAAAAGCTTTGATTCTTTTAGAAATTACCATTCCTCCTATTGTCAGCAGTACTGCTGGTTGTAATGCCAAAAACTCTTTATCACTAAGAGGTGTTATCAACTGATCGATACAGTTTATATGAGAATCGTGGTAAATATTAGAGGTCGTCTCTGTCAATACCAGTACCGAAGGGTCATTAGCCAATACATCTACCCATTTTTGATCTAGTGTGTTCAGACTATTCACTCCTATAAGAACTATTTTCTTATCGGTTGTATTCCATCGTTCCAGCATTTCTTTTTTCAGTGATTCAGAAAAGTGATAGCGACTATCTTCCAGTGGAATATTTTTCGGAAAAACGGTTTGGTTTTCAAGCTTATCATATAGAGGTTCATAAAAAGGTGCGTTGATATGTACCGGTCCTTTTTGCTCGATTGCTTTATTCAATGCCAGATTTACTTCTCTCGCATTGTGTTTATACACCTCATGATGGCGTTGTTTAACATGAATATCGACCACCTCCTGAGTAGCAACTACCTCAGAATAGAGACTGGCAGAATACAAAATATGATTTTCAAATATATTTTTTTGCCGTATGGTTTGTCCATCACCAATGTCAATTCGTTCTATAGGTCTGTCTGCACTGATTACCACCAAAGGAATATCACTGTAATACGCCTCTGCCACTGCCGGATAATAATTAAGCAGTGCACTTCCCGAAGTACATACCAGCGCTGCAGGTTTTCCGGTTTGCTGTGCTAATCCCAGGGCAAAAAAAGCAGCACATCGTTCATCAACTATGCTATAACAGTTCATTCTCGGATTTCCGGTAAACCCAATTGTCAATGGAGCATTCCTCGATCCCGGGGATATTACAATATGGTGAATTCCTTTTGCTTCACACAAGCTTACGATTGTCTGTGACAACGGAATTTTAGAGTAGTAGCTATGTTTTTTCATTCTGGATGCAAAATACAATATCAATACTTTTTTCGCTAAATTTTTTTAGCGATTATCAAGTACCAACAATTCGCAGTACTTTTTTCATGGTTTCTGTTTTCTTTACTGTTTCTTCCCACTCAGACACTGCAACAGAGTCTTTGGTGATTCCTCCTCCTACGAATAGCTTAACATGTGCTGCAAATACCTCCATACACCGCAGGTTTACAAACAGCTCGGATTTCTGTGCTACTCCCATATGCAGTGGTCCAAGAAATCCGGTATAGAATGTGCGTTTATAACCTTCATTGGCCATAATAAATGATTTCGCTTTTTCTTTAGGAAGTCCGCATACAGCCGGAGTCGGATGCAGGACTGTAATGATGTCCTTCAGATTTGTTTTTTCTGCAATAGTACATTTCAGGTCCGTTCTGAGATGAAACAAAGAACCTGCCTGATGGGTATACACTGCTGATTGCTGCAGGTTATCAGTTATATGAGATAGCCCTGACACAATAAAATCCGTTACTATTTGCTGTTCTTCTTTCTCCTTATCTCCCCATATGACAGGAGTACCGTCTTCTGCTGTTTTTGTCCCGGCCAGTGCCATGGTAGACAATATACCTTGTTCTACTTTTAGAAGGGTTTCCGGAGTAGCTCCTACCCACTGCCCTACCTGAGGATGGTACCAGAAATACACAAAGGCATTGGAATACAATAGAGTTAACTCATGAAACAATTGCAAGGCATCATCCAGCTGGGTCGTCACTTTTTCTGTACGAGAAAGTACTACTTTTTCTAAACTGCTGTTTTGTATTTCGTGAATCCCTTTTTCTACCAAGGTAATATGGGCCGTTTTCTCACAATCAGCTACCTTATCCGCTATATTCTCAACTCTATCTACATCAGAAAAAGGCATGGTTGCCGACGTAATCACCTCACTCTTTGCATACGGCATAACTATCGCTTGCTCGCTTTCCAGGTCAAAGGGTGCGAATACGAATCCTGCTTCTGAATAGCTATTGGTAGTATATACCGTCGCATCCTGCTGCAAAAAAGCAGTACAGCTATTTTCTTCTTTTTTTCTATAAATGACAAAAGGAAGTTCATTGTCTAATTGTGCCCCTATTTTAGCATACACTTCTGCTAAGTTCATATTCTTATTTATTTTTTGGCAGGGCAATCGTTGTCAATTTAACCGAAGAAATAAGCTGTTCGTTTTCATCCTTAATTTTGATATCCCACAACTGGGTAGTTCTCCCTCTGTGAACCGCACGAGCCGTAGCATATACATATCCCTCTCGAATGCTTTTTACGTGATTGGCTGAGATTTCTATCCCACGGATATAAAATTCACTGGAGTTTAAAAAAATCATGGAAGCAGCACTCCCTACACTCTCTGCTAATGCTACCATAGCGCCTCCATGCAATACCTTATCCGGTTGGTATACCCGGGAGGTTACCGGCATTTTTGCTACCAGATAATCTTCTCCCACATCACAAAAATGTATCGCCAGTGTTTCCATCAAGGTATCCTTACAGATTTTATTACATTCCTGCAATATTTGCTCTTTTGTCAAATCCATCTATACGTCAATTTTCAAAGGTAAAAGTACGCATTGATCCGCAATAATTCTATTTTTAGTAACAAGGGTACTCCTCCCCTGATCAGAACACCATCTGTTTGTTTTTATACACCTCGCAAAAAACACTGCTATACAATCGATTAGACCCGCCAGTATACATTTCAGGAATCAGGATCTTTATCTGATTTTTTTCTGACTTTGAGAAATAATAGCTTCCTCCCTCTTTTCTTTTTGATCGGTATCATTGACTAATCAAAACAAACATCCATATCAGATAAAAAAATAGTAGCCATTATCTGACTACCATTTATAAAATAATATAAAAATATTCAAAAACATTTGAGCCCGAACATTATACCATTTACACTACTAAACATATGATATTATCCCTTAAGTTTTAGAACAAATTCTCTAATTTTTTCTCCTATTAATTCTGGGTTATCCTCTTGAATAAAGTGTGTTCCTGAACCAATATTTACGACTTCCGTATTTGGAATGTTTTCAATAATCCAATTGCGTACCTGCACTGGCATAAATGCTCCAGGTTCTGCATAAAAAAATAATTTTGGAATATTAGCTTTTTGTAATTGCTCTCTATAGTTTTTTACAACAGCAGCTGTTAACTCTGGTTTTCCTTCAAACGGTACTTGAGAAACGAATTTCCAAATAGGTTTTCTGCTTTCTACTGTTTCAAAAGGAGCTTTATACGCTCTCAGTTCTTCCTGGGTCAATTCTCTAACAACCCAAGTAGGTAAAACTTCATTTAAGAAAATATTATCTTCTGCAATCATTTTATAGCCATTTTCTCCTCTCAGTTTTTTGAAAAAAGCCTGCGTATCTTTATCAAAAAAAGTACTTATATCTTGTAGTATCCCTTCCATAAATACGATTGCTCTTACATTGTCTTTATAATTCGTATAATAGTGAAACCCCAACGCTGAACCCCAATCATGCAGTACCAGAATAATATTTTTAAGCTCCATTTGTTTTATTAGCTTTTCTACATATGCATAATGTTCCATAAAAGTGTAATCAATCGCTGGTTTATCCGATTTCCCCATACCTATAAGGTCAGGAACAATAATACGATACCCCGTATCTTCTACATACGGCGTAATATTTCTCCATAAAAAACTATTAGAAGGGTTTCCATGCAAAAAAACAATAGGATTGCCCTCCTTTATCCCATATTCCAGCACATGTATCTTACTCCCGTAAATTTCATAATAACCTGATGTCGACTCTGCTTTTTGTTCCATAATGTTTGTCTTATAAATATTAATTTAAGTAAGAAAAAGCCCCTTTTATTACTTAAAGTTTAATCCGTGTTTATTGTACTTAAAACTCTACAGACAAAGGTATTTTTTTGTTATCATAAAAAAAATGAATTAATTTTATCAAATCAATAAAAAAATTGAATATTGGATATATCATTACGAAATTTAAAACTGGTCAATGTTATTGTAAAAGAAGGTTCTGTAACCAAAGCTGCGGAAAAACTCTTCCTTTCTCAACCAGCATTAAGTCATCAATTAAAAAAACTGGAAGAAGAAATAGGTCTTAAAATTTTCAACCGATTAAACAAAAAACTGATTCTTACAGAAGCCGGACAAATACTCTATGAAACTTCTGAAAAATTATTAGTCTCGTTTCATCTTCTCAACTCCGAACTAGAAGAATTAAAAAAAGGGAAAAAGAAAAAAATCCGTTTGACAACGGAATGTTACACTTGCTATCATTGGTTACCTAAAGTTGTTCAGGAATTCAGAAAAGAGAATCCGGATATAAATGTTCAAATTAATACTGAGGCTACAAAAGAACCTCTTCAATATCTTCTCGAGGGTAAAATTGATATGGCTATTGTAAGTAATCGGTCAAATAGCCCTTCTATACACTTTGCCCCTTTAATAACGGATGAAATGGTTGTTATTATCTCAAAAGAGAGTGATTTGAGGGATTTTGAGAATCTCGTACTATCTGACTTAGCAAATCAAAATCTAATTCTATACGATATCCCTGAAGAAAGAAATTATGTTTTAACCAATATTTTGAGAAACGATCTTAGTCTGGTGAAGTCTGTTCAAAAAATACAACTAACAGAAGCTATCATACAATTGGTCAGTGCGAACTTAGGCATTTCTATTATGGCAAAATGGGCTGTCGAACCTTTCTTACAAAATAATTATCTAAAAATTATTCCTTTTAAAACAAATCAAGGACAAAGGAATTGGTTTATTGCCAGTCTCAATAAGGCAGCAGAAATAGAAAATTCATTTATCAAGCAGATCAAAAAAAAATTTAATCAATAAAAATCTGATTCAGAAGTTAAAAACAGTTAATATCTATACATCAAACTCCGGATCTATCAAAACAAACTATTTGCTTTCTTCCTGCAAACTATCAAACGGGATAGCGTATAGCGTTTATTTTTTATTTTTATCTTTATCCATACCCGCTACATCATAAAAATCAATCTGTAGTATCTAATCATCTTGTACACAATTTCAAAAAATTCAGATGGAAGGAATAGGAAACACCCCACTTATCAGGTTACAACAACTAACGGATACAGATAGTGCAACTGTTTATGTCAAATTTGAAGGAGCAAATCCCACAGGAAGCATGAAAGACAGAATGGCATTATCGATGATTGAAGGTGCCGAAAAACGAGGGGAATTAAAGGCTGGCGGAACCGTTGTTGATTATACAGGAGGAAGTACCGGAAGCTCTTTGGCGATGATCTGTGCTATAAAAGGATACAAAGCACATTTTGTATCATCGGACGCCTTTTCTGAGGAAAAACTACAAACAATGCGGGCTTTTGGAGCGACATTAGATCTGGTTCCTAGTGAACAAGGAAAAATAACAGCTAATGTTATTGATACAGCTATCAAAAAAGTAAGTGCACTCGCAACCCAGCCCAACACCTTCTATACAGACCAGTTTAAGAACATCGATAATCGAAATGCGTATCACAAAATGGCGTATGAGATAATGGATGTTTTAGGAACAAACATCCATGAGTTTATAACAGGTGTAGGAACGGGAGGTTGTTTTTCGGGAAATGCAGAAATACTAAAAAAAGAAATTCCTGGTATTAGATGTATTCCTATAGAACCTTATAATGTCAGAACCTTATCCGGAGGGGATACTTCTGGTACACATCGACTCGAAGGAATGGGCGCCGGATTTATTCCTGCAATTTGTAGAATGGATTTAGCTGATGAGATTATTGCCGTAACAGATAAAGACGCCTATAAAACCGCCAGAATATTAGCCAGAACCGAAGGGATTTTTGGAGGCATCACCTCTGGAGCCAATGTATGGGCAGCTTTGCAAAGAGCAAAAATAATCGGAAAGGGAAAAACAATTGTAACCGTCGTTTGTGATTCTGGTTTAAAATATCTAAACGGAGATCTGTATACATAATATCCATTCATAGTATTTCTGCATGGAAGGTCTCCTTTATAAACGTTCCCAGGATATTATATTCTCCAACAATACCACAGTACTCCATACCTCTTTTTATCGATATTCACTTTCGGAATTCCGTAAGGTACTTTTATTTTTTATCTTTATCATTGGCAATCAAAACAATAAAAAAAAACAGCATGTTTTACAACGGTGCTAATTGTGATATTTATATCGGAAAAGGAGCTGGAAAAAAACTCCTAAATGATATCCGGAACGCTAAAAAATCTATAAAAATTGTTTCCCCCTTTCTTTCGCCATTTTTAATCGCTGAGTTAATCCGTTTCAGAAAACGAAACTTAGATATAGAACTGATTACAACCGACACTATTGAAGATTTTTATGGGGATTATGAAAGAAATATACATCAGCTGATTCTCCAAAATAAAGAAACAGACAGAGAAGCAGTCGAAAAACGTGAAAAATGGAAAGATATTTCAAAAATTCTAACCTACATCACCTTGGGGCTTCTAGCAATATGCATTGGAATTGCCTATTTCTTTAGAGATATAAAAATTGCCCTGGCGCTCATTCCTATTGGTATAATGGTACTGATCATAAAGCTTTATAAGAACAAAATAAAAAACCAAAGAATCTACTCCTATTGGTATTCACAGCTTTTTCCCTTTAAGGTGTATATGTCACCCGATACGACAGCATTAAGTGATACATTTATTCATGGAAAAATTTATTTGATAGACGATCAAATTGCCTATTTAGGTTCCTTGAATTTTACCGCAAGCGGAACAAAACACAACTATGAAACCCGAATACGAACAACTGATCCTAATGTGATAAAAGAGATCAAAGAAGAGCTGTACCAACTCTTGCATCATTCTGATATACCAGAAAGAGACATACAGTATTGGGGAAAACAATTGTACCCTGAGCCTATTAATTAAAAATAAGAAGTAAATCGGGTGGCTCTGCAGTAATTAGTATAGACTGATAAAAATAACATATTCAGTAAAAAACACTAAAGAGAGCAGTACGAAATGTATTAAGTCGCTTTGATCATAATTATCAGTCTTTAGATCGTAAGATTATAAAACGAGTAAATTTCAGAATGGGACAATTAGCAAATCAACTCTCATTTCATTTCCCGGTATTCAGTGACATACATATAGAACGAGTTTCTTTTGTTCCTGTTATTAATTAAGAATGAATTCATAGAAGTATAGAGGTTGCTTATATTCCTAAGTCAAATGTATCCAAATATGGAGGTGCTGGTTATCCCGGAAAAGAAAATGGGCAGTTCTGCGAATATCCAAAAGGGGTTCCGAAATTTTATACGTGGAATGAATTTCTATGTCGATGGGAGGTTTGTTTTCTCTTTTTATTATTGATTTAGTTGCCGGATGTAACACCTATAAAACCATAGTGTTCCTCCCCCTTTTTTATTGGTTTCACCTTACGGAAAACCGTAAGGTATTTTTGTTTATTCTCTTTATTATTACCTGATCAAACATATAGACTCTATATGTTTTGATACATATATCTAATTGTCTTAATCAACCAATAAAAGAAACATTTTACAAATTAAGAATAATGAATAAAGTAAAAAAAACAACCTTAAAAGGAGATGGAGTGTTCGCTGAAATTTCTTATAAAAAAGAAGAAACTGTACTAGTTGGAAGAATAGAAAAAGAACTAACAGCTAACCATTCACATGCCTCACAAATAGGTTTAGATAGATTTGTATTCCATAATGAGATAATCCGTATGGTAAATCATTCTTGTAACCCTAATTGTGGTATTAAGGTTAATCCCACTGGGGCTCACAATATTGTAGCCATGAGAGATATTCTAAAAGGAGAAGAGATTACATTTGATTACGCTATGAGAAATTATACAGTTCAGTACTTTCCTTCTTTATGTAAATGTGGAGCCGAACAATGCCGTGGAAAAATTACGGGTTGGAAAGATTTACCAATTAATAAAAAAGAAGAATATAGTCGTTGGGCTGCCCCTTATCTTTTAGAATTAGACGCAGTGAACCTTTCTTAAAACTACTGATCTCCACAGCTGTATACAGTAAACAAGGGGGCGACCCCCTCCGGCTATAGGGTCTAGCCCGGCAAAAAGTATTTCGAAGCATTAAATTAATATTTCGAAGGCTTCCGGGACGGGTTCTAAACCTTGCTGTTCATAGCTGTTTGCCCAAAATAATAGAAAAAAGGGCGTTCATTAAGGGGCTTATGCCCAAAACTGTGGATAGACAAGCATTAAATGAATGTTTCGATTGATTAAAAGCATTCTTCGAAGCAGTTCGGGAATGCTTAGAACGTGTGCTATAAGGAGTTCTAAGGAGTATCAGCACCCATCGATCCTCTATAAGACAGGCTATAAGGGGTTGCGATGGGGGTTCACCCCTGTTTAAGTGTGTGTGTGTTCTTTTTTACATAAAAACACTGCTTTTATCCCCTTACGTGCTTCTTCTTCTTAACAAGTAGCTATTAACCAGGATCATTTCCAATAACTAGAATACGCTTTATATACTGGGCATCGATACACTATTTACTGAAACTACTGCAAAAAAAATGGATACTATTGTATACAGTATTACATGATTAGTTATATTGTGCTATCAATAGAAACACAAATCATCAACAGTATGGGCTTTAAAGCAGAACTAGTACTAGACAATAAGATATATCCGCTATTGCTCTGTGATTATGAGTTCTCACAGACAGCAGATCATACAGGACGCCCCAATCCCTATATTACTGCGGGGATTATCGATATTCGGGTTCCTATGACCCGGGACGATGTATTAGTGGATTGGGTATTGCAACCTTCTCTAATGAAGAAAGGAACCATCACCATCTATAAATACGATTTGAGTGCTGTAGAAACGACTATTAATTTCTATAATGCACATGGATTACACTACCACTTAGCATTTGATGCCGAATCTGCACAGACTGCCTATATCGATTTTAGAATCAGTGCGGGAGAATTACATCTTAATGAGCTGATCCATGAGAATAGATGGAACCCGGAGAGACATCAAGCGGTAGTGACGCCAAGAGAGGAAGAAACTGTTTTAAACCCCAGAATCGTATCAGGTTGGTGGTCGTATGACAGAGAAGGAAAAGACCGCTACCTACAAGAAAAGGACGGAAAAAAAATTGCTTTAGAATTAGGACAAAGTATGTACTTTCATGTAGAAACCGCTGAGATACCCGCAGGGGGAGAACTACAGTTACAGCTATTTGATTATGACCATTTTTTATGGGTAGATAACCTAAACTATGATACTTCTAAGTTTCCCAATGACCCTGTATATAAAAATGCTATTGTAGAAGCTGTAGAGGGAAAAAGTATTGCCACGGTACAGGTTGATCTAGATGATAGTTGGGAGCCTGTAATAACAGATGATCATGACGAACCCTCTATTGATCAAAAAATAGAGTTGTACTGGGATATTTCTTATACTAAAAATGATGGTGCTAGCATATCAGCAACTATGCCCAGAAATCAAAGAGATTTCTTAAAAGTGGGGTATAACACTAGAGACTTATATATACAACCTAGTTTAATTGATGCTAATATACCAGAGTTTAGACGAGGTGATAATGGTAATCATTTACTAATTCTTAATTTTGGTATCGATTATGTAAAAGGGAAAGTAACAGATAAAGTTAGTGAAACCATAGGCGAAGTGGTAAATGCTAAAGTAGATAACATTACTCATAACTTTGCCATAGGAGAGCTAAAAAAAGGAAAATTAGTAGATAATTTTGGCAAAGTATATCAGAACCCCAAATCTAAAACTTATATATCAGACACCTATACTAATGAAGGAGACCTGATAAAAGATGTTGAGCGCAGAAAAGACTTTACCTACCGTTCTCCTGAAGGAGTAAGAACTACTAAAGGAATCAATCAATATGATTATTTTAGCAAAAATGGGGCGACCCATATAAAGGTATTAGGTTTTTTAAAAAATGCTCTTAATGGTGTGGACACGATAACACAGGCATTAGATGTAATGAAAGCAGGGGTTAGTGAAGCTTCTCCCTTTGATGAACCTTTAAACCTAGATTTTTTAATCGGACTTACTAAAAACCATCCGTTAGTTATTAAGTTTACATTTGCTCTAAAGATTGCAGGAGTACTTATACAAGGGGTAAAATCTGAATGGGATGAGGAATTAGAAAATTCCTTACAACATGATTTGGATATCGCCAAAGCAAAAGGGTTACAAGCAGTTAAAAATTGGGTGTTTTCCTATGGAAAAAAAACAGGGTATAAGATTTCAAAAATTACTACTGAAGCAGCTAATAAAATGTTACAAGGAGAATTAACAAAAATGGAAGAAGTACTCAATTATAGAAATAAATCTGAATACCCCGAATATATCTCAATATTGTATAAAGAGTTTTATGACTCTAACTCTGATAAAACAATTACTATTTTAGAGAGTTTTTATTTAAATAATTAAAAGATGAGCAGACTTTTTTTAAATGCATTAGTGTTTATGTTATTCATTAACTGTTCTAATGTAAAGAATATAATAGAAGTGAAACAACTAGAAACAGATGTTCCTGTAGTTCTGTGGGTTAACCATAAGTATAAAAAAATTATAACAATTGATATTCCCTTTAAATTCAAAATACACAATAAATCTTTGATAAACAAGAAGTTTACTTCTTATGAATATTATGACAATGATATTCAAAGTAAGAGAGGTTTTGTATTGTATCTAGTTAAAGGTAATCAACTTATTAAACAAGGTTTTCAACCTAAAACCATTAAACAGAATAGTTCAGGAGATTACATAGCTTACACTTCTCATATATTAGATTCTCTACCCAATACACAAAATAAATTAAGAGCTTATCTTGATGATATGTTAATTAACAAAAAAGACTCTCTATTGGTAGGTTCTTTAAAATCCTTTTCTAAAAATCACAATGAATTAATTCAAAAAACAGTTAAAAACGATACTATTATAATTAATTTTCTAGAAAAAGAATCAAAAGGAGGAACATGGTCTGAGGTCAAAACACCCATTGATTCCTGGTTTTAAAACAAGTATAATAGGAATATATTCAGAGGTTTAGATGTGGAAAAAGAGAGTTTAATACTTTTAAGGAGTTTGATGTATTCAATACAGAGAATGTGTTTAGGCGTGAAAATATTGAAATTTTATATCGAACAACAAGAAACAATAATCGAAAAGAAGATATTTATATAATTGAAACAATTTTTATCAATGAATAATTTTTTACTGCTATTATTCTTGTTTTTAACACAATGCAAAAGTGTAAATCAAAAAATCGATATTACACAAAAAGAAGTTAATCAAGAGATAATTATTAGGACTGCTAGTGATGATAAAATGAGCATTATAACAATACAGTTTCCTAATTCAATTGTTTTATCTAATAATTCATCAATCGATAGAGATTTCTTAACCATTGATTACAAATACAACAATATTCCATATAATAGAGACTTAAATTTAGGTTTATATGTAATGAATGAAAACGGTAAACTAAAAAGGGTAAGAAATAATAAAAAGAAAACGATTCTTTCTAAAGAAAAGCGTAGCTTTATTTACTACTCAAGGCATTTTGTAGATTCTTCAAAATCTACTCAACAGTATTTTAGATCTTATATAACTAAAATGCATGAAGAAAATAAAGATACACTACATATAGGCACTGTTTCAGAATTTAAAAAAAAATATGAAGAATTATTCAAACAGTTAACACAAGGGGATAGTATATCTATACGGTATTTAGAGGGTAACAAAATAAGCGGGCGGACAATTATACCTATAAAATGGTAAGTTTGATATGTAATAACATGATTTTAAAAAATGTTTTAAGTGATAGCTTGCTTACATTTTTAATAGGCTTTATTATATCCTCCCTTGGTACTTATTGGTCGGGGAGCATTCCCTGACCCGGGACGATGTATTAGTGGATTGGGTATTGCAATTGAATTTAAACCTTCTGATATAAGCTTTATTGAATGGAACAAGCCAAATGGAGATAGAGAAAAAAAATATGGGTATCGATAAGTGTGTTTTTATTAAAAGAAAATGACTCATTTATCGGAAGAGTATTAAAATCATTAATTTTTATAATGAAACCTGATAAAGAAATTTTAAGCGATTACGGAAAAAAAGTAATCTCAGAATGTTATGATCCTGGGATTGCCTATATAGATCAATTAAAGATGGAAGAAAACCCACCTTTTATAATAGCAGATGAAGTGGATTTTGTAAAAAACCTTACAGATAATCAGATAAAAGGTTTAAAAAAAATAATTCATCGTACTCAAAGCAATTTATTATTTTCTTTATTTAGGATTTTCGAAGAATGTAATGAAGAATATAAGATATTTTACAAAGATGATAAAAAGATGGTGGATCTTGTAGAGATTAGCGAGATGCTAAAAGCTGAACATATGATTAAAGGAGGGTGGATAGATCGTTTTAGTAAAAAAGTTAAAGATGATGAGGCTATATAATTATCATTAAAAAACATTAAAAGAAAACAACATGATTAACCAATGGAAGGCTCTTAGTTTTAGGTCTCTTTTATTCGCAATACTTTTTTCGAATTGGTTATATCCTCAACATAAAGATCGTACCATAGAAGACATAACTCTGTCATGTGTTTACGAAGCATTTACTAAAGGGGGAGTTGATCTAAAAAAAGAATTAGAATCATATGAAGCTTTTTTAGTGCAGAACAACTTCCTGAAAAATAAATCTGGAAAAGAATATATTGCTTTTTTGCAAGAAATGAATAGAATAAACTATATTCCTGCTACTCGACCAAATGCTTTATTCATTAGATTGTTGGAGGCTGATTTCAAGACAAATTATGATAAAGATTGTGTTCTTAAAAAAGTTATAACAGAAGGGAATTTTTCTTCTCTATCTGATTTTAAGAATACAAAATTACATCGATTAGAGCAAGCTGTAAAAAAAGTGATGTATCGAAATGAAGCTGATTTTAAGACGATATCTAAAGTACATTTGGACATCTTAGACGAAAGTGATTATGAGAAACCATATTTTAAAACGATGTTTCTTTTATCAATAGCGTTAGGGTCAAATGAAGAAGGGCATGAAGTATTTGAGAAATTGCCTCCTCTTCCAGATAATTAAATTTCTATCGTCAAAATTAGAAGAAATATAAAAGTATTACTTATGAAAAAATAAGTATATGAAGTTCCAGAGGGCAAGATAATAATTCCCCAAAATTAATTTTTTGGGGGTGTTATTTGTAATACTCCCCTCAAAACATGGACTTCTTTTATTCGAAAAAATAATACTGAAAAATAAAACAATGATAAAATATTTCAACAAAAACAAGAATATAGCCATATCCACTTGAATTATAAAAGATAATCTATTATGCATTTTGAAAATATTAATCAGGCAAAAAAAGAGTTAGTTGAAGCTATATTAATTCAACACAAAGCACTACTTGAGGATGATGATAAAACTCAGGAAAACAGTATAAATAGAGCTTTTAAAATCGATGAGTATATTACTCAAAACTTTGATTTAAAAGAAATGAAAGATTTACTGATGTATAATGATCCTGGTGTTAAATCATGGATTGCAAATATGTTACTACCTATATATGAAGATATATCTTTAGAAATTCTGAATAATATTTACAAACAGAATATTCCATTTATATCAATGAGTGCTCGAGCTATGTTTTGTAAATGGAAAAATGAGCCTATTTCCTTTGATTAACTACAAACTAATAATACTGACTTATACTCAATTAAACCCTAACTAACCATGAAACCTGCATTTATAATATTAGTGTTCCTTATATCTTCATGTCAATCTGGGAATACTGATTTATTAGAAAAAAACACTTATCAAATAGTTTCTCTATTAATAGATGAATTTGGAACTTCCTTGAAGTTTGATCATCCCCAAGGAGAAAAAAAAGCGGATTTAGATACTAATTCTAATCCTACTATAGGAATAAATAAAGTATTAAAGTTTACAAGGGAAAGGCTTAATCTATCAAATAAAAAAGAAGAAAAATCCTATCTAAAGCTATTAGAAACATTTAATACCTTTAGAGAAGATATTAATCTTGATCTAAAAAAAATAAAGGTTAAAGAAGGATATAATTTAATATTTATAGACACTACAAAAACAAAACAAGAACAGTATAACAAGTATGATAGACAATTGTATTTGTCTAGAATTTCGTTTGATAAAAACTATAAAAAAGCCCTCACGACAATATCAATAAAAAATGGAGGATATTATTTATGTCTACTAAATAATATCAAAGGAAATTGGGAAATAGAGAAGAGTGAAATGCTATACATCTATTGACAAAGATTGATAGAGTACGATAGTTTTTTTAATAGTCTAATAACTGTAACTAATAATGAAAAATGTATTTTTAATAATTGGGGGGCTATTTTTTTTAAATTCTTGTCAATTTAATGAAAAAGAGAAAGAAAAGAATACATATGAGATCATATCATTGCTTATCGATAAGGCAGGTAGACCTATTAAGCCACCTCCACCACCAGAAGGTCAAGAACCATTTTTTACAACTAACCAAATTGATTCTATTATGAAACAAAGTCAAGATGTAGCTTTATTTCCAGTGTTAGAACAGGAGAAAAAAAGATTTGTTAAAGATGATAGTTATGGGGAAGAGTTTAATAATCTTTTAAAAAAATTAGCTACACTTAATGATGAGGTGTTAATTGATATATCCAAAATTGAAGTTCCCAAAGCGTTTAAATTGGATATTGTTGACACTCTTTTGTTAAAATCAGATAAGAGACATATAAATAAGAATTATGATATTCTGATTTATTTTTCAAATATATCGTTTAGTGATAATTATACTAAAGCTGTTTTGTCAATAGGTACTACAAGAGGATATTTAAACGGTAGTTCAGCTATCGTTTTTTTAGAAAAAAAAGATGGTGTCTGGAAAATAGTTTATTCGAAAGAGTACGAAATCTCTTGATTAAAACAACAAAGAAAGTTAACTAACAACCAAGCTATTGTAATCTAAATAAAAGGGAGTGTTACATTAAAAGATACTCCCCTTTATTGAATTTTTGGTGAGTACATGTTTATGTCTAGAAACTATGTAGTACCTTAATAATTAGTTGATTACAAAGAGATACGTGAAATTATCAGAGGAAAACAAGAATGCATTTTGAAAATATTAATCAGGCAAAAAAAGAGTTAGTTGAAGCTATATTAATTCAACACAAAGCACTACTTGAGGATGATGATAAAACTCAGGAAGACAGTATAAATAGAGCTTTTAAAATCGATGAGTATATTACTCAAAACTTTGATTTAAAAGAAATGAAAGATTTACTGATGTATAATGATCCTGGTGTTAAATCATGGATTGCAAATATGTTACTACCTATATATGAAGATATATCTTTAGAAATTCTGAATAATATTTACAAACAGAATATTCCATTTATATCAATGAGTGCTCGAGCTATGTTTTGTAAATGGAAAAATGAGCCTATTTCCTTTGATTAACTACAAACTAATAATACTGACTTATACTCAATTAAACCGTAACTAACCATGAAACCTGCATTTATAATATTAGTGTTCCTTATATCTTCATGTCAATCTGGGAATACTGATTTATTAGAAAAAAACACTTATCAAATAGTTTCTCTATTAATAGATGAATTTGGAACTCCAACAATACCACCTAGAGAAATTTATGGGTTAAAACCTTTTACCAAAATTCAGATTGACTCAATAAAAAATCGGAAACAAAAAATAGCTTTATACCCTAAACTTCAAAGCTCTGATGAAGAGTTTGTATATAATGATGATTTTGACAAAGAGTTTAACAAATTGGTAAGTATGCTAAAACATATAAAAGATAGTAAAGCAATTGATTTGACTAAAATAAAAATTGATAGACCATATCAATTATCTTTTATTGATACTGTAGCAATGAAAAATGATCGACGCTATATCGAAAAGAATTTCGATAAGTCGTTATATTTTTCTCGAATATCTTTTAACCAAGATTATACAAAGGCAGTTTTAATAGTAGGTGTTAGTATGGGACCTTTAAACGGGTATGGATCATTAGTGTTTTTGGAAAATACTAATAATACATGGAAGATAAAGGGAGCTGATACATTTTCTATCTCATAATGTGCTTTAAAAAAATATTAAACATAATGAGGTTATTCTTATTAATGCGATAACAATAAATATGAAAGACAGGAAAACACATCAAAAATAAAGGCGCTACTAATTATGTGTAACTTAAAGATAAGTTTAGTGTTGTTCTTTATCACTTCTACTCTAGTGCATTGTCAGAGTAAAAAAACATCTAATGAAGAAATGATAACCTCTTTTTTTAATACGGTTTATAAATCGAATATTCCTTCTGATGATTTATATAAACAATACTTTTTTGAAGACTCTAATGCTATCGAAATAAGGGATCGTATAATGAAACTTTTTAGGAAGCATATTGTTCATATAAAATCTAAAAAAAACTATTTGTTAAATACGAAATCCGAATTTGAGGTTGAGAATTATTCTCAAAGTAAAAGAACTGATTTAGTTAAATTTATAGAAAATGATGATAAAGAAAATATTTACTTTTTGACTGTAGATAACAAAATAGAATTTTATGTTTTACTTAAACAAAATAAGATATATTCCTTTGAGTATGTAAAGAAGGGAGGAGAAGGACTTTTTATAGCTTATTATTAAGTTTGGTTTAATGATGCATTGTAGTATAATACTATGGAATTTGAAAAATTATTAGGAAAACATATTTCTGTATTTGAAAAAGTAATAGGAAATGACTTCGAGAACAAATTGCATGGAAAATATCTTTATTATATTCCTAATAAGGATATTAAAAAGTATTTTCTTGAGGTATCATATTATGCGATATCAATTGTTGTTGATAAAAGCGACGTACTCGAATCAATCTCATTACGTTTTTATAAAATTATAGATAAACAATTTTATTCCTCGTTAGTTGACAAATATAGAGTGCCTAATTCTATTTTAGTGCCTTCTGGATCATACACAATAACAAGTGAAAGTATCACAAAAGAGGATTCAGACAGTATCGTAGCAAGTACAAGAAAGAGGGAAGTTGATCTAAGAGAAGGTACTTTTAATGAGAAACCATTCGTTATGATATGGAAAAAGGAAAACTTCTATATTCAAGCTTTTTTAAGATATGAGCAGAATATTAGTGAAATTACATTTAGTATAGACGGTTCTCCTTTTATTATAAAACCAAAGTAAAAGAATTGAAATATCAAAGCTGTTATATCAATAGATATAACTTCCTTGTTTCTCAAAATACCGTATTATTGTTTTCTTTCAGACAATAAGAACTACTGTTGTACAATCAAAAAAACAGAGAACATATATGATTCAATACCTGCTTCCCTCATTTGATTCTTTTCCTATTTCAGTTCATGAATTTACTCCTGAATGCTCAATACAAAAAACCATTGTTTTTGCCCCGGCAGTTGCTGTTCCTCAAAAGTTTTACTTCCACCTGGCTACTTACCTATCTGAAAAAGGATATCACGTAATCACTTTTGATTATAGAGGAATCGGATCTTCGAAACCCAAAAAAATTACTCGCTTAAAAAAAGATGGGTTTCTTTCCTGGGCACTGGATTTTAAAACGGTTTCGCTTCATGTCAAAAACAAATACTCTCATCATGCGCTATACATGATCGGTCATAGCTATGGAGGTAATACAATTGGACTCAGTGACGTATATCAGTATTATGACAAACAGCTTTTCGTTGCTTCGCAATTTGGAGTTTTTAACAATTTTTCTGCTACAATGCGTTTTTTAATCACTCTCAATTTCAGGTATCTCATTCCTATCACCACATTCCTGTTAGGGTATTATCCTGCCGGCTGGTTTGGGTTAGGGAATTCATTGCCTTCTCAAGCAGCCAAAGATTGGGGGACCTTCTTATTACATCCGGATTCCATGCTTTATTTCGCCAAACAAAACAACACTACACACCACACACGAATTCATACCCCTATGTTATTGATCAGTATCGAAGATGACACCTATGCTCCTACAAAATCTGTAGAAGCCCTGACCCAAAACGTATATACAAATGCGATGAGCGAACAACTGCATCTCTTGCCTAAAAATTACGGATTGTCTCAAATCGGACACTTTGATTTTTTTAGACAAAAAAATAAAGATATATTGTGGCCGATTGTAACAAACTGGTTCGAAAAACAACATAAAACCCCATGAACAAACAGGTCAATTATCAGGCTTCCAATACTTATGATACATTAAATTCACTTACAGATCACACCAAAAATGTATGGTTGGTCTTTCACGGAATCGGCTATCTCAGCAGGTACTTTATTCGGTTGTTCTCCAGTTTTCCTCCAGAAGAAAACTATATAATCGCTCCGCAGGCACCTGCCAAATATTATAAAGACGAGCAATATAAGCGTGTCGGATCGAGCTGGTTAACCCGGGAAAACACCCTTATAGACACACAAAATGTACTGAATTATATTGATGCTATTATGACCTCAGAAAACATTCCTAGTCATGTAAATCTCAATGTTTTGGGCTATTCTCAGGGAGTAAGTATTGCCAGCAGATGGATTGCCAGCAGAAAAATTAACTGCAATGCGTTGGTACTGATATCAGGAGGATTTCCTAAAGAACTGACTAAAGAAAACTTCTTGTTTTTGCCAGAAACAACGCAAAAACTACACATCTTAGGAGCGAATGATCCCTATTTCGAAAAAAGTAAAGTAATTGCTGAGAAATCCAGAGTACAAGATATTTTACCTGGTATCAGATTTATTACCCATCAGGGAGGACATGAATTAGACTGGAAAACCCTACAGCCACTACTCTAGTCTTCTATTGGTAAACTACCTTGGGGATTATCCTTTTTTTGAGTGTCAAAAAAAATACTTCTTCACCTGATTACGTGGTCAAGTGAAGAAGCTTTATGTACTAAATACATTCTTACAGTCAATGGTAAAAGTAAACCTATCTTCTGTGCTATCCTAGAGGAAAAACACGGTTTTTACAGAAGGGAAATTTCCCCATAAAGGTCATAAATACAACTGTAGCCCTACCCTGTGTATATTTTGTTTCTTACGTAAGAAAGAAATCGATTACTATTGTAGTAAACTATGCTTACCTTACATCAGAGATGGTATTACTCTAATTGAGAAAAAGCTTCTTTGGATCTGGCAGTATCATAGATAATTTTTAAGGTCGTTATCTTATTATCTGAATCAAACTCCAATACATCTACTACATTAAAAATAACCTGCTGATGATTACGTAGTTTCCATTGGTATTCAAAAAGTATCAATATTCTGCTTGAAGTAGGCTCACTAAAAATACCATCTAACCTCAGTGTAGATGACATTGTATCTGCAAACAACTGGGTATAAAACAATCTTGCCGGCATTCGCCCGTATAGCGGAGATTCAATAACTGCGTCTTCTGCAAATAATAACAGGGTCTCTTCTACCAATGCCTTTTCCAGACATGACAAGTATTTTTTGGCTATGGTTTCTCTGAGTTGATGCATCTGTTTATAAATAACGTTCTTGTAGTACCTGAAAATGATGAATCTGATGTCCCTGCAATATATACCCTACAGCTCGGGCGCTCATTGGGCTTCCACTTGCGTTTCCTATTCTGGTTAACATCTCCTCGGTAAAACCGGAAAAAAGAGTGATCGTACCACTTCTTACTGCCTCGAAATCTGCTACTAACTGCGGAATTGTATACTGATTCGCATTAGAAAACGGGACATACTCATCTTGCTCAAATCCCATAATAGGAGTTTTATCATTTCGCGCAAATCGCAAAGCTCTGTATGCAAAGATCCGTTCTGTATCGATCAGATGCTGAAAAACTTCTAAGACAGTCCATTTGCCATCAGCATAGGCATACCGGTGTTTTTCAGAAGGAATTGCACTGATAAAATTGACAAACTCTTGTTTTCTTTCCCGAAGCCCTTCAAGGATATTTGCACTTGTTGCTTTTTGTATATACATACGATAATATGTATTGTATTCCTCTGTAGTTAGCTGATCTATCATATGCTAAAAAATTAAAAGTGAGGTAGAAATTTAGCATTTTCCACCTCACTATATATGTTTATTAACATTTTTTTATCCGATAACCGGGATATAAATGCTCTGTGAGCACTACTTCTTATTAGAAATACCAAACAGAGGTTATAAAAAAGCGACCTCTGATCGCTCTGCAAATTTATGCAGAATTACGACTGGCATTAATATTTCCAAAAAGAGAACGGGTAACCATTTTTTCATAAATCGCAAGCACCTCCGGAGTAGCATCTCCTGACTCGTTTAACTCCTGAATCATCTTCAGGGCATACTGTTGGATCGTAAGCAACGGCAATACGATTTTTTCTCTGGCTTCTACAGAGGCTTTTCCTGCCGGTTCATTCTCCATCAGTTCTGTATATCCTGTTAATTTAAGCAGTAGTTTTTTGGTTAGCTTGTACTCATTATAGATAATATCCCAAAAAGCACCGTATTCTTTATCTTCTTTCATATAGGCAGTAAGACCAAAGAATGATTTTGATAAACTCATCATACTATTTCCTACTAATGCTCTAAAGAAAGCGGATTCATTATACAGAGCAACTACCTTATCAAAAGCTCCTTTATCTTCGAAGTGTTTTAAAGCAGTTCCTACCCCGTAAAAACCGGGTACATTTTGTTTCAACTGACTCCAGCTTCCTACAAAAGGAATAGCTCTCAGATCTCCAAAGTCCAGAGTAGCACTCTTACTTCTCTTGGATGGGCGGCTTCCTATATTGGCTTTTCCATAATACTTCAGCGTACTCATATGCTCCAGATATGGAAGGAATTTAGGATGATTCTTAAAATCAACATATGTCTTATAGCTTACTTCTGCCAACTCCTCCATTGTCTCTTTATTTGCTGTAGAGAACAGGTTTTTCTCATTATTGGTCAATTCATTTTCAACTCCTGCTCCTAATAGTTGCTCCAGGTTGTACTGACATGAATCCAATGTTCCAAAATTAGAACTAATCGTTTGTCCCTGAACAGTTAATTGAATTTCTTCATCTTCTACTGTGGGACCTAATGAAGCATAGAACTGATGTGTATTTCCTCCTCCACGAGCTGGTGGTCCTCCTCGTCCGTCAAAAAACATCACCTTTACATCGTATTGTCTGGAAATAGCTGTCAAGGCTTCTTTGGCTTTGAATATTGCCCAGTTTGCCATCAGGTATCCTCCGTCCTTGGTTCCATCAGAGAATCCTAACATAATGGTTTGCTTCATACCTCTTCGTTTCAGGTGTTCCATATACACCGGATTGGTATATAATGCTTCCATTACCTGATGGGATACTTTCAGATCTGGTACGGTTTCAAATAACGGAATCACATCGACAGTAGGCTGCTCCCAATCACATAATCGGATCATCGCAAAGGTCTCCATAACATTCAAAACACTTCCATTATTACTTATAATGTACCTATTCGATCCGCGCTCTCCGTTATTTTTCTGGATGGTTTTTATCGCATAGATTGACTCTACGGTTGCTTTCGTAATATTTTCATCAAAAATTGAAGGGTCTAGCGTTCCTTTTACATTAGACAATACCTCAATTTGTTCTTCTTCTGACAGGCTTGTGTACGTTTTTGGAAAAATCCCTAAATCCAACGCATTTGTTTTTTCGACAATTTCTGTCAATACTTTATGGTGTACACGGGAGTCTTGTCGTATATCCAACGCTCCAAAATGGAATCCAAAGATTTTGACCTTGTTGATCAAGTCTTGCACATCTTCTAAGAACAACGATTGATGTTTTGCTATCAATTCTTCTTTGATCTCTTTTAATCCCTCCATTAAGGTTTCCAGCTTTAACGGTGCTGCTGTTTTGGCATAATAGAAGTTATCATATAGCGCATTTTCTAACACTGCTATCTTATCCTGAAGATTTCCGAAAGTAATTCTCCTCTTTAGTTCTCGTATATCTCTGTAATAGTTGATCAGAATCGTTTTCCGCAACCTCTTTGCTACTTTTAGGGTAATCTCAGTGGTTACAAACGGGTTCCCATCCCGGTCTCCTCCAGGCCAGAATCCCAGATTGATTAAATCATTCGAAAGATCTTCTCCTTCAAAAATATTTTGCTGTACGTAGTTATATATTTTTCCTACAGAATGATAAAACACATTTTCTAAATACCAGATAAGACTAACGGCTTCATCAAATGGTGTTGGTTTTTCTTTTTTGAAAAAAGCAGTTTTCCCTAACTGTGCCAATAGTTTTTTTATCCGTAATAAATCATTAGCTCTGATCGCAATATCCAGGTCATGAATAATTCCTAAAACAGTTCCCGGATAAAACTGGGTGGGATGCGCTGTTAAGGTTGTTCTAATTTTGAACCTTCTCAGGTATTCTTGTAATTCTTTAAGCTTTCCCTTGGCTTGTGCTTCTTCTTTTATACTTCGTAAGGTACCACGCCCATCCATATTATTAACAACAGGAAAGGCTGCATCTTCTATTGCATCAAATAATACAACCTGACGTTCTATATATTGAATAAACCGAAATAATAAATCGTGTTTATCTTTATCCGAAGGATTGTTTTGATACTGCTCAAAAAAACTTTCTACAATTTCTTTTGGGTTTTGCTTATCAGCATACCCTTTAATACATACTTCCTGAAATAATGGGAGTAGTACTCCTGTGTTTGTAATCGTATCAAACGGTAAGGTAATAAATATACTATTGTATATCTGATACTTAGAGAGAACGTTGTGGTTAAAACGTTCGATTTTTGGTTCTCTTGCCATCTTAGGTTATTGGTTACTATATGGTTAATAATCATAAAAAAGCCCCTTAAAAGGTATCTTTTAAAGGGCCGTTATCTTTTCTAAAGAGAAAAACCCTTTACAAATCTTTAAAAATAGAATGCATTAAACGTTTCTTATCATTAATGCTTTCCTCTAAAGAGATCATAGTTTCTGTACGGTACACTCCTTCGATATCATCTAATAAAAAGATAATGTCTTTTGCATGAGTAGTATCTTTCGCTCTAATCTTACAGAAGATGTTGAACTTTCCTGTAGTGATATGTGCTACAGTTACAAAAGGAATATTGTTAATCCTTTCCAACACAAACTTAGTTTGTGATGTGTTTTGAAGATAGATCCCTACATAAGCTATAAAAGAGTAGCCTAGTTTTCTATAATCTAATGTTAAGGAAGACCCTTCTATAATTCCTGCTTCTTCCATTTTCTTTACTCGTACATGAACTGTACCTGCAGAAATCAATAATTTTTTCGCAATATCCGTAAAAGGGGTACGGGTATTTTCAATCAACATGTCTAAGATCTGGTGATCAATTTCGTCTAATTTAAACTTTGCCATAGTTCGTTTTTATAATTTTCCCTATTATTTATATATGCAAAAATAAAAGAAAAATAATGTCTTAACCTGCGTATCGTTAACTTTTTGACAATTCTAATGAGAATATTTCAAAATCCAGGGTGATTTTAGGTAACACAACCTCTCGAACTATCTCTACTACATCGTTATAGTAGCGTATCGCTCTTTTTTTTCCAAAAATCTCTCTATGACCAAATTTTTTTTCCAAATTTCCAATTTCAGCCACTTTTGGGATGAATTTCACTTCATTTTCGATCAATTTTTCCTCATACTGGACACCTATATCGACAATTTCCCCTTCCAGAAGTACCTCCCTGATGATGATATCATAAAAGCATTTTTCATTTTCCGGTATGGTAAAATATGCTTCGAACTGATCTCCTGTCACAGTATTTGATGCCAGATATAACGCAGACGATATCAGTGAATAGTAGATAAGAGCTCTTGTTTTCTCTCTATCATAATCGGTAGGGTAATGTCCCGCTTCAAAAAGAACCGTAGGAATCCCTCTAAACTCCATCGTATCTCCCGTACAATTGATATTAAACCCATCATCATATCTTCCTACACTATCCGGGATGCATTGCTGTAATATAGTATTCATCTCTGCAATTACCTCCATCGCTATTTTTCGACTGGGAGATATCGATCTTTCCTGATCTCCTGCCGCAGACAAAAAAGAAACAATAGCTGATGCATTCGTTTCACCTGCACTAAAAATAGTACGTTGCCCATGTAGATTAAAGGCAAAATCAGGTTGTAATTCATCAATTACCTTTTTAAGAACCACACTTTCTTTCTGTGTTAAGTCCTGAGCATCTCTATTAAGATCAACCGAGTTATAATTTAATCGGGTATACGCTTTTGCGCCATCAGGATTAAGTATTGGTATAATATATAAGCTGCAATTTTCTAATACTGTAGAAGATATTTCGTTATCAGCAGCTATCAATGTATTTATAAAATCAAAGACCGCCTTAGTGGTGGTACTTTCATTTCCATGCATCTGAGACCAATATAATAGTTTCTTTTTTCCGTTTCCTAAACGAGTCATATAAATAGGAGCATTGTTTTCTGAACGCCCAATAACAGTTACCTCAATGGTGTCTGACAAGGATTTTAACAACGGTTCTATATGTTCTAAATGGATGTATCTCCCAAACAAACTCGATTCTTTATAGTTTGCAAATGCGGTCTTTAATCTCTCTATATTCATAAAAATGTATCGAAATGGAAACACGAAAATACTATAGTTTACTTTGGTATCATAAGAAAAAGAAAGAAAGTTACAATTGTAAAACCCTTCCTTGTTTACAACTGTAAAACACCTGTATTTACAAATGTAAACCAATGTGTATTGATTAGTTGTTTAGTATTGTAAACAGTGGTTTATGGCAAAAATATTTTACAACAAAAGCTTTATTAAAATACTTTCAATTAATTAATTTCTAGATATTTAAGTGTTATTATATAAATTTATAGTTTAATACTGTAAAATTCTTTTTTACAGGGTTTACCATTTGTAAACACTCTTTTGTTTATCTTTGTAAACATATAACTTTTAAACTGTAGTTTACAATGGTAAACAGTGAAGATTTCTCAAAAAGATTGGAAGAATTAATGAATTATTACGCACTGTCAGCTTCTGCTTTTGCGGATTCTTTATCTATAGGACGTTCTTCTATTTCTCATATTCTCTCAGGAAGAAATAAACCGAGTTTGGATTTTGTTTTAAAAATTACGGAGCGTTATAACGAGGTTGAGTTGGAGTGGTTACTTCAGGGAAAAGGAACTTTTCCTGCTAGTAAACAAACTGCCCCACCGGTAACGAGCTCCCCTCCTGTTTCTGTTTCTCCACAGGTTCCTGCTGAAACAGCAACTGACACAGCTCAGGATTTATTTTCAGAACCAGCATCGACACCAGTCGTAAACACACCTGTACATGCCCCCACTGCTCCCTCTTCACATCAAGTGCCTGATACATCTGCTCCTGTAGAGGCTATAAAAAAAGCAATCGTTCCTTTTAGTAATGATATTGATCGAATCGTTATTTTCTTTTCTGATGGGACCTTCACCTCCTATCGTCAAAAAAAATCTCAATAATTTTTTTCAGCATTCTTGTATTTTTTCTGGAAATAGATTTATTTTCGTTCAGCCTTATTATTCATATATGAAGCCAATCGCTTTTATCTGCATTTTTTTAATGCTTACCGGATGTTATCAACAAGAGAGGAATTGTAAAAAATTTCAAAACGGGACATTTGAGTTTGAAACATACCTCGACGGGGAACTCGCCAAAACCCAATTCATCAGAAATGATTCTATAGAAATTGATTTTTTTCTTGGCAAAAGTGACACTTCCAGTGTACGCTGGATAAATGATTGTGAATATATCGTCAAGAAACTTCATCCTAAAAACAGATCTGAAGAAAAGGCTATTCATATGAAAATTTTGACAACCGATGGAGATTCCTATACTTTTGAATACGGACTTGTCGGGTCGTCGACAAAACAACGTGGAACCGCTAAAAAAATAAAATAATGTTTGACATTTTATCATCCCCGGATGCATGGGGAGCCCTGGTTACTTTAACCTTCCTGGAAATTGTATTAGGAATAGACAATATCATTTTTATATCTATTGCTTCTAGTAAGCTAGAAAAGACACAACAAAAAAAAGCCACTAATATTGGATTATTCCTGGCTATGATTATGAGAATTGTATTGTTATTCGGTATTTCTCTTCTGGTAGCGATGGAAGCTCCATTCTGGCATATCAACCTCCCCTGGTTAGAAGCGGGAATTAGTGGTCAGGCACTTATACTATTTGGAGGAGGGATTTTCCTTCTTTATAAAAGTGTACATGAAATCCACGAAAAAGTGGAAGAAAAAGGAGAAGAAGAAAAAGAAGTCAAGGCAAAAAGCTCTAATTCACTATCACGAGCTATTCTTCAAATCACTCTGATTAATATTGTTTTTTCATTTGATTCAATCCTGACAGCTGTAGGAATGACAAGCGGTCTTAGCGAAAATCCTAATGATGCGTTGATCATCATGATTATCGCTGTCGTTTTATCTGTTTTGGTTATGATGATTTTTGCTGTACCTGTCGGACGTTTTGTCAATAAACACCCTTCTGTTCAAATTTTAGGTCTTTCTTTCTTAATCCTGATAGGGTTTATGCTTATCACAGAAGCTGCCCACCTGGCTCATTTCAAAATTTTTGATGAAGAGATTGGTGCAATTCCTAAAGGGTACCTGTATTTTACCATTACCTTCTCTCTATTTATTGAATTTTTAAACTTTAAGCTGAGAAAAAAGAACAGTCAATAAATTTTAACATATACCGGGAATACCAAAACCCGTCATACAATATATTTAAAGCTAGTATACTATCAGATACTAGCTTTTTTGTTTTGCTTCGCCTCCCCTGTTCTTCTTTCAATTTCCTGTAGTATAATTTGCTGCTCAATTTCCTTAATAGTATATTTATCGAAATCACCTATGTTTTGACAAACGAGTTATATCAAAAAGCGATCAAATTTGCAGGGGAAAAACACGCTACGCAAAAAATTCCCGGATCTGAGGCAAATTATCTGGTTCATATTTCTAATGTCGCTATGGAAATCCTAATGGCATATAGTGCACAGAAAAATTTCAACATCGATCTCGCAATTCAGGCAGCAATTTTGCACGATGTAATCGAAGATACTGACACCACCTATGAAGAGGTAAAAAAGAATTTTGGAGGTTCAGTAGCAGATGCTGTATTAGCGCTGACCAAAAATGTGAGCCTTCCTGATAAACGGGATCAGATGAAAGATAGCCTATCCAGAATAAACAAGTTATCAAAAGAGGTAGGCATGGTGAAACTCGCAGATCGAATCACCAACTTACAATCCCCTCCTCCTCATTGGAAAAAAGAAAAAATACAGGCATATCATGAAGAAGCAAAATTAATTGCGGATACATTGACAGAAAAAAATACTTATCTTATGACTAGATTACTAGAAAGAATAGAAGCATACCATCAATATCTATAAATCTTTTTTGTAACGAATACTATCTAATTATAATCTTCTTAAAATTATTAATAAATCTAACCCTTTAAAAAAATGGATGATTTACAAAAAATCATGCAAGAATACTACACTGTTCTTGACCAACAAAAATTTGTAGAAGACACCCTTGATTATTCTATATTCGAAAATCAAATTCCTTTTTTGGACCAAATGGCAAAAGTAAATAATAGTGGAATTACTGTTTTTGACCTTTTTCAGAAAAGACATATTTATTCTTCACGTAACTTACAGGATATTTTTGGATATGATACCGAAAAAGTAAAAGATACGACTAATGAATACAGTAATTCCAGAATACATCCTGATGATTTAATGCAATTAACCGCACATGGTATTGCTCTATTAAAATTCATGTATTCCATCGCCCCGGAAAAAAGAAAAGACTATAAACTACAAAATGAATACAGGGTCCTCAACCACGAAAATCAATATGTTCGTGTTATAGAACAGCATATGGTCTTAGAATTAGATACGCTTAATAATTTTTGGCTAGCTCTTAATGTTATGGACGTATCTCCCAACCAAGAAAGTTATCCCGGAATCAAAAGTCAATTGATAAACAGTAAAACTGGGGAAGTTTCTTCTGTAAAAGAACAATTTCTTAAAAACAATACTACAGATCTGCTCTCTAAGAGGGAATCTGAAATTCTAATTTTGGTAAAAGAAGGTTTTTTGAGTAAAGAAATATCTAATAATCTGTCAATTAGTATTCATACAGTAAATACACACCGTCAGAAAATACTCAAGAAATTAGGAGCGAACAATTCTTTCGAAGCAGTTGAATATGCCTCCCGTTTAGGCTTAGTATAATATAAATACTGATTAATCAGTATTGCGGTTCCTTATAAAGAAAGATAGTTTTGATATCAAAAAAGTAAATGAATATTAAAGCTTTCTTTCTTTATGTACTACTCTTTGCTTTGGCTCCATATTGTGTTTTTTCGCAGGAACTTACACAAAACATTAAGGGAACCATCATTGACGAAGTTACCCAAACCCCGCTACCCTTTGCTACAGTAGTATTAGTCGGTACAGATCCTGTTATCGGAACAACCAGTGATATTGATGGTCAATTTTTGTTTGAAGATATTCCTGTAAAACGATATGATATTCAGGCTTCTTATGTAGGATATGAACCTGTTATTATCCCTGAAGTTTTAGTAACCAGGGCTAAAGAGGTGGTACTGACATTCAAACTAAGAGAAATGGCTGCCAGCTTAGACGAGGTGGTTATCAAACCGAGAATCCAAAAAGAGAAGGCATTAAACGCCATGGCTACTGTTAGTGCCAGAATGCTCAGCGTAGAAGACGCTAATAAATATGCCGGAGGATTTGATGATCCGGCACGACTTGCTTCTGCTTTTGCTGGAGTAGCCAGTAGTGTCAGTAGTAATGCAATTGTGATTCGTGGAAATGCTCCCAAGTTTCTACAATGGAAAATTGAGGGGATAGAAATTCCCAATCCTAATCATTTTGCAGATCTCAACTCTTTTGGAGGCGGTGGATTAAGTGCTTTAAGTAGTAACTTACTGGCGAATTCCGATTTCTTTACCGGAGCTTTTCCCGCAGAATATAACAATGCCCTTTCTGGTGTGTTTGATATTCGTATGCGATCAGGAAACAGTGGTAAGCATGAACATAGCGTACAATTAGGATTGATTGGAATCGACGTGGCTTCTGAAGGTCCTTTAAGTAAAAACAGCAAGGCATCTTACCTGTTTAATTATCGATATTCTACTCTTAGCCTTATCTCTCCTATTCTTCCAGAAGGAACAGAAGGAATAAATTATCAGGATCTGGCCTTTAAATTTAAATTTCCAACCAAAAAGGTCGGTACTTTTTCTCTTTGGGGAATCGGACTCATCGATAAATCCGGGAATGAAATAGAAGAGGTTGTTGCCGATCGTCAGTATTATGATGATATCGAAGATGAAGATGCCAGACAATACATGGGAGCTGCCGGAATCAATCACAAGATTATGCTCTCGGATAAAAGCTTTCTTAACTCTACCCTAGCGATAACAAATAATGGGCTGGATATAGAAACAGACCGGTTAAACAATGCTCAGCACCTGGTACCTCAAAGTACGATTGATAATCGCTATTATAACATTGTTTTTAAATCATTTATCAAAACAAAGTTTTCTAAAAAGCATGCTAATAAAACCGGGGTTACTGCCACCAGAATGGCTTATGACTTATCGCTTAAAGATGCTCAAAATACAGGGAACCCGCTAAATACCATTGTTTCTGAAAACGGATCTAGTAACCTGCTGGCTTTCTTCTCTAATTCCAAGTTTTCTGCACAAAACTTTACCCTTAACCTCGGTATAAATGCTCAATATTTTACCTTAAATGACAATTATACGATAGAACCGAGAGTTGGACTTGCTTATCAACTGCACAAAAACCACGAACTGAGTATCGGATATGGATTACACAGTAGACTGGAACCTATTAATTTCTACTTTATAAAACCACAAACTGCTAATGCTGCTGTGACGAATAAAGAGCTTGATTTTACAAAAGCACATCATTTTATTCTTGGATATGACTGGAATATTAATGAGCACTTGCACCTAAAAATAGAACCTTATTATCAGTTATTATATGATATTCCTAGTATAGAAAACAGTAGTTACTCACTTTTAAATTTGCAAAATGACTGGTTTATTACCGATACTTTTACCAATTCTGGAGAAGGAAAAAACTACGGAGTTGATGTAACTCTGGAACGGTATCTCGATAATGGACTATACTATATGTTTACCGGGTCTATATTCGAATCAAAGTATAAAACTGATCTAAACGAATGGTATAATACCCGATTTAATAAAGGATACTTAGTAAACGCTCTAATCGGAAAAGAGTTCCCTATGGGAAAAACCAAACAAAATATACTGGGAGTAAACCTGAGAGTAGGACTTCAAGGAGGAGAAAGACATTCTTTAGTTGATGAAGAAGCTTCTCTAAATGCAGAGAAGGTAATTTATGATGAGACCACTCCATTTACAGAACAGGTTGATCCTTCTTTGGTTTCTCATATCACTGTCAATTATACTTGGAATAAAAAGAAATCATCTCAACAATTGTCACTAAAAATTATAAATGCGAATAAAAGTGAAGAATTTTTCGGGCATCGCTACAATTTTAAACATCAGACCGTAGATGAGCAAAATGAAACCATCATGATTCCTAATATAAGCTATAAACTCTCTTTTTGATTTTTTACATATACCCTGAGTGCTGTCTATGTTGAATTGCAATAAGCCTATTTGACGCAGGCGGCACTCCTTCTTAAGCTTCTGAAATAATTTTTCTGAGAGGAATCGGCATCTCTACCCCTTCTGCCAGAAAGCGCTTATGTATATTTTCTTTCAGTTTGCATTTCATTTTAAACTCTTCAAAAGGTTCGGTTATCCATACATAAGCACGAACATGAATATAAGATTCATGTACATCAATCACCCGTACTTCTGAAGCATCTTTTACTTCATTACTAAAATCCGCAATGTATTCCAGTTTATTCGCCTCCTCCAAAATGATTTTTCGCACCAGATCCAAATCTGCATTAATCCCCACTTTAAAATTATTAAAACTCAAAACCTTACTATCCTCGATTGTATGATTCAGGATAGATTCTGTACTAATAATGGAATTAGGGATAATTAATCGTTTATTCTCAAAGGTATTTATCACGGTATGTCGAAGCGTGATATCTACAACAATACCTACTCGCTCCAAATCCAATTTTATATAATCCCCAATTCTGAAAGGCTTGAAGATAACGATAAACATCCCCGCAATAAGGTTAGAAATCGCTGCCTGCGCTGCAAAACCTATAATTGCTGCAAGAATTCCTGCCCCTGAAAAAATTAAACCTGCTTGTCTTCTTAGAAAAGGTACTGTGCCTATTACAATAATAAAGGCGATTATAAAAAATATAAATCGCACCGAATTACTGACAAATCGCAAGCTGGTCACACTATACCTGGATTTTTGCTCTTTTTTATTCAGAAAAAGCATCAGCATTTTCCTGAAAACTATTGAAATTCCCCAGCTAATAAAGAAAATAATGAAACTGTATAGAATAATACCTTCTATACTATCTACATCTATATATTTTTTAATAATCTCTGTCAAAACATCACTTCTTTATGGGATATTCACTCCCTGAGATTCTACTATTCCTAGATCGTATCAAAAGACTTTTTCTTTCTAAAAAAGAGAAGTTTGCTCTCCATTATCTTCAGAAAAATCATCATCAAGCTCTATTGTTTCTCCATTTGCTGCTCCTGCCGCTTCATCTTCTGTAGCTTCTTCCGCATCAGGAACATCTGCTTCCTCTTCCGGCAATTCATATGGCAATGGATCCAGCAAGTTTATCTGTTTTATTTTTTCTGTTGTCAACTGATTCCCTAGTGCTTTTAATCCTTTGATAGCAATAAACTCTTCCAGGTTTACTTCCCAGTTTGGTTTTTGGTCTTTTCCTCTGATTTTAGAATAAACTACTTCGGCAATAGGTCTGTAATCCGTAGAAACGATCTCCATTCTCGATTTTGGATGGTCTGTAATAAACAGATCTTCTCTGTCAGCACTTTCTATCAGGAAACGTTTCACATAATACCGTTCTTTATCCCCCTCCCAATAAATAGCTGAAATTGGCTTTTTAGGTTCCCACTTTTCTAATACAATCATATCAGAATCAAAATGCAAGGTCATTTCTGGTACTAAGGTTTTGATATATCCTTTCTGAGTAACAATTAACAAGCGGTCCTCTCCTTTAAATTCTCCTAACAACTCTCCTCTTCCATCAACATTTAATCGCTGTACCGTATCATCAAACCATATTTTTCTCGGTTTTAAGGTAGAAACTCCTTGTTCTTTTAATTCTATTCGTTTGATATTATACTTAGTTACTACATTCCCTTTTACGCCTCTTCCTTTGATCAACAAATCGGCAAAGTTAAGGTCGAATTTCAGTTTTTTGATACTTCCTGCTTGTCGTAATAAAATGGTTACTACTTCAGCTTCTCCATTTGGATTTGCAGAAAAATAGGTAACCTTAGAACCTTTTTTTCCTTGTGTAAGATCGTATTCTTTATCTCTGGTTACTCCTGTTACTGCGAATCGTTTCACATAGGATGTACCTCCTCGCCCATCCTGATAGATCATATTATAGATGGTTCGTTTATCTTTTTTCTTAAAGACTGCTACGTGAATAATATCCTTACCGACAAAAGTTTTGGAATCAACTCGAGTAATCATCATTTTTCCTGACGCCATAAAACAAATTACATCATCAATATCCGCACAATCTGCAACATACTCATCTTTCCGAAGAGAAGTCCCTACAAATCCTTCTTCTCTATTCACATAGAGTTTAGTGTTTCGGATTACAACCTTAGTTGCTTCGATATCATCAAATATCTTCATTTCTGTTTTTCGCTCTCTTCCTTTTCCGTAAGTATCTTTTAATCTTTGGAAATAAGAAATCGCGTATGCTACCAGATGTTCCAAATTGTGTTTTACCGCTGCAATATCTTCTTCTAATGCCTCGATACGTTGCTGTGCCTTATCAATATCAAATTTTGAGATTCGCTTGATTCGGATTTCTGTAAGACGAACAATATCTTCTTCTGTAACATCTCTTTTCAGATGTGTTATATGTGGTTGCAGCCCTTTATAAATAGCAGATATAACTCCTTCCCAGGTTTCTTCTTCTTCTATTTCCCGGTAGATGCGGTTTTCTATAAAAATTCGCTCTAAAGAAGCAAAATGCCACTGTTCCTGTAATTCATTTAATTGAATTTCTAGTTCTTGCTTCAATAATTCTACTGTATTATCAGTAGACCTTCGAAGCATTTCTGATACCCCAATAAAATTAGGTTTATTATCTTCAATTACGCATCCCAAAGGAGAAATTGATACCTCGCAATTCGTAAATGCATACAATGCATCAATTGTTTTGTCAGGAGATATTCCAGAAGGCAGGTGTATCAATATTTCGACTTCTGCCGCAGTATTATCTTCTATCTTCTTGATTTTTATCTTGCCTTTATCATTTGCTTTAAGAATAGAATCAATCAGAGAAGTCGTAGTGGTAGAAAAAGGAATTTCTGTTATGACCAGGGAATTCTTTTCGTGCTGTGCTATTTTAGCTCGTACTCTCGCTTTTCCTCCTCTATTCCCATCATTATAGTTTGTAAAATCCGCAATCCCCGCAGTAGGGAAATCCGGATATATCGTAAACTTTTTCCCTTTCAGATGTTTTATAGAAGCATCGATTAATTCTATAAAATTATGAGGCAATACTTTGGTACTCAACCCTACTGCAATTCCTTCTGCTCCTTGTGCTAATAGTAAAGGGAATTTTACCGGTAAGTTTATAGGTTCTTTTTTCCTCCCATCATATGACAATTGCCAGTCGGTAACTTTGGGATTGTACACAACATCCAATGCGAACTTAGACAATCTGGCTTCGATATACCTGGAAGCAGCCGCCCTGTCTCCTGTGAGAATGTTCCCCCAGTTTCCCTGCATATCGATCAATAAATCTTTTTGACCAATCTGCACCATCGCATCTGCGATACTGGCATCTCCATGTGGGTGATACTGCATCGTATGCCCGACTATATTGGCAACCTTATTATACCTACCGTCATCCAGGTCCTTCATAGAATGAAGAATCCTTCGTTGTACAGGTTTTAACCCATCTTCGATAGCCGGAACAGCACGTTCCAGAATTACATAAGAAGCATAATCCAGGAACCAATCTTTATACATTCCGGATACCTTGGTTATCACTTCTTGTTGCTCTTGATGCTCCGAAGATTCTGAAGGGTTATATAATTCTTCGTGTTCGTGTTCGTTTTCTATATCCATATACTATAATGCCCTCACTTTAATAATTATGCTTCATCTTCCGGGGTATCTAATTCCACTTTTAGATTATCAATGATAAACTCTTGTCGCTGTGGTGTATTCTTACCCATATAGAACGACAATAACTCTTCTATTGACTTATCTTGATCCAACATTACAGGATCTAATCGTATATCATCTCCGATAAAATGTACAAATTCATCAGGAGAGATTTCCCCAAGTCCTTTAAATCGTGTTATTTCAGGTTTTCCGGATAGTTTATTGATCGCTGCAATACGCTCTCTCTCGGAATAGCAATAAATCGTTTCTTTTTTATTTCGTACCCTAAAAAGTGGTGTTTGCAATATATACAGATGTCCTTCTTTGATCAGCTCCGGAAAAAACTGCAAAAAGAAAGTTATCAATAATAAGCGTATATGCATTCCGTCGACATCGGCATCGGTAGCGATCACAATATTGTTATATCGCAAATCTTCCATTGATTCTTCGATATTGAGCGCCGCCTGAAGCAGATTAAATTCTTCATTTTCATATACAATCTTTTTAGTCATATTATAACTATTCAAAGGTTTCCCTCTAAGACTAAAAACCGCCTGCGTATTTACATCTCTTGATTTCGTAATGGAACCACTCGCCGAATCTCCCTCCGTAATAAACAAGGTACTCTCCAGGTTTCTTTCTTTTTTACTATCCGAAAGGTGAATTCTACAGTCTCTTAGTTTTTTATTGTGTAAGCTTGCTTTTTTAGCTCTGTCTTTCGCTAGTTTCCGAATTCCCGAAAGCTCTTTTCGCTCTCTTTCTGCTTGTAGTATTTTGCGCTGTAGTTTTTCTGAAGTCTCCTGATTTTTATGTAAGAAATTATCGAGATCTCTTTTTACAAAATCATTGATATACGTACGCACGGTAGGTAAGTCTCCTCCCATCTCCGTAGACCCTAATTTTGTTTTTGTCTGACTTTCAAAAACGGGCTCCATCACCTTAATGCTGATCGCAGAAACTATTGATTTTCTTATATCACTCGCCTCGTAATTCTTTCCATAAAATTCGCGAATTGTTTTTACTACTGCCTCTCTAAATGCTGCCTGATGGGTTCCTCCCTGGGTGGTGTTTTGCCCATTGACAAAAGAGTGGTACTCCTCGCTATACTGAGTCTTACTATGCGTTAGGGCAACCTCTATATCATCTCCTTTGAGGTGAATAATATCATACAGTCTGTCTTCTTCCTTGATACTTTCTGATAATAAATCCTTTAATCCATTTTCCGAAAAATACCTTTCTCCATTAAAGACAATGGTCAACCCCGGATTCAGGTATACGTAGTTTTTCAGCATTTTTGCTACATACTCTAACCTGAACTTGAAGTTCTTAAAAATCGTTTCATCAGGAACAAAAGATACTTTGGTTCCTCTCCTTCTGGAAGTTTCGTCCAGGCTCTCCTGATTCGTCAGGTTTCCTTTTTCGAATTCTGCCGAAGCTGATTTTCCATCCCTGGTTGATTCTACTCTAAAATAGGTGGATAATGCATTTACTGCTTTGGTACCGACTCCGTTTAGTCCTACCGATTTTTTAAATGCTCTGGAATCGTATTTTCCTCCGGTATTCATCTTTGATACCACATCGACAACTTTTCCTAATGGAATTCCACGTCCGTAGTCTCTGACAATCACTTTGGTACCTTGTATGGATATTTCAATTATTTTACCGGCTCCCATCACATATTCATCGATAGAGTTATCCAGTACTTCCTTGATCAAAATATAAATCCCATCGTCTGCCGATGAACCATCTCCCAACTTTCCTATATACATCCCGGGACGCATTCGAATATGCTCTTTCCAATCCAGGGATCGTATATTATCCTCTGTATACTTACTTTTTTGACTCATATATTTTTAGGTAGAATGCTTGCTAATATAAGGTTTCACCTAAAGAATTAAAATAGTGTTCTTACAAAGTAATTAACAATTATTCCCTCTTTTTTGTTGATTATTTGAAACAGAATATCTTACCTTTTCCCGCATTACTTTCTACAAATAAAAAACTAAAAGTCTCCTTCATTATTGTCTTTCTTTTACTACCTTAGTTTGGTACTAGAGGAGCAACATTGTTTGTTGTTACAAGCCGATTCTTTTTTACTGAGTATGCAATATTATAATTAGTAGGAATACCGGTAGTATCAAAAATAGTATTCTCCTAATTTTATTAATCCTTTAATTTCACACATAATCATGAGTATCACCCTAAAACAAGCCGAAAAAATTATTGAAGTTGCCAAGCAAAAATCTATTGACTTAGACACAAAGATGAATATTGCTATTGTAGATTCTGGAGCGAATCTATTGGCATTCGTGCGCATGGACGGAGCCTGGATTGGTTCTACTGATATTGCTCTCAAAAAAGCAAAAACAGCTCGTTTATTCGATATGAATACTGGTAATATCGGTGCCTTATCCCAGCCCGGAGGCACTCTGTACAATATAGAACATTCTAATAATGGACTGATCACTTTTCCTGGTGGAGTTCCTATCAAAAATCAGGAAGGAGATGTCGTTGGTGCTATTGGTGTTAGTGGTAGCACTGTAGAAAATGATCACGCCGTAGCAGAAGCAGGAGCTAATGCATATAGCACTGCTCCGGTACTACAATAGAAACGTTCGCTAATAAATAGTAAAAACCCCTCAGGTATGATCAATGCTTGAGGGGTTTTTAAGTATTCTCCTGATCATCAAATGAAAATATTTAATTTTTAGTCATTAAAATAACATTCATTAGTAGATAGAAAACGGCATTTGGGATAGCAGGATTCAAAAAAACTCTTATCGCATACCATAAAAGGAATAAAAACTACAAAATCTCATTATCCCCATAATTATCACTTAATTTTAGCTTATAAAAAGAATCGATGATTAAGTTTTGTATTTTGGGCAATAGATTTTAATAAAAACAGATGACGATTTCCCGAATTAAAAGGAGATTGTATCCTCAAAATGACCTAATGAGTCATTTTAGTTTTTAACTATTTTCTCTGAACTATGAAAAACACAAAGAACAAACGAATGAAACAACTAATCATTCTCTCTGTATGCCTTTCTATGGTATATAGCTGTAACTCGGAAAAAAATACTTCTACTAAGGAGGAAACAACTCCAAAAGAGGTGGATACTCCCAAAGAAACACCTCCTGTTTCAGATCTTGCTCAATATGTAAACCCCCTGATCGGAACTAAAAATATGGGACATACTTTTCCTGGTGCTACAGCTCCTTTTGGAATGGTTCAGCTAAGCCCTGAAACAAATCAGCAAGCCATGTTCAAAGAAGATGGCAGCTACAATAAAGACACGTATAAATATTGTTCTGGATATCAATATGATGACCAAACCATTTTTGGGTTTAGTCATACTCATTTTAGTGGTACCGGACATTCTGATCTTGGAGATTTTCTGGTAATGCCAACTACGGGAGAACTTACCTTGGAACCAGGGAAAGCGGAAACTCCTAAAAGTGGTTTTCATTCTCAGTTTGATCACGCCACAGAAAAAGCAACTCCAGGGTATTATGCTGTAGATTTAGCAGACTATGGAATCAAAGCCGAGTTAACAGCTACAGCCCGTGTTGGTTTTCATCAGTATACATTCCCAAAATCAGATAATGCTCATATTATTCTGGATTTAATTTCCAATATATACAACCACGATGATAAAAATGTCTGGACCTTTGTCAGAATTGAAAATGATTCCCTGGTGACCGGATATCGTCAGACCAATGGATGGGCACGAACTAAAAAAGTGTTTTTTGCCATGCAGTTTTCAAAACCTTTTCATAGTTATGGTCATAAACGATATGAAAAAGTTATTTATAACGGATTCTACAGACGCTTTAATGAAGAGGAGAACTTCCCTGAAATGGCAGGAAAAAATATACGAGCTTATTTTAACTTTAAAACAGAAGAAAACGAGAAAATAAAAATAAAATTTGCCTTGTCCCCTGTTAGCACAAATGGAGCTGTCAAAAATCTGGAACAGGAAATTCCACACTGGGAATTCGACCAGGTAAAACAAGAAACAAGAGATAAGTGGAATACTGAGCTTTCCAAAATACAGGTCAAGACAAGCACTAAGGAACAAAAAGAAACATTTTATAGTGCACTGTATCACACCATGCTAGGACCTATTATCTACGAAGATGTAGATGGATCTTATAGAGGACTGGACCAAAATATCTATCAATCTGAAGGATTTACGAACTATACGATCTTTTCTTTATGGGATACCTATAGAGCACTGCATCCACTGTTCAATATTACACAACCTTCCCGAAACAATGATATGATCAAGTCTATGATAGCACATCATGATCAAAGTGTTCATAATATGCTTCCTATCTGGAGTCATTATGCGAATGAGAATTGGTGTATGGTAGGATATCATTCTGTATCAGTTATTGCGGATGCGGTTGCCAAAGGAACCACAGATGTCAATTTGAACAGTGCTTTGACCGCAGCAACTAATACCGCGACAGTTCCTTATTTTGAAGGTCTTGATAGTTATATGGAAAAAGGATATGTACCAGAAGACAAAAGCCCCTACTCTGTTTCCAAAACATTAGAATATGCTTATGACGATTGGTGTATTGCCCAAATTGCAAAAAAGAACAACAATCAGAAAGTAGCTGATCTCTACACCAAAAGATCTAAAAACTATCTTCATGTTTATGACAAAGAGATCGGATATATGCGCCCTAAATTATCTGATGGAAGCTGGCGCCCAAAATTCGATCCAATAAATACACATGGACAAGGTTTCATAGAAGGGAATGCCTGGAATTACGGGTTGTATGTTCCTCATGAAACCGAAAATATGATTCGTATCATGGGAGGAAAAGATGCTTTCTCTCAACATCTGGACAAAATATTTACCACTGAGATTGAAGATAAGTATATTGAGAAAAATGAAGATATTACCCGCGATGGAATTATTGGTAATTATGTACATGGCAATGAACCCGGTCATCACATTCCTTATTTATACAACTGGACGAATGATCCCTGGAAAACACAAGCACGTGTACGAATGATTCTGGATACCATGTATAGTAATGGTGTAGATGGTTTATGTGGAAATGATGACGCAGGACAAATGAGTGCCTGGTATGTATTTAGTGCATTAGGTTTCTACCCTGTTAACCCAGGATCTGATCTATATGCAACCGGAAGCCCAATGATAGAAGAAGCAGATATCTATCTGGAAAACGGAAAAAAATTAACAATTAATACTGTTAATCAAGGAAAAGAAAATGTTTATGTATCCAAAATAGAGATTAATGGTAAAACTTTAGAAGGTACCAACATCCGACATAAGGACATAACAAACGGAGGCATTATTACTTTTCATTTAAGTAACACCCCTAAAAAGTAATCATATTTTTTTATTTTTTTCCCTTTTCGTATCTATTCACAGGTATGGGAAGGGATTTTTATTTTTATGATTTACCGTTATAACGTATCTTCTTTAGGTTATAGTTCCCTTAAAAAAGGACAAGCTGCACCACCCGATATTGATTAGCAACTCATTATTAAGATTTTAACAAAAAAAAACCTTATTAAATAGATTTCTAAACAAACTGTTAAAATAAGCACAAAAGACTCATAAACAAAACATTAAAAGTGTACAAATCATAAAAATTGTGATTAAGTTGCTGTAAAAACAACTTAAAACCACATGCTATGAAAACCCTGTTTCAATTTATTGATTCGATAAAGAAAGAGTATCCAGATTCGGAACTCCCTTTTCTAAAACGACAATTAAAACGAGTACAATCGTCAAAACCCTATCAGGGAATCCGTATTCTTCACAATATCCCCTTTACTAAAGAAACCATTGTCAAACTGGAGGTTTTATATGCTGGCGGAGCAGATGTTACGGTAATTTCCCCCTCATTTATGGAAGTAGATCCGACTCTGGTAGCTTCATTTATTGATGCGGGAGGCATATGGAAAGACGCTCTTACTCCTAATGATTCTTTCGACATTCATTTAGACTGCGCAGCAGAGTTACTAACTCATAAACAACCAGCCATAGGTACCGTAGAGATTACAGGTACCGGAACCAATAAATATAAAGCAACTACCACATACCCTGTTATCTCTGTGGATCAAAGTGCTATCAAGATGTTAGAAGGAGTACTAGGAACAGGGGAAGCATTTATACGAGCTTTTAAACAACTTGCTACAGAAGAAATACATAATAAGCATTTCATGATATTCGGGTATGGAAAAGTAGGGAAAGGCATTGCTCATTATCTAAAAAAAGAAACTCCTCATATAACAATCGTAGAAAATGACCCGCTTAAGGTAGCACAAGCCCAACAAGCAGGGTTCAATGGATTAATTGCCCGGGAAACCACTCAAGTACAAGCGGCAGCAGATAAAATGGATGCAATTGTCACAGCTACCGGAGTTAGAAATGTAATTTCAGATACTTATGACTCTACATTCTTCGCTTCTAAATATCTGGCCAATATGGGAGGTGAGGATGAATTCGGGACCGCTTTTGCTACAGAAGATGTGCTGTGCAATAAAATGCCAATCAATTTTTTTATAGAAAAACCAACACTGATGCGGTATCTAGATCCTGTTTTTTATGCTCATAATTCAGGAGTCGACCTCTTATTATTTGCTAACTTAAAAAATGGGCTCCATCCTTTTCCTGCTTTTATAGCAGATGAAGTTGTAGAAGAATGGAAAACACTCTTTAAGGAATCAATTCCTTCTTAACTTTTTTTCAAAATAACTATCTCTTAAACAAACAAATCAGCTTACTCTTATGAAAACCTTACGTAAACTTGTCAAAGACTGCGATTTAATTGCTGTCAATAAAGGGAAATGTCCTATGCTATTAAAAATAGCAACAGAGTATAAAAACAAGTATCAAATCAAGCACAAACATCATCGATACCGGGATAAGATGTGTCAGAAAGCAGGCGTATTAATTGCCGATCTATTCGAAAATGCTGTACACAGCCCTTTTGATCCAATGGTACAGGCAGCATATACTCAATTAGCGGAAGAGGTCGTGTCTCAATTCTCCTTTCTGAAATCCAAAGAGAATATTGTTTTCGAGCCATATACAGGAGAAGGAGAACCATATGCTGATAGTTTTGAAATGTTAAAAGACATACATCAACATCATCTGTACTTCTTTACTACTTCTTCTGGTTTTGGAGAAGATACCCTTCCTGAAAGTAGTATTATGCTACAAAAAACAGGTATCTATATCGATGATTACGAATTGGTGATCAACGATATTTTTAGAATTGTTCATGATATTTTCGGGCATGCCATGGAAGGTTATGGATTTGGTCCTATTGGAGAGGACTACGCTTGGTTCGAACATCTCAAAATGTTTTCTCCTCTGGCAGCTGCTGCCCTTACTACAGAAACCAGAGGTCAAAATTGCTGGGTTAATTTTGGTCCTCATATGAGAGATGCGAAAGGTAATTTACGTTCTAAAGAAGACCCTAAGTGGCTTGCTCCTAATAAACGCCCTTTTGCCGAACAAAAAATGGCTTTATTACCTGAATATGTCAGCGGAATACAAATTACCAAAGAGAATACAGAATTTAAAACCTCTTTATTTGATTTTTGGGATCCTTGTCTTAGTCTAAAACATGATGCATGGAAACAAGCTTATACAACGCCTATTTAGAGACAACCTATCAGATCAGTCAGGGTAGCCTTCCTATTTCTCTAAAAATAGGACATAAAAATGGGAGGTTTAAAAAATGGTGCGAGGAAAAAAAAGTACTTTCCTGGGCAATTATAACTGCATACAACCCTTATTCTATGCTGTGTTCCAATGTAGAAAACGAAAACCGGCAACAGATACTCAAAACTTATTTGGTTCAAAATAAGCTTTGTAGTATTAATGCTCTGGGGGTTCCTGCTGATGCTAACTGGGAAGCTGAAAAAAGTCTTTTTATCTATAACCTAACTATTGATAAGGCAAAACAAATCGGGAAGCTTTTTGAACAAAATGCCATCGTTTATGGTAATATTCTCACCCCTCCCCGATTATGTGTTCTCGTGACGTAACCCCCTAATAACTCAAGAAGTGTTTTAGCAAACACTTCTTGAGCTTACTAAAGTATTGTGATTATGTTATGGAATAGTAATCATTCCTTCAAACCAGTATGTATCGTTTTTTTTTCTAAACATATAAATTCGATTCCATCCTTCTAGCCTAAAAATATTCTCTTGAAACTCATAACTGATTCGTACAATGGAATCGTCCTCATAAACCGTATATGATCTGTTATTTAACTCATTCTTATTGTATAATCGGTCTCTGTAGTTCTTATATACTAGCCAGGCAGGGAATCGTTGTTGGTCTGCTCTCTGATTACAGTCTACACAATCAATCGTATCTAGTGAATGTGCTAACAAATATGCTACATCTCCTGTTTCTATTTTTTTTGTAAAAACTTCCCAAGCCTGATGTTTTTCACTGCTAATATCAGACCGACAAGAGCTAGTTGTTATCCATAGAAGACAATAAATACCAGCAAGCTTTATACAATCTTGTATTCTCATAATTTCATGGAATTAACAGCTACTAACTAAGTCTACTTACATGACTTTTGTAGCCAGATATCTTTGCACTTCATAAATATCAATACTCTTATTAAATTTTTTGCTCACTGTGGGGGTATTCTCACTCGATATCCAGATTTTTAGTTCTGCATCCAAATCAAATGTCCCTGCTGTCTCGAGAGAAAATCTGGAAATGTTTTTATAGGGTAAGAACTTATATTCTACTTTGCTACCTGTAAGCCCTTGTACATCTATTAAGATTAAACGCTTATTCGTAAACATAAACACATCTCTCAGCAGCATAAATCCTAATTCTATTTCTTCCTTTTCAATAAGGAGTTGTCCATATTTTTCCTGAAGTTTATCAATAGAGACTTCGCTGGCATTCCCTAACAATTTATTTAGTATTCCCATTTTTTTGATTGTTTAGCTACTAAAATAGTAAAAGAAAGCGTATGATTTCAACCAATAGGAATTATCGTGGAGTCGATCAATAAGTAAGGGTTATACGACTTCTTTTAACTCTCTGATATAGTGAGAAGGACATACTCCTACATTCTTTTTAAATATTTTAGAAAAAGAAGAAGCATTAGAGTATCCTACATCTTTTGCTATTGCATCTAACGAGTGTTTCCTTAATCGAGGTTCTTCCCGCAATGCTTTCATTATATATTGAATACGTAAATTATTAATATACTCTTTTACTGTTTTTTCTGTATGGTGATTTATTATTTTCGAGACATATGAAGTATTACTTCCTAGCTCTTTGGCTATATAATTAAGGTTAAAATCATCTCGTAAAAATGCTTTTTCCTTTTCTAGTTTTGTAAGCCCTTCTATAACCTTTTCTACAATCTCTTTTTTAATGTTCAACTGCATGGTTTGTGGTGGGGATACTTCCTCCTTTAGATTAACTACTTCTGTCTCTTTTATCCTGGTTTTCCCTGCTAAAAGCTCTTTCTCTTTCTTCTTTTTCTTTTTTGAAATTTCGGTACAACAAAAGCGCCCAATGACTATTAATAAAAGTATTAATCCTACAGCAACAATGATCTTATGTTGAAACCAAAATGACTTCTTTTGCTCCAACAATAACAACTCATTTTCTTCCTGTATCTGTTTTAAGGCTAAAAAATTAAGTTTATCCAAGCCTTTACTTTTTAAGGTGTCTAGTTTACTGTTTTCGATTAAGGCCAGGGCTGAAAAATTATAGGCTTTTTGTAGCTCCTGTAGCTGATGGTGTGCATTGGCTAATAATGTATAACATTCCAACTTTAACTGATCATTCCTTGCGTATTTTTCATTTTTTTTCAGGAATTGATTGCCGTAATAGATAACAGAATCTGGTTTTTTTAATTTATCGAATGTTTCTGCTATTAGAAAATCTATTTTTTGGTCCGTAAAATGTCTGATCTCTATCAAGGGGATTTTTTTTGCCCTTTTAAAATATGATAGCGCTTCTTTCGTATTTCCTTTATGTTGTGCAATAACGCCTTTATTAATAAAATTCAATTGTTTGGTATAAGCTTCTTGCCCCTTGAGGTCTTTAGCTTGTTCAAAGTGTTTTTCATAATATATCTCTGCCGAATCAAGATCTGTCTGTTGCTGAGAAACTTCATAGTTTTTTATATATAAATCTCCCAAAGCCATATAAATAGATGGGATTGAAAGATTGCTTAATAAACTTGTGGCATCATCAAGCAAAATATTATGTAAAGTTGTTATTGCTTCTTGATACCTCCCTAATTCTTTATATATCAATGCTGATTGATACAATACGGAGATTGCTGATCTTTTCGAGGGGGGTTCTTTAGTCGCTTTTAACAACTTCTTATTCATCTCTATATATTCCAGTGCTTTTGTGTAATTCCCTAAGCACTTTTCTATATACATCAGCCTGCCTAGAACATGGGATTTTAATCGCAAATAGCATTTTTCATCTTGTATTTTATCCAGTTTTCCCAAAATATTTTTGCATAGCTGTTTTGACGCTTCACAATCTCTCGAAAAATAGATAGCATTCGCTTCGAACATTACTCCATCGACATATTGACAGGATGAAGTTGCAGTTTCTTGCATCTTTTTGGCATAATGCATTGTACTGTCATTATGTATTCTGTAAAATTCATCTGTTTTTTGACGCCAATAGGAGTACTCCTGGGAGTCTTGTTGTCCGTGTACAGAAAAAAGAATCAAAAAAGGAATAAAATACAATTTGCTCATGGAGGGGTTATTAATTTCTGTGTACAAATAATTTTATAATGTTTTTTTACGTGTCACTTACTTTATAAATGATTCGTTAGCTGCTCTATATACTAATGTCTTCAATCAGAAAATTGTTACAGGCTTTCTCTTATTTTTATGGGTCTTTTTAAAGCCTATTCTCTAAAAATTATCTCTTTTGATCATCGGGAAGTCTCCAAATATCAACAGCATCTACTTTTACAACAAATAAACAATGGTTCAACCTTTTATTCGCCCCAATAGAAGACTTGATACCTTTTTTAAAACTCTGTTTTACTATCTAATAAGGGAATTTTTTCTATTTTTTTTCTGAATCGTATCGAAACGTATCTGATAGATTTCTCATGTATACATTTTTATCCATACGGAATAATACAGCCTTATATATCCTGCAAAGAAATAGTACATTATACTCTTATACCTGACACATTTGTGACTAACTTATTTTTATCTTTATTGGCACCGCCAAAGAGTATAACATCCTTAGACACTTGCCATAAAATTGAAAATTTGTTTCTAACGAATGCCCCAGGTAGTTTATTTATAGCTGTTTTGTATTGCTATCTGAATGAAGTTTTTTGTATTCGGATGGAGAGATTCCTTCTATTTTTTTAAAAATTCTATTGAAGCTTGTTTTTGAATTAAATCCACTGTCATATGCTATTGCCAATAAGGTAAGATGATCAAAAGTTCTATCATTTATTTTTTTCTTTACCTCCTCTACCCGATATCCATTTATATAATCATAAAACGATATGTTCATATATTGATTTAATAATGCTGATAGTTTTTTATCTGTTATCGAAATTAAGGACGCTAATGATTTCAACGATATATTGGGGTCTAGAAAAGGTTTGTCTTCTCTCATTATTTTTTTTAATAACCCAATCTGTTCTTTCACTTCTGAAGCATCTATTTCTTCCCCTTTCTTTTGTTCTTTTACAGCAGTACCTCCAGAAGACTTTTTTTCTATATCGAATGTGTCTTTTAGTAAAAACTCAGGTAATAGTACCTTTGATTGCATAATCCCATAATACCCCACATATCCAACAAATACACTAACTCCTATTGCTATAACATAAAATGAATTAAACGGTAGTTCTTTTTCATCTATCAACAACTCCATGATGGTCGTAAAAATATCCAGGCTGATAACGATAATACCTCCATATAATAGTTTTTTTATCCATATCAAATCTATTCCACTGGTATTGGAATAATAATGCTCCATGATATGACGAACTTTTTTCAAGACATTCAACGATACAAAACAATATATCAAAGAATAAATAATTGATAATGAAGATAGATCTTCAACATATTCGAGATAGGAAAAAATAAACAACTGACTCCATGTAGAAACAAGAAATGGTATACTGATAAATATGAGATAAAAGAAAGGAATAATAAAATGTATCAGATTCTTCTTTATCAATGAATCTGTTGGTAAAAAAATGGACTTTACATAGAGTAATAATAAAGGACCAAAACAAACATTTGATACATCTTCAAAAACAAAAGTGCTATAAAACAGAAATGGTATTTTATGTAGAAATCCGTAGAAACATATCAATACTAACAATACCAAAAAAAAGATAGCAAATAATATTCTCCTGTGATATTCTTTATGCTCATTTTTAAAAAGTATAAACAGAATCATACTATTTACCAATAGTCCCATTACTAAAATGAAATCCAGTAGTAATTTCATATACAAATTCGATATCTCTCGTTGATAAATTGTTTTTAGAGAAATCGAAGTTACTACTATTCATGTTTAAAATTTCATTTTAATGTTATTTTTTTAACAAACAACAAACTGATGCTCTTTCTAATATTTTATAACCATAATGGCATTCTATCACAGGTTGACTACAACAGAGATCCCATAACATTATCTGTTTCAATACGGTATAGTCCTTTTCTCTATACCAGAAGAGTCAGTCCTTTAGAAATTGCTTGTTATGCTGTAATATTAAGCAGATAACTACAATGCAATACACTATCAAAAACGAATTCTAGTTAGGTATCGACGAATTCTAGTTTACCTACATTTCTCATGTGTTTTGACTGTACATTTACATCACAAATCATCGGAATATTTTCAAAATATGAGAAACGGATTTGCCTTATGCAATCCGTTTCCATATAACAAAAAACGATGTTATTCAGTAATCATTAAAATCCAAACAGATGAAAAAAATAGCTTTTATATTTATCTTGATTTTGAGTTTACACACAATTAGTGGTCAAGAGTTCACAGCTTCTACTGACTACATTTACACGAAAACGATCAAAAAAACAGGTAAAGAATATCCATCGTATGTGATTGATTTATATCAGAATAGTGATAACGATAAATCGCTGGTTTCTTTTACTATAGAAGACACAGAATTGTTTGAGGGTATCTTCTTATCTGTCAATAAAACTCCTGGATTAGAGGGTATCACTGAAGTTATAAAAATAGAAGTTGAATACCTGGGGTGTTGTGCTCATGTAGATGCATTATATTATATGCTTACAGATGAGAACAAAGTAATCAAACTTCCTAATCTAACCAATGTGTATTGTACAAATTCTAATGCTGATTTTCAATATACATTTCCAAATCAGCAACACGGTATTAAAAATAATATCTTAAAAACTAAAACTACCTATACAGATTCGCACAATAAAGGATTTGTGACCACAAAAGAAAGTTTCACATGGAATAACATGAATTACGCCCCTTCTCAGTCTACAGCTATAACAAGCAACTAACTATTAACACAAACTCAACAACAAGTATACAAAAGAAGGGGAATCCTTTTGTCTATTCGCCGGCTATTCTATTACGTGAGGAATAGTCGGCTTTTTCTATGATACAATAAATTGGTTTATTTATATTTGTGATACTCACAGAACGAGATAAATATCATAAAAACACTTCGGTTCTTCTTATGCAATCATTTCTATATCGATATGTGCAACTTTTATTCTTCTTTCTTCCGCTACTATCAACAGCTCAAAATAGTCAACTAAGAGCCTATTCTTCTGAAGATGGGTTACCGCAATCAGAAGTATTTGATATCATACAGGATGATAAAGGGTATTTGTGGATTGGAACACAAGGAGGCGGTCTTTGTCGTTTTGATGGAGATGAAATAAAAGTATGGAATGAGAACCAGGGATTGCCATCTAATTATATCAACGCTTTATTATATCAGGCTGATACGCTTTTTATTGGTACAAAGCGAGGATTATCTTTAAAGACTAAATCAAGTTTTTATCATGTAGAAGGTCCCAGAATCAACAAAATATTCACGATAAAAAATACGCTATATCTCAGTAGTACGATCGGATTATATACGTATAACAAATCAAATGGAATCCAAAAGGTTCCCCTCCACCCCAAAATCAATACCAGTAGTATTAAAGATATTGTATACGATGGAAAACTATATTGGATTGCAACAGATAAAGGATTGTGGAAGCTCAATTCTCTACAACAAAATGCTAGTATTATTGACCTTCATAGTCCCTATCATTTTACTACAGCCCGAATGCATCAGCATATTCTCTATGCTGCCGTAGCCAACACGGGAATTTTACGAATTAATACTCGTGGAAAAAGTTATGAAAACATCTGGATCAGGCACCGAAATATCAGAATTAACCAACTGTCATTTCAAAAAGAAAATGAACTATGGATGGCTACTGATAATGCGGGTATTATTATTTTAGACTTACATAACTACCATATAAAAGAAAAAATAAACCGAAGAAAAGGGCTTGCTGTTTCTCATATAAAAAAGACATTTACCGATACACATGACAATATATGGATTGCAACTGTAGGAGGCGGTTTTTATAAATATTTTACGAATAATTTTATTCATTATAATAAAAACAATGGCTTAAAAGGCAACCGGGTATATGCGGTTCATCATATCAAAAATAATATATGGGCTTCTAACTCTGAAGCCGGACTGGTTCAAATTGATTCCAGTGGTGTTACACACTTCGAACAACATCCATCATTATCAGATGTCCGTATCAAAACAATTACACATGATTCTAAAGGAAGCCTATGGGCTGGTACCGAAGGAAAAGGAATTCTCTATAGGCGTTTTTCATATAGAGACAGTATTGTAATTGATAGTAGTATCGCTACATTACCCAGTATTGACACAATACGAAAAAAAGTGAGTACGGATTATGTCATTGATAAAGCGACCTATAAAAAACTCCCTTCTGATTGGATTAAAGTACTCAATGCGCATAAAAATACGATCTGGGCAGCTTCTTATTCTTCAGGTATTTTCAAATTTCAATTTGACCCTGATCAAAAAAAGATACAAGAACTTACAGTTTTTAGAAAAAAACAGGGGATTAAAGACTTGCTTATTAATGATATGAAGACAGATTCGCTGGGAAGGGTTTGGTACAGTACCCAAAACGGTCATTTAGGATACATCCTAAACAATAACGTCTTTCATTTCGATAGTATCATCAAGCAAAAAACCTCTATCCGTTCTATTTTATTTCACAAAGGAATTATTTATATCGGAACCGCTGGAAAAGGTATTTGGGCTGCAAAAATGACCGACAAACCATACTTCACACAATTAAAAGGTGTCAAAAAACTGTATTCTAACAATATTTATCAAATTATCTTCGATAATGAAGGGTATTTATGGGCTGGAAGTGAAAGTGGTGTCGATAAAATTAGTCTGGATAAAAAGGGGGCGATTCTCGATGTGTTTCATTATGGAAGAAACGATGGTTTTCTGGGGATTGAAACCTGCCTTAATGCAGCTACTAAAGACGACGATGGGAACTTGTGGTTTGGAGCCATATACGGATTAACCAAATACAAGCCTTCAACTATTGAAAAACGAAGCCATGCTCCCTCTATTTATTTTGAAAATATAGAAGTATCCTATAAAAGTATTGATTCCATCAACCTCAACCAATGGGTACAAGAAGAAAAAGTACTACAACTTACCCCAGAACAAACTGAACTATCCTTTGATTATATAACAGTAGATATCGATCACCCACAGGATATCGAATACCGGTTTAAACTCAACAATTCGGAATGGAGTGATTGGTCAACCGATAGTAAGCAAAATCTGGCAGGGTTAGCATATGGTCCTCATACTTTCACAGCACAATCCAGAAACTACCGATGGCAGGAAAGTAATCCGATATCATTTCATTTTTTTATAGATAGTCCCATCTATGAAAAAGTATGGTTTCAATGGTCCATGGTAGGGCTTAGTATCTTTTTATTACTCGTTATAACTGCTTCCTATATCAGACGAGTAAAACGTGCCGGGAAAATTGAACGGGAAAGATTAGAACTTAAGAATCACCTTTTATCATTAGAGCAGAAAGCATTGCGACTACAAATGAATCCTCATTTTATCTTTAATGTACTGAATGGTATTAAGGCTATGGGAACCCGGGATCCTGAACGTATGAATACAACAATAAATACATTTGCTGTATTACTAAGAGAAACTCTATATAATTCGAGAAAAGATTATATCTCCCTGGATCAGGAAATAAAAACTATAAAACACTATATCGAAATTGAACAGCTGATGTCCAGCAAGCTGTTTACTTATGAAATTAATACAGATACAGAACATGATCCAGAAGAGATTCTAATTCCCCCTATGTTAATTCAACCTTTTGTAGAAAATGCCATTCGGCATGGAATTCTTAAAGCAATCTACCCTGGACACCTAAAAATATCATTTCATACCAGTGAAGATTTCTTATATTGCAGTGTACTTGATAATGGGGTTGGTATTTTTCAATCTCAAAAATCAAAAACCAGTACAGATCATCAATCAATGGCACTTACTGTAACGGAAGAAAGATTAGTTTCTATTTCAGGAAAAGATGCGCTGAAAATTAGTGAGATCATTGATGATGATCAAACCGTAAAAGGTACACAAATACAATTTAAAATTCCCCTAGAAACTGAATATTAATATGAGCCTACTAACTGCTATACTTGTTGAAGATATGCCTGATGCGCTTCAGCTTTTAGAAAAAGAAATAACAAGCCACCACACTGACATAAGTATCTTAGGAACAGCTCAAAGCGTCGTAGAAGCAGCAAAACTCCTACGGGTCAAAGAACCGGATATTCTCTTTCTGGATATTATGCTGGGTGATGGAACCGGTTTTGATATTCTCGAAATTTTCCCACATCTAAAGTCTAAAATTATCTTTGTTACAGCCAGTGATGAGTTTGCCATTCGCGCATTCAAATTTGCGGCTATTGATTATGTATTAAAACCCTATTCCAGTGAAGAACTAAGCCTGGCGATTAGCAGAGCAAAAGCTCAAATACACCCTACTAAAGAGCGATTGGATATTTTAAAAAACACCTTATCTGCTCCAGAAGAAAAACCGAATAAAATTTCTCTTCATACACTAGATAAAATTATTATTGTCAGCCTGGATGATATCATTCGCTGTGAATCTGATAGTAATAATACTATTTTTTATCTCCTGGACGGTCAGAAAATATTTGTAACCAAAACATTAAAATATTTTGCTGATATGCTTAAGTCATATCAGTTTATTCGGGTACATCAAAGTCATTTAATCAATTTACAACAAATCAGTGCTTTTATAAAAACTGACGGAGGGTACCTTTTATTAAAAAACGGAGAAAACATCCCTGTATCCGTTAGAAAAAAAACAGAAATCATAGAAATTCTGGATCAAATGCACCGCTAATTTCTTTAGTTTACTAACTCAATAACCAGCTCTAACATATTCATACGCTTTTTTTCTCTTTTGCGTTTATGATTCTAATCATAAACACCTCTCTATACGAGGTATTATTTTTGCCTTCTCAAAAAAATGTACAAGTGAAAAGAATGCCTGAAATACTTTTATCATTTATACTGGTAGCTAGTTGCTTCTCCTGTATATATCTGGTTCATGCTATCTTTTTTGCTACAATAAAGGAAGATGCCATTCTTGCGGCATTTGGAGCTTCTGCCGTGTTATCTTTTGGAAGTCAAACCACTTCCTATGGTACCAAAGACGCCTTTTTTGGTGCAGTTATCGGAGCTATTGTAGGTGTTAGCATTACCTATCTGGAAATTCCCGCTACTGTAGGCAGTATTCTCTCTATAAGCATCTGCATTGCAATAATGCAGGCAAGTCAAATTATCTATCCTCCCGGAGGAGCAATATCTTTAATCCCGATTATGGCAAATCAGCAGCTACAAGAACTCGGGTTTTTATTTGTCTTATCTCCTGTTTGTACAGGAATCTGTGTACTACTATTATTTTCTAAACTTAAAAACCTCATAAATAAAACCTCATGGCAAGTACAAAAACAATCGAAATCGTAAAAGCCACCGCTCCAGTACTGGAAGTACATGGAGAGACCATTACAAAAGTCTTCTATAAAAGACTCTTTAACCAGCATCCTGAGCTCAAAAATATTTTTAATATGAGTCATCAAAAACAGGGAACGCAACCAAAGGTCTTAGCAAATGCCATTTTTCAGTATGCACGTCATATTGACCAATTAGATCTATTAAAAGGAGCTGTAGAGTCCATTGCTCAAAAACATAGCAGCTTATCAATACGCCCGGAGATGTATCCTATCGTAGGAGAAAACCTATTGGTAGCAATAAAAGAAGTATTAGGCGATGCTGCAACTCCTGAAATCATGAATGCTTGGGAAGAAGCTTATGGGGATCTGGCAGCTATTTTTATAAATAGAGAGGAACAACTCTATAATGAAAAGGAAAAATCCCTTCATGGATTCAGAGGGCAAAAAGAATTCATCGTTTTTAAAAAAGTAGCAGAAAGTAATGTCATTACCTCTTTTTACCTAAAGCGAATTGACGGTACTCCTGTTCCTAGCTTTATTCCCGGACAATATGTAGGTATTACACTGGAAATTCCCGGTACCTCTCATAAACACACCCGTAATTATAGTTTATCAGATGCTCCGCAAAAAGACTATTTACGCATCAGTGTCAAAAAGGAGAAAGGAGACCCTGATGGGATTGTTTCTAATTATTTACATAATAATATAGAAACTGGTGATACCTTATCTGTAGGTATGCCATCAGGAGAGTTTGTAGTAAGAGATTCTAATGCTCCTGTTGTCTTATTAGCAGGAGGTGTCGGAATCACTCCTCTATTAAGTATGTACAAAGCTTTGGTTAAAAATCCACATAGAAGGGTGATTTTTATTCAATGTGTATTACATAGCGGTACTCATGCTTTTAAACAAGAAATAGCAACCCTAGCACATCCTGATGTTTCATCTGTTCATATATATAGTGCTCCTCTGACAACTGACACATTAGGCGAAACTCACGATTTTGAAGGGTTTCTGAGCAAGGAAATTCTCAAAACGGTTGGTATTACTGCAGAAAGCGACTTCTACTGCTGTGGTCCTGCTCCTTTTATGGCTAATGCATTACACCTATTAGATGAATTGGAGATTCCCACATCTCAAATTCATTATGAGTTTTTTGGTCCCGCAGAAGAACTGGAATTGGTTTAATACTAAAAATAGCACCTCTTTTTTAGAGGTGCTATCTAATTTTCTCTCCTATACCGGAAATATCACCATACTTCCACAAAACCGAGACTCTCTAATCGATTAGGTTCTCTGGATATTCCAGGAATTCTAGGTGCAGAAGTCAGACTCTCTTCTATAATTGGCGTACCTATAATCTCTCCCGTATCTTTTCTTAGTTTATAAAATGACCCCTTATATGCGCTATTGGGGTTTTCTGGCTTTTCTTCTATAGCATAATGATCTAGTTCTTCAAAAATGGTCATTTTTATATTCCAGGCATATGTATTAATAGCTACCTGCTCTCCATAAATTACCTTCATGGCTTTATTAATAATATTTCTATGATCAACAGATTCAAGATATAGTTGTGTTTTAGAGGAAAATCCGGTACCACTTGCTTCATAAAAATTCCCTTTATTACCATAAAAATTATTACGATACCCACTTAATTGTACTTTTCCTGAAGGCAATTCTACTTGTATGTCATAAAAAAACTTAGCATACATAGGAACGAATCGTACATTTCTTTCAAAGGAAACGATTATTTTTCTTTGATTAGTCATAACTCTCACAAAGTCAAAATCAGCAATTGTCATAGCTGGTCGAATCGTTCTGTCTTGTTTGATTAATTGTAGCGCAATATCTATGATTTTTTCCCTACCTAATCTTAACGTTTGTTGAAGGTTATACCTCTTTTTGATGTTTTCTAATAAAAATAATTGCCCTTTTTCTCCAATAACTTGCGTGTTCATAGTCAAGATTTTTTCTTTTAGTTTTAAGATGTAATATGGTGGGGATAAAGTAAGCTAGTACATTTCATATTTTTATAAATAAACAGGTATGTGATTAAGTATAAAAACCATATGTACTTCTTATAGTGCTATATGGATATTATATGTATTGTACTTCTGTAAAAGTAAGAGGCTTTTCTTCAGAAAACAATAGCTCAAAGGGGGGATTTTTCCCCTAATTGCAATAGTTTCAGTAGATTTTTAGAATAATGAAGATGATAAATTTTCATTATTTGTTTTTTAAAGCATTTAGATAGGATTTCTTTGAGAATAAGAACTATGATATTCTTAAGACATAATACTATGCAAAACCATTCCTATACAAATCAGTAGCATACCAATAATTGCATATTCATCGGGCATGTGTATTTGTAAGAGAATTACCTCTCCTAAAAATGCGAATACAACTTCTGTTGCTTGAGTTGCTTCTACCGCTGCTAGCCTATTTTTATTTGTTCTAACCTTATCTGTAGCCATAAAAAATAAGGTAGTTGCTATTACTCCCGATGCTATAGCAACAATAAAAGTTTGAGATACTTCTACTATGGTGGGTTGAGGTGCCGTGAAAATTCCAACAATGGTTATCACAAACCAAAATGGCATACTTGCTATGGTCATTCCTAAAGTACGTTGCAATCCACTCAATTTCCCATTCGTTAATTCCATCATTTTTCTATTCCCTAACGGGTAAGCAAAAGCAGCTAGAATCACCGGTAGTACACTTATAAGCAAAAGGGATCCTGATATTTGTTCTAGTTGCCCAATTTGAGTTAAGAAAACACCTGTCAATATGATCCCTGAAAAAAGATATCCTTTTTTCTGTTTATTTTTATGATAAAAGGTCCCTTTGGATAAGGTATCTAATATAAGTCCTGCAACAATGGTTATCTGCCAGGTACAAGCAATTAACCAGGAGGGAGCATATGAAGCTGCAAAAGTAAGTGGTAGATAGAATACCCCAAAACCAATAGTACTCCAGATCATCCATTTACTTGGTTTTTTTAAGATCTCTCTTATCAATGGTTTTATTTTTTGTTGGCTTCCTACTACAATTAGTAATAATGGCAACATCCAGAAAAAACGAAAAGAAGCACTCCATATCCAGTGACCGCCAGATACAGACATAAAACGATTCAAAACAAAAGTGACTGCAAAGAACAATGCTGATAATATCCCTAAAAAAATTGGGATTAATTTTCTAAACTTCATAACTAATATTTTTTAATGGCCCGCAAAAAAAAATATTATTGTGTTATGAAAATTGTAAAAAAACGAAATATAAATTCAAAACATTAGCACACACCTCCTCTTTGCTAATACACATGGCATTCATATTCAGAGTAATCCTCAAGGCATTTAAACCTTATTATCCAGTAAAATACTTTATATGGACAACCTTATAGATTTATCCCTATAAAAAAGCAGCAGTGTTAATTATCGAATTAACACTGCTGCTTTTTATTTTATTTTCCTGAAAGGTTTTATCCTTTTAACCAAGATTTTCTAAGAGATTGTTGTTGTTCTGTCGCGTTTTCTAAAGTACCTAGTATTTTACCAACGGTATAAGACTTGGCAACTTTGGTATCTATCACTACTTCTTTACCTGCTCTATTTAGTTTTAGAGTAACCGGGTCTCCTTCCTTCCACTGCATTGTTGCTCCTAATACATCTTGCGCATTCATAATGGTTACTTCTTTCCCATTCAATGAAACGATCTCATCATTAGGTAAAACTCCATTATCAGCCCAGAAGCTATTATTTTTAACCAATTCATTAAAGTAAATGGTTCGTTTCTCCTGATTACCTGCCAGAATTAATGCCCCGTTATTCATAATATAATTGGTTTCGACTTTTTCTTCTTTCTTTCCCAATCCTACTTTATCAAAGAATTTTTGATAATCAATAGGGGTTGTTCCTACTACATGAGTTTTTAGAAATTCTCCAACAGAAGGATATGTCATTTCTGTAATTTCATCAATAATTTTATCATCTTCAAAAGGTTTGTTTTTTCCATATTTCAATGATAACTCTTTCATTAATGATAATATTCCTCTGGTACCATTACTTTCTTCTCGCATAAGGATATCAATACACATTCCTATCAGTGCTCCTTTTTGATATACATTATAATAGTTCGGAGCATAAGGGTCTTCCAGAATATTTTCACTCATCACTGTAAAACTCATGGAATCATCCATCGTTTTTGAAGTTTCAATTTTTTCAGTGATCTTTTTATAGAATTCTTTTTCTGACACTAAATCCTGATCTACCTGAAAAATACTTGCAAAATATTCAGTTACTCCTTCATACATCCAAAGATGTTTAGAAAAAGTCGGTTGGTCATAATCAAAATAATGAACATCTTCTGAATGTACACTTAGAGGAGTTACAATATGAAAGAATTCATGAGAGACTACATCAATCATTGATTGCGCTAAAGCATCCGCAGGCATTTGTTCTGGTAATACTACTACTGTAGAGGTATGGTGCTCTAAGGCTCCAAACCCTGTTGGTGCTGTTTCTGTTGCTGGAGCCAAGTATAAATAGATATCGTATCTCGGAGTACTATTAATATCTCCTAAATATGTCTTCTGCGCCTGCATCATCTTGTATACAGTCTCTTTTATCCCTGCTGCAGTATGTACTTTATTAGGAGAATACACACTCAATACAATTTTGATATCTCCTACCTGAAATTCTTCTACATCCAGATTTCCATAAAACATCGGATTATCGGTTATATCGAAATAACGGTTTGCTGCATACTTATCAGTAGTAACTGTTTTTGCTTCGTTTTGTACAGAACTTACTTTTTGTAATGCAGAAGTTCTCTTCATAGAACTAGCTGCTGATACATCTAATGAATACTGTGCATTTTTTAACACATCAAAATACCCAATAAATCCGTGAAGGTTTAGTACGAAGTTATCTGGTTCTATGTTTGTTCCTGATGGAGAAAAAGGAATTTCTTCTTCTTTATTTTCTATATCATACGTATCATTAACCTTATAGGTAATTTTATCTAATTCTTTGGCATTGACAATCCTCCAGGAATTCGCATCCTTTTTTTCTACAGATAACTCATTCCCGTCATAATCCAATGCTTTAAAATCGTCTACAAATCGCCCAAAATCACTTACAGCATATGTTCCCTGTACGACACGTGGCAATAAGTATGTTACGGTGTCCTGTGTAAACCTACCAGGGTTTACGGTTACCGGAACTTTATCCTCTACTACTTTTGTCAAGTCTATAGAGGTAGCTATTGGTGTAGTTGTTGCACCATCTGTAATTTGTTTAGTCGCTCCACATCCAACAAGTAACATTCCTATCGAAATTGTGGCTAGTGTATTTTTCATCTATAAAGTTTTTTGTTTTCATACAATTACTTTTACAATAATAACCTTCTTTCTCAGTCTATCCTAGAAAAATAAATTGTATTGTAAAAGTAGACGCTTATTATGGGGCAATGTTACATATTCTCAAATTAAAATGACATTTTTATTTTTAATTCGCAGCTAATCATGTTTTTTTAGTTTAAAAAATTTCAAATTAATAAAAAACTCCCCCAGATAAACTATGTCTGAGAGAGTTTTTAAATGCTTTTATATTCTTTTTTTAGAATTGATATGAAATTCCCACATTTCCAATTCCTTTATATCCATATCCTGCTTCTAATGATACGCCCAGACGCTTTCCGAATCGCACTCCCAATGCAGTAACATGAAAGTTAATCAGGTTTTCATTCTTTTTATAAGAAACAGCACTACTATTCGCTGATGATCTAAAATCTTCTTTGACATTTGTGAAACCAAGTCCTAAACCTGAATACAACTTGAACCAATCTTTATTTAGGTATTTATAATTAGCTTCAATAGCTATTGTTCCATGCTCCTGCTCTCTTTTTCCCAAAAGGTTTTTTCGGTCAGAAACTAATTGTCTCTCAACAATATCATCTTTAATTTGTTCATACGATACAAAAAGACCTAATTGAAACCTTTCTGATATGGAATGATTGTATGCCAGATATAATGTTCCTGTTCCGGATTTAAAATCACTTTCTAGCTTATTAAATCCCTGGCTTATACGAAAATCTTTTCCCAAATCTGCACTCTTGATACTGTTTTTAAAAATTAAACTTGATGAAGGTAGTCCCAAACCAATTTTCACTTCATGTTTTTTACTCTCCTGAGCATAAGTAGTATAACTACTGATTGCCACTACTAAAAATGTAATTACTTTAATTGTTTTCATAACTATTTATTTATTAATTATTAGGGTATTTATAGATTGAGTACTCTACACATAGAGTAAGTTTCATTACTCTAAAAAATCCAAATTACACCTCGACAGCTGTGTTTTTCGATAAAAGAAACCTTTACTTCTAATAAGTTCTCTATGATATCTTTTTCTCCAATCCAGCTCTTACTTAAGTGCACTTTGAAAGGTGTGAAGTTCTCAGGTTATTCATTTTAATTTTTATTTGTTTCGAGAAAAGTAAAACTATAGGTATCAGACACACTCACATGCCCTTTACTATCAATAGCCTCTACACTCCAGAAAACTCGTACTGGATTTAGTACTTCTACTTGATTTCCAGCTGTGAGAATACTTAAATCATTTAATTGTTGAATTCTTCTCGCTAATTTTTGAGAAAAAACAAATGAGGTTTCTTCCCCTACATCAAATTTTTCTTCCAGAGAAGTTAATGAGGTATACACTATTGTTACCCGATATGTAACCGCTTCTTTTTCTTTAGAAACCGATGGAGTCCATTTTAATTTTAAACCTTCTAAAAAAACGCGCTTTGCATTATTGATGGGCAATACCAACTTAGGTGGTGATAATAATGAACTTTTAATCGGTGTATCTTCTTTTTCACAGGAAGTGAGTATACATAGAGTGGTCATTACAAAAATGAAAATACTCTTTTTCATAGTTTTAAAATCGTTAAAAATTAATAATACAAGGGCTGTCTACCTACATTTTGTAAGCAAACCACCGTGTAAAAACCAGAATATATTATACTGGTTGGTTATAAAAAATGATTGATTATTGGACGACTACAACATTGGATTGTTCGAATAATTGATATCCGCTAAACACGCCAATTCCATTAGTAACATTACTTCTAAAATTGGAGGGTTCATAGAATGGGTGATTAGGATTGTATTCTGACAACAATTTATGGAAATCATAATACAGTTTATCGACGGTGTATAGATATGTTTTAATTCTCATCTTCTGTCCTTCATCTCTAGTAAACAAGGCCTTTCCATAGAAATCGATAATTCCATCAGGAGATCTTTTATCGGTTAGAAATTTAGGCGACGGATAAATTTCATCAGATATCTCTGAATAAAAATTATCAAGCATATCACTATTAATCCCAAAAGATATCGCCCTTTCTGTACCATCTGAAGGTCCATCCGAAGTTTCGTAAGTATCTGTAGCAAACACAATATAATAGTTCTCTTGATCTGGTATATCCCCGATCTGAAAAAACACATTTTCTGTCTGATTTGTTCCCCCAGAAAAAAACTTAGGTTCCAAAATTGTAGTATTCATAGAAGGGATGGTTGTCTCTGCTGTCACTTTTTGGAAACCATCTACTATAACTTCCAGGGTATACATCTGCCCTTCTTTTATAGGAAACTCAGTACCTGGCAACATATATTTCTTACGAACCGGGTTATATGATAACTCTTTTCTCAGTCCATTTCCCTCAATGGTTACTTTGGCATCTTTAACCAATAAATCATCCAGTAAGGTGTCTTCCAATCCTAACTGATCAGCTCTATTAAATGATTTTGACACATTTATCTTTATAGTATCTTCTTGAGGTGATATAAAACCAAACACTACTATTTTTTCTCCATATATGTCTAATCTATCTGATAAATCTACTTCTTTTTCACAGGATGAACTGCATATTAGCGCTATGCATAGTACCCCATAAAATAACTGTATATTCTTCATGATCTTATGTTTTTTTTTAAAATTCTAATTTGTATGAAAAAGAAGGAATAATCCCCAATAGAGATATACGCTGTAATTCATACAAATTAGAATCGTAATTTTTCTTTATTCGATACCCAAAAGGGTTATATCTGGCATACGCATTATATATACTAATCTCCCAAGTTCTTTTTCTTCCTTTCTTCTGTTTGTGAAACTGAATCCCTAGATCCAATCGATGTGTACTCTCTCCTCTAAAATCATTTTTTTGACTAAAAACCCCTAGATTACCGATAACATCGTCTCCATTGGGTCTGTACAAATCATTAATCGGAGTATTAAAAACAGTTTTAATACCTCCATTAGCCAAGCTATAGTTATTTCCTGATCCATATATCCAATTCGCTCCTAATGTTATTTTCTTGCTCGGTTTATAACTCAATACGACAGATGCATCATGTCTTCTATCGTATTTTGCTAAAAACTTTTTCCCAAAATTAACGTCATCAAATTGTCGTTCTGACCAGGATAATGCATACCCAATCCACCCAGAAAACTTTCCAAATTTCTTTTGTAAAAAAAACTCTGTTCCGTATGCCCATGCTTTTCCCGATGTTACTACTTCATTAAAATCGAATTGTTCTACACTTGATGAATTTGTTCCCAAAAAACCAGCTCCTTCCTTATAACCTATTACATTGTCTGATTTTTTATAATACGATTCTATTGAAAGTGATATATTATTTTTAAAATCTTTTATTGCTCCTATTGCTAGTTGTTTTGAAGATTGGGGTCGGATTTTTTCGGTAGATGGTACCCATAAATCTGTGGGTAATAAAGCTCCGGAACTGGTTAATAAATGCACATATTGATTCATTGATGAATAAGAGGCTTTTATTGCCAGGTTTTTTTGTATTCTATAACCGAATGATATCCGTGGTTCTGGTTTAATATAAATTTTACTCCCGCTTTTAAAACTACTGATCCGCGCTCCGATATTAGCCTTCAATCGTTGGGTTATTTTCCAGTCATCTTCTACATAAACTGCCAACTCATTATTGATATATTTTCTTCCCAGAAAAGTCGAAGCATTGCTCGAATGGTCTACTGATAATACCCCTGGATTAAATTCGTGATTTGTAAAATGTACTCCTGTTCGAATATGATGTTCCAGAGATGGTATTATATCCATGTCATACTTAATCCCCAAATCCCTTATATTCGATTCATACATGGTTGCGACAGTATTTTTTTCCAAACTTCTCTCTGTTTTAATATAGAAAGAATAATCACTATAGATTAAAGAGGTATTGGCAAAACTTTTGGCATTGAATTGGTGGTTCCATCGAAGGGTTGTAGTTGCATTTCCCCATGACATTTCTGAAAAATCATCTCCAAAAACTTTATCTTTTTCTTCTGAACCAAAACTATCCCGTCCAAAATACCCACTGGCATACAACTTATCTTTTTTACCCAGTTCAAAATTGACTTTCATGTTCATATCAAAAAAACTAAGTGTCGGACGTATATCATCTTTTTTAACAAGAGGTCTTACAATTAAATCGATATAACTTCTCCTTCCTGAAAACAAAAAGGAACTTTTATTTTTCTTAATTGGTCCTTCTAAGGTAACATTCGAAGAGATTAATCCTATTCCTATTTTTCCGTGATATTCTTTTTTATTCCCTTCTATCATTCTCATATCAATAACAGATGATAAACGCCCCCCATATCTGGCTGGAAAGGCACCTTTGTATAATTTTGCACTTTTTAATGCATCTCCACTAAATACTGAAAACAGCCCCAAAACGTGATTTACATTATACACGGTAGCATCATCCAATATAATCAGATTCTGATCTGGTCCTCCTCCTCTTACGTACAGCCCGGTATTCCCTTCTGCTCCTGCATGTACTCCCGGCATTAACTGAAATACCTTGAGCATATCTTTTTCTCCTAATAACATGGGAACATCTTGTGCTTGTTTTATCGGTAACCCTATTTCACTCATCTGAGAAGATCTGCTTTCTTTTTCTTTTTCTTTTTTATCAGAGACTACCACTACTTCATTGAGATATGTAATATCTTCTTCCATAAAAAAATCTTCTTGTATGTTTGATGTCAAAACAATGTCTCTGGAGATTGTTTTAAACCCTAAAAACGAATATGTAATTTCATGTGTCCCCTCTGGTAATGTCAATGAATAAAAACCATATCCATTGGTTATTACTCCTTTCTGTAAAGAGGTTGCGTAGATCGCAACTCCTGGTAATAACTCCTGACTATCTTTATCTTTAATATATCCTGAAATAGTATATTTTTTTGGAGGTTCTACTTCAAAAATCACGACTGTTTCTCCTATATATTTATAGGAAAGAAACGCCGGGGATAATATCTCTTTTAATATGTAATCTAGACTTTTATTTACATACGTTTTATCTATTTTATTTTGAAGCGATTTCAGATTATTATTGAAAGAAAATGAACCTTTTTTGGTATTCTTTTCTAATTTTTCTAATGCTTCTTTTATTGTTATATTTTCTAATACTATTGAAATACCACTCTCTTGCGCTTGTATTGTTTTTGCAATACAGAAAGTGAATAAAATCCAAATAAGTTGTCGCATTTATTCTATTTTATAACCCTCTTTTTCTTCTATTATCTGAATTCCACATGTAATTCTTAAAATTTCGATAACTTCTGAAAGGGCTATTTTACTAAACTTGGTTGATAAATTACAATCTATTGATGTTTCATCAACTACACTAATTTGTTTTTCGTAATATTGATTAAGATATGTTATTACTTCGGTAAGCGGTGTATTATTAAACTCGAATATTCCTGTCTTCCAAGACATAAAATTTTTGTCTCTGTTTTCATATGCTACTAGTTCATGAGCATTCAGGAATGCAGTATATCCGGGAGTCACCACAACAGAAGCATTTATATGAGATGCTTTTACCCCAACTTTTCCCGTTGCTACTGTCACTTTTGTTTCTGTACTATCGTTTTTAATATTGAATGAAGTTCCCAGTACTGTTACTTCTGAATCATTCATTGTAATTACGAAAGGTTTCTCTTTATTTTCTGCTACATCAAAGAACGCTTCTCCTTTTAGCTCCACATTTCTTATACTAGAAGAAAATCGATTCGGATATTGTAGTGTTGCATTTTTATTTAACCATACCTTTGTTCCATCAGCCAGTATAACTTCTTTTCCTTTTGAGGTATTCGTATTTTCTGCTATAACAATGTTCTCCTCAGTCATATCCGAATACAAATAATAGCCGGCAGCAGTAACCATAAATAGCACTACTAATATCGCAGCTATTCTTCTTAGATACGTATATAATGGAATGACTTTGGGCGTTTCTTTTTTTCTAGCCTGAACAGCTTTTTCGATCTTATCCAATGCTGTTTTTGTATCAAAATCAGTTATATTAACCTCTGCCCCTTCTAAGTCCCATAGCCGCTTAAGCATTAGATATTCAGTTTTATTTTGCTCTATAAACAAACTTACTTGTGCTTCTTCTGCAGCTGTTGTTTCTTTTAAAAAGTGCTTTGATAATATTTCATAAAAATTATCCATATTCTGGTGTTCTTAGATGGCTACACTAATATGTCGATAAAAATTGACCACCCCCCTATTCCGAGCTTCTTTTTTTTAATTGTATCTCGTTGGTTGGTCAAAAACCATGATATCATATAACTCTCTCGTCATTTTATCAAACATTGCAGTAAATTCTTCATTCTCGTTTTGAAAAGAGCATTTAGTATTCTTTTTACAAAGGCGCTTCTCTCTTCCTTCCCGAGAATTCTTTTCTATTTTTAGCAAGCCTCCATCTAAATTACTAAAAAACGGAAAGACAACTGATATTTCATTAATATTATCACATCTTTTTATGATATCAAATCGTAACTCATTTGAGTCTGATACTGCTATAAAAGCAATCATAAGTAACACATATAGTTTCATATCGATCCTTTTTATGGGTATTACCCTATTAAAAGATAGCCGATATTTAATTTGTGCTCGAAAACACCATTGAGCAAAAAAATTATCCTAGATCTAAATTCCTCAAAGGTTCGTACAAATCATATATCAAAACTTCCTCGCGATTTTTAATTCCTAATAAATTCATTAACAAAGCTGGTTTCTCGTTTTTCTCATAAAAAGTTCTTTCTGAGAAAGTGTTTTTTTTTGGGTACATCATATTAATTTGTTTATTTCTATGTCGAATAAAAAAAGAAAACACCCCTATAGGTGGATTTCTTTTTTTAATATTTATCTTATTTTTAAGCTATAATTCCTAATAAATAAATCAAAATAAGAAAATCATGTCTGCTTAGGATTTTATACATATGTCTGAAAGTTTTCTCAATCTGACTTTGTATAGAATCATCTTTTACGGAAAATTGTGTAAACATTTCCAGGTACGATATATTTTCTTTATTTTTTTCAAAAAAGAACTCTCTTATATTTGGAGAAAGCTTACAAGCAAAATATTGAAGTAAGGTACCTAAATATTCATTGTCCAACCGAGTCGTCACATAGGTCTCTAAATCATAGATTAGAAATTCGTTTTTGATTCTCTCTTTGAATTGCATAATCATCATTTGCTCCTGATGATTATTTTTTCCTAAGATTGATTTAGACAAAACATAATTTATACTATACATAAAGCAACATCTTTAATAGTTCTTTTACTTTATGTCGTAAGAAAACAGTCCCTCCCCTATTCTGGGATTAAAAAATTTTAAGTAGAACTAATAATGCGAAGAAATCATGAGTTTTGAGAAGGCTTCTCATTTCTTTTAAAGCTTTTCCCATTTGGTTTTCGACTGTTTTTATCGATACTCCTTGTTCTTCTGCTATTTCTCTGTATGTCAGACCGGATTTTCTACTTAAAAGAAACACTTCTCTGGTTTTGGGTGGGAGTTTAGAAGCAAAAAACAATAGTAGCGGTTCAATATCCTGTTCATCCATATCTGCAGTTTCTACAGTTCCAAAATCAGAAAAAGAATCAACTGCTACTTCTTTTTGAGTAGTTTGTTTCCGTAAATAATCAATACATTTAAATTTTGTACTTCTCAGGAGAAAGCGCTCTGGTTTATCTATAGTAGTAACCTTATCATTTTCCCATAATTGTATAAACAACCCTTGCACAATATCTTCTGCAATATCATTGTTATTGACAATTTTAGTCGCATAATTACATAAGGGACTATAATACTCCTGAAATAAATCTTTGATTGACAATTGGAATTTTTTTGGGTCTATTCACGCTGTAAAGATAAATTTTTTAGAATTATATTTTTCAAATCATCTTTATTTAACGGTTTATTTATGATATCATTCATTCCGATTTCAAAGCATTCTTCCTGAACCTCACCTAATTCCGAGGCTGTTAACGCTATGATAGGAATGCTGGTATTAAACTCCCGAATCTGCTTGGTAGCTTCTACACCATCCATATATGGCATATTCAGATCCATTAAAACAAGGTCAAAATCGTATTCTTCGACCATACGTTTTGCATTAAATCCATTCTCTACAATAACACATTCATATCCTATAATTTTTAACAGGTTTTGAGTAACAATCTGGTTTATTTTATTGTCTTCTGCTACTAGGATTTTTTTCCTTTCCACTTCTCTGGATACCTCTATGTTATCTGGTTCTTCTTTTTCTGCTACTATTTTCAATTCTATATCGAAGAAAAATTTCGTTCCTTTTCCTTCACAACTTTCCAGATGAATATCACTATTCATTGTTTTGAGCAAGTTTTTTACAATGGAAAGTCCTAAACCAGTTCCCTCTGATGTATTGGTCTTGCTATGTATTTGAGAAAACTTTTCAAACACATATTCTTTCTTATCTTCAGGTATTCCTACCCCATTATCCTCTACCTCAAACTTTAAAACCGCATGGGTATCTGTTACTGACTGAGTATTAATTCGCAACCATATTTTTCCGTCATCTGTAAACTTAGAAGCATTTCCTATTAAATTAACCAGTATCTCCGACAGGCGAAGAGAGTCTACCATTAATGATTTAGGGATATCTTCTGATACTTCTAAGACTAATTCATTGTTTTTACTTTTTGCCTGATATTCGAATGAGTTTAATAAATTTCTGGACAGCTTTAAAATATTGGTTGGTGTTTCTGTCAGTTTTATTTTCTTAGACTCTATTTTACTAATCTGGAGCACATTATTTACCAGGTTTAATAAGTAGTCTCCTGAAAATTTTAAAGAATCTAATAATTTTCGGTGTTTTCCTAATACCCGATTATCTTCGAGTAAGAGTGATGTAATTCCTACCACTCCATACAAGGGAGTTCTCAATTCGTGGCTCACCGTAGAAATAAACTGAGATTTCATCAGGGTCAACTTTTCTGCTTCTTTTTTAGCTTCTATTAACTCCTGATTTTTTTCTTTGAGCACTTCACTTAATTTCTTTTCAGAACGATACACTTTATTAAAAAAGAATACTGCTCCCAGCAATGAAATTAACCCCACAACAGAAATGACATTAATACTTCTATTATTTCGCGCTACACTTGCCTGATAGTTTTTTTCTTTTTTAGCAGATTCTAACTCCCTTTCATATTCGGCTACACTAAAACTAACTTTGGCTATTTCTATTTGTTTTAGTTGTTCTTTATTGTACAATCTATCCTTGAAATGCTCATATGTCTTTAGATCATAGTAGGCATTTTTATAATCTCCTTGATTAAAATACAGCTCCGAGCGTGCTTTATAAACATCTGATAACTCTATCAGCATATCATTTTTTCGAGCCATTTCTATGGCTTCGTTAAAACATTTTTTGGCGATAGCTAGCTTTTTTTTGCTCATGTAATATCTTCCAAAAAGATATTTTACATTACAGAACATACTATCATCCCCAATTAACTTTAAAAGCTTATCTGCTTCTAGCAGGTATGCATACGCTTTATCAAATTCTTTTCTATCTATATATGTCCAGGCTAGGTTGATTAATGGAGTAGCATACTGATAACTATCGTCTACTGATCGACCTATTTCTCTGGCTCTATTATAGAATTTTAACGACTCTTCGAGGTTATTATAGCCATCAGAGTATACATTCCCAAGACCATTAAGATTCCATAAAATCAATGTAGAATCTTTAGCTAGCTCTGCATACCTCAGTGCTTTTCTATAATTTTTTTCGGAACTTTTGAAATCTACCAGTACCTCATAATTGGTCCCTAAGAGGAAATAGGCTCTACTTTTGTAATAATCACTATTAATTTCATATGCATAATTTGTTGCTTTTATTGCATAATCAATTGATTCTTTTATACGGTATTCTTCAATAAGTATATGTGATCTTTCTATGAGTTTTTGCAAGCTATCATTAACTACATGGGTAGGCTTTTTTTGGGCAACAGCAGCAAAAAATGAGTAAAACACCAAATATGTCACCATTAATATCCTTCTCAAATTTCGTTTCATTTTATTTCAGTATTTTCCTCTATTTTTTCCCTTAATTCATTTAGTGTTGTGAGTTTTTTAGATTAAATATTGCCCTTAGTTGTTTAAGTTACTAAAAAATATTTTTAAAAAACATTGTTTTCCACATTAATTAATAACTTTTTTTTATTCGTGTTTATTGTCTTTTTTTTCGCGTAACTATATATATTCCAATTATTACAATACCAGATCCGATCATTTGTACAGATGAAAGCTGCTCCCCTAGCAGAAAATAAGCTAATACAATGGTAGAAGCCGGTCCTAAACTCGCTATAATAGAAAAATTAGATGCTCCTAATCTGGCAATAGCCGCCGAAACCAAATACGAAGGGGCTAAAGTAGAAAAAATTGCCATAATTCCTCCTATTAAATACACTTCTGTTGGATAAACTGTCAAATCTTCTCTATCAAACAACAAATACTGTACTAGTACACATATCGAAGAAACAATCATCACATACGAAGTAAATGTTACAACCCCAAACTTAGGGATAAGCCATCCGCTTCCTACCAGATAAGATGCATATGTTAATGCGCTTAGAAATATTAAAAATGCCCCTAGTTCTAAGTGTGAAGAGTTGGCTCCCACCTCCTCCCAGAATGTTATTGTGACTCCCACATAAGTTATCCCTATAGCGATCAACTGCCTATTACTTATTTTCTTCTTAAAAAAGAACCGAGAAATCAGAAGAACCAGCGTCGGATAGATAAAAAGAATAATTCGTTCTAAACCTGCCTTTATATATTGTAATCCCAAAAAATCAAAGTAACTAGCTAAATAGTATCCAATTACTCCAAAAAACAAAACCCAGCCATAGTCTGATTGTGTTACTTTTTCTGGATGTTTCAGACGACTCCATATACCGATAACAATATAGAACGGTAATGAGAAGATCATTCTAAACAATAATAAATGTTCTGAAGAAATCTGATATTCATACGCCATTTTTACAAGCACTGCTTTTGCCGAGAAAAGAATAACTCCCAAAATAGCGAATACGATTCCTGTATATGTGCTACTATTTGTTTTCATAAAACCAAAATAACTTCTTTGAAATAACATAGGAACTACGAAATAAATATGAATTACGATTCCCAATAAAAAAAGCCTTTTGAATTATCAAAAGGCTCTCTTTCTATTTTTTTATATTTTAATTTTAGACATTAAATAAGAAATGCATCACATCTCCATCTCCAACGACATATGCTTTCCCTTCTACACCTAATTTTCCTGCTTCTTTTACTTTCGCTTCACTTCCATACGAAACAAAGTCTTCATATTTTATCACCTCGGCTCTAATAAAACCTTTCTCAAAATCTGTGTGAATAACTCCGGCTGCCTGAGGGGCAGTTGCGCCAATAGGAATTGTCCAGGCTCTTACCTCTTTTACTCCTGCGGTAAAATACGTCTGTTGATTTAATAGCTTATATGCTGCCCTAATTAATACAGAAGCTCCTGGTTCCTCTAATCCCATATCTTGTAAGAATAACTGTCTTTCTTCATAATCTTCCAATTCTGTAATATCTGCTTCTGTAGCCACAGCCAAAATAATGACTTCTGCATTTTCTGATGCTACTACTTCTTTTACTTTATCCACATATGCATTTCCTTTAGTAGCAGCTCCTTCGTCTACATTACATACATATAACACAGGCTTATCTGTAATAAACTGTAATGGTTTTACATATGCTAAATGATCATCTTCAGATACCTCTATTGCCCTAACAGAGACTCCTGATTCCAAACCTTCTTTCAGCTTTAATAAAACAGCTTCTTCTTTTTGGGCTTCTTTATTTCCTGTTTTTGCTGCTCTTTTTACCTTATCCAGTTTTTTATCAACTGTTTCTAAATCTTTAAGTTGCAACTCAATATCAATAGTTTCTTTATCTCTTATCGGATCTACAGACCCATCCACATGAACTATATTATCATTCTCAAAACATCTCAAAACATGAATAATAGCATCCGTCTCGCGAATATTTCCCAGAAATTGATTTCCTAACCCTTCTCCTTTACTAGCTCCCTTTACCAATCCTGCGATATCAACAATTTCTACAGTAGCAGGGATTACTTTTTCCGGATTTACTAAATCTTCTAATTTTTCTAATCGAGGATCCGGAACGTTTACCACTCCTATGTTAGGTTCTATAGTACAAAAAGGAAAATTAGCACTTTGGGCTTTTGCATTCGATAAACAATTAAACAAAGTAGATTTTCCTACATTGGGTAACCCTACAATTCCTGCTTTCATAGTTGTATTAAATTATTTGTAATCTAAAAATAAGATATAACGTATTCTATTTTTTTAAAGAGAGCAAAGATAAGAGTATTCCTCTATAGAAAACAATATTAATTTTCTGAATACAACACATCTTTAGTGCTTTCATAATCTTTATCCTGTTTTCATTCTAAAACCAATCAAATTATTGATGTAAAAACATAATTGAATTACGGAAAAACCGCTAATGTTTTAACATTAAAAATTATTTTTAATCAATAAACTTAACCGTTTATTAGCAATTCCTCATATTTTTATGTTAATAAACAATAGTTTTTAAATATATTTAGCGTCAAATTAATTTAAATATTCTTTTATGAAAAAATTCACAATCATCCTTTTTGGCTTAATAACCAGTGTTTGTTTAGCCCAACAGACCGTCACAGGTACCATTACGGATTCTAATGGTTCTCCCTTACCTGGAGTTAATATTATAGAAAAAGGGACAAATAACGGAGCTTCTTCTGATTTTAATGGAAAATATTCCATTGATGTCGATGCAGGTGCTACTTTGGTATTCAGTTATGTTGGTTTTACCACAAAAGAAGTTGCCGTAGGTAGTCAAACTGTAATTGATGTAACACTTGCTAGTGGAGATGAATTAGAAGAAGTATTATTGGTTGGTTCCAGAGCCTTACCCAGAAGTAATACAACATCCTCTCTTCCTATTGATGTTTTACCGGCTAAAGAACTTTCTTCTACTGGTCAAATCACATTCGATAAAGCACTGCAATACAAAATTCCATCATTTAACACCGTACAAACGCCTGTTAATGATGCTACCTCCTTATTAGATCCATATGAAATCCGAAATATGGGACCTAGTAGAACTTTAATTCTGATTAACGGAAAACGAAAAAATCTAAGTGCGCTATTATATACACAAACATCTCCTGGTAGAGGTGAAACTGGAGCTGATATCTCGGCGATTCCAACTGATGCGATCAAACGAGTAGAAATTTTACGTGACGGAGCATCTGCTCAATATGGATCTGATGCAATTGCTGGGGTAATGAATATTATCCTGAAAGATGATGTGAATCAAGGTTCTGCAACCTTACGTACAGGAATTACTTCTGAAGGAGATGGAGAATCTATCGCTTTTAGTCTTAATAACGGAAGTACTATAGGAGATGATAAAGGATATATTAATTATACTATAGACCTGTCCAAAGTAAACCTGGCAAATCGTCCGGGTACTGTTGATGCAGCAGGAGAAGCTGCCGATTTCGAAGCAGACATAGCAGATGTAGAAGCCTTTCTAAGGTTACATCCTGATGCTGGAAATATCAATGGTTCTCCAGAAACTGCAGCTTCTAAGTTTCTGGTAAATGGAGCATACAATGTAAATGAAGACTCTGAATTATATTTTAATGCTGCCTATGTTTATAAAAAGGTAAATAGTTTTGCTAACTACAGAACTCCATACTGGAGAACCGAAAGTGACTTCCCATACTTAGCTGACTTTTTTCCGAATGGACCAAATGGTGAATATATCGGGTATCTTCCTACTTTTGAAGGGGACTTAAATGATTATAACGGTACGATAGGTTTCAAAACTAAGAAAAACGGATGGAACTACGATATCAGTTATACTACAGGAGGAAACTCACAAGACTATTCCGTAAACAACTCTCATAACAGAAGTGATGTAAGAAACCCAGATACATATCTTGGAGATATAAATAATAATGGAACTGTAGATCTTACACCATACGATCTTAATAATGATGGTACCGTAGATCCTAATGAAGGAGTTGAACTATTACAAGGAGATTTTAAGTATAGAGAAAACAGTCCTATTTCATTTGATCCGGGTGGTACAAAATTTAGACATAGTGTCGGAAATATCGATATTGCCAAGTTATTATCAGAACAAGTTAGTATTGGTTTTGGTGCGGAGTTTAGAACAGAAACATTCGAGATCATTGAAGGTGATTTAGCTTCATATGACGGAGGAGGTGCAGATTCTTTTGCTGGAAACCGTCCTGAAAACTCTGGAAAATTCAATCGCTATAACTTTGGAGGATATTTCGATATCTCTGCTGATATTACAAAAGATTTCCTTGTTAACGGAACCATTCGTTTAGAAGACTATAGCGATTTTGGAGAAGCATTTGTCTGGAAATTGAGTACCCGATACAAGTTCCTTGATGACAAATTAACGATAAGAGCCTCTGCATCAACTGGTTTCAGAGCCCCTACATTACATCAAATTTACACCCAAAAAGCACAATTTAGTTTTGTTCCTGGACAGGGAATACAGGTAGGTGGATTAATCAATAATGTATCCCCTCAGGCTAGATTACTGGCAATTCCAAAATTAGACGCAGAAAAGTCAACCAATATTACGGTAGGTTTTGGAGCAAAATTAAACAGAAATATCAATTTTACATTTGACTACTATAACATTCAGGTAAAAGACCGAATTGTATTAAGTACAGAAATTACTGGAACAGAAGCTGGAAATACTCCACTGGATCAGGTATTACAGGACAACAACCTATCTGATGTAAGTTTCTTTGTTAATGCATTAGACACTAGAACTTCTGGTATAGATGTAGTAGCCAGCTATAGAAACATTGAAGTAGGTTCCGGAACTCTTGGTTTTAGTCTTTCTGGTAACTATACTATTGAAAACGAAAGAGACGGAGATGTAAAAAACCCTACCTTAATAGCCAATGCAGGACAATCTGTTGTAAATGATACCCAGGAAGCCTTATTCTTTACCTCCAGACCAATAACAAAATGGATCCTGGGGACTAATTATAAAGTAGGTCAGTTTGGTTTCTCTTTAAACAACACATACTTCGGTAAAACGACGTTCAGACAGCAAGGGATGAGCAATGACCTAAAAACCGAATTTATCCCTAAAATTGTAACAGATCTAGGAGTGAATTATAATGCTACAGATAACCTTACATTTAACCTTAATATAAATAATATTCTGAATGTACTGCCTGAATGGGAATTTAAAGCAAGAAATGCTGCCGGAGAAGCGATCCTGAATGACCCTGCACAGGTTAAAAATCAATCAAACCTGATTACCTTTAACCAGCGATATTCTCAAATGACATATGATGGATACCACTTTAGTCAATTAGGGACGTTATTCAATCTGTCGATGAATTATAAGTTTTAAAAAACGTGAATTATATAACAAAAAAAACCTGCTTTGTGCAGGTTTTTTTATTTTATCTCGTTGCATCGTATATCCTGAACCTAATTCCTATACGGGCATAATAATCAAAAAATTTACTTTCTACATCTACCAGGTTATCTACGAAATCATTTGTGATCCCTGCTTCTGCCATCACATCTACCATTTCTCCAATTCCCCAACTTGCTCCTACTCCATAAACACCACTAATGATAATTTGTTCATATTGATCCGATTCTAATTTCTGATCTCCAATTTCAAAACCGGTATTTACTCTAAAAGAAGGTCCTACATTAGCAAAGACTCTGAACTCTTCTCCTCCTATAAAATACCGAAACTTAGGACTGAACCCTACCTGTAGTGCTTGAAACTGATCTCCATAGGCAACTCCTAATCCAGTATTACTCTCGGTTATTTTACTATTTCGCTGTAATAATTCAAAAGAAAATACAATACTGGATCTGGCTCTGTTATCCAACATATATCCATAGCCGGCATTTAAATAAAAACCATTACTAAAAACAGTCTCTACATTCTGATGATCCATTTTGGATCGGAGTAAACCTCCTGTTACTTCCCATCGATACTGTCCGTAAGAAGCCATTGAGGAAATAATTAGTACTAGTAAAAGTGCTATTCTTTTCATAAATAAAAATAATTACATCTGTTGTATTCGGTTAAATAATGTACAACACTGCGAAAATACTAAAAAATTAAGGGCATAAAAAAACCTGTCTATACAGACAGGTCTTCTTTATTAACACGTGTTATATATTACAATTTGTGCATGAACGCTTGTTTCTGTAATAAAAAATCTTCTGTTTCTTCAATATCCTCATCAGGCACGCAACAATCCACTGGGCATACAGCTGCACATTGTGGTTCTTCATGAAACCCTTTACATTCAGTACATTTATCCGGAACGATATAATATACTTCGTCACTTATTGGTTCTTGTGATTCATCAGAGTTTACTTCTTTTCCTCCCGGAAGTACTACATCTCCTTCCAGTTCGGTACCATCGGAATATCTCCAATCGTCGGCACCTTCATAAATAGCGGTATTTGGGCACTCAGGCTCACATGCTCCGCAATTTATGCATTCATCCGTAATAATAATTGCCATAGCTTTTTTTTCTTCTAAATTTGTACTACAAAATTAAGTCCTAAACTAGTTATAAACAAATTAGAAATGATTTTATCTGAGCGAATTGCTGCTTTTTCTAAGTTGAGTAAATTTTTAAATCAATTCATCCATCCCGATTATACAAGGGATGAAAGCGTTTTATTAAACCATAATTTTTTTGATAAAATGACCGAACTTATCCATGCGGCTAGCCATCATAATGGCTGGTTTACCCCTGATAATGTCATTTTTTCACTATCCCAATGGAGCAAAGCGCTTCAAAAAGAACAACTTACCAACTGGATTTCAGCATACAAACTCGAGGAAAAACCACCCAAAAAGATTGGACTTATATTAGCTGGAAATATTCCACTTGTCGGTTTTCATGATTTTTTATCTGTTTTGATCTCAGGAAATGATGCTATTATCAAACTCTCTTCTGATGACACCAAACTATTACCTTTTCTCGCTTCTTACTTAATCGCAGTGGAACCCAGATTCAAAGAAAAAATCAGTTTCACAGAAGAAAAACTACAATCTTTTGACGCTATTATTGCTACTGGTAGTAATAACACTGCCCGATATTTCGAACATTATTTTAATAAAGTTCCCAACATCATCAGAAAAAACAGAAATTCTGTTGCTATACTTACCGGAAAAGAAACTCCTGAACAATTAAATGCCTTAGGAGAAGATATTTTCCGCTATTTCGGTCTAGGTTGTAGGAGTGTTTCAAAATTATTTGTTCCCGAAGGATATGACTTTGATACTTTTTTCAAAGCTACTTTCCAGTATAATGATATAATAAACGGTGCAAAATATGCGAATAACTATGATTATAATAAAGCGGTGTACTTAATGAGCAATTATACCTTATTAGAGAATGGTTTCCTAATGCTCAAAGAAGATAGTAGTTACTCCTCTCCTATCGCAACCTTGTTTTATGAGAAGTATAAATCCTTAGAAGAGCTAGATAAAAAACTAACAGCAGATCAAGATAAAATCCAATGCATTGTAAGTGCCGATCTAGACAAAAAACACATTGCTTTTGGGCAAACTCAATCTCCCCAGCTTGATGATTATGCTGATGGGGTGGATGTTATTGAATTTTTGATAAAAATTCAGTAAATAATTTATTATTTTCACAGCTGTTTTGTACCTAATAATTAGCACCTTTGTAGAGGTTCTTTTAATAACGTAGAACCGTAAAGGGAAAATGTGAAATCAATTAATTAACAACAATAAAAACTACTGATGAAAAAGCACAATTTTAGCGCTGGACCTTGTATCTTACCACAAGATGTATTTAAAGAAGCTTCTCAAGCCATATTAGATTTTAATAATTCCGGCCTTTCCATTTTAGAGATATCGCATCGTAGCAAAGATTTTGTTGATGTTATGGAGGAAGCCAGAAGCTTAGCATTAGAGCTTTTAGGGCTAGAAGGTAAAGGATATAAAGCGCTATTTCTTCAGGGGGGAGCCAGTACACAGTTCTTAATGACCGCTCAGAACCTACTCAGTAAAAAAGCGGGATATATCAATACCGGAACTTGGAGTAGTAAAGCGATCAAAGAAGCAAAGTTATTTGGTGAAGTAGTAGAAGTTGCTTCTTCTAAAGATGCTAATTTTAACTACATCCCAAAAGGTTATGACATTCCAACAGATTTGGATTACCTACACCTAACCAGTAATAACACTATTTTTGGAACTCAAATAAAAGAGTTCCCTACAACCAATGTTCCTTTGGTCTGTGATATGAGTAGTGATATTTTTTCCAGACAATTAGATTTTTCCAAGTTTAGTTTAATTTATGCTGGAGCACAAAAAAATATGGGACCGGCGGGAGCAACATTGGTGATTATAAAAGAAGATATCCTCGGGCAGATAGAAAGAGAAATCCCTTCTATGCTGGACTATCAGATTCATATAAGTAAAGGCAGTATGTTTAATACACCTCCTGTATTCGCCGTATACACTTCTATGCTTACATTGAGATGGGTAAAGAAAATGGGAGGAATTGCTGCTGTAGAAGAACTCAATGAGAAAAAGGCTAAACTGATATATTCTGAAATAGATGTCAACCCATTATTCCAAGGATTTGCTGCTATAGAAGATCGCTCTGATATGAATGCCACTTTTAAACTTGTTGACGGAGACCTAAAAGAAGCCTTTGATTCTATGTGGAATGAAGCAGGAATTAATGGTCTAAACGGTCACAGAAGTGTGGGAGGCTATCGAGCAAGTATATACAACGCATTAAGTTTAGACAGTGTAGCCGTACTGGTAGACGTAATGGGGGATTTAGAAAGAAAAGCATAAACATTTTAATTTTTTTAAGAATCTATAATGAAAGTATTAGCTAATGACGGGGTTTCTAAAAGCGGAGTTCAAGCGCTGGAAAATGCCGGTTTTGAAGTAATTACTACCAATGTAGCACAAGATCAGTTGGTAGATTATATTAATCAAAATGAAATTACAGTATTATTGGTACGCAGTGCTACCAAAGTGCGAACAGATATTATTGATAACTGCCCTTCTCTGAGAGTTATTGGTCGTGGAGGAGTAGGAATGGATAATATTGATGTAGCCTACGCCAGAGAAAAAGGATTGAGTGTTATCAATACCCCTGCAGCTTCTTCGGGATCAGTTGCAGAATTGGTATTTGCACATTTGTATAGTGGGGTTCGTTTTTTACACGACTCTAACAGAAATATGCCACTGGAAGGCGACAGTAAATTCAAAGTATTAAAGAAAGCATATGCTGCCGGAACTGAATTACGAGGAAAAACCCTAGGAATTATAGGAATTGGAAGAATCGGACAAGCAACTGCTAAAATTGCTTTAGGAGTTGGAATGAAAGTGATCGCTTATGATCCTTTTATTGAAGAGGTTAGCATTCCTTTAGAGTTTTATGATGGACAAAAGGTAACCTTTGACATAAAAACTATTTCCAAAGAAGAAGTACTTAAAAATTCAGATTTTATTACCCTGCACGTACCTGCTCAGAAAGAGTATGTAATCGGTAAAGGAGAAATCGAACTTATGAAAAATGAAGCAGGAATTATCAATGCTTCACGGGGAGGAGTTATTGACGAGGTTGCTCTTGTCGATGCACTTGACAAAGGAAAACTAGGTTTTTCTGGCTTAGATGTATTTGAAAATGAACCAACTCCTGCAATAAAAGTATTAATGAACTCGAAAATATCTCTTACTCCTCATATCGGTGCTGCTACCGGAGAAGCACAAGATCGAATCGGGAAAGAGCTTGCAGAACAAATTATCGATATTTTAAAGTAATTTTTTAATATCATATTTATTTTATAAAACATCGTTTTTTCTGATCAGAAAAAACGATGTTTTCTTTTTAGAATAAAAAATATACAATCTCTATAAAAAATTAAAAGAAGCTACAAGTCAAAAACATTAATAAAAAAGCCTTAAAAAAGCTCTTTAGCGACAAAAAGCAACATTTTATCGATATTGATTTAAAAATCATATAATACAATTCTATTCCTTCGAAATAAAATGTAAATTTATGTTATAACAAAATAAACAAAATATGTCTGGAATTTTAGATTTATTAAATAGCCCTATTGGTAAGCAAATTATTAGTGGTGTTAGTAATCAAACAGGTCAGTCTACTGACAAAACAAGTAATTTATTAAGTATGGCTATGCCTGTATTAATGGGAGCAATGCAACGAAACGCATCTACTCCTGAGGGAGCCTCTGGTTTATTAGGAGCTCTTACAGGTAAGCATACCGGTGGAATTTTAGATAATTTAGGTGGTCTTTTTGATGGAGGTGTTGACGAAAGTGTAACAAACGATGGAGCAGGAATATTAGGACATATTTTAGGAAGTAAACAAACAGCTGTAGAAAACAGTCTAAGTCAGAAATCAGGTATCGACGCTGGTTCTGTCGGACAAATCCTGAAAGTAGCGGCTCCAATCTTAATGGGAGTACTAGGAAAGCAAGCTTCGCAAAACAATGTAAGTGATGCTAGTGGATTAAGTGGTTTACTTGGCGGAATGCTTGGTGGAGGAACTGGTTCTAAAGAGCAATCACTTATCGAAACATTCCTTGATGCAGATGGAGATGGAAGTGTGTTAGATGATGTAGCTGGTATGTTATTAAATAGTGGAAAGAAAAAAGGTGGTCTGGGAGGACTATTAGGAGGACTTTTTGGTAAATAACCTTCTGATATTATCCGGCAGACGTCATTATACGATGCATAAAATTAACGCTCTTTTCTACAAAGGAGCGTTTTTTGTTTTCCTTCTAAAACGTTAAAGACATTCTATTATCAGTATCTTTTTCGTACCTTGATCACCGTATAAGCATATGAAAACTATCCTACAAATATCATTACTCTTCATTTTTATTTATAGTTGTTCTTCTACAAATAAAGGAAAAGATATGAATGCTCCAATCACCACAGATATTGCTTCTGATACGATTAGAATTAGCAATGATAGTCTGTCATATGAAATTATCATTATAGAGCCCGGATTCAATGCCTGGCTAGTAACCCAAAGACCCAGAGGATTTTACTCTAAACAATTTCTTGCGAATCGAAACAGACAATATGTAATTGAATACAATCAACGAGTATTACAACCTCAGCGATTTAACCCCAATATATACGAGCAACAAATCAATTATCAAAGCAATATTGATTATGGATATGAAGTAAATTACTTACTGTTTAATTACTTCTTATTCTTAGAGCAGCGGTATCGACAACGATTCATATTAACAAGATCTTAAAGTTTTGATTCTGGATCTTTTTAATTGTATTTTCGTGCTATGAAGAAACTAAAAGATCGGTGGGAAATCAAAAAAAACTGGCAATTAATTTTTCCCTTTTTAGGTCTGGTTGCCCTACTCTTTTGCTCTTATTTATTAAGCAAAGCTTTTTTGAGTTTTTTTCCTTCCTTATTACATACTATTACCTACAAGAGTATTTTATATCCTCTTATCTTATTAATTACATACGTGCTATATAGAGTAACCATATATCTATTTCATAAACTGGAAAAAAAATGGAAGATCACCTATAAATGGGAAATGATAGCCATCTTCATTGTGTTTGCAATTACGGGATCCGTTTCTGCAAAAATATCAGAGCCTATCATTTCTTTTTTAGGAATTCATAAAGGCAATACAAACGGTTGGATTTATTGGCCTGTACGGTTACTATTAATATTTCCCGCCTACCAAATATTACTTTTAATTACCGGGTGGCTATTCGGGCAATTCACATTTTTCTGGGACTTTGAAAAGAAAATGCTTCGAAGAATGGGATTTGCCAAGATGTTAAGAGATTAAGAAGGATCAATATCTACAATTGTATCTTCCTTTTTCTTTTTGACAACATAGGTATACAGCCACATAATAGAAAACGTAGGAATTACATCTAATCCAGGAAGTGCTTCTTCAATAAGAGTAAATATCCCAGCTGCTTTTCCTGTATTCCCTTTATACATTCTGGTCATCAACCAAGCAGCGATCGGAGCCCAGACAATATCCCCGAACTCCCCTACTCCGGGAATAAAAAAAGTTACCATTCCCATGGCATCAAAAAGTATACTCAGGGCTAGTTTTTTGTATTTATCATCTTTCATATAATAACATAATAGGTTTTATATCATAAAGATAACAAATAGTATTCCAAAAAAATACTATGTCAAATCGGCTGTAATCAACCTCAAAAACTCCGTTCTTGTTTCTATTTTTTCGAACTGTCCTCTAAAACCAGAAGTTGTAGTAACTGAATTTTGTTTCTGAACTCCTCTCATCATCATGCACATATGAGATGCTTCAATAACTACTGCCACTCCCTTAGGCTGTAAAGTACTATTAATGCATTCCAAAATATCATGCGTCAATCGTTCCTGTACTTGCAATCTTCTGGAAAACACATCGACAATTCTTGGAATTTTGCTCAAACCTACTATATATCCATTAGGTATATAAGCAACATGTGCTTTCCCAAAAAAAGGCAACATATGATGCTCACATAAGGAATACAGTTCAATGTCTTTCACTATAACCATATCATCATAATCTTCCTTAAACATAGCACCTCTTAGAATTTCTTCCGGGTTAAGGTGATATCCCTGGGTAAGAAATTGCATCGCCTTAGCTGCTCTTTCTGGGGTTTTTACAATTCCTTCTCTTTCTACATCCTCTCCTATATCTTCTATTATCGACCTGTATTCATTTTTAATACTTTCAGTAACTTTTATATTGTATTCTTCAAAATTTTTATACGCCATTTTTTTTCTTTTACCAGGTTATCTTTCCTCTTTTCATCTAGCATAATTCATACCAAGTTCAGAGATTTTACAAACCTAATTGTTTCCTTTTTTTATCAGTTGTTAAAAATAGTCAAATAATACCCGTAAACATATTTTAGGATCAAGAAATTGATCGGAGTTTATTTCTTACTTATCATTTCTTTATTTTTCATAAATTATTGTTAAAAACAATATTTATTTAAGAAAAACAAAGGGAATCAAGTCACTATAATCCAGTTTTTAACTTTTTATTAGTAAGGGTGCATGTATTACAAAGCTAGTTTTGCAAATGAAAACAAAATAAGAAACGCCAAAAGATTTATGAATTTGCAATTTCCTCTAAGAATAAGCCTTCTTCTTTTATTCTTTAGTACCGCTGTAATCGCACAAGATAAAAAGGTATTAACTGCGACAAGAATTGATACTCCCCCTACTATAGATGGCATTCTTACGGATAAGATTTGGGATGAACTTCCTTCTTTTGGAGATTTTCATATGTGGCAACCTGGAAATGACGGTGATATTCCTTCTTCAATTCGAAGTGAAGTAAAAATGGGATATGATGATAAAGCTGTTTATTTTGCTGCATATTTATATGATGACAAACCGGAACAAATTTTACGACAAATTAGTCAAAGGGATGATGTTTTTGTTCAAGCTGATTTTTTTGTTATTTCTTTAAACACCTATAATGACGGTTTAAACGAGACGCGTTTTTTTGTAACCAGTGCTGGTACCATCGGGGATGCCCGTGCTGATCAGTTTCAAGAAGATTTTAGTTATAATGTAGTATTTGATGCCAAAGTATCTATTGATGAAAAGGGATGGTATGCTGAGTTCAAAATCCCGTATAATGCCCTCCGGTTCCCTGATACAGAAATACAGGATTGGGGGATCAATTTCTATAGAAAATTAAGTCGTCAGAACGAAACACATACCTGGAATAGAATTGATAACTCAATAGGACAGCAAACACAATATTCAGGAATAGTAGAAGGCGTTAAAAATATAACTCCTCCTATTCGTCTGACCTTTTTCCCTTTTGCTCAGGTTGTAGAAACCTTTAAAGAAGGAAAAGCAAAAACTGATTTTACTGCCGGAATGGATCTAAAGTACGGTATCAGTAACAGTTTCACACTGGATGCTACCCTTATCCCTGATTTTGGACAAGCTGCTTTTGATGAAGTCCGGTTAAACTTAGGTCCATTCGAACAGACCTTTGATGAAAACAGGCAATTTTTTACTGAAGGAACAGAACTTTTTAATAAAGGAGATATTTTCTTCTCCAGGCGTATAGGAAATGCTCCTACCAAAAGAGTTTCTGATGATGAACTTTCGGAAAATGAAGTAGCAGAAGATGTTCCTGCAAAGGTAAATCTGCTCAATGCGTTAAAAATTTCGGGAAGAACCAAAGATAATTTAGGAATCGGCTTCTTTAATGCTGTCACCGAAAAAACCGAAGTCACTATTACAGATACTGTCTCGCTAGAAACAAGAAAAAAAGTAGTTGAGTCCCTAGCTAATTATAATATTCTGGTATTTGACCAACAATTTAATAACAATTCCTCTATCTCTCTGATCAATACTAATGTCACCAGAAATGGTAGTGACTTCAGAGATGCTAATGTTACTGGACTGGTATGGAACTTAACAAATAAAAGGAATTCTTACCGGTTAACCGGTAGAACTATAATGAGTCAGGTTAATACTCCCGGAGATAATATTGCTGGTTTTGCAACTGAAATTGATTTTGATCGAATTAAAGGAAATTTCAGATATGGTTTTGGATATGACCTAGCCAATACTTCATATGACATTAACGATATGGGGGTTAATTTCAGAAATAATTTTAACAATTTTAGAGTAAATGCTTCTTATGAAAGTTTTAAACCTGTAGGCTGGTTTAACAAATATCGGGTCAATGTATTTGTACGACATAATCGATTGTATGACCCCAGTACACAAACAAGGAATGTATTTGGCGGAAATGCTTTCTTCAGTACTAAAAACCGAACTGCATTCGGTGGGTTTACTTCTTTTAATACTAAAAATAAAGACTATTTCGAACCCAGAGTTTCCGGTAAATTTGTATTGATTAATCCGAGTTACGGAGGATCTATGTGGATATCTACTGATTACAGAAAAAAATTCGCTTTTGATGCTGATCTCCGCTATAGAAAATGGTTCGATGACCCAAGACGATTTTATAGAATGGAATTCTCTCCTAGGTTTCGGTTTTCTGATCGTTTTCTGCTCATTCTCTTTTCTCAATATCTAAGATCTGATAATGAGTTTGGCTATGTAGATAATGATGATACAGATGTATTTTTTGGTCAAAGGGATATTACTTCTTTAGAAAACTCCATTAGTGCCAGCTATAATTTTGATCCCTTTAAATCAATCAACTTAAGGTTTAGAAACTTTTGGAGCACTGCTGATTATTCTGATAATATCTTTACGCGATTAAATGATAATGGGACCCGTTCTTTGATTGAGAATTATGATATCTCTGAGAATGATCCTAATCGAAATTTCAACATTTGGAATTTAGACCTTAGTTTTAACTGGAGATTTGCTCCCGGAAGTCTTGCTACTCTTCTATACCGAAATCAAATTTTTAATCAGGATGAGCTCTCTGATATTGATTATATAGAAAGCCTGGATACCCTATTTGATCAGAACATTACTCATAATGTATCCCTGCGCATTGTTTACTTTCTGGACGTAAATAATGTAAAAGAATTCTTTTAATTCACGATCATTATGATTAAGCAGTATATTTTGATTATTTTCACTGCTTCAAGCTTGATGATACTATGATAAAAGCAACCGATATTCATAAATACTACGGAGATTTACATGTTTTGAAAGGTGTTAACCTTCATATCAAAGAAAGTGAAATCGTCTCAATTGTAGGTGCTTCCGGAGCAGGAAAAACTACATTACTGCAGATTTTGGGTACTTTGGACACTCCTAATCGTACAACAAGTTCCTTTCTGGAAATAAGCGGTTCGGATATTACCCGGCTTTCAAAAAAACAACTGTCTAAGTTCAGAAACGAAACCTTAGGGTTTATTTTTCAGTTTCATCAGTTGCTTCCAGAATTTACCGCTTTGGAAAATATATGTATCCCTGCATTTATAAAAAATACTCCAAAAGCAGTTGCAGAAAAAAGAGCAAAAGAATTATTGCATTTTTTGCAGCTATCCCACAGAAGTAATCATAAACCTAGCGCATTATCCGGGGGGGAGCAACAAAGAGTTGCTGTTGCCAGAGCATTAATAAATAACCCCAGAGTTGTTTTTGCTGATGAACCATCTGGAAATCTGGATAGTGAAGCAGCAGAAAACCTACACAAATTATTCTTTAAGCTTCGGGATGAATTCGGACAAACCTTCGTCATAGTTACTCACAACCAAGAACTTGCTAATATGGCAGATCGAAAATTGGTGATGGTAGATGGTAAAATCAGTACTTAAAAAAAATAATCGCATACAAAAAGAGTTGCCTTTGGGGAGACAACTCTTTTCTTACCATTAATTCAAAATTTCCCTTATAAAATTAATATAAGTATTGTATTGCCCTAACATCGTTGGCTGTGAATTCTCCGCTATAAGTATTAGGGTCTGTTCCTGGTGGGGGGCATGAAATCATAATGGATGTAATATCAATATAATTTGGAGTTCCTGGAATATGGATAGCTCCTATTCCTCCATCTCCTTCATTTACACCATTACATACTCTATTAAAATAATCTGTGTGACGTAATCCGATACAATGTCCTATTTCATGAGTGATTACATGTTCAATAAAATTTGTAGGATAACTTTCGTTTCCCTGATTCAGTTGAATCCATTTAAAAGCTCTTCCTCCTTCAGGAAATCCTGCTTCTCCTCCTAAATTCGGAAGATTATTATTGTAAACAACCATATCAGCTGCCTGGTAGTTTGTTCCAAATGTCAGCCTAAAATGTAAAGAAGTATTTAGACTATTATAGTTATTTACAGCCCATTGCAATGCCGTACGCATTTTTCCTGTCAATGCATTTCCATTACCAGTATATCCTAAAATATCGATGGTTCTATTAAAGTTAGAAATAAGGTTCCTTGTTCTGTAGTGCTTATTTCCTTGTTTATTTTGTCCTAAATCATCATAAGAGCTCAAATCATATGAAAACAATAAATCAGTATCGTTCTTAAGAAAACTTTGAGTTACTCCATCTAAAAAAGTCCTCTTAACAACAGTAACATCATCTGTATTCACCCCCATTGCTGCGAGCTTAAGTAATTGTTCTTTTGACACTTCTTCTTTTTCATCTTGTATTTCTTCTGCTACATCATTCTTCTGACATGAAATAACACTTCCTACTAATAAAGTACAGATAGCTAAGTATTTAATTCTTTTCATAATATTTTGAGGTTTGTTTAACTGTTAATTATATCTTAAAATTACGTTAACAATATGTTTATATGAAATACAAATACACCAACTGTATGTTTTAGCGTACGAACCGTACATTTTTTACAATAAAACCGTAATTTAATGTAAATAAACGTAACATTTTAACATTTTAACCGTTAAAAACCAACCAAATAACTGTTTTCAGAACAAAAATCACATACTAGCAAACACTACTCGTATACTTTATAAATGATTTCCTATCTAAGTAGTTCTCTTATTTCTAAATAATAGATGTTTTTAATCAATGTATAAGTGAAGTACTTCTGAACAAAACGTTTTGGAAATATTCATATGTAGGATACGATTTTTTTAATTTAGAGGTAAAGGTAACCGTATTTACATATCCTACGATATAGGAAAGAAAGTATTTATAATACATCTCAAGAATACAGGGATGTGCTACTTATCCCGAAGATAGTTAAAAAAATAAAAGAGGTTTCCAGTTAAGAAACCTCTTTCTTTCAACAATAATATTGTCTTTTAGATTACTAAAGTAGGTAAACTATTGCTTTATAGAGATAGATGCATACAATACCAATCTATTAAATAAATTGCGCACCCGTTGATATTGTAATTTATGTGAAAAAGATACTATTAAAATAAGATATGGGTTTATGTCATCGGTAATAAACAATCTTATACATCTTGATAATATCCACTCTATATTAAAAAACCTACCAAAAAGACAATGCTTTGTCACATATGAAAAACTATTCCATATGCAGTAAAACTCTTCCCATAAACATATAACTATAACCTAATATTTATAAGACTTTTTTAATAATGGGTTTACCAATTTCCTAATACAAAATATCTTTTTCCTTTGGAATAAGAATAAAATACCTCCGATGTTCGTGCAAGGGACACAGGTGAGATAAGAGTTTTCATTTGAGCTTGTGTTAAATTAAAAAGTTGCAACAATTTATACTTAAAGTAAATTTAATGAAAGTTGCAACATACTAAATGTCGTTTTCACTGTACGAAGTGTATTAAATCAATGACTAAATCCATTTTTATTATAATTTTCACTTCCCGTATAAATAATACTTAGTTATCACCTTCTGAATCGTATCTTTGCCTCTGTAACATCTGTCATTATAGTAACTTTAGTAACATATAGAGGCTTAACGGGAAATTGTATATTCTTCCCACATAACCTCTCATAACAAAGGACTTAGTGATCTATTTTATACAAACTTCTTAGTGAAAAAATTGACAAAATCAGAAATAAAGAGCTTTTTAAACGAAAAAGCTTCCTTCTATGAACATCCTAAATTCATTGAAACTGACCCTATTCAAATTCCTCATTTGTTTTCTCTCAAACAAGATATCGAAATTGCAGGATTCCTGACTGCCACCATCTCCTGGGGGAATAGAAAAAGTATATTGACGAATGCTCATAAGCTAATGAAATTACTGGGAGATAGCCCGTATGATTTTGTTATGTCTCATACACAATCACAATTAGAAGGGTTGGATGGTTTTGTACACCGTACCTTTAACAGTATAGATCTTGCTTATTTTATTACTGCGCTAAGGCATCTTTATACCATATATGATGGATTGGAGCCTTTTTTTGCCATACATGCAGAAAAAGACACATTACAACATGCAATCCATGAATTCAAAAAAGAGTTTTTTAGCATCCCCCACCCCAGTAGAACACAAAAACACATTAGTGATCCTCATAAAAATTCTGCTGCTAAAAGAATCAATATGTTTCTCAGGTGGATGGTTAGAGACGCCAAAGCAGGAGTTGATCTCGGCATATGGAATAAAATCTCACCTGCGCAGCTATCCTGCCCTCTAGATGTACATTCTGGCAATGTTGCCAGAAAATTAGGACTTCTAAAAAGAAAGCAAAATGATGGGAAAGCGCTTGCTGAATTAGATCAAACACTACGGAAATTCGATAAAAATGATCCTGTGAAATATGATTTTGCGCTATTTGGTCTGGGAGTATTCGAAAAGTTTTAACCTACTATATAGTAATAATATAAACCAAAAACAGTTCTTAATAAATTAGATTCATTCTAAAAAACAACACTAATTTTACATAAGAAACAGTAACTTCACCATACCTTAATACTTATAAAATATCTACATAAGAACTAAGTAAGTACTCTTAAGTTATTTTGTGATTATAAAACACAATGCATAATCATGAAAAATTACTTACAAGTAACTACACTAGCTTTTCTATCACTATGCGCATCATGTAACAAAGATGATGATCAGGCAAATAACTCTTCCAGAGGAGAAGCTATAGAATTAAAAAGTCACTCAAAATCTCCTTCGTTTTTAAAAAAAATGTCAGGATTTGAAGATGTCGAAGTATATACTCTTTTATCATCAGAAGATACCTATATTCCTAATTTCACCTATGGATCTATGGCCGATGGTGCGGGCTTATTATATAATGAAGATGAGACATATACTTTAATAAATAATATAGAAGCTGATTATGCCATTGCCAGAATCACACTGGATAAAACCTTTAAACCAATCAAAGGAGAACATATCCTTAATGCAATTGCTACTGCTGAGACAGCTCAATGTTCCGGATCTATGATCTCTTTGGAGGAACACGGTTTTGGTCCGCTATATTTATCAGGAGGTGAATGGGGAGGTTCTTCCAAAGGGGTATTTGCTACCAATCCATTTAAAGCTGCTACTGCTGCCAGCTCCCCAAAAATGTTAACTGCTATGGGACAGTGGTCCACTGAAAATGCCGTAGCAATCGGGCAAGATGCATATCCGGGAAAAACAGTTGTATTCATAGGAGATGATCACTCTGATAATGAAGTCCCTTCCGGACAATTAGGTATGTACGTAGGAGATAAAGGAGAACTGGAAAATGGAAAACTATACGGTCTAAAAGTAATCGCTCCTGGAATCACCTATGAAATGGATATGAAAGAAGGAACCTCTTACGATATCGAGTTTGTAGAACTAAAAGAAAAAGAAGTAAGTCTTCTAGATGCAGAAGCCAAAGAAAAAGGAGTTATGGGATTCTCTAGATTAGAAGATATCGACTGGAGAAGAGGATCTGCAGCTAATAACAGAGAAGTTTATTTTTGTGTAACTGGAAGAGATAAACCTGGATTGGTAGGAAAAGGAAGTAGATCTGGTCGCGTATACAAAGTAGTTCTTAACGAAAATGACCCTACCAAAGCAGGGAAAATAACCTGCATTCTCGACGGGGATAAAACAGATGGAAAAGCTGGAGAGTTTCACAGTCCTGATAATATTCTTGTTACAGAAAATTACCTTTATATACAGGAAGATCCTAATGGAATTCAGGATTTCAAACCTGCTGCAAATCATTATGCCAGATTATATCAATACGGGATCAACACTGGTCAATTAAAACCTGTATTCGAATGTGATCAAGTAGCTGCTGCTGCTGCTGGATATGGAAATACTGAAAAAGCATGGGAAATAACAGGAATGATTGATATTTCTGATATTATCGATGTAAAAGAAACATTCTTGCTTATTACCCAGAATCACGGATGGGAAAAAGCAGATGGAACTCCATTTACAGATCCTACAGCCAATCCGAATATCGCTGAGAGTAGAAAAGAAGGTAGTACCCTATATATAATCAAAGGTTTAGATCGTTAACATTATAATTTTACAATTTGAATTACAGAATATTTAAAGGGGCTTATCTATGTATAAGCCTCTTTCTCATGTTCCTTACTGCCTGTAAGCAATCTCCTGAGAAAACAGAAGCCATCCCTCCTGAGGTTTTATCCAAAAACAAATTTACAAGAGATATTACCCTGGCTATTCAATACCTGGATAGTATTATTATTGATAGTACAAATGCGAAAAAACACTTTCTAACATCCAGAAAGTATTTTAAATACATGGAACCTCTTCTAGCATCACTGGATGAAGAAAATTATAATTTTCTCAATCAGCCAAATATTTTAAAAATTGAAGAAGAAGACTATACAGACATCAAAATTAAATCTCCGGGTGGTTATCAAGTGATCGAAGAAACATTATTCGCTGACACACTGATTCCTGATGCTATTACCCGGCATACAACTCTTGCTAAAAACAGACTAAAACTGGTAAAAAAGAATATTTCTTTCAAACATATAAAACCATATCATTTTTTATGGATGTTTCGAAAAGGAATTCACCGGGTAGCACTTACAGGAATCACCGGTTTTGACTCTCCTGTGTTAGAAAATTCGCTCTTCGACGCTCAATCCGTCTATACTAGTCTTAAGGAATACTTATCATTTTATAAAACTGAATTCCAGGAGATTCAATTATACCAAGCATGGAATCGAGAAATTGATCAAACTATTCTTAGCTTACAGGGTGACTTTAACGATTTTGACAGGTATCATTTTATCAAAAATCATACACACCCGCAAATGGAACTTTGGAAGAACACTGTTACAGATTGGCATGTTACTTTTCCTTTTGAACTTGCTATTAAAAATGAAGCGACTTCTCTTTTTTCTAATTCGACATTCAATACGAATTATTTCTCTGACAGAAATTCAGGAGCAATCACTAAAGAAAAAATAGCTTTAGGAAAAAAATTGTTTAATGATACTAATCTAAGTGCCAATCAGAAAATCAGTTGTGCTACTTGTCATCTAAAAGAAAAGGGGTTTACAGATGGTCTGAAAACACCAAAAGGATTAACCAGAAATAGTCCTACCCTGCTATATGCTTCCCTACAAAAAGCTTTTTTTTATGACAAAAGAGCCGGAAGCTTAGAAGGACAAATTGTTTCGGTAGTAAACAATAAAAATGAATTTCATACAAACCTTCTGGCATTAGAAACTGTAATTAAAACTGATAGTTCTTATAGAAAGCAATTTGCTGATGCATATTCAGGACAAGATATCTCAGAAAAGCAGATCAGAAATGCCATTGCAAACTATATAAGAAGCCTGACTCCTTTTAATTCTAAATTCGATAATAACATCAATGGTTTGGAAAATACACTAACCGCAAGTGAGATTAATGGTTTTAACCTGTTTAACGGAAAAGCTAAATGTGCTACTTGTCATTTCCCACCTTTATTTAATGGTACCGTCCCTCCTAATTATAAAGAATCCGAAATAGAACTATTAGGTGTTCCCTCTACAAATGATACTATAAATGCTATGATCAGTGACGATCTGGGCAGATATTATGTATATAAAACTCCCGAACGAAAACACTTTTTCAAAACCTCTACAGTAAGAAATGTCAGTAAAACGGCTCCCTACATGCATAATGGAGTATATACAACTCTGGAAGAAGTAATTGATTTTTATAATCGTGGCGGGGGAAGTGGTATTGGAATCCATCAGGAGTACCAAACCCTCCCTTCTGATCCTTTACACCTCAATCAACAGGAAATTAATGATCTCATTGCATTTATGAATGCATTGGAGGATCACTAAAAAACAAGGCACATCTAAAAGAGAGATGTGCCCTATTTTTTACGGAAAATCCCCTAAAAAAAAGGAATATATATTGTCATTTTATCCTTTTATCATGTTTTTACAGTAATTGAATAAATAAGCACTAGGTAATTAACTAATTTTTAACTAATTTTAGTTTGAATTGTATATAAGTAATGCAATTACTCTTAAGAAGCCCATGATCATACCTGAAACACCTACTAATGAAAGCTTTAGAATCAAAGCATTAAAATCTCTTCATATTCTGGACACAGAATCTGAAAAAGAGTTTAATGAAATTACAACATTGGCTGCTCACCTCTGTGAGGTGGAAGTAGCTTTGATTTCTTTAGTAGATAGTAATCGGGAATGGTATAAATCTAAATATGGAATTTCTGTATGCGAAATCCCGAGAAAATATTCTTTCTGTGCTCATGCAATTCTGACTCCAGAAAAACCCTTGATTATATCGGATACCAGAAAAGACCCAAGGTTCCATAAAAACCCATTTACTGAAGGTGATCAACCCTTCATCTTCTATGCAGGAATTCCGTTAATTGATCATAATGGATTTGCCCTTGGTACTTTATCAGTTATTGATAGTGCCCCCAAAACCTTATCTGATACACAAATCAGTTCCTTAAAAGCGCTAGCTAATCAAGTGATTATTCTTTTTGAGCTTAATAAAAAAAATAAGGATTTGGAAAAAATGCAAGGCAAATTAAAGCATCGAAATGAAACCCTGAAAGAATTTGCTCAGGTTATATCACATGATCTCAAAATGCCTTTGGCCAATATTATAACTACCTCTGATGTTTTAAAACTCAAATTGACTAAATATCTGGATAAAGAAACACTAAAGTATTTTGACTATATCAGACATTCTTCTTTCTCCATGAGTACATATATAAATGATGTACTGGATCACTATGAAAGTGATTCTCTGATCCAAAAAGAACCGGAACAATTTCTTTTTGAAGATTTACTCCGTGAGATTCTGAATTTATTAAACATTTCTAGTAACTGTACTATTCAATTTCCTAAAAACACTCAAACATTAAACTGTAATCGATTGGCTTTAAAACAGATTTTGATCAATCTTATTGGTAACAGCTTAAAATATAATGACAAAGAAAAAATACATATCAACATTGACACTTCAGAGGATACAAGCTATTACCGTTTTAAAATCACTGATAATGGTATGGGAATTCCTGAGGAGAAATTAAAAACCATCTTTGATTTATTTGCAACTGCCAATACAGTGGATCGTAGTGGAAATAAAGGAAATGGGATTGGTTTATCTACTGTAAAAAAATTAGTAAATAATTTAGGAGGTTCTATCAATGTCGCTTCTACTATGGGGGTTCAAACAACTTTTGAGTTCCTGATCAAAAAATAAAAAGCACGAATTTACTTTATCCTTTCTAATAGCCCTTTAATCTTTTGCTTATCAGATATTATTTCTTTCCCATCATCAATCATAACGGTGGTATTCATAGATATTCCTCTACCAATACCAGAAGCTATAATCTTCGTTGCCGAGGAGTGTACCTCTTCAAAACCCTGCTCTTTAAAAACGGATACATTCGATGCTGTAATCCCTCCTCCAGGCATGATAATCAACTGATTCGAAGCAATCTTTTTTAAACGATTCAGTAAGTCTATTCCTGCCACGGCACTTTTTTCTTGCCCAGAGGTCAATACTCTATCAACCTTCAGAGACAATAATTTTTGAAGTTCTATTTCCGGAGACAATACCCAATCAAATGCCCTGTGAAATGTAAAAGACATGCCTTCTGACGCAGTCATCAATTCTGCTGTTTTTTCTACATCAATCGACTGATTACGATCTAATACCCCGGATACAATACCTGCACACCCAATTTCTTTACAAAACTTAATATCTGATTTCATTACAGATAACTCTTCTTCAGAATAAGTAAAATGACCTCCTCTGGGACGAATCAATACATGAACCGGAATATTCAATGTTTCCATTACTTGCTTTAGCATGCCATAGGACGGAGTGATTCCTCCTATTCCCAGTGCAGAACATAACTCTATTCTATGAGCTCCTGCTTCCTGTGCACATACTGCTGATTCGAAAGAATTCGCACAAACTTCTAATAACATTACTATATTTTTTCTTAGACAATACTATAATTTTATAACGAGCGAATGCAAGCTTCCATGCACTTTTCGCCGTCAATAGCAGCAGAAATAATCCCTCCGGCATATCCCGCTCCTTCTCCACATGGATACAATCCTTTTACGACTATGTGTTCTAAGGTTTGTCTATCTCTGGGAATCCGGACAGGAGAAGATGTTCTGGACTCAGGAGCATGCACAACAGCCTCATTGGTTAAATACCCTTTCATGCTTTTATCAAAATCGACAAAGCCTTTTTTCAAAACATCATGAATAAAAGGTGGAAAAACAGCTCCCATATCTACTGAGCTTAGTCCTGGTTTATAAGATGTCTGTGGCAAATGAGTAGAAACTTTTCCTGCTACCAAATCCATTAAACGCTGTCCCGGAACTCGTTGGGTTTTTCCTGCCAGCTCCCAGGAACGTTGCTCTATTTCTTTTTGAAAATAAACTCCCGCCAGTGGGCCAAAACGTTCATACGCTGCAAAATCCTCTAATCTCAATTCTACCACAATCCCACTGTTAGAAGTTGGATGATTACGCTTTGAGGGAGACCAGCCGTTAGTAACTACCTCTCCAGGACTAGTAGCACAAGGAGCAATAACCCCTCCTGGGCACATACAAAATGAGTACATCCCTCTTCCATTGACTTGTTTTACTACACTATAAGGAGATGGTGGTAAATATCGACTTCGTACATCACACTTATATTGAATCTGATCTATTAGTTCCTGGGTGTGTTCTACTCGAACACCAAGTGCAAAAGGTTTCGCCTCAATAGCAATTTTTTTTCGATATAGCAGCTCAAAAATATCTCTGGCAGAATGCCCAGTCGCTAGAATTACCTTATTGGTATCTATTACCGTTCCTCCCTGAGTAATAACCGCTGATATCTCCCCATTTTTCAGTTCAAAATCTGTAACCCGGGTTTCGAATCGAACTTCTCCACCATGAGCCACTATCTTTTCCCTAATTTCGGCTATAATAGCCGGCAACTTATTTGTTCCTATATGTGGATGCGCTTCTACTAAAATTTGCTCCGTAGCGCCAAATCCAACCAGTAATTTCAAGATTCGTTGTACATCTCCCCTTTTTTTAGATCTGGTATATAGCTTTCCATCACTATAGGTACCTGCTCCTCCTTCTCCGAAACAGTAATTAGAGTCTTCATTAACAATATGATCATTGTTGATAGCTTTTAGATCTCTTCTTCTGGCTCGTACATCTTTCCCTCTCTCTAATACAATAGGTTTATATCCCAACTCTACACAACGTAATGCTGCAAATAATCCTGCTGGTCCGGCACCTATTATAACAATTTCTCTGGCAGTATCAACAGTCGGGTATTCTGGTAATTCAATGGGCGTTTTTACAAAATCTTCATTTACAAAAACCTTTACTTTTAGATTAATCTTTACAATTCTTTGCCTGGCATCAATAGATCTTTTTAGTATTTCTATATGCCGTATTTCTTTCAGAGAGAGATTGTTCTTTACTGAAATTTCTTTCTTTAATAATTCTTCTTTTGCCGCTACCTCCGGAAGTACCTGGATTGTAAATTCGTATTGCACCTGCTCGTATGTGTTTATCCTTATATTTGGCGAAGATACAACAATAGATATTTCAAAATTCTATATTCAAGTCTTTACACGCCTATACAATTTTGTATTCGTTAAAATTTTGTTAGAACTCTTTCTACCTGTTCTATTGTTTTTATTTTTACTTGTTAGACATTGATTTTTATTTGTGCTAACAATAGTACAATTATACTGTCTATAAACCATTTACTGGTTTATACTTTTATTTTTGTTACGGAAAACCATATATTCAATACAATCTCCTAAGATGCCCCCAATATCTAATGTAGTTTTTAAGAATGTATTAATCATCCATGCCCATGAAAACAGTACAAGAACTGTCAGAAACAGAAATTAAAGAACTTGCCGAACAACTTAGCTGCCCTAATGGCAAAAAAGGGATTGATATCGCCAATCTTATGAATGAGACGAATATCAGTATGACCCTTCAGACCGCTAATGCTTTAAAAATAGCAGACTATGACATCATTTTAGAAATTGGTCACGGAAATTGTGAGCATCTATCCAGATTGTTTGATATCAAACAGACAATCAAATATAATGGTCTTGAAATTTCTGAGTTAATGAGGGAAGAAGCCATCCACATTAATCAATTTTTTATAAAAGAGAATGGGGCTACTTTCACACTTTACAATGGAGAACAGATTCCATTTCAGGATCATTATTTTGATAAAATAATGACCGTCAACACAATTTACTTTTGGAGAAACCCTACTACTTTCCTTAATGAACTATATCGGGTATTAAAAGGGAATGGTCGAGTAAATATCACTTATGCTCATAAAGATTTTATGGAAAAATTACCTTTTACAAAATACGGTTTCACCTTATATGATGATGAAAAAATAGTAGAACTAATTAGAAAATCTCCTTTTAAAATAGAAAAAAAAACTACGTTTACAGAAACAATTACCAGCAAAACAGGAACAGCTGTTGAACGCTTCTTTTCTGTTGTTTCTCTGATTAAATAACCAGTATTTTAGTTTGATTCTACATGAATGTTTCCATCAGAATAAAAAATGCGACACTTGATGATATGCAATGGGTAAATAACACCTATTCCAGCATTGGGTTTACACATTCTGATTTTTCAAATGAATTTATTGTTATCGCAGAAACTGATCAACAAAAATGTGGAGTCGGACGCCTGGTATTCATTAATAACATACATAAAGAACTAGGAGGAATTTTTGTTGCTAAAAAATATAGAGGACTAGGAATTGCAAAAAAAATTGTCTTGCGGCTTCTCCAGGAAAAAAGCAAAGGACAAAAAATATGGTGCCTTCCTTTTAAACATCTATTTCCCTTTTATAAACAATGTAATTTTATACTATACGATCATAAAACACAACGCGATGTTCCCCAGAGTATTCTAGATAAGCATCAATGGTGTAATAAGACATATGATCAAAAAGTACTACTTCTTGTTCAAGAATAACGTAAGACAAACAGTTTCTCGAAATTCCTGAAGCTGTTTGTCATATATTTTGTCTCTATATTTAACAGGACTTTTAGTTTTAAGAATGACATAAATTCGTTTTTTAGTTGATATTTGTCAGCTACAATCCTGTATTGTCTTTTTATAGAACGTTCATATATTCAGGTCTCTTGTGAATGATCTATAGATAGCCAATCTGTTTTTTATTAAAATGTAGAAGATCTATCTGATGCACTTGTAACTTAGACCCTATGAGAATTCAATTTTTACTTATCATTTCCTTTCTTTTTTGTAGTTGTTTTAATGAAAAATCGGATAAAGCCCTCTTAGAACAAGATAAATTAGCCTTGGAATCGCAATTAGACTCCGATAAAGTACTCCTCTATAAGTTTGGAAAAATATGTATTCGATCCGCTGGTGCCGAAAATCATAAAAATCAGGAATATCAAAAATTCAAAAAAACATTAGACAAAGTATCGAATACTTTTCTCTCAGAACAGGCTAAATCTCCTGAAGAATGGTCTCTAATGGATTATATAAACCTCTATAAAGATTATAATTCTATTAAAAAATTTATAAAAAAAACAGATGAAGATTCTTTTCCTACCCTCTTAGAAGTATTCCATAAAATTAGTGGGGACTCCATCTTGGTACAACATCCGATTGCCGAAAAAAATGATAAAGAATTTATTCAAAACATGGAACATGCTTTATTAAGCATTATTGTCATTGCCAGCCGTGATCTGGGAAAAGAAATTTCATTATATGAAAGTGCAAAAACGCATCCAGAACGTCTCCCTGATGGAGAAATCAAAGCACTATTACAATTCTTCAGAGGATTTCTCTTCTTTGAGAAAAAATTATTTTATTTATCAGAAGATGAAATTTCTAAAAATATCGAATGGCTGGAAAAACACCCTACAATAGACCTGGCTTTTACCAGAACAATTTTTCAGTGGGGAAAGCTGGATAATAAAAAAACGCACATTGCATTTCATGCGATTAATCATTTGTTCAGAGGTTTCGATCGATTAATGATGGATCGCGAAATTGATGAAAAAAGAGCCCTTAAGGATTTTGAAAGTTTTATTTCAGATGCAAAAGAAATAGGATTAGACAATGAAATTGTCTGGGCAATAGAAACGTTTTTGTACCTAAAAAATGAAGAACCCGAAAAAGCAATTATTGCCATAAAAAAACTAAAAACCAGTCCCCTGCTATCAAATACCGAAAGAGCATCTATGAATGAATCAATAACATACCTGCAAAACAGAGAGACCGGAAAAGTACTAAATGGGGTATACGACAAATATTTCCTCAGTAAGGTTGCCACAAAATATATGATTTCGATACTTATCAAAGTGGATTGGAAAAAGCTGATGAAAGCACATGAAATCCCTTATACTGACGAGGTTTTTGACACGATCGATTCCTTTAATCATTTTATTGAAAATATCGACAAATACTCAAATATGGAAACTATCGAAAATGCAGGAAAAACACTGAAAGATGAAGGGAGTAAATTATGGGATAAGGCAAAGGAATTATTACCCGAAAAAGAAGAATAACCCCTTAAAATAAGTATCTATCTAAAATCTTCTTTTATAAAGAATCTTAATTCCGATGCATCTAAGTACTGATGATCAGAAAATAACTGTGTTTCAAATTGACCATTCGCATGAAAATTTCTCTCATACTAAATCATTAAGTTTAAATCTTATAGTATATTTACGAAATAGAAGAAAATCCTCATTTTTTTAGAGGATATGTATAACTAAACTTATTACCTACGTACCATAGAAATGCAATTCAAACATCCTGATTTTCTATATGCACTTTTAGCACTTATCATTCCGATACTCGTTCATTTATTTCAATTAAGAAAATTCAAAAAAGTTGCTTTTTCTAATGTACAGTTCTTACAATCAGTAACACTCCAGACCCGAAAGAGTTCTAAAATAAAAAAGTGGCTAACTCTCTTGACCCGTTTGTTGCTTTTGGCATGTGTTATTATTGCTTTTGCTCAGCCATACTTTTCTGCAAAAGAAAATAGCAGTAAGCAAACTGAAACTGCAATCTATCTCGACAATTCATTTAGTATGCAGGCTAAAGGACAAAAAGGACCTCTGTTGCAACGAGCCATTCAGGAATTATTAGCAGCAATAGACGATGATGAACAAATTTCTATTATTACCAATAATGAAAGTTATAGAAAAGTCTCCAAAAAAGATATTCAGAATGATTTACTCCAATTAGATTATAGTGCTAATCAATTACCGTATAGTGCAGCCTATCTAAAAGCGAAACAATTACTCAGTACAGATTCCAAAACGAACAAACGGGTAATCATGATTTCAGATTTCCAGCAAAAAGAAGAATCCTTGTCAATCCCTACCACTACAGATACTCAAACAAACCTCGTACAACTACAACCAGTAACGCATCAAAATCTTTCTATCGATAGTCTATATGTAAATTACGATACGAATAATGAGTTGCAACTTCATGTAGAGCTTAGTAGTTCTGATAATGCAGTGGATAATGTTCCTGTGGCGGTATACAATGAAGAGCAGTTATTGGCTAAAACAACCGTTTCTATCCCCGAAAAAGCAAAAAACACCGTTACCTTTAGATTAGAAGAAAACACAAAAATAAATGGGCGTGTTCTAATTGAAGACCCAACGATCTCCTTTGATAATTTTAGATATTTCAATATCAATACCCCTGAAAAGATTAAGGTTATAGCAATTAATGAGAGTGATGATAAGTTTTTAAAAAGTATATATACTCCTGATGAGTTTACCTTAATCAGTAGCCTTTTACAGGATGTTAACTACAATAATTTACAAGATGCCAATTTAATTATACTGAACGAAGTAAAACAAATCCCGGTATCGCTTATTGATGTACTTCAATCGTTCTATAAGCAAGGAGGCACACTTTGTTTTATTCCTGCTACTGACGGTAATATTCCTTCGTATCAGCAATTAACCAGTCAACTTGGGGTTACAGGACTAACAGCAAAAAAAACACAGGAAAAGCAAATCACAACTATTGCTTTTTCTCATTCATTATACAATGGGGTTTTTGATAATACGGTTCGTAATTTTCAATACCCAAAAGTAAACAGTCTCTATACAACAAATGCATCCAACACGATCCTCGCTTATGAAGATAAAAGCCCGTTTCTCTATACATCAGGAAATTTTTATGCCTTTACTGCTGCTATAAACACTGAAAATTCTAATTTCAAAAATTCTCCTCTAATCGTTCCTACTTTATATAACATAGGAAAACAAAGTTTACAATTATCTGATATATCATATACTATAGGGCAAAATAATTCTTATGATGTCGCTATAAAACTAGGACAAGATGGGATCCTCTCATTGGTGAATGAAGAAGAAAATATCATTCCCCAGCAACATAGTTTTTCTACGAAAGTTAGAATTACAACAAATGAAATTCCGACAAAAGCAGGAATTTATTCCCTACAAAACAAAGAAAATATCATACAGCATATCAGTTATAATTATGACACCTCAGAAAGTGATTTACAATACTATAGACTAACTACTAACGATCAGTATGAGGTTTCTGATGCAGTATCCAGCCTTTTTAATCAAATAAAAGAAGACTCCAGAGTCAACGAACTTTGGAAATGGTTTATTATTTTTGCGCTGTTATTCCTCATTATTGAAATACTATTATTAAAATATCTGAAATGAACTTTTTATTAAAGGCAGCTACCATAATCGATCCACAATCAAGTTTTCATAATAAAACTGTAGATATTCTTATCAAAGACGGAATCATTAGGTCTATCGGTTCTTTAATTGAAAAAACAGAAGACACCACAGAAATCAATTTAAAAAATCTTCATATATCACAAGGATGGTTTGATAGTAGTATTAGCTTTGGAGAGCCCGGGTATGAAGAAAGAGAAACTATTTCTCAAGGGCTGGATGTTGCCGGAAAAAGTGGTTTTACTACTATTGCTCTTAATCCGGATACGAATCCTATTATCGATAACAGTACAGCAATAGGATTTGTAAAAAACAAAGCATTGGGGCACCCGGTAACCGTACACCCGATTGGAGCACTAACTATCGGATCTAAGGGAATAGATCTGGCAGAATTGTACGATATGAAAAAAGGGGGAGCAATTGCTTTTGGTGATTTTAAAAAATCAACTCCTAATCCTAATCTGATGAAACTTGCCCTGCAATATGCACAAAACTTTGACGGGCTGGTGTTATCTTATCCACAAGACAATGATATTGCCGGAAAAGGTATGGTAAATGAAGAAGAACAAGCTACGTTATTAGGATTAAAAGGAATTCCTGCCCTCGCTGAAGAATTACAAGTATCCAGAGATCTATTTCTATTACAATATACAGGAGGTAAATTACATATTCCAACAATTTCTACCGCTAAATCCGTAGCCCTGATAAGAGATGCTAAAGAAAAAGGATTACATGTAAGCTGTAGTGTAGCGATCCACAATACAGTGTTAACAGATGAGGAGCTAAAAGAATTCGATACTTCTTTTAAGCTACACCCTCCTTTAAGAACGCAAACAGATCTGGATGCCATTTTAGAAGGAATTAATGATGGAACCATTGATATGCTTACCTCTGATCATATCCCTATGGATATTGAACATAAAAAAGTAGAATTCGACAATGCTAAATATGGAAGTATTGGGCTAGAGAGTGCTTTCGGAGTACTCAATAATTATTTGGGAACCTCAAAAACAATAGACGTACTAACGCAGGGGAAGAAAATATTCGGAATTCCCAACACTCCTATCGAAGAGGGCGCTATTGCTGATATATCATTATTTAACCCAGAAGGAACTCAAACATTCTCTGAAGAAGCAATTTTATCCAGTTCTAAAAATAGTGCCTTTATAAATAAGGACACTAAAGGACATGTATATGGGATTATTGCGAATGGAATACTTTTAGAAAAATAAATCATAAAATCAATACAACGTATGCAATCAGATTATGCCAAACAAGGAAAAACAGCAGCTATCGTTGCCTACCTGTCTGTCATCGGAACCATTATTGCTTTTTTCATGAATCATGATGATAAAAATGAATTTGCCAGTTTTCATATCAGACAAGGATTTGGGTTATGGGTTACATTTTATATTGTCGGGGCGATTGCTAATATTTTTAATAACTGGATTATCGATACGCCACTGTATATTGGAGTTATTATTCTTATCATTTACGGTTTAGTTACCGCAATAAAGGAAGAACAAAAAGAAGTCCCAATTCTGGGAAAATATTTTCAGGAGTGGTTTACTTTTATCCGATAAAATCTCAGTATTTTGATCTCGTTATTCAAAATACTTTCCAAATGTTTTTTAGTAATATTTCTTACTATACTAACGCAGCTAGGAGGAATATTATATCTGATTACGGAACTTGTTATTACTAGAAAAACTCCTTTCTATCGGCTAAAAAAAATACTCGTATTTGTTCTGGTTTACAGCTTGACTACTTTTTTTATTATTCCTAATACAGCTCCTCTATTGGGTCGAATAAAAATAAAAGACACCCCTTCTATAACTGCACATACATTGCTAACTAAAATATGTAATAGAGATTATGTCACTCCAGATACATATAAAGTATTAACTACAGTAGCAAAACAGTTATCATATAAGTATCCTTCTATTAAGTTGGTATATCTGGATGCCAATTTTCCTTTTATAGATGGATACCCCTTGTTTCCACATCTAAGTCATAATGATGGAAAAAAAATTGATCTTTCTTTTATATATAAAACAACTAATGAAAAACTAACAAATAAAAAACCCGGGATTACCGGTTATGGGGTTTTTATTCCTCCTCCTAATAACAACAATCAAACTGAGTATTGCAAAAAAAAAGGATACTGGCAATACGACATTACTCGTTTTTTTAGTTTAGGAAACTGGAATAGAAAATTAATACTGTCAGAGAAAGCTACAAAAGATTTACTTTTGTTACTTTCTAATCAGCCAATGGTTCGAAAAATTTTTATAGAACCTCATCTAAAACAACGTTTAAGAATCAGTAACACTAAAATACGATTTCATGGCTGTCAAGCAGTAAGACATGACGACCATATACATATACAATTATAAAATAAAGTACACATGCAAACTACAAAAGCATTATCCCTTCATCATATTATAAAAACCCCTACAGTACAAAAAGAAAAAACTCCGGTATTATTTATGTTTCATGGATACGGAAGTGATGAAAATGATCTTTTTTCCTTTGCTTCAGAATTACCGGATGAACTCTGTATTATCTCTGTTCGTGCTCCGTATCCGATGCAACCAAGCGGAAACGCCTGGTATGCTATCTATTTCGATGCTGATAACGGAAAATTCAGTGATGATGAACAAGCAATCGAATCCAGAGATAAAATAGCAACATTCATTGACGAAGCAATAGAAGCCTACCATTTGGATGCTTCTAATGTATCCATTCTCGGGTTTAGCCAAGGGACTATTCTAAGCTATGCCGTAGCCTTATCATATCCCGAAAAAATTAAAAATGTTATCGCATTAAGCGGTTATCTGAATGAAGCTATTCTTCATGAAAACTATTCTAAGAATGATTTTTCTAAACTCAATATCTATTGCTCTCACGGAAGTGTAGATCCTGTTATCCCAATAGACTGGGCCAGAAAGGCACCAGCATTCTTCGATACACTTGGAGTCAAAACAACATTACAAGAGTTTCCTGTAGGTCATGGGGTTCATCCTCAAAACTTTTATCAATTCAAAGAGTGGTTGCAAAATCACATATAATTACATACACTTTACATGCTGACTATACTGTCAGCATGTAATTCTCCCCCCTATACCTTCCTATTCCTTATTCCTTGACAGGCTATAGCAACAAAACAGTCCCATTAATACGATAAAACACTTCGTATAAGACTCTTTCTTCCTTCTTAGTTTACAAGAATATTTTGAAAAAAATATTCTTGAACGAATTAGATAGTTTTAACGTCTTTTTTATTCCCCTTATCGTCATTTTATTATTTAAGTGCCTTCTATTTTTGTATAACATTATTTAGATTAAATAAAAACAGTAAAATAACAAACGTAATACCTCATTTAATAGAAAAACCAAATTATTAATAAGGTGTTTAAGAAATATTAAAAGCGAAAATACGGCTCTTAAACATACATGATACAACGAACTCAATTACCAAATAAAAGTAATGAAAGTACAGTGTACTCCATATTTATAGAAAATTTCGGCCATGTATCTTTAAAGCATTTTGATATCAAAAGGGATGCTTCGATTTTACATACATGGGTGAATGAACCATATGCTTTTTTTTGGGGAATGCAAGGTTCTTCTTTAGAAGAAGTAAAAAAGGAATACATCGAGCTGCTCAAACCTGATCACTATGATATTTTTACAGGATATCACAATGATCAACCAGCTTTCTTCTTAGAGCGTTATACTCCATCAAAAGACATCATCAGTAATTATTATGATGCAAAAAACAGCGATTGTGGAGTTCATATTATAGTTGCTCCTCCGGTACAAAATAAAATCCCAGGGTTTACACTTCATTTATTTCAAACCATTATGGATTTTGTATTTACCAACACTACTATAGACCGAATTCTTGTAGAACCGGATATACGCAATAAAAAAATGTTTACGCTTTGCGAGCGCATTGGTTTTGTAACCGATAAAACGGTAGAATTACCTCATAAAACTGCTCAACTAGCATTCTTAGATAAAAACAGATATCAACAACAGAAAACACACAAATTATCCATACATAAACAATGATAAATACAATTTAAAATCAACTAGAAATTGATATTATTCCATTTCTACAATCTCTAAAACAAAATTAAAACCTAATGCTCTTACAAACCTCCCCCTACTACAATTCAAGAAAAATATAAAACCTCTTGATTAATAGATTTCAGATTAATCAGCATACGATCCTATTTGGCGTATTGTGTCGTATGATACATCAATCATATCTATTAATCAAAAAAAATTATGAACCAAGCAATACAATCATTTTTCGGGGAATCCAGAAGTCTGTTTTTTATAGTTTCAATTAGCTTAATAGTTCTTGAATGGATCATTCTTTTATTCTCAAAAGATATAAAAAGTAATAAAGAAGGTTTTGTGAATATCCTATCTTATTTACTAGAGATAATTCCCTACACCCTTTTGGGTAAAATTGTTATTCTGGGTGGAATGATGTGGATGTACCAATATCGCCTGTTTACATTAGGAACAGAATGGTATATCTGGGGTTTAGCATATCTATTATATGATTTTATGTTCTATAGTATTCATGTACTAGGGCATAAAGTACGATTCTTCTGGTGCATTCATGGGGTACATCATACTGTAGAAGAAATGAAATTAACTGCTGCCATCAGAGGATCTTTTATTGGTTTTATTCAAGGACCACTTACAATTATTTTTATTCCACTCCTGGGTTTTGATCCCTTTATGGTTTTTATTGTAGAATCAATCGCTCGAATTTACGGATTATATGAACATATTCACGAAAAGTTCGTAGGGAAACAACCTTGGTTGGAAAAAATATTTATTACCCCCTCTGTACACAGAGTACATCATGCAAAAAATCACAAGTATTTAGACACCAATTACGGAGAAACTTTTTCTTTCTGGGATCGCATATTTGGAACTTTTCAAACACAACTTGAAGACGAAGTTCCTGAATATGGGATTGTTCATGATAAAATAAACAGTGAGAACTTATGGGATGTACAGTTTATTTTATGGAAAGACCTCTGGAGAGATATCAAAAGTGCTCCCCGGTTTATTGATAAACTAAAATATATTGTTATGTATCCAGGCTGGAATCATATTGATGGTGGAAAAAAAGCTAGTAAATATAGAAATGACGCCTGGGAATCAGACGTAAAACAAAAAGAAGCTACTCAAATACTTCTCTCTGATACTACACCTAAAACGCTAGAAAATAACACTAACTAAAACTTCAAAAAAACAACTCAAAAATGAATCCACAAAAAAAGAAGAATCGAATACTAGCCATAGACTTTGTACGAGGGTTTAGTGTGCTTGCCATTATACCGGTTCATTGCATGCTAATCTATGGAAGTTCTGAAGCCTGGGGCTCTTTTATAGGTCAAATTATTAGAGTTATGGAAAAAGGGACTCCTATATTCCTGGTCGTAATGGGAATTTCATTTGCCTTTTCTTCCAGAAATTCTTTTTCTACCGCTATCAAGAGAGGTCTTAGTATCTTGGCGCTCGCCTATTCATTAAATATCATACGATTTGTTATTCCTCTTTCTATAGGTATCATCCCGGACTCTTTCGTGCTTAGAAACAGATTAACTCTGGGAGACCCCTATAACTATGTATACTTTTTCCTCTTAGGGGATATTCTGCAATTAGCGGGACTTTCTCTCTTACTAATGGCTGTTATCAATAAAATTTCAAAAAACAAATATGTAATATTATTTTTTGTCTTACTTATCGTATCTGTCTCCAAAGAACTAAGTGGTTACAGAGTCGGACATCCCGTATTAGATTACCTCTGTGATTTATTTTGGGGAAACAAATTCAATATATATTTCCCTGTATTTCCATGGGTATCCTTCATCCTTATAGGCTTATTTTTTGGAAAATGGTATAAAGAACTCAATCAGGACGCTGTAAAAATGTACACCTGGATGTGGCGTATAGGGCTTTTATTTGTCGCCGCAGGAATTGGTTTATGCTCGTATAATTACGAATACCATTTTGGAGACTACTACCATCTGGGGCCTGGAGGATTTGTATTACTCATAGGGATTAATTTATTGGTGGTTTGGACAGGACATATTATTGTCAAATTTTGTAAACACAATAAGTTCTTCGAGTTGCTATATTTTGCCAGTAGAAATGTCACCGTATTTTATATCATCCAGTGGATTCTTATCTATTGGGGAATTGCTCTTTTTGGAGTTTCTATTAAAAACGAATACACTATTCTGATGATAATCGTTTTAGTCACTCTTACTACTTTTTCAATTTTATACTTAAAAAAAATCGGAATGAAATATCTAAAAAATCAAAAAAAGCATCGGATGCAAAATTCTCTAAGTTAGTAAAAGAAGTACTACTACTACAACTATTACTTATATAACTACTACTTCTTTCTACTACTACATATGAAATATTCAGTACTAATAATTAAATTCATATGTTTTTCATATATCTCATTTTGCACGGGACAAGAAAAACATAACGTTCTAAACAATATAGATTTAGACAAAGACGTAAAAGCTTTCCTGGAAACTATAAACTCATATACAGGACCTCCTATTGAGACTTTTCCCGTATCCAAAGCCCGGCAAAGTTATATCAACTTACAGGCTGGTGAAACTGAACACTCGAATTGTTCTATGACCCATCATCAAATAACTATGCCTTCTGATCAAAAGGTAGATATTACAATAGTAACCCCCAAAACTACTATAAAACCTCTTCCCGTTCTCCTCTATTTTCATGGAGGAGGATGGATTCTTGGTGGATTAGAAACACACGAAAGGTTTATAAAAACAATCTCAGAAAAAGCAAATACTGCGGTTGTATTTGTTCATTATTCACTAGCTCCCGAAGCGATATACCCTACAGCATTAGAAGAGGGCTATGCCGCACTGGAATGGATAAAAGAACATGGGGATTCCTTTGGGCTAGACTCCCAAAGAATCGCAATCGGAGGCGATAGTGCCGGGGGAAATATGGCTACTGTTATATCCCTGTTGTCTAAAGAAAGAAAAGGACCAAAAATTGATTTTCAATTATTGTTCTATCCTGTCACTGATACCCGAATGAACACTGTATCCTATAAGAGGTTTGCAGAAAAGCATTATCTGACAAAATCAGCAATGGAATGGTTTTTATCCTCCTATGCTCCTGATAAAAAACTACGAAAAAAACATACGGTTGCTCCCCTGAGAACGAAAAGAAGGAAACTATCTCAATTACCTCCTGCACTAATTATCACAGCAGAATACGATGTATTAAGAGATGAAGGAGAAGCCTACGCTAATAAATTAAGAAAAGCAGGAGTTCCTGTAATTTCCACCCGATATCGTGGTACGATACATGATTTTGTAATTCTAAACCGATTAGCGAATACAGCACCTTCTAAAAAAGCAATAGAGCAAGCTACAGCTGCTTTACTATTTTTTTATAATAAGAAAAAACCCCTCTCCCAACAACCATTTTGTTCTGTACATAAAGGCAGTAATGACTAAAAAGGCTTCAAAATGGTAATCAAAAAAAAGATACTAATATGAAAACATTCAATTGTGTAACCATAGATTACTACAGAGAACATGAACTTCTACTCTGGAAGATTAAAAATACAGGAATGCCCAATTTTTGCTATCACGGATTAAAAGAGTTTAAAGATTGCATCCAATGGATACAATCTTATTTCTCACATCCTGACCGCCCTGTAAAATTCGTTGTATCTGCCTCAGAACACGAAGGAATCTATAACATGGGAGGAGACCTTCCTTATTTTTTAAAGCATATCAAAACAAAAGATAAAGAGGCATTAACACGATATGCACACTTATGTGTAGATGCCATTTATGCAATCTATACTGCCTTTGGCTTGCCTGCTATCTCCATAGCTTTAGTAGAGGGAAATGCTTATGGAGGCGGGTTTGAGTGTGCCCTTGCTCATGATTTTATTTTGGCAGAAGAACATGCCAAATTCTGCTTTCCTGAACAAAAATTTAATCTCTTCCCAGGAATGGGAGCCTATAGCTTTCTTCCCAGAAAAGCAAACTTTCTGGATGCACAAACCATCCTGAAAAATGGAGAATTATACAGTGCAAAAGAATTATATAAAAAGGGACTCATTCATAAAGTAGAGCAAAAAGGACAAACAATGATGGCATTGTACGATTTTATAAATAAAACTAAATCTGCCTTTAATTTTGAATATCACCATATCAAATGTCTAAAGAAAATGAACCCTGTTTCTAAAGAAGAGCTCATAGAAATTACCGATTTATGGGTAGACGCTTGTTTAAAAATCGGAGCATTTGATCTTAGAAAAATAGAAGCTTTTGGCAATGCACAATCCAGAAAAGCTGGAGTTTCTCTGAATGCAACTCCCTAGTTTGGTAATTCCAATATTCTGGCAACTTAAAAAACATTTTCTTCATTTTTTAAAAGCAGAAATTCATAACCATATCGTAATCTTTTATTTATAAAAAGCAAACAAGAAAAAGCGGTTCTCATAATATCTTTATGTCATAAACTTAAAGCTTATCACACATGAACCGCTCTTATTACCCTAAGTCTAAAATAATGTTAGTAGTATGGTGTTTAACCTTGTTATATCTGCCAGACGCTATCAACGCACAAGAACGTACAGTTACTCAAAAAGGGGTTTCCTTACTGATGGAGAATACATCTCCCACATCCTCTTTGTACAAAAAAATATATCCAAAAGGAACCGGTAAATCTTTCTACAACTTTGGTGACATTCTTGTAGCAAGAGCCGTATTACCTGCTGCTAGTTTTTCTAATGGGCCGACCTCCGGAAATTACATTGGTACTGCTCCTATCAATGATCAAATAATTCCTTTCCCTAACAAACAACCTATTCAGGGATTTTCTGCTGTATTAAACAATCATGACGGAACTTTTTTGGCTATGTCTGATAACGGTTTCGGAACCATTGAAAATTCTGCAGATTACCATCTGAGGATCTATACAATTCGTCCTAATTTTAAATCCATCTTTGGACTTGGAAAAGGAACCATCGAAATAATAAATCACATCGAATTAAAAGATCCTAATCGTTTAATTCCTTTCGCGATTACAAATGAGTTTTCTTCCGATAGGATATTAACTGGAGCTGATTTTGATATCGAATCAATCCAACAAACTCCTAATGGAGATCTGTGGATTGGAGATGAATTTGGTCCTTTTTTACTTCATTTTGATCGTAACGGTATTTTACTAGAAGCTCCTTATACGCTTCCCGATTATGACATTCCTGGAAAAGAGCTTCGTTCTCCCCAAAATCCATTTAGTGAAGAATCCAGTGCTATCCGTATCATGAATGCTATGAGAGCACATGCATTTCAGAATGGGGCTAAAGCTCCGGTTATGTCACCATGGTATGTAATGCTTGATGACGAAAATAAAGCGACATATGTTTCTTCGAGAAAAACACCTCCTTCGGGGTTATCCCCTGCTTCTAGCGAGCTTTTTAATGTAGAATCACTGCAAAAATCAGGACATCCCATCGTAGTATATACGGTTAATGATAGCATACATATCAATCAATTGTTAGATACTGGTATTAATGGCATTATCAGTGATCGTCCTGACTTATTACTGACTGCAATTCAAAACTTTGACAAAAATAAAGATGGAACTCCTGACTACATTGATAAGGATGGATTAATTGACATCAATAAATTTGATGCGCAGGGGCATCGAGGAGCCAGAAATCTACGTCCAGAGAACACACTCCCTTCTATGGAAGCTGCCTTGGATTTTTTAATGCCTACACTGGAAACTGATTGTGGTATAACTAAAGATGGAATCCCTGTTCTTGATCACGATCCACATATAGAAGCTGCCAAAACCAGAAAAGTAGACGGGGCTTCTTACGAATATAAAGACGAGGTACTGGTTAAGGACATGACATTAGCCAGTATACAAACTACTTTTATAGCAGATAAACTTTTATCCGGCAGACCTCATCAAACCAATGAACTCTCTCTATCTCCTGTATCCGTAGCATATGCAAACCAACAAAATTTTATACATCCATACATCATTCCTTCACTGCAGCAAGTATTCGATTTTGTAACATACTATGTAGCTTACTATAAAGACGGTGCAGGAAAAACACATCCTGAGGCTCAAAAAAGATGGAAAAATGCTGCTAAGGTTCGTTTTAATATAGAAACCAAAATAAATCCAAGAACAGATCGTGATGAAAGAGGTGATGTCTTTTCATTAAGAACAGTAGATTTTGCCTCTTTTACAAAAGCTATTGCAGAAGTTATCCAGACGAATAAGATGGAAGAACGCGCTGATATTCAAAGTTTTGATTTTCGTACATTATTATACACACATAAACACTATCCATCCATAAGAACAGTCTGTCTGTTAGGAGATTTCCCTAAAGTAGAAAATGCTGGTGATGGAACCAACCTACAAGATCAAAATGGTGAAAATACTCCTTGGTTAGCAGGAATGTATTGGCCTTATAGAAGTACAAAGTTAACTACTCCCTTTAAAGTGAAAAAAAGTGGCGGTTTTGAAGGAATGGCATTATCCAAAGACAAAAGAAAATTATTGCCCTTATTAGAAAAGCCATTAGAAGGAGAAGAGAAAAATCACCTTCTTATCCATGAGTTTGATATTAATTCAGCTTCGTATACGGGGAAAAAATACATTTACCCGCTACACCAGAAAGCTACTGCAATTGGAGAGTTTATTATGTTCTCTAAAAAACGAGGAGTTATTATAGAACGTGATGGTACTCAGGGAGATTTAAAAGGGTTTAAAGCAATTTATGAAATACAATTAAATCCAAAGCAGGAAAAAATAAAAAAGAAAAAAACAATCAATCTTCTTAAGATCAAAGATATCAGAAGAATTTCCGAACCAGGATCAGAAGGAGACATTGGTATCGGTCGTGCCTTTGCTTTTCCTTTTGTTACTATCGAGAGTGTAATTGTTTTTAACCCATTTTTAATCGGTGTGGTCAATGACAACAACTATCCTTTTAGCGTAGGTAGACATGCAGGGACAAAACTACCAGACGATAATGAATTTATCTTAGTCTGGCTAGATACTCCATTAGGTATGTCCTGGGAAAAGAAGAATGCCCCTCGGGTAAACGATCACCTAAAAGTATTCCCCACTACTTTTGATAGAGAAGTAACATTTTCTATCCCAGAGAACACATTAACACAAGATCATACGACAATTACTATCAATATTTACGATTTATACGGAAAACAAATTACATCATATACTCAAAAAAATGACTTATCCCTTCCTTTTTCATATAGCTGGAATGGTATAAGTGATAATGGTCTGCAGGTAGCAAGCGGAGTATACATTGCAGTAATTGAAATCAATGGAGAATTTATCAAAAGAAAAATAATCAAAAAATAACAACAATAATTGTGTTAATTGATGATCAGAAAAGACCCTGTCTTAACATTGATACACTTCAATTTCATGACAGGGTCTTATTGATATCATTTTTATGTTTTTACAAAATGCTCTATAAAACAAGTATTTTTTCATTATCATCTAAAACAATACTATGACTGAAAAGTGCAAAACTCAATCGATGTTTTGGGCTTATCCCATAATACCACCTCCTCTTAGCCAGTGCATAGTAATTTTATAGGGCATTTTTTATGTATTAGCATTTCATAATAAAGTTTGAAAATGAGATAAATAAGATGTTTCATCTAGTTAAGCATAACAATACGATGGTCAATAAGAGAAATATAACAGAATGACATCTATTGAAGTCGTGTCTGATTGTAATAGATTTCTAATATACAATCTTAATTAAATCAGTTTCTAGGATATAAAAAAGACTTTTCTACCTCAAAATCCACTGTTTGATCTTTATTTACTTCATAAGAAATGAACAATTCTCCCCAATATACTCCATCGGTAAAATCTGCAATAATCCATTTGTGATTCAATAAGCGTACTTTATTAATTTTCATATTTCCTTCCATTCCTGCAAATGGAATTATCGGATTATCATCGTCTACTTTATTCTGTCCTATAATCTGATCAGATATTGTTGAGGCCAGCTCTGAAGCATTGTATCCATTTTCTTCAAAATAAGAAACCGCTTCTTCACTACTCTCCAAAGAAAAATATGTCAAATCCATCGTTACATCTACTAACGAATCAATGGCAGCTTCTTTTTCTTTAACTTTAGTTGTTAACCGATCAATTTTTTTATCATACGCTTCTTTTGCTTTTTTAGCATTCATAAACATAAAAAGGATGAACAATAAGGAAAATACAAACAGATACAGAAATATCTTACTTCTCATTTTTAAATAGTAATTTTTAGGTTGTCATATGCAATAAAAACATGCTCTGGCAATGTTTTTTCTACTGCTGCATGAAATCCAAGATTAGGGCTTATATGCGTTAAATACGCTTTTTCAGGAGCAACTTCTTCAATAAATTGCAAAGCTTCTTCTAAATTAAAGTGTGAATGATGCGCTTCTATTCTCAATGCATTTACCACCAACACTTTTAATCCTTTTAATTTTTTTACTTCTTCTGCGGCTACAGTCTTTACATCTGTGAGATAAGCAAACTCCCCAAATCGAAATCCAAATACCTGTAACCTGTTGTGTGATGCATTAATCGGAATCACATCCAGGTTTCCCAGCGCAAATGGTTGGTTAGTTAGTACATTTTCTATGACGCTGGGAGCTCCCGGATATTTATTTTCTGAAGAAAAAATATAATCAAATCTAATTCGTAATGCTTCCATCACACGTTTATGTGCATAGATCGGAATATCTCCTTGTCTGAAAAAGAACGGACGAATATCATCCAATCCCATGGTATGATCTGCATGTTCATGTGTAAACAATACCCCATCTATTCGTCTAACGTCATTAGACAACATCTGCTGTCTAAAATCCGGTCCACAATCTACCACATAGGTATAATCATCCCAGGATACCAATACAGAGACCCTTAATCTCTTATCTCTGGGATCTTCACTTTTACACACAGGATGATCACTCCCTATAATCGGAATCCCCTGAGATGTTCCCGTACCAAGAAATATTACTTCCATTCTTTATTGAAATCAATAGACTCGGAGCAAGCTCGCGAGGGATGCTTCCGAACAAAGATCCTGAGGTAGTCTCAGGAAATTCCTTCCAGAAGAAGGATTAAAAACAAATGTACTTATATTTTTTTTACCAAAAAGTACGCACTTCTTTATTTTATTCTTCTCTTAGAAGAATCTTTCCTCTTTTCTGCAAAAAACAGCCTCTTATACTTCTAATATATAATTACATCTTATACCGCTATGAGGATAAGTAATTACACTTTATAATAAAAGCACTAAAAAAAATGTAATTATGTATATAACTAACAGTAAAAGTTTTAAAACTAAAAATCGTTACCAGCGTTCCCCTTTTCTCTGTGTAACGAGCTAATAAATAATCAAACACTACTTATGATAAAACGAGCAAATATCCGGGTACACAATTTAGATTGCCCTCAATGTGCGGAAGGACTAAAAAAAGAATTATCGAGTATAAAAAATATTTCTTTTATAGAAATACGACATACACAAGCTACAATTGCTTTTAATTTTACAAAAGCGAACGATATTTCTACAGTAGAAAATCAACTTACATATCTGGGATACCCCCCTTTTGGTGATAAAATAAGTTCGAAAAAGCAATTTGAATGCTATTGCGACAATGCTTAAACCACCCATACAAAGTGTTGATTCCCTTCATTTACCCAACTAGTAAGCATAGGCTTATCGATGCCAATACACATTTTTATTATTTTGAATTAATAAAAAATACAGAATTTCCTTAGGCTCCTTTTTTATTTTTATACAGGTATTAGTACCTTTACATAAACAAAAAAAGCCCATTCAGCTATGCCTATCACGATTATGGGAGACAAAGAATTCGAATCTGTCCCCTCTATTAAAAGTAAAGCGCTACGAATTAACCTTAATGAAAATATCTATGGTACTTTTGCAGAAATAGGTGCGGGCCAAGAAACTGTTCGAAATTTTTTTAGAGCAGGAGGAGCATCTGGTACGATTGCAAAAGCGATGAGTGCATATGACAAGGATTTTAGTGATGCTATCTATGGAATCGAAGATGATAAAAGATACGTCACAGAAGCGCGATTGAAAAAAATGCTTGCTCATGAAGTAAACTTAATTGAAGAGCGAATATCACGAGACAAACATCCTAACAAATTATTTTTTAGTTATGCTAATACCGTAGCAACTATTGATTTTGCTAAAAAATACAAAGGACACGGGTGGGTTGGTATTCGATACCAAACTACACCTAATGAAGCATATAACGAGATTGTTTTACACATCCGTTTTCATGAGAATGATGCCCGGTTACAGCAAATAACTTTGGGAGTATTAGGAGTAAATCTTATTTATGGTGCATACTATAAATACGATAATCCGAAAAAGCTTCTTCGTTACTTGTACGATAATCTTGATAAAGATCAAATAGAAATCGATACTATTAATTTTTCTGGTCCAAGATTCTCTAAGGTAGATAATAGACTTATGAGTCTTCAGTTAGTGAAAAACGGAATGACGGAAGCTGTCATGTTTGGTCCTGACGGAAATAATATCCTTCCTGCCAGAATCCTGTACAAGAAAAACATTTTAGCCCTTAGAGGTAGTTTCAGACCTGTTACCAAGGTAAATATGGATATCTATGAGAAATCGTTAAATATGTTTCTCAAAGAAAATAAGGTAAACAAAAACAAAACTGAAGTTATTTTTGAAATTACTTTATCTAACCTTAGAGCAGAGGGAGAAATCGATGAAAAGGATTTCATGGACAGAGCACAATTGCTTTGTTCTCTGGGACAAACTGTAATGATTTCTAATTTCCAGGAATATTATCGAATGGTTGAATACTTCTCTAACTATACCAAAGAGCGTATGGCCTTAGCTATGGGAGTGAATAACCTTATCGAAATTTTTGACGAGAAATATTATCGCCATCTGAGTGGTGGAATCCTAGAAGCTTTTGGTAAACTATTTTTCAAAGATCTCAAAGTATATTTATATCCGCTAAAAGATCATAAAACCGGAAATATCACCACTAGTGATAACCTAAAAGTTCACCCTCGTATGAAAGAGCTGTACAAGTTCTTTAAATACAACGGAAAATTACAAGACATTGTAGACTACGATCAAAGTATCATGGATGTATTCTCCAGAGAGGTGCTACAATGGATACAGGAAGGGAAAGATGGATGGGAAAACAAGTTACCAGAAGGAGTTTCTCAAATAATAAAGGACAATCATCTATTTGGTTATAAAGAGAAAGAAACAGTATAATACTTTATTCTTTATTATATATAAATTAAGAGCGGTTAGTATTTTTCTAACCGCTCTTATTATTTTTATTGTGTAACTCAATGCTGTTCTCTACAGTATCTGAGCAGCGTGTTCTTTAGTTTTTACCTTGGAGATTACATCTGTTATTACGCCTGATTCGTCAATAACAAAAGTAGTTCTGTGAATTCCATCGTATTCTCGTCCCATAAATTTCTTAGGTCCCCATACACCAAAAGCTTCTATTACTTTTTTATCTTCATCTGCTAATAAAGGATAAGGCAGTTCATTCTTGGTTTTAAAATTTAATTGACGTCTGGCACTATCTGCACTTACTCCCAGAATCTCATATCCTTGTGCTAAAAATGTCTGGTAATGATCCCTTAAATTACAAGCCTCTGCAGTACATCCCGGAGTACTTGCCTTAGGGTAAAAGAAAACTACTAGTTTTTTTCCTTTATAATCTCCCAATGTTATCGTATTTCCTTCCTGATCTAATGCAGAAAATTCAGGAGCTTTATCTCCTATTTTTAATGTTGTCATAAATCTGTTATAAAATTAATAAGACCGGTTCTTATTTCTGAAATTAAAAAAAATAGTACCTGGCAATTTTTGCTATAAAAGTATAACAAATATTTAAGGTCTCTCAGATTGGAATTATAATATTTTTCAATCTGCTTATTATCTTTTCATATTATAAAAACCTTCCTTTTTTATAAAATAACTCCATTTTTGATATCACATATTCAAAATATGAAGCCCTCTGACAGCAGATATGCGTCTTTGATTTTATATTTTAGCAAAAAAATACACCATGACGAAACAGGAAAAAGTTGATTTTACCATAAAAACACTTCAGGAGCTCTATCCGAGAATTCCTGTTCCTCTTGATCACAAAGATCCATATACATTATTAATCGCTGTACTAATGAGTGCCCAGAGTACGGATGTACGGGTTAATCAAATCACTCCTTTATTATTTGAAAGAGCAGATAATCCTTATGCAATGATTAAACTCTCGGTAGAAGAAATCAGAGATATTATCAGACCTGTAGGATTAAGCCCTATGAAATCCAAAGGGATTTATGAATTATCCCATATCCTGATTAATAAACACAATGGAGAGGTTCCTCAGACTTTTGAAGAACTAGAAGAACTTCCTGCAGTAGGACATAAAACTGCTGGAGTGGTCTTATCCCAAGCATTTGGAATCCCTGCTTTCCCTGTAGACACTCACATTCATAGGTTGATGTATCGCTGGGGGTTTAGCAACGGAAAAAATGTTACACAGACAGAAAAAGATGCCAAACGATTATTCCCTAAAGAACTATGGAATGACCTTCATCTTCAGATTATATGGTATGGAAGAGAATACTCTCCTGCACGTGGATGGGATCTGGAAAAAGATATAATTACTAAAACTATCGGAAGAAAAACCGTTATCAACGAATATCTCAAAAAAAATAAAGCCTCTATTAAATAGAGGCTTTTTGTTTCTTAGTTAAGAAGTGCTTCAAACTTTAACTTCTTATATTCTAAAATTTCTAATGCTTTCGAATAATTAAGAATAAAGTCGATTGTACTTTTTCTTGGGTTTAATTGTTTATCTCTCTGTGAGGATTCAAAGTAAAATTTTGCCATAAATAATGTTATTGTTTTGTTATAATTCAATAACGAGGCAAAAAATACTTTATTACATTCTTAACACTTTTTAACTTTTTAATTAGTTAATACGATATTATTTTTATCTATCACTTTTCTTAAATTAATCAAAGCATATCTCATTCTTCCTAATGCCGTATTGATACTTACTCCTGTTTTATCAGAAATTTCTTTAAAACTCATATCTTTATACATACGCATTACCAGTACTTCTTTCTGGTCTTCAGGCAATTCTAGGATAAGATTTCTCAAATCTTCCTCTACCTGATCTTTAATCAATCTTCGCTCTGCATTTAAATTATTATCACTAATCACAGAAAAAATACTGAACTCTCCATTATCTTCGAACTTAGGCATGCGATTTCCTTTTCTAAAATGGTCAATGACCAAATTATGAGCAATACGCATTACCCAAGGAAGAAATTTTCCTTCTTCGTTGTATTTTCCTTTTTTTAATGTTTGAATCACTTTTATAAAAGTGTCTTGAAAAATATCTTCAGAGATATCTCTATCAAAAATTTTCGAATAAATAAAGCTGTAGATTCGTTGTTTGTGACGTTCGATTAAAATAGACAAAGCACTTTCGTCACCTTTGATATAATTATTAACCAAAACAGCATCAGTCAGGGTGTACTCTTTCATACTTTTTACTTTTTACTGCACCAACAAGCTTGGGGTCGGGCCATGTTAAACTTAAAAGTAAAAATGTACTATAGGCTATCTTTTCTTAGTTAATAATATGAGTGTTTCGGTCGCTAATATAATAACTATCCTTTAAAATCAAGTATTTTTTGTTAATTTTTTTATCAAAACTTCATTTATAAAAGCATTATAATACTTTTATCGTAATGATTATCTTTGCTGTTTTACTGTATTTAATCATGGTTCAGGACATCTCAACTAAAGACCCAAAACATCATATTTTAATCAAAGGCGCTAAGCTCCACAACCTTAAAAATCTGGATGTATCAATTCCCAGAAATAAATTGGTAGTCATTACAGGCTTATCTGGTTCCGGAAAATCCAGCTTGGCTTTTGATACACTATATGCAGAAGGACAACGTAGGTATGTAGAGAGTCTTTCTTCTTATGCCAGACAGTTTCTGGGGCGATTAAATAAACCAAAGGTAGATTATATAAAAGGAATCGCTCCTGCTATTGCTATAGAACAAAAAGTAAACTCTACCAATCCAAGATCGACAGTCGGAACTACTACTGAGATCTATGATTATTTAAAACTTCTCTATGCGCGTATTGGGAAAACCTACTCCCCTGTTTCCGGAAATCAGGTAAAGAAAGAAACTGTTAGTGATGTAGTCGCCTATGTAAAATCATTCGAAGAAGGCGCTAAACTATTACTTTTATCTACTATAACCGTAGAAGAAGGCAGAACACTCGAAAAAAAGCTGCAGGTACTCCAACAACAAGGATATGCCAGAATCAAAGTAAATGATACTGTATACCGAATTGAAGAAGCTGAATACAAAGAAACTGATGAGATACATTTAGTCATTGACCGAATCATCAAAAGAGATAATGAAGATTTTTATAACCGATTAGCAGATGCTGTCGGCACCGCTTTTTTTGAAGGAAAAGGAAGCTGTTATATACAAACCCTACAAGACAATACCCTGAGAGAATTTAGCAATAAGTTCGAACTGGATGGGATTACTTTTTTAGAACCTAATGTCCATCTTTTTAGTTTTAACAATCCTTATGGAGCTTGCCCCACTTGTGAAGGATATGGAGATGTTATTGGAATTGATGAAGATCTGGTAATTCCCAACACAGCACTTAGTATCTATGAAGGCGCTGTATTCCCCTGGAAAGGAGAAAGTATGAGTTGGTACAAAGATCAATTAGTCAATAATGCATATAAGTTTGATTTCCCAATCCACAAACCATATTATCAGTTATCAGAAGAAGATAAAAGCTTGCTGTGGAAAGGAAATGAATACTTTGAAGGAATTGATAGTTTTTTTAAAGAACTAGAAGCCAAAGCATATAAAATCCAAAATCGTGTTATGCTATCCAGGTATCGAGGTAAAACCAGATGTAACACCTGTAAAGGGACCCGTTTACGTCCAGAAGCTAACAATGTAAAAGTAGGAAATAAAACTATAACGGAGCTGGTAGAAAAACCACTTCATGAAGTCAGTGATTTTTTTAAAAATCTAGAACTAAGTACACATGAAATATCTATTGCCAAACGCCTACTAAAAGAAATTAATAGCCGTTTGGGCTTTTTGGAGAATGTAGGACTTGGATATCTTACACTCAACAGAAAATCCAATACACTATCAGGAGGAGAATCTCAACGTATAAATCTGGCAACATCACTGGGAAGTAGCCTGGTAGGTTCTATGTATATTCTGGATGAACCCAGTATTGGACTACACCCTAAGGATACGGAAAAATTAATTAATGTATTGCTATCTTTACGTGATCTCGGTAATACTGTGATTGTTGTTGAACATGATGAAGATATTATGAAAGCCGCAGATGAAATTATCGACATAGGACCGGAAGCCGGGAGTTTTGGAGGAGAAGTTGTCGCTACAGGTACCTATGATCAAATTATTAAAAAAGACTCATTAACCGCAAAATATCTCAGTAATAAGTTATCAATTGAGGTTCCTGAAAAAAGACGTACTTCTAAATATCACATCGATATCGTAGGAGCCAGAGAAAACAACCTGAATAATATAGATGTAACTATTCCTTTAGGAGTTTTTACTGCTATTACAGGAGTATCTGGAAGTGGAAAAAGTACTTTAATAAAAAAGATTGTCTACCCTGCACTCCTCAAAGAACTGGGAGGTTATGGAGAAAAAGCTGGACAATTCACAGAAGTAAAAGGAAACTACAGCAATATAAAACATGTAGAGTTTGTCGATCAAAATCCAATAGGACGATCGTCCCGTTCTAATCCTGTTACATATATTAAAGCTTATGATGATATTAGAGCTCTTTTTGCCAATCAGAAACTATCTGCAATAAGAAATTATAAAAGCAAACATTTTTCTTTTAATGTAGATGGAGGAAGATGTGAAACCTGTAAAGGGGAAGGAGAAGTTACCATAGAGATGCAGTTCATGGCTGATGTACATTTAGTCTGTGAAACTTGTAATGGAAAACGATTCAAAAAAGAAATTCTGGAAGTTACTTTCCAAGATAAGAATATCGATGATATCCTCAACATGACCATTGATGATGCTATTGATTTTTTCTACACTCATAAACAAACTAAAATCACCAGAAAACTTCAACCGTTACAGGATGTCGGGTTAGGGTATGTCAAATTAGGGCAAAGTTCCTCTACGCTATCCGGAGGAGAAGCACAACGAATCAAACTGGCCTCTTTTCTAGTAAAGGGAAATACCAAAGACAAAGCCTTATTTATTTTTGATGAACCTACTACTGGATTACACTTTCATGACATCAAAAAATTGTTAAAATCTTTTAATGAATTATTAGATAAAGGACATTCTGTTTTGGTTATAGAACACAATATTGATCTGATCAAATGTGCAGACTATATTATTGACTTAGGTCCTGAAGGAGGGATACTTGGAGGTACAATTATAGGGCAGGGAACTCCGGAAGAATTAATAAAAATTAAGGCTTCTCATACAGGAAAATACCTCCGTGATAAATTATAAAGCTTTGTTAATAGATGTAAACCAATCACTGTGCTTACGACTACAAGGATATAACAATAAATATAACCTATATGTCACTCACAAAAGATTTAAAAGCATATGCAGATCTTTCTGCTACTAAAATTCCACAAGCTTCTCAAAAAGTAATGGGCGCTGCAATTGAACAATTACGCACCGAGAAAATCCTTGCTCAGGCATTAAAGAAGGGAAATAAAATTCCTGAAATTACGCTTCCTAATGCTAATGGAAAACAGGTATCTGTACAAGATATTTTAAAAGAAAAGAAAGTGGTACTTTCATTTTATAGAGGAGGATGGTGCCCTTATTGTAATTTAGAACTTAAGGCGCTCCAAAATGTATTACCAGAAATAGAAAAAAACGGAGCTACCCTGGTCGCCATCTCTCCAGAAACTCCTGATCATTCTCTGAGTACAACCGAAAAAAATGAACTCAGTTTTCAAGTGCTTTCTGATAAGGATAATGTAGTTGCTAAAAATTTTAATCTGACTTTTGCACTACCTGATGAACTGGTAGAAATCTATAAAAGTTTTAACATTGATGTAGAAACAAGTAATGGCAATTCAGACCACGAATTACCCATCTCTGCTACCTATATAATTGAACAAGATGGAACCATTAGCTATGATTACCTAGAAGAGGATTACAAAAAAAGAGCAGATCCTCAAGACATTATAAACCAGCTATAAAGCCTATAACACCTATTAAAAGTATCATTTTTTTTATCCAAATAACTGCTTTTGGCACATCCTTTGGTTATTTCTATCTCAAAAACAGTGAATACCGAAATGCTAGCCAGTAGGTGTACACAGTAAACGTTTTAGATATGAAAAAAATGGTACTTTTATTTGCAGCTATGCTACTGGTAGTAGCAACTGCTCAGGCAAACCATCCAAGATACACACCACATCACACAAAAGGAAAAAATTCCTTTTATCACGGGGAAGCTGTTATTTTTGAAGAAGCTGGAGTTAAGTTTTTTGTATTTCCAGGGGGGCAATTAGATTATAGAATTCCCAGATATCACCATCGTGATCACTGGACAAATGCAAAACGCTACAAAACTCCCCATAGAGATCGGCGCTATCGCCATCCCAGGTTAGACATACGATATGATCAATTTGGCAGGATACGAAGAATCGGACGTGTGTCTATTAATTATGATCGATATGATCGAGTTCGAAGAATTGGTACTGTCGGGGTACGCTATAGAAGAAATTTAGTATCTCAGATTGGTGGATTATATATCTATTATGATCGTTTTCATAATATTAGGTATACAGAAGGTGATATCTTTTTTGACTATTGTCAATATTGTCGCTATTCCGAAGAAGATAATTGGTACTACCTGGATGGCAAACGATACAAGCCTTATAGAAAAGGGGATGTTCATCATCATAAAAGAACATTTAGGAAAAGAAAATATGACGACGATGATGACGATGATGATGACGATGATGATGACGATGATGACGATGACGATGATGATGACGATGATGATGACGATGATTAAAATAAATATCCTCTTTTGAATAGTTCTCAAAAGGGGATTAATCATATTTATTTTTTAACGAGGAATCGATAAAATTGATTCTGTTAATAAAAAAAGCTGTTTTTTTTAGATTTTATAATTAGCTCCTGTGCAAGTTTTTGCATATATTAATCTAGTATTTTTTAAGAAATGATATCTTTTGTCAAAAACAATCAAACTATTACTCCTGAAAGCAAAAATGTATGTATTCTTTTTGGAGGAACTATTAGTATAGAAAGAAATGGGAAACAACAGATTATTCCTTCCAAAACATATTTCTTTTTTGACACTTCTTTTGATATCATTACAGCTTCCCCTTTTATAGACGGTTTCATCATTAAACTGACTCCTGATTTCCTATCGTCTTTTCCAGAGATAAAAACAGGGCTGGAACAGTTGCATTCTAATTTTGAATTTCACACTATAAAAGATATCCCACAGAAAAAAAAACAAATTCAATCACTTCTTCACAACAAAAACAACAAACCTATAACTAACAGCTACTTACACATTTTATGGAATGAGTTGTTAAACGATTACATTAATAGTTTACAAGAATTATCAATTGTTGAACAATTTTCAGAGCTCATAGATCAGCATATAGATCAAAACTATTGCGCTGGAACCTATGCCGAAATGTTGGGAATACCTTTAAAACAACTTATCAGAGAGGTCAAAAAGGATGAAAACAAAACTCCCTGTAATTTCATTACCGGAAAAGTGATTGAAAAAGCCAAAGAAAAATTACTAACCACAGACGATACCAGTCAGATGATTGCCTACCAATTAGGGTTCGAAGATCCATATTATTTTATTAAATATTTCAAAAAAAACACACTCTTTACTCCTACTCAGTTCAGAGCTCAATTTCAATAGAAATACGGGGAATTTTTTCCATCTTTTTGTTTTTTTTTCTATTTCCTTCCTCCTCCTATAGTTCCATCTTTGTTCTATAAATAACTCATTATTGTTTGAGTTCATTACAACAACTATAACAATATAATACATATAAAGATGAAATTATCAAAAACACTTGCTGCCAGAAAAGCAAAAAACAAAGAAAACATCCCGGCAGCTACCTGGGATATTATGGAACGAAGTACTGAGGAGCTCAAAAAGCAATCTTTGAGTAGTAAAGCCATTCAGAAAGGAAACAAACTTCCTGATTTTAAGCTCCCAAACAGCACTAACAAATTAATGTCTATTGCTGATTTTACACATGATTTTTTAGTCATTTCTTTTTATAGAGGAGGATGGTGTCCTTTTTGTAATATGGAATTACGAGCACTTCAGGAAGTACTACCTAAACTTAAAAAACTAAATACTGAGTTAGTAGCAATTTCTCCGGAAACGCCTGATCATTCACTAACAACAACAGAAAAAAATGCACTGACATTTTCTGTTCTTAGTGATCTTAATAATGAATATGCTACATCACTGGGACTTACTTTTGCCCTTCCTAAAGATTTGATAAATATCTATCACTCCTTTAACCTTCATGTGGATATTCATAATGGGAATACAGACTATGAATTGCCTATGCCTGCTACCTATATCATCAATAAAAACAGAGAAATTCTGTACAGTTTTATTCCAGAAGATTACACCCACCGATTAGATGTAGAAACAATTTTGGAAGTGCTCAGCTCACACCAAAACGAATCTTCAACTCACCATAATCATCACTAAACAAATAATTTATACTATATATGAAACTTCATATTATTTCTCTGGTTCTACTAGCGATAACGGCTTGTACTACCAATAAAGAAAAAGAAACGAATCCTATATCCAAGGAAAAACCCATAGGTACGCTGGAAGTTGTAGCAGAAATGGATATCAACCCAGGAAATGTCGCTGTATCTAAAGAAGGAAGAATTTTTTCCAGTATTCATCCATTACGAGCTACCAATCTACAACTTGTAGAGATAACAGATAGCACTAGCTATAAAGCGTTCCCTACTGAAGTAGTGCAATCGACCATAGACACCAAATCAGATACCAAATTAGACACTCCGTTAGGAATCATTTTTGACACCGAAAATCGTTTATGGGTAATCGATGCTGGATTAAACATTGGTAAAACAAGAGTATTTGCTTTTGATATTGATCGTAAAAAAGAAATCATGCGTTTTGACATTCCAGTGGAACTTGCCCCTAAAACCAGTTTCGTTCAGGATCTGGCTGTGGATGAAAAAAATGGGTTTGTATATCTGGCTGATTTTGGTAACCCAGGAATCATCGTAGTAGATATTCATAAAAGAACGTATAGAAAAATAAGCCATCCCGCGAGCATGAAATCAGAGGACATCGATATGATTATCGACGGAAACGTTCAACACTTTTTGGGTAACCCTGCCAGAATAGGTCTAAACCCTATAACACTTTCGGCTGATAGAGAAACCTTATTTTACGGAGCTATGAATGGTACTAAATGGTATCAGGTTCCTACCAAGATAATACGAGATCAAAGTGAAGATGCTGAAATTTTCTCACATATCACCATAACTGGAGCAAAACCGATATCAGATGGCGCTGCAACTGATCGTCAAAACAATCACTATTTTACCAATATTCAAAACAATAGTATTGATGTCTTAACAGCTAATAAAAAATTAAAGACACTAAAAAAAGATCCTTTATTAGATTGGTCTGACAATCTACGAATTCATAAAGACTGGCTTTATATCGCCGTAAATCAATTGCATAAATCTTCTGCTTTTACAGGAGGGAAAGACCTGGCAAAAACTCCATTCAGAATATTAAAACTAAAATTTAAATAAAATGCTAAAATAATCTCAGAGTAATACCAAGTACACAACAAGCAAATATATGAACTAAGAATAGCTGGAGTGTATCAGATAACCCCTTATTTATCAGATACATTTACATTTTAACGTTTATAGAAATTCCCAATTAACAACTGTTTAACGTTCAGAAAGGATATTAATAATACTTTTGCGCACGCATTGATACCAGATAATCTTAGTACGATACTAAGAGGTATATTTTAGTTGCTATACCATCATAATATGGAACTCCCCGTAGCATCTCGTGCAAAAGCATATTATCTTCTTGTTAGCTCATAAGATATTTGCTTGTTTTTTTTCGTTTCGAAATTCAAGCTGAAACATCAATTGCTCACTTTGTGAGTTATATATCATTGCAATATTAGATTGAATTGCAATGCTTATTAAGTATATAATAAACCTTTAGAAAACAATTAAAATGAAAAAAACAGTGTACTATCTCGGAGTTCTTCTTTTATTTATCTACGCCTGTCAGAGTGATGATGATACTAGTAACGCTCCAAACTCCCCAATTATTAATCCCGAAAATATCTATAAAGGAGACCTCTATCTAAATAGTCAAGAAGCTCTCATTGATTTTTACACTAAAAACAACTACCTACGTATTGATGGAAATGTATTTATTGCTGGTATTCATGATATCTCTCCATTCAAGGATGTTGTAGAAATCACAGGAAATCTTTCTATAAGCTATACTAAAGAAAATGCTTTATTAGACACTCCTGACCTGAAAACAATCTCTCCAATAGCCTTAGAAAAAATAGGAGGATCACTCTCTATTTCCAAAGCAGAAGCATTGACTAATATTAGTGGTTTATCACGATTGCAATTCATAGGAGGTGATTTATCTTTAAATAATAACGGACAATTAAGTTCTCTTGATGGATTAACGTCTCTTACCGAAATCGGAGGAAGTCTTATCATTGCCAACCATCCCTCTTTTATTCAGTGGAAAGGACTTAACCTATTACAAAAAATAGGAGGATCGGTTCATATTCGATCCAATAACAATCTTTCTGATCTGGAAGGACTACAGCAGTTAACATCAATAGCAAAAGATCTTTCAATTACATCCAACACTTCCTTATATAATTTTTGTGCTTTGCAAAATACAACTATTCAGGGGAACATCATTATTAACGGAAATGGATATAACCCAAGTAAAGAACACCTTACTAATGACAATTGTAAAACCGCAGGGGAAAAAGTATTTACAGGAAATAAATTTATTAGTAATCAAGACGAATTAGAAATATTCGCTGCCAAACAATATACTAAAGTAGAAGGAAGTCTTATTATCAATAATGTTATTGATATGAGTTCCCTAAAAGATTTGAAAACAATTACTGGCGAACTACGTATCAAAAACAATCGTTCAACAGTATATTCCAACGGAACAAAAAAAAACTTAAAAAATCTGAGAGGATTAGAAAACCTACAAACTGTCGGTGCTAAACTAACAATACAGTATAACACTTTTTTAGAGAATGTTGATGCACTGGAAAACCTTACTTCCCTAACCAATCTCTTTATAGAAGATAATGGATCCTTACACAATCTTCAAGGCTTCAAAAACCTCGAAAATATCACCGAAGAATTACGTATAAAAGACCTTCCTTCACTTACCGCTCTTACAGGTTTTGACAATCTGCGCACAGCAGGCTTTATTCGCATTGTCTCTAATGATAAATTGGAAAAAATCAACACATTCGAATTGCTTCAAAAAGTTGATAATTTATGGATTCTTGCTAATCCAGAGTTAATCGATGTAAAAGGATTTACAACCCTAAATAATGTTGATAACAGACTATGGATTTTTAATAATAAAAAATTATCCAATCACTGTGCTTTTAAAAACACCGTGATTCATACGTTTCAATGCAGTAAAAATGCTTATAACCCAACAAAGGAAATGTTAGCCACAAATGCATGTAGTCTTTAAACACTAATCCGTTTTATAATATATATAAACAGTAATGGAATATCATTACTGTTTTTTTATTTAAAAAAGTAAAAAAATCTGATTTTCCGAGGTCTTTCCTCTACTCTATCAGGAGGATTTCCTCTCTATAACTATTATCATTATATCAATAAATTCAGCACTTCACAACAGATTACCCTATACAAACTCCACTTTCTTTAACATATTCTCATAGTTTTTGGCACGCTGCTTGCATATAACTAATCGAGTTCGGAATTAAAATTTCTGCACTTTCTTAAAAAACACTGATTATGAAAAAATTTATGCTATTATTTGCCGGGGTTATGTTAGCGACAATATCTGCTAATGCATATGAATCAAATGAAGGAACAAGTTATAATAGATCCTATAACTACGGAAAGTCTTTTATCTTTACAGAAGGAGGCATTGAATTTTCTATATACCCGGATGGTCAATTTGATTTTTATATCAACAGACCTAACAATCACATTAATGTAAATGTAAACGCTCCCGGGATTAACATCAGTTTTAATTCAGGATACAACTATGATCCGTTTGTACAGTACGATGATTATGGAGCTGTAGTACAGGTAGAAGAAGTACCTATATTCTATGATTATTACGGAAGAATTATACAAGTAGGTGATGTATTTCTTAACTATAATAACTTTGGTCGTTTATCCAGGTTAGGAGGGTTATATATCAACTATAACAGCTACGGAAATTTCACTTATTGTACCGGATATATCAATAGGTTCAACAGGCATTACGTATACAGACCTTACCACAGATATTTTACAGTACCCGTTGTGAGCAGATGTATTGTATACAATAGACCATATAGAAGATATTACACTCCTTTTAGATGTTCTTACAGAACCTATAGAACTAATTACTATAGCGGGTATTACAGAACTCCTTATAGAAATAGAAATTATTACAGACCTAGTCAGCGTTCTGTAGCATATCACAGAGGATCAAGAGCTCGTTCTGCCAGAAGTCTGGCATATCAGTCTAGAGACCGAAGAGCTGCTATGTATTCCAGAAATGACAGAAACTATACTGCATATTCTTCTAGAAGCAGAGGTGCTAATCGATCTAATGCAACTACCAGAAGCCGATCTAATTATAATACCAGATCAGTAGCTCCTACCAGAAGCAGAAGTACAAGTCGTTCTACCGTGAATACCAGTAGATCTACTCATACTAGCAGAAGCACGACTCCTTCCAGAACCAGTAGAAGTAACTATTCGAATTCTAGAAGCAAAGCGCCAAAAGCAAGAACGGTGACAACTAGCACCACCAGAAGTAGAAGTAGTGTAACAAATCGTCCTTCGTATACAAAAACAAGAACACATACCACTACTAGAACTACAACAAATCGAGCTCCAAGAACTGTTTCTCGATCTGCGAACAGAAATTTCTCAGGAAATAGAGCTAATGGTGCAACAAAACGCTCATATAATCGTCAATATAGTAGTAAAAGCAATGCTGCTACCAGAACGCAGACAAGAAAAAGTAACGCTTCCCGAAGTAACAGAACTTCAGGTTCGAGAGCTACAAGTTCTCATAGTCGCTCCAGGAGAAGCATTTAAAATAAAATATACTTAGTATATATATTTTTTGGTTGGTTAGTTGAAAAATCCCTCAAGAGTTGAATGCCTTATGCACCTCGAGGGATTTTTCTTATTATGTCAGTAATATCAGGAGAAAGCTTTGTAAGTAAGACTGCTCCCACATAACTTATCCCGATCAAAATACTCTTTAAAACAATATTCACTATCGGAGAAAAAGAAAATTCCCAAAAATAAAAAGCAGCAGTAGCCGTGAGAATAAGAATCCCTCCTCCAACAATACGCTTCGAAAAAGGATGCATCCCGAATTTTTGATAAACAATCCAAAGCTTCATTGTGTTATATACAAAAACAGCAATGAATGTAGCCAAAGCAGCTCCTTTTATCCCAAAAAAAGGAATACACAATGCATTTAGTACAAAAGCTAACAAAGCCATTCCAATCCCTATTATCAATACAATTCGATAATAATCCGAATTATATAAAACCGCATTATTATTCCCTAAAAAATTATCATACAATTTGGTAAGTCCTATAAAAAGAATAACCCAAATATGTAATTGATACTTATCTGAAATCAATTCGAAAAGCTGATGTACATTACACAAAATCAAGACAAAAAACAATCCGCTAATCACAAATAAATTCAAAGCACTTTTTCGATATAAAGTTCTCAGAGCATCATACTGCTTCTCATTAATCAACTTTGCTGTTAATGGATATGTTATTTGATGCATAGCTCTGGAAGGCATAATAATCACACTGGCGATATAAGCACAAATCGTATAATTGGCTAAATTACCGATAGGCATAAAACGTTCAATCATTACTTTATCCAAATCAATCAAAAAAGAAGCTACTGACCCCGCTAATACAATTAAACCGGAGTATTTAAAAACAGAGCTATAATTAGATGGAAGCGTCCATCGAAACCTAAAAGTACGATGAAGCGATAAGGCATAGCCCATCATTATAAATAACCGAAGTATATAAACCGCCATTAACCAATAAACAAATGCTTGGACTTCTATTATCTTTACTGCTACTAATATCAATAAAACAGCAATTCCAAATCGGGTAAATATTTCTTTGAGAAAGTTTCCAAAAGCACTCTGCAGTTTTACTTTGGCCCAGGCATAAAACACTTCAAAATATGTAATAGCAAATGCCAACACAAAAATAGTCCACACATAAGGCTTTACAATCGCATTCTCTCCATCAAAAAATACGAGTAACTGCTGATAAAGCAGTATTCCCATTCCTGCTAATACTACAGACAAGAATAATGGAATTAGTAATAACCAACTCAATAAACGATGCTGTTCTGATGAATCTGTATAGGCGGAAAAAAACTTCACTAATGTATTATGAGCTCCAAAAATTAAAAAAGGCCAAACAAGATTGGCTGCAGATATTACATAACTAATCAATCCGTAATACTCCTGCTCCAGAAACCAGGTCATTAAAAACAAGGTATTAACAGCTCCAAGACCAAAGCCCACACAGGTAGTAATTATATTACGTATGGATTGTTTTATGACGACCCCCACTCAAGATATTTTTGATATTTGTAGTATAAAATTATAATTTCTTCAGGACTTCTGATAACGTACGGGTTAATTCTTTTCTACTAAAACGCTGCAAGCCTATTGGCTGCGTTTGTAATGTCCCTTTTAAAAACTGCTGATAGTATTCCCACAGTTGTTTTTTGATATCCGTATAATCCCTATATTGATAAAAAACTCCAGTATTTGTTTCTTTGATCAACCCTTCAATATCTGCTCCTTCCGGTCCAATAGCTAATATCGGGCGATTTGACACCATATACTCAAACAATTTACCAGGGATGATACAGCGTGTCTCTGGAACATCGATTTCTATTAAAACTAATAATTGACTGCTACGCTGAATAGCCACTGCTTCTTGATGAGACACATATCCTTTTAATGTTAAAAAAGAGGTCAATCCTGCTCCTTTTATACTTTCTAATACATCCTCACTTACTGCTCCTACCAATTGTATCTCTAATGAAGTAGCAAAATCAGGATGTTCTTCGGTAAGATCGTATAGTGCTTTCCATAACATAACAGGATTTCTCCCTGACAATAAAGAACCAATATGAGAGATCGTAAAACGATCTGACAATGAAACTTCTACTCCCTTCTCGTAATCATAACCATTAGTAATTACTGTTATTGGTTGTAGTGTGATGGCTTCAAACTCATGTTTTGTGGTATTACTTGTTACCAAAACATGATCTGCATTCGTCAATACTTCCTCTTCTAATGATGTGTGTTTTTCTTTAGCCCGTTTTCCCAGCTTCAATTTATCATGATACCCGATAGTAGTCCAGGGGTCTCTAAAATCTGCCACCCATTTACTGCCCATCTCTTTTTTGAGCTCTAAGCCTATAAGATGAACACTATGTGGAGGACCGGTTGTAATAATCGTATCTATCTGATGTTTTTTGAGATATTTTTTTAAAAAGCGAACCGATGGTTTTACCCAAAACTTTCTGGCATCCGGGATAAAGTAGTTCCCTCTAATATACAATAACAACCGCTGTATAAATGATTGTTTTTCTCCCCTAGCTATAATTCCTTTACTAATTGTATTGGTGTCTTTTTTAGAAAAAAACTGAGCAAATCGATAGGGTTCGAAAATAGAACGCTTAAGTACCGTAATATCCTCAGGTATTTCTGTCGATAATGAGGTATCTTTTATAGGATATGTCGGATTTTCCGGGACAAACACCACCGGATCTATAGCATATTCTCTAAGGTATTTTACGAACTTTAACCATCGTTGTACCCCTGGACCTCCTGCTGGCGGCCAATAATATGTTATAATCAATACTTTCTTCATACTAACTTAATGCGCCTGATCAGTATGTGTTCCTTTTTTATTTTTTCTAAAGTCATAGAAGATAAAACCTGCCAATAACAGTATAAACAAAATAGAGCTTGCAACTGTAATTGTACTTCCTGTTTGTATCACCTGCGGTTCAAAGGCAAACGTAACTGTATGCTTTCCTTCTGGAATCTCTAACCCTCTTAGTATATAATTTACACGAACATGAGATACTGGCTTCCCATCAATATATGCCTGCCATCCATCTTTGTAATAAACTTCAGAAAAAACAGCAAATCCTGCCGCTGAATTATTCGTAGTATATACTAGCTTATTAGGTTGATGAGTTTGTAACTTAATCGTTGCCAAACTATCTACCGAATACTGAGTATTTTTTACAGAAAAATCAGTATGAATAAGTGCCGTCTCTTTATTTTTTAATCCTTTTAATCCTAGAATTTCATCATCAGCTGTTGTTACTTCCTTCAGAGAAGAAACAAACCAGGCATTCCCATTCGTATAAGGGTTTTCCTGTACTATCGCTCCTTTTTCATCTTTGGTAATAAAATACTTGACATTAAACATATTCAATATACTTACATCTCCTTTGGAAATATAAAATTCGAATAGATCTTGAATTCTTCCCATTTTTGCTGCATGATATCCTCCTAATGCATTATGAAAATACGAAGCTCTTCCACTATTAAAAGGATCTCCTAATAAATCGTATACACGATAATGTCCTTTATCTTCTAATATCTTGTTATCTGCTTTAGTGGCTACAAAAGCACTTCGAAACTCTTTAGCAGATACGAAGTTATCATTATTCACATATTTGCGATCTATGACCACTAAATCAAATACGATCAATATCGCTATTCCTACTATGAGCAGCGGTTGTTTAATTTTATTCTTTAGGTATGCCCAACAGCCTCCGGCAACTAATAACACTAATACTAAAGATCGTAAAGTATCTGCCGTAAAAATAGCTTTTCTATCCTCCTTAAGTGCATCGACAAAATCAAGCCCTAGTTGCTGTATCAACATCCCATCTCTGGCTCCAACAAAATTAAAAAGAGTCCCTTTTAGCAACAAAAACAAGATAGCAATTCCTCCGACAATTCCAGTCGCATACTTCAGGGCTGTTGTTTTTTCTTCTTCAGTAACCTTATTACTAAAAAAACGTTGTAAACCAACAACTGCTAATATAGGTACACATAATTCTATAATGACCTGTATAGAAGATACCGCTCTGAACTTATCATACATTGGGAAATAGTCAATAAACAAAGTAGTCAATACACTGAAATTCTTCCCCCAAGATAATAGTAAGGTTAGTACAGAAGCACCTACTAACCACCATTTTAGTTTTCCTTTCACTAAATACAACGCCAATACAAACAAAAATAGTACTACTGCTCCTATGTAGGCCGGGGCGCCTACAAAAGGCTGATCTCCCCAATATGTTGGAGCTCCCTCTGTATACATAGATGCCTGAGAAGGACTGGCTCCCATAGCCAATAATTTCTCATAGATATGCGCATCTTTTCCTATATTTTCAGAAGAAGACCCTCCCATAAAACGAGGAATAAATAAATTAAAGCTTTCCAGAATACCATAACTATAAGTAGTAATATACTCATAATCTAAGCCCGAACTTGTTTTTTGCGAACCATCTGCCGTGATCGTTATATCAGAAGACCCCCTGGTACTGTATTTTGTGTATTCTTTTGTAGCCAGCAAGCTTGTGGCATTCATCAATACAGAAAACAACACTGCCACAACCATAATTCCTACAGATTGAAAAAAAGCAGGAAGTGTTTTCTTCTTAAACGCATCGACCAAATAACATATTCCCATAATCAATACTGCCAAAAACAAGTAGTATGTCATCTGAAAATGATTAGCCGCTATCTCTAATCCCATTGATAATGCTAATACTCCGAACCCTAAGATTCGTTTTTTCTTAAAAATCAATAAAATTCCACTTAATACCAAAGGCATATAGCCTATAGCATGTGCCTTTGCATTATGTCCCACTCCAATAATAATGATGAAATAGGTAGAAAAACCAAAAGCCAAACTCCCTAGAAAAGCAAGCTTATAATCTACTTTTAGCACCAATAACAAAATATAAAACCCTATAAAATAAAGAAATAAATAATCTGCTGGTCTGGGTAAAAACCGAATCAATCGATCTATTTTTTTTAAATAACTATGTGGATACTGCGCTCCCAACTGGTAAGTTGGCATTCCTCCAAAAGCACTATCTGTCCAATAGGGCTCTTCTCCGGTATTATTTCTGAAATCTGTTTGCTGACGTGCCATTCCAGTGTATTGGACAATATCACTTTGCCGCATTTTTTTTCCACTTAACACCGGGTTAAAATAAAGAAGTGAAATAATAACAAAACCTATAAAAACAAATATATGCGGTAAAAATCTTTTGAAAAAAGATGTCATGAAATGTGTGTTTTTAGACCTATTGAAAAAGTCAAATTAATCAATCTCTTCATAATCGATATACTCCCCTACCTCTTTATTAGAAGTGCTTCGTTTCGATTTTTTAGTATAGTTAATTTCTCCATCAGTAGACGGCTGCTGTTGCTGTTGATACTGATCGAATTGTTGTTGGAATTTCTCTCCTGCTTTCTTTGTTACATACTTAAGCAATAGAGGACCAAATATTCGCGTTATAATCTTTACCCCATAATACACTAATGCGATAATGAGAATAATTTTTAATACCCCTACAACGGAAGCTTCTTGCATATTATTTTTTTTCAAAAATAATGAACTCCACATACAAATACCCGCATTCAATCCCAAAAAAATGATAATTTCTCCTATATTTGGTCTAAATCTGTTGAATATGAGCCCAAAATCTATTCTGATACTTATTAGCTTTCTCACAATAAGCTATTCTTTATCAGCGCAGTACACCAAAAAAATAAACACAAACAGACCTGGAAGATCTCAGGGAGCATTCTCTGTGGGGAATAATGTGCTTCAAGGAGAAGGTGGTTTCGGGTTTGGTAAAGAAAAGCATACATTGCGCGATACCCAAACAAGCTTTTTTACAATGGACTACGAAGCACGCTATGGGTTATTGATAGAACAATTAGAAATACGCCTTGATGGAACTGCTCGCGGGGATGTAGTAAAAAGAACCGTTGGTGCTAATGAACAGAAAACAACTCGTTTTAATTTTGTCAACAATACAATTGGAGCAAAATATTTGGTATTTGATCCTTATAAAAGACCTAAGAAAGATTCTATAGACCTCAATAGTTGGAAAGCACAACATCGATTTAAATGGAAAACACTTATTCCAGCAGTTTCTGTATATGCCGGAATGAACTTCAATACAGCTGATAACCCATTTACACCTGTAGATGACCCTAGTATCAGCCCTAAATTTGTACTAATTACCCAAAACAACTGGACTACCAATAATTTTAAAAACTGGGTATTAGTCACGAATATCATTATAGATAAGATCACAACCGAAAACCCTACATATGGATGGATTATCACCACCACGCATACGATCAATGACAACTGGGCTGTCTTTGGGGAATATCAAGGGCAAAAAAGTGATTTCTACAGTGATGATCTTTTTAGAATCGGAGGAGCTTATCTATTAAATAACGATATACAGTTTGATGCCAGTTTGACTACAAATTTTAAAGACACTCCTTCTATATTCTCACTAAACTTTGGAGGAGCCTATCGATTTGATTGGCACAAAAAAGATGAAATTATCTTAGAAGAAGGAGAAAGTATCGGAATACAAGAAAACCCGGATGACCTCGAAGATAATGAAGAGGATGATTTCGAAGATATTGATTCTGAATTCGAAGAAGAAGAAAACGATACATTAAACGCTAGAAAAACACCATTCATTAACGACTTCGAAGATGATGATCATCGACAGGAAATCGAAAGAGAATTGGATGAACGCAGAACAGCAGAACGATTAGAACGAGAGCGAATCGCTAATGAAAAACAAGCTAAAAAAGACGACAAAAAATTCAGAAAAGAAGAACGAAGACGTCTTAAGCGAGAAGCAAAAGAAGCTAAAAGAGCTGAAAAAGCCCGTTTAAAAGAAGAAAAAGAAAAGGCTAAGATGATCAAGGAAATTGACAAAGAGCTTGATCAAATGGAAAAAGAACAAGGAGTCGATCAGGAACTGGATGAGATTGATAAAGAACTACAAAAACTAGACAATCTAGAAAAGGAGCTCTTCAATGAAGAAGAAAAGGATACGAAAGAACTTGAAAAAGCGAAAGAAAAAGAGCTGGAAGAAGAGGAAGAAGACATTGATGCTCAATATGAGCAAATGAAAAAAGAAGAAGAAAGGGCTCAAAAGGAAGAAGAAAAGCGATTAAAGAAAGAAGAAAAGAGAAGAAAAAAGGAAGAAAAGAAAAGAAAGAAAGAAGAGGCAAAAGCTAAAAAAGCTGCAGAAAAAGCCAAGAAAGAAGAAGAAGAAAAGGAAAAAGAGTTAGAAGAGGATGACGGAGAAGGATTATAACATATTTTCTCAAAACATATAGAAATCATTCCTCTCTAAGCAGTATATTTTCATAAAAGAATATATATTTGCTATGAACTAGAGAATATCTATGATTACGACAAAAGAAATTACCTCAAAAGGAGATTTAACCACGTTTGTTAAATTTCCTTTTGAAATATACAAGAATTCCCCTTATTATGTTCCCCCAATCATAAAAGAAGAACTGGATGCCATTGACCCTTTAAAAAATCCTGTCTTCAAAAATGCCGTAGCTAAATATTTTTTAGCCTACAAAAACAATAAAGTTGTGGGACGTATTGCCGCAATTATCAACTGGATAGAAGTAAAAGAACAAAAAAAGAAAAAAGTTCGCTTTGGTTGGTTAGATATGATTGATGATATCGAAGTTACCAAAGCATTATTACAAGAAGTAATCAAATTTGGCGTAGAACATTCTCTGGAATTTATGGAAGGACCGGTTGGTTTTTCTAATATGGACAAGGCGGGAATTCTTATTAAAGGTTTTGAAGAACTCAATACCATGATCACCTGGTACAATCATCCTTATTATCGTACCCACCTAGAACAGTTAGGTTTTGAAGATGCTGCTACCTGGGTAGAATATCGCATAAAAGTCCCCACCAAAACAAAAGACAAGGTTGTTAAGTTTGCAGATATTATTAAGGATCGCTATAATCTAAAACTTATCACTTTCAAAAACAGTAAGGCAATTTTACCTTATGTAAATGAAATGTTTGATCTTTTAAACAAAACCTATAGCAGCCTACAAACCTTTGTCCCTATACAACAATATCAAATCGATATGTATAAGGAGAAATACATCCCATACATCAACCCTGATTTCATTACCTGTATTAGCGATGAAAAAGGAAAACTAATTGCATTCTCTATCGTTATGCCATCTTTCTCCAAGGCACTGAAAAAAATGAAAGGAAAAATGTTTCCTTTTGGCTTTTTACACATTCTTAAAGCACAACGAAAAAACAATACAGCAGCCTTTTATTTAATAGGAATTGATCCTGAATATCAAAACAAAGGAGTAACAGCACTCATCTTTAAGGAAATGAATGAAACCTTTATCAGAAAAGGGATTAAAATTGTAGAAACCAACCCTGAACTGGAGGAAAACAAAGCAATACAAGCATTGTGGAACGGCTATGAGCACGAACTACATAAAATGAGAAGAACCTATAAAAAAGCATTGTAAACAACCCCATAAAAGAAAGAAAGCAATAGTTCAACCCCTAGCACAATTGTCTGATCACTTTCTAAAAACAACCCCTTATTTAGATTACTGAATTCTTACGTCCCTTTCCCTATACGATAATATTAATTTTTAATACAGAAAAGAGACGAAATGAAAAAGTTTGTAATGTACAGTTCGGCAATCACATTGCTGGCATTAACCGCAATCACTACTGGAGCTTGCTCATCAGATGATGATATTCCAGCAACTCCGGTCGGAGATATCAGCCCCACTCTAGATTCCGATGGAGACGGAGTTGTTAATATTACTGAAATTAGTATAGGAACCGATCCTTATAACGGATGTGATTTCACCACGCAAGATCAAGATCGGGAGCTTATTGACGACGATTGGAAATCCGGTGATTGTGATAATGACGGATTAGAAAACGGTATTGAGCTTGATCTGGATATCGATCCTCTGGACAGGGATTCTGACGATGATGGAATTGATGATAAAAAAGAAATTGACTGGGAACTGGATCCCAATGATGAGGATTCTGATGATGACGGAATTCTTGATGGAGATGATGATTTTGATAACGACGGTACTCCCGATAGAGATGACGATCACGATGACCGTGATGACCGTGGAGAAAAACTCTAACCCCCTTCCCTGCTTTTAAAAATTCAAAAAACAATTGTACGAAATAAAAAAGGAGTTTACTTTATCAAGTAAACTCCTTTTTCTGTTTGGATTCAGCCTTTATAAAGACTGTTAATATTTATTCTCCCATTACAGAAATTAATTCCGCAGAGATTTTTCTATATGTTCCATTTTCCAGTGTTTCTCTAATAGCAGAGAAAGCTGCAAGAGTCTCATCTATATCCTCCTGTGTATGAGAAGCTGTAGGAATTAATCTTAATAAAATTAATCCTTTAGGGATTACCGGATACACTACAATAGAACAGAAAATCCCATAATTTTCTCTAAGATCTTTTACCAATGCCATTGCTTCAGGAATACTTCCTTTTAAGTATACCGGAGTTACACAACTCTGAGTAGTTCCTAAGTCAAACCCTCTTTCTCTCAATCCGTTTTGCAACGCATTGACATTCTCCCAAAGTTTATTTTTAAGTTCTGGCATTGTTCTGATCATATCCAGTCTTTTTAATGCTCCAACCACCAATTGCATCTGCAATGATTTAGCAAACATCTGAGATCGTAGGTTGTACTTCAAAAAGTTAATAATTTCCTGATCAGCAGCAATAAAAGCTCCAGTACTAGCCATAGATTTTGCAAAAGTAGCAAAATACACATCTATTCCATCCTGAACTCCTTGTTCTTCTCCTGTTCCAGCTCCTGTCTTCCCTAAGGTTCCAAATCCATGTGCATCATCTACAAACAATCTGAAATTGAACTTTTCTTTTAGGGCTACAATTTCTTTTAGCTTTCCTTGCTCTCCACGCATCCCAAAAACTCCTTCAGAGATCAATAGTATTCCCCCTCCGGTTTTTTCAGCCATTTTGGTAGCTCTCATCAGATTTTTCTCAATACTAGCCATATCATTATGTCTATAGGTATATCGCTGTCCCTGATGAAGTCTAACCCCATCTATAATACACGCATGTGCATCTACATCATATACGATAATATCATCTTTGGTAACCAAAGCATCAATGGTAGAAACCATTCCTTGGTATCCAAAGTTTAATAAATATGCTGCCTCTTTATTGACAAAAGCAGCCAATTCATCCTGTAATTGCTCATGAAGGTCAGTATGCCCACTCATCATTCTTGCTCCCATAGGATATGCAGATCCATAGGCCGCTGCTGCCTCTGCGTCAACTTTTCTCACCTCTTCTTTATTTGCTAATCCGAGATAATCATTGATACTCCATGTTACTACTTCCCTTCCCTGAAACTTCATTCTATTAGATATGGGTCCTTCTAACTTAGGAAAAACAAAATATCCTTCTGCTTGATCTGCCCATTTCCCTAATGGTCCTTTATCTTTGTATATCTTATCAAATAAATCTTTCATTTATCAAAAAATTGACTTTATTAAGATTGCGAAAATACATAAAATCGAGTTCATGACATAATATTATCTCCATTGAGTTTCATTATATCCAAAATTGTCATTATTATTTTCTACTATACTCTTACGAAAGAGCAAACAATTCTTATTTACTAGTATTCTTATATTATTAAAATAATTCTCAAAAAAAATAAGCACTATAAGATACATCCTTATAATGCTTTATTTTCTATATCAGTTTATACCGTTAGCTACTTAACAAACTGAACTTTTATATCTTCTAATTCGTGATTACTATCTGAAAAACCTTGTTCCATCATCCAATCATCACTAAAAACTTTACTCATATACCTGGATCCGTGATCTGGTAATATTACAACAATATTGCTATCTTCTGTAAATTCACCTAATGCTGCAAATTGCTTTATTCCCTGAACAGCAGCACCACTAGTATATCCTAAGAACAATCCTTCTTTTCTAACCAGTTCTCTTGCTGTATGAGCACTATCTTCATCACTTACTTTTTCGAACTGATCAATTACATCAAAATCAGTTGCCGTAGGAATCAGGTTTTTCCCTAATCCTTCTATTCGGTATGGATAAATTTCTTTATCGTCAAACTCTCTGGTTTCATGATATTTCTTCAGAACAGATCCATACGCATCTATTCCTAAAATCCTTATATCACTATTTTGTTCTTTTAAATATTTTGCTGTTCCTGAGATAGTTCCTCCGGTTCCACAGCAAGCTACTAAATGTGTAATTTTACCATTTGTTTGGTTCCATATTTCAGGACCTGTAGAATTGTAGTGCGCATCAATATTTAATTGATTAAAATACTGATTTATATACACTGATCCTTTGATCTCTTCATGTAATCGTCTGGCTACTTGATAATAGGATCTAGGATCATCCGCACTAACATGAGCTGGACAAACATATACTTTGGCCCCCATATTTTTTAGCATCGCTATTTTATCCTTAGATGACTTGGAGCTAACTGCCAGAATACACTCATATCCTTTTATTACACTCACCATTGCCAAACTGAAACCAGTATTTCCACTGGTTGTTTCAATAATGGTATCTCCCGGCTTAAGGATTCCCTGACGTTCTGCTTCTTCTATAATGTAAAGTGCGATTCTGTCTTTTGTGGAATGTCCCGGGTTAAAGGATTCTATTTTAGCATAAAAATTCCCAGGAAAGTCTTCTACTATTCTGTTAAGTTTAACAAGTGGGGTGTCACCTATAAGCTCCAGAACATTGTTATACGCTTGTATGTCTTCTCTCATAAGGTAGTGTTTAACGCCTTTTTATTTTTTCAAAACGTTACAAAAACTTCACGAAGTTACGTTATTTTTTTTAATTACTTATTTATCCCTTCTAAATCTAATAAAAATGCATATTCTTCCGCCACATCTTTTAGCGCTTCAAATCTTCCTGAAGCCCCACCATGACCTGCATCCATATCCGTATGCAGTAATAAAACATTTTTATCAGTTTTTAATTCTCTTAATTTGGCTACCCATTTTGCAGGTTCCCAATATTGTACTTGCGAGTCATGAAATCCTGTTGTCACTAATACATTTGGATACTCTTTTGCCGCTACATTATCATATGGCGAATACGATTTCATATACTCATAATATTCTTTTTCGTTAGGATTCCCCCATTCATCATATTCTCCGGTAGTTAAAGGAATCGAATCATCAAGCATTGTTGTTACCACATCTACAAATGGAACCGCTGCTACAACTCCATTATACAATTCTGGTGCCAAATTCATCACTGCTCCCATCAATAATCCTCCAGCTGAACCTCCCATTGCATATAAATGTTCTGGAGTAGTATATCCTTCTGCTATTAAAAACTTAGAACAATCAATAAAATCTGTAAAAGTGTTCTTCTTTTTTAGCAATTTCCCGTCTTCATACCAGTTTCTTCCTAAATATTCGCTCCCTCTTATATGAGCTATTGCAAAAATAAACCCTCTATCCAATAAACTTAATCTAACTGTAGAGAAGTAAGGGTCAATCGTTGATCCGTACGAACCATATCCATATTGCAATACTGGATTCTTTCCATTTTTTTGTATTCCTTTTCTATAAACTAAGGACATTGGAATTTTAGTTCCATCAGCTGCTGTCGCCCAGATTCTTTCTGAAACATAATTTTCTTTATCAAATCCTCCTCCGAGAACTTCCTGTTCTTTCTTGACTTCTTTCTCCTTAGTTTCCATATCGAAATCGATAACGGAATTTGGAGTTGTCAATGCATTATAGGAATATCTCAATACTTGTGTATCAAAGTCAGGATTGGTACCTATGTATGCTGTATAAGTCTCATTGTCAAACGGCAGGTAATAATCAGCCTTGCCATCCCATCTTTTTATATTGATTTTATTAAGACCATTATCTCTTTCTGTAATAACCAGATAATCTTTAAAAATTTCGATATCTTCTAATAAGACATTTTCTCTATGAGGAATTACATCCACCCAATTTTCTTTTGCTGTTTCTTTTTCCGAAACTTTCATCAATTTAAAATTAGTGGCATTGTCTTTATTTGTCAACACATAAAACTCATCTCCATAATGTGCAATCGAATATTCGAGTCCTCGTGTTCTTTCCTGAAAAACCTTAAATTCTTCCAGAGGCGCATCTGCCTTTACGATACGGCACTCTGTCGTCATAGTACTATTAGAACCTATAATGATATACTTATCTGACTTTGTCTTGTACACATAAGTATTAAAAGTATCATCATCTTCACTATACACAACTACATCTTCTGATGCTGGTGTTCCCAGGATATGTCTGTAAATTTTATGTGATCTAAGTGTCTTGGGATCTTTCTTAGTATAAAACAATGTTTTATTATCTGCTGCCCAGGTACTGGATCCGGTAGAAGCATCAATCGCTTCTGGATACAACTCCCCCGTTTTCAGGTTTTTTATACGAATAGTGTAATTTCTTCTACTTACTGTATCAACACCAAAAGCTACTAAAGAATTATCGGGACTTACATTCAGGCCTTTCATATTAAAATAACTATGACCTTCTGCTTCTTTATTACAATCAAACAGCAATTCTTCTTTGGCATCCAGACGCTCCTCTTTTCTTAGGTAAATAGGATAATCTTTATTTTTTTCGAATTTGGTTATATACCAGTATCCGTTATATTTATATGGTACTGAAGCATCCTCCTCCTTAATTCTTGCTTTCATTTCTTCAAAAAGATTTTTCTGAAAATCTTTTGTATGAGCCGTCATCTTATCATTATAATCGTTCTCTCTTTCAAGATAATCGATCACTTCAGGGTTTTCTCTTTCTTTTAACCAGAAATAATTATCCAAGCGTCGGTCCCCATGTTTTTTATGATATGTTTCTTTTTTTTCAGCAATTGGTGGTTGATGCACTTCTGTCTCCAATGTCTTCTTTGAATTAGTATTACACGAAGCTCCAAAAATAAGTGATAATAGGAACATAACCTTCAGACTTTTCATAATATTATTTTAGTTTATTAACAAGCAAAGTACTAATTTTGTTCTTAACTAATTCTTAAAAGACATATAAATGTTTGGAGACATGATGGGAATGATGGGTAAATTAAAAGAAGCCCAGCAAAAGGTTGAAGACACCAAAAAAAGACTTGATACTGTTTTGCTAGACGAGACAAGTTCTGATCAATTACTAAAAGTAACTATCACTGCTAATCGCACAATAAAAGACATTAGCATTAGTGATGAATTATTAGAGGACAAGGAGCAATTAGAAGACTACCTAACCTTAACAATCAATAAGGCAATTACCCGAGCCTCTCAGGTTCATGAAACAGAGTTGGCTGCAGCAGCTAAAGAAGGAATGCCTAATATTCCAGGAATGGATATGTTTAAGTAATATTATTTTCTTTATATAACAAAAAAACGGAAGCTTAAAAGCTTCCGTTTTTTTGTTCGTTAGTCTCTATTTGATTAATTATTGATTAATCTAAATTCTGTTCTTCTGTTTACTGCATGCTGACGTTCTGTACAAGAAACTCCATCTGCACATCTATTCTTCAATCTGTTCTCTCCATATCCATTTGCTACCAAACGGCTCGTATTAATTCCTTTTGTTATCAGGTAATCAACTACCGCTTTTGCTCTTCTGTCAGAAAGATCTTTGTTACTAGCTTTACTACCTCTGGAGTCTGTATGAGAAGCGATTTCCATTTTAGTTCCCGGGTTGTTTGCCAATACCGGCATTAATCTGGTATCAATAATATTTTTAGCTTGTGCCGTTAATGTTGCGCTTCCTAAGTTCCAGTTGATTGGTAACGCAGAATACTCCACTAAAGAACATTCTACTTCTCTCCAGGTAGTCAATCCTCCTTTTTTAGAAACAACCTCTTTTTTCACCGTCTTATAAGTGGCTGGCACAACAATTTCTTCTGAATATGCATCTTTTACCAATACCGTTTTCTTTACTGTAGAGTATTGTGCTGGAATTTCTTTTTCTACAACTCTAGCTGGTTCAGAAACCACTCTTTTAGTATATGTTGCTGTTTGCTCAGATATAGGCGATTTCTGCACATTTGCATTACTTGCTAATGTCTTGGTAGGAATTGTTGTAAACTCTGCCGGGTATCCTTTATAACACCAGTAACGACAATCATCAGGATTAGAAGAAGCACAATCAGGTGCAGGCGCTCCTAATTCCCATTGTGCATATGCAGGTTTAATTTCTACTGTTTCAGACCCATTTCCTAATTTTGCAGGAATAACTTTTAATGTAGAAGCTCCCTGTTTCTTTACATAAGTAACCGTTTCTGTTTTGTATTTAGCAGGAATAACAGTTAATACTTTAGATGCTTCTTTGACTAAAACTTTCTCAGTAACAACTTCATAAGTTGCTGGATACGATTTTAATTTTTTATACTCAGGAGTTACCATCACTTGTACATCTTGATTTTCATACACATCTGGAGTAGTACAGCGAACATAACATTTCCCTGGTTCCGGATTTTGGGGTAAATCTTGAGCTTTAAGCCCTGTACCTAAAATTAAAAAAGACACTAGTAAAGCGATTTTTTTCATAGTCGATTATTTATGTGGTTATTACTTGTTGATTTTTAAAGGTACAAAATTAAATACATGAAAAACAGGACTTCCAACTCTTAGTTTAAAAAAAAGACGCTTTTCGACCACTTGTTCTTTTTTTCGACAAAAGGCAATCCAGAAGGTTTTTGAGATCAGAATATATTTTTCATTTTCCTTTTAATTCCATATTTTTATCAAATTCATCATTAGTAATAACTAAAATTTGACACTATGTTTGAACTTAAAAATAAGGAAGGATCACAATATCATTTTACACTCAAAGCAAAAAACGGACAGGTGATATTAAGTAGTGAAGTTTACAACAGCAAAGCTGCTGCTCAAAATGGAATTGCTTCTGTTCAGAAAAATGCTTCACAGGATAATCGATATGAACGAAAAACAGCTAAGGATGGAAGATTCTTCTTTAACTTAAAAGCTTCTAATGGCCAGGTAATCGGTAGTAGTCAGATGTATACCTCAGAATCCGGTATGGAAAACGGAATTAATTCTGTAAAACAAAATGCTGTTGATGCACAAATCAATGAAATTTAATTTTTTTTAAGTGTTTATAAAAACATTAGAAATTTATTTGTCTGGACATCCCTTACGATATATAATTTCTAATGTTTTTACTTTTTCAAAAGCTTCAGCACATAGTTGTGCTGCTCTTGTGTATAATCTAAGTGAGTAACAAATCGCAACTTCCCTTCTCCCATCCCATAAAAAAGGACTCCTTTTGCCTCCATATCTGCAATAAATTTTTGTGCGTCTCCTTTTATTTTAAAAATAACAATATTAGTATCCACTGGGGCTACTTCTGAGACAAATGAAGCTTTTTTGAGGGTTTCTTCCAATTCTTTTGCTTTCTTATGATCTTCGGCTAATCGATCGATATGATGTTCCAAAGCATATAAACCTGCTGCTGCCATATACCCTACTTGTCGCATTCCTCCTCCAAGTACTTTTCGAACCCTTATCGCCTCTTTCATAATAACCGAATCTCCTAATAAAACAGATCCTATCGGTGCACCTAAACCTTTACTCAAACAAACAGAAATCGTATCAAATACAGCTCCGTATTGAAGCGGGCGCTCCTTTTTTTCTACCAATGCATTCCATATTCGGGCTCCATCCAGATGATACCCCAATCTATGTGTTCTGCAAACCTCTTTTATCCTTTCTATTTCTGAAAAATCATAACACGCCCCTCCTCCCTTGTTTGTTGTATTTTCGATACACACTAAACTTGTTTTAGGACTGTGATAAAAATCCGGAGGATTTATAGCTTCCTGTACTTGATCATATGTGATCCTTCCTCGTTCTCCAACCAGTAGCTTACAGGAAACACCACTATTAAAGGACACTCCTCCTCCTTCATAGTTATAAACATGCGCATAATGATCCGCTATTAATTGTTCCCCGGGATTGGTATGCAATTTAATTGCTGCCTGATTCGCCATGCTCCCAGAAGGGAAAAACAACGCTTCTTCTTTACCAAACATGGTGGCGAGTTTTTCCTCCAATGCATTCACACTTGGATCTTCTTTATACACATCATCCCCTACTGCTGCACACATCATCGCTTCTAACATCTCTGGAGTAGGTTTGGTTACCGTATCACTTCTAAGGTCTACTTTCATTTCTTTTACAACTATACATTTTAATTAATACATGCAAGAATCACTTCCTATAGGAGAGCCATCCGGAATTTTTGGAGCAGAAATCACTTTAAAACCTTCCGGCTTTTTCATAAAGTCCCGAATTTGTTTTTCATAATATTGATCATACATTCGCTGAGCTCCCTGAGCTGTACTTTTTTTAAGCATATCCATAATCGAAATAAGTTTAGCCTGTGCTATTGCATTCACCTGAGGATATACTTCTTTATGCACACTTAAATTCTTTAAATATTTCAGCAAGTTCCGTTTTACAACCTCCTGAATTTCCTGATAGTACCCATCTTTTTGTTTCTTTTTAAAAACCTCGGCAATCAATTCATCCATAACCTCTGACAATCCTAACTGAGAAGAATCCATTCCTTTTTGTAGCACTAATCTCGAAGCCCTCTGAGGGTGGAGTAATAATGACAAGCTCATATCACTGGCCGTCTCTGCTACACTAATCGGATCGAAACTCACTCCTGTTTTCCCTTTAAATGATTCTCTTGTTCGCCAATACCCATAAGCTCTCGGAGGAAATAGCTTTAATTTATCTTGTGGAATTGCCAGTGTTTCCGGCAATATTGTTTTTATCAATGTATTAAGTGCTACTCGTTGTTCCACATTAGAAACTACCGAAGTAATATGTTGCTCATCTCCTTTCACAGCATAATTATAAGACAATCCTCCTATCAACTTTACTGCTGCTTCTGTTTGATACCTGTGAAAAAAGTACAAAGGAACAAATACATCTTCCAAAACAGTATAGGGTTCTCCGCTTCTGATATTATCTTTAGAAAAATGTGCAATCGCAGTATTACGTACTTCAAGTACCCTTTTTAACTCTTCTGAAGCACTTGCGCCGTTATCCCACAAATGTGCTCCGGCATGTGCCCCTCCAGGGGGTCTCGCATCACTATCTGAGATAAATCGATGCCCTTCCTGATATGCTTTATCCAAAATTGCATTCAACGCTTTTTTCTCCTCTATTCCAGCTTCAAATTGAGAATAACTGTATGCCACAGTCACTTTATCCCAGTCTCCTATTCCTACAGCGTATGCATTCGACAGGTCAATCTGCCCATCTTTGAGTGTAATAAGCGGATGCGGATAATCCATAACAGAAGCTCTATTATGCATACTTGCTGCAAAATTATGTGCAAACCCAATAGTATGCCCCACCTCATGAGCTGATAATTGACGTATACGACTTAGCGCCATTTCCAACATCTCATTATAATTATCATCTCTTTGCTCGAAAGGTTTGTTCAACAATGCCTGGGCTATTAAGAAATCTTGCCGTATTCGCAAGCTTCCCAAGCTTACATGACCCTTTATAATCTCTCCTGTTCGGGGGTCCACAACACTTGCCCCATAACTCCAACCTCTCGTCGAGCGATGCACCCATTGAATAACATTATACCGTACATCCATCGGATCTGCATCTGCAGGTAACATTTTTACCTGAAAAGCATTTTTAAACCCAATAGCCTCAAATGCTTCACCCCACCATTTTGCTCCATCCAGTAAGGCCGATTTTACAGGCTCTGGCACTCCCGGATCCAAATAATATATAATAGGTTCTTTTGCCTCACTTATTGACTGTGCAGGGTCTTTCTTTTCCAAACGATGTCGTGTCACAAACCTTTTTACGATTGGCTCTTGTACAGGAGTAGCATAATCCAGATACGATATAGAAATTGCTCCACTTCTAGGATCAAAAACTCTTTTTTTATACCCTTTATCTGGCAAAGCTACAAAAGAATGATGCTGTACCAAACTAAAAGAACGAGCATCCGAAGCCACAGACCGAACTTGATGCCCTTTTGGTGTTCCTTTAAAAGTAACCAATGCTTCAAATTCTACATTATTAGGGAACGCCTTGGTTCTTTCTAACTGAATAGCACTCCGGCTCTTATCAATCGAATACACCCCGTCTTTACGCCTTTTTAACAACCCGATAACCCCATTAACATCTTCTAATAGAAAAGATGTGATATCAATTATATACGTATTCCCTTTTGTTTCTTTAATCGGAAAACCATGTAAGACAGAACTGGCAAAAGCTTGCCCCACACTCTTTTTTTCTAACTCATTGGAAGTAATCGCCCTGTATTTCAGATTTGGCTGAACTAATAACAATTTATTTCCGGCTTTCTGAAACTTAACCACAACCCCATTTCCTATTTTTCCTCTATCCAAACCTACATCATTAGACCCTAATCCCGAAGCAAGAGAATACACATACAAAAACTCTGTATCCAGTTGATCCACTGCTAAAAATATCTTATCCTCCTCCTGACTGTAATAAAAATCAAAAAAACCTTTATAAGAAGACATATTTTTTTGTTTTTCTAAAAATTGCCCATGTGATAACAATCCTATCAATAAAAACAAGAAAAAGTTATATTTTTTAAAAAAAGAAGCCTTCATAATGTTAAAATTTTATAAAAGCCTAAAACTATAAAATTATATCAAATTTGTTTCTTGCTGAATTGTTAAATCTTATTTTTGCCAAAAAAGTAAACGATTATGATCAATACTGAGACGATATTAGATCTTAGAAAGCGCCTGGTTGCGTTAAGGAGGTATCTTTGACATTGATGCCAAACTTATAGAAATAACTAACGAAGAAGAAAAAACCTTTGCTCCCGATTTCTGGAATGATGCACAGGAGGCAGAAAAGATAATGAAAGCCTTAAATGCAGAAAAAAAGTGGGTAGCAGATTATGACAAAGCAGTCTCTTTGGTAGATGATTTAGAAGTTCTCTTCGAATTTCATAAAGAAGGAGAAAGTAGCGAGCAGGAAGTAATGGATCGCTATAATGAATCTATTACTGTTATTGAGGATTTGGAATTTAAAAACATGTTGAGTGATGAAGGTGATAATATGGGTGCCGTATTACAAATTACAGCTGGAGCCGGAGGAACGGAAAGTTGTGATTGGGCAAGCATGCTTATGCGAATGTACTTAATGTGGGCAGAAAAACAAGGATACAAAGTAAAAGAACTCAATTATCAAGAAGGAGATGTTGCAGGAATTAAGACAGTCACCTTAGAAATTGAAGGCGAGTATGCTTTTGGATGGCTCAAGGGTGAAAATGGTGTACACCGCCTTGTCAGAATTTCTCCTTTTGACAGCAATGCTAAGCGTCATACTTCCTTTGCTTCCATCTATGTTTATCCACTTGCAGATGATAGTATCGAAGTAGCCATTAACCCTTCTGAATACGAAATCATCACCTCTAGATCCAGTGGAGCCGGAGGACAAAATGTAAACAAAGTAGAAACGAAAGTGCAATTAACTCACTTCCCTACAGGAATTCAGATTTCTTGTTCAGATTCCAGGTCACAGCATGACAATAGAGAAAAAGCTTTACAAATGCTAAAATCACAACTGTTTGAAATCGAATTAAAAAAACGCCAAGCGCAACGTGATGAGATAGAAGCCTCTAAAATGAAAATCGAATGGGGATCTCAAATTCGCAATTATGTAATGCACCCCTATAAATTGGTTAAAGATGTTAGAACCAGTGAAGAAACCGGAAATGTAGATGCTGTAATGGATGGTAATATTAACCCATTTTTAAAAGCATATCTAATGATGATGGGACAGCGAAACGATGAATAACACAACCGTATAATAATTATGACAACAATATATCACAATCCCAGATGCAGTAAATCCAGACAGACGCTGGCTATTGTAGAAGAAAGCACAAAAGAAGTGAACATTATCAAATATTTAGACACTCCTCCTACAATAGAAGAATTATCTGAAATCATTTCTCTTTTGGGTATAAAACCAATCGAGCTCATTCGAAAAAATGAGGCTATCTGGAAAGAAAATTTCAAAGGAAATGAATACAGTGATCAGGAGCTTATAGAAATTATGAGTCAACATCCAAAGCTCATTGAGCGTCCTATTGTAATCAACAATAATAAGGCTGTTATAGGCAGACCTCCTGAAAATGTAAAAAATATTCTTTAAAAGAAGAATATATCATACTATCTAAAAGAGTTGTTTTCTCAGGAAAGTAACTCTTTTTTACTGCTTACAAATTCATTTCGCTATTCATTAAGTAATTTATATTCACTTTTAGTGGGCTTCTTATACTTGCGACGTATTACTAAAACACTATATATGAAAAAAATTACTTGGCTCACATTACTGATAATTTGCTTTATTGATTTTTCCAGAGCACAAGATCAAACCCAACAGCTGACCAATATTCAAAAGGGGAACTATCTTTCTTACCTAACAACCCGAAATTCTTCAGGAAAGTACGAAGGGGGTCTCAGAGACTTAACATATCGAATTACCAGTATTAAAGACTATAGGATTTTCCCTGAACACAAAGAAGTTTATATGATACGCGGTGGGGATCCTGATCGACCAGACAAAGATAAAGAACTTATGTTTCTTCCTGATAATGAAGCATACCCTATCACATACATAGAAAAGGTTTTTGAAGGAAATAAATCAATGCAAGAGGAGCTCGGTTTTGCTCCCAGAATTAATCCTTATACAGACGGAAACAGACTGGTTTTTCTGGACCAAAAAATCTATATGATTGAAAACTGGAAAGATAAAGATAACTACACCCTCCTGGCCGTACTGGAATATCAACCCAAAAAAGTGAGTAAATTTAAGTTAATGAAAGAGACGATGAAGTCTCCCAAAAAGATGAATGCGTTACAGCCCCATGAGAAACTTCAGCAGTATCTGGATACCGCTTTTAAAAAACAAAAAGAGCACTATGCTACATGGATTAAAAAAGCAGAAAATGCTAACAAAGTAGCACACACTAAATCAGTACTTGATCTCACCCTCAAGGCTATCAAAAAGAAAAATGAAGACTGGAGAAACTCTGCAGAATACAAACGTATTAAGGAGCGAAATCAAATGGCAAAAAGTCATGCTCAAAACAGCTATGCAATTGTTATCAACCAAACCGGACAAGATATCTACCTCTATGCAGAAGGCTCCAATAACGGTTCTGTTATAAGAAATGGAAGTAGTGTTTCTACTATAGATTGCACTAAAAATCAATATTATACCTTTAGCGCAGGAATGTCATCCAGAGAAGGAACTAAAATCATAACCGCTAACCAATCATGTGGTTTACAAGTCATCGTTAAGTAACAATCATCGTTATTTAAAAATAAAAAAGCTCAGGAATTCCTGAGCTTTTTTATTTTTAAATATGTCAAAACTATTATTCACATATTTTTTTATATTGTGTATGAGTATCCTTAACCCACTCATAAGAAGTATTCGAATTCATGTACGTTTCTGCCTTCTCTATATCATCTACCTGCACACATTGTAGTTCAGGGTTATCACTGGTATCTAATGATTGAAGTACTTCATTATTTCCATTATTAATATTCAAAAATGTCAGTTTATTTTCGGAAACATTCAGATAATTAATCTTGGTAAGATGAGATATATTTACAGATGTCAGTTCATTACCTGCTAAAAAGAGATGTTCTACATGTTTACTCAATGGAATTGATAACTCCTGAAGCCCACTAAAGCCACATGACAATTCTCTTAGTGCTTCACTATTTACTTCTAGCTTCACTAAGTTATTTTGAAATAGTTTTATGCTTTCTATCTTTTGATTCTTACTTAAATCGATAGCCGTCATCCCATTTTTTTCTGCCTGAATATCTTTTAAGTGCAGATTCTTAGAAAGATTTAGTACCGCAATTTGATTATTATCAATATTCAACCTTTCTAGATTTTTAAAATATTTAATCTCATCCAAACTGTTAAGTCCTTTATCTTTCAAGTTTAATTCCCTAACTGCTTCTGCTTCTATCAACGAAATTTCTCCATCATTATTAAAATCTACATCACTATCTAGGTTAACTCCATTTAATGAAACAACTTTTTCAAAACGAAGCACTTCTTTGAATGTTTCATTTGTAAAGACAATGATTTCAGAACGATTGCAATCAGTAGCATACAATGTAATTGTATCTTTTTTCCAACTGATATTCGTATCTGCATAGATAACATCTGGCACTCCAATACATTCCAACTCATTATTTACAACATTAAGATTTTGCAAAAGTTCAATTTTGTCAATATTCAAAAGTAACCGCGACAATCGGTTATTAGCTACTGATAACGAAACTACTTTTTCATGAGCATTAATATCTAATGTTATCAGCTTATTATTATCCAATTCAATAGTATGAAGTTTTTGATTCCAAAAGAAATCTACTTCAACTAACTGATTATTCTGTAACGATACCTTTTCTAAATTAGGAAGTTTTTTAGTATCGACAGATCTAAGAGCATTCTCATCAGCTACCAACTCTCTTATTTCTAAATTTGTTAATGCTAACGTTTCTAAATCATGCCCACTTACATCCAGAGTAAATAAGTTTTCAAAATATTCAATTCCTTTTAGGGATGTTAATTTTTCATCTCCCCCTTGCAAATCACTTCTCTTAAGAATCATATTAAAAACTGCATCCGCTTCTGTTTTTTGAATTTTTCCATCTTTATTTTGATCCAGACTTGCATCTCCTTTTCCATCAGAATCCGTATCAATCACCAATTCATTTAATAATATGTTTTCCAGGATAGGGTTTTCTAGCGTGATAACTGTATCCAAAAAGCTTTCTTCTTGCACATCATTCTCTGATGAGCATCCAAAAATCATCATAACTAAAATAAATACAACACTAATTTTACCTCTTGTCATTTTTTCTATATTAATTCGTATTAAAAACCAATAAATCAATAGATTAATACATCTATTTCTTTTTTTTGCAAAAAAAATAATTTTAAACCATTTTAAAAAAAACATCATATACATTTTTCTTATGATAAGTATAAATTATTACTATTGTACTTTTTTAATCCTTCTTCTGACAAGAATAAACACACAAACAAATGAATACCAATAAATTACCTAAAACCCCCTTCCCTATTAACAATACTTTAACTTTTAAACAATTAATCCTTTAAACAATTAATTGGTCTTAGATCTTATGTGCTACAGCCCTACTACACATTAAAAGTTTATATTAAAATAGATCAAATGAAAAAAACTACATTAGTAATTCTTTTTTGCCTTTTATCCCTCTTTACTTTTTCGCAAAGAAAAGAGGTCTCTATCAGCGGTACTGTAATTGACAAAGACTCTTCCATTCCTCTGGAATATGCCACCATTTCATTTTATAGCCCCAAACAAAAAAAGGTAATTACAGGAGGAATAACTGATCAACAAGGAAGGTTCTCCATTAGCATTCCAGTAGGTCTTTACGATATTCGGATAGAATTTATTTCATTTGAAACCAAACGATTCAATAAAAGAAAGCTTTTTTCAGATGTAGATCTGGGAACGATCGCATTAGCATTAAACACTGAATCTCTTGATGATGTCCTTGTTGTTGCAGAAAAAACAACGGTAGACATTAAACTAGACAAAAAAATATATAATGTAGGAAAAGATCTAACAGTTAGCGGAGGAACGGTTAGTGATGTTCTGGACAATGTACCTTCTATTTCTGTTGATGTAGAAGGAAATGTCGCATTGCGAGGAAATGACAATGTACGCATCTTAATCAACGGAAAACCTTCGGGTTTAGTAGGATTAAACAGTACCGATGCTTTGAGACAACTCCCTGCCGAGTCTATTGAACGGGTAGAGGTAATCACCTCCCCTTCTGCCAGGTATGATGCTGAAGGAACTGCAGGTATCGTCAATGTTATTTTAAAAAGAAGTAAACTTCAAGGACTAAACGGAGCCATAACAACCACAACCGGATATCCTTTTCTTGCTGGAGTATCAGGAAACATCAATTACAGAACAGGAAATTTCAACTTATTTACGACCTCTGGATACACATATAGAGAATCTCCCGGAAATTCTTTTTTAGAAACGCACTATTTTAATTCAGAGACTCCAGATACCTTTCTTGAAGAAGACCGCACATTCGATAGAATTCGAAAAGGGGTAAATGTCAACACAGGAGTAGAATGGTATATCAACGACAGTTCTTCATTAACCGCTTCTTTTCTTTATCGATCCAGTGCTAATGATAATAATACAACAAATATAACTACTCAAAAAGATATAAATGGAGCCCCTATCAGTAGCTTTACCCGTTTTAACCCCGAAAAGGAAGATGATAAAACCAGACAATATTCATTAAATTACACAAAGGACTTTGGTGAATCCAATCACAAACTAACAGTTGATTTTCAAATAGAAAACAGCGAAGAAACAGAATTATCCCATATCACCCAGGATAACATTTCGGTAATTGAAATGGTGGATACACAAGAACAGCAAGATCGTATTTTATTACAAGCAGATTATGTTATTCCTCTGAACGAACAACAACAAATAGAAATCGGATATCGGGGAAATTTTAATGATTTAGCTACAAACAATCTCGTAGAAAAAGATAGCTTAGGTACTATTATTAAAGATGAAGGACTTTCTAACATACTACATTATGGAGAATCAGTAAATGCTGTATACGGACAATTTGGAGGAAAAACACAAAAGTTGTCATACTTAATGGGATTAAGAATGGAAGGAACCAGAATCACTATAGACCAACAAACCAGTAATGATTTCTCCAGGAAAAACTACATAGATTTTTTTCCGACAGTTAATTTGGGATACAGCATATCAGAAAACGAAACCATAACACTCGGTTACAACAGGAGAATCCGACGTCCCCGATCTCGTTTTATCAATCCATTCCCTTCCAGATCAAGTGCTACCAGTCTTTTTCAGGGAAATCCAGACTTAGATCCTAGCTACTCCAATGCTTTTGACCTGGGATACATTAACAAAATAGGAAAACTTACATTGCAATCCTCCATCTATTACAATCGGGCTACTCAGGTATTTACATTTATACGAGAAGATACTGGGGAAACCATCGTCATCAAAGAAAATGATACTGATCCGGGAGTCGAAGTTCCTATAACAAGATTAAACCCTATCAATTTATCTCGTTCTGACCGGTATGGAGCTGAATTCACCATCACATATAGCCCTAATAGAAAATGGCGCATTAATGGAAACTTCAATGCTTTTGCCAACAGTATCAGAGGGTCACACAATGAAGAATCATTTGATGAAGATACGTTTAGCTGGTTTGCCCGTGTAAGTAATAAACTCACACTTCCCTATAAAATCAATTGGCAAACCACTATGATGTATAGAGGACCTAATGAGAATGCTCAGAACGAATACAAGAGTATGTTCAGTGCCAACACAGCTTTCAGTAAAGATATATTCAAAGAAAGAGCTTCTTTGACCTTAAGTGTTAATGACATATTCAATTCTCGAAAAAGAATGAGTATCACTACTACGGATACTTTTAGAACAGATAGTGAATTCCAATGGAGAGAACGAAGTTTTGTCCTTGCATTCACTTATAGGTTTAATCAGAAAAAGAAAAGACAAAGATCTCGGAATACTTTTGACAATGAAGGGGGAGAAGGTTTTGGCACCCCATAAACCTCTGTTATCACCCCATTAAGAACTAAAAAAGGAGCTATTCAAATAGCTCCTTTTTAATAGTATATATCAAAATATATTATGCCTGCTCTCTTGCTTTTTTCTTAGCCTCTCTTCTTAGCTTAAAGTTTTCTAAGTTAGCTCCTATAATCCAATAAGGTACTACAAAAGTTAATAAAAATATCAATAACCAGAATCCTATGGTAAGAATCGTTAAAAATGCTAAAAAACCAAGATATTGATCAAATTCAAACATAACAATTTATTAATTTTCAATTTTGAGCAAAGATAGCAACTCTATCCTATATCTCATAATATAAACTGCAATTATTTAAAAAATAAAAAAAGCCCTTCAGGAAGCGTTAAAAATTGAGCGTTTATGCTAAAATAGTGGCTCAAATTCTTAAATTTGCCTTCCTAAAAATTCAAATCATCGTACTATGGAATTTAGAATAGAAAAAGACACCATGGGTGAAGTAAAAGTACCAGCTGATAAATTATGGGGAGCACAAACAGAGCGTTCCAGAAATAATTTTAAGATTGGTGCTCCAGCCACTATGCCATTAGAAATCGTATATGGTTTTGCTTACCTAAAAAAAGCGGCTGCTTATACGAATTGTGAATTAGGTGCTTTACCTATCGAAAAAAGAGAGCTTATCTCTCAGGTATGTGATGAAATCCTAGAAGGTAAACACGATGATCAATTCCCGTTAGTTATCTGGCAAACAGGGTCCGGTACCCAAAGTAATATGAATGTTAATGAGGTGATCGCTAACAGAGCACATCAATTAGCAGGAAAAACGATAGGAGAAGGAGAAAAAACCCTACAACCAAATGACGATGTAAACAAATCACAGTCATCAAACGATACATTCCCTACCGGAATGCATATCGCAGCGTATAAAAAAATTGTAGAAACGACAATTCCTGGAATTACTAAACTAAGAGACACTCTTAAAAAGAAGTCGGAAGATTTCAAAAATGTTGTTAAAATCGGGAGAACGCATTTTATGGATGCCACTCCACTAACGATAGGACAAGAGTTCTCCGGATATGTTTCTCAGTTAGATCACGGATTAAAAGCGCTGGAAAATACCTTGCCACATTTAGCTGAATTGGCATTGGGAGGAACAGCAGTAGGAACCGGACTGAATACTCCTAAAGGATACGCAAAACGAGTTTCTGAATTTATCGCTCAGTTTACCGGACTTCCTTTTATTACTGCCGAAAATAAATTTGAAGCATTGGCGGCACATGATGCATTTGTAGAAACACATGGAGCGCTAAAACAACTAGCGGTTTCATTAAACAAAATAGGAAATGATATCCGTATGCTTGCATCAGGACCTAGAAGTGGTATCGGAGAATTAATCATCCCTGCAAATGAGCCTGGAAGTTCTATCATGCCTGGTAAGGTAAACCCTACGCAATGTGAGGCACTAACTATGGTATGTGCTCAAGTAATGGGTAATGATGTAGCGATCAACGTAGGAGGAATGCAAGGACATTTCGAATTAAATGTATTCAAACCTGTAATGGCTGCTAATTTACTACAGAGTGCTCAGCTTATAGGAGATGCTTGTGTATCATTCGATACGCACTGCGCACAAGGTATTGAACCTAATCACAAAAGAATTACCGAACTATTAAACAGTTCATTAATGCTTGTAACAGCATTGAATACCAAAATAGGTTACTATAAAGCTGCAGAAATTGCCAATACCGCTCATCAGAACGGAACCACATTAAAAGAAGAAGCTATCGCACTTGGACATGTAACTGAACAAGAATTCGAAGATTGGGTAAAACCAGAAGATATGGTAGGTAGTCTTAAATAAAGACTTCAATACTACTAAAAACAAAACCTCCTGCATTATTGATAATACAGGAGGTCTTTTTGATATGAGATTTATTGTATTTTGATTTGAAAAATCTGGGCCGGAATAAACATTTTTATATGTATAACTGATAACAATCCTTCCATAAAACGAGTAATATCCTTTTCCTAAAAAAAATGTACTCTATTCAATTTACAGAAGCACAGACTTCTAAAAATTAACCACTAACTTCCTAACCCAGACATCACAAAAACTATCCTATTTTTGTTATTGCCAGTTATTTACCCTTCATAAAGCTTTTGTTATTCTATCCAATGTCCAATGGATCTAGAAAGCCTATCTATTAATTTACACTAAAACTCTACTCAGGATAAAAGCCTGGCAAATCTATCTCTGAAACAGGTTAAAAGTAAGTAATACAGAATTTAAACCATAATAAAAAGAAAGAAACAGAATATTTAACCTACATTTACGTTTTAATAGAATTAAATTCTATTAAAAGGAATTTTAGACATCATTTATAGAAAAATAATATTCTCACACATGGACAAAATTGACAAATCTATACTACTACTCCTACAAAAAAATGGCAAAATTACCATAAAGGAGATCGCTGAACGATTAAACCTTACCACTACTCCTATATTCGAAAGAGTAAAAAAACTGGAACGCGATGGGTTTATAAAAAACTATAAAGCAATTCTGGATAGAAAAAAAGCCGGCTTGCAATTAATGGTTTTTTGCAATGTCACTCTAAACCTTCATCAAACCGATTACCTCAAAAAATTTGAAAAAGATATTCTTCAATTTCCAGAAGTTGTAGAATGTTATCACGTAGCCGGTATGTTTGACTATCTAATCAAGATATATGCTCAAAACATGGAACAATACCAGGATTTTTTATCAAACAAGTTAGCTTCTCTGGAAAATATTTCCAAGGTACAAAGCTCTTTTGTTATGACAGAGGTCAAAGATTTTTCTTTCTTACCGATTCCTTAAGCAGTATCATAAGATTATCATTCTACCCCTAAAGCTTGTTCGATATCCCAGATAATATCATCACTATTTTCTACCCCTATCGAAAGACGAACTAGCTTCTCTGTGATGTTTATTTGTCTTCTGTGTTCAGGATCTACTCCTGCATGTGTCATCGTCATTGGATGCTGAGCCAAACTTTCTGTACTCCCCAAACTAACCGCCAATTTTATTAATTTTAAGCGATTTAAAAACGTAAACGCTTCTTTCTCCCCTCCTTTAATATCAAAAGAAAGCATTGCCCCAGGGGCACTACATTGCTTTTTATAAACAGCATATGCTTTCTCTTCTTTTTCCAAAAGTCCTAAGTAATATACCTTTTCTACTTTTGGATGCTCCTTCAGGAACGCTGCGATTCGACTTGCGTTTTTTGTCTGTTGATCCATCCGAACCTTTAATGTCTCCAAACTTCTCAATAACAGCCATGCCGTATGCGGGCTTACCATATTCCCTAAAAAAGTACGTAGAACTTTGACCCTGCCTATCAGCTCGCTATTACCTAAAACAGCCCCCGCAATTAAATCACTATGCCCTCCTATATATTTAGTCGCCGAATACACCACTAAATCTGCTCCACATTGTAGAGGATGCTGCCAAAGCGGTCCCATATAAGTGTTATCTACTCCTATCAATACTTTTTTATCTCCTGTACTATAGCGTTTAGCTAGCTCACTGAATCCCTCTATATCAAACAACTGATTTGTCGGATTTGCAGGAGTTTCTAAAAAAAACATAGCTAACCGGTCTTTCTTTCCACTAGTCTCTATTAAAGCCGCAACTTCTTCTATACTTTGATTAGGCATCACCCCAATAGTATGCACTCCTATTTTTGATAAAAAATGATTGATAAAATGATCCGTACCTCCATACAATGGATTACTATACACCAACAAATCTCCCGGATTTAAAAACTCTAACAAACAAGTACTTATCGCTGACATTCCACTCTCGAAAACAGCACAATCATCCGACTGATCCCACAAGCATAAGCGATTTTCCAGTATCTCTAGATTAGGGTTATTAATCCTGCTATATATCAATCCTAATTCTTCTTTTGGTTTTTTTTGCCGAAGCCCATAAGCCAATTCAAAAAATGCTTTTCCTTCTTCCGCAGTTTCAAAAACAAATGTGGAAGTTTGAAAAATAGGACACTTAATAGCACCTTCAGAAAGCTCTGGCTTATACCCATAAGTCATCATCAGACTTTCCGGATTTAAATCTTTTCGTTTCATAAATGAATTATTCCTTTATTTTTAACAAATTATCTACGTAAATGTAACCAAAAGACAAATAAATCTAAATTTATATCAAAAAATAGATTTATTTTATTTAAAAATGAAAATAATAGATTATTTTTCTTTATACCGTTTTTTCAACACTCGAATTTAGAAAAATAAACTTCTCAAAATTGCTGACAGACAATTACACTGATAAAACTGAAAATTAAATTACAAAACACCTAACCTGTTTAACAAAAGATTTAGAACACATACCTTATTTTTGAATAAAAACAAATACCTATAAGATGAATATCAGAGAAGCAAAAGTATTAATCACAGGAGGAAGCTCCGGAATAGGAAAAGAAACTGCTAAATTACTAAAAGAAAAAGGAGCTGCTGTTACTATTAGCGGAAGAAACGAAACTACCCTAAAAGAAATTGCAGAAGCCCTAGATATTTCATATGTCAAAGCAGATATCACTAATGAAGAGGATGTAATAAAAATGGTGGCTACTGCCAATCAAAAAATGGAAGGGCTAAATGTACTGATTAATAATGCTGGTTTTGGCTACATATCAAAACTCACCGAAATAGATGCTGTTAAATTCACAGAACAATTTAAGACTAATATTCTGGGAGCTACTCTAGCTGCTAAAGAGAGTGCTAAACTATTTATAGATCAAAACAGAGGAAACATCATTAATATTGGGTCTACTTCTGCTCTAAAAGGTTCTCCTAATGCTTCTCCTTATGTAGCTACTAAATTTGCTCTGAGAGGAATGACAGAAAGCTGGAGAAATGAACTTCGAGCACATAATATCCGAGTAATGTTAGTCAACCCCAGTGAGGTAATGACCAACTTTGCTAATAATATATTGAACAATGGCGATACTAGAGGACAAAAGGAATATACCCAAGAAGAAAAACGCACTAAATTACGAAGTCTGGAAATTGCACACACCATTGCGAGTTTACTGGAAATGGATGATAGGGGCTTTATCACAGAAGCGACTGTATTTGCGACCAATCCCAAAGTATAAGGTATTTGTGTTCATCCCATGATCTTCACCAGCAGTTCTTTTAGAATATCTCCGGGCGGTAAACTTGCCGCCCCTACTCCTTTACTTTTTACATCTGCATTTCTTAACAATGCAATAATCTGACTGACTTTTTTCATGGGATAGTTTTTTGCAGCATCTGCATAATCACTCACAAAATAAGGATTAATCTTTAAGGCACTCGCTACATTTCCCTTGGATTTATCGCTAAGACCATGATATTGCAACACCTGAGAAAAAAATGCATATAACAGGGAGATTGTTACAACAAGAGGATTATCCTTTGGATTTTGAGAAAAGTAATTAATAATACGATGAGCCTTTATAACATCTCTCATTCCCACTGCTTTCCGCAATTCGAAATTATTAAAATCCTTACTAATTCCTATATTTTCTTCTATATGAGATGCTGTAATAGCAGATCCTTTGGGAAGGATGAGTTTTAATTTTTCAAGCTCGTTATTAATTTTTCCCAGATCCGTTCCTAAAAACTCTACTAACATCTGGGCGGCCTTGGGTTCTATCTGATATTTAGCTCCAGAAAGTACTCTTCTAATCCAATCAGCTATCTGGTTTTCATATAACTTTTTACTCTCATAAATCACTCCGCTCTTTGCTACCGATTTATAGAGTTTTTTACGCTTGTCTATTTTCTTATACTTATAGCACATCACCAAAACAGTTGTCGGTTGTGGATGATCTGCATACGACACTAATTTTTCTATTGTTCGGGATAATTCCTGTGCTTCTTTGACAATAACGACTTGTCGTTCTGCCATCATAGGAAATCGTTTAGCATTAGATACGATTTCTTCCACTGTTACATCCCTACCATATAAAACTACCTGATTAAACCCTTTCTCCTCCTCCGCTAAAACATTCTTTTCTATATATTCACTAATCTTATCTATATAATATGGTTCTTCCCCCATCAAAAAATAAATGGGTTTAATATTTCCATTTTTTATATCACTTACAATCTTCTTTACTTCCTCCATTCAGAAAAAATCATCACTTTTGTGGTATGGTCAAACTTAATTTCCCTAATTATAACTTTCGATTCAAAAATAGCGAAAATAAAGTTTCTATTTTTGATCGGATTCGCAAAAAATTTATCATATTGACCCCCGAAGAATGGGTCCGTCAGCATGTTGTACATTTCTTAATCGAACACAAAAAATATCCCGAAAGTTTAATCAATGTAGAGAAAATGATTAAAGTCAACGGATTGACCAAACGATATGATGTAATTGTATACAAACCAAATGGGGAAATTAACGTTATTGTAGAATGCAAATCTGATAAAGTAAAAATCACTCAGGAAGTTTTTGATCAAATTGCCCGGTACAATCTGGTGTTAAATGCTGATTATCTTATGATCAGTAATGGCTTAAATCATTACTATTGCCAGATGGATTACCAAGAGCAATGTTATAGTTTTTTAAGAGATCTTCCTGATTATAAATAAGAGGCAGAAAGTTACTTTTTGTTTATTTTTTTTAACATATGAATGTAGCCGTAGTAATATTAAACTGGAATGGCAGGCAAATTCTGGAAGAATTTCTTCCTTCTGTAATACAACATTCCAAAGAAGCAACCATCTATCTGGCAGATAATGCCTCTACTGATGACTCTATTGCATTTGTCAGTGCACAATACCCAGAAGTTAGTATCATTAAAAATAAAACCAATGGAGGGTATGCCAAAGGATATAATGAAGCCTTGGCCAAGATTGATGCTGATATTTATTGTTTATTGAACAGTGATATCGAAGTAACAAAAAATTGGCTTCCTCCGATTATCAATGCATTTGAAACATCTGAAACAATTGCTGCAGTACAACCCAAAATACTGGATTATAAAAAGAAAACTCATTTTGAATATGCCGGTGCTGCCGGAGGTTTTATCGATCGTTTAGGATATCCTTATTGCAGAGGTCGTATATTCGACACTCTGGAAGAAGACAAAGGACAATACGATGATATATCTCCTATATTCTGGGCTAGTGGTGCTTGTCTCTTTATCCGAAAAGATATCTTTGAAAAAGTAGGGAAATTGGATGAAGATTATTTTGCGCATCAAGAAGAAATTGATCTCTGTTGGAGAATTCACAATTACGGATACCAGGTACTTTATGTCGGTACCTCTACCGTGTACCACCTGGGAGGGGCAACGCTAAACAATATGAACCCAAAAAAAACCTATCTTAATTATAGAAATAGCTTATACTCTCTATTAAAAAATGTTAAAGGAAGAAACGTCTGGCTAATCATTCTTTTGCGTTTGTTTCTTGATGGAATTGCAGCTATTAAATTTTTAATCGACAAAAAACCATCTCATATCCCAGCCATTTTAAAAGCGCATTTTGGCTTTTATACCGCTATAAAAAGCTTACTAAAAAAAAGAAAAAAACTCCCCAAAAAGGAAAAATATTATTCTATTTACTCCGTTGTATGGATATACTATATACTAAACCAAAAAAAACTAAATTAGTTCTGGGATAAAAAAACTAAATTATTGTTAATAGCCGTACGTCCTGTCACATTTTTAATAATTTTGAGTCTTATAAACTAGAACTAAAGACTAAAACAAATTTTCTAATGAAAAAAGCGATGATTATTGGGGCCTCTATGGCGGTATTTTTATCTTCCTGTGTATCTCAGAAAAAATTTGCCGAGCTAGAAGCCAAACAGAAAGAAACCCAAGACTTACTAAACACAGCTACCGTAAAGCTAAATAGCTGTCTTGAAGAGAAAGCTAGTTCTAAATCTGAGTTAAAAGTACTTCAGGATCAAGTAAAAAACCTAAAAAATACAAATGCTGCCCTACTTAACAATGTTGGTAACCTTGCTACCCTATCAACAAAAGAGGCAGAAAACTTAGAGCGCTCACTGGAAAGCATCAAAGAAAAAGATCTACAGATCAAAACTATGAATGATGCATTAAACAAAAAAGACTCTGTGACATTAGCCTTAGTTACCAGTCTAAAAGGAGCCCTAGGAAACCTTGCAGATGAAGATATCGAAGTAAATGTAGAAAAAGGAGTTGTTTACGTTTCTATCTCTGATAAACTTTTATTCAAAAGTGGTAGTTATAATGTATCTAGTAAAGCAAAGTCTGTGCTAGGTAAAGTAGCAAAAGTAGTAAACGACAAACCAGATATCGAATTCCTGGTAGAAGGACATACTGATAATGTGCCAATTAAAAATAAAGTTTTATTAGATAACTGGGATTTAAGTGTCAAAAGAGCAACGGCAGTAGTACGGGTATTACAAAATACATTTGGAGTAGATCCTAAACGTATGACAGCAGCCGGACGTAGCCACTACATCCCTGTAGCCGATAACAGTTCTGCCGAAAACAGAGCAAAAAACAGACGTACAAGAATCGTTGTACTTCCTAAACTAGATCAATTCTACAATATGATAGAAGATGGAATGAAAAAAGCTTCCAATAACGGACAGTAATTACTGATTTCCAGAAAGAATTAAAAAAAGGGTTGCCAGTTGGCAACCCTTTTTTTAATTTTAAGAATATCAACCACTTAAAACCTATTTAATGAAAACACTGCAATTAACTAACACTTCCCTTGATTTTTCAAAAAAAATAAGAATACTTTTGCATTGCTAAAATCTAATCATAACTTAAACCAATTAAACTATGAAAAAAACCTTATTTCTAGGGCTATGTCTATGCGCATCTGTCTCTATTAAGGCACAATCATTTATCGGTTTTTTAACTGATAATTATAGCGGTGTAAATAGTGTTATCAGTAACCCTGCTAATATTGTTGACTCGCGATTCAAGACAGATATCCATTTAGCCGGAGCAAGTGCTCTAGGAGGAAATGATTATTACAGTACTGATCTTGATAAACTCCTGGACAGCGACTTTGATTTTGATAGAGATGGAACCAAATCCCCGAAAGAAAAGAATTATGGATTCGGGAATGTAGATGTATTTGGACCAGCTTTTATGTTCAATCTAAATGAAAAAAGTTCTATTGCCGTTTTTACCCGAGCCAGAGCCTTTGTCAATGTCAATGAAATAAATGGAGATACTTTTGATAATTTTGAAAATGACTTAGATACCAGTAATGACTTCTTTATAAACGAAGGAGATATTTTTGCAACCACTCATGCCTGGGCTGAAATTGGTGTCTCATATGCACGCGTTATTCTTAATAACGACACAAATTTCCTGAAAGGAGGAATCACACTAAAATATTTACAGGGATTAGGAAATTCTTATGCCTACGGTAGAAATGTACTAATTGATTACGATGCAGACGGTACTTTATTACCCGGAGGAAACAGAACAGGTAGCATCGATACTCAAGGAGAAGTCGCTTATGGATATAGCAATAATGTAAAAGAAGATTTTGAAGATTTAAAACTGCAAAACGGTGCCACAGGAATCGGTGTTGATTTTGGAGTTGTATATGAATGGAGACCAGAAATTGACTCTTATAAAATCAAGGATAGTAAAGGAAAAACTTACTTACCAAAAGATGTTAACAAATACAAACTAAAGTTTGGTTTATCAATTACCGATCTCGGGGCAATCTCATATGATGAATCTACCGAAGAAGTGTACGATATAACAAACGCTATAGGAGAAGATGACTTTAATAACTTCGACGATTTTGATGATAAGTTAGAAAACCTATATACCTTAGTACGATCAGGAGGTACTTCAAAAGCAGTACTTCCTTCTGCATTACACCTTACCGCTGACTGGAACATAAACAATTACTTCTATGTAAACCTGAACACAGATTTATCACTGGTATCAAAAACAAAAGAAAACGCTAATCAAGTTGCAAACATGCTATCTCTAACACCTCGATTCGAGAGAAAATGGTTTAGCTTTTACTCCCCTATTAGCCTACAACAATACTCAGGATTCCAATGGGGAGCAGGGTTCAGAGCAGGTCCTCTCTATGTAGGTTCTGGGTCTGTATTATCAGTTTTACTAAGTAATGATTCCAAAGCTGCTGATGTATATGCAGGATTAAAAATACCTGTATATCAATCTAGGTTAAAGGACAAAGACGGAGATGGTGTATTAGACAAAGTTGATGATTGTCCTGAAGAAGCAGGTCCAGAAGAAAACTTCGGATGCCCATGGCCGGATACGGATGGAGATACAGTACTTGATAAAGATGATCAATGCCCTGAAGAAGCAGGACCTGTAGAAAACAACGGATGCCCATGGCCTGATACAGATGGAGATACGATCTTGGACAAAGATGATCAATGCCCTGAAGAGGCTGGTCCTGTAGAGAACAACGGATGCCCATGGCCAGATACAGATGGTGATAGTATATTGGACAAGGATGATAACTGTCCTAATGAAGCAGGTACCGTAGCAAATAACGGATGTCCGGAAGTAAAGGTAACTCAAGAAGTTCAGAAAACACTTAATGAATATGCCAAGACTATTTTATTCGACTCAGGAAAAGCCACTATCAAGAAAAGCTCATTCGAAGTATTAGATGATATTGTAAAAATATTAAATGAATATCCTAAAGCAGCTTTCAAAATAGAAGGACACACAGATAGTTCAGGAAGCAACGCTTTCAACCTAAAATTATCAGATGCCAGGGCCAATGCAGTAAAAACACATTTAATCAGTAAAGGTATTAACGCTGTGAGACTGTCTTCTATAGGTCATGGAGAAGAAAAACCTATTGCGACCAATAAAACTAAAACCGGAAGGGAACAAAACAGACGAGTAGAAATAAACCTCATAAAAGAATAATCCCTTCTCTATAAAAAAAATCCCTGATGTATTCAGGGATTTTTTTTATTATAAATTTTCCCGGAGTATAGAAACCCGAGTATTAGACACTTATTAAAAGATGTCAATCTCTCCTTTTCCTTCTCTTACTATCACAGGGTCTTCATCAGTTAAATCAATAATTGTAGAAGGAATATTCCCTCCGTAGCCTCCATCAATAACAATATCTACTAAGTGATCCCACTTCTCCAGAATTAATTCTGGGTCTGTTGTATATTCAATTACCTCATCTTCATCATGAATCGAACTAGAGACAATAGGATTCCCTAACGCTTCTACAATTGCATTACTGATAGAATTCTCTGGAATTCGAATTCCAACTGTTTTCTTTTTCTTGAAGACAGTTGGCAAGTTATTACTCCCAGGCAATATATAGGTATACGGTCCCGGCAATGTTCTTTTTAGCAACTTAAAAGTACGATTATCAATCTGTCGTACATAATCTGATAAATTACTAAGATCTTTACAAACAAAGGAGAAATTAGCTTTTGCTAATTTTACATTTTTGATTTTTGCAATGCGTTCCAATGCTTTGACATTTGTAATATCACACCCTAAGCCATACACTGTATCCGTCGGATAAATAATAACACCGCCTTTTTTCAGACATGCTACAATTTTTTCAATCTCTCTCGGATTAGGATTATCATTATATAATTTTATAAATGCTGCCATACATTGGTTTATTATTCTTTATTAACAAATAAAAAATAGCGGTTATTAGTGAATATACATATAATTAACAAAAAAGCTCTATTACTCAATAACTTTCAACTTAGCAAAGCGAAGTAACAGTTTTTTTAACCCTCCGTTATCAAAATTAATTTCTGCTTTCCTGTCTTGACCCATTCCCTCTACTCTAACAATTTTCCCTAGCCCAAATCGCATATGTTCTACTCTCATTCCTGCCGCTAGATTATCAGACGGGGTACTTGTAATTCTTGTCGAACCTGAAGGAGCATTAGACACAGGTCGTAACTTACGTAATTTCCTTAACTGTTCTTCTGTCGGTTTATGTGCCAATGGAGGAGTTCCTGAGATAGGCTTTTTTAATCGTAACTTACTCTTATCTACTTCTCCAAAAATATCCTTATCCACCAGAGGCTTATACCTTCGAGTTTCTATTGGTGTTATATACTCCAGGTATTGGTCATCAATTTCTTCTATAAAACGGCTAGGCTCAGCATCTACCAGCTTCCCCCAACGATACCTTGATTGTGCATAGGTAAGATATGCTTGTGTCTCTGCTCTGGTCAGTGCTACATAAAAAAGACGTCTTTCTTCTTCCAGTTCACTTCGGGTATTCATACTCATTCCCGATGGAAACAAGTCTTCCTCCATCCCCACGATATAAACATATGGGAATTCCAATCCCTTGGCTAGGTGAATAGTCATTAACGCAACACGATCATCATCCCCTTTATCCATATCCATATCGGTTGCCAAGGCTACATCTTCCAAAAATTCTGATAAACCTCCAGTACTATCTACTACTTCTTTTTGCCCTTCTACAAAATCCCGAATACCATTGAGTAACTCTTCTATATTTTCCATTCGAGCCACTCCTTCCGGGGTACTGTCTTTTTTAAGTTCTTGTACCAAACCTGTTTGTTTTGCTACCATTTCAGTAAGAGCAAAAGCATCCATTGTTTGATTACTAACCTGAAAACTTTTAATCATATTCATGAAGTTCTCTAGTCGGGTCTTCGTACCACTATTAATCTTAAGATTAATTCTATCCAGATGTTCAATAACTTCAAAGATAGATCGTCCGTAGTGATTCGCCGCTACAATCAACTTATCTACAGTCGCATGACCGATCCCCCTTGCCGGATAGTTAATAACCCGCTTTAATGCTTCTTCATCTTTTGGGTTTACAATCAATCGAAGGTACCCCAGCAAGTCTTTTACCTCTTTTCGCTGATAAAATGACAGTCCTCCATAAATTCTATACGGAATTCCGCGTTTTCTCAGCGCATCTTCCATGGCTCTGGATTGCGCATTGGTTCGATATAGAATGGCAAATTTTCCATTATCTAACTGATGTTCCATTTGGTTTTCAAAAATAGAACTCGCTACATATCTTCCTTCATCAGCATCAGTAATCAGCCGGTTTACTTTAATCTTTGGACCATATTCATTAGCTGTCCAAACAACCTTATCCAGTTTCGTTTTATTCTTATCTATAATTGAGTTCGCCGCTTCTACAATATTACGAGTAGAACGATAGTTCTGTTCCAAACGGTACATCTGTACATTATCATAATCCTTCTGAAAATTCAGAATATTATTAATGTTCGCCCCTCGAAATGCATAAATACTCTGCGCATCATCCCCTACCACACATATATTCTGAAACTTATCAGACAGTGCTCTTACAATAAGGTACTGAGAATGATTCGTATCCTGGTACTCATCTACTAATATATATCTAAAACGATCCTGATACTTAGCTAACACCTCGGGGAATCTATTTAACAGCTCATTGGTTTTTAACAACAAATCATCAAAATCCATAGCACCTGCTTTGAAGCAACGATCCATATAGGCTTCATAAATTTCTCCCATCCTCGGGCGTTTAGCCATAGCATCTGCCTCCATTAACTCTGCATTCTGATAATATGCTTTTACGGTAATAAGACTATTCTTATAGGACGAAATACGAGATTGAATCTGTTTATATTTATAAATATCTTTATCCAGTCCCATTTCTTTTATAATAGAAGAAATCAATCGCTGAGAATCCTGAGTATCATAAATGGTAAAATTAGAAGGGTACCCTAGTTTATCTGCTTCATACCTCAGTAATTTTGCAAAAATAGAGTGAAAAGTTCCCATCCATAGGTTTTTAGCTTCACTTGCTCCTACAATCTTAGCAATACGGGCTTTCATCTCTCTGGCCGCTTTATTAGTAAAAGTCAATGCCAATATATTAAACGAATCCACTCCCTTATACATCAGATAGGCAATCCTATATGTCAATACCCTGGTTTTTCCGGAACCTGCCCCTGCAATAACAATCATCGCTCCATCAACCTGAAGCGTTGGTGCTCGCTGCGCATCATTTAATTCTGCAATATAATCTTCCAAATCTTTACTCCTTTAATAAGATGTGAAATTTAAGTAATGTATCGATCTTTTAGAACCAATATGCATATAAATTATGAACAAAATATAAAACGATTATTTATAAGAGATAAAAAGCGTCTTTCACCTCTCATTTTTCCTACCTTTTAATATAAAATTTAAAAAAACATCGACAAAAAGCATAAAATATAGATAAAAAACACTATTTTTACATAAATTAACAAACAAACCAAAAAGTAAAAATTGCTGAAACCCCAAAATTCTTAATGCATATGACCCCAAACATGAACATTCAAACCATTGAAAAAGAACAAATTAAATTTTTAAAATTTCCAAAAAAAGAAGTACTCAATAAAAGAAAAGATCAAATCGATCGAATTTTAGAATTACAACGTGCAATGGTTCTTGGAAATATAGAACATCAAAAAGTAAAAATTGTTTTCGTAGACGACAATGGGATAAAAAGAGTGGAAACTACTATATGGGGAATTACTGATAAAGAAGTAATCCTAAAAGGATCCACGATTATTCCATTAAAAAGAATTATTAGAATATCATAATCATGAAAAACTGGTATATAAAAAAACTCTCAATAATTCCTACCATATACATACGTTCTACCTACAACATTGAGAGTTTTTTATATTCAGCTACCAAGAGCATGTTTACGAAAAACGCAATTATTTAAAAAAAATAAACGAAAAAATATTTATATGTTAACAAAGCCCCTCTTAAAGCTAAAAATATTTAATTACCTTGCGTCGGTCCCCCTTTAAAAAACAAAGTAAACAAACTCGTTAATTAAAAAAATGAATCATACGAACCTAACCCCCTTTATCTTACTAAACCTACTGTTTATTACTTTTATTTCTTTTGGTCAAGTTCCCGCTGATTATCTGATTTCATCAGATATAAACAACTTTATCCAGGAAATTGAATCAACGAAATCAAAAAACCTTGACATTACAATAGAAAAGGGCATATCAATGTCTTTTGCTATAAAAAATAAAATAACTTCAGGACATACTTCCTCTTATCTGGGAAACATTGTTAATGAACCCAATTCTTCTTTTGTTTTCCTTGTACACGAAAACGTTGTAGAAGGACATGTTCTTTTAAAAGATAAAGAAAGTGCCTATAAAATTTTTGCCAATACAGATGGCAAAATCTATAGTAAGAAAGTTGATATTCACAGTATTCTCTGTGTTAATTATGAAAAACTAAAAAAACCGGAAAAATCCACCGGAAAAAACAATCAGGTAATTCCGGAACTAGAAAGTTTGCCTGGTGCCGCCGGAGTTGTATACCTGGATTTTGACGGGGAAATTGTAGAAAACACCTGGTGGTTGAATGGAGCTAGAATTGATGCACAACCGACAAACTTCTCTACCAGACAGATCGAAGAGATATGGCATATCATGGCAGTTGATTTTCGTCCTTTTAATATTAATGTTACAACGAGAAGAGCTGTATTTGATGCTGCTCCAAGGACACAGCGAATGAAGTGTATCTTTACACCGACTACAGATGCTGAGCCGGACTCTGGAGGTGTTGCTTATTTAAACTCTTTTTCCGAAGGGCAAACCGACAATCCATGTTGGGTATTTAATATTGGAAATGCCAGAGTAGCTGGAGAAACAGGTTCTCATGAAGTAGGTCATGCACTAGGATTATCTCATGATGGTCAACAAAACCCTAATCAGGAGAAAACAGAATATTATAGTGGTCATGGCAATTGGGGACCAATTATGGGATGGAGTGCCAGTAACTCCATTGGTCAGTGGAGCCGTGGAGAATACACCAATGCTACTCAGCGAGAAGACGATATCGCCATCATTGCGAACAATAGAAACAATGTAGGTCACAGAGATGATGACCATGCTGATACCAGTGAACAGGCTACTCCTATTCTAGTCAGTGATCAGGGAGTTGTAAGTGCAGATAACAATAAAGGCATTATCACTACCCGTGCAGATAAAGATGTTTTCTCTTTTGTTACAGAAACAGGAGATGTTTCTCTATCCATAGAAACAGAAGCTACTCATGCCAACTTAGACATTCAAGTTCGGTTATTAAACGGAATTGGAGAAGAAATTACCCTTTCTAACCCAGAAGGGCAACATGCAGCTATCAATCAAACCTTAGAAAAAGGGCAATACTTTCTGGAAATAGATGGTGTTGGAGATGGGACCCCTTCTAATGGATATACTGATTATTCTTCTCTTGGTAATTATTACATTTCCGGCACCTATACTCCTGGAGATAACAACCTGCCGCCATTGGCTAATTTTTCTGTACAGGTAAGTTGTGATGAAGTACAATTTACAGATGAAACATTTAATCAGGCTACTGAATACTTATGGGATTTTGGAGATGGAACTACAGCTACCGAACAAAACCCTACACATACGTATACCGCTAATGGGAACTATACAATTACCTTGACTTCTACCAATCCATATGGTAAAAATGTAAATATTAAAAAAGACATTGTATCAATAAATCTTCCGGATTCCCCTACAGTAAGTGATCAAAACATCTGTACAGGAGAGACAGTTATGCTTTCTATTTCCGGAAACAGTAATTACAGCTGGTTCGAAACATCTACAGGTGGAGAGGCAATCGCAACCGGAAATGAATTTACCACACCACAATTATCTGAAACTAAAACTTATTATATAGAAGGTGCACTCAATAACTGTATTTCCAAGACACGAACACCTGTACAAGTGGTGGTAAATGACACCCCAGAAAAGCCAATAATACAGATAACAGATACCAAAACACTATCATTATCCACATCTCATACTAATTACAAATGGTATATTAATGATGTCCTTATAGAAGAAGCCACATCCCCTACACTACTTCCTGAAAAAGAAGGTTCTTATACTGTAGAGGTGTTTAACGAATTAGGGTGTAGTTCTTTTACTGATCCTTTCTTCGTTTCCCTAACACAAGTAAATATTAGCCAATCGACAGAAGTATTAAAATATTATATAGACCCTATAACCAAAGAATTGATTGTAGAAGGGCTCACTCAAAAAGATCGTTCATTAACAATTGTCGACCTGAAAGGAATTATTGTTCAGGAAATGGACCCGGTCAGAGAGATTAATATAGATGTATTATCCAGTGGATTATATATTTTATTAATAAACAATAAAGCCAAAGGTAAATTCGCAAAACTATAAGGTATTTACAGGAACGAATCTCTACTTTCTAAAGAGACTTTTCTCAAATACTTTATTCTTTAGGATCAGATATATTTCCTGTACCATATAAATACCTCTTATAAAAACTCAATCTTTATAAGAATCAAAATATCAGAAAATCACATCTTAACTTGTTTAAGATGTGATTTTTTAAATATATTTAAGAAAAAACATATATTTTGGGATAAACATGGAACAAAATAAGAATTCGACACATATTGATGCTCTGTTTACATCGCACTATCAATTCGTTATTTTATACATACATTCCTCTCATAAATATAGTATCTGGACATTATGTTTCTTACTCTCTTTTACATGTATGGGACAACACTCTAAACAAAACAACGACATTATAAAGGAATATGGAAGTACTTATACTGTAGAGAACCCTGATTTTAAAACTGATCTTTCTCAAGACTTTAAAGCCGTATTTGATGTAGGGCGGTCGTTTGGTGCTCCTGCTAAGGTCAATCCACTAATCAATACGGCAGCCAGGTTTATAAATATGCATTACAAAGCAGGAGTTCCTCTTGACAAGATCAAAGTGGCGCTAGTCATCCATGGAGATGCTGCATTTGATGTTTTAAACAATACTGCATACCAGAAAAAATACCATATAAAAAACCCAAATACACCATTGATTCAGCTACTTTCAGAGCAAGGGGTAAAAATTATTCTCTGTGGACAAACAGCGGCATATCGCAACATCACGAAACAACAAACACTTCCACAAGTACAGTTTGCTCTTTCTGCAATGACTGCATTGGTACAATTACAAAACACAAACTTTCGTCTTATCAACTTTTAACTCCATGAAAAACAATCAATACCTAGTAGGCATCACATTTCTTCTTTCCTGTTTCTTTCTTCAGGCTCAAAAAATAGATCCTGCTATCAATTCAACCGCTGAAAATGTAGAAAAACAAGTAATTAAATGGCGACGTGACTTTCATCAAAATCCGGAATTATCCAACAGAGAGTTCAAAACAGCTAAAAAGATAGCCACTTTCCTTACCTCATTAGGAATGGAAGTAACAGAAAATGTTGCAAAAACAGGAGTAGTCGGCATTTTAAAAGGAAAACAACAAGGCAAAACAGTAGCCTTAAGAGCTGATATTGATGCCCTTCCTGTAACAGAAAAAGTGGACATCCCATTTAAATCTACTGTGAAAACAACCTTCCTTGATCAAGAAGTAGGTGTTAGTCATGCCTGCGGTCACGATACACATACCGCTATCCTTATGGGGGTAGCCAAAACACTCAGCAGTCATAAAAACAAACTAAACGGGACTGTCAAATTTATTTTCCAACCAGCAGAAGAAGGTCCTCCTCCAGGAGAAGAAGGAGGTGCTAAACTAATGATTAAAGAAGGAGTGCTGAAAAACCCAGATGTAGATGCTATTTTCGGGTTACACATCAACTCAGGGACACCTGTTGGTATGATTCGATATACTCCGGGAGCTACAATGGCTGCAGTAGAAAGATTCGTGATTAAGGTTCAGGGAAAACAAACCCATGGATCTGCCCCCTGGACTGGGGTCGATCCTGTGATTATCTCTGCTAAGATTATAGACGGATTGCAAACTATTGTGAGTAGAGAGGCTCCGTTGGTAAAAGAAGCTGCCGTTATTACAGTAGGAAAAATTACCAGTGGGGTTCGTTTTAATATTATTCCTGATACGGCAGAAATGATCGGTACTGTACGTACCTTAGATACACAAATGAGAAGCCTTATCATACGAAGAATGCAAGAAATGGTTCCTGCTATCGCCAAAGCATACGGAGGAGAAGCAACTATTGAATTCCAAAACAATACCGCAATTACCTATAATGATCACAAATTAGTAAAACAAATGCTTCCTACAATAGAAGGAATCGCAGGAAAACAAAATGTAATCCTGGCACAAGCGACCACCGGAGGAGAAGATTTTTCTTATTTTCAGGAAAAAGTCCCCGGTTTTTATTTCTTTCTGGGAGGAAAAGCCATTGACGATACTAATCCGCCGTCGCATCATACCCCCTATTTTAAAATTGATGAAAGCGGCCTTTTATTAGGCGTAAAAGTGCTTTCGCAATTAGCTATTGACTATTTAAATCACGAATAACTATATGGAAGTTTTTTTTACGTTTATTCAATCAATCCCATGGTGGGGATGGATTCTAATTATTCTCTGTCTCGTCGCAATCAGGGATGTCTTTTTTAATAAGAGACATACAATTAGTCATAATTTCCCGATTGTTGGGCACTTTCGATATGCCCTGGAGAGTATCGGACCAGAAATAAGACAGTATTTTGTAGCGAATAACAGAGAAGAATTACCTTTTAACAGAATTGAAAGAGGCTGGGTATACGCCTCTTCCAAAAAGGAAAACAATTACGAAGGGTTTGGAACAGATAGAGACATCTATCTTCATCAACACATTTTTATAAAAAACTGTATGATTCCTTTTCAACCTTCGGAAAATCATCCCAGTAAAAAAGACAAAACATTTCTTCCCTGTGCCAAAGTTATGGGAAGCTATAATAAAAGAAGAAAACCATATCGCCCGGCATCTGTAATCAATATTTCTGCAATGAGCTTTGGGTCTCTATCTGCAAAAGCCGTGGAATCTCTTAACCTTGGAGTTAAGGGATGTGATGCATACCACAATACAGGAGAAGGGGGATTATCTCCCTATCACAGTAATGGAGGTGATGTTGTATTCCATTTCGGGACAGGATATTTTGGAGTAAGAGGAAAAGACGGTAATTTTTCCATGGATAAAATGAAGGAACTAGTACAAAATAACCCTTTTGTCAGAGCCATCGAAATAAAGTTATCTCAGGGAGCCAAGCCCGGGAAAGGCGGAGTACTCCCAGGATCAAAAATTACTCCTGAAATTGCAGAAATCAGAGGAGTTGAAATAGGAAAAGATGTACTATCCCCCTCTGCACACACCGCTTTTAGTACTGTTCCTGAATTGTTAGAGTTTATAGAAGATATTGCCGAAGAAACTGGATTACCTGTAGGTATCAAAGCTGCTATCGGAAAAACTGAACAATGGGAAGTACTCGCTAAACTCATGAAAGAAACTGATAGAGGACCTGACTTTATTACGATAGACGGAGGTGAAGGTGGAACAGGAGCTGCTCCTCCGAGTTTTGCTGATCACGTTTCCTTACCCTGGGTTTACGGATTCACTGCTATTTATAAAATATTTCAGAAATATGAACTTACTGATCGCATTGTTTTTATCGGAAGCGGAAAACTGGGGTTTCCCGCAAAGGCAGCAATGGCATTTGCTATGGGAATTGACTGTATCAATGTTGCCAGAGAAGCCATGATGAGTATCGGGTGCATACAAGCTCAAATTTGTCATACCAATAAATGCCCTACGGGAATTGCAACACAAAGTATGTGGTTGCAAAGCGGAATCAATATTCCCCTCAAGGCTGATCGATTAGCACAGTACTTCAAAACCTTTCGAAAAGAATTTGTAGAAATAACTCATGCTTCAGGTTATGAACACCCCTGTCAATTTACTATGCAAGATATTGATCTTAATGTAGATGACGGAGAATTGACAAAAACGCTGGAGACCTCTTTTAAATATTCAAAAACTCCGGTTCCTTTTTCCGGTATGCAAAGTTTAAAAGATTGTATGTATCTTGGCGGACATTCTAAACAAGTAGAAGCTTAACCTTATTTTTTTACATTACAATGACTATTGAAACCATTTTATTATCCTTAATCCCCTCAGCACTTATTGCTGTCATTACCATCTATTTTTTTAATCTTCATACCAAGAATGAAGAAAAACGCCGCCGGTATTTATTACACAGGGAACATCAAAAACAAGCATTGCCCTTACGATTACAAGCCTATGAACGAATGGCATTGTTTCTGGAAAGAGTTTCTCCTGGGAAACTGTTATTGAGAACCCCTCCAATTGCCGAGGATAAAAAAAGCTATGAATCCTTACTAATCAATACAATAGAACAAGAATTCGAACACAATCTCACGCAGCAAATCTATCTTTCTGATGAATGCTGGAATCGAATAAAAGCTGCTAAGAATGGCATCATTACCCTTATCAGAAAATCTTCTTTACAGGATAGTATAAAGGATGCTGATGCACTTAGAGAAGCTATTCTTACAGAAATAGTTGAAAAAGGATCTCCCAGCGATATTGCACTAACCTTTATAAAAAATGAGGTTGGAGAATTGTTTTAATCCTATTCTAACAGGAATAACAACTACAGCAACTTACATATAATATACAACGAGGTGTCCGGGTATACTGTTATCCGGACATATCTATATCTTTCAATTTGTTCTCTTCTCTTCGTTTGGCTTTTTGAGCAGCATATTCATATCCTTGCTTCCACCACGTACGCATCAGTTTTTTATTAAAGATCAATGAATTCTCTGTCAATTTACTAGGCGTATAATACAGGTTTAATTTGACATCATTATGCGTAGCTGCTAATTTGCCCAGTAAGGTATCATGTCGTTCCACCTGATCCAGCATAAAACCATACAGTCCAACCATTAATGAGAATGGGTTTTTCCCCAATACCTTGTGATATTCCATATTTTCTGATTCCAGAATAATTGCATCGACCTCTGTTGCTCCACGGCGAATCGCTTCTCTAATGGGCACGATACAACCGAACCCTCCATCTGCATATTCACAGTTTTCTTTGGTAACCAAACTCATAAACGGAACATAATTACAGGAAATCCAAATCCAATCGCAAAAATCCTCATATGAGAAATCGTTAATCGACTTATATTCTGTTCGGTTCTTCGTCAGGTTTGATACGGTAACAACAATATCCTTTACTTTCGCCTTAGCCTCATCAAATTCCACTTCAGAAAAATTTCTGCGTATAGAACGTCTCAGATTTTTACTCTCTCCGAAGGTTCGTTTCATTTTGATAAACTGTAATAAAGAAGAAAAGAAATTTATAGAGACAAACTCCCTATTTCCTTTTTTTCGTACGATAAAGGGATTGATATTAAAAATAGTATGTTGGGTAACATTGGTATAAATCTCTCTTACCTTGGATACATTGCCCAGCGCTAATTGAGGAATCAATAAGCTTCCGGTAGACGTTCCTAAGAAGAGGTCGTATCTTCTTTTTTCCTGTTCTATGAGGTATTCTGCCACTCCTCCAGCATAAGCTCCTTTACTACCGCCTCCAGAAATAACTAATGCTCTCATACTTTATACTCTATTAAATCGGTTTTGTTTTTTAGCAAATTCATAGCCATCTTTCCACCATTTGGTCATTTTTACTTTGTCAAAAATCAAAGAATTAGTCGTTAATACCGTTGGAGTATAATACAGATTCATCGACACTTCCTGATTCATTGCTTTGAACTTTCCTATTCTTATGTTTTGTATTTCGATCTGATCCATCATAAAGTTAACCATATTGGTAATCAAGGAAAAGGGGTTTTTAGTAGGCATTCTATTTAAGTGATTTACTTCAGTTTCCAGAATAATAACATCTATTTCTTTAGCGCCTCTGGTAATTGCTTCTTCTATGGGGACCATTGACCCTAATCCTCCATCTACATAATCACAATGGTTTTTTCGTACCAGACTCATAAAAGGAGGGTAATTACACGAAATCCATATCCAATCCAGAAAGTCCTCATATGTACACGCTTTGATCGATTTGTATTCTACTTCATTAGTAGACAAATTTGTTACCGTAACGATAATATCTTTTGAGCTTTCTCTAAGGCTCGTATAATACTCCCGGGGAATAGATTCAGAAAGTAACGTTCTAAGGTTTGTACTATCTCCAAATGATTTCTTCCTCCGAATCAGATTCCGCAATACATTATAATGATTAATTCCTATAATCTCATACCCTTTTTTTTTCTTGATACTAAAAGGGCAATTAGAAAAAATTGATTGCTGAGTAACAGAAGTATAAATTTCTTTTATTTCTTCGATTTTAGACAATGCCAGATGAGAAACTAATAAGCTTCCGGTAGAAGTTCCCAGAAACAAATCATACTCCATTCCCAAATCCTGGATCAAATGCTGCGCAACACCTCCTGCAAAGGCTCCTTTACTCCCTCCTCCGGAAATGACTAATGCTCGCATAGCTTTGTTTACTTTGGGGTTAACTTTCGCTCCAAAAATGCTTGTTGCTTTTCGGACAATCGATCCTTTAAAGCTACATATTTCTTTTGATATTTAGAATCCTTCAGTAAATTATCTACTATTTTTCTGCAAAAATTTCTGAATCTCCAGTTATGATGTGTCGCTCCCTCTATCAGATAGGCTAATGATGTATCAGAAAAAGCACCTAGGCTCTCCAGATATGAAAAAGCATTCTCCCGGGTACTAAAGTGATATGCAGGAGAGGTATATGCTGATAATTCACTATAAAAATCCTGATGTTTATCAATGTGATACCCTTTAGTACTCAATGCCAGAACCAACCATAAGGTACGTACATTTTTATCAGAAAAACCGATTACGTCTTTGGTTTGATCCAGATAGCTTGCTCTATCATTGGGAAAATTTACCCAAAGGTGATATAACGCCGCTTCTTTAGTCGCATATGAAGCATCAGACAATAATGATTCGAATTGTTTTTTAAGGCTTTTAGGAATCGTATTCATCGTAGTACCTATGGTCTGCCGAACAATCAGATTATCCGTATCAAAAGCTTTGTCATACAGAGCAATCGCTTCCGGTGATGTCTCTCCCTGTAATTGATAGATAACTTCCTGCCCTATAAAATCATTCACCAATCCATCTAAACCCCTTGCCAAAGTTCCCCATTTTCCTGCCAATGGTTGTGTTCGTTCCTTAGCTAAGCTCAGATAGTTTTTAATAAAAGGAATCTGTGCCAATATTTCCAATGCTTCTTGAGATGGAAATGCTACCTGTTCCAACCACAATTTTCTGTACAATGACATGTCTTTTCCACTTACTTCTTCTACAATAGTTATAAAATCATCTGTATTTACATTTTTGAATCGATGTGTTTCCAGGTAATTATTGATTGCTATTTTAAAATTAGTTGCTCCAATCTCATTTTCCAATGCAAACAACGCCCAGGCTCCCCGCTGGTAAAAAGTCAGTGAAGTTGCTTTGGCATCTAGTAAACTGGTCGCTTCTTTTTTCTCTGAAGCTGCTGTCAGTTGCTCTGCACTCTCATACAATTTATAATAAAAATGATCCGAGCCAAAAATCTCTTTTTCTGCCAGCAAGGCATAATAGGTTGCAAAACCTTCTTGTAACCAATGATGTTTTCCTTCTGTTTCTGTAACCAAATCACCAAACCACTGATGTGCCAATTCATGGGCATTGACATTTATATAGTTTCTGTCTTGATATGCCACCTCATCCACTACAAAAGCATCTGAGAATATTGTAGTTCCCGTATTTTCCATGCCGGCATATAAAAAGTCTTTTACAGGGATTTGTTTATAATTTTGCCAGGGAAAAGGAACTCCAATGGTTTCTTCCAGAAAATTAAAAATTCGGGTACTATGGGCATAGGTCGATTCGAACATATCCTTATCCGCAGGATAATAGTACATCTCTAATGGAATTCCACTCTTAGATGTTTCGACAATTTTATCATACTTCCCTACGACCATAGCCAATAAATAACTACTCATCGGATCTTTCATATCATAGGTCCAGGATTGAATAGAATCATTGATCATTTCTTTTTTCTGTAACTTCCCATTGGCGATCACTTCATAATCTTTATGGTAGCGAATCGTCAGGTCAAAAATTACCTTCTCATTCATATCATCAAAACTAGGAATCCAGTTCGAACTGTATTTCCCTTGACCTTGTGTCCATATTTGGTCATTTCCCTGATAATCTTTTAAGAAATACAATGCTTTTTGAGGTTGTGCTTCATATTGGATTTTTAAGGTATATTGTTTCCCTTTTTTCAACGAATTCGTTATCCTTATTTTTTTATCGTCATATGAATAGTTCGCTTTTACTCCATCCAGTGTTGCCGAATGAATTACCATCTTCTGTGCATCGATAAACACCGTCTCTGTTAGTTCTTCTACCGTCATTGTATAGGTAACTGTCCCCGTTACTTTTTTACTCTTTGCATCTAGCGATATACTGGCTTTTCCTGTTAAGAAATCAATGGCAGGCTGTTCTTTTTCTAAATAAGTATCAGAAGCCTTTACTATCGCTATAGAATAGATACTAATAATAAGGAATGTCAAAAACTGTTTCACACGAATAAACTTTTAATTACGCATACTATCTGTCAGTAGAACTGATATGTTCTCTCTAACAAAAGATCTGCCAAAATAACGATTTTAAAACCGCATTGTGGCAATATTGCGATGTATTTCTACCGATTCTTCCTATCTGTATCTCAAATTTTATGGTCTGTATTGAACTATTTTATCAGATGTAGTATCTTCGCTCAGATGAATCCTACTATCCTACAAACCCCAATTGATTATTTAAAAGGTGTTGGTCCTGCCAGGGCTGACTTACTTCGGTCGGAATTAGGAATCCATACGTATCAGGATTTGATTAACTTATTTCCCAACCGCTATATTGACAAAACCAGATACTATAAGATCAATGAATTACAGCGTACTTCTGCTGAAGTTCAAATGGTAGGAAAGATCATTCATCTCAAAACGGTTGCTCAAAAAAGAGGAAAACGCCTGGTCGCCAAATTTATTGATGATACCGGAGAGATGGAACTGGTATGGTTTAGAGGTCATAAATGGATTAAAGAAAATATAAAACTAAACACTCCTTATGTTATTTTTGGCAAAACCAAATACTATAATGGTTTTAATATGCCACACCCTGAGATGGAGTTACTTACGGAGCATGAAAAAAATCTTAGAATTTCGATGCAACCGGTTTATCCTTCTACAGAAAAGCTTACCAATAAAGGAATTACGAATCGGGTGATTAATAAAATCATGCAACAGCTCTTTATTGAGACCAAAGCTCGGTTTTATGATACGCTTTCACAGGAAATTTTAGGCGAATTAAAATTGATTTCAAAAAGTGAAGCCATGTTTAATATTCACTTTCCCAAAAACCAGGAAGTTCTCGCTAAGGCACAGTATCGTTTAAAATTTGAAGAACTCTTCTATATCCAATTACAACTCATTACAAAAAAATTAGTCCGCAAACGAAAAATAAAAGGGTATCCATTTACACATGTAGGTGATCATTTTAATGATTTCTATTCTAATCATCTTCCTTTTGAACTGACAGGAGCTCAAAAACGAGTGATCAAAGAAATCAGAAAAGATATGGGAAGTAGTGCCCAGATGAATCGTTTATTACAGGGGGATGTAGGTTCTGGAAAAACAATCGTTGCCCTACTGACTATTTTATTAGCCATGGATAATAATTTTCAGGCATGCCTAATGGCTCCAACTGCTATTTTGGCAAATCAACATTATCAGGGAATTACAGAATTAACCAAAGACCTGCCTATCAATGTTCGATTATTAATGGGAAGTACTAAAGCAAAAGAAAGACGAGAAATTGCCGCAGCTCTCGAAGATGGTTCCCTACATCTATTAGTAGGAACACACGCTATTCTGGAAGACAAAGTACAATTCAAAAACCTGGGGCTTGCCATTATAGATGAACAACATCGATTTGGAGTAGCACAACGTGCCAAACTATGGCATAAAAACACCTACCCACCTCATATATTAGTGATGACGGCCACTCCTATTCCCAGAACACTTGCAATGAGTTTATACGGGGATTTGGATATCTCTATAATCGATGAGCTTCCTCCCGGAAGAAAAGCCATTAAAACAGTACATCGGTATGATAGTAACCGACTAAAAGTATTCAAATTTATTCAGGAAGAAATCGAAAAAGGACGACAAGCTTACATTGTCTATCCGCTCATTCAGGAATCCGAAGCGATGGATTATAAAGATCTGATGGATGGGTATGACAGTGTTGTCCGGTATTTTCCAATGCCAAAATACCAAATATCTATTGTACATGGTAAGATGAAACCCGCGGATAAAGATTATGAAATGGATCGGTTCGTACGAGGAGAAACACAAATCATGGTGGCTACCACGGTAATAGAAGTAGGTGTGAATGTCCCTAATGCCAGCGTGATGATTATCGAAAGTGCTGAACGATTCGGACTCTCTCAATTACACCAATTACGCGGACGTGTAGGACGTGGAGCAGATCAGAGTTTTTGTATTCTCATGACCGGATACAAGTTATCATCGGATAGCAAAGTACGCATAGAAACCATGACACAAACCAATGATGGTTTTGATATCGCAGAGGTCGATCTAAAATTAAGAGGTCCCGGAGATATTATGGGGACCCAACAAAGTGGTGTTCTCAACCTGAAAATAGCAGATATTGTACGTGATAATGACATTCTAAAAACAGCGCGTTATTACGCCCTCAAAATATTAAAAGAGGATCCAGCGCTATCCTTAGAAAAAAACAAAATCATTTTATATACCTACCAGCAACTTGCCAAGCATAAAAATATCTGGAACTATATTAGTTAGCAACCATAAGAAAAAAACACCCCTTTTTTAAGCGGTGTTCTTTTATAACGCATAACCAATACCAATTCTCGTTATCTTTTTATAAATTTCTTTGTAATGATTGAGTTTCCCCTATTAAGGGATACAAAATACAACCCGGGTTGTAGACCTTCTATAGGAATTACATTCGTATACAGGGTTCCCTCTTTCACCAACTGTCCTGCATAGTCTAGCATCCGGTATTGTTGTCCTTCTTTTGAGGAAACCTCTAAAGTAATGGAATCCGAATCTACCCCAACAATAGAAAAATCCCAAACAGGAATCATTGCTCGTTCTTCTATGGAAGATTGCTGGGATATATCGGTCGTTAGATGAATTCCATCTATAGCCATGTCTCCTTTCCAGGTAGTTCCAGTCACCCCATTCAATCGTAGTTGAATCTTCTTTCCGGCATAATCTGATACATCTATAGTTGCTGTTTTCCATGAATTCCCCTGATTTCCCGAACGACTCCATATCGAAGACCAGTTTTTTCCGTCTAGACTGATTTCTACATCCAGGCTTCCCATAGAAGAAGCTCCATACATATGATATCTAAAAGAAATAGAAGCCTGATGCACACCTGATAACTCATAGCAGGGACTATAAAGAATGGCTTTTTTTCTTGAATAATTCGGTCGAGAAGACTCCATATAAATATAATAAGTTCCTAAGGCAGCCCCACCGGGACCTGTATAAGAAGATGAAGTCTTTCCTCTATGCCGGGTCCAGTTAAAATCATCTGAAGAAACTGCCTGTTTCCACTCGCCAAAATCAGTTTCAAAACTTTCTAGATAAGGGAAATTAGCTACCGTAGAACGGCACAATGTATTTCCTCCTCCATCAGTACCTCCAAATCGGTTCTCTGCCTGTGGTCCTCCCCATATACTAGTAGCAAATGCTGGATTATCTATAAATGGATTCCTATTTCCCTGTAATTCCTCCAGAATAGGATTTCGTTGTAGCTCCAAAGAAGACACAGGATCTTCTGCATTCCACCTCAGGAATAACTGTAACATGTTCGCATCACTTGCTGCCACAGCTCCTATTCCCACATTTGATGGCAGACATCGGTTACCATATCGGATATACATATACATCATCATTCTAGCGACATCTCCTTTGAATTCATCACCAGGATACCAATATCCCTGAGGAGTAATGGTTGAATTCCCTGATCCATCGGCAAATTTCCTGTTTCCTCGTTTCGAATTTCGGCTTACATCCGCAGGTCTCAGGTGATGTGCATCTGCTCCGGCACCTGAAGTTCCCAAATTCGGATTTCCTAATGATTTTGGATATACATGCTCTCTGTTCCAGTCTGTTGTCCCTCCTCCATTTTGATGTATACTTCGGGTTCTATCTGTCGATGGTGTATTATCTGTATCATCATACCCGTAAATCAAAATAACTTTTCCTGATCCCGGAGCAGTAAGATCCGTCTGTTTTAAAGCATTCCAGACTCCAGGTGTATATGACAGATCTGTATGATGTGTATGAATTACTTTTGAGGATAGTTCATTTTTTAATGCAGTTCCTGTAGCATTGATATTAACATCATTATAATAAGAAGGAACCTGACTATATCCTATATAAGAAATAGGAATCAACAAAAATAAAAGAGCATTTTTCATGAGTATGTAAGTGGTTTTAAAATTAGGCTAAAGGTACACCCCACCAGATCACGATATTGTAATGTACAGGTTACAAAATCATTACTATTTTTCTACGACAACTTTCTTCATACGATAATGGGTATTTATATAACGTTACGAATCTATTTTTATTCAGGTATTATCTAATTAGATCAAGAAATGGTCTTAATGCAAGCTAAGCTTCCGAGTATTTTAAACATTTGATTATCTGGTACAATTATGTTCAAACCTCCTTATTCTTCTAACGAATACTTGTTTTGATTTCTTAAAAAAAAGGAATGATATCTGGTCAATTCACTATATATTAATTTAATACACAAAAAAATAATGTAACAAAAAAAACTTTTTACAGACTAACGTTATACAGATAAAAAATACACACTCATGAACGCACTTAAACATTTTATAGTAGGGCTTTTTTTTATAGCTGCACTCTCTTCACAGGCACAGACTGCCGATGAAATCATTGACACCTATTTCGAAAATACCGGTGGAAAAGAAAACTGGAACAAGTTAAAAGGTGTCGAAATGATCGGAGTTATGAAAATGCAGGGACTGGAGATCCCTTTTGAGCAATTGATGACCAAAGATGGAAAACAATCTACTACCATTGAATTCCAGGGACAGCGCATGATATGGGCTGCTTATGACGGAACCACTTCATGGTCTAGAAATCAAATGACAATGGAACCCGAAAAAAGCGATAGTGAAGCTACGGAAAATATGAAGAATGCGGCAAAAGACTGGCCTTCTCCATTCCTTAATTATAAGGAAAAAGGATACACTGTAGAATTAATCGGTAAGGAAACTGTAGATGGTACAGAAACCTTTAAGGTTAAAATTACTAAAACTCCACTACTGATTAACGGACAAAAACAACCTAATATCTCTCACTATTATTTTGATACAGAAAACTTTGTTCCAATTGTAGTTGAGGAGCAAATTACAGAAGGTCCTATGAAAGGACAATCTATAAAAAGTTCAATCAGTGATTATCAGGAGGTAAACGGATTATATTTTCCGTTCTCTCAGAGTAATCAATTCCAAACAATGGAGTTCAAAGAATTCAAAATTGATCCAGAAATAGCAGCAGAGAAATTCGCTTTCCCTGAAAAAAAATAATCCACTACTTTGATCTCTATTGTGCTATCGCAATAGAGATCTGTTTTTAAGTATTAAATAACATTCCCCCTTCTATCTGTTTTCTACTAAAAGCTATTTTCTACTTTTGGTTACCGCCTAAAGTATACACCACCAATGTGGAACTCACTCAGTGAGCAAATCATCAAAAAACAATATACTATGTACAGAAAATTAACCATTGCCTGTATGGTTATTGCTATGTCATTATCCATACAAGCTCAGGAAATCGTACTCAAAGGAAAAGAACTCTTCGGTAATCTCGAGGCCAGACATATTGGTCCTGCTCTTATGAGTGGTCGTATCATTGATCTGCAAAACCACCCTACCAATGATCGTATTATATATGCTGGTGCAGCAGGAGGAGGAGTTTGGAAATCCACTAATGGCGGAGCCAGTTTCTCTCCCATATTCGACAAACATGCGCAATCTATCGGGGCGATTGCTATAGACCCTAATGATCCTGATAACACGATCTGGGTTGGAACTGGAGAAATCTGGACTAGAAATAGCGTCTCTATCGGAGATGGGTTATACAAATCTAATGATGGAGGAGCCAATTGGAAAAAAATAGGTTTCGATAAATCTGAACGTATCAGTAGTATTCAGATCAATCCTAAAAATTCAAATGAAATATATGTAGGTGTATTAGGTGCTTTGTGGGGTGATAGTGAAGAACGAGGCGTATATAAAACCACCGATGGAGGAAAAACATGGAATAAGGTATTGTATATAGATGCAAAAACCGGAATCAATGACCTGGTTATGGATCCAGATAATCCGGCAATTCTATATGCTGCCATGTGGGAATTCAGAAGAACCGCCTGGGGATTTAACTCCGGAGGTCCTAACAGTGCCTTGTATAAATCTACAGATTCCGGAAAAACATGGAACAAAATACACAATGGATTTCCAGAAGGAGACTTAGGACGATTGGCAATAGCAATAGCTCCTTCTAATCCTTCTATTATCTATACCGTAATCGAAAGTAAAAAAGACAAAGGACTATACCGATCAGATGATGCGGGAGCTAGCTGGAAGCTTCTCAATGGAGATTTTGGTTTAGTGGTACGTCCTTTTTATTTCTCCAGAATTGTGGTAGATCCTAAAAATCCGGACATACTGGTCAAAGGTGGTTTATTCGGGTCTATCTCCAGAGATGGTGGAAAAACCTTTAAGAACCTGGGAAATATGCATGCCGATATTCATGATATTGTATTCGATATTCACAATTCGGATCGTATGTATGTAGGAACTGATGGAGGAGTATATCGCAGTTGGGATGGAGGAGCTACTATGGATATGGTTGATAACCTGCCTCTTTCTCAGTTTTACCACATCAGTGTAGACAATCAAGAACCATACAATATCTATGGAGGATTACAAGATAACGGATCCTGGTACGGTCCTTCTACTTCGCCGGGAGGTATCGAAGCAAGAGACTGGAAATCGGTGGGGTATGGAGATGGATTCAGGGTATTAAAACATCCTAAGGAACATATTATTTATTCCGAAATGCAGGGAGCACAAAGCGTATGGAGATACGATGTCACCAAAAACAAGGTAAAAGACATTAAACCCCTACAAATAAAAGGTGAAGCGGAGTTACGGTTCAACTGGAATGCCCCCATTGCCATCAGTGAGCATCAGGCTGACAGAATCTATATTGGTAGTCAGTTTGTACATGTCAGTAATGACAAAGGAGATACCTGGACTAAAATATCTCCGGACCTTACTACCAATGACTCTGCAAAACAAGACAAAGAATCAGGAGGGATCTCTACGGACAAATCAGGAGCAGAAACGCATACGACTATCTTTACTATTGCCGAATCTCCTATAGATGAAAACATCATTTGGGTAGGAACCGATGACGGGAATGTACAAATTACCAAAGACGGAGGGAAAACCTGGCAAAATAAAACTTCCAATATTCAGGGAGTTCCTGCCCATACTTGGGTCTATCATATAGAAGCAAGTGTACATCACAAAGGAACTGCCTATGCAGTATTCGATGGTCATACGCAAAATGACATGAAACCTTATGTCTATAAAACCACGGATTATGGAGATACCTGGACCTCTTTGGTTACTGATGACATTGTAGGATTCGCCAGAAATATTCAGGAAGATTATGAAAATAAAGACCTTTTATATCTGGGAACAGAATTTGGTTTATTTATCACTATTGACGGAGGAAAACATTGGTCGCGTTTTACCAATAACATGCCGGCAACCGCAGTACATTTTATAGACCTGCAAAAGAAAACCAATGATCTGGTCATGGGAACTCACGGACGAGGAATTATCATTATTGACGACATCTCTCCCCTGCGTCAAATCAATCAGTCTATGCTACAAAAAAACGTTCACTTTTTTGATAGCAAACCTATGGTTATTAAGGAAGAAGGTGGTTTTGGTGGAGGAAGTACCGAACTTCAATTTGTCGGAGATAATCCACCCTCAAATGCCCAGATCATATACTATCTCAAAAAGCGACACACATTCGGAAAAATGAAGCTGGAAATTGCAGATATGAATGGGAATGTATTAGTAGATCTCACTCCTGGAAAATCCAAGGGAATCAATATTGTTTCCTGGAACTACAGAACAAAAGCGCCTAAAGTAGCAGCCGGAAAGACATTTACTTTTGGAGGATTTACTGCCCCCAGAGTCCCTGCCGGAACCTATAAGGTACTCTTGACTAAAGGAAAGAAAACATACGAGTCGCTTATCACCCTGCAAAACGACCCTACCTCTATTATCACTTCTGAGGAGCGAATTGCTCAACAAAAAGTAACAACAGCTCTGTTTAATGATATGGAAACTCTTGCCTATCTGGTATATCAAATCGATCAGCCACTACAGCGAGCACGGCAATTATTAAAAGAAGATCCTGCTGCTAAAAAAGTAGCCACTCAGGCGATCACCGCCTTAGAAGAGTTAAAAAATAGTTTGGTTGTTACCTCTGGGGATAATTATGTAAATGAAGCTGAACCTCAATTACGTGAAAAATTAGCCGATCTATATGGAGATGTTGCCAACCAGTTCGAGAAACCATCTGCAGCACAGTTAGAAAACAAAGAAGTACTGGAAACTCGTTTGAAAAAAGGAAGCACTGCTTTTGAAACAATTTCAAAAAAACAATTGGCAAAATTGACGAAATACCTGGCTAAAAAGCAGCTACCACCAATTGAAGTAAGTAATAAAACTGATTTTCTCAAAAAATAACTACCCAGAGAATAAAAAACGCTTCTTTATACTTATGAAGTGGTTTAAATTCATAAAAAAGCACCCTCAGGAATAATGAATATTCCTGAGGGTGCTTTTTTTAAAGGGTTTAGGGGGCTCTTATCTCCTATAGCATCACTAACCGCTTTTGAGTTGATATGATACCCCTCTGCCCCTATTGTCAAACTTCTTTTGACATCCTATACAACTATCCCTAATAATCAATGTGATGTTTTGAAACAGTATATAGAAAGCATAGCTGCCCAAAAATCGGGCAATCACCCCTCACAGTAAGCCCTATAATTCATTATTTTGGGCAACTATTTATACACCTGGTAGATCCTCATGTAATTGTTCTCATTTACTACGTCATATATTCACAGCAAACAGATTCCCTATTACTGCTTTAAATAAGGAGTACAAAACATTCTTGCTTATGATAATATCAAAAATTTTTAGAATCCCATTCTTATTCTCGCTGGGGCAAACTCGCAAAAATCGCTACTTTTATATCACATTTTAGAAGTCACGAAGGTTCCTCCATTCTCCTGTGCCAGTGTTCTCATAAAATTATGATCCGCATCTTCTCCAAATGCAATGGTATGAATCACAATTCCTTTAGTATTGCTTTTTCGTATTTCTTCCAGTATCTGATCAGGGTTTGTATTTGGTAATCCATCACTCATTAATACGATTTCTTCTACTCCATTCAGAACCAGCCCTTCTAAGAGTGCTTCCATCGTATGAGTTCCTCCGGAAGCTTTGAGATGCTCTACAAAAATATTAGATGAAGTTCTCGAAGTATTACTGGCTATTCTCAACTCATTCGATTGTTTTGTCACCTTATCTGAGTATGCATATACCGCAAACTTTTTACCATCAGGTAACCCTTTGATTGCAGGAATTAGTTTACGCTTTACTGCTCCTAGTTTTGTCGCTTGTTTCGTTACTTGTTTCCCCAATAGACTTCCGATCTTACCTCCTATTAATTTCCCTACTTCACTTCCTGCTTTGTTTCCTGCTTCCCGCATCAACTGATCTTTTACAGACCCTTCATCTATTCCCTCCATACTCCCGGAAATATCAATCACGTATAAAGTATTCTTACCCGTAGTTCCAATCCCATAAAAATCATCTGATTTTTTTAATACATAACAAGAGTTGAAAGACAGTAAAAGAATACAGCAGCTTACGGTAATAATAATTCGCTTCATAATCAATTAAGATGTTTTTTTTAAAAAGTACCTGTGTTTTAATGTTGAATTTGTGTTCCTCAAAGAATACATTTCTGTTCCTTTTCGGTTCTACTCATTATACCAAGTTGTAATCGTAACTCCCTTACTAAACATCGTTTCGGTATTGATAAATTCAAATCACAACGGGTATAACGCCTACGAAAGTACGCTGTTTCCGTACAGCATCCCTCAGGCATTAGAATTCTCTAGTAAAAGAATAGAAAACACGGGAATTTGATGAGAATTCAACAATAAGAACAACAATCATCATCGTTCTTTTCTAGCCCCCCTCTCTCTAAAACAATTCAGCGCGAACCTGATCTTCCTCCACTCATCTGAAATTTGTATAAAATAACCTATTTTATAAAAATGTGGTATAGAACAAGAAAAAGAGCCTGTTATTTTATAAGAAGCTTATACTTCCTCACACCAGAGCTTCCTAAAAGTAAGAACTAAACTATAAAAACACGGCTTTACAGAGAGATTTTTAGTTCAAAAACATTAAAAAATGCTGTAAAATCAACAGTTTATCTACTACTTTTTATACAATAATCAAGGGACATATTTGAATGAATTTCTCTTAAGTACCCCGCTGTGAGAACTATAAATACAGTTTTTTTTGAGTATCAATAAACAATATACGCAAGAATTGAAATTTAATGTCCTGAGGCATTCTCTGAATGAATCCTCTTTTCTCGTAAGAACATTTCTCGTTTTTACGCTGAAGTGATTTACTGAAACTACTGCAAAAAGGGGAAAAATCCCCTCCCTGTCTTATTTTTTAATTCATTTTTTCTTTTTATTTTTGGAACTCCCCGCGCTTAAAAACCTAATTAATAACCACATACAGACTTTTCTCTCAACATGGCAACGCTTAGCAATACCCAAATAGCAATCTCCGGAAGGGTCATTCCTTCGTTTCGCAGCTTATCTATTCAACAACATTTAGGGGATCATCACTATCTCGAATTGGTGTGTAGAACCGATGTATTAGAGCATGCTTCTGATGAAATTATCGGAGACAGCAAGGATCTTTTAGGAGAAACCATTATTGTACAGGTACAGGCAGAAGCACAGTATCAGGATTATCGCGAATTACAGTTCAAAGGATTAATCACAGCAGTTAATGCGACCAAAGCACATCAGTCTGGAGCTTCAGGAGATATTGTGATCATTGAAGCAATGAGTACGACAATATTGGCAGATGATGGAATCCATACGACTTCTTATATGGATCTCGACCTCACAGAGTTGTTAGAACGAACCTATCAGGGGTACGATGTAGGGAAGTTAGCCACTGCTTTTGCTCCCAGACAATCTGATACCATTCATTATAGTGTACAAAAAAACGAAAGTAATTTTGCCTATAGTGCCCGCTTAGCAGCTAGTACGAATAACTGGTTCTATTACGATGGTGTACAACTGGTTTTTGGAACCCCTTCTAATGAAGAGACCCAACTTGTATATGGAAGAGATCTGGAATCTTTTTCGGTACGAATGCGGCCTACACCTAATAAATTTGCCTATGCAACACAAGATTACTTAACCAATGAACTGTATCAGAAACGAAGCAGTGAAGTCGCAACCGCTGCAGCAGGCTATCACAGTCTGGCGACCAATAAAGGGAATGTACTCTATAGCAAGGAAACCAATATCTATCATCACGGAGTAACGGATCAAAATCTCCAACAACGTTTTGAGCAGCAAGTAGAGTTCCATACACAAGCTATAGAATCCAAGCAGGTGATTGCTCATGGTGTCAGTGACAATCCCGGAATACAGTTGGGAGCAGTGGTTCGGGTCGAAGGCTATGGAAGCTTTCGGGTAATTGAGGTACGCCATACCAATATAGAAGGCGGAAATTACAAAAATCACTTTCAGGCAATTACCACAGAAATAGATGTATATCCTTTAGCCACTATGTTACAGCATCCGGTTAGTACTATCGAAATAGGGAAAGTGACGGACAATGCTGATCCGGAGGGGATGAGCCGGGTAAAAATACAATTTCCTTTTCAGGAAATTACCGGAGAGACCACTCCCTGGATTCGGGTATTAACACCTCATGCCGGGGCAGATAAAGGATTTCATTTTATTCCGGAAACCGGAGAAACCGTAGTATGTCAGTTCGAAAATAACCATTCAGAACGTCCCTATGTAGCAGGGAGTTTATATCATGGAGTCGCTAAGGCAGAGAACTGGCAAAGCGAGCAAAATAATGTCAAAGCTATTCGAACCCGAAGCGGTCATACCATAGAACTCAATGATACCGAAGGAGAAGAAAAGATCAATATTTATGATAATGATGGTAGTATCATCACTTTTGATACCCAGGCAAAATCATTGACTATTAATGCTACAGAAGATATTAATATCTCGGCAAAAAATGTACATATCACTGCCGAAGAAAACATCACCCTTGGTGCCCAGCAAAATGTAGAAGTCGCTGCCGAAACAGCGGTAAAAGCGATCAGTCAGGGAACCGTAGAACTGCAATCCGAAGCAGATACGACAGTACGCAGTAATGCAGCACTGGCAATAGAAGCCAGTAGTGATATGACTGCCAAAGGACAAAATGCCATTGTAGAGGGACTGGCTGGGGCAGAGCTCAATAGCCCACAAACCAAAGTCTCCGGTAGTGCCATGACTGAAGTATCCGGAGGAATCTTAAAATTAAATTAATCGCTAAAACCTAGAGTATTATGCCAGGACCCGCCGCCACCATCGGAAGTATGCATACCTGCCCTATGTGCAGTGGAACCACTCCTCATGTAGGAGGACCTGTTACCGGTCCCGGAATTCCCACCGTACTGATCGGAGGTAAACCCGCCGCAGTTATCGGAGATCAATGTACTTGTACCGGCCCTCCGGACACCATCGTTATGGGGTGTGCGACTGTACTAATCGGGGGAAAACCTGCCGCTACTGTGGGGGATATGACAGCCCACGGAGGAACGATCACTGTAGGAGAAACTACCGTATTAATCGGTACCGGGTGTACTGCCCCAACAGCAGTAATGCCTATACAGCAACTCCCCTTTCCCGAAATCAGTATCCTGAATCGCATCCTGAGAAACACCCGGGAAGCACAAGCGAATCAGGAAAAAATAAGAGAAGAAATCAAAAAGCAAGGACGATTAGGTCAATTCAGTATTAGTTTTTAACCGGTAGTAATATGAAAATACGTTATCCCGAAAAAAATGGTAGAAAGGAAGATCTGAAGTTTACCAACTCATTCGGTAAGTACCTCATTAACCATTTTAATACCTGGCATGGAGGAATTCATATCGAAAAAGCCAACACTCCTATCCAAGCTATTGCAGATGGTAGAATTATTGCTTATCGATTTATGGATGATTATGAAGAGCTTCCTAAAACCGAATACACTACAGATGGAAGCACCACTACAAAAAGTGAAAATCCCGATCAGAAAGAACTAAACAACTATAAATATTCCAATTGTTTTGTACTGTTACAGCATGATCTCTTATTACAAAAAGAAGTCAAAGTCAATGAAGGAACAACACAGGAAACCTCTGAGCTGGAAAAAAAATATATAACCTTTTATAGTTTATACAACCATTTAATGCCGATCAATCCCTTAGAAGGAGATAAGTTCCTCGAAGCACCTGAGCTTTTTAGTAAAGAAGAAACGGTAGTAACCAGCAATGAAGGGTACATCTATAAAGTACAGGGGTTGAATGCACGAACCCTAAATAAACAAGGAAAAATTTCCAGTGTCAAATTAATCATTCCATTTGGAGAAAAAGTAAATATTGTCAAAGATGAAGACGGAAAAGAAATAAAAAAAGGAGCATACACAAAAGTAACTTACACGGATGATCAGGGAACCACTTATAAAGATATCTATATTCATACCAGTACAAAATATGTCAAAAAAATAGGGGACAATAAATATGAAATCATCACCTATAAAGAAGACACTAAAAAATGGGAAGGAGATTCTCCTAAGGGAGCAAGAGTTCGGCATGCTACAAAAACCAGAGCCGTTATAAAAGACATTATCCCTCACGGAGAAAAAGTAATAATCAAAGAAAAAAAAGAAGATTGGTATGTCATTGAAGGATATGAAGGCTATTCACACAAGACAAACTTCAATGTCAAAAAAGTATTTGACCCAACAAAAATAGAAAAAAATAAAATCGTAGCCTGTGATATTCCAATTGAGGCAGGGCAGAAAGTAGGATACACTGGATCTTTACAAGGAGAACTCAGTAATTGGTATTATGCAGCCCAGGTCGATGTATTTATGGCAGAAGGCACAAAAGCCTTTCTTAAGAATGAATTTGGTGCAGGAAAAGATAAGAAACACTTTACCATTCTTCCCAAAGGAACCCTATTACAGAAAAGTATTACAATCCAGGTCAATCTTCCGGAAAAACTTGAAGTTAAGGTTACTGACATCAAAGGTGTATATGCAAATATAAAAGAAGCCAAAAAAAAGATTACAGCTACTGTCAAAAAATCACTGTTAGGAACCTATAAAGATCCGGCAGGAAGTAATAATGCTTATTATACAATTCCATCTGATAAATTTGATACAATTAACAAAACCTATTTCGACAATCAACTTCCCAGTCATAAAACCCCATTATATTGGGTATCCAGAGCTAAAAAAGATGGCACCAATATTTCTAAATCACAAGAAAATGAATTGTTAAAAAACAAGGAATATATAGCACACCGAAAACTACAATACCGCCCAAAAAACAATCCAAAAACGTATTGGGTAAAATTAAAAGACCTTTTTCCTGTTACTGAGATAAAAACCAAAGAAAAAGTGGTAAAACAGTTGGTTCCACTGGGTGTAAAAACCGGATCGATCATAGAATATTTTATGAAAGAAGATTGCAGGTTCGAAGAAAAAACAATTCAGATTGAATATATAGATACACATCCAGCACAGAAGGGAGACCATACCACTCTAAACAAGGCTATTACCACAGCCTATATTGCCACCCCGGAACAGGAAACCGATATTGATGAAACCCTACCTAAAGATGTCATCGTAGATCTGCGGAATACCAAAAAAGTTTCTCAGGATACAAATACAGAATGGATACAGGTACACTGTTCGTATGCATCTGGAAGTAAACGTGAAACCAAAAAAGGCTGGATCGAAAATAAAAATTTTGATACCTTTAGTGCCTATAACTGGCAAAAATTTGGATTTACTCCCCTTGATGGCGGAGATGAATATATGTATGATATAAAAGACCTACGGGAAGCTACTGATACAGAGAGTGAGTTTATAAAGAAACTTTGGAAAACGATATCCTCTACCAAAGATGAAGTCTTGTGTTTTTTTGAAATTGAGGCTGCCTATAGTACTCTTGAAACTCAATTGGAAATTGCCAAAATGGTTTGTAAACACAAACTTGAATGGGCTTATTCTCCACAAGAAATCGCAGACGAGGTGACCTCCTTTTATGATTATATCATAAGTAAAGAAGAAGACGAGGTAAAAACCTTTCTGGAAAAATTAAAAAATCAAAAACTAGACGGTATTAAAGGACAGGTTGAAAAAATGATGTTTTGGCAAAAAGCAGCCAAACTGACCTATTCCCCTCCCCCTTCTCCTCCAAAAGAGAACACTCCTAAAAAACGAGATTTTGGCATTACCGAAGAAGATAGGAAAGAACTCAGTTCCCCGGTACCAACAACGACTACAAACTCTACTGTCGAAACAAAAAAAGAAAAAGAAGTAGAAATCCCAAAACGTACCTTTCCGACCACGGAGAATGTATATCATTTTCATCCTATTGCTTTTGTTAATCAGATGAAATTGATTTTTGGGGAACAGACTGGAAAATGTTCTTGTAACCGTGATCTTACTGTAGAAGAATTTACCGATATTTTTACAAGACTAAGAAGAAGTGAAAAACTTGGTAATGACATCTTAAATCATGATAATTGTAATATTTCAAATAATGAGAAAACATTTGAAAGATTAACCGAAGAGTTCAATAAAACTACAAGAAAGTACGGCATAAACCATTGTGTTCAAAAGATACATTTTATCGCTCAACTTTATTGGGAATCTGCACGATTTACCACAGGATTAGAATACGCTAATGGTAATAATTATAATCCAGGAAATCATACTGAAGCAAAAAAGAATGGCAATACACAGATTGGTGATGGTCCCAAATATAAAGGTCGTGGCTTTATGCAATTGACTTGGCGTAATTCTCAAATCAAATATCTTAAATACGCAGCAAAAAATATAGAAGGAGTATTAAAAGGAAAGTCTGAAACAGAGCTAGAATTAAGAAGTAATAATTATGAAAAATTTATTTCGAATGATTTAGTATACGCAATGGATTCTGCTGGATGGTTTTGGTCAAAATACAAGAAAGTTAGTTTTTCGAAGAAATCTTCTAAACAAAAATATGCTGATATTTATGGAAAATCATTAAATGAAGTAGCATTAGAGGTTGATAAATATCAAAATTTGATTTCAGTTTTTGTTAACGGAGGAGGAAATGGGAAAAAAGAACGAGAAAAGTATTATAAAATATTAAAACGAATTTTTAGATATGATACAAAATGTATCAATAATAAATACTCCCAAGCAAACACAATAGATAATAATTCTACAACACCTTGGATTGAAATTGCAAAAATGGAAATTGGAGTGGAAGAGATTTATGGCATAGATTATAATGACCCTAGAATTTTAGAATATCACAAAACCGCAGGATATACTAAAAAATTAATGGGAAGGGAAATTACTGATGATTATATTAAATCCAAAAAGATTTTTGATCCTTGGTGTGGTTCATTTGCATATTGGTGTTATTCAAAATCTGGAATTGCAAATGAAAATCTAAATGATACAGGTTACAATGCCTTTTCTTGGAAAAATTGGGGTATAGCCCCAGACAAATTTGAACCGTGTTATGGTGCATTAGCAATTTGCGATTATTCACACGTAGCTTTTGTCATTGGGAAAAAAGGAGATAAAATCGTTTTACTTGGAGGTAACCAAACTGGAGGAGATAAATCATCAAATGGTATGGTCTGCTATAGTGCAATTGACAAATCAAAAATTATAGGATATCGGTATCCTAAAAACTATAAAATAAGCGACATTAATTATGATCTTAAAGAGATTTCAACAGATGCGAAAGGAGATAATCACTCTACTAGTCGTTAGTACTTTTCTAATAAACTGTAACAATGATTCTAAAAAGAAGAATCTACAAGTTTCAGAAAACATTACTAGTCATGAAAAGGTAAAAGAGGAAAAAGGAATATGTGATAATTATAAAAGTAAAGGAAGTTTATTAATTGCCTGTAAATCTTGGAAGGATAAACTTGGTGATAATGCTATTATTTTTTCAAAAAATATTAAAGGGACAGAAAAAGTAGAGTTTTTCGCGGAATTAGTTAAAAATAATTCTAATTCATCATATTTAAATATATATGATTTTATAGAAAATTGCCCTGTAGATTTTGACATTAATTACATAGAGAATTCTTTATCTATTACTGATCTTGACTCAGATAACATAAAAGAAATTTGTTTTTTATATGAATTAGCATGCCAAGGTGGTATTGGTCCCACTACCATGAAACTAATGATGATAGAAGCAGATCAAAAGTATAAAATTAGAGGACTTAGAAAAGATGAAGTTAGTATAAGAAATCCTGATATTGCTATTAATTACGATAAGTCAATAATTGATAAATCATTTTATAAAGCACCAAAAAAATTTCTCTCTTTTGCCCAGAAAAAATGGGAACAAAACTACGGTACAAAATTACGAGAAAATATATCGACATTAAGAAAAATTCAAAAAGTAAAATCAAATGATGAAGGTATAGCAACTGTTACTTTATCGGATAATACAGTAATTAAATTTGAGGATCCTAGCCCGAGTTTTTATAATTTATCTAGCTATAAAATACAACACGAAAATATAATAGTATCAAGTTCTGGAGATAGTTACGGAAATGAAATCTCAATATTTTTAAAATTAGATTCTAAAAAAAATGAATTTTATGTTACAAAGGTTATTGTAAATTTTGTTTTAAAACAAAAGTCCGAAAATAATCTCAAGATTTGTACTATTGATAATATTAATATTCCGTTAGTAAATTATGATTCTGATGAAATCTATGAGAAATTAACAGAAGCCGAGGATTGTATTATAAAAACCCAATAATAATGTCCCCCACTGCTCCTAGTATGAGTTATGTTAGTACTTTAGCTCAAGTTAGTGCAGAAACTGGTTTGTTTAGACAATCGATTGAAGAACCGAATAAATTTAAATCCAGTCAAAGTACATATAAAGGTAGAGGAATAATTCAATTAACTGGCAGTAAAGATAATACAGGCTATTATAATAATCCTGGAACTTACAAAGATTATGCAGATTATATCGGGGACCAAAGTATCGTTAGCAATCCAGACAAGATTTCTCACCTGTATTTTATACTGATGAATATAGTATTAACGTGGTAGATAACCGAAGTATAGAGTTAATGAATAGAGATTCTAGATCGGATACTAAAATTGAATCTTTTTGGTATTTTGATCCTCAGAAAAACACACTAATACTTTATAAAATTAAAGGATCATTTTTACTAGAAGATAGTAAAAAAATATGTATTCTTAATAATATTAATTATGATATTAAAGACATTAATCCTGATGAAATTATAGAAATCCTTAGAAAAAACAGTGAATGCGTTGAAAAACCTTTTTAATATAATACCTGATAACACGGATTTTTAATCGGTACGTCTGCTGCTCTACACCCTCTCTTCGAATTTTTCAACGTTATAGAGGTATTAGTTAATCGGTATTGCAATAAACCACTTTTAGAAGCATTAGCTGGACACGCAGGATGGAAAGGCTACTTTATACCTAAAAATTATACAAAACAATTATAATGAAAAGAATAGTAATGTTTCTAGTAATATGTGCTTTCTTGTCTTGTAAAGGACAAACTGAATCTAAAGTAGTAACATCATCATTTAAGTACTTATCAGAAGAAGTGTTAAAAACAAAAACCAAAGAAGAATTACGTTTGATTAGAAATGAAATTTTTGCTCGTAAAGGGTATGTTTTTAAAAGTGAAGACCTAAATACGTATTACAAAACTAAGTCCTGGTATAAACCTGACTCTACTATAGAAGTTACTTTATCAGATAAAGAACAAAGCTATATTGATAAGATAAAACATTTGGAAAGTCAATTTACTTTAAAAGGGAATAAAAACTCCTTATATTATTTCGGTCTAAATAAAATAGACTTTTTTCCATTAACACATGATAAGCTTTTAAGCGATAAATATGTAGATGATTTAGAAAAGTTTAAACTTAAAGATTTAAACGAGGTCGTTGAAGGTAATCTTTGTGGAGGAGGCAGTGTATGGGATATCATGCATTATGAAACCATAAAATATCAATTGCTATTTTATACTTGTGACAGTGATAATTTATACATAAAAATGGCTATCATTGACAACGGTCAAACAAAAGAGTTTATTCAGCTTTATGGCTCTTCCCTTGCACTAAATGGGGATAGTGTTATAGATGGTTACTATGATATTACTTTTAAATTAGATAAAGATAAATTAGAAGTTTATAAGATTTTTAAAATATGGGATAAAGAAAACAGTACAGAAAAAAACATGTATCCGGTTAAAGAAGTTCGAAAAGAAGTAACCAAATACAAGCTTACTGATCAAGGGTTGGTAGAGTTATAAAGATGGGCTATCACATAATCAATGTAAGCAATGTTTTTTACAGCACGACTATGTAGAGGATTATGTAGAAACAAAACGCGAAACAGCCGAAACGTATCTTTCCTGCTAATTCTACCGTATATCATTTTCATCCTATTGTGTTTGTTAATCAGATTCTCTGGGAAAAGAAAATAACATACTTATACGAAGTAAGTTCAAATCTGTTTGGTTAGTAACTGCTCTATTTCCCTTTAAGAAACAACACCTCTTATAAAAAACAACTGCCTTTACTAAGTAAAGGCAGTTTTGCTTTCTTTTAGAAAAAAGAATCTGCTTTGTTGTCAAAGGGAGTATGGACAACAGCAGTGGGTCCTGGAATAATGGAAAATAAGACAAACTTACTTCCTTTAAACCATTTCTTATCACATAACACAACTGTTCCCGGGCTTATAGGTGACCAGCTGGATGCTTTATTTCTCTTGCTGGCTTTCAGGTTCAAAGGGATAGTGGTTACACTTAAAAACCCAGTAGCATGACCATCCCATAATATTCCGTTTGTCGATTTGTTATATACTTTATGATTACTATATTTTTGCTGTATTTGCTGGCTGTATTTCTTTTCCACATCGGGATCTGTTAAGTCCAGTGTACTTGCATACTTCATCTCTTTTTGGAATAGGTTAATCTTACCTATCGCATTTTTTACTGCCTTGTTATTTTGATCATAGCGTTTGGCTATAATTACTTTTACTTCATCAAGACTTTTTACCGTAATGGTTTCATCTACATCTGCCAGATATAATGTAATTGATTCCTCTTCTGTAATATTTACCTCTTCTGCAGGAAGCGCTTCTTTAGTACAGCTTAGTAATGTCGTGAAAGAGAGTAAAACCAGTAATAGTGTAATGTGTGTATTGTTCATAACGTTAGATTTTTTTTCCTACTCTTTTTATCAATTGGATTTTCGGATTCCTCCACATGGGTTTCTATTGATAAGAGTGTACGCATGTATTTCATTACCCAAAAAAGAGGATTTTTATTAAAATTATTTCCAGTTACTGAATTATCTATTTAGAACAACAAAGAAATTACCTGTGACCTTTTAGCAATCTACCGAGGAAAAGAGATTGAATACTGCTTAAAAAAATACCCGGTATTTCTTGTTAAGAAACACCGGGTACTATTCGTACTATCATTTATATCGCTATTATTCTAATAACGCTACAGATTGTTTGGCGATTTCCAACTCTTCATTAGTCGGTACTATCAAGATTTTTACCGAAGCATCTTCCTTGTTAATCGCTCTGATTTCTTTGGATCGTACTGCGTTTTTTTCTTCATCCAGCTGAATTCCCAGAAAATCGAGATCAGTACATACCAATTTTCTGATCACGTCTGAGTTTTCTCCAATTCCTGCAGTAAAGACAATAGCATCAAGTCCATTCATAACAGTAGCAAAAGCTCCTATAAACTTTTTTATCCGATATGCATTCATTTCTAATGCCAGCTGACATTCTTTATTTCCAGCTTCAGCGGCAGCTTCTATATCCCGGAGATCACTAAAACCTGTTAAGCCCAGCATACCACTTTCTTTTTGTAGTAACGAACTCACTTCCTCCATGGTATACCCTAATGAATCTACCAAATGAAAAATAATTCCCGGATCAATATCTCCGGAACGAGTTCCCATAATAAGACCATTCATAGGAGCGAATCCCAATGAATGCTCTATACTTTTTCCATCTTTTACAGCAGTCATACTACACCCATTCCCTAAATGAATGGTAATTATTCGGGAAGCAGCCTTCCCTAAAAAAGCATTGGCTTTTTCTGATACATATTTATGACTGGTTCCATGAAACCCATATACCCGAATATGATGGGTATCCAAAAACTGATTTGGAATTGCATATTTATATGCCACTACAGGCATCGTCTGATGAAATGCGGTATCAAAAACCCCTACCTGAGTTGCTTGGGTAAAAATAGTTTCTGCTACTTCAATTCCTATCAGATTAGCTGGATTGTGCAACGGAGCCAAAGGAGCTAATTCTGCAATCTTTTGTTTCACCTCCTCTGTAATTACTACCGTCTCTGCAAACGAGCTTCCTCCATGTACCACTCGGTGCCCTACAACGGCAATATCATCTGCGGCATTAATCACCCCTGTCTTCTGATCCATCAGATAGGATGCAATGCACTCTAATCCTTCTTTGTGATTGGTTATAGATACCTCCTCCTCTAGAGTATTTATATCGGTTTTATACGTAATCCGGGCATTCTCCAAACCAATACGTTCTACCAGACCTGCGCAGATTACCGTCTCCTCTGGCATGGTGAATAATTGAAATTTTATAGAAGAGCTTCCTGAGTTTAAAACGAGTACTTGCATATAGGCTTTTTATAATCCTTGTGCCTGAATGGCTGTTATTATTACGGTATTGTATACATCATCAGCAGTACATCCACGACTGAGATCATTTACCGGTTTATTTAATCCTTGTAGCATCGGTCCGATGGCTAATGCACCTGTCTCCCGCTGAATTGCCTTATACGTATTGTTTCCGGTATTGAGATCAGGAAAGATCAATACACTTGCTTGTCCAGCGACTTCAGAATCCGGAAGTTTGCTTTTTCCTACTTCCATATCTACCGCCGCATCATACTGTATCGGTCCTTCGATTTTGAGATCCGGACGTTGTTTTTTTACAATCTCCGTAGCAGAACGCACAATCTCTACATCTGCTCCTTTTCCTGATGTTCCTGATGAATATGACAGCATCGCTATTTTAGGTTCTATACCAAAAGCTGCTGTAGAATCAGCAGAGGTAATTGCGATTTCTGCCAGTTCTTCTGCATTTGGGTTGGGGTTAATCGCACAATCTCCAAATACCGATACCCGATCGTCCAGACACATAAAAAAGATAGAAGAAACAATATTCGCACCTGGTTTGGTCTTAATAAATTGTAATGCTGGTCGTATCGTATGCTGAGTAGTATGTACAGCTCCGGATACCATTCCATCTGCATGACCTTTATAAATCATCATAGTTCCAAAATATGATACATCAGCCATCATATCTCTAGCCATATCCATGTTCACATTTTTGTGCTTTCGCAACTCGTATAATGTCTGCGCATATTCCTCAAAATATGGAGATTCAGTTGGAAAAACAATGGTTACCTTATCAAAATCGATGGCAATATCCAGAGAAGAAGCCTTGCTTTTTATTTTCTGTTCATCCCCTATCAGGGTTACATCCACTACCTCTGATGCTACTAAACGTGCAGTGGCTCTCAGAATGCGCTCGTCTGATCCTTCTGGTAATACGATATGTTTTTTATGGAGCAAAGCTCTTTTAAACAAATCATATTGAAACATACTAGGTGTCAACCCTTCTGATGTAAAAGTGATCAAAGAATTAGATAAGTGTTCCTCGTCTACATACTTTTCGAAAGTACTGATAGACGTATTTATTTTCTGTAAGTTATCAGCGTATATTTTGGGCTTTATTGCTCCAATCTGATTGGCTATAGAAAAGGTCCCGCTAGGTACTGATACAATAGGGAAAGATAGGGAGACTCCTTCTATCAATTTCAGAATAGGTTCTTCCGGCACAATACCTCCGGTAAGAATAATTCCTGAAATTTTAGGGTAATTCGCAGAAATATCTGCCTGCAATACACCCAAAATAACATCTGCCCGATCCCCTGGAGTAATGACTAGGCTATTCTCTTTGAGATGGGTAAGGTAATTTCGCAACTGCATTGCTCCAACACCAAAGTTAACTGCCTGATTATTGAGATGTTCTTTTCCAAATAGTACCTTGCCATCTAACTCTTTTACAATTTCTTTAATTGTCGGACTAATTAAGGAAGCTACCTGTGGAATGACTATCTTATCAATTTGATCTCCGAATTCTTTTGACAAATCAACTTTTAACTGCTCCTCTTTTCCGTTTAATACCTTATTAGCAAAAACGCCCAGTACTTCCACGTCTTTTCCATGAAAGGTATCATGTGCTAATTTTAGATTCGAAACAATCTCTTCATTGGTTTTATCCACTCCATTTGCTACAATAATCGCAGGAATCCCTAAATTTTTAGCAATCACAACATTGATATCAAATTCGATAATACTCCCTTCATCAGAAAAATCAGTTCCTTCTACCAGAATAAAATCGAATCGCTCTGTCAGATTTTTATATTTTCTGATGATTCCATCGATCACCTCTCCGGATTTTCCCTGATTGTATTTTTGTAATACCTCATTGCGAGTAAAAGCATAGGCATTTTTGAAATTAATATCCAGTTCGAAATGGGAGATTACCGTATTGATATGATTGTCGACCTCTCCTTCTTTGGGGTCATCAATAATAGGTCTGAAATATCCTACTCTGGCAACCTTTCCTAGCAGCATACGCATTAACCCTAAAACAATTATGGATTTACCACTGTTTGGTTCAATGGTCGCTATATAAACAGATTTACACATGTACAGTTAATTTGGTGCTGCAAAGATACGCCAATATTGAATATTTTCCACAAAAACAGCCAAATCAAAGAAATGTTATAGGAATTTTACAACAAATTAACCAATATTGTAACAATACCATAATTTTAATTTAAAAAACAAATGTACTTTACTAAATAACTCTTCATTTTTTAACAAGTAATTTCTGTCTTTATACATTTCGAAGAGTCTTCCATAAATATTTAGTAAAAACACCCCTATGATTTCTCTCATATTCCTTTTACAAAGAGGAATCGAAATATCTTTTATACACAGCGTTTTTTCTGAATTCCCCATTAACTTATCGCTTGGTTTTAACAGCTTTTTACTTTTTTTTAAGTAATTTGCTTACAATCGGATCTAGTGTGGTATCATTCTTAGTGAAAAACCATAACCCCCTATTAATTTTCCGGTTGATGTACTACTAATAAATCAATATGAAAAAGTACTTACTTAGCTCTTTTATATCTATACTTTGTATCCATAGTTTTGGACTCGCTCAAACAGGTCCGGGAGGAGTTGGTACCAATGATGGAACTTCATCTCTTGTCCTTTGGTTAGATGCTAATACGATGACAGGAACCAATGGGAGTGTATTAAACAGTTGGGGCGATAACTCCGGGAACAATTTTGATTTATCGGCAGGAAACGGGGCTACATTTATGTCTGCGGCGATCAACGGATACCCTGCATTTAATTTTAACGGGACTTCCCAATACTTTGAAAGACCGTTTACAGCAGCAATTACTCCTGCAAGTTTCACTGTTTTTTCCGCTACGAGAGTTGCAGCTACAAATCGATATAAAGCGGTTATCTCCAACAGAGATGATCCTGGAGGAAGACCGACTGCCGGTTTTATATTGTACGCTACCCCTAACTCTAATATATGGCAATTCTGGACCGGAAGAGCCAGTGGTCCCTGGCAGGTAAATTCATCTGGAGTTTCTACCGCAGGAAATTGGGCTTCTCAGATGATCGAATATCAAAATGCTGCCAATGGAAAACGATTAGCTGTCAACGGGACAATCAATTCGACAAGCTCTCATGTAATGACATCTAATCCTTCTCGACCTATTCGGGTTGGTGCCGGAAGAAACGAAGGAACTCCTAATTATTATTTTTCCGGAGACATCGGAGAGGTTATCATGTTTAATACAGTTATTAATGATGCACAAAAGATCATTATTCATAACTATCTGGCTGCCAAATATAATTTTGCCTTATCTGTGAATGATGTTTTTAATGAGGATAATGCGACAGCAGGAAATTACGATCATGATGTGGCAGGGATCGGTCGAATTAGCGCTACTCATCTTCATACAGATGCCCAGGGTACCGGAATTGTGCGGGTACTCAACCCTACAAACCTGGGAAATAATGAGTTTTTTATGTGGGGGCATGATAATGCTGCCTTAGAATTCAACACCACAGCTGATATCCCTGGAGGTATTCGTACACGACTGGACAGGGTCTGGCGAATCAGTGAATCCAATACAGGAGGGACAGCTATAGATGTAGGTGCTATTGATCTTCGATTCGATTTATCGGGAATTCCTGCTGCTACTGCTGCCAATTTGCGGTTGATTATCGATACGGATAATGATGGTACATTCAGTGATGAGCTTCCTATAGGAAATGCTACAGCGATTGGAAGTGGGGTATTTAGTTTCGCAGGTATTAACCAATTTACTGATAATACCCGGTTTACCTTAGGGCTAGGAATCACCACTATTATTACCAATAGAAAAATAACGTTCAGAGTGCGAAATAACTAATCCGATTTTTGAATTTACCCCCCTTTTTCTTCGCTTCGACATTTTCTTTATTTTTTTAAAATCTACACTAGTTGCAGTTTGTCAGCTGTATTCAATATAGTATCTTTACCAACTAAATTCAGAAAGTTCACAAATGAAAATTTCATACAACTGGTTAAAGCAGTTTATCAAGCTAGATTGGGAAGCAGAAAAAGCAGGAGAATTACTAACTGACCTGGGACTAGAAGTCGAAGGAATTGATCCCTACCAAAGTGTAAAAGGAGGATTACAAGGAGTAGTAGTAGGTCATGTTTTGAACTGTAGCCAACACCCAAATGCTGATAAGCTAAAAATAACCCGTGTAGATGTCGGAGAAGCAGAACCATTACAGATTGTTTGTGGGGCTCCTAATGTTGCAGCAGGTCAGAAAGTACCAGTTGCCACGATTGGTACCAAACTGTATGATGAAGATGGAAAAGAATGGGTGATCAAAAAGGGAAAAATCCGAGGAGAAGAAAGCTATGGTATGATCTGTGCCGAAGATGAATTAGGTCTTGGAAAAAGTCATGACGGAATTATGGTACTCGATCACGATATTCCTGTAGGGACGCTGGCTTCTGAAATTTTTAATATTGAAAATGATGCTGTTTTCGAAATTGGTTTAACTCCTAACCGGGCTGATGCAATGAGTCACTGGGGAACTGCCAGAGACCTAAAAGCAGGATTACAACAACAAGGAACCAAACTGGAACTAATCACTCCTTCTGTGAGTAATTTCAGAGTAGAAAACAGATTGCACAAAATAGATATCGATGTTATCAATAAAGAGTTAGCTCCCAGATACTGTGGTGTTACTATTTCTGGATTACAAGTTGCAGAATCTCCTGCCTGGTTACAACATCGATTGTTAGCCATAGGAATTACTCCAAAAAACAATGTAGTAGATGTTACTAATTATGTATTACACGAATTAGGACAACCATTACATGCTTTTGATTCTCAATTAATTGAAGGGAATAAAATCGAAGTAAAAACAGTAGCCAAAGGAACAAAATTCACTACCCTTGATGAAGTAGAACGAGAATTACACGAAGAAGATTTAATGATCTGTGATGCTAATAAACCACTGTGTATCGCCGGAGTTTTTGGTGGTATTAACTCGGGAGTGACCGAAAATACTACTTCCATTTTCCTGGAAAGCGCCTATTTCAACCCGGTAAGTATTCGAAAAACAGCTAAAAGACACGGATTAAATACCGATGCTTCTTTTAGATTCGAAAGAGGAATTGATCCGAATATAACAGAATACGCTCTCAAAAGAGCAGCACTGTTAATTCAGGAATTGGCAGGAGGAGATATCACCAGTGATATTATCGATTTATACCCAAGAAAAATTGAAGATTATCAGGTATTTCTTTCTTTCGACAACGCTACAAAATTAATTGGAGAAGAATTACCAAGAGAAACGATCAAGAGTATTCTCACATCACTGGATATTAAAGTAAACAATGTAACTGAAAGTGGAATCGGGCTCACAATCCCTTCCTATAGAAATGATGTCCAAAGAGAGGTTGATGTCATCGAAGAAATCCTGAGAGTATATGGATATAACAATATTAATTTCACTCAAAAATTAAATGCCTCTATCTCTAATTCAGACAAATTTTCTGATCACAGTGTGCAGCAAACCATATCATCTCTATTAGCGGCAAAAGGGTTACATGAAATGATGGCTAATTCACTTACTTCACCTGCGTATATCGAATTGAGTGAAGATCTACAAGCGGATAATAACGTCAATATGCTCAACCCGCTAAGTAATGATTTATCAGTGATGAGGCAATCCATGCTTTTCTCAGGTCTGGAAGCTGTATCGTATAATGTCAATCGAAAAAGATCCGATATCAAACTTTTTGAATTCGGAAAAACATATCACGCATATGATGATAAGCGTATAGAGAACAAACATCTTAGCATTATCATTAGCGGAAATCAGCACAAAGAAAACTGGAACACTCCTACACAAAAAAGTGACTTCTTTTTCTTAAAAGGAATTGTTCAGGCAACATTAGAACGACTTGGTATCAATAATGCCAGAACGACTCCTCTAAAAAATGACGTATTCTCTGAAGGACTTGCTCTAAGCATTAGCAAGACCAAATTAGTAGAATTCGGTATGATCAAAAAAACAGTCTTAAAGCATTTTTCTATTAATCAGGAAGTACTCTTTGCTGATTTTAACTGGGATAATATTTTAGAGGTAGCAAAACGTACCAAAATAAAGTACACAGATATTCCTAAGTTCCCTGAAGTTCGAAGAGACTTTGCGTTACTATTAGACAACAAAGTTACCTTTGCCGAGATTCATACCATCGCAAAACAAACAGAAAAACAACTGCTAAAAGACATTAATCTGTTTGATGTATATGAAGGAAAAAATCTTCCTGAAGGGAAAAAATCATACGCAGTAAGCTTTATTATTCAGGATGAAAAGAAAACCCTGACAGATAAGCAAATTGATAAGGTAATGAATAAACTGCTTCACAATTTTGAAAATAAATTAGGAGCAGAATTACGATAGAACAATACGCCGCTTTGATACAAACAAAAGGCGCTACACTAAAAAATAAATCCTACTTCAAAACTTTCCGAGAAGTAGCATATCACGATAATCGAGTCAACGTAGTACTCAAAAAAAGCAGGTTATAAAGTCTTTATAACTTGCTTTTTTATAAATGGACATGTCTATTTTACACTTTCTTCATTATAAAGCTGACGAAATTTTGTAGTATCAAAAAAACAGTAGATATTTAACAAAATTTAACATTATCAGCTATATTTTTATGAAAAAAATCATACTAATAGCACTACTTATCTTGAGTAGTGTCCCTACTATCTATTCTCAAAAAAAAATATGGGAAGTCAACCTAAAAGAACAATTATATGAAGTAGGTTGGATCAAACAATCCAATGATGGATATATTATTGCTTCGGGTGCAAAAGGTTTATTAGCCATGAACAATGCCACCGGAGAAATCATATGGCACAACAAAGAACTCAAAGCTATTGATAAAAACACTTTTCTGACGATAGATGGTCTTCCTCTTTTCTACATTGAATATGTTCCCATTGCAGGAAAAACTCGTGGAATAATCATCAATTCCAGTAACGGAAATATCGTATACGATACCAAAGATGAAGGAGCTAGAATAAAAAATTTCTCCCTCTATCCGGATAATAAAATCATCCTTTTTGAACTCCTAAAAGACAAAACAAGAAAACTAATGTGTTTTAGCCTGGAAAGCTGGTCTAAAAAATGGGTTGCAGATCTTGGAGAGTCAAAAGGACTTATCCAAAAATACTTCTCAGGATCTTTTATTAATCAAGGTCCCTATTTTAGCAAAGAAAACAACTTAATTCTGGGAATTAAAGAAAAGATATATACGATCAATGCAGAGACCGGTGCTATCGTTTGGACACATGAGGCTAATAAAAAAATAAAAGCATTAGTATACTCTGAAAAAAATAACAGCCTATACCTTGGAGTAAAAAAAGCAAAAACCCTAAAAGTATTACAACCTGCTACAGGAGAAGATATCACTCCTGGAAAACTAAAACTACGAGGAACATTAATCGATGTACGTCCAGATAAAGACAATAACCTCATCCTGGTTGAGACAGAAGGGTTTAACATTATCGATCCACAAACAAATGAGTTTAAATGGAAAAAGAGTTTTAAAATTGATTACCTGGATGAAGTAATTCCTCATGAAAAAGGACTAATTGCTATTGGGAAAGACGAAAAAGACGGAACTATATCTTTAGTAGATCCTAACGGAAAGAAAATATGGACCAGTAAAGTAAAAGGATATGCTTACTACATTACCCCTACAGAAAATGGAGTATTATATGTATCTACCGAGCGTTCTAACATCCTTGATTACGACAAAGGAAAAGATGTATGGGACAAAGATGTAAAGTTCAAAAGCATTCCTGCCGTTACTTTTGATGAGCAAGAAAAAAAGGTAATGCTTTTTGAAAATAAAAAAGGATACAAATTTGACTTATCTTCTGGAAAAATTGATCTTTTTGCGCAAGATATCGAATTGGAAAATGTAAAGAGAAAGACCCCTTTAATGGCTGAGTATGTAGCCGGAGCTGGATACCTTATCCAAACACCTCAACACATCTCTTTATTAACTCCTGACGGAGCTGTTAAGTACAGTAAATATTTTGATCCTCCTTCTTCTATCGGAGGACTGGTACAAGTAGCACAACTAGGGCTTAATATTGCTGGAGTTGACCTGGATATCAAAGGAAACCTGGACAATATAAAAATGTTGTCTTCCTTATCAGGAGGAGCATTACGCGCATCCAATGATCAAACAGATGCAGTTGTAGAGGAATCCGTTGTTGCTGGATTATACACAGGTCCGGACAGTAGTAGTATGACCCCTGTTTTTGAAGTTACCAAAAAACGTTTTTTTAATTCTAAATCGATTCAGGGGCACAAATTTATCGTAGCAAAAATAAAATCAGAAAATGCCCCTACTAAACATCATATTTATATGATTAACAAAAAGACCGGAGCCATTGATACTCAAATAGAATTACTAGATAAAACTCCCAATTATTTTATTGATGAAATAGACAATGTTGTATTCATCAATGAGAAGAATCATTTGATATCTGCACATCAGTTTTAATATCAAACAGACAATCCAACAAACAAAAGCACTGTCTCTATAATGACAGTGCTTTTTTTAAACACTTATAGCTTCATTTCTTCTTAGCAAGAAGTTAACATTTCACCTCTTCTGGTTGTTAAAGCTTTCTTTACCCATTGATTTCCCCCTCAAAAATACGTACCTTAGTATACTATAAAGCTGCATCGTATGCTACTAAAAAGGACAAATATCCATGAAAAACTTACTCAGGTAAGAGCTCGTGAATTCAATGAAGACAGCTGGGAAGAGCAAGTAAAAGCTATTTTTGTTCGCGAAGCAAAAAGAGAAGACAGAATTGCGGCTACACTTGCTTCTACTGCCCGTGAAACCGTTTTTAACTTTGATTTACTGGATACTAATCGCATTTATCATATCGATCAAATAAAAAAAATATGCATTGACTATCGTCTTCGCTTTTTAGATACTAAATACTTTAAAGGAGCACTTCCTCCTGAAGCTATTCGTATTATAAAAACTCTAGAAAGAGAACATCAAACCACTATTGAAGGGTATAAAATTATAGCTCCTTCTAAAATGTTTAAATTAGAAAATGAAGATGATCCCCTACTGTTTACTCCTATAGGGAATGATTATTTCTACCTGATTCACAAATGGGGAAACGATCTTCATCCTGCGAGAAAACTTTTAGTATGGTCCTTCAAAAGCCTTGAGAATCTAGTATTGTTAATTTTTCTTTTAAGTGTTATAACTACTTATTTTATTCCTATAGGACTCTTTAGCAAGACTCCTTCTCATTCACAAACTGTTATCGTATTTCTATTTGTTTTTAAATGGATTGCAGCCATAGCTCTTTTTTATGGTTTTGCTCTAGGAAAAAATTTCAATCCCGCAATCTGGAATAGTAAATTCTATAATTCATAATTTGTTAGTATTTTCGTTCCTATGGAAGAAAACAATCAACAACCGAGAAAACACTGGGACTTATTAATTGGCTTTGCATTAGTCATTTTTGGAAGTTTCAGGCTGTATAACAGAATCAATAACGGAGGAGAATGGAATTTCAGAGCCTTTTTTACTGTTGCAGTAATTATCTATGGAGGGTATTCTATTGTCAAATACTTCTCTAATAAAAAACAATAAAAAAAGGCTACTGTATAAGTAGCCCTTTCATTTTCTTTCTTTTTAATTCAGGTATTACGAATACATTTTTTCTCGTAATTCTTTTACTTTGGCATCTCCCATATACTCATCAAAAGCCATGTAACGATCAATTACCCCCTTAGGTGTCAATTCAATAACACGATTTCCCACTGTCTGTGCAAATTCGTGGTCATGAGTAGTAAACAATACGGTTCCCTTAAATTTCTTTAACGCATTATTGAACGCTGTAATTGACTCTAAATCCAAGTGGTTTGTCGGTTCATCCAACATTACCACATTGGCACGGGTCATCATCATTTTTGACAGCATACAACGCACTTTTTCTCCTCCTGATAGCACATTACATTTTTTCAAAGCTTCTTCTCCGCTAAAAATCATCTTTCCTAAGAATCCCCGAATATATACTTCTTCTCTTTCTTCTTCTGTAGTTGCCCACTGACGTAACCAATCCACCAAAGAGAGATCACTTCCAAAATACTCACTGTTATCAGCCGGTAAGTATGATTGTGTAGTTGTTACTCCCCAGGCTACAGTTCCTGCATCAGCTTTTTGCTTATCATTTACAATCTGATAAAAAGCTGTTGTCGCTCTTGAGTCTTTTGAGAAAACAACTACCTTATCTCCTTTATTCAGGTTAACATCTACATCCTTAAACAACAATTCTCCATCTACACTTGCCTCCAATCCGCTAATATTCAGAATTTGATCTCCTGCTTCTCTATCTCTTTCAAAAATGATTGCTGGATATCTTCTGCTAGAAGGCTTGATATCTTCTATGTTTAATTTCTCTATCATTTTCTTACGAGAAGTCGCTTGCTTTGATTTTGCAACATTAGCACTAAAGCGTGCAATAAACTCCTGTAATTCTTTTTTCTTCTCTTCTGCTTTCTTGTTTTGCTGTGCTCGTTGTCTCGCTGCTAGCTGAGAAGACTCATACCAGAACGTGTAATTACCACTATAATGATTGATCTTTCCAAAATCAATATCTGAAATATGTGTACACACTGCATCAAGGAAATGACGGTCGTGAGACACCACAATTACCGTATTATCATAATTAGCCAAGAAGTTTTCTAACCAGGTGATCGTTTCATAATCAAGATCATTGGTAGGCTCATCCATAATCAATACATCTGGATTACCGAACAATGCCTGAGAAAGTAGAACCCGAACACGTTGTTTAGTGTCCAAATCCGCCATCTTGGTGTAGTGAAGATCTTCTTTAATCCCCAGATTGGATAACATTGATGCCGCATCACTATCTGCATTCCACCCATTCATTTCTTCGAACTGCACCTGAAGCACTCCCACTCGCTCCCCATCAGCATCACTAAAATCAGGTTTGGCATAGATCTCATCCATCTCCTTTTTGATTTTATACAACGGTTTATTACCCATGATCACCGCTTCTAATACTGTATACTCATCATATGCATAATGATCCTGTTCTAATACTGACATTCGTTTTCCCGGTTCCAGATGTACATGACCGGAAGTTGGTTCCACTTTCCCAGAAAGTATCTTTAAAAAAGTAGATTTTCCTGCTCCATTAGCACCAATAATACCATAGCAGTTACCCTGTGTAAAGGTAGTATTCACTTCATCAAACAAGACGCGTTTACCGAACTGAACAGAAAGATTAGAAACTGATAACATGTTGTATAAATTCTATTGAGTTTAATTTTTCGGCAAAAGTAGACAAATCAAACAAAACCCTAAAACATTCTGTACACAAATACAGAATTAACATATTATTAACTGCATACAATATGTATAGCTCTATTTTTGTAGGTTAGTGCACTAATTAACAAACAAATGCTCACCCTCAAAATAAGATTCTATATTTGTATATTATTTTCTCTGATACTTTATAGTTGTGGAACAGAAAAAGAAGAAATCAGAGAAAGCACCTATTTTGGAGGGGAAATTGTCAACCCTAATTCTCATTATATCATTCTTTACAGAGAATATGGAAAAGGAGATACTATATATCTGGATAAAAACAATCGATTCCTATACAAAATGGACAGCCTACAAGAAGGGGCATACCTTTTTTACCACAGCCCTGAGAATCAGATTGTACTTCTGGAAAAAGGAGATAGTACCTTGATACGTCTCAATACACTGGAGTTTGATGAATCTTTGGTCTTCACAGGAGATGGGGCAAAAAAAAATAATTTCCTGATAGACATGTTCCTTCAGAATGAAAAAGAACGAAAAAACCTAAACCGGTATTACTTTAATTTTTCCCCTGAGGATTTTCGCAAAAAACAACAATATCTACTAAAAGAGCGGTTAAACAAACACGATCAATTTGCTGCAAAAAATACACTTAGCGATCTGGCAAAAAAAATAACAAAAGCCAGCTTTACTTATGATTTTTATTCCAGGTACGAAATCTATTTCTACAAACATTACGGAATTACAAATCTGGATTCTATCACAGATTTACCCAAAGATTTCTTCAATTATCAAAAGGAAGTAGATTTTAACGATCTCGTATTATCCAATTTATATTCGTACAATCGTTTCTTAAGCAATTACCTGACTAATGCTGCCTATACCAAATATACCAAAGGAGGTCTGATAAACAGAAACTCTCTGGGAATAACCAAATATGAAATAAACCTGGTCGATAGCCTTATTGATCAACCCTATATAAAAGACAATCTACTCAGAGCCATTACCAAGCGTTTTATCTTAAATTCAGAAGATGATATTGCTTCTAATAAAGTTCTGAAGTACTTCCTGTCAAAAAGTAATAACAAAAACAACCAACGTGAGTTAAAAAAACTAGCAAAAGCCGCATACCGGTTAAGACCTAGAAGCAGTATTCCAGAACAGGACTTATTAACACATAAAGGAGAGATTATCCCGCTTACTTCCTTACTAAAAAAACCAGTTACTGTATTTTATTTTTGGTCGCTACAAGAACATAGAGACCTCTACCTAAAAGCTCATAAAAAAGCAGCTGCGTTAGAAAAACAGTTTCCTCATACTGAATTTATTGGGATCAATATTGATGAAGAATACAATAGTAACTGGAGAAGAACCATTCAGAGAAACCAATACGATCTCAATAAAGAATTTGCTTTCAGATTTCCTAAATGTTCTTCCGAAGACTTAATTATTTATTATAGAAACCAGGTCATACTTGTAGATCAGGATGGTAAAATCATTAACGCCCGATCTAACTTGTTCTCAACGCAATTAAAAGAAGAACTAAAACAACAAGGTAATTTGTAACAGTCTATCATTGATTCTTTATATCAATAAAAAAACAGCATTAAGAACAAATACAATCTTCTTCTAAAGCTTTTATCAATAAAAAACTTTTATTTGCCAATCATCACTGGATGTACAGGATCGTTTACAATATAAAAAACCTCCCTATTTCGGGAGGTTTTATTTATAATAAGAACCAGTATCTGGCTTAATTTCCTTTGTTATAATCTGCTAAAAACTTAGCCAAACCAATATCTGTCAATGGGTGTTTTAACAACCCTTCGATAGAAGATAACGGACCTGTCATAATATCTGCCCCAATTTTAGCACAGTCAATAACATGCATTGTATGACGTACTGAAGCTGCTAAAATTTGCGTATCAAAATTATAGTTATCATAAATCATTCGGATCTCAGCAATCAAATTAAGTCCATCTGTAGAGATATCATCCAAACGACCAATAAATGGCGATACATATGTAGCTCCTGCTTTAGCAGCCAATAAAGCTTGTCCTGCAGAAAATACCAATGTACAATTTGTTTTAATTCCTTTATCACTAAAATATTTAATTGCCTTTACTCCATCCTTTATCATAGGAACTTTAACAACGATCTTATCATCCAATTTTGCCAACTCTTCTCCTTCTCGAACCATTCCTTCAAAATCAGTAGAGATAACTTCTGCACTAACATCTCCGGTTACAATATCACATATTTTCTTATAGTGATTGATAATGTTTTCTTTTCCTGTAATCCCTTCTTTTGCCATTAAAGAAGGATTCGTCGTTACTCCATCTAGCACTCCTAAATCCTGTGCTTCTTTAATCTGGTCCAGATTCGCTGTATCAATAAAAAATTTCATGCTGTTGTGTTTAGATTTATAACTTTTTCTTAGACTCGGCGAATATATAAATAATCATTGTCGCACAGTCATTAAAATTACAATTTATAATGATTCATTATTAATTTTTCATATATCGTATCCGGTAATATCCGTTTAAGGACAATCGAAAACTTCTGCATAAACTCCCCTACCTTATAATGTACCCTGGGACTCGAACTATTTATAATCTTATACATTGCCTTTGCCATTTCCAGCGGATCTTTACCATTATCGACATGATCATCCATCAGTTTTAATGTATTTCCATATACTTCTTTATATGGAGAGCCATCTAATACCGGAGCGTGGTATCTTCCTGCTGCAATATTGGTCGCAAAATCTCCAGGAGCCACATTCGTCATTTGAATATTGAATTGTTTCAGCTCCATTCTCCATGCTTCGGTAGTTATTTCCAGAGCTGCTTTTGAAGCACTGTATACTCCCCTATACGGCAATCCCATATACCCGGCAATAGAGGTAACGTTTATAATCAATCCGGATCGTTGCTTCCTCATCTGGGGTAACACTGCCTTAATCACATTGACTGGCCCGAAATAGTTAGTAGTAAAATTCTTTATGATTTCTTCTTCAGGAATTTCTTCTATAGGTCCTGTAATTCCTGCTCCTGCATTATTGATCAGTACATCAACCCTCCCTTCTTGATCTACAACTGCTTTTACAGCCGATACAATGCTATCAACATCTGCCACATCCAGTCTAAGCAACTCAAAATTAGAAGTTTTCTTATAGTTATCAGGATTACGACTTGTTCCATAAACAATCATTCCTAAACTCGTAAGATAATCTCCTACCGATTTCCCTATTCCCGAAGATCCTCCGGTAATGAGTACTACTTTTTGCTTAGCCTTTTTATTCATGGCTACAAATATCAGACATTTTTTAATGCTTCTAAAGGAGAAATCAAAAGAAAATACGGGATACTAAAAAACAAGCACGAAAGAAAAGGAGATAGAAACTTTATTGCATAAAAAAAGGCAAGCTACCTACATCACACTGCTACAACCGTCTACCTTTGCTGCGTTCCCGCCCTGGAGGATTCAACAGGAGCTAGTTGTGTAGGACTTGCCGGGTGCAAATATACAACCTTTCCTATATTTTACAACCATTTTTTAAACTCAATTAAAATAAATATCTTGCTTTGCATAATATTAAACTCAATGAAAAAACGTAACCTATTAGCCCTCATAACATTAAATTTACTCCTGTTTTCTTGTGGAAGTAATCCGGACAAGAAAAAAAATTATTTTTCTTTGTCTTTAGCTCAAAAAAACTCAAAATTTAAGGCTGGAGAGACTATAAAAGGTAGTATTACGAACAAAAAAAATATTCAAATTGACTCTACCTCTTTCTTTTTAGGAGATACAAAAATAGAAAGTACCTCCAATACTTCTTTTTCTTTTAAAACTACAGATAGAAAATTAGGGAATCGTCAGTTAAAGGCGACTGTATATTTTGAAGGTACTCAACAAAGCATTACCAAAAATGTGATTATCCTAAACAAAACTGCTCCTAAATTATATTCTTATGAAATTGTAGCTACATATCCGCACGACAAAAATGCATTTGTACAAGGTTTGGAATTCTATAACGATACTTTATATGAGAGTACTGGACGCTACGGAAGCTCCTCACTCAGAAAAATAGCATATACTACTGGAGAGATCCTTGCTAAAAAAGATATCTCTAAAGAATATTTTGCCGAAGGAATTACGATTCTTAACAATAAAATCATTCAACTAACCTGGAAAAAAAGAGTTGGTTTTATCTACGACCTAGCCACACTAGAAAAAAAAGGAGATTTTGGATATAATCAAAGTAAAGAAGGTTGGGGATTATGCAATGATGGTACCCGAATCTACAAAAGTGACGGAACAGAAAAGATATGGATTCTCGATCCCGAAACACTTGCCGAAAAAGAATATATAGAAGTTACCACTAATAAAAGTGTCAAATCCAAATTCAATGAACTCGAGTGGATAGAAGGAAAAATATATGCCAATACCTGGCAGAAAGATGGAATTGCGGTGATCAATCCTTCTAATGGGGCATTGGAAGCGGTGATCGACTTATCTGGTTTACGTGCGAAGGTAAGCCAACACCCAGAGCTTGATGTACTAAACGGAATTGCCTACAATAAGAAGACCAAACAATTATTTGTAACTGGTAAAAATTGGGATAAACTATTTGAAATTAAGATTCTTAAATAGGCTTTTGAAGAAAAAGAGCCAATATTTTCATGCAACATCATAATTAATAGCTCGTTATTATTGTAGACAGAGAATAAAGCGTACCTTTGCAGCTTATTTATTTTATATGAACAAATTTGAAGCGTTAGGTCTGGATGAGTCTATTATAAAGGCTGTGAATGATATGGGGTTTGAATCTCCAAGTGAGGTACAGGAAAAGGCAATCCCTATCCTATTAGAAGAAGAGACCGATATTGTTGCCCTTGCTCAGACTGGAACAGGTAAAACTGCGGCTTTTGGTTTTCCATTAATCCAAAAGACAGACAGCAGTAGTCGAATTACTCAAGGGTTAATCTTATCTCCTACCAGAGAACTTTGTTTGCAAATAGCAAATGAATTAAAAAATTACTCTAAGTTTATTTCGGGATTACACACTGTTGCAATCTACGGTGGTGCCAGTATTACTGAACAAGCAAAGCAAATCAAACGTGGCGCACAAATTATTGTTGCTACTCCAGGGCGTATGCAGGATATGATCAACAGGAAGATGGTTGATATTTCTAATATCGGATACTGTGTATTGGATGAAGCTGACGAAATGCTTAATATGGGATTCTATGAAGATATCAACAGCATTTTATCACATACTCCACAGGATAAAAACACCTGGCTATTCTCTGCTACTATGCCTAGAGAGGTATCAACAATTGCTAAAAAATTCATGTCTAATCCGGTAGAAATTACCGTAGGTCATAAAAATACAGGGTCTAAAAATGTATCTCATGAGTATTATGTAGTAAACTCCAGAGATCGTTATAACGCCTTAAAAAGGTTAGCTGATGCCAATCCTGATATCTTTTCTGTTATTTTCTGCCGTACTAAAAGAGATACACAGAAAGTTGCAGAAAACTTAATTGAAGACGGATATAATGCAGCTGCATTACATGGAGACCTGAGTCAAAATCAGCGTGACCTTGTAATGAAAAGCTTTAGAAACAGACAAATACAAATGTTAGTAGCTACAGATGTTGCTGCTCGAGGGATTGATGTAGATGATGTAACCCACGTAATCAATTATCAGTTACCTGATGAAATAGAAACCTATACTCACAGAAGTGGTAGAACCGGAAGAGCTGGAAAAAGTGGGGTTTCTATGGTAATTGTTTCTAAAAGTGAAATACGAAAAATCAAATCCGTAGAGCGAATCATCAAAAAATCATTTGAAAAGAAAGAGATTCCCAGCGGAGAAGAAATATGTCAGGTTCAATTATTTCACCTGGCGAATGATATTAGTAAATCAGAGATCAATCATGAGATTGACAGTTACCTGCCTTCTATTAATGAAGTACTGGAAGCATTTAGTAAAGAAGAACTTATTAAAAAGTTTTTCTCTGTTGAATTTTCGCGTTTTCACAATTATTACAAAAACGCAAAAGATCTCAATACGGTTTCTGATCGCGATCATTATAATGACAGAGAGTCTTCTACCCGTTATTTTATCAACGTAGGTGAGAAAGACGGATTTGACTGGATGAAACTAAAAGATTTCCTCAAAGAAGCTTTAGATCTGGGTAGAGATGGGGTGAATCGTGTTGATGTTAAAGAAAGTTTCTCTTTCTTCAATACCGGCTCCGAATTACAGGATAAAGTATTGGAGGTTTTTGATAATTACACCTTAGAAGGAAGAAAGGTTAATGTAGAAATTTCTAAAGATTCCCGAAGAAACAGAGGAAAAAGAAGAAATGGCGGAGGGGAAGGAAAAAACTTTAAGGGTCGCAGAAGAAGTGAAGGTTTTAAAGGTCGGGACCGAAGGAGAAATGAGGATAAAAATAATGGTGGAGGTCGCAGAAGAGATCGCAGAAGACGTAATGATCGAAAGTAAGCTCTTATGAGATTACACAAGAAACGAGCTCAGGATTTGCTTATTGAGCTCCGATAAAATAACTATTGACTATTGGGAAAATCCAAAGTTACAACGTCTCACCTGGTGAGTACTTATTAAATTATTGAACAGCTGTATGAAAAAACTTTTTTACATCTTATTTCTTATATCTCATATTGGACTATATGCACAAGAGACTTCTACTGAAACTCCTGAGAATCATGAAATTCACGGAAAAGTTCTCAATGCTGCAAATGATGTAAAGTTGGAAAATGTACATATTGTCAATCTCAGCCAGGTTATTGGAACCATTACAGATGCTGATGGTGCTTTTACCATTCCCGCTAAGGTTAATGATACTTTATACTTTTCGTATATCGGATACAAACCCTTAAAAGTCAGAGTAACCAATGACTGGATTAAATTCGGAGATGTAAAAATAAAAATGACTGAACTGGGTATTGCTTTAGAAAAAGTAGTTGTTTCTAAAATACAATTAACTGGATATCTGGAGATTGACGCAAAAAAAATACCTGTATATAACAACTACCGCTATAGCATTTCCGGATTGAATTCTGGTTATGAAGGAGGTAGCAAACAACCCGGAGCGGTTAATAAAGTCCTGAGTGCCATTTTTAATCCTGCCGATTTTCTCTATAATATGTTTAGTAAACGTTCTAAAGAACTAAAGAAACTGAGAAAAATGAAAAAGGACGATGAAATTCGAAACTTATTAGAAAATAAGTTCGACAGAGAAATGCTACAGGCTTTACTACAAGTAGAACGGGTAGATATTGATGAGATCTTACGTAACTGTAATTACTCTGCGGATTTTATAAAGTTTGCCAATGACCTGCAAATTCTGGATGCTATTAGTGAGTGCTATGAAGAATACAAAACACTAAACCGGGAATAAACTGATTTCCTTAAGAAAAATAACTAAGATCGGTGCAGATTATTTAATCTGTGCCGATTTTTAATATAATGGAGTTCCTTTCCACTGTGTTTTGTAGAGATATAAAATTAACTTGACTAAAAATAAGATAATTCCAATTACTAGTCTAAATGTTTCCATGTTAGTTCCAGCACCTCTAATATTTAATTTGTTTTAAAATGACACATAATTACATATCAGGAAAGGAGTAACAACATTCTATTTCTTTTGATCTTCTTCAAATCGCTGAATAATTTGCTCATAGCTCTTGACCGTATTTTTAGCCCATTGCATTCTAAGACTACATTTTTCCTCTTCCGTTAATTGCCAGTTGATCTCTTTATTACTTCTCATTTCTCCGGATAGGTATTGTAAAATAATTGCTGCCGAAACAGAAATATTCAGGCTCTCCGTAAATCCATACATAGGGATATGCAGCATGGAGTCAGCTTTCTGGATTACTTCATCACTCAACCCTCTAAGTTCACTTCCAAAAAAAATAGCAGCGCGTTTTGTAACATCAAAATGTTGAATTGTTGCTGCATGTTCATGAGGAGTTGTCGCTACAATCTGATACCCTTGTTTTTTCAAGTTGGCAATACATTCTTTGACAGATGTATATCTATTAATATCAACCCATTTCTGAGCTCCCATAGCAATTTCTCTATCAATATTTTTCTTATTTACCTCCTCAACTACATGAATATTTTGAATCCCAAAAACATCACAGCTTCGTATTACTGCACTGGTATTATGTAACTGATATACATCTTCAACTGCTACTGTAAAATGATTTGTTCTTTTTTCTAATACTTCTTTATATAGTGCCAGCCTTCTCGGGGTTAGAAAAGATTCCAAATACTCCAGTAACTCATGATTTATCATATTACAGAATTTAAAAAAACGCCACTAATACTAGCGGCGTTATACATATATGTGTTTATTCTTCTAAATATTCACAAAAATAGGATTTATTTCTTTACAATAATAAATTCACTTCTTCTATTTAATTGATGTTTCTCTTTACTACACGGAGTTCCATTGGTACATGAATTAACTAATTCCGATTCCCCATACCCTCTACCTGTGACTCTCGATGGATCAATTCCTCCTTTTTTGATAATATAGGCGATGGTACTCTTAGCTCTTCTATTACTTAATGCCAGATTATAAGCATCATTCGCTCTACTATCCGTATGAGAACGAACATCTATTTTTAATTGAGGATATTCTTTTAGCGCTGCAATAATTTTTTGTAATTCTATCTCTGCATCTTTTCGGATTCTGGACTTATCCAAATCAAAATAAATTGGAGATAACACTAATAGTTTTGCTAAATCATCTCCTTCATTTACTTCTTTTACCTCTAATAGACTATCTCCTATTTCTAATGGTACATCGTATGAATACTCTAACACCTCTGTTGTTACCAAACTCTTTTCTGTAGGTTTATAATCTTCTTTTAAAGCTCTGACAATATAGGAAGAAGCACATTCTACATTAAACTTATATGCTCCAAATGTATCTGTTCTGGTTCTGTTTATTTCCTGGTTATTATTATCTAACAGCACCACTTCTGCATCTGCTACAATAGAACCATCTGATTTTTTTAATACTGTTCCTTTTACATATTGCTTACAACTGGTTATTAATTCATCTGTTTGTTTAAAACTATAAATATCGTCATTTCCTTTCCCTCCATTTCTATTACTGGCAAAATAGCCTATTTTCGTTTCTTCATTTAACACAAAAGAGAAATCATCTTCCGGTCCGTTAACTGGTCGACCAACATTATATGGCACAGAAAAAGCACCTTCTTCAGGAACTGATACAAAAACATCTAACCCTCCCAATCCAACATGACCATCACTGGCAAAATACAACCTACCTGAATCACTGATATAAGGAAATGTTTCGCGTCCTTCTGTATTAATCAGATCTCCTAAATTCTCTGGAGTACCATAACTTCCGTCTTCATGAACAGCAACTTTATATAGATCTGATAGGCCTTTACTTCCAGGCATATCACTAGCAAAATACAAGATTGTACCATCAGCATTTAAGGCAGGGTGTGCCACCGAGTACTCATCCCCATTAAAAGGTAATTCTTCTATATTGCTCCATTTATCTCCTTCTAACGTTCCTTTATACAACTTTAACAAAGTAGTTCCTTCTGAATTAGCTTTTAAACGTCTCTTCGTATAATTATTTCTGGTAAAATATACTGTTTTTCCATCTTTACTAAATGAAGTTGAAGATTCATGGAATTTTGTATTAATACGTCCTTTTAGCTTCTCAGGAGCCTCTAAACTGTTATCTTCTCCTATTTTGGAAGAAAATAAATCCAGAAAACGCATTTCATTCCACTCATGTAATGTCTTGGTCATCGAATTTCCAAATCGAGAAGAAGCAAATACTAAAGTCCCCTGGTTTGTAAAACTAGGTGCATAATCTGAATCCTTGGAATTGACATCCAATTTCACCAAATCAAACTTACCAGACTGTAGTTCTATAAAATTTAGATAATCTTTGGAACTCATATAGTTTGAGGCTCTGGTGTCTGCATTAGTCAATGCATTAAATTTTTCCATTACCTGATCAGATTCATCGTACCGGCGAACACTTTTTAAACTCTGTGCATAACGAAACAAATACTCAGGGTCTACTTCTTGCTCATATTCTGACAGTAAACGCTCATACCATTTTGAAGCATCTTCTAGCTCTCCATTAAAGTAGTAAGAATCCCCCAATCTCCTATATAAATCAGAAGAAGTATATCCATTTTCAGCCACCTCTAAATAGATTTTTCTGGCATCGACAAATGCATATTGCTCAAATTTTTCATCTGCTTTATGCAGTTGTTTCTCCTGAGCGGTTGATAATTGAGGAATCGTCACCAATAAACCTAAAATTAAATACGTATATAAATTCATCATCTTCCCGTTTTTTAAAAGAACCGAGGTGTTAACATTCTATTATATTTCTTAAAGAGTTCAAATCGCAGTAATACTTCATAACTCCCATCATTAAATACCGCTTTTCCTAATTCTGTGGTTTCTCGGTCATAGGCAAAACCAACCATCAAACCATCTGAAATCTGAAATCCAACCATACCACTCAATGCAGCATCCCATCTATAACCTGCTCCAAGACTTACTTTTTCGTATAGTAAAAAACTAGCTGATAAATCTACCTGTAACGGAGCTCCAAATACCAACTTAGTCAATAAGGCTGGTTTAAATTTTACATTATCGCTTAAATCAAAAGTATGTCCGGTAATTAAATAATAATTGATACGTTCTTTAGCGACAAAGGTTGAAGAGTCATCGTTTCCTACAGTAGCGCTCTCATCAAAATGCTCTGTCTCTAATAAATTTGGAGCACTTAACCCTAAATAGAAACGATTGGTATGATAGTAAAATCCGATTCCAATATTAGGGCTAAATTTGTTATCTATATTGTTTTCAAAATTAGGATCATTAATATCGAACTTACTCAATCGCTGAAAATCCACATCTAACAAATGACCTCCTGCTTTTAACCCAAAACTTAGTTTTCCCACATCAGAAGTAGGGATCGTATAGGAAAAATCAATATCAAAATAGGTTTCTTGTGTTGGTCCTATCTCATCATTAACTATCGAAATACCAAGTCCCACACGATTACTTTCCCCTACGGGGGTATTCATCGACAAGGTCTGTGAACGAGGAGCTCCGTCTAGCCCTACCCATTGGCTTCGATGAAGACCACTGATACTCATCACTCCCCGACTTCCTGCATATGCCGGGTTCACACTAATGGTATTATACATATATTGGGTATACTGGGCATCTTGCTGTGAATAAATGTGTTCGGCGGCAAAAAGCAATATGGCAATAATAATTATATATTTTTTTTTCATTTGTTTTTATTTTTTTCTAAAAAACAACGTTTTACGGTGTTAACAAGTTACATTATGTATTTTAATTATTTACAAATTCTCTTCATTTATCTGCTCAGAAAATCATTTTATATTTACCTATTTATTGATATAAATATATCCGGATCGTTGTTTATGTTCTCCACTTGGAGCAACATATTCCAAGACATAATAATATGTTCCTACAGGTAATTCTTCATCTTTTCCAATTGTAACTCTTCCGTTACTTTTTCCTTCGAAGAAGTTATCATTTCTTCCATAATTATCTGCCGAATATACTTTCACTCCCCATCTATTATAGATACTCAATGTATTGTCTACATTTTCTATCCCTAATATTCTCAATCGATCATTATATCCATCCCCATTTGGAGAAATTCCTGTAGGTATATCAATCCCATCTTCTGCTGTACCATCTAACCCGTGAGTTTCTAAATAATTAGGTATTCCATCATTATTATCGTCTAATGCATCGTCTGGATTACCATCTCCGTTCGGATCTGAGTTTTCATCAATGGTGTTTACTCCATCGCCATCATCATCTATATCTAAATGATCAGGAATCCCATCATTATCCGTATCATCCGGTATGCTTCCATCCTCATTAGCATCTATTTCGTACTCTGTATTTACTCCATCGCCATCATCATCTATATCCAAATAATCAGGGAAGCTATCTCCGTCAGAGTTTAATGTGTCTCCTGTAGAAGGGTCTCCATCATTATCCGGATTCGCTCCTTCATCAATTGTATCAATACCATCACCATCATCATCTTCATCTAAATAATCTGGTATTCCATCTGTATCTGAATCCTGATTTACCGGATCACTATCACCGTCATAATTTTCTAAAGATGTATTTACTCCATCATTGTCATCATCTATATCTCTAAAATCAACATTATCCTCATTATCTGTATTTTGTGTATCCGAAGCTCCATTGGTTAACTCATCATTTACTATAAACCCATCATTTATATCTGCTCCTTCGTACGCATCAAGAAGTCCGTCATTATCGGCATCAGTAGTTGAAACAGCTACTGTAAACCCAGCTTCCAGAGCATCTGTTACGAGATCATTATCCGAATCCAAATCCAAATAATCTGGCGTTCCATCAGTATCCGTATCTACAGCTATAATAGCAGTTCCTCCATTATCTATATCATACGCATCATCAATACCATCATTATCTGTATCTGTTCCAGTAGGAGCTACATAATCGTCTGTAGTTTGTATTTCTACATTATCAGGAATACCGTCATTATCGCTATCAATATCCAGGTAATCTGGTACTGAATCGCCATCTGTATTATTTGTTATCAAAGCAGTACCTCCATCGTTGGTACCTGCAACCGTATTATCATCCGTATCAACACTATCAGCAAATCCATCACCATCAACATCACTAAGATCATCCAAAACTCCATCTCCATCTGCATCAGTTCCTCCATTTTCTGCTATATCTGTTATACCATCATTATCACTATCTAAGTCTGCAGTATTAGGAACACCATCACCATCACTATCAGGATTCGGTAAGGCTGTACCTGTAGTAACCTCTCCTGCTCCACTACCACTGTCAATCGTATCCAGATTATCTTCTAATCCGTCACCATCTGCATCCGTCATAGACGTTGGATCCCCTGGAGTCGGGTAATCTATCGCTCCGTCTCCGTCGGTATCAACTCCTCCAGCTTCTGTAATATCTGCAACTCCATCATTATCACTATCTAAATCCAAATGATTCGCAACGCCATCGCCATCTACATCATATACATCCGGAATACCATCACCATTACTATCTGTATAATCTGTTGTACTTCCATCTCCAGCGCCTCCATCATCTGTCGCATCCTGCCAGTTAGGAATACCATCACCATCTGCATCCCCATTAGGATCATTCCCTCCTGATTCTAAAACATCTGGAACACCATCATTATCATCATCTACATCTGAAACATCATTAACACCATCCCCATCACTGTCGTGCTCTCTCCAATCCATATCTCCTACTCCTGGTAAGTCAACATCTGGGAAGTCTGTAGGCACTGAACCATTTGATGGGTTCGTACCGGAAGTAGCTCCACTTAAAACAATCGTATCATAATTATCATCCAATCCATCGCCATCACTATCACTTCCTGAAGCAACTGTATCGGCAACGCCATCGCCATCAGTATCCCAACCTTCTATAGAATCAGATTCTCCATCATTATCACTATCGGTATCTATATAATCTGCACTACCATCCATATCTGTGTCTATGGCAACTAATGCTGTTCCACCATCATCAGGATCATAACTATCATCAATACCATCACCATCGGTATCCGTACCACTTGGGACAACATAACCAACCGTTGGTTGTCCTTCTATATTATCTACAATACCATCGCCGTCACTATCAATATCCTGATAATCCAGCCCTCCTGTACCATCGGTATTGGGTAACGGTAGCATCGTTCCGCCATCTCCTGTACCTGCAACCGTATTATCATCTGTATCAACACTATCAGCAAATCCATCACCATCGACATCAACCATAGACGTTGGATCTCCCGGGGTTGGATAATCTATCGCTCCATCACCATCAGTATCTACTCCTCCAGCTTCACTGATATCTGTTAGCCCATCATTATCACTATCTAAATCCAGGCTATCTATAATACCATCATTATCACTGTCCGGTGACGGTAAATTGGTTCCGCCATCTCCTGTTCCTGCAACCGTATTATCATCCGTATCAACACTATCTGCAAATCCATCACCATCAGTATCGGTAATTCCATCTAAAACTCCATCGCCATCTGCATCAACTCCTCCGTTTTCTGTTACATCAGAAATTCCATCATTATCACTATCTAAATCCAGGCTATCTACAACTCCATCATTGTCACTATCCGGGGAAGGTAAACTTGTTCCACCATCTCCTGTACCTGCAACTGTATTATCATCCGTATCAACACTATCAGCAAATCCATCACCATCAACATCTACCATAGAGGTTGGATCTCCCGGAGTCGGGTAATCTATTGCTCCATCTCCATCGGTATCAACTCCTCCGTTCTCTACGATATCTGCAACTCCATCATTATCACTATCTAAGTCTGCAGTATTAGGAACACCATCACCATCACTATCAGGATTCGGTAAGGCTGTACCTGTGGTAACCTCTCCTGCTCCACTACCACTGTCAATCGTATCCAGACTATCTTCTAACCCGTCACCATCTGCATCCGTCATAGACGTTGGATCCCCTAGAGTCGGGTAATCTATCGCTCCGTCTCCGTCAGTATCAACTCCTCCGGCTTCTGTAATATCTGCAACTCCATCATTATCACTATCTAAATCCAAATGATTCGCAACGCCATCACCATCTACATCATATACATCCGGAATACCATCACCATTACTATCTGTATAATCTGTTGTACTTCCATCTCCAGCGCCTCCATCATCTGTCGTATCCTGCCAGTTAAGAATACCATCACCATCTGCATCCCCATTAGGATCATTCCCTCCTGATTCTAAAACATCTGGAACACCATCATTATCATCATCTACATCTGAAACATCATTAACACCATCACCATCACTGTCGTGCTCTCTCCAATCCATATCTCCTACTCCTGGTAAGTCAACATCTGGGAAGTCTGTAGGCACTGAACCATTTGATGCGTTCGTACCGGAAGTAGCTCCACTTAAAACAATCGTATCATAATTATCATCCAATCCATCACCATCACTATCACTTCCTGAAGCAACCGTATCGGCGACCCCATCGCCATCAGTATCCCAACCTTCTATAGAATCAGATTCTCCATCATTATCACTATCGGTATCTATATAATCTGCACTACTATCCATATCTGTGTCTATGGCAACTAATGCTGTTCCACCATCATCAGGGTCATAGCTATCATCAATACCATCGCCATCGGTATCTGTACCACTTGGGGCAACATAACCAACCGTCGGTTGTATTTCTATATTATCTACAATACCATCGCCGTCACTATCAATATCCTGATAATCCAGACCTCCTGTACCATCGGTATTGGGTAACGGCAGCATCGTTCCGCCATCTCCTGTTCCTGCAACCGTATTATCATCTGTATCGACACTATCTGCAAATCCATCACCATCGACATCAACCATAGAGGTTGGATCTCCCGGGGTTGGATAATCTATCGCTCCATCGCCATCAGCATCTACTCCTCCAGCTTCACTAATATCTGTTAGCCCATCATTATCACTATCTAAATCCAGGCTATCTATAATACCATCATTATCACTGTCCGGTGACGGTAAATTGGTTCCGCCATCTCCTGTTCCTGCAACTGTATTATCATCCGTATCAACACTATCTACAAATCCATCACCATCAGTATCGGTAATTCCATCTAAAACTCCATCGCCATCTGCATCAACTCCTCCGTTTTCTGTTACATCTGAAATTCCATCATTATCACTATCCAAATCCAGGCTATCTACAACTCCATCATTGTCACTATCCGGGGAAGGTAAACTTGTTCCGCCATCTCCTGTACCTGCAACTGTATTATCATCCGTATCAACACTATCTGCAAATCCATCACCATCAACATCTGCCATAGAGGTTGGATCTCCCGGAGTCGGGTAGTCTATTGCTCCATCTCCATCGGTATCAACTCCTCCGTTCTCTACGATATCTGCAACTCCATCATTATCACTATCTAAGTCTGCAGTATTAGGAACACCATCACCATCACTATCAGGATTCGGTAAGGCTGTACCTGTGGTAACCTCTCCTGCTCCACTACCACTGTCAATCGTATCCAGACTATCTTCTAATCCGTCACCATCTGCATCCGTCATAGACGTTGGATCCCCTGGAGTCGGGTAATCTATCGCTCCGTCTCCATCGGTATCAACTCCTCCGGCTTCTGTAATATCTGCAACTCCATCATTATCACTATCTAAATCCAAATGATTCGCAACGCCATCGCCATCTACATCATATACATCTGGAATACCATCGCCATTACTATCTGTATAATCTGTTGTACTTCCATCTCCGGCGCCTCCATCATCTGTCGTATCCTGCCAGTTAAGAATACCATCACCATCTGCATCCCCATTAGGGTCATTCCCTCCTGATTCTAAAACATCTGGAATACCATCATTATCATCATCGGCATCTATCATATCATCAATACCATCACCATCACTGTCATTCTCCCTGTAATCTAGATCTCCTACTCCAGGATTATCTACATCAGCTAAGATACCATCTGTTAAAGGAGCTACAGTATTATTACCTGCATTGCTTCCTGAAGTAGCTCCACTTAAAACAATCGTATCATAATTATCATCCAATCCATCACCATCACTATCACTTCCTGAAGCAACCGTATCGGCAACCCCATCACCATCAGTATCCCAACCTTCTATAGAATCAGATTCTCCATCATTATCACTATCGGTATCTATATAATCTGCACTACCATCCATATCTGTATCTATGGCAACTAATGCTGTTCCTCCATCATCAGGGTCATAGCTATCATCAATACCATCACCATCGGTATCCGTACCACTTGGGGCAACATAACCAACCGTTGGTTGTCCTTCTATATTATCTACAATACCATCACCATCACTATCAATATCCTGATAATCCAGCCCTCCTGTACCATCGGTATTGGGTAACGGTAGCATCGTTCCGCCATCTCCTGTTCCTGCAACCGTATTATCATCTGTATCGACACTATCAGCAAATCCATCACCATCGACATCAACCATAGAGGTTGGATCTCCCGGGGTTGGATAATCTATCGCTCCATCGCCATCAGCATCTACTCCTCCAGCTTCACTAATATCTGTTAGCCCATCATTATCACTATCTAAATCCAGGCTATCTATAATACCATCATTATCACTGTCCGGTGACGGTAAATTGGTTCCACCATCTCCTGTTCCTGCAACCGTATTATCATCCGTATCAACACTATCTGCAAATCCATCGCCATCAGTATCGGTAATTCCATCTAAAACTCCATCGCCATCTGCATCAACTCCTCCGTTTTCTGTTACATCTGAAATCCCGTCATTATCACTATCTAAATCCAGGCTATCTACAACTCCATCATTGTCACTATCCGGGGAAGGTAAACTTGTTCCACCATCTCCTGTACCTGCAACTGTATTATCATCCGTATCAACACTATCTGCAAATCCATCACCATCAACATCTGCCATAGAGGTTGGATCTCCCGGAGTCGGGTAGTCTATTGCTCCGTCTCCATCGGTATCAACTCCTCCGTTCTCTACGATATCTGCAACTCCATCATTATCACTATCTAAGTCTGCAGTATTAGAAACACCATCACCATCACTATCAGGATTCGGTAAGGCTGTACCTGTAGTAACCTCTCCTGCTCCACTACCACTGTCAATCGTATCCAGACTATCTTCTAACCCGTCACCATCTGCATCCGTCATAGACGTTGGATCCCCTAGAGTCGGGTAATCTATCGCTCCGTCTCCGTCGGTATCAACTCCTCCGGCTTCTGTAATATCTGCAACTCCATCATTATCACTATCTAAATCCAAATGATTCGCAACGCCATCGCCATCTACATCATATACATCTGGAATACCATCACCATTACTATCTGTATAATCTGTTGTACTTCCATCTCCAGCGCCTCCATCATCTGTCGTATCCTGCCAGTTAGGAATACCATCACCATCTGCATCCCCATTAGGATCATTCCCTCCTGATTCTAAAACATCTGGAATACCATCATTATCATCATCGGCATCTACCGCATCATCAATACCATCCCCATCACTGTCATTCTCCCTGTAATCTAGATCTCCTACTCCAGGATTATCTACATCAGCTAAGACACCATCTGTTAAAGGAGCTACAGTATTATTACCTGCATTGCTTCCTGAAGTAGCTCCACTTAAAACAATCGTATCATAATTATCATCCAATCCATCACCATCACTATCACTTCCTGAAGCAACCGTATCGGCAACCCCATCGCCATCAGTATCCCAACCTTCTATAGAATCAGATTCTCCATCATTATCACTATCGGTATCTATATAATCTGCACTACCATCCATATCTGTATCTATGGCAACTAATGCTGTTCCGCCATCATCAGGATCATAGCTATCATCAATACCATCACCATCGGTATCCGTACCACTTGGGGCAACATAACCAACTGTTGGTTGTCCTTCTATATTATCTACAATACCATCGCCGTCACTATCAATATCCTGATAATCCAGCCCTCCTGTACCATCGGTATTGGGTAACGGTAGCATCGTTCCGCCATCTCCTGTACCTGCAACCGTATTATCATCTGTATCGACACTATCTGCAAATCCATCACCATCAACATCAACCATAGAGGTTGGATCTCCCGGGGTTGGATAATCTATCGCTCCATCGCCATCAGTATCTACTCCTCCAGCTTCACTAATATCTGTTAGCCCATCATTATCACTATCTAAATCCAGGCTATCTATAATACCATCATTATCACTGTCCGGTGACGGTAAATTGGTTCCGCCATCTCCTGTTCCTGCAACCGTATTATCATCCGTATCAACACTATCTGCAAATCCATCGCCATCAGTATCGGTAATTCCATCTAAAACTCCATCGCCATCTGCATCAACTCCTCCGTTTTCTGTTACATCAGAAATCCCGTCATTATCACTATCTAAATCCAGGCTATCTACAACTCCATCATTGTCACTATCCGGGGAAGGTAAACTTGTTCCACCATCTCCTGTACCTGCAACTGTATTATCATCCGTATCAACACTATCTGCAAATCCATCACCATCAACATCTACCATAGAGGTTGGATCTCCCGGAGTCGGGTAGTCTATTGCTCCATCTCCATCGGTATCAACTCCTCCGTTCTCTACGATATCTGCAACTCCATCATTATCACTATCTAAGTCTGCAGTATTAGGAACACCATCACCATCACTATCAGGATTCGGTAAGGCTGTACCTGTGGTAACCTCTCCTGCTCCACTACCACTGTCAATCGTATCCAGACTATCTTCTAATCCGTCACCATCTGCATCCGTCATAGACGTTGGATCCCCTGGAGTCGGGTAATCTATCGCTCCGTCTCCGTCGGTATCAACTCCTCCGGCTTCTGTAATATCTGCAACTCCATCATTATCACTATCTAAATCCAAATGATTCGCAACGCCATCACCATCTACATCATATACATCCGGAATACCATCACCATTACTATCTGTATAATCTGTTGTACTTCCATCTCCAGCGCCTCCATCATCTGTCGTATCCTGCCAGTTGGGAATACCATCACCATCTGCATCCCCATTAGGATCATTCCCTCCTGATTCTAAAACATCTGGAATACCATCATTATCATCATCGGCATCTACCGCATCATCAATACCATCCCCATCACTGTCATTCTCCCTGTAATCTAGATCTCCTACTCCAGGATTATCTACATCAGCTAAGATACCATCTGTTAAAGGAGCTACAGTATTATTACCTGCATTGCTTCCTGAAGTAGCTCCACTTAAAACAATCGTATCATAATTATCATCCAATCCATCGCCATCACTATCACTTCCTGAAGCAACCGTATCGGCAACCCCATCGCCATCAGTATCCCAACCTTCTATAGAATCAGATTCTCCATCATTATCACTATCGGTATCTATATAATCTGCACTACCATCCATATCTGTATCTATGGCAACTAATACTGTTCCGCCATCATCAGGATCATAGCTATCATCAATACCATCACCATCGGTATCCGTACCACTTGGGGCAACATAACCAACCGTTGGTTGTCCTTCTATATTATCTACAATACCATCACCATCACTATCAATATCCTGATAATCCGGTCCTCCTGTACCATCGGTATTGGGTAACGGTAGCATCGTTCCGCCATCTCCTGTACCTGCAACCGTATTATCATCTGTATCCACACTATCAGCAAATCCATCACCATCGACATCAACCATAGACGTTGGATCTCCCGGGGTTGGGTAATCTATCGCTCCATCACCATCAGTATCTACTCCTCCAGCTTCAATGATATCTGTTAGCCCATCATTATCACTATCTAAATCCAGGCTATCTATAATACCGTCATTATCACTGTCCGGTGACGGTAAATTGGTTCCGCCATCTCCTGTTCCTGCAACTGTATTATCATCCGTATCAACACTATCTGCAAATCCATCACCATCAGTATCGGTAATTCCATCTAAAACTCCATCGCCATCTGCATCAACTCCTCCGTTTTCTATTGTATCTGAAATTCCATCATTATCACTATCTAAATCTAAGTAATCTACAACTCCATCATTGTCACTATCCGGGGAAGGTAAACTTGTTCCACCATCTCCTGTACCTGCAACTGTATTATCATCCGTATCAACACTATCTGCAAATCCATCACCATCAACATCTGCCATAGAGGTTGGATCTCCCGGAGTCGGGTAATCTATTGCTCCGTCTCCATCGGTATCAACTCCTCCGTTCTCTACGATATCTGCAACTCCATCATTATCACTATCTAAGTCTGCAGTATTAGGAACACCATCACCATCACTATCAGGATTCGGTAAGGCTGTACCTGTGGTAACCTCTCCTGCTCCACTACCACTGTCAATCGTATCCAGACTATCTTCTAATCCGTCACCATCTGCATCCGTCATAGACGTTGGATCCCCTGGAGTCGGGTAATCTATCGCTCCGTCTCCGTCGGTATCAACTCCTCCGGCTTCTGTAATATCTGCAACTCCATCATTATCACTATCTAAATCCAAATGATTCGCAACGCCATCACCATCTACATCATATACATCCGGAATACCATCGCCATTACTATCTGTATAATCTGTTGTACTTCCATCTCCAGCGCCTCCATCATCTGTCGTATCCTGCCAGTTAGGAATACCATCACCATCTGCATCCCCATTAGGATCATTCCCTCCTGATTCTAAAACATCTGGAATACCATCATTATCATCATCTACATCTGAAACATCATTAACACCATCACCATCACTGTCGTGCTCTCTCCAATCCATATCTCCTACTCCTGGTAAGTCAACATCTGGGAAGTCTGTAGGCACTGAACCATTTGATGGGTTCGTACCGGAAGTAGCTCCACTTAAAACAATCGTATCATAATTATCATCCAATCCATCGCCATCACTATCACTTCCTGAAGCAACCGTATCGGCAACCCCATCGCCATCAGTATCCCAGCCTTCTATAGAATCAGATTCTCCATCATTATCACTATCGGTATCTATATAATCTGCACTACCATCCATATCTGTGTCTATGGCAACTAATGCTGTTCCACCATCATCAGGGTCATAGCTATCATCAATACCATCGCCATCAGTATCCGTACCACTTGGGGCAACATAACCAACCGTTGGTTGTCCTTCTATATTATCTACAATACCATCACCATCACTATCAATATCCTGATAATCCAGCCCTCCTGTACCATCGGTATTGGGTAACGGTAGCATCGTTCCGCCATCTCCTGTTCCTGCAACCGTATTATCATCTGTATCAACACTATCAGCAAATCCATCACCATCGACATCAACCATAGAGGTTGGATCTCCCGGGGTTGGATAATCTATCGCTCCATCACCATCAGTATCTACTCCTCCAGCTTCACTGATATCTGTTAACCCATCATTATCACTATCTAAATCCAGGCTATCTATAATACCGTCATTATCACTGTCCGGTGACGGTAAATTGGTTCCGCCATCTCCTGTTCCTGCAACCGTATTATCATCCGTATCAACACTATCTGCAAATCCATCGCCATCAGTATCGGTAATTCCATCTAAAACTCCATCGCCATCTGCATCAACTCCTCCGTTTTCTATTGTATCTGAAATTCCATCATTATCACTATCTAAATCTAAGTAATCTACAACTCCATCATTATCCTGGTCTCCTACAACCAGAGCCGTTCCGCCATCTCCTGTACCTGCAACTGTATTATCATCCGTATCAACACTATCAGCAAATCCATCACCATCAACATCTGCCATAGAGGTTGGATCTCCCGGAGTCGGGTAGTCTATTGCTCCGTCTCCATCCGTATCAACTCCTCCGTTTTCTACGATATCTGCAACTCCATCATTATCACTATCTAAGTCTGCAGTATTAGGAACACCATCACCATCACTATCAGGATTCGGTAAGGCTGTACCTGTGGTAACCTCTCCTGCTCCACTACCACTGTCAATCGTATCCAGACTATCTTCTAATCCGTCACCATCTGCATCCGTCATAGACGTTGGATCCCCTGGAGTCGGGTAATCTATCGCTCCGTCTCCGTCGGTATCAACTCCTCCGGCTTCTGTAATATCTGCAACTCCATCATTATCACTATCTAAATCCAAATGATTCGCAACGCCATCACCATCTACATCATATACATCCGGAATACCATCACCATTACTATCTGTATAATCTGTTGTACTTCCATCTCCAGCGCCTCCATCATCTGTCGTATCCTGCCAGTTAGGAATACCATCACCATCTGCATCCCCATTAGGATCATTCCCTCCTGATTCTAAAACATCTGGAATACCATCATTATCATCATCTACATCTGAAACATCATTAACACCATCACCATCACTGTCGTGCTCTCTCCAATCCATATCTCCTACTCCTGGTAAGTCAACATCTGGGAAGTCTGTAGGCACTGAACCATTTGATGGGTTCGTACCGGAAGTAGCTCCACTTAAAACAATCGTATCATAATTATCATCCAATCCATCGCCATCACTATCACTTCCTGAAGCAACCGTATCGGCAACCCCATCGCCATCAGTATCCCAGCCTTCTATAGAATCAGATTCTCCATCATTATCACTATCGGTATCTATATAATCTGCACTACCATCCATATCTGTGTCTATGGCAACTAATGCTGTTCCACCATCATCAGGGTCATAGCTATCATCAATACCATCGCCATCAGTATCCGTACCACTTGGGGCAACATAACCAACCGTTGGTTGTCCTTCTATATTATCTACAATACCATCACCATCACTATCAATATCCTGATAATCCAGCCCTCCTGTACCATCGGTATTGGGTAACGGTAGCATCGTTCCGCCATCTCCTGTTCCTGCAACCGTATTATCATCTGTATCAACACTATCAGCAAATCCATCACCATCGACATCAACCATAGAGGTTGGATCTCCCGGGGTTGGATAATCTATCGCTCCATCACCATCAGTATCTACTCCTCCAGCTTCACTGATATCTGTTAACCCATCATTATCACTATCTAAATCCAGGCTATCTATAATACCGTCATTATCACTGTCCGGTGACGGTAAATTGGTTCCGCCATCTCCTGTTCCTGCAACCGTATTATCATCCGTATCAACACTATCTGCAAATCCATCGCCATCAGTATCGGTAATTCCATCTAAAACTCCATCGCCATCTGCATCAACTCCTCCGTTTTCTATTGTATCTGAAATTCCATCATTATCACTATCTAAATCTAAGTAATCTACAACTCCATCATTATCCTGGTCTCCTACAACCAGAGCCGTTCCGCCATCTCCTGTACCTGCAACTGTATTATCATCCGTATCAACACTATCAGCAAATCCATCACCATCAACATCTGCCATAGAGGTTGGATCTCCCGGAGTCGGGTAGTCTATTGCTCCGTCTCCATCCGTATCAACTCCTCCGTTTTCTACGATATCTGCAACTCCATCATTATCACTATCTAAGTCTGCAGTATTAGGAACACCATCACCATCACTATCAGGATTCGGTAAGGCTGTACCTGTGGTAACCTCTCCTGCTCCACTACCACTGTCAATCGTATCCAGACTATCTTCTAATCCGTCACCATCTGCATCCGTCATAGACGTTGGATCCCCTGGAGTCGGGTAATCTATCGCTCCGTCTCCGTCGGTATCAACTCCTCCGGCTTCTGTAATATCTGCAACTCCATCATTATCACTATCTAAATCCAAATGATTCGCAACGCCATCACCATCTACATCATATACATCCGGAATACCATCACCATTACTATCTGTATAATCTGTTGTACTTCCATCTCCAGCGCCTCCATCATCTGTCGTATCCTGCCAGTTAGGAATACCATCACCATCTGCATCCCCATTAGGATCATTCCCTCCTGATTCTAAAACATCTGGAATACCATCATTATCATCATCTACATCTGAAATATCATTAACACCATCCCCATCACTGTCGTGCTCTCTCCAATCCATATCTCCTACTCCTGGTAAGTCAACATCTGGGAAGTCTGTAGGCACTGAACCATTTGATGGGTTTGTACCGGAAGTAGCTCCACTTAAAACAATCATATCATAATTATCATCCAATCCATCGCCATCACTATCACTTCCTGAAGCAACCGTATCGGCAACCCCATCGCCATCAGTATCCCAGCCTTCTATAGAATCAGATTCTCCATCATTATCACTATCGGTATCTATATAATCTGCACTACCATCCATATCTGTATCTATGGCAACTAATGCTGTTCCGCCATCATCAGGATCATAGCTATCATCAATACCATCGCCATCAGTATCCGTACCACTTGGGGCAACATAACCAACTGTTGGTTGTATTTCTATATTATCTACAATACCATCGCCGTCACTATCAATATCCTGATAATCCAGCCCTCCTGTACCATCGGTATTGGTTAACGGTAGCATCGTTCCGCCATCTCCTGTTCCTGCAACCGTATTATCATCTGTATCAACACTATCTGCAAATCCATCACCATCAACATCTGCCATAGAGGTTGGATCTCCCGGGGTTGGATAATCTATCGCTCCATCACCATCAGTATCTACTCCTCCAGCTTCACTGATATCTGTTAGCCCATCATTATCACTATCTAAATCCAGGCTATCTACAATACCATCATTATCGCTATCAGGATTTAACAACGCTGTACCACTAGTTACTTCTCCAGCGCCACTACCACTGTCAATTGTATCTACACTATCTTCTAATCCATCTCCATCTGCATCCGTCATAGACGTTGGATCCCCTGGAGTCGGGTAATCAATCGCTCCATCACCATCGGTATCAATTCCACCTGCTTCGATTATATCTGCTATCCCATCATTATCACTATCTAAATCTAAATAGTCTGGCTTTCCATCATTATCACTATCTCTTGACACACATGTTTGTAAAGCGAACTCTATCAAATCCCCTCCAAATCCTTCTATACCTACTCCTTTCCAATTAAAGGTTACAGAAGTAAATGTCCCGTTAATTCTAACAGAACCAGAGGCTGTTCCTTCTGTCATTCCTGCCAAAGTTTCCGGAGAATTGCTCGTTATAACTACATTAGGTGCTCTCTGAATCGTTGTTCCTCCTAATACCTGAAAATCATCCGAACCACTTAATCTAGATAATGTGACTCCCGACGTTACCATCGTTAATTGTAATGAATTCGATAAAGAAAGACTTCCTGAACTACCATTTCCTCCTAATTTATCTATATGAAAAGTAGGATCTGTCACTGGCTCACTAAAAGTAAATGTTAGGGTTCCCGATCCCTGGTCATCCGATGGTAAATCTATATCTGCCCCTGAATCCGGAGTACTATCCCAATTCACATCATATATTAATGAAGGAGCTGAAGCCAGATTAGGTGTCCAAAAATTTGTTGTATTAAATGTATTATCACTAAAAGGTAAAGAATTTGCCGGGGCTGTAAAAGTAGAAGTAGTTGTCACAGTTACTCCTGCCGCATTACTGGAAAATGTAGTTCCTGACCCTGTCCAGGTTCCTGTAGAGGTTAGCGTACAAATCCCTTCATCTATATCGGATACTCCATCATTATCTGAATCTAAATCACAGCCATCAGGAACTCCGTCACCATCTGCATCAGCAGTATCACTAAACCCGGTACATACATCATTTCCATTTATTACACCATCTCCATCATCATCACAGGTGGTAGAGGTCACTGCATTATTAGTACTACTTACGTCTGCTTGTCCACCTGAAACTGCCGTGGGAACACCATTAGCATCTACTCCTCCTGTAATTCTACCGTTTGCATCTAAACTTGCTAATGTAAGACCTCCATTATCTCCTTCTAAAGCATCTGCACAACTATCATTATCTGAATCTAAATCTAATAAATCTAATATTCCATCACTATCAGTATCACAAGGTTCTTTAGCAAAAAGTGAGTATGCGACTAGGTCTCCTCCATTAATCCCCGTAGAAGTGATTGTGATACTAGAAACTAAAGCACTATTTACTCCCTTAAGTATTATTCTTTGATCATTTACAGTACCATTAAGTGTAATAAGTCCTGTATTTTCATTAAAATTCATATAGTTGCCTGCTCCAATAGATACCGATTTAAACGCTCCAACTGGTCCAGCTCCATTTACTGAAAAAGCATATGTAGAACTAACTGCTGTTCCATTTCCAATATCGACATCATCAATACTAAAAGCTATTTCTTCTGCTGGTACAGCCGGGGAGAAACTTAACGTATAACTAACATTTCCTGATTGTGCCATTCGTTGCTCTCCACCATTCTGATTAACATTAAATGCTATCTGTCCATCGTTAAAATTACTAACTACAGTTTGTGAGCTTGCTCCTGTATAGGTAGCCGTTAAAGTGGAAGTAGTCGATCCTGTCCAAGCCCCTGAAGTATTTTTTGCTAAAAAACCATTGCAAGTTTCATCAATATCTCTTAATCCATCATTATCATCATCTAAATCTACCACATCTGACAATCCATCTAAATCAGAATCTCCCAAACCAGAAATCTGACTCACAAATACTCCAGAATCTAACGAAGGATCTCCAGTATCAGCAATTGCTATAGCAAATCTATACGTATTACCCGGTGTTAACCCGGATAAATTTCCTGTTATCCTTCCTGTCAAACCATTATATTCTGTAGTCATTACAAATGGTCCTGGATTTGTATTACAAGCACCTGTCGTAGTATGTCCATTATTAATATACAGAGCACTGTTGGTTAAATCCTCTGTAGTTGTATCATCAAAACATCCGACAAATCCTGCATTAATTGTATTTACAGCTACAGGGCTGGATGTACCAGGAACTAACGCAATATTTTGAGTTCCTGTTATTCCCGGTCCGGAAACGAAAAAACCAAAAATATCATTAAATCTACTTCCTACATAATCCGGGTATTCATCCGATCCAAATTGATATTCTACCACCAACTCTCCAATATTAGGATCTAGCGTAACATCAAATTCGTATACAACCACATCATTATTAGCTGTAGGATCTATAGCAATTATTGGAGCATATGAAAAAGTAGCTCCTCCTGCGGGTCCTTCAGTTACCTGTGTTTGATTATTTGTTGTAAATGCTTCTGTAACTGTACCTGTAGTAAAAGCAATTCCCCTATCCAAAGAAAGGTTTGCTCCTCCAAGTCCATTAGAAAACAACCCTATCTGCGAGGCTCTTACTCCAGAAACTAAAGAAGGATTACTCAAGGTGACACCTTCTCCTTGTAACTGCCCAAAAATCTGAGCGTCCGTAGGACCTGTTGTCAATGTTGCTTGCGAAAAACTGACAAAAGGAAACAGAAGTAGTAAAAAAGAAAATAATAAATAGTTTTTGTGGGTATGCTTAATCAAATTAGGAGTAATTATATCCATAAGCGTTAATATATTTTGGCTGGTTGAGAATCATTTATGAAGCATTCGCCTCATCTTATTTAGAAACTTAAAGGTATTAAATCTATGTTAAGATAATCGTTAAAAAACAAAAAACATCGTTAAAAAGACGTTTTTATTCTGAATACGTGTAAAAAACAACATCGAATGCTTTTCTTCAAAACTCCTCACCTAAACATTTTTATTATTCAATTCACTTAAACAAGAGTATTATTTCTCTTATTTAGTATTAGAATTCTATACATCTTATTTAACTTCATTATCAAATTTATTAATAAAATTTTAACATTTATTACGTCTAAACCACCATATTTATACTGTTAAAAACCAAGATATTAACCTTATCTTTTATCTTATATAGATTAAACATTTTCTTATGTATCTAAAGACAGGAGCTGTCTCAGGTATTTTCAAAACCTTCTCTTTTTTAATAAAAACTGAATTTCATTCTTAATTTTTCTTATTTATTTTATCACTCATTTCTTTATCACATAGCATTAATCCATACAACTACTATGGAAAACATATACTTTTTAATGTTTCATAACTATTTTTACCCGTTAACAAGCAATTTCAAACAAAAAAGCACTACGATATAACCTGTACATCGTAGTGCTTCCTGAAGGAATCTCCTTTATTTATAAAAAAGTATCTGTTGTTATCTACTCGATAATCGAAATGTTGTACTCAGTGCTAGACCTGAAATTAATGTTCATTTCTCAAACTATCTCATATTATTACTTAATTAGGAGAGGTAGTTTAGTTATTATAACTAGAAAAGTTGTTAGCTATAAAAATTATGTAACCAAAATTAAACTTAAGTGCTATTCATTAAATAAACGTCTTATTCAATTTTAGGATATGCATAAAAACAGATCTTCATATTGTTATACAAATCCTCTTCTTCTTGCTTCTTCCAGTAGTTTTTGGTCATCTGCTTTTGCAATAGAAAACATTTCTTTTATCTGATTCTTTCTTTTTTCTATAGCACTAAGTGACAAACTCACATAGTTAGGAAGGTTTTTAGTTTTTACACCTCTGGAAAGATGATATAGTATTTTTAAATTCTTTTCATCCAAAGAAAAATTATTGGTCATCATTTTTCTAAAGTGACTATTCACTGTAGCACTATAATATGGTGTCCCGACCACTATATTATTAAATGCTAATAGCAATTCACTGGAAGTAAGGTCACTCTTAATCAAAAATCCTGAAGGATTAATACTCTTCAAAATGTTATGAATTCGATGATCTTCTCTATGCATCGTAAGGATGATAATCTTAGCTTTGGGCAGTAATTGCTTGGCATGCTTAGCCAGATCTTCTCCGGATGTAATAGATCCATCAGAGGAAGGTGGTAATTTTATATCTACAAACAACATATCATATGGTGCCGCAGATTTAGAAGACTTTACTATTTTATCGTATGCATCATCACAATTAGAAGCGATATCTATTTTAATATTATACTCTTTTTGATTCTCTCCTAATAAGGTGTTCTTATATCCCTCAATAATCATCGGGTGATCATCAATCATAAGAACTTTTAGCTTTTTTTTCATGTTTTACTAATTTCGGGTTTTAAAAGTCATATATCTATTCAGTGACATACCACTTTGGTTTTAAGATTTATTAATATGACGGAATACTAATCAAAACAGATGTTCCTCCTCCTTTATTACTCATAAAATCTACCATTCCGCTCATTTGACGAACTCTGGAAGTTATATTTTTTAATCCTATACCTTTTTTGACTTTGTTACTATTAAATCCAATTCCATCATCTAAAATAGTAAGATTTATTTTATCTTCCGAATAATCAAAACTAATTTTTATCTTTTGAGCCTGAGCGTGTTTAAAAATATTTTGTAGGGATTCCTGCAAAATCCGATAGATATTTACTTTTTTATGATTATTAACGACATCCCAATCGATGTTCTCATCATTCTCGAATTCGAATTCCATACTATGAGCTTCGCAGAGATCACTAATTAAGCTTTCTACTACATCTGCATAAGCAACATCCGGAGAAATTGAATCTGTTCCCAAATCATGTGAGATCAGTCGAATTTCTTTTTCTATGGATTTTAGTTCTTCTATATATTTATTCCGCGCATCGGTAAAACCATCATTCGCTCGTTGATTAATTCCATCGAGGCTTAATCGTACCCCAAACAATCTTCCTAATACTCCATCATGCAGTTCTTCTGACATTCGCTGTTGTTCTAACTGTCTTCCTTCTTCTAATTTGATCTGCTGATTTAGCAGCAATCGATAAATCTCCTGATTTGATTCTTGCTGCCGCTGTGCAAATAACAGTTCTTTATTGCTCTGCTTTTGTCTAAAAATGATATACCCCAATATAAACAAAGCTGATAAGCCTAATACTGCCACAATTAACCGATCGTTTTCTTTAGCAATTTGTTGGTTTTCTTCTTTGATCTGGTCGGTTTCATACTCAATCCGAGCAAATTTATCCCTAAACAAACGCTCCTCTCGCTGTAAACTGTCACTAAGCTTGATATAGGCATGAGCATATTGAACACCTTCATCACTGGGAGCTACTTCTGATAATATCTGATAGGATTTTAACAATTCTTCGTTATTATCAATTTCCAGCGAAATATCTTTGGCTCTGGTCGCATATTGTATGGCTAAACTATCTTCCCCTTTTGATTGATAATATTCCGACAAATGCAAACTATTAGAAATCAACCCTCTCTTATGATCAATACTATCTCTAATATATAATGCTTTAAAAAACAAATCAGGCAATCCTCTTTCTTCTCCTGACAAAAAATCTGCATAGGCTTTATTATCAATTAAACGTGCATATGTTTTAGGATTTCCTTTTAAATATTCTTTATATGACAAAGCTTTATCATAATATTTTTTTGCACTTTTATAATCTTTTTTTAATCGGTAACTATTCCCTATATTATTATAAGAAGCTATTGTTCTATAGATTTTTCTCTTACTATTCTTAGCATACTCAATTGCTCTTAAATGATAAGAGATTGCCTGATCATAATGCTCAAAATAATTAGAAATAATTCCTAAATTAGTGTATGCTGTAGGTAAATACCTTTCTTTTTTTGCTAATTCAAACTTTTGTATCGCATCTATAGTTAAGGCTTCACTCCCTATATTATCTTTAGTTGCTTGTAAAATTCTAGCCATACTAATTAATGTCTTCCCATGTTCATACGGATACCTATTAAGTTTTTCATATAATTTATTCGATTTAGAAAAGTAACTAAATGCTGTATCTAATTTAGTAAATTGATAATGTATCCCTAAATTCATATTGGCTTTAGCCATCCCAAAAGAATCTTTGATCTTCGTTGCCAGCCTAAGCATTTTATTATTAAGTTTCTTGCACATGTCATATTCCTTAAACTCATAATATATTGCGGACATCTGTGCTATCTTTTCTCGTTTATACACATCATCTTCCAGAGTTACATAAATCGTATAGGCTTTTTTTAAGTTTTCTCTTCTATCTTCATTATTATTATCTCTATTTTCAGCATTTTTCAGATAGGTTTCTATGATATTTGATTTTATTTCCTTTTTAGGGACTTTTTCTCTGGTTTTAGCACAAGAGATCACCAAAAGTAAAAGAGGAATTAAATAATACGGTTTTATCGAGTTGGTCATTTTTTGAATTAAAAAATAATTAATACCTAAATTAACTAAAAAGATACTAATCTTACTATAAGAAACAAAAAAAAGAGCCATAATGGCTCTTTTTTATTTATACTTAGAAGTTTGATTAATTTTTGTCACTAGCTCTCTCTTCTCCAACCGCGTCATTTTCATCTTCACCAGTCATCATTTTTTCATCCTCTAATTCTACTGATACTTCTTCATTTATTGTTTCTGCTTCACAAGCGATAAAAAAAGTACTGATAAATAAAGCTACGAATAAAGTTTTAAAAGTTTTCATAATGTTTTTCTGTTTAGTGTTTGACAATATATTTTTTGACCTGTTATCAGCATTCTTGCGACCAAGAAATACCGAGCTATTTTTAGTACATAAAAAGTAGAACCTAGTTGCGCAACTAATCAATTGATATGTTCTATATGTTTTATACTCTTTTATTAACTCACTCATTATCTTATGAGTACACTACAAATGTAGGTGGTTTGTTTCTTATTTTCTAATGTATAAGAATGCCTTTAGTAGCTGAATAGGAATCAGAAGTAGATGGGGTACTTATAAGGGTAACTGTTCTATTTTTGCAAAAACCACTTGTAAGAAATTAATTACTAACGAAATTATAACAAAAAATAGACTTTATACAAAAAAAATACGAAATAAACATTTTTTTGTCATAATTTTCACATATCTCTTATCAAATTTATACGTTCATATAGCTTCTTTTAGCCAAATTATTCTTTATTTCCTCCACATTATTTTTATATGATTTAGAAAAAGGAATCATGCATGTGCTATTCTTGATAGCAAATTTAGCCTTGCCAAAATGAATTCGGGACACGTAATTCGTATTGATAATATAGCTGTTATGTATTCTTACGAAATGATCCGGTAACAGGTTCTGAAAATGCTTTAATGTCTTAAATGCTTCTACTTTATTACCGTTGTTCATGATAAAATCTGTAGTGTTGTTATCGGCTTTGAGATATAATACCTCATCGACGTCTATAAAGCGATAATCACCATAGGACCGAAAGCATAATGTATTCGCTCCTTCTTCTACAAACTCTTTTTCAAACCGGCATAAAGCTCTGGTAAGTTGGCTTTTTCTAAGGGGTTTCAGAATATAATCCATCACACTATTACGGATTCCTTCTATAGCGTATTCTTCTGTTTTGGTAACGATAACAAACTCAGGCAACCAAGTCATGTATTTCATTAACTCATTCACGATAGAATATCGTGTCTTATCACTATTAATACCCGGAGTATCAGGTTCTAAAAAAATCAACCTGGGTTTTCGTTCCAATATCAGATCAATTGCTTCTTCTTCTGATTTTGCTACTCCTGTACATATATAATCACTATGCTCCTCCAAAGCTATTTGAATGGCATTAATGGTCTGCTGATCATTATCTATTATTATATACGGATATTTCATAGGTAAAGAATTTTAAAGATTACTACTATTTTATGATTTCGTATTGCTGATTACAATAGAACAATTACAAGGTAGGATATTCGCTTCTTTTTTTGTTACGGTAAAACCTCAATATATATACGTATACATACTATAAAATCTTTAATGCTCAGGTTTTTAATCCCAGAAAAGTGTTTATAATCGAAATAGTGCTCGTAGCTCTCTCAAAACCAGCATATATAACTTACCATATATTACTTGTGTAAAACGTTCTTAAAACTCCCCTAAACACCTCTAAAAACTTTAACAAATAAACTTTATTTATGTTAAAATATTAACACAATAACTATTAATTATACAGTATTTATTTTCCTACACGGCACTCAGCGCATGTCTTTTTCCTACAAACTCCGTTTTAACACTTATATGGGTGCTAACGGTAATTATTTTTGCACTAAAAAAAATAATATACAACTATCAACAAGAGTATTCTTCTTAGTCTTTCTTTATCAGCGAATCCCAGACAAAACATCCTATCTGAGTTTATTAGATTTTCGACACTTCTTCGTTTCTAAGAAATTAAGTGTCCTTTTATTTAACCACTAATCGTATTAAATATTTCTGGTGTTTTTATTAATTTCGAAACAAACTTCGGGTTCACTCCTGAAATAAAGATATATTATCTCGAGACAGATAATCATCTATGAATAACTCATTCAATGAGTACTTAAAAACAATGATACAATGACACAACAAAAAAGAATAGTTGTTCTCAGTGGAGCTGGTATTAGTGCAGAAAGTGGCATCAGTACTTTCAGAGATGCTAATGGTCTATGGGAAGGTCATGATATTATGGAGGTAGCTTCTCCTATAGGCTGGAAAAACAATCCGGAACTGGTATTGGATTTTTACAATAAAAGAAGAAGGCAACTACAAACTGTTGTTCCTAATTTAGCACATAAAGCGCTAGTTAACCTGGAGGAAGTTTATCAAGTGTCTATTATTACCCAGAATGTCGATGATCTTCATGAACGTGCTGGTAGTAGTGACATCATCCATCTTCACGGAGAATTACTCAAAGTACGTAGTCAATATGATGAAGCATTGGTATTAGACTGGACTTCTGATCTGGTAATGGGAGATCTATGTGAGTACCAGTCTCAATTACGTCCTCATATTGTATGGTTTGGAGAAGAAGTTCCCATGTTAGAAAAAGCAATCAAAATTACGAGTAAAGCTGATATTCTTATCATTGTCGGAACGTCTATGCAGGTATATCCTGCTGCTGGTCTTCTGGAATATGCCCCATCCCAAACTCCTATTTATTTTATAGATCCCAAACCTGCAATTTCTTCTACAAATCGGATCACTGTCTATGAAGAAAATGCTTCTACAGGTGTCCCTAAATTGGTTCAAAAATTACTAACCGATACATTATAATAGTCAATGCTCGAAGAATTCTTAACCACTATTGATCACTCCCGGGCTAAAAGGTTAGCGTTTGCACAATTTATAATTGCACACCCTCACCGCATTCCTGAGTTATTGGATATCTGTGCCAGAACAGATGCAGAAATATCATACAGAGCATGTTGGGGGCTAGAATTTATGTGTAAGGAACATATTCATTATCTGTATCCGCATTTGGACAGCTTTATTACTATTGCACCAACAGTATATCAACCCCCTGCTGTACGACCTGTTGCTAAAATATGTGAATATCTGACCATATCTTTTTATCAGAAAAAAGAACCTGACATCCAACACCAATTAACACCATCACATCGCAATGCCCTGACAGAAATATGTTTTGACTGGTTTATCAGTGACCAGAAAGTCGCTGTAAAGGCATATACTATGACCTCTTTATATTGGTTAGGAACAGAATTTTCCTGGATTCATCCCGAATTAAAAAAAATCATGGAGCAGGAATATTCTACCGGAAGTGCTGCTTATAAAGCCCGAGCCCGACAAATACTCTCTAAATTATCCCGAAAATAACAGATGTAACAGTATGTAATCAACCCCCTCATATAATCCACTAGGCATTCATAAAAAACTACTAAATAATATTTTATCTCTAGCAGCAGAGTATTTACATCCTAATTTATTGAGAAGTTATCCCAGGAACTCTCAGTATATTCCTAATCTCTTCTATTAGGTAATCTCCTTTATCAAAAAGAAAAGCTCAAGTAGCTGGAATTGATTCTACGAATTTGCCTTAAAGTAGTTTACATAATTCATATGAAAACTATTAACTACAAATATTATACATTATCTTTGCAGCTTTAAAAAATTAAACATATGTCTTTATTGCCTTTGCAAGCCATCTCTCCTATTGATGGTCGCTACGCTTCCAAAACAAAATCTCTTAGTGCCTATTTTAGTGAAGAAGCACTGATCAGATACCGAGTATTAGTAGAAATTGAGTATTTCATTGCCTTATGCGAACTTCCATTACCACAGTTACAGGATATTGACACGGCTTTGTTTTCTCAATTAAGAGAAATATACACTTCTTTTTCTACGGAAGATGCTCTAGCAATAAAGAATATTGAAGCTGTAACCAATCATGATGTAAAGGCTGTAGAATATTTCATAAAAGAAAAATTCGATGCATTAGGTTTAGAAAAATATAAAGAGTTTATCCACTTCGGGCTGACTTCTCAGGATATTAACAATACGGCAATTCCATTGAGTATTAAAGAAGCAATGGGAAATGCTTATATCCCTCTTTTTCTGGAATTATTGGAAAAACTTAAATCCTTAGTTACAGAATGGAAAGATGTACCTATGCTGGCACGTACACATGGGCAACCTGCTTCTCCTACCAGATTAGGAAAAGAATTTGATGTCTATGTTACAAGATTGGAAGCTCAGTTTGATTTAATGAAAGATATTCCTAGTGCTGCTAAGTTCGGAGGAGCTACAGGAAATTACAATGCTCACAAAGTAGCTTATCCATCTATAGACTGGAAATCATTTGGTACTGATTTTGTTCAGGAAAAGTTAGGATTACACCATTCTTTCCCTACAACGCAGATTGAGCACTATGATCATATGGCTGCTTTATTTGATGGTCTTAAGCGTATCAATACCATCATATTAGACCTAGATAGAGATATATGGACCTATATTTCTATGGACTATTTCAAACAAAAAATTAAAAAAGGAGAGGTTGGATCTTCTGCAATGCCACATAAGGTAAATCCTATTGATTTTGAAAACAGTGAAGGTAATCTGGGGATTGCTAATGCCATCTTCGAACATTTATCTGCAAAATTACCTGTTAGCAGATTACAACGCGATCTTACTGACAGTACAGTATTGAGAAATGTCGGAGTTCCTTTTGGTCATACGCTTATCGCTTTTCAGGCAACATTAAAAGGACTAAACAAGCTGTTATTGAATGAAAGTAAGTTTGCAGAAGACCTGGAACAAAATTGGGCAGTTGCTGCTGAGGCTATTCAGACTATTCTTCGTAGAGAAGCATATCCTAATCCTTATGAAGCTCTAAAAGGTCTTACCAGAACAAACGAAGCCATCACAAAAGAATCCATTGCCAATTTTATAGACTCTCTGGATGTATCTGATGCTATCAAAACAGAATTAAAAGACATTTCTCCTGCTAATTACACAGGAATCTAACAAGGTTAAGAATATACTTATTATATTTAATACATGAACAATAGAGCGATGTTTATCCTTTCTGCTATGATTTGCGCAGGGTTCATTTGTTGTGCGCTGATGGATATCTTAGATCATATCCTCCCTAAACTAATTTTAGGGAGCTTATTTTTGTTTTTTCTTCTGAATTTATTCTATGTAAACCTGAAAAAACGATAAAACTTTTTTTAGAAATATCGCATCCTTATAAGTACATCCATATAAGCGTATCTTAAGAAACTGATAATAAAAAACCAGGTGATTTTAATTAAAATCACCTGGTTTTTTATTTTTCCTTTTCAAAGTATTCGAGTACGTTTTGAATGATAATTGAAGTAAAGAACTTCTTGTATTCTGTATGTCTTGATTACATCTCCAGCATTCCACCTATTTTCTTAATTCCTGATAGGTCAATTTTTCCTTCTTTCAGGCTATTTCCTAACTTAGCAATTTTAGTAGGTTGCATCTTATCTCCTAATACCCTAAAAATAGCCAGCCCTTTCTCTTTTCCTTCTGCAAATATAATTACCTCATCTATTGCCTCTTCTGTTCCCAAATACTTAAACACGACACTTCCTCGTTCATCATTAATCTTCATTAATGTCTCGTATTTCTCAGATTGGAAAATCTTATTAATTGTAGCAACTTCTTTATTAAACCTCGGTTGATCTATATTCTTTACTGGTAATGCCAAAATATTTATCTTTCTGATGCTTTCCAGAGCTTCTTTCTCTTCTGCTGTATAATTAACCTTATTATTATTAAGAATACTTCCTGAGATATCTAATGATATAAAGTCTTTATCTTCTTGATGGTCTACAAAGTATTTTTGCAACGAAGGTTCACTATTACAACTTACCATCAGCAATGCACATAGTATGCTTGCTATTCTAATTATATAATTCATATTTCTTTTTTTGATTGATTCGTATTTATTTATACTCAGACTTCTTAATGGCGTATCAAGAAGCCTGAGTCGCATAACAAAATTATATGTAATCGCTCTTAAATGTTTTAATAGCTATAGTAACGAAGAATGAATACTTTTTTTGTTATACTATAATTCTATGCTAAGTGCTTAGCTTTTTTTTACTTTTTTCAGTTCTTTTCCTCCAGGGATATTAAGGTCATCTGCTAATTTAGAAACTTGTTTCAAATCGATATTTCCTTTTATTCTCAAAACAATTGTTTTTGGACCATCGTCTTCCACACCTTCTAAAAACATAAACAGTTCGCTTACATAATCATCATTTTTCCCTGGCTTGGAATAAAAGCGAATATTTTTCCCTTCACTATTCACTCTCATTAACTCGTCTAAAGTAGCACTTTTTAGATATTGTTCCACATCTGCTTTCATTTTTTTTCCAATATCTTCTTTTTCTGTAGCAAACACTTTAATATTCTCGATATTCTCTACCAAATCAATATATTGTTGTGTTTCTGCATCTTTACTATCAAAATCTATCTTGCTTAATAATTTGAATATTTTACTAGTCATCACCATGGATGATACCCCGTTCATATTCTCATATTTATCGAAATTACTCTGTGCACTTGCTAATATTGGCAATGCTAAGAAAGCTACTATTATTAATCTTTTCATACTCTTTTTTTTATTCTTATTCTTAAATAAGATGTTTCGTTATTTACTTTATTAATTTGTTTCTGGTGTTCTCAAATTCTTTGAGGTACACCAAATCTCTTTTGCCCTCATTCATATATTGAGAAACCAAACTGAGGACTTCTTTGGTCTTTTGCAAGGCTACTTCTGGATCCTCGAAAGTATCCACATCTACCTCATTAACTACAGGCTTATTAATGTCTGTTATAAAAATACCTGCTATTAACGCTATTGATGCTGCTACCCCACCCCATTTATACCATGTGGTACGATGTGATGTTCCTGGCAATCTAATTCCTGATGGAGCTACAACAGCCCGTTGATCAGAAAAAAATTGAAACATACTCTTATATTTTTCGAGATGAGACGGCACATTATCTCCGGTAAAATAAACCTTTAATTCTTTTTCTTCAGAAATGGTCGTTTCTCCTTCAAAATATTTTTCGAGTAATTTTTCGATTTTAGATAACTCCATAATTATGTGTATTTACTAATCTTTGTTGTATTGTTTTTCTTCCTCTTGATAATGCTACTCTAACAGCTGTTTCTTTCATATCCAACATCTCTGCTATTTCTGCATTATTATATTGTTCTATATCACGTAATTGTACGATCAACCGTTGTTGTTCCGGGAGGCTATCCATAATTTTACCTACCCAATCCAAACTGTCTCTTGCTTCAACCTGACGGTGTAAAGACGCACTTTCATCTTTATAATTACTATGGACAATCTTTAGATTATCACTTGATTTTGCTTTTAACTTATCATAGCAATAGTTTTTAGTCATAGTGACAGCAAATGCTTCTACATTTTTATATTTTTCCATTTGCTTTTTATTCTTCCACAGTTTTAGTAACACCTCTTGCGTAGCATCTTCGGCTTCCTCATTACTTACTAAGAGTCGTTTGGCCAACCTATAGAGCTTATCCTTAAACCCATTCGTTAATGCTATAAATGTCTTTTCTTTCATTTTTTGATTGATTGATATAAAACCTCTTTCGTTAGCTTTATACTTTGGAGACGACTATACTCCTAATTTGTTACAATGTTTTCATAATTTATAATAAAGTCGTTACTTTTAGCTTTATAATATTAATAATAAGGTACGAATGAAAAATCTGAAATACATTGCATTACTCACTATTTTATGCATTACTACTCATAGTTGCTTCAAAGATAATGATGACGTACCACAATCAGCGAGTACTGTAGAGATTAATAATTTTATCTGGAGAGGAATGAATTATTTTTATTTATATAAAGCTGATGTTCCTGATCTGGCAGATAACAGATTTGATTCTACCCAAGAGTTCCAGGAATTTCTGACCAGTAAAGAAACTCCAGAAGATTTCTTCGACGGGCTTCTTTCCTCCGTGGATGAATTTAGTTTTTTAGTCGATGATTATATTGCACTGGAACAAGCCTTTGATGGTATTTCTAAAAATAATGGAATGGAATTTGGTCTCGTAAGATACCCGGATACTCCCAGCAACCTTTTTGGGTATGTTCGCTATGTACTTCCGGATACTGATGCTAAAAACAAAGGAATTACCAGAGGAATGATATTTAATACGATCGACGGGGAACAATTAACCGAAAATAATTATAAAAAGCTGCTGGATCCAGATACATATACCATTGGCTTAGCAACTTATACTGATGATGTAATCACTCCTACAAATGAAACAGTTAGTTTATCCAAATCTCAATATCAGGAAAACCCAATTTTTATTGCCAAAACAATAACTGTAACCGGAAAAAAGATAGGCTACCTAATGTATAATTCATTTACCGGAGATTTTGACAATCAGTTAAACAATATCTTTAATGGTTTTAAATCCGAAGGAATTACAGACCTCGTTCTGGATCTGAGATATAACGGTGGAGGTTCTGTTACTTCGGCCATTGATTTATCCAGTATGATCACGGGACAATTTAACGGAAAAGTTTTTAGTACCGAAGAATGGAACAGTGATCGACAAGATCAATTCGGAGGGACCAATCTTTTTGACAATACTACCAGAAGTGGACAACCTATTAACTCTTTGCAATTAAATACCGTATACATTCTCACCACCCGAAGCTCTGCCTCTGCCAGTGAGCTTGTTATAAATGGTCTAAACCCATACATAAATGTTATTACCATAGGAAGTAGTACACGAGGAAAGTTTCAGGCTTCTATTACATTATACGATGCTCCTAACTTCTCCAGATCTGAAGCCAGCCCTTCTCATACCTATGCAATTCAGCCATTAGTATTAAAATCTATAAACGCCGCAGGCTTCACTGATTATTTTGATGGCTTTACTCCCACTATTGAGGTTAAAGAAAATTTTAGTAATTTAGGTAAACTGGGGGATGAGAATGAACCACTGCTTCAAGCGGCTATAAATCATATAACCGGGAAAAGAAAATTTCAGAAAAACATATATACTATACCAGAAATTATTGGCGATAGCAAAATGTTTTCCCCAAATTATCAAAGAATGTACAAAGATTAAAAATAAAATTCTATTTTACCCCTGATATAATGAATGTGTGAATTAAAACAAACTAATATGAAAAAGAAAACAAAATTTAACTTACTACTACTACTGTTGTCTTTTAATGCCTTATTGATTTCGTGTTCTGGAGATGATGACAACACTACTCCAAATACAGATAATGAAATTAACAATCCCCATCAAAATATTCACCGTTTTATATGGAAGGGAATGAATCAGGTATATTTATATAAAGAAAATGTAGCTGACTTAGCCAATAATCGTTTTAGTTCTGTAAATGATCAAAATAAATATTTTAGTACGTTTGCTACTCCTGAAGCTCTTTATGAAAAATTAAAATCTACGACCCCTAAAGACCGCTTTAGTTTTCTTACTGATGACTATATCAAGTTAGAGCAAAACTTTAGTGGAGTTTCTAAAAGTAACGGAATGGATTTTGGGTTAATTCGCGCCGCTGCAAATTCTAATGATGTGATTGGATATGTGAGATATATTCTACCTGGAACAGATGCCGAAAACAAAGGCATAAAAAGAGGAGATATTTTTGCTACAATTGATGGTGAAAAACTAACCGTTAATTCGAATTTTGGAGAAATTTTCGGGCGAGACTCATATACTGTAGGATTTGTATCCCACGGTGATCTAACTCCTACCAAATCAGTAGCTCTCACCCAGGTAGAATATGCAGAAAACCCAGTTTATATTGCTAAAACTATTGATTATAACGGGCAAAAAATCGGATATTTAATGTACAATGGTTTTACAGGAGATTATGATGAACAATTAAATGATGCTTTTGGTCAGTTCAAGACTGATGGTATTACGGATTTAGTCTTAGATTTCAGATATAATGGAGGTGGATCAGTACGAACAGCAATTGACCTATCTGCTATGATTACAGGTCAGTTCAAAGGAGAAGTTTTCTCTAAAGAAATATGGAATAGTGAATTAACCGCACATTTTCAATCAACGAATCCAGAAAGGTTGATCAACAGATTTCAGGATACTACCAGAAACGGTACACTTCTAAACTCTTTAAATCTAAGTAAGTTATACGTTCTGGCTACAGACAGAACTGCTTCAGCCAGTGAACTAGTAATGAACGGACTAGAACCCTATATCGATATCATTCATATCGGAGAAAATACAACCGGAAAACATCAGGCCTCCATTACACTTTATGATTCTCATAATTTTGGAAGAGAAGGTGCTAGTAAAGATCATACGTATGCAATCCAGCCATTGGTTTTAAAATCAGCTAATAAAAATGGAGTTACAGATTATGATAACGGGCTTACTCCTGATTTTGAATTTTCGGAGAGTCTAGCTAATTTAGGAATTTTAGGAGACGTTAATGAGCCTTTCTTAAAAAGTGCATTAGATCATATCACTAATGGTACTGTCCCTGCGAACTCTGCTAAACAAAACGCAATACATTTCTCTACAATTGGAGAAACTAAAATGTTTACCTCTTCTTATCAGAGAATGTACAAAGAAGATGTTGACCTTAATTTTATCAATGAATAAAATAAAACGTCATACACCATTATAGAAAAAGCCTGCAATTGCAGGCTTTTTCTATAATAACTCTTACGTCGTTAACAGGAGTATTCAGCTATATATATTAAAATTTGAGATTCATTCCTATTCGCACATTTCGTCCCAGCGTACTAAATCCATAAATCTCCTGATATTCTTCATTTAATATATTATCAACAGAAGCATAGACTGTCATTACATCCAGTAACTGATGATTTATAGCAGCATCTAAAACTCCATAAGAAGACAATGTCCTAGGTTCCGAAGCAAAAGTTGCCAGGTTAAAAAAGTTATCTTCTCTTCTTCCATTAAACTGATAACTTATATTAGAATATGTCTTAGGGCTTATTTGATATCCAACACCAACATTAAACTTTATTTCAGGAATTCTGGTTTGAGAAATTTCGTCATCCAGATCTGTATAAGTAAAATTCCCAGTCATTGTCAGCTGATCCTTCAGTATTCTGGTCAATACTTCTACTTCTACTCCTTGCGTATTAAAAGAATCTGCCACATTTTGATATTGAAACACAAAATTCCCAGTATCTACAAAATCTACAAATTCTTTCTCTTTTCTATTAAAATAAACGACACTAACACGCATATTTTTCTTTTTAGCCCATTCTAAACCTGCTTCTATTGTATTATTCTCTTCCGGTTTTAGTTCCCTGTTTCCATAAGAAGGAGAAAATAACTGAAATAAAGTAGGTGTAATATAAGCTGTACTATAAGAAGCCAGTGCCTTTATTGTATTTTCTTCTCCGATAGCATATGCATATGAAGGATTTATACTATATACCAGGTGTGTTCCATATTCACTATGAATATTTAACCTAGCTCCTGCATTAATTGTCATCCCAAAAGGAGAAGTATATACCAGATTTACATACGGATCTAAAATATCAAAATCAGCTGCTTCATCATTGATTATCTGTGTTAATTCAGAAAATTCATTAGCTCCCTGAAACGCTTCATAATCGTTATTGGCTCCGTTGATTCCCAAAACCGTATGAAGGTCATCGGCAAAAGTATATTTATTATACACATCAAAGGTAAAGGAACGACTATCAGAAATTCGATATCCGGAACCTGACGCAAAACTTCGTCTAAATAATGAGTAGTTACTTTCTGCTACTATATTTCCATTAGCATACTGATATTCCCAATGACTTCCTCCTCGTAATTGACGACTAAAAGAGTTATTCGCAGCATCTGCTCCTCCTCCTGCATCATAGGCATTCTTAAACTGATCTAGATTTCCAAAAACATGGAATTTAAACCGGTCATTCCATTGATACCCTATTTTACTTGCGACATTAAACCGAGAGTACGCATCTTTATCAAATGTACTCTCAGAAGTATCCTCCGGTAACTTCTCTGCTGCCGAAATTCCATCAGAAAATCGGTTGCTAAAACTCGCTATATACGACACCTTACCCACAATTCCATTAACAGAAGCCCGATTAATAAACTCTGCCACATCATATTCCTGATCTTCCTGAGATTGGTTTGTCCCTATACTGGAATCAAAATTAACGCTTATCGATTTTTTAGAAGCTGATTTTGTTGTAATATTAATTACTGCAGTGGCAGCTCCCGATCCATACAGAGTACTAGAAGCTCCCTTGAGAATTTCGATCTCTTTAATTGATTGTGTCGATAACAATCTCAAATCAAATTCTCCCGAAATCGTAGAAGGGTCACTAACTGTAACACCATCTATTCTTACAATCACCTGTCTGTTTCTTCCTCCCCGGATATAATATCCCAACACTCTTCCTCCTGCACTTCTGTTTCCATTAATCTCTACTCCTGCCACTCTATTTAGAACTGTTGCTACTGATTGCCCTTTACTGTTTTCCAGCTCCTTACTACTAATTTTAGTAATTACCTTACCACTGTGGATTCGCTTCAGTTTAAATTTAGAATCAGAAATAACCACCTCATCTAGTGTTGTTACTTTTTCTTCTCCGCTCTCTTGAGAGATTACAACACTAGTTCCCAGCACGCACAATGCAATGCTATAAAACGCTTTCTTTTTTAATGTATTCATACATAAATTAATAAAAAGGGAAAAAAAGTATGTAGTTTACCCATACCCAAACTTTTATCCCGAAAGTTTGACTTTACAAATGAATTCTGGCAGGTCTCCTGGCTTACATCTTATTATTTTCCTTCCCATTAAGAAAATTCCTAACAGTGGTTATGCAGTTATAATAATAAGTACCCTATAACTTAATTGTATAGATGGCTGAGTTTACAGTTGCGGGAACAGCTCAGGAATATTGATATGTTAAAAATCAAATCACCTGATTCCCTTTTAATTTTTAATACTTAGTATTGTATTAAAAAACCAAAAAAATCGCAGCAAATGTATCATGTTTTTCGCAATTAAACTCCTAAAAAAAAGTATTTTTTTACGAAATTCTCATCTATTTTTTAAAAAGACTAATAAATCTTAATAGATTTGTATAGCACTAAAACAATATTCAATGTTGTACTATATAACAGGAGGAGAACGATCAGGAAAAAGCAATTATGCCCTAAACCTTGCTCTAGAGCTCTCCGAATCACCTTACTATCTTGCTACATCCAGAGTCTGGGATCAAAATCATCAACAACGTATCGACAGGCATAAAAAAGAAAGAGATGACCGATGGACTTCTATCGAAGAAGAGAAAAAAATTGCTTCCGTTATTGTCGAAAAAAGTGTCGTAGTTATTGATTGTGTAACATTATGGCTGACGAACTTTTTCGTCGATCTGGATAATGATGTGGAAAAAGCACTGGAAGAAGCAAAAAAGGAATTCGACAGACTTATAGCTATAGATGCAACTATTATTATTATTTCTAATGAAATAGGAATGGGAGTTCATGCCAGTACGAAAGTAGGAAGGCAATTCACCGAACTCCAGGGATGGATGAACCAATACATAGCAAAAAAATCAGACAAGGCTATTTTAATGATTTCCGGTATTCCCGTAACAATAAAAAGTTTTTCTAATACATAAGAAAAATACAGAAACTCTGAAAAACGAATATTATATTTGAATTACATTAAACATAACCCCACAAATGAATTTTAATATAACGTCTATTTCTAATGATGAATTAGAAGGAAAATTAAAACACAAAATTGACAACAAAACAAAACCAAAAGGAGCTTTAGGAACATTAGAGTGTATTGCAAAGCAGATTGGATTAATCCAAAACACACTCGAACCATCGATCCAAAACCCAACCATGATTGTCTTTGCTGGAGATCACGGCATTGCTGCCAAAGGAGAAGTAAATCCATTCCCACAAGAAGTTACTTCTCAAATGGTTTTTAACTTTCTACAAGGAGGAGCTGCAATTAACACCTTCTGCAATCTGAATACTATGAATTTAAGTATTGTGGATGCAGGAGTAAACTTTGATTTTAAGGATGTGGAAGGTCTTATCGATGCTAAAATTGATTTTGGTACCAAAAATTATCAGGAACAACCTGCTATGACTCCTCAACAATTACATGCTGCCATCGAAAGAGGAAGTACCATCGTCAAAGAGCATCAATCAAATGATTGTAATACTATTGCTTTTGGAGAAATGGGTATTGGGAATACATCTGCTGCTTCTTTATTAATGGCATATTATACCGGAATTCCAATCGAAGATTGTATCGGTGCCGGAACCGGATTGCAAGAAGCCGCCATCCTAAATAAAATTAATATTCTTTCTAAAGTATATAACAGTTATAGCCCTAAATCCGCCATGGAAGCATTAGCCACATTTGGCGGTTTTGAAATTGCTATGATTACAGGTGCTATTTTAGAAGCAGCACAGTTAAAAATGACAATCATCATTGATGGTTTTATTGTTACTGCTGCACTATTAGCTGCACAGGCTATTCACTCCAAAGTAATTGATTACTGTATATTCGCCCATAACTCCGGGGAGCAAGGACATCAGAAAATGCTTCGGTTTTTAGATAAGGTCCCCCTTCTTAATCTTGGTTTACGCCTGGGAGAAGGAACCGGGGCTGCAATTGCTTTACCAATCATTCAATCTGCCGTTTCATTTTTAAACCAAATGGCTAGTTTTGAAGATGCTGCTGTCAGTGATGAAGTGGTAAAACGATAAAACAATAATAAATGACAAGAGGAGTACTTTCTGTTTTAATAGCTTGTTGTGGTTTTTATCTTATACATTATGTAAACTACGAAACGTACCAAGCTGCTACGACAGAAAGTACAGCTCCTGAGTCTCCTCCTCTTGTCACGATCTTTTATAATGTCTATAAAATCCTCACTTTTTCTATGGGTCTTCTCAGTCTGTATATGGGCATTATTTCTTATAAACAACAATACAAATACAGTTATCTAGGAATTGTAATGGGGATATTCTTATTAATAATTACTTTTGTTCCTTTCTGGAAATTTTTCTTGTAATTAAAACTTACTATTTTTATTTCCTTATAACGTATCCCTAAAAAATGATAAAAAAGGAGATTCATATTTTTCTAACTGCTATTATGTTTTTTACAAGAATCCCTTGCCCTTCCTGGGTACATCATCAAAAGGAATATCAGAAAAAAAGCATCCGATACTTCTCATTAATCGGGGGAATTATCGGAGGATTAAGTGCTGCCGTTTTCTATGCTTCTTCTTTTGTTTTTTCAAAAGAAATCTCTATCATACTAGCTATGATTACATCAATCTACAGTACAGGAGCATTTCATGAAGACGGTTTTGCCGATGTATGTGATGGCTTGGGAGGTGGATGGAATAAAAAGAAAATTCTGGAAATCATGAAAGATTCCCGAATAGGTACATATGGAAGCATCGGAATTGTCTCTATTTTAGCACTTAAGTTTTATGCCTTACACGCTATTGATATCGCATATATCCCACTGGTATTGGTTAGTGGGCATATGCTCAGCCGGTTTATTGCTACTACACTTATCTATACTCTCCCTTATGCCAGAGAAGAAGAGAGTAGTAAAGTAAAAACTACCGCTACTGATATAAGTACTTCTTCTCTATTAATCAATGGATTTATAGGAATTTTCCCATTATTTTTATTTCAAAATTTATGGCTTTTCATCAGTATATTGACTATGTACATTTCTAAAATGTACCTCGCTAAAAAATTCAAAAAATGGATTGGAGGTCAAACAGGTGATTGTGCCGGAGCTGTGCAGCAAGTAAGTGAGGTTATATATTACCTAACAATAATCAGCATATGGAAATTTATGTAATTAGACATACTACCCCTGATATAGCAAAAGGAATATGCTATGGACAGAGTGATATAGGAGTTGTTGATACTTTCGACCAGGAGAAAGAAAATATACACCGTCAACTTCCCTTATCTGAAATCACAACTGTATATTCCAGTCCATTACTTCGCTGTAAACTATTAGCAGAAACATTCCAGAAACCAGTTGTATATGATGAACGGTTAAAAGAATTAAATTTTGGGGATTGGGAATTACAATCATGGGACGCCATAGATCAAAAAGAGTTAAAACCGTGGATGGATGATTTTGTGACAACTCCGGTACCAAATGGCGAATCCTACATAGCGCTACAGAAACGAGTGGTTTCTTTCTATCAATCCCTCCCCCATTCCAGCTCACAAAAAATAATTATCGTATCACATGCAGGTAGTTTACGAGCTTTACTCTCTTATTTACAAAATATATCGCTAAAAGATTCTTTCAACATAAAAATAGCTTATGGAGATGTTATTCAGTTATAAAACCTTCAAAACCTCCTTATATCTAATCATATGTCTTACTGTACTTTCCTGCAAAAAAAAGACACCTGATACAGCAGACACTTCTTCTGAAACACCAATAGTGTCAGAAGTAACTATCGAATATGCACAGGGATTTTCTATTAAGAAAACCAAAACATATCAGGAAATTACCGTTTCTTCTCCCTGGCCCGGTACTACAGCTACCTATACCTACATTACATATCCCAAAAACCAAAAAAAACCAGTACATAATAACCCAAATGCTATTTTTATCCCAGTACCTGTTGAACGTCTCATTGCAACCTCAACTACTGACATCCCTAAAATAGAGGCTTTGAGTTCAGAAGACAAAATAGTTGGTTTTCCTCATACGGATTATATCTCTTCTCCTAAAACCAGAATGCGAATTGAAGAAAAAAAAATATCCGATATTGGCAATGAGAGTGCTATCAATACCGAACTCGCAATGGAATTATCTCCTGATCTTATTATCGGATTTTCCGCTACAGGAGATACAAAAGCATATGATCTATTAGAAACTTTAGGAATCCCTGTTATCTATAATGGTTCCTGGATGGAGCAACACCCTTTAGGAAGATCAGAATGGATTAAATTTATAGCTGCTTTCCTCGATAAAGAAAATGAAGCTTCTCTCATTTTCGAGAACATCAAAAAAGAATACCTCTTGGCAAAAAAAAAGGCAGCACAAGCAACCAATAGCCCTTTTGTTCTTTATGGCAGTATGTATAAAGACATATGGTACGCTCCTGGAGGAAATAGTTATAAAGCACAACTCCTAAAAGATGCAAATACTACCTATATCTGGGCTGATGATTCTACATCCGGAAGCCTGCAATTGAGTTTTGAAACTGCACTTGAAAAAGGAATGAATGCTGATATATGGGTAGGTCCTCTTCATGCTCCTACACTTACAGATTTATCACATAAAAACGATAAATACACTCTTTTTCATGCATTTAAAAATGAATCCGTATATTCATCTTCCTTAATCAAAGGAAAAACAGGAGGTACCATTTTTTATGAACTAGGGTCTTTACAACCAGATTTAATACTAAAAGATTTAATAAAAATTGCGCATCCTCAGTTATTAGAAAATTATGAATTAACTTTCTTTAAAAAACTTGACAATTGACCCCAAATACATCATATCGTCTCGCATTTACTATTATTTCTGTAGTAGCTATATTGTGTTTTATTACTAATATTAGTCTAGGTTCTTCAGTGATCCCATGGGAAGATACATTACAAAGTTTGCTTGGTGGAACCATCGAAAAAGAATCCTGGAGACATATTATTATTTCATATCGACTACCCAAAGCATTTACTGCGGTTATTGTCGGAAGTGGTCTGGGAGTTTCCGGACTTCTGATGCAGACACTCTTCAGGAACCCTCTAGCTGGTCCTTATGTATTAGGACTGAGCTCAGGAGCTAGCTTAGGTGTTGCCATACTGGTATTGGGTATTCACCTTTCCGGGATTGCAACAATTACTTTCTTTGTTTCTAAATGGAGTACAATTCTAGCTTCCAGTATAGGAAGTATTCTCGTTTTATTATCGGTAATTGCTATCTCTAATAAAGTAAGAGATACCATGGCGATTCTGATTATCGGATTGATGTTTAGCAGTATTACAGGTGGCATCGTCAGTGTATTGTCTTATTTTACCCCCGCAGAGCAATTACAACAATATACCTTTTGGAAATTAGGAAGTCTGGGGAATTTATCCTGGTATGACTTAGGGATATTAAGTAGCATGTTTATCGTAGGTATTATATTAACCATTTTAGCTATCAAACCGCTAAACTCTTTGCTACTTGGTGAAAACTATGCTCGTAGTTTAGGTGTAAATATAAAAAAAACACGTTTTTTAGTTATTGTCGCTACAGGTTTACTAGCCGGTAGCATTACAGCTTTTGCTGGACCTATTGCTTTTATAGGACTAGCTGTTCCCCATCTAACCAGGCAACTATTTCATAGCTCTGATCATAAAATATTACTCCCAGCAGTTATCTTACTGGGAAGTATTATTATGCTTTGCTGTGATACTGTGGCACAATTACCTGCAATGGAGATCACATTGCCAATCAATGCAGTTACCTCCTTAATTGGTGCTCCTGTGGTGATATGGCTACTCATTCGCAAAAGAAAAATGTTATTTTAAGATTAAACAAATTGAGTCAGGAAAATCAACATATCGTTATCCAAACCGAAAACTTATCTATCGGTTATCGTCAGCATAAAAAGCTTATGGTAGTTGCTGCTGATATTAACTTAAAACTTTATGAAGGAGAGCTTATCGGACTCGTAGGAGCTAATGGAATTGGAAAATCTACCCTCTTGAAAACGATCGCTAAAGTACATCCTTTATTACATGGGTCTATTTTTCTATCCGACAAAGAAATCAGAAAGTACACCCCACAGGAACTTGCTACCCAATTAAGTGTCGTCCTTACAGAGCGTATTTCTTCTAAAAATCTAACCGTAAAAGAACTTGTTGCACTGGGAAGACATCCATATACCAACTGGGTAGGAAAATTGACTGAAGAAGATATTAATATTGTCAAAAAAGCGATCGATATCACTCATATTAATGAATTAACAGAAAAAAGATGCTTTGAACTCAGTGACGGACAATTGCAAAAGGTACTCATCGCCAGAGCCATTGCTCAGGATACTCCTATCATCCTTCTGGATGAGCCTACAACTCATCTCGACATCTATCACAAAGCATATATCTTAAAACTGCTAAAACGTCTCGCTTTTGAAACGAAAAAAACCATCTTATTTTCTACTCATGAAATTGATTTCGCTATTCAATTATGTGACAAAATGATTGTCATGAATACAGATGGGTTTGAGTTTGGACGACCAAAAGAACTGATTCAATGTAGAAGCTTTTCTTCACTATTCCCTCAGGATCTCATCATTTTTGACAGTGAAACCGGCACTTATAAAGTGAGAAACTAGCTTTTCTCAGCCCTATAAAAGAGATCTTATACTTGTAAAAATGCATTTCATCGGTTTATTTTACCGATTATGGAAAAACTATACAATTTCAGTGCGAAACACTCATACACTTTCTAGCAAAACAGCCTACCTTTGTTTTTGAATTAAAACCATTTCAAAAATGAACAAAATTTTCAAATTCAAAGCTGTATTAGTATTAATTATCGCTGCTGGCTTATCTTTTAGCTGTAGTAAAGATGATAACGATGATTTAGTTATCACGGATCCTACTTCAGAGTTTGACGCAGAATTGATTGTTACAGAAGATAATGTTGGCAACAAAAGAGAAGTTTCTGTAAACGCTGATAGTAATACTGGATCTACCATTAAAGCTAAAGTAAAGTTCTCCTCTACTACTAAATCTATGAGACGTTTATACATTACACAAGATATTGGTGGTGTCGGAGAAGAACCTTTTGTATTTACATCACAGGAAGTTGATGAAAAACCAGATGGTTCATTAGACCTGGTTGGAGACGACAAAAAAGATTTTGAATTTCAAATCAACTTAGACGCTCCTGCTAACCTAACCAACGGAACAGTTGTATATAAATTCTGGGCAACTACAGGTCGTGGAGACTTTAGGGATATTACCAAAAGAAATGCCTTAGGTGATGATGTAATTGGTACGATTACGATTAAGTATGGTAATGGTAACAATAGTAATTCAGGAATTCACGTATATGAAGGAATTCAATTATTTGCTCCGTTAGCAGATGGATCTTCTAGTACTTTCCTCTCTTTATACAATAACTCTGTATACAAAATTAATCAAGGAGAAGAATATGCTGCTCTTTGGGATTTCGGATATTACTATGGAGCATCAGGAAAAGCTTCTTTATCTTCTACTGATGATTATCCTTCTAATATTATTAACATTGCTACTGTAGCAAATACACCTGCTGATGAGGTGTTCAACAAAGCATATTTTAGTCTTTCTGCTAAGACAACTGCCGAGTTTGATGCAATAAGCAATGCTACTGATTTAGATTTTGTAACACAGTCAACTAATCAGACGATTAACTCTCTTTCTGCAGGGGACGTTGTTGAATTCGTAGATAACTACGGAAAGAAAGGGCTTATCAAAGTAACAGAAGTATCAGGAACTTTTGGAACCGGAGATTTTATCAAAATAGATATCAAAGTACAACTATAGTACACATTTTATAACGATACCAAAGGCTAATTCGTAAAAGAATTAGCCTTTTTTATTTTATCCAATATTATAGAAATACCAACTAATCTTTATCTTTGGTCTAAAAAAATAAGCATGTCAGAATACATCTTACTTATTGTAGCCGTAATCGCTATCTTACTTGGTTTTTTTATAGGAAAATATGTTGCTGGTCTAAAGAATAAGAACCAACAAAACACCTTGGAAGAAAAATCGAATCGCATTCAGTTACAATACGATGAATTCAAAAAAAATGCAGTTCAGCAATCCGAATTATCCAAACAACAATATCAGGAGTATAAAAACACAGTAGAAAAACAACTCTCCGATATCATAAAAGAAAGAGAGGATATACGAAGGGAAAAAGATTTTCTCAATACAGAGCTCACACGAAGAAATACAGAGTTTGAAAATTTGTTACTCAAAAACAAAGAACAAAAGGAAGAGGTTGATAAGCTACAGGAAAAATTCACAAAAGAGTTTGAAAATCTAGCAAATAAGATCCTAGATGAAAAATCTAATAAATTTACCGAACAAAATAAAGAGAATATAAAAAACATCCTTTCTCCACTGCAGGAAAAAATTGTCAATTTCGAAAAAAAAGTGGATCAAACTCATAAGGAAAGTATTGATTATCACGCTGCTTTGCGACAGCAAATTTTAGGTCTAAAAGACCTTAATGAGCAGATGAGTAAAGAAGCAACAAATCTAACTAAAGCACTCAAAGGAGATAGCAAAATCCAAGGAAACTGGGGAGAATTAGTCCTAGAAAGAGTTTTAGAAAAATCCGGATTAGAAAAAGACAGAGAATACTTCGTACAGCAAAGTTTCACAACAGAGGATGGGCAACGTATTTTGCCTGATGTAGTGATCTATCTTCCTGATAATAAAAAAATGATCGTAGATTCCAAAGTTTCTCTTACTGCTTATGAACGTTTTATCAATGAAGATGACGAACAACAAAAAACGAGTTATCTCAAGGAGCATGTTACTTCATTAAAAAGACATGTAGATCAATTATCTTCCAAAAATTATCAGGATATATACGATATAGAATCCCCGGATTTTGTATTGCTTTTTGTTCCTATAGAACCTGCTTTTGCGTTAGCCATTAATGAAGATAATAAGCTGTATAATCAAGCCTTTGAAAAAAACATTGTTATTGTTACTCCCTCGACCTTATTAGCCACATTGAGAACTATTGATACTATGTGGAACAATGAGAAACAGCAACGAAATGCTTTAGAGATTGCCAGACAAGCTGGTGCCTTATACGATAAATTTGAAGGACTGGTAAAAGACCTGACTGGAGTAGGAAAAAAAATAGACGACGCCAAAAAAGATTATTCCTCTGCTATGAACAAATTAGTAGAAGGACGCGGAAATCTTATAACAAGTGTCGAAAAATTAAAAAAGATGGGAGCAAAAGCAAAAAAATCACTTCCTGATGCAATCATTAAACGAGCAAATCAAGATAACGATTTAATAAATTGATATCTATTTAATGGATCCAGAAAGGCTTTTTATACACGTTTTTACAACTCTGCTATACAACATCTCAGTTATTTTATTGATTTGTACTACACTTTATTATCTTTTCAAAACTGAAAATAAGCACAAAAGGAATTTTTATCCTTACCGGATCATCAGTCTCTTTTTTAACTTCTTTACTACCCTCTGTATTAATGTATTTTTCCTCAGAAGCGGGATTTGATTGATTTAAGATTTATTACCAGATCAGTTATGGGATCTCATTTTTAGGAAGGATTGTATTTGCTATTGGTTTCTTCATTCTTTTTCAAAAACTAATAAAATTAAAAAAGGCTACTGAATAAGATATCACTTCCCTGTTTTACTTTTTTATTTTTAAGTACCTTAGCCTTCTTTATTGATATAGATTATGAAAAAAATATTAGCAATTATTATTGCATCTATCATACTATCATTCGCAGCATACTTTGCTTTTATATATTATTCCAGTTTTAGCGAAGGAGTTCGAAGTGGAGAACTTATTAAGTTTAGTAAAAAAGGAATTGTATTTAAAACCTATGAAGGAGAAATTAGTCAGGGTATTTCAGGAGCACAAATTTTTAGCTTTTCCGTAGAGGATAAACACAAAGAAGTAATTCGCAAACTGGAACAACTTCAGGGGAGATATGTAAAATTAAAATACAAAGAACGGTTTAGCACTTTTTCCTGGCTTGGAGATACTAAATACTTTATTATTGAAGTATCAGAAGAAGAATCTCCACACTTCCGAAATAAATAAGAAACTTTTGTCTGTACCCTTAACAATCATTTTATATATTTTCTTCTGTATGGAGATTTTCAAATTACTACTTATGATGTAATCTTTGTTATTCTTTCTTTGATCAGTATATTATTAGGGGATTCCTCCAGTGCCCACTTATAAAACTGCAAGGCTTTCTTTTTATTTCCTTTAAAAGAAAAAAGATCCCCCAGGTTTACAATTTGTAGTATACTAGGATTAAAAGACATTCCTACTTTATCTGATAATACTTTATAGCGTTCCTGTAATTTTTCTCTTGTCAACTTATAATCAGTTGACTGAAAAGAAACGTCTTCAAAAATAAACGACAATCCATCTTGCAAAGCAATCATACTGACAGAATGGTGTTCTCTGTCTTCATAAAATTTATGCTTAAAATGCAGTCCGTTTTCTTTGGAATTATCCAATAATTTTGCAAAACTTTTAATCGTTTCCTGATGCAAATTACTGGCGGGCATTGATGGAGTTCCCTGTTGGTTAGCAATTGCCAGAAACAAGCTTTTATTTGTAAACTTCTTTGAGATTAACATCTCTTTAGCATCATAAAACAACCTTCTGTTATCCCACCACAAACTAGGATCTGAAGCTATAAATGCCTGAAAAAATCCTTCTTTTTCTAAAAGTGTATACAGTGTATTAAGTCCTCCAAAAGAATGGCCCGTCAATATATTAAACCCACTGGTTCTATACATTCTATTTACCTTCTCTCCTACTTCGTTTGCTATGAATTCATAAAAGGCAAAAGCATTTCCACTCTTTTCGTATCGCTTTGTTTTTTTACCATTCGGAAAAGTCGTCGCTTTTGTAGGTGTCAAATCAAACATCCTGTTTTTTTGATGAATTGCTACGATAATTAATTCGGGAATAGCTGGTTTTACACCATTTGCTAAAAAATCATATACTCCATTAGTTACCACCTTCTTCTTTCCCCCATCAAGAACATACAGAACCCCAAAATTACTTTTTACAGCCAACGGGTGATAATAATTCTTGGGTAAAAAAACAGTTACCAGCCTATCTTCTCCTAAAACTTCAGAGGAAATAACATGTTTATAAACGTAATTTTTCTCTTTCTGTCCATATAAACTACAAAAAAAGAACAGACAACATATAATAGTATACGAATAGGATATTTTCATGTTTTCTATCAATCAAAATACCTGATAAAAGTACTGTTTTGTAACCTCCTTGATATAACGTAAAACGTACTATAATTGCCGCAAAAAGTATTATTTACATTTCAAACAAAGGTTTCTATATTTCAGAGCCTGTTTCAACGTACTAATTCTCTTTTTCGGAAAAGTTAGTCTTCCTTATAAATCCAAAACATTATTTAGAATAATTATATTTTAGACATTTTAACGTTTATTTAAAATCATAAAAACACTTGATCTTACTACTTTTATATAAGATTATCCGGTGATTACTAACTAATCACACACAATACTAAAATGATCAATTCGTTTGAAAAGTGTCTGCCACGTATACATATAGTACTATATATGTATGTTTTACAAGATCGGACATCAGACATAAATAGTTAGTTTACTGATAATCTAAAAAGGGATTTCTTATGAAATGAGTATGATTTCCCTCTTGTATTTATCAGCTAAAATAATAGATATCTTAAAAATCATTGAATCAAGATACAGGCATTAAACTACCTCCGGGCAAATCCATGAGGTATTCGTTAGAAACAAATTTTCAATTTCAAGGCAGGTCTTGGGTTAGTATACCCTTTGGCGGTGCCAATAAAACCAAGGAGCAACATGAGAACTACTTATCAGCTATTGACACTTATCTTACTATCATACTTCTTTCTCAATTGTGGAGGTAGTGATGATGCTACTCCTGTAACTGATCCTATTGATCCTGTCGAAAAAAAAACGTATGAAGCAGATGTGAAGTCTATTGTAGACACACATTGTATCAGTTGCCACAAAACCCCTCTGGCTAATGGAGCTCCTATGCCACTAGAGACTTTCCAAGAAGTTAAAAATGCCATGCAGAATCGCGATATGATAGGCAGAATATCAACTACAAATACCTTAAATATTATGCCTCCTGCAGGAAAAATGTCCGATGCAGACATCAATACAATCGTACAATGGGAAAAAAGTGGACTTCCTGAAAAATAACCCATCTAAGAATACAGACATATGTTACTCTAATGACACAATACGCTTATAACGCTTATCTGTTAACTATCAAATAAAGGGTAGTAGAAAAGTGATATATGTATTCTACTACCCCTTACAGGTGATCATCACACACATCAACTGTTCTTTTTTATTTTTTTTCGGACTACTTTTTTAGGCTTGTTGCTTTTTGATACTTTCTTTTTCTTTGTTACTGTTACTACTTTTGTTTTCTTAACCACAACTGGCTTAGGACTTCTTTTTTTGGCCACTACCACCTGTTTCTTTACACGAAACGATTTAGAAGGATAGTGAGTTACTCCCCCTGTTTTTCGTATAGTAATATGCATACGAGGTGCTGCTACAGATCTTCTTATCGTCGTTCTCCGATACACATGTTTTCTATTAATAGATACATATACATTTTTTCTATAAGACTGTATTGATACCGGACGCCAGGGATAGAAATACTTAGGGTATCTTCCCCAATAAAAAACAGATCGATACGGACGGTATAAAGGTCTCCAGAAAACCGTAAAAATAGGTGGTCTATAAACATATACCGGTTCTATAATATATGCACTCCCATATAAATACACATCTCCTACTAGTTGTACTTGTTCTATATTGTTCTTGTCTTTAAAAACCTCTACTGTAGCTACATCCTGATATAAATCAGCCCCTATCACTGCTTGTATTGCAATAAGATGTGTGTTTTTCTCTACAGTTTCTACTACTCTCAGATAATCGACCTGTTGATCGTCATTTAGGTCTAAATTAGACAATCCAGATGCCGGATCATTTAATCGCTGTTCAAAATCTTCTAAGTCTCTCGCTTCTCCAAAAACAGATGCAACCGCTTCCAGATTCAAAAGCTCTCCAGTTTCCCCATTTGTTGCTCTTACAGTTGTTATATCCTGACCACATATAGAATGAGTAATCATCAATCCCAATACCATGAGACTAATAATACTTTTATTTCTTCTTGACTTTTTCATAATATAGCTTGTTATAAATTATTCATTAATCAAACATGCATGTTTTGTATACTATTATATGACTCACTATACCTCAAATGGTTTAATAAAAAAAAAGCTTCAGTAATTAACTGAAGCTTTTTTTTTATTGAAATAAGAATATTTATTTACTCAAATACATCTTTCTTCTAGAGTATAGATCATAAAATTCATCATCTTTCAGGTCATCTATAAACAAGATACTTTCTCCTGTACTCTTCATTTCTGGTCCTAATTTTTTATTTACGTTAGGAAACTTATTAAATGAGAATACAGGTTGCTTGATTGCATACCCTTCTAATCGTGGTTTGAAATCAAAATCCGTTACCTTTTTATCTCCAAGCATTACTTTTGTCGCATAATTCACATAAGGTTCTCCATATGCTTTTGCTATAAAAGGAACTGTTCTAGAAGCTCTTGGGTTTGCCTCTATTATATATACCATGTCATCTTTGATAGCAAACTGGATATTAATTAACCCTACTGTATTCAATGCCAAAGCAATCTTTTTGGTATGATCCTTAATTTGTTGCATCACAAACTCTCCTAAGTTAAACGGAGGCAAGGTCGCATTCGAATCTCCCGAGTGAATTCCACAAGGTTCGATATGCTCCATAATACCAATGATATAGACATTTTCTCCGTCACATATAGCATCTGCTTCTGCTTCAATAGCTCCATCCAGATAATGATCTAATAATAATTTGTTATTAGGAATTTTTCGAAGCAAGTCTACTACATGCTCTTCTAATTCTTGTTTATTAATCACAATCTTCATTCCCTGTCCTCCTAATACGTACGAAGGTCTTACCAGTATAGGAAAGTTTAATCGGTCTGCTACCGCTAATGCTTCATCAGCTGTTTCTGCAGTATCAAACTCTGGATATGGAATATTATTTTCTTTCAACAATGTAGAGAAACTTCCTCTATCTTCTGCCAGATCCAATGCCTGAAAGCTAGTTCCTAAAACTTTTATTCCGTATCTATCTAATTTCTCTGCTAATTTTAAAGCAGTTTGTCCTCCTAACTGAACGATAACTCCTTCTGGTTTTTCATGTCTGATAATGTCATAAATATGCTCCCAGAAAACCGGTTCGAAATACAGCTTATCTGCCGTATCAAAATCTGTAGACACCGTCTCAGGGTTACAGTTAATCATTACAGTTTCATACCCACATTCCGCAGCTGCTAATACTCCATGTACACAACAATAATCAAATTCTATCCCTTGTCCGATACGGTTAGGTCCTGATCCCAAAACAACAATTTTCTTTCTATCAGAAACTTTACTTTCATTAGAAATCAGTGTCTCTCCTTCTTTTGTTTTAATCTCTTCTTCAAAAGTAGAGTAATAATATGGTGTAGCTGCTTTAAATTCAGCAGCACATGTATCCACGAGCTTATACACTCGTTTTACTCCCAGTTCTTCTCTTTTCTTATATACTTCGCTTTCATAGCAATTAAGCATATGTGCGATCTGTCTATCGGCAAATCCTTTTTGTTTTGCCTCTAATAGTAAGCCTTTGCTCAATGACTGCACTGTAAAGGTAGAAATCTCTTTTTCTAGATTATACAGTTCTTCATATTGTTTTAAGAACCACATATCTATTTTGGTAATCTCATGAATACGACTTAATGGAATTCCCATTTGAATTGCATCATAAATTACAAAGACACGATCCCAGCTCGCATAGGTTAATTTCTCTATAATCTGATCATAGTTCTTATATCCTTTACCATCTGCTCCTAATCCATTTCTCTTAATTTCTAGAGATTGTGTCGCTTTATGCAATGCTTCCTGGAAGGATCTTCCTATCCCCATTACTTCTCCTACAGACTTCATCTGTAATCCTAATGTTCTGTCTGAACCTTCAAACTTATCAAAATTCCAACGAGGGATCTTTACGATTACGTAATCCAATGTAGGTTCGAATAAAGCTGAGGTAGATTGTGTAATCTGATTACTCACTTCATCCAGTGTATATCCTATAGCTAATTTACTAGCAATCTTAGCAATTGGATACCCGGTTGCTTTTGATGCCAAAGCAGAAGAACGAGATACACGAGGGTTAATTTCTATCGCAATAATATCTTCTTTCTCATCAGGGCTTACTGCGAACTGTACGTTACATCCTCCAGCAAAATCTCCAATACTACGCATCATATGGATTGCCATATCACGCATTCTCTGGAATGTCTTATCACTTAATGTCATTGCCGGAGCAACCGTAATAGAGTCTCCTGTATGGATTCCCATTGGATCCATATTTTCGATTGTACAGATAATAACTACATTATCATTCTTATCTCTAAGCAACTCTAATTCATATTCCTTCCATCCCAAAAGTGCTTTATCAATCATCACTTCGTGAATTGGCGATACTTCTAGTCCTCTGGTCAATAACTTATCAAAGTCTTCTTCTTTATGAACAAAAGAAGCTCCTGCTCCTCCAAGAGTATATGAAGCTCTAATTACTAAAGGAAAGCCAAATTCCTGTGCAATTTCTTTTCCTTTTAGGTAAGAATTTGCCGTAGCTTGTGGTGCCATCGGAATTCCAATCTTGAGCATCAATTCTCTAAACTGCTCTCTATCTTCTGTAATATTAATGGCGTCGATATCAACTCCAATAAGTTCTACATCAAAATCTTCCCAAATTCCTTTTTCATTTGCTTCAATACACAAGTTTAATGCAGTTTGCCCTCCCATCGTAGGTAAAACAGCATCAATTTGTGGATGTTCTTTTAAAATCTCTACAATTGATTTGGTATTCAATGGTTTCAGATACACGTGATCTGCCATTGAAGGGTCTGTCATAATCGTTGCAGGGTTTGAATTAATCAAAATTGTTTCAATTCCATCCTCTCTAAGAGATCTCAACGCTTGCGTTCCAGAATAATCAAATTCACAGGCCTGACCGATTACAATTGGTCCTGACCCAATAATTAAAATACTCTTAAGTTTTTCGTTTTTTGGCATGTAATATAAATATGATCGACTTAAATAATTCCTCTCTAATAAATATAAAAAAAGGCGTTACCCGTAAAAGTAACACCTTTATTATTTCAATCACTAATATCCATTAGTGCTTATGTCTTAATTCTGAAGAAACAGATAGCTTTTTTCTGCCTTTCTTTCTTCTTCTAGCTAATACCTTTCTACCATTAGCTGAAGCCATACGCTCTCTGAAACCGTGTTTGTTTTTTCTCTTTCTCTTAGATGGTTGAAACGTTCTTTTCATGTTGCTATCTATTCTTTATAAATCTTCTTGATTTTATATGTTTTTCACTTCTGTAGGATGTAACTCCAAAACTGCGGGCAAATATACAAAGAGTTTTTACTTTCACAAACCGATTTTGTAAATTATTTTTATTTGTTTTTATTACCTTTGCCGCAATTCAAAAAAATAGCAGCGTTCATGTACAACAAAAATATAAAATTAGTTATCGCAATCCTTATATTCGGAGTAGCAATTTGGCAATTCATTGAAGGGTATATTGGTAATGGTATTATGTTTATCCTATTATCGCTAATCTTTGTGTTTTTGTATTTTAAGAATGAACTTATTCTAATTGCATTTCTCAGATTGAGGAAGCAAGATTTTGAAGGTGCTAAAAAATGGCTGGATAAAATCAAAAACCCTGAAGCAGCTCTGACTACTAAACAACAAGGGTATTACAACTACTTATTAGGAATTATGCTTTCTCAAAAAAATATTACCCAAGCAGAGAAGCACCTAAAAAAAGCCATCAAATTAGGATTATCCATGAATCAGGATTTAGCGGTTGCGAAATTAAACCTTGCGGGTATCGCAATGACTAAGCGTAGAAAAAGAGAAGCTCAAATGCTACTTACTGAAGCTAAAAAACTAGACAAGCACAATATGCTTTCTAAAGAAATCAGTATGATGAAACAGCAAATGAAAAAAATATAGGCATACTAATTGCTGTATTTTTAACGTTTAATCTTAAAAGCTATTAATCTGAATTGATACACCTCAGATTAGTAAGGGAAAGTTTTTATCTCAAAATACATTTTTTTAAAGACTTTATATTACATTAGCTATTGTTAATCAATCTGTAATGAAGAAATTATTAATTCTAGGCTTTCTTTTTATATACTTTACTAATACCTATGCCCAAAAAGAAGTCAAAATTCCTTTTTCTGTTGCTATCTCTGCACATATAAAAAAGTACAACCTAAAAATTAATGAAGCATACAACAATAATGATTTGGAGCATGCTCAATTTCTTTTTGATTCTCTTATTAATAATCATCTCAAAGGAACTTATCTGGATAACTTTAGTGTCAATTCACTAAAAGGAGAATCTATCTTTTTTGAAGAATACGAGAAGCCAATTTTTTTAATCACTTATGCTTCTTGGTGTGTTCCTGGCATTGGAGAAATTCCAGCCTTTAATGATCTTGTTGATAAATTTCATGATCAAATTGATTTCATTGTACTGTTTTGGGATTCAAAAGAAAAATTAAAAGACAAAGAAAAAGATTATAGCTCGCATACACATCTGGCCTATGTAAACGAGATGACAAATCAAGATTCTCATATCATCAATAAACTAAAACACTCTCTTGGTTTTCCTATGATGTATTTTATGGATCCTGACAAAAAAATTCTCGACATCAGAAAAATCGTTACACATCATTCCAGTGAATCATTGAGCAATTCATATAATATACATTTCAATTCACTATCAAAAGGAGTATCACTACTAATTGCCGATCTGGATAGTCGCCCTCCTGAAGTTGAAAAAGAAGAAGAGAAAGTCGGAAAAGATGGAAGAACCGATGAAGAAAGGAGAATTGACGAAGAATATGAACGCTATCGAAGAGAACAAGATTCCATCAAAAAAGCGGAAGATAATTAATAAAAAAGCACACTATCTAGTGTGCTTTTTTATTTTTTACCAAAATCATTTTTATGGCGACAAGAATCAGTACGCCTCGATTTTTTTTTTAAAGAGCTTGATTGATCAAAATTGCCAGCTTATCACCAATACACAAAAGCAATACCAACGATAACTGTTATATCACCAATTGATACACCTCTCTTTATAGTAATTAAACGCCCTAAAACACAGAAGAACAGACAACACTGTCTAACTAGTTCCCTGTGCTTCATGCTGGACAAAATCCTACCCATAAAACAAGTAACAGAATCATACCTACACTTCCTCCAATTCCTAAAGCCCCACTAAGAAAACCCTCTAATAAGCCTGTAAGAATTAAATATATAACATAGGTACATTCATTGAACTATTTTTTTTATCATTAAAAAGCTAGTACAATGGTATTAACCAACCTATACAAAACAAAGAAAAGTATATCCTGATTATGAAAAATATTATTGCCCCGTAGTTGTCGAATAATACCCGTCTTTCGGAATCTGAATTAAATATTCTTTCCCGGAAGCATTATTCAAATGAGGCTCACGTAACCAGGGATTATGTAGCTTAAGAATTTTGTAATTAATATTTAATTCTTTAGCAAAAGTTGCAAAGTTTTCTACTCGCTCATCCACTACGATATTGTAGGTAGGAATATGCTGATATAAATCTTTTTCTTCAAAGTTAAATCCATATTTTTTAGGATTGCTCAAAATCTCCTTAACCGCTATAATTCTAAAAACATATCTTCCTGTTTCTTCTCCTAATAACAAATCATAATACGTATCGACTTTCTGACTAGCCAATCGCTTACTCACTCCATGGTTTCCGGCATTATACGCTGCCGCTGACAATGTCCAGGAACCGAAACGTTTTTTAGATTGATTAATATACTTACAAGCAGCTATTGTTGCTTTTTCTATATGGTATCGTTCATCGACATTCTGATTCACTTCCAAACCATACTCTCTTGCCGTATTTTTCAGCAATTGCCAAAACCCTGTAGCTCTGGCAGGAGAAACAGCTTGTGTCAAACCACTTTCTATCACTGCCAAATATTTAAAATCGTCAGGAATTCCATGCTCTTTTAATATAGGTTCTATAACAGGAAAGTATTTATGAGCTCTTTTAAAAAGAAGCAACCCATTAGATTGCCAATACGTATTCACCAACAATTCTCTATCCATTCGCTCTCTGATATCAGGATTGGAAACCGGCACAAGCTCTCCTGCAAAATTCAAATTTTCCGGCATTTCAATAGCGTACACATTGTAATCACTAACCAGTTTTTCTTCTAATGCTTTTTGCGCTTCCGGTTTTTCAACTTTAATCTCTGCTAAATCTTCCTGAGTGGCATTAACTAATACTCCAAAGGTGAATACAACACCTAAAAAAACTAAAATTCTTCTAATCATCTTCATACTTTAAGTAGGTTTTATTTGGGGAAATCTACAATTATTTTTATCTAAGGTAAAAAATAAATCCGAAACGATTTAATTATTTATTATTTCTGGCAAATGCTCGTTGAACCATTTTGCTCTATTGACAATCATCACATGTGTCCCATTTTCTACCGTAATGCAATCTTTTATATTAGAAATCGGAAATACAATATCATGATCTCCATGAATATGAACCAATTCCCTTGGCGGCTCCTCCTGCTCCCAGCATATCATTTTTTCCAAAGCCCAGTCCAGATACTGCTTATCTTTAATGGATAAATACTTTTGATACATCTTAGCCCTTTTTTTCGAAAAATCTCCAAAAGCATACTTTTCCCAGTTTTCTATTTTAGAAACAATAGCCGTCGGAAAAGCCCTGTACATTTTTATTTTTTTCACAAATTTCATTCTTTTCGGAAATTCGTGTTTACTTTTTACGCTGGAGATAATTATCAACTTTTTCAGCTTTAAAAACTTACTCATTTCCTGAGCTACCACCCCTCCAAAAGAGACGCCCACAAGCACACAATTATCATGCTTAACCTCTTCACTCATACGCTTCGCATAATGCCCCATAGATTCCTTTTTATATGGAATTTTCCATGGAATTACATGAATTTTAAACGAATCTTCTGGCAACTTTATAAATTCAAAAATAGAAACATCGGCTGCCATTCCAGGGACAAAATAAATGTTGGTAACTTGCTCCTTCATAGGTTTTAACACTAAAAATTAAATTTAAAGCTCTAATTTTCTTATCTTTGCACCTCAAAATCTCTTTTTCAATACACTGAAGTGATGATTTTGAAAAGATGTAAAAATGGTAAGGGAATAATAACAGAAGCTTTTCTTTAACAAATGATCAGTTCTGTAAATCCATTTTTAATAGGGAAAACTATAGTACAAACAACGATTAAAAAGAAAAATTATTTGACCTTTAATTTCTGTATCAAAAATACAGAAAAAAAGAGACACCAACCTATATGCCCCTTGTTATTTTTTAAGTATAAATTTTAAAGCAATTTTAAACATGGAGAATATGAGCGATGTTGATTTAGAGGTGATCGATAATGAATTTTTGAGGCAGTTCGAAACCACAATCGAAGATCAAAAAGTAACAATTGAATACGCACAACAAGAGCGTAAAATTTTCCTGACTAAACTTATTATTACCGAGGAACTTCAGGAAAAAGGATATGGCGAAGAGTTCATCGTTGCCGTTTTTAATATTATCAAAGAACGAAACATACGATTAGTTCCAACCTGTCCTATTATTGCTAAATTTATGAGAAGAAACAGAAGAAAATACAAAGACCTTCTTCCTGTAGGAATTAACATTTAGCATCAGTACAAAAAGACCTAAATAAAAAGCAGCAATAGTAATTGCTGCTTTTTACTTTATAATTTATTTTATTGCTATCCCTCTCAGATAAATTCAAAACGCACCATCCCATCTTCATCTATAGTATTCAGCTTTACCCGATGCAAGGTATTAGCATATTCAGGATTCCACGGCATTTTTACCTTTACATAATTCTCTGTAAATCCATGAATATACCCTTCTTTATTTTCCGACTCGAACAACACTGTTCTGGTAGTTCCTATTTGTCCTTCATAAAATGCTCTTCTTTTCTTCACAGAAAGTCCCCTAAGCATCTTACTCCTTTTCTTTCTCACATCATGCGGCACCACTCCATCCATCTTTGCTGCTAATGTATTTTCCCTCTCTGAGTAGGTAAATACATGCAGATATGATATATCTAACTCTGCTAGAAAATTATACGTATCCAAAAAGTAATCATCTGTTTCTCCCGGAAACCCCACAATCACATCAACCCCAATACAAGCATCCGGCATTACCTCTCGTATCCGACGTACCCGATCTACATATAGACGAGTCAAGTATCGTCTTTTCATCAATTTTAAGATCGTATCACTTCCTGATTGCAAAGGAACGTGAAAATGAGGTACAAAGGTCCTGGAAGAAGCAATATAATCAATTGTTTCATTTTTAAGTAAATTAGGCTCTATAGAAGAAATTCGCAACCGCTCTATTCCATCAACCTTATCCAGCGCTTGTACCAACTCAAAAAAAGTATGCTCATGACGCTTATTCCCAAACTCTCCTTTTCCGTAATCTCCTATATTTACTCCGGTAAGAACAATCTCTTTGATTCCTTTTTCTGAAATTTCTTTCGCATTTTTCAGAACATTCTCCAGCGTATCACTTCTGGAGATTCCTCGTGCCAAAGGAATCGTGCAATATGTACACTTATAATCACACCCATCCTGCACCTTGAGAAAAGCTCTTGTTCTATCCCCTATAGAATAACTACCCACATAAAAATCTGCCTCTTCAATCTCACAAGAATGCACTTCCCCGAAATCATTCTTAGACAGGTCATTAATATAGTCTGTAATTTTAAATTTTTCGGTAGCTCCTAATACCAAATCAACACCATCAACCGCTGCTAATTCCTGTGGTTTTAATTGCGCATAGCAACCTACCGCAGCAATAAATGCTTCAGGGTTTACTTTTTGAGCCTGTTTTACAATTGTCTTAAACCTTTTATCCGCATTTTCTGTTACCGAACATGTATTTATAACATAAATATCAGCATTGTCGGAAAAATCTACCCGATCAAAATTCTCATCTGCAAAACTTCTGGCAATGGTAGAAGTCTCAGAAAAATTAAGTTTACAACCTAGTGTATAAAAAGCTACTTTCTTTCTCATGTACAATAAAAAGATTGCTACGATTCTCGGATCACAAGAATCTTATTATCTTTACTCTTTGTTTCAAAAATCATCCCTGTAAATCAGAAACATATTTTTAAGGCGTCAAAGATACCAACAAAAATTCGTTTACTAAAATTGAAAAACCAGCTTTTGAAATACCTAAAAAACTACATAACAGTATTTTACATTTTATCAACTTGCATTGCCTGTAAAAATACTTCTCAAAACAACAAAGATCATCTGGTATTCAGATATAACGAATATTCGAACATCAAATCATTAGATCCTGCTTTTGCCAGAAATCCATCAATTATATGGCCTACGAATCAGCTTTTCAATAGTCTTGTTCAACTGGACGATGCCCTTAACATTGTTCCTGATATTGCCAAAAATTGGGAAATCTCTCCGGATGGATTACACTATACATTCACCCTTAGAGATGATGTCTATTTTCACAAACACCCCCTTTTTGGAACCCCAGACAGCACCCGAACGGTTACAGCTACCGATTTTGCATATAGCTTTAACCGCCTAAAAGATCCCAAGGTAGCATCACCAGGAAACTGGGTTTTGCAAAATGTAGCCCAATACAATGCTGTCAACGATTCGACCTTTACCATCCAATTAAAACAAACATTCCCCGCTTTTCTCGGTCTTCTTAGTATGCGATACTGCTCAGTAGTACCAAAGGAAATCGTAACCTTCTACGGTTCAGAGTTCAGATCTCATCCTATTGGAACAGGACCATTCAAATTCAAACTATGGGAAGAAAATATTAAATTAGTTTTACGAAAAAATGAATTGTACTTCGAAAAAGATGCTTCCGGAAAACAACTGCCTTATCTCGAAGCTGTTGCCATCACTTTTTTACCCGATAAACAAAGTGAATTTCTTCAATTTGCAAAAGGAAATATTGATTTCCTAAATAGCTTAGATGCTTCTTATAAAGATGAATTGTTAACTCCCACGGGAGCACTACGGGACAAATACAAGGATCAAATAACCATCACAAAAGGTCCCTATCTCAACTCTGAATACCTTGGGTTTTACCTAGAAAGCGACAAAGAAGAAATCAACTCCATCTTATTGCGAAAAGCTATTAATTATGGATTTGACAGAGAAAAAATGATCACCTACCTAAAAAATGGTATCGGCACTCCTGCTATTCACGGTTTTATTCCCAAAGGAATTCCCGGTTTTTCTAAACTTCCCGGATATCCATACGATCCGGAAAAAGCACGGAAACTGATCAATCAATACAAAAAAGAAACTGGCAACAACACTCCTTCTATTCAAATCACCACTGACAGCAATTATCTGAGCATCTGTGAATTTATCCAAAGCGAACTAAATAAATTAGGGCTTAACATACAAATCAACGTACTTCCTCCATCAACCATTAGAAAACAAAAATGGAGTGGAAAACTAGACGTTTTCAGAGCTAGCTGGATTGCCGATTACCCAGATGCAGAAAATTTTCTCTCTCCATACTACAGTAAGAATTTTACTCCTAACGGTCCTAATTATACTCATTTCAAAAACACGTTATTCGATCAGTTATATGAAGAAAGTTTTAAAATCACAGATATCAAGGAACGAGAAAAACAATACGCAAAAATGGACTCTATCATTATAGCAAATGCCCCTATTGTTCCATTGTATTATGACGAAGTAGTCAGGTTTACTCAAAAAAATGTGAAAGGACTTACTCCTAACCCTCAAAATTTCTTAATCTTAAAAAAAGTATGGAAAGAAAAAGAATAATCATAAAAAAAGGAGGACTATACCTCCTTCTTCTATGATTCATATGATTTTCTCCAATGTTGAGTTTCTTCAAAAATATGCTCTAAAATCTTCTTGTCTTCTTCATCAAAATTCACCTCTCTTCTTGCCATTACAATTTTTGCCACTTCCATCGCTTTTTTAGTAACATATGTCACAAAGCCGCTATGACCTCCCCAACTAAAGCTCGGGATAAAATTTCTAGGAAACCCACTTCCAAAAATATTCGCTGATACCCCTATAACTGTTCCTGTATTAAACATTGTATTAATACCACATTTAGAATGGTCCCCCATCATCAAACCACAAAACTGCAGACCTGTTTTTGCAAAACCTTCGGTTTCATAACTCCACAATCTTACTTCGGCATAATTATTTTTTAAATTAGACACATTTGTATCTGCCCCTATATTACACCACTCTCCTAAAACTGAATTTCCCAAATACCCTTCATGCCCTTTATTAGCATATCCGAATAAAACAGAATTATTAACTTCTCCAGCAATTTTGCAATAGGGACCTACTGTAGTCCCCGAGTATATTTTTGCACCCATTTTCACAACAGAATGCTCCCCTAGCGAGAAAGGTCCCCGGATCAAACTACCCTCCATCACCTGTGCATTCTTTCCTATATACACCGGTCCTTTACTTGCATTAAGTGTTGCATATTCCATCGTTACTCCTTCTTCTACAAACACATTCTCAGCAGCTATAACATTATTGGTTTCTGATATCTTCTGGCTCTTTCTTCCTTTTGTCAGTAATGCAAAATCATCTGTTATTGCCTGCCCATTTTTAGAAAAAATATCCCATGTATTTTTTACAATCATCCCATCGGCTGAGAATGTTATTTTTTCATACATATCAAAATCAACTTCTGCTCCTTCTTTCACAAAAAAAGCCACCGGTTCTTCTTTATCAAAAACAGCCTGATGTTCTTTTAATCCTTTTATAATCGTTACCAACTCTCTGGTCGGAAGATATGATGCATTAATCATAATATTATCTTCCAATTCGACCATAGGAAATTTACCACTCAAGTAAGATTCGGTTACTGTAGAAGTCGTAAACCCCAGCCATTTCTCCCACTTTTCTCGTATGGTTAATATTCCTATTCGAATTTCTGCTACTGGCCTTGTATATGTAAAAGGTAACAACCCATTACGAGAAGCGCCATCAAAAAGAATATAATTCATTTTTTATTATCTAATGATTGTGTGTTTGTTTTTTATTCGGCTCGAAGGTAAAAAAATAGCGCGATATACCTTGCTATTCCTTGTTTAATAATATTAATTTTACATCCCCGCTACTAAACCCAAAAACAAAAAACCCTTCTTAACTAAAAGAAGGGTTCAGAAAAAATTGTTGTACGCTGTTCTTATTTCTTGAATTTAGCGTATTTATTTTTGAATTTATCAATACGTCCTGCTGTATCGATAAGTTTAGATTTACCTGTATAGAATGGATGAGAAGTTCTTGAAATTTCTAATTTCACCAACGGATACTCAACACCATCAACCTCGATAGTTTCTTTAGTATTCGCAGTAGACTTAGTTATAAAAACTTCATCATTGGACATATCTTTGAAGGCTACTAATCTATAATTTTCAGGGTGAATACCTTTTCTCATCGTATTTAATCTTTTCTTTTTTCGAGCTGCAAATTTAATCATATTCTTTAAATCGACAATAGCTAATCTTATTTTTTTACAGTTTTTTATGCTAAAATCTATTTTTGCTATACAAGCTTGTAACGTTTTAGTATCTTTGTGTACTGATTATTGGTAAATAACCAAAAAGAATAACATATGGAAAATGCAACTACCAATACCAAAAAATTCATCCTTAATTACGGAGCCATACTTGGTGTACTATCTGTGTTACTTGGTGTTATATTATACGTAACCGATAGTCATAAAGAACAGAGCTGGATTCAATCTTTAATTGGCTTTCTGATTATATTAGGAGTTATTATTTTTGGAATTAAAGCCTTTAAAACTGCTAATAATGGTTTCTTGACATTGAGTCAAGCGCTAAAAATAGGTTTGGGAATCTCTCTTGTCGGAGCTCTTATCGGAATCATCTGGCTATTTTTATTAACAATGGTAATCGAACCTGACTTCACTGCACAGTTAGCAGATATGCAGCGAGAAAAACTAATTGAGCAATATCCTGATTTTACACAAGAACAGATAGATCAGAGTGTAGAAATGGCTCAAAAATTCTCTACGCCTTATATGATGGCAGCTTTTTCTCTAATAGGAAATTTATTTTTAGGATTTATAATTTCGCTATTCGGAGGACTGATTATGCAGAAAAAACAAGACTTATATTAATATATGAATATATCTGTAGTCATTCCCTTGCTCAATGAGCAGGAGTCACTAAATGAATTATACAATTGGATTGCAAAAGTCATGCAATCCAATTCTTTTTCTTATGAAATTATCTTCATTGACGATGGTAGTTCGGACGATTCTTGGGCGACAATTCAATCTCTTTCTAAGAGTGATCCAAATGTTAAGGGAATTCGGTTTCTAAGAAATTATGGAAAGTCACAGGCACTACATGCTGGTTTTGAAGCAGCCTCCGGGGATGTTATCATTACCATGGATGCCGATCTACAAGACAATCCAGAAGAAATTCCCGAGTTATATAAAATGATTACAGAAGAGCAATACGATCTTGTTTCTGGGTGGAAAAAGAAACGTTATGATTCTGTTATTGCCAAAAACCTCCCTTCCAAACTTTTTAATGCAGCTGCCAGAAGAACATCTGGCGTAAAACTACATGACTTTAATTGCGGTCTCAAAGCCTATAAAAATAAGGTCATAAAAAACATTGATGTACACGGAGAGATGCACCGATACATCCCTGTATTGGCAAAAAATGCAGGATTTGCTAAAATCGGAGAAAAAGTAGTACTGCATCAAGCCAGAAAATACGGGAAAACAAAATTCGGAATGAGCCGTTTTATAAATGGTTTTCTCGATTTGGTAACTATCTGGTTTATGTCCAGATTCGGAAAAAGACCCATGCATTTTTTTGGTCTTATAGGCACCCTTCTTTTCCTTGTTGGCTTTTGTTTCTCTCTTTATCTGGGAATCGACAAACTTTTTATAGAAACCAAAGGGCGCTTAATCTCACAACGACCAGAATTTTATATAGCACTAACCGCTATGATCCTAGGAACTCAGTTTTTCCTGGCAGGATTTATAGGAGAGATCATGCTAACAACCAAACGAGATAAAAGAAGGTATAATGTTTCTCAAAAAATAAGCTTATAACCCATACAGAACCTACTCTTTTGGTAAAGATAATTAGTATTTTTGCCTTTAAACAACAAAATATATGCACATTACAGATTCTGATATCAATGCTAAAATTGAAGAATGGTTAACTCCAGTTTTCGACCTCTCCACACAAGAAGAAATAAAAAAATTACAAAAAGAGAATAAAACCGAAGAATTAAAAGAAAGTTTTTACAAAAACTTAGAATTCGGTACCGGAGGAATGCGTGGTGTTATGGGAGTAGGCACAAACAGAATTAATAAGTACACTCTGGGAAAAAGCACACAGGGGCTTAGCAATTACCTGCTTGAACAATTTCCTAATGAAGCTGTAAAAGTAGTCATCGCCTATGATTGCCGTCATAATAGTGATACACTGGCGCAAATTGTTGCCGATGTTTTTTCATCAAACAACATTCATGTTTATTTATTTTCGGAATTAAGACCCACTCCAGAACTATCTTTTGCGGTAAAACAACTGGAATGTCACTGCGGTATTGTACTTACAGCAAGTCACAATCCCCCTGAATATAATGGTTACAAAGTATACTGGCAAGACGGTGGACAATTAGTACCCCCACAGGATAAAGAAATCATCGCAGAAATAAATGCCCTACAATACAGCGAAATAAAATTTGACGCCAATCCTGATTTAATCCAAAAGATAGATAAAGAAATTGATACCTTATTTATAGAACAAAGTGTAAAAAACGGAAGCTTTATCGCTTCAGAAAAAGCAAAAAAAGAAACTAAAATTGTCTTCACTTCTCTACACGGTACTTCTATCACCGCTGTACCGGAAACGCTTAAGAAAGCAGGTTATGAGCAAGTGTATATTGTAAAGGAGCAAGAAGCCCCTAATGGAAATTTCCCTACTGTAAAATCTCCTAATCCCGAAGAACCTGAAGCACTAGAAATGGCTATAGCACTAGCCAACGAAATTGGTGCGGATATTGTGATAGGGACTGATCCGGATTGTGACAGACTAGGTATTGCCGTTCGTAATAATCAAGGAGAACTACAATTATTAAACGGAAACCAAACCATGGTTGTTATGACCTGGTTCCTTCTTGATTTTTATAAAAATAATCTGGGTTTACAAGGAAACGAGTTTATTGCATCTACTATAGTTTCTACTCCTATGCTAAAAAACATAGCTGATGCCTATCATACTGAATACAAAGAAGTTCTTACAGGGTTTAAATGGATCGCCAAACTAATAAAGGATTTCCCTGATAAAAAATTTATAGGTGGCGGGGAAGAAAGTTTTGGTTTTATGGTCGGTGATTTTGTAAGAGATAAAGATGCTGTTACCTCTACACTACTCGCCTGTGAGATTGTAGCGCATACCAAAGAACAAGGAGCTTCGTTTTTCTCTACGCTCATTGACCTGTATACTACTTATGGATTCTACAAAGAAAACCTAATTTCATTAGTAAAAAAAGGAATCAAAGGTGCCGAAGAGATCAAACAAATTATGATTGATCTACGAAAAAATCCTCCCTTGACTATTGCAGGAGAACAAGTAGTACTTATGGAAGATTATCAAACCGGTATTTCCAAAAACATGATTGATAATTCTGAATCAAAACTAACAATTCCGACTTCTAATGTATTAATTTTTTATACTGAAAACGGAAGCAAAATTGCTGCCAGACCCAGTGGGACTGAACCTAAGATCAAATTTTATATCAGTGTGCAGAAAACATTACCTTCTGCTTCTTTATTTAAAGAGACAGAAATGCAATTAGACACTAAAATAGCTGCTATAAAAACAGATCTTAATTTAACATAAAAACGACGATACTTATTTAATGAATCATTTTAAACAAATTTTAAAGTACGCTACCCCTTATAAAAGGTTTGCCATATTAAATATCATATCAAACATTCTGTATGCACTTTTTGGAACTTTTTCTATGGTTTCTCTCTTTCCTATGTTAAACGTTTTATTTGGTCAAACAAAACCTCTTAAAACTGCTCCTCAATGGACAGGAATTACAGACATTAAGGAATATGGGGAAAACTATTTGAACTACTTCGTAACTCAAAAGGCTAGCGAAGGAAATGAAGATGTTTTGATTTTTATGGTTTGTATCGTAATCAGCATGTTTTTCTTAAAAAACCTCTTTCGCTATCTCGCTCTTTATTTCATTACTTTCCTTCGAAATGGAGTCCTAAAAGATATTAGAGATCATCTATATGATAAAATAACAACCTTACCCCTTTCTTTTTTTTCAGAAAAAAGAAAAGGAGATACCATATCTCGAATCTCTACTGATGTATTAGAAATCCAACATTCATTCCTTTCTATATTAGAACTTATTGTCAGGGAACCTTTAATGATCCTCTTTACAATATTCACTATGTTTGTGATTAGCCCCAAGCTAACTATTTTTGTATTTATCTTTATACCGATTTCTGGATTTTTAATATCTAAAATAGGAAAATCCCTAAAAAAACATTCTGACAATGTTCAAAAAGAACAAGGACTTTTCCTTTCTATCGTCGAAGAAACATTAGGAGGACTAAAAGTGATAAAAGGATTCAATGCTGAAGATTTTTTTGGAAAAAGATTTAAAAAATCAACAGCCAGATTTTATAATTTTTCCAATACCTTATTAAACAGGCAAAATTTAGCCTCTCCCACAAGTGAATTCTTAGGCATAACGGTTATTGCTGTTTTACTTTGGTACGGAGGGCAGATGGTTTTAGTAGAAAAATCACTTGAAGCCAGTGCCTTTATTGTTTATATGGGGCTAGCCTATAACATTCTCACTCCTGCCAAAGCAATCTCAAAGGCTAGTTATAATGTAAAAAAAGGAAATGCTGCTGCCGAAAGGGTACTGGAGATCCTAAATACCACTTCTCCCCTAGAAGATCATAAAGATGCTACTTCTAAAGGTTCTTTTGATGCTGAAATTCATATAGACAATATATCTTTTAAATACGAAGATGAATATGTTCTCAAAAATTTCAGCCTAAAAGTTCCGAAAGGAAGCTCTGTTGCTCTGGTAGGACAATCCGGTAGCGGAAAATCTACTATTGCTAACTTAGTTACTCGTTTTTATGATGTAAATAAAGGAGCTATTAAAATTGATGGCACCAACATCAAGAATCTAAAAAAATCCTCATTACGACAATTAATAGGACTGGTTACCCAAGACTCTATCCTATTTAATGATACCATCAAAAATAACCTCCTAGTAGGAAATGAACAAGCAACCGATGAACAGATCATTGACGCACTTAAAATAGCTAACGCCTGGGAGTTCATAAAAGATTTACCTAATGGTATTGATACAAATATAGGAGATAGTGGAAACAAACTCAGTGGAGGGCAAAAGCAACGAATATCAATCGCGAGAGCTGTATTAAAAAATCCTCCAATCATGTTATTAGATGAAGCTACTTCTGCCCTGGATACAGAAAGCGAAAAACTAGTACAAGCTGCATTAGAAAATATGATGAAGAATCGAACCAGTATCGTAATTGCTCACCGTTTATCAACCATTCAGAAATCGGATAGCATTATCGTTATGCAAAAAGGGCAAATTGTAGAGCAAGGTACCCACCTCGAATTAATCAACAAAAATGGAGTTTATCATAAACTGGTAAATATGCAGTCTTTTGACTAAATAAAAGACACATCCCTCCTCTCTCTATTCTTCTTACAATAGAGAGAGGAATATGTTAACTTTTTCTAATAGTAATAGGAAGTAGCACTTCTGGACGTCTCTCATTCATTTAATTCAAATTTTGTTTATTTAACTTCTTTATATCAATTACTGAAGCCTTAACTTAAAGAAAATTACCATTGTTTAAACACATAAATCGGTATATCAGGAAATGAATTTAATTTGAGATAAACTTCATGGTATCCACATCCCAATCATCCTGTAAAAAGAAAAGATATATAGAGAGCTGCTATAAAACACTCTCCTTAAAAAAGTTGATTTATAGTATATTTTCTATTCTCTATAAATGAAAAAAAGAGTGCTTTCGCACTCTTTCTCTTCACACAAATCATCTTAATTTATGAGGTATACTCAAAAACTAAAACTTACTTTTATAAAATTCCTTATTTATAAAAAGGAATCATTTTATACTGCAAAGATAACATAATTTATATACGGAAAAAGCTTTTTATCTAAAAAAAAATACTTTTAACGCAATAAATAGATTTTCAATAATTTAGATGTGATCATTTTCTTTCAAAAAAATAGTACAAAAAGAAAAAAGAGTGCGGTTGCACTCTTTCTCTTCACACAAATCATCTTAATTTAGGGGCTTAATCTAAAATTAAAACTCACTTTTATTAACACTTTCATTTCAAGACAATGAAATAACTAACTCATTTTCACAATGTAAAGATAAACCTTTTTTTGATACCAAAAAACATTTTATCCAAAAAAAATGCATTTTATCGTAAAAAATATCATTTTACATATTTTTGTAGTAAAAAACCTACAATTATAGAGAAAATAGTATAAAAAGAAAAAAGAGTGCGGTTGCACTCTTTTTCTTCACACAAATCATCTTAATTTAGGGGCTTAATCTAAAATTAAAACTCACTTTTATTAACACTTTCATTTCAAGACAATGAAATAACTAACTCATTTTCACAATGTAAAGATAAACCTTTTTTTAATACAAAAAAACATTTTACCTAAAAAAAATGCATTTTATCGTAAAAAATATCATTTTACATATTTTTGTAGTAAAAAACCTACAATTATAGAGAAAATAGTATAAAAAGAAAAAAGAGTGCGGTTGCACTCTTTCTCTTCACACAAATCATCTTAATTTAGGGGCTTAATCTAAAATTAAAACTCACTTTTATTAACACTTTCATTTCAAGACAATGAAATAACTAACTCATTTTCACAGGGTAAAGATAAAACTTTTTTTAATACAAAAAACATTTTACCTAAAAAAAATGCATTTTATCGTAAAAAACATACTCTAGTAGGAATAATACTACAATTAAGTATACAAAACAATCTATAATGCATTAAAAAGAAAAAAGAGTGCAATTGCACTCTTTCTCTTCACACAAATCATCTTAATTTAGGGGCTTAATCTAAAATTAAAACTCACTTTTTATAAAAATTTCATCTTGGGGGAAATGAAACATATAATTCTTAATTATGGTGTAAAGATAGTCTTTTTTTTTATTCCACCAAACAAAAAATGTATTTTATCTAAAAAAACTACAATTAAACGTCATTTTTTAGCAAAAAACTATATAAAGTAAGAAAAATACTACTTTTTTAAATATTGAATTATTCATACATATCTCCATAGTATTGTACCAAATTCATAAATAATTCTTTTAAAAATTGTGTTTAAAGAAAAAAAAGTACTTCAATTTAAACTATTCCCTATTAAAAAAGTCTAAACTAAAAATCGTACTTTAACTTATTAAACAAATTTACTTTTGGAGTATCGTAATGAAAAACAATTATTAGAAGCATTACAAACGGATCATTCAATGCACTCCGCTTTTTCCCATTTAGTTACTTTGTACAAACAAAGGTTATATTGGCATATTAGAAATATGGTGAAGAATCACGATGATACTGATGATGTTTTACAAAATGTATTCATTAAAGTATATCACAACATTAAAAAGTTCAAAGGAGATAGTAAATTATATTCATGGTTGTATAGAATTGCTACGAATGAATCCCTTACTTTTTTAAACAAAAAGGCGAAAAAACTTAATATTTCTAATGAAGAGTTACACCTTCAATTAGCACAGAACCTAGAATCAGATGTATATTATGACGGAGACGAAATACAATTAAAATTACAAAAAGCAATTGCAACACTCCCCCAAAAGCAGCAACAAGTATTCAATATGAAATACTTTCAGGAATTAAAGTATAAAGAAATTTCCGAAATTTTGGAAACCAGTGAAGGAGCTCTAAAAGCTTCTTATCATATCGCTTCAAAAAAAATAGAAACTTTCTTACGTAATCATTAAACCTTTCTTATAATATCTTGTCTAATTTATAGTGAAAAACAAAAAACAACATACCAATACAAGTCCTTTCAAAGTTCCTAAAAACTACTTTGAAGAGTTTGACACGAAGCTTTTTGATGCTATCGAGCATCAACAGTCGAATGAAATACCAATAGATCTTTCTACCGGTTTCAAAACTCCTGAAACATACTTTGACACTTTAGAAAATAAAATTTTAAATACAGTAACAGCTACTCCAAAAAAGACGAAGGTCATATCTTTGTTCTCAAAAAGAAAAATCTTCTTATTTAGTAGTATTGCCGCTATGATAGCATTACTAATAACTATTTATACAAATCATAATACCGAAGAAACTATAAATTCATTAGATATTGCAGATATTCAAAATTATTTATTAGAAGATGTCATAGATATAAGCTACACAGATATTGCAGAGATGATTGATGATACTGATGAAATTAGTTTTATTGAAGAACTGCAAATTAATGATGAATCATTAATTGAATACCTTTCTGAGGAAGAATTAGACGATGATAACATCTATCTGGATTAGCAGAAACTTATATATTAAATTGATTAACAAAAATCTATCTGACTCCTAAAACAACCCTATAAACACATGAAAAATAATATTATACTCCTTTGTTTTTCTTTCTTTTTGACCATAGGATCTTATGCTCAAAAAGGATATAAAGAAAAAATAAAATCGATGAAAATCGCGCACATTACGCAAGCTTTAGATCTTACCACGAATGAAGCGCAAAAGTTTTGGCCTGTTTACAATGAACACGAACAATCCATGGAAAAGCTAAGACGTGAAATAAATACTATCCACAGAAAAAATCAGCAACAATCAATAGAATCTCTGGATGAGGAAACGGCAAACAACATTGTAACTAAGTATATCAGCTTAGAAGAACAAAAATTTGCTGCCAGACAGAAAATGATGAAAGAATTACGCCCCATTCTGACCAGTAAAAAAATTGTCTTATTAATTAAAGCAGAAAGGGACTTCCACAGACGATTAATGCAAGAATTAAAGCATCGAAGACGAAAACCTAGATAACATCATCAAGCACATATTTAGTCCTCTATTGTAAAGACATATGAGGCAAGTCCAATATCATCCAATGAAATTACTATAAAATAGTTAGACATCAGTGCTAATGCATTTAAACCTCACTCAACAAACAAATATGTGCTTAACAACTTTTACAAATAATATTTCTTATTCAAAGGACAGCTTAGCAATTCTCCCCTTCCCTGCTGCATATGCAATAGTATCCGTTATAAATCGAAGCGTATAAAAGGAAGCATCGCTAATTGTTTTCCAACTTTTCCCTCCATCACCAGATACCGATATTCCCTTAAAGCCTACTGCTATAACCCCTTTTCCTTCAGAGTTAGGAATATAACGCACACAACTTCTATACCCGGGACCTTCTCCATCGGCCACCAATGTCCACGTATTTCCTCCATCTTTAGTCACTACTTTATTTTTTTGATTAGTATCAGGAGTTGTGTAATCTCCTCCATATATAATTCCTGTATTCCTATCATAAAAATCTAAAGAATAGCCTCCTTTAGTTGGTATTCCCTGAGTAATTGGCGTATCAAAAACGCTCCAGTGATCCCCTTTGTCAGAAGAATGATACACTCTGGAAGCTCCTCCTCCTGAGAGGATCCATACCTGATCATCTATAATGCTGATATTTCCATTACTAGCTGCAAATGCTGCTTCTCCTTCTACAGCTTTAGGAAATACCTCGCAAGAAACTTTTCTCCAGCTTTGTCCTCCATCTCTGGTAATAATAACTGATAAACACTTATCTGTAGGGTCTCCAATAGCGATCCCCTCTTTGTCATTCCAAAAAGCCATTGCATCATAAAATGCCTTTGGATGTTCTTCCTTATAGACCAATGATGCTTCTCCTGTTTTCTTAGACAGCTTATACAATAAGGCAGGTGATTCAATACTCAAAATAAAAAAATCTTCTTTTGTTGCCGCAATGGCTCTAAAATGTAGCTTTTTCCCCTTCCAGGAAATGGATTTATGATAACTTTTTACTCTTTCTTCCTTATCAAAAGAAATAAAACCGTACTTCCCTTCTGTTCCTGCATAGATAAGCCCTCTGGAATCTGTTGTTATCGCACGAATACTAATGGAATCTTCCAATACTGTTTCTATAGAAACGGAAGAAAAAGTATGTTCCGTTTTTTTACTTTGTGCTGTTATTCCTTCAATACTAACACTACACATAATTAAAAACACTATATAATATCTCATCTCCTACGATTTTAAAAAACAACTATAATTTCAGTTATAAAGAGCGCCTTTGAATCTTTTTTTCTTTCTTTTAAACGATTCTCTATAATTTTTTCTAAATATAATATTATTTAAAACACAAAAAACTACCTTTGTCGCCCTTTAAGAAAATAACAATGAGACTACATAGAAATCTTGTTTTTGCCGTTATCGACGGATTACATGAAATATTTAATGAAGAAGAATATGCTGATAAAATAGTTCAAAAATTGCTAAAACGCGATAAGCGATGGGGAGCAAGAGATCGAAGTTTTATTGCAGAAACCGTTTATGAAATCGTTCGCTGGAAAAGATTATATGCAGAAATAGCAGAAGTAAAAGAGCCTTACTCCAGAGAAAATCTATGGCGTATTTTTGCTGTCTGGGCTACATTACGAGGAATTACACTTCCTGACTGGAAACAAATAGCTCCAACACCTACCAGAAGAATCAAAGGAAAATTTGATGAGCTGAGTAAGATCAGAAAATATCGGGAATCAATTCCTGATTGGTTAGACACCTTAGGAGAAACGGAATTAAAAGGTAAATGGGAAAAGGAAATAGCTGCCCTCAATAAACAAGCTCCTGTCGTTCTTAGAGCCAATACCTTAGTCGGTGATAAAAAGAAAGTAAGAAGTTTATTAGAAGATGAACTTATAGATACAGAGTTTATCAAAACATATCCTGATGCATTACAGCTAACAGAACGTGCAAATGTGTTTTCTACACAAGCTTTTAAAAATGGTTTTTTTGAAGTTCAGGATGCCTCTTCTCAATTAGTAGCTGCATTTCTGGATGTAAAACCAGGACAGCGAGTAGTCGATACCTGTGCTGGTGCCGGAGGAAAATCATTACATCTTGCCGCCCTCATGGAAAACAAAGGTCAGATTATTTCCATGGATATCTATGGCAATAAGCTAAAAGAATTAAAAAGGCGCGCCCGAAGAGCAAAGGCTCACAATATAGAAACAAGGGTGATCGAATCTAGTAAAGACATAAAAAAACTCATCGGTAAAGCGGATCGTGTTTTAATCGACGCCCCCTGTAGTGGATTAGGGGTACTCAGACGTAACCCTGATGCTAAGTGGAAATTACAACCTGAATTCTTAGATACCATCAGACAAACACAAAAAGAGATTCTAAGTAGTTATTCCAGAATGGTTAAACCTGGAGGAAAATTAGTCTATGCGACATGCTCTGTTTTGCCCTCAGAAAATGAAAAACAAGTCAAAAACTTTTTGCAATCCGAAGCAGGAGAACACTTCTCTTTTGTCTCTGATAAAAAAATACTTTCTCATGAATCCGGATTTGATGGATTTTATATGGCACTTCTAACCAAAAAAGAATAGACTATAGAAGATTACAACTATCGTCTTATTAAGGTGCTGTTATTTTAAATAACTACCATATACATTTGCCCCCTTTTTCAGGGGGCTTTTTTATACGGTATCAGGTGTTTTATGAAAAGTGTACTGCTCTTAATTTTGCTTCAAAATAAAAACAGTATTATGAAATCACTAAACGCACTTATCATCCTCTGGTTTGTTATTCAAACTCTATTAGCCTGTTTCTTTTATTTTTCTTCGGAGAGAGAAGCCACTTTTTTATTCTGGATAATGGTTCCTTTTATGATTATTAATTGCTTAGGGATTCTTTTTCTACAACTCAATCAAACCAAAATTGGAGCCTGGATGATACTTATTAGCAGTGCCCCATTTGTACCTGCCGGATTAATTGGAGTCTTAGGAGCTAGAAAAATATTAGATCAATTAAAAGAAGAAGAATTATTAAAATCACTATCATAAACATGAATCCTGTAAAACAATATTTTTTAAAGAAAAAACTCACAAATCAACAAGCAATCTTGGGCGTTGTAGCTCTAGTACTCGGAACTGGAATTTTTATGTTATCTGGGCAACCTTCGCTAATTGGCTTAGCAACTCTTTTTCTGGTGATGAGTTTTGCCAATAAAAGTCTAAAAGTTGTACAAGTATTTCCCAAATATATTGAATTTAAAAAAGGGCTTATCGCTTCTAAGACAATGATTCCGTATGATACTATCAAATCAGTACTAATAGAGAAAAAAGTATTCATAATCTACTATAAAACCAATAATAATAAAGAGAAAAAGTTTAAGTTTCATAAAGTATTATTAGAAGATAAAGACTTGAAAGAAGTAATCTCGTTATTACAGGAAAACATACCTCAATCTGAGAAAAATCAAATTGAAAACACTGTAAATAGTTAAATCGTTCGACCAAATACAATCCACGCTATTTTTAATTGTTAAAAATAGCGTGGATAACTCTTTTATTATCCCTGTTAATATGATATTAATTTGTTTTAAAAAGAGTAAATTTGCGGCAAATTAAACAATTCAAACATCGAGGTATGATTCATTTCTTCGGAAACTCAAAAGAAAAAGTATTTGCTGTTCAATCGGCTTCGGAAATCACTCCTGAAAATAGTACAAAATTGACCTGGTTATTTGGGAACCAGCCAAAAATATCTGCAGCGTCTATTGACGCTTTTTTTGTTGGTCCCCGTGCAGCAATGATAACTCCCTGGAGTACAAATGCTGTAGAAATAACTCAGAATATGGGAATTGATGGAATTATACGAATTGAAGAATTTCAGGCTGTAGAAAAAGATTTTGAAGACTATGATCCGATGTTGTCTCAGAAGTACAGTAACCTACATCAGGATATCTATACGATCGATATCTCACCAGAAGCAATTTTAGAAATTGATGATATTGCTGCGTATAATACACAGGAAGGGTTAGCACTAAGTGATGAAGAAATAGAATACCTGGAAGATGTCGCTAAAAAAATAGGTCGAAAATTAACCGACTCAGAAGTCTTCGGGTTTTCTCAGGTAAACTCAGAACATTGTAGACATAAAATATTCAACGGTACTTTTATTATTGATGGAGACGAAAAACCGACTTCTTTATTCAAACTGATAAAAAAGACATCTGAAACAAATCCTAATGATATTGTATCAGCTTATAAGGATAATGTAGCTTTTATAAAAGGACCCAGAGTTACTCAGTTTGCTCCAAAAAGTGCTGATAAACCTGATTATTACGAAGAAAAAGAGTTTGATAGTGTTATTTCTTTAAAAGCCGAAACACATAATTTTCCGACCACCGTAGAACCATTTAATGGGGCTGCAACTGGTTCTGGAGGAGAAATCAGGGACCGTTTAGCCGGAGGAAAAGGATCTTTACCACTAGCAGGAACTGCTGTATATATGACCTCCTATTCCCGATTAGAAGAAAACCGCCCATGGGAGCAAGCTGTAGAAGAAAGAAAATGGCTATATCAGACCCCTATGGATATTCTTATCAAAGCCTCTAATGGAGCTTCTGATTTTGGAAATAAATTCGGACAGCCCCTCATTACAGGATCTGTATTGACATTTGAGCATGAAGAGGATGCCCGCAAACTAGGATTTGATAAAGTAATCATGCAAGCGGGAGGTATCGGATATGGGAAAGCAGAACAAGCCATAAAAGAAGCACCAGAATCCGGAGATAAGATTGTAATACTCGGAGGAGAAAACTACCGTATCGGAATGGGAGGTGCCGCCGTATCCTCAGCAGATACCGGAGAGTTTAGTACTGGAATCGAATTAAACGCTATCCAGCGATCTAATCCGGAAATGCAGAAAAGAGCCGCAAATGCTATCCGAGGAATGGTAGAAAGTGATGTTAATCAAATTGTCTCCATACACGATCACGGAGCCGGAGGACACTTAAATTGTTTATCCGAACTCGTAGAAGAAACCGGAGGTAAAATTGATTTGGATAAACTGCCTGTCGGAGATCCTACACTCTCTGCAAAAGAGATCATCGGAAATGAATCTCAAGAACGTATGGGGCTGGTCATTGGTCAAAAAGATATAGATACCCTACAACGAATTGCTGACAGAGAACGCTCTCCAATGTATCAGGTAGGAGATGTAACCGGGGATCACAGATTTACATTCGAATCAGCTACAAAAGGAGACAAACCAATGGATCTGGAGCTAGATGATATGTTTGGTAGTTCTCCTAAAACCATTATGAAAGACAAAACAGTCGCTTATAACTATAAAGACATTACCTATACTAATGAGAACTTCCAGCACTATCTAGAGCAAGTTCTACAATTAGAAGCTGTCGCTTGTAAAGATTGGTTAACTAATAAAGTAGACCGTTGTGTTGGTGGAAAAGTAGCCAAACAACAATGTGTAGGACCTCTACAAATCCCTTTAAATAACTGTGGGGTAATGGCTTTGGATTACAACAGCCAAGAAGGGATTGCAACCAGTATTGGGCACTCTCCTATCTCAGGGCTTATCAATCCAAAAGCTGGAAGCAAAAACTCTATAGCAGAAGCACTGACCAATATTGTCTGGGCGCCTCTAAAAGATGGGTTACAATCTGTTTCCTTATCAGCGAACTGGATGTGGCCTTGTAAAAACGAAGGAGAGGATGCCAGACTATATGAAGCTGTAAAAGCAATTTCTGATTTTGCCATAGAACTGGGAATCAATGTTCCTACAGGAAAAGACTCCTTGTCGATGAAACAAAAATACCCGAATGAAGAAGTTATTTCTCCGGGAACTGTTATCATTTCAGCTGCTGCAAATTGTAATGATATCAATAAAGTAGTTGAACCTGTATTACAAAAAGATCAGGGAGCTATTTATTATATCAACTTATCTCAGGAATCTCATAAACTAGGAGGATCTTCTTTTGCACAAGTATTAAATAAAATTGGATCGGAAGCTCCTGGTATACAAGATGCTGCTTTTTTCAAGAATACCTTTAATACAATACAAGAATTAATAAAAGATGACAAAATTGTAGCAGGACATGATGTTGCTTCAGGAGGGTTAATCACTACATTATTAGAACTTTGTTTTGCAAATGTTAACATAGGAGCAACATTAGATTTATCAACACTTGAGGAAAAAGATACTACGAAACTTTTATTTGCTGAAAATGCAGGAATTGTTTTCCAAAGTGCTGCAGGAGAAAATATAGAAACTGTTCTTCAGAAAAAAGGCATTACATTCCATAAAATAGGAAATGTTACCTCTGAGGCATCCTTAGTCATTAAAAATCAAAAAGATGCACTCAATCTGGATATTGTCTCTCTTCGTCAAATCTGGTATAAAACCTCTCTCCTATTGGACAGAAAGCAAACTGCTAATGGGTTAGCTGAAGATCGTTTTAACAATTATTACCAACAGCCATTACAATTCGATTTCCCTGTTAGTTTTACAGGAAAAAAACCCGTAATTGCCACCAGTAAGAAAAGACCAAAAGCCGCCATTATCAGAGAAAAAGGAAGTAACTCTGAAAGAGAAATGGCCAATGCGATGTACTTAGCTGGCTTCGATGTAAAGGACGTACATATGACAGATCTTATTTCAGGAAGAGAAACTCTGGAAGACATTCAATTCATTGGAGCTGTTGGAGGATTCTCGAATAGTGATGTTCTTGGCTCTGCAAAGGGATGGGCAGGTGCTTTCTTGTATAACGAAAAAGCAAAAACAGCCTTAGATAACTTTTTCAAAAGAGAAGATACCTTATCTGTAGGAATATGTAACGGGTGTCAGCTCTTTGTAGAATTAGGATTGATCAATCCTGATCATGAAGAAAAACCGAAAATGCTTCATAATGATTCCAAAAAGCACGAAAGTGCCTTTACCTCTGTTAAGGTGCAAGAAAACAATTCTGTGATGCTATCCTCTCTGGCAGGAAGTACCCTGGGAGTATGGATATCTCACGGAGAAGGAAAGTTTCATTTCCCATTAGAAGAAAACCAATATAACATCGTTGCTAAATATGGATACGAAGGATATCCATCAAACCCTAATGGTTCTGATTACAATACAGCTATGCTAACAGATACCAGTGGGCGACATCTGGTAATGATGCCTCATATAGAACGATCAATTTTCCAGTGGAATTGGGCAAATTACCCAAAAAACAGAAAAGACGAAGTGTCTCCATGGCTCGAAGCATTTGTAAATGCCAAAGTGTGGATTGAGAAAAAGCAAGAGGAATAAACTGAGCTACAGAGGAATAAAAATAAGCTTTAAAATTATAGGATTTTCTCTGATTTTTCAGATTAAAAAATTCGAAACAAAATCGGCAATTAACCAAAGGAGTTATTAAAAAATAGCTCCTTTTTTTATATATTAGATTGTTTTTTTAAGATTTATTTATATTTTGCGAAACTATGCACGCATAATACTTTAAAACAAATTATGACTAAGATTACCAGATTATTCGATTTTCCGCATTACCAATTAGCAAAATACAACCTAAAGGAAGCTTTAGTTACAAAGTATAATGATAAATGGGTTGCTACCTCTACCCAAGAATATATAGAAAAAGCAAATCAAATAAGCAGAGGTTTATTGCGCTTAGGAGTAAAACCAAATGACAAGATTGCTATTATCTCTACTAATAACCGAACCGAATGGAATATTGTTGATATCGGTATTTTACAGATAGGAGCGCAAGATGTTCCCATTTACCCTACCATTTCTCAGGAAGATTATGAATACGTATTAAATCATTCAGAATCCAAATACTGTTTTGTTTCTGATAAAGAAGTATTCGACAAAGTAAACAATATCAAAAAGAATGTCCCCTCACTACAGGAAGTATATTCATTTACAGAAATTGAAGGTTGCTCCAATTGGGATACAGTATTAGAGCTTGGTAAAGACGATAGCAACCAGGGAGAAGTAGACGCACTTATGGCAGCCGTAAAAGAAGATGATATTGCTACCATTATATACACTTCTGGTACTACCGGAAGACCTAAAGGTGTACTATTGAGCCATAAAAACATTGTCAGTAATGCCTTAAACAGCTCCTGTAGATTTCCTATCACTGAAGGACAAGCTAAATCATTAAGTTTTCTACCTGTATGTCATATTTATGAACGCATGTTATTGTACTTATATCAATACCGTGGGGTTTCTATTTATTTTGCTGAATCTATAGAAACAATTAGTGATAACCTGAAAGAGGTACAACCAGATGTAATGACGGCAGTTCCCCGTCTTTTGGAAAAAGTCTATGATAAAATTATAGCGAAAGGAACGGATCTCACCGGAGTTAAAAAAGCTTTGTTTTTCTGGGCGGTAAACCTGGGATTACAATACAAACCTTATAAGGCTAACGGATGGTTATATGAGAAAAAGCTAGGTCTTGCTAGAAAATTGATTTTCAGTAAATGGCAAGAAGCACTTGGTGGTAACTTAAAAATCATTGCTTCTGGTAGTGCTGCATTACAACCCAGATTAGCACGTGTATTCAATGCAGCAGGTATTGCAGTAATGGAAGGATACGGGCTGACAGAAACCTCTCCGGTTATCTCTGTAAATGACCTGAGAGATAATGGATTCAAAATAGGAACCGTAGGAAAGTTAATTCCCGAAACTGAAGTTAAAATTGCAGAAGACGGAGAAATCCTGATAAAAGGACCTCAGGTAATGCAGGGATATTACAAAGACCCGGAAAAGACAAATGAAGTCTTAAAAAATGGATATTTCCATACCGGAGATATCGGAGAAGTAGATAGTGAAGGATTCCTTAGAATCACCGATCGAAAAAAGGAAATGTTCAAAACATCCGGAGGAAAATACGTTGCTCCACAAGTTATAGAAAACATGATGAAACAATCGCGTTTTATAGAGCAGGTTATGGTGATCGGAGAAGGAGAAAAAATGCCGGCAGCTTTTATTCAACCAAACTTTGAATTTCTAGAAGATTGGGCAGAACGAAAAGGACTTGATATCGGAAATTCTAAAGAAGATTTTATTACAAACCAAACTGTTATTGATCGTTATCAGGAAGAAGTAGATCACTATAATGAAAAATTTGGAAAATGGGAACGAATTAAAAGATTCGAATTAACCCCTGAAGAATGGAGTATCGATGCAGGACACCTCACTCCTACTATGAAATTAAAAAGGCGTGTCATAAAGGAAAAGTACAAGGCGTTGTACATCAAGATCTATGGTGACAATACTATCTAGTCACGAACAATATCTAGTTTATTTTTAACTATAATTTAACAAACTCCCTAATAATCAGGGAGTTTTTTTATTAAATTAGTAGTATTCACCCAATATTTTTTATTTTTCTCTTATTTTAAAAGAAATTTATTATGCATGCATAATAAATTTTAGTATATTTACCCTATAATAAAGTTATTGAATGAGAGAAAAAACAATTGACTATGTACTTCGTGCAACTTGGATGTCTGTAGCTAAAATGTATAACGAAGAAGCCAGCAAAAAAGGAAGTACAATGGCCACTGGGTTTGCATTAATCAGTATTGACCCGGAAAATGGGACTCCTTCCACCTCATTAGGTCCAAAAATGGGCATGGAAGCTACCAGTCTATCAAGAACGCTTAAAACCATGGAAGAAAAAGGGCTGATCTACCGAAAAAAAAACCCACAAGATGGTCGTGGCGTATTGATCTACCTCACTCAATTTGGTTTGGAAATGAGAGAGTTTTCCAAAGAAGTAGTTTTTGCTTTTGACAACGCTGTAAAAGAACATATAGCCCCAGAAAAATTAGAAATATTCTTGGAAGTTTTTCAATCAATTAATGATTTGATCGCTTCTAAAAAAATATACACAAAATAAAAATCGTAACATAGTAACAACTCGTAGTTAGAAATGAAAAGAACTATAAAAAAAGTAGCAGTTATCGGTTCAGGGATTATGGGATCGGGAATTGCCTGTCATTTTGCTAATATCGGAGTAGAAGTCTTATTGCTAGACATTGTACCCCGAGAATTAAATGAAAAAGAAAAGAGCAAAGGATTGTCTTTATCTGATAAAGTAGTCCGTAATCGATTAGTTAATGATGCACTTACAGCTTCATTAAAATCGAAACCCTCCCCTATTTATCACAAAAAATTTGCCAGTCGAATTACTACTGGTAATTTAGAAGACGATATCGCAAAAGTAGGAGACGTTGACTGGATTATAGAAGTAGTTGTTGAACGATTAGATATAAAAAAACAGGTTTTTGAGACCTTAGAGAAACACAGAAAGCCCGGAACCCTCATTACATCGAACACTTCAGGGATTCCTATTAAATTTATGAGTGAAGGAAGAAGCGACGACTTCCAAAAACACTTTTGTGGTACTCACTTCTTTAACCCTCCTAGATACCTGAAGCTTTTCGAAATTATTCCAGGACCTCAAACCTCAGAAGAAGTACTTTCATTTCTTAATGGATATGGAGAACAATATCTGGGAAAAACCTCAGTTGTCGCAAAAGACACGCCTGCATTTATAGGGAACAGAATTGGAATTTTCAGTATTATGAGTTTATTCCATATGGTTAAGGATATGGGACTAACCATAGAAGAAGTTGATAAATTAACCGGTCCTGTTATTGGTCGTCCAAAATCGGCTACATTTAGAACTGTAGATGTTGTAGGACTTGATACATTAGTACATGTTGCCAATGGTATTGCAGAAAACTGTCCCGATGATGAACGCCATACTCTATTTTCTCTTCCTGGTTTTATAGGAACTATGATGGAAAACAAATGGCTAGGAAGCAAAACAAAGCAAGGTTTCTATAAGAAAAGTGTAACAGAAGACGGAAAAAAAGAAATCCTTTCTCTCGACCTGGACACCTTGGAATATCGCAGCAAAAAAAGAGCCTCATTTGCTACGCTAGAGTTGACAAAAACTATTGATGCTGTTATAGATAGATTCAAAGTACTGGTTACCGGAAAAGACAAAGCAGGAGAGTTTTACAGAAAAACCTTTGCTGCACTTTTTGCATATGTATCCAATAGAATTCCTGAGATTACAGATGAGCTTTATAAGATAGATGACGCTATGAAAGCTGGATTTGGATGGGAACACGGACCATTTCAGATATGGGATGCTATCGGAGTAGAAAAAGGGTTAGACATCATGAAAGCAGAAGGATATGAAGCTGCCGGATGGATTAATGATATGATTACTTCTGGAAATACTTCTTTTTATTCCGTAAAAGAAGGAGCTACTTATTTCTATGACATCCCATCTAAAAAACAGACAAAAGTTCCTGGTCAAGATGCCTTTATCATACTTGATAATATTCGAGAATCTTCTGCTGTATTCAAAAATAGCGGAGTTGTTGTTGAAGATCTGGGAGATGGAATTCTCAATGTGGAGTTCCAGAGTAAAATGAACTCTATAGGAGGAGACGTTCTTGCCGGATTAAACAAAGCAATTGATATTGCTGAGAAAGATTTTCAAGGGTTAGTAGTAGGAAATCAGGGAGCGAATTTCTCCGTCGGAGCCAATATCGCCATGATATTTATGATGGCTGTAGAACAAGAGTACGATGAGTTAAATATGGCCGTAAAATACTTTCAGGATAGCTGCATGAGACTTAGGTATTCTTCAATTCCAACCATTGTTGCTCCTCATGGAATGACTCTCGGAGGCGGATGTGAAATGACGTTACATGCTGATAAAGTAGTTGCGGCGGCAGAAAGTTATATCGGATTGGTAGAATTCGGTGTAGGAGTTATCCCGGGAGGAGGAGGATCTAAAGAAATGGCCTTAAGAGCCGCTGATACTTTCCAGAAAAACGATGTAGAACTAAACCGCCTTCAGGAGCACTTCCTGACTATAGGAATGGCAAAAGTTTCTACCTCTGCATATGAGGCATATGATACGAATATCCTCCAACATGGGAAAGATATCGTCGTGGTCAATAAAAACCGACAGATTGCTACCGCTAAAGCATATGCCAAACTAATGGCTGAGCAGGGATATACACAGCCCGTACGAAGAAAAGATGTAAAAGTATTAGGTAAACAAGCCCTGGGAATGTTCCTTGTAGGAACTGATTCTATGGAGGCAGGAAAATACATATCAGAACACGATAAAAAGATCGCGAATAAACTTGCGTATGTGATGGCTGGAGGAGATCTGTCAGAAGCATCCCTGGTATCCGAACAATATTTATTAGACCTGGAGCGAGAAGCTTTCTTATCGCTAACGACAGAGCGTAAAACCTTAGAACGTATTGAGCATATGCTTAAGAAAGGAAAGCCGCTACGTAACTAATAAACTTTGTTTTTTTAACAACCTCTAAAATCTATTTTCAAAAATGAAAACAGCATATATAGTAAAAGCATATAGAACAGCAGTAGGGAAAGCCCCCAGAGGAGTCTTTAGATTCAAAAGACCAGATGAATTAGCTGCTGAAACTATCGAACATATGATGAAAGAATTACCAAATCTGGACAAAACCAGAATTGATGATGTCATCGTCGGAAATGCTATGCCAGAAGCAGAGCAAGGACTGAATGTCGCCCGATTAATATCACTTATGGGGCTAAAAGTAGAAGATGTTCCTGGAGTAACCGTCAACAGATACTGTGCTTCCGGGATTGAGACTATTGGAATGGCTACCGCAAAAATTCAATCAGGAATGGCAGATTGTATCATTGCCGGAGGTGCAGAAAGCATGTCTTATATTCCAATGGGAGGATATAAACCGACACCTGATTATTCGGTAGCAGCTGCCGGAAATGAAGATTACTACTGGGGTATGGGACTTACCGCAGAAGCTGTCGCAAATCAGTTCAAGGTTTCAAGAGAAGATCAGGATGAATTTGCCTACAATTCTCACATGAAAGCCTTAAAAGCCCAGGCAGAAGATCGTTTTAAAGATCAAATTGTCCCCATTACCGTAGATCAGGTATATGTTGATGAGAATGGTAAAAAGGTATCAAAATCGTATACGGTAACCAAAGACGAAGGACCCCGAGCAGGAACCAGTACAGAAGTGCTTGCCAAACTAAGACCTGTATTTGCTGCTGGAGGTAGTGTTACCGCCGGAAACTCTTCTCAGATGAGTGATGGAGCTGCTTTCGTATTAGTAATGAGCGAAGAGATGGTAAAAGAACTTAATATAGAACCAATTGCCAGGCTTGTCAATTATGCAGCTGCCGGAGTAGAACCCAGAATTATGGGGATAGGTCCTGTAAAAGCGATCCCTAAAGTATTAAAGCAGGCCGGATTACAACAAAACGATGTAGACCTGATAGAATTGAATGAAGCTTTTGCTTCTCAATCACTCGCTGTTATGAGGGAGTTAGACCTCAATCAGGAAATTGTCAATGTTAATGGAGGAGCCATCGCATTAGGACACCCACTTGGTTGTACAGGTGCAAAGTTATCTGTTCAGTTATTTGATGAAATGAGAAAAAGAAACATGCAAGGAAAGTACGGAATGGTTACTATGTGTGTAGGAACAGGTCAGGGAGCGGCTGGAGTATATGAGTTTTTGAACTAAAACAACCTCAGTCAGCCAATAATTCTATTTACAACACTTAATAGATTCTCAGGAATCTATACTAAAAAAATTAAATACCATGAGTACAACAAAAAAAGATATTCTAAGAGGAGGGCAATTCCTTGTAAAAGAAACAAATTGCGAAGACGTATTTACGCCTGAAGATTTTTCTGAAGAGCAACGAATGATGCGTGACAGTGCCAAAGAGTTTGTAGACAGAGAACTATGGGCACACTGGGAGCGTTTTGAGAAAAAAGACTACGCTTTTACTGAAGAGTGTATGCGAAAAGCCGGAGAACTAGGACTCCTTGGAGTTGCTGTTCCTGAAGCTTACGGAGGTCTAGGAATGGGATTTGTTTCAACCATGCTGGTCTGCGATTATATATCTGGTGCTACAGGATCTTTTAGTACCGCATTTGGCGCCCATACAGGTATTGGGACCATGCCAATTACTTTATATGGAAATGAAGAACAAAAAAGCAAATATGTTCCAAAATTAGCCAGTGGAGAATGGTTTGGAGCTTACTGTCTGACAGAACCGGGAGCAGGATCTGATGCCAACTCCGGAAAAACAAAGGCTGTACTTTCTGATGATGGATCTCACTATCTTATTTCTGGTCAAAAAATGTGGATCTCCAATGCAGGGTTTTGCAATCTGTTTATTGTATTTGCCAGAATAGAAGATGATAAAAATATCACCGGCTTTATTGTAGAAAATGATCCTTCTAATGGAATCTCTCTCGGAGATGAAGAAAAGAAACTGGGAATACACTCCTCCTCTACCCGACAAGTATTTTTTAGCAATACAAAAGTCCCGGTAGAAAACATGCTTTCAGAAAGAGGAAATGGTTTTAAAATTGCCATGAATGCCCTGAATGTAGGACGTATAAAACTAGCCGCTGCATGTCTTGATGCCCAACGAAGAATTATTGATGAGGCAACTAAATATGCCAACGAACGAATTCAATTCAAAACTCCAATCATGAATTTCGGTGCTATTAAGGCAAAAATTGCAGAAATGGCGACCAACGCATACGCTGATGAATCTGCATGCTATAGAGCTGCCAAAAATATCGAAGATCGTATTGCTATCAGACAAGAAGAAGGAAACTCTCATCAGGAAGCTGAATTAAAAGGAGTAGAAGAATACGCTATTGAATGTTCAATTCTCAAAGTAGCTGTATCCGAAGACGTACAAAACTGTACAGATGAAGGGATTCAGATTTTTGGAGGAATGGGGTTCTCTGCAGATACCCCTATGGAGTCTGCCTGGAGAGATGCCCGTATCTCTAGAATATATGAAGGAACTAATGAAATCAACAGAATGCTCTCTATCGGGATGCTTATAAAAAAAGCAATGAAAGGTCATGTAGATCTTTTAAATCCTGCCATGAAAGTAGCCGATGAACTAACAGGAATTCCTTCTTTTGACACCCCTGACTACAGTGCTCTTTTCTCTATGGAAAAAGAATTGATCGGGAAACTAAAGAAAGTATTCTTAATGGTTGCAGGAGCTGCAATTCAGAAATACGGTCCGCAACTAGAAGAACACCAACAGCTTCTTTTAGCAGCTTCTGATATTTTGATTGAAATATACATGGCAGAATCTACTATTTTGAGAACAGAGAAAAATGCCAAACGAAATGGAGAAGATTCTCAAAAGGTACAAATTGCCATGGCACAGTTATACCTTTATAATGCAGTAGATACGATTACTCAAAAAGCCAAAGAAGGCATCGTATCTTTTGCTGAAGGAGACGAGCAACGTATGATGCTAATGGGATTAAAACGCTTTACCAAATACCCTACACATCCTAACATTGTCGAATTACGAAAATGTATTGCAGATAGTGTAGCAAAGGAAAATGGATACCACTTTTCATAGCAGATAATCAGTTATAAAAAGCTTTTAATTCTAAATTTCGAAAGCGATCATTACTTTAATTATAAAAGTAAAGATCGCTTTTTTATTTTTGTACTACAGAAACCTTCTATTTATGCTAAAAAAAACAGCACTTATTCTCATTATTGCCAGCCTTTTTGCCTGTAAAGAAAGAACCACTCATACTACTTTTTCCCTTATTGCTCAATCAGACCAGGAAACCTACAAAAAAGTTGATCATCAACTCAGGGATATAAAAAAAGCAATTATTGCCCCGGATATAGACGGATCAAAAAATGATCCTATCTGGAACAATACCCAATGGTATGCTATTGATCAAAAATGGTCAGGAGCAGCGTATTCCTTCTCTGATTTTTTTGCCCGGTATAAAATGAGTTGGACCTCGGAAGCATTATACCTTTTGGTGGAGATCAAAGATGATACCCTCATCAATAAACACACCTATACTCCAGAGGGAAACGATTATATACAACTATTTATTGATCAGGATAATTCTGGGGGAAAATTCCCTGAACAACATAATATTTTTAATTATACCATTACCCCTGACGGCAATGTAATCGGTTTTGATCCTAAAGGGGCACTTCTTTTCTACAATCATCATGTACAATCCCAGAAAAACTCCTTTAATGATGTAACTACCTGGGAATTTAAGATTACCATATATGATCAATCTTATAAAGAAAACGGTGTCAATGATCAGGTCATATTGCAAAAAGATCAAAAATTAGGTTTTATGATCGCATATAACGATGTAGACACCTCATCGGACACTTCCAAAATTGGCTCTGTCTTTATTTATGAAGAAGAATACCAATCCTTAAAAAACAACGCAAACACCTTTGGAACTCTTGTATTAAAGGAATAACTCATTATTACCCCTATTAATAGATAGTAAGTACCTGTCAATTTATTTTATTAGGGAAGGTGGGGCTTTTTTGCATATCAATTCCCCATGATCTCTTTATGTATTTTACACATGATTTAGTATAAACTTATCTGTGACCTGTGTATTCATATGGTCTATATACAATAGAAGAAATTAATTAACGTCCTAACCTATCTTTTAATCTTGTCATTGCTTTTGTCATTTGCCCTTCTACTGTTTTTACGGAGATATTTAGTTGCTCTGCTACCTCTTTATACCTCAGTCCCTGAAATTTAGCCAACACGAAAACATGCTTACATTTTGGAGGGAGATTTTCTATTTCCGCATGTACATCTTTTATCCGTTTCTGAATGTATTCATCATCTTCTTCTATAAAGACATCCAACGCTTCCATTTTTGTTTGATCGATAAAGCTTAATTCATTCCTTCTTTTTTTATATGAATCAACAAATTCATAATAACACGACTTATATAAATAACTTTTTAAAGAAGTTTTTACCTTAAGTTTTTTCCTGTTTTTCCAGACACTCAACATCACATTCTGAACAATGTCTTCTGCCTGTGCCCGCTCTTTTGTATACCCTAGCACATACAAACATAACTCATTGTAATACAGATCATAAATATGCCTATACACAAACTCATTTCCTTTTTTTAATTCTTCTATTTGGGTATTATTTTCTATGAGTAGTATGTTTTTTTAATAGCTAAAATTTAACGCTAGATTAACAAAAAGTCACGGCAAATTTAAATAAATATTAAAATTTTTAACTAAAAAATAAGGGTATTGAAAAAATTAACAGTCTTAGCTATAAATATAGACAATTATTAACAATGGAAAAAGGGAAAGATTTAGAAATAAATCAAATAATAAAATACCTCAACGGAGAATTATCTGAGGAGGAGACAGCCCTGTTTAATACCTGGTTAAAAGAAAAAGAAAATCGAGAATTATTTAAACAATATGCCGTTACTGATCACTATGTTCAATTAGGGAAAAATGATTTTGATAAAGACAAAGCTTTTTCCAACTTCATACAAAAGAAAAATAACACCCGAGGGTTTATTTCCAGACTTGGTCAGTACACCAAATATGCTGCTGCGATTGTTGGAATTGCTTTTTGCACAACCTTCTTTACTGATAAAACAGAATTAAAGCTTGAAGATATTACTACAGAAATAAGCTTAGAGCTTAGCGATGGTAGTGTCAGTATGATCAAAGTCGAAGATACTTTTAAAGAAATCAAAGACGAAAATGGAATGACGGTAAGTGTACAAAAAGGAAGCAAACTTACCTACCAGCAGCAAAATGAACTAGAGGAAGTGATTATTAACACATTAAGAGTTCCTAAAGGCAGAAAACTACAAATTGAATTATCAGATGGAACCATTGTACATATCAATGCCGGATCGACATTGACATTCCCTTCTAGTTTTATAGCTGGTACTACCAGAAAAGTATCTCTGGAAGGAGAAGCTTATTTTAAGGTTGCCAAAAATCCTGAAGATGCATTCATTGTAGCTACTAACGGAATTAATACAGAAGTATTCGGTACGGAATTTAATGTTTCTTCATATGCGAATGATTCTTTTTCTGAAGTGGTATTAATAGAAGGAAGTGTTGGTGTGTTTAAAGACAAAGAGCGTTTTGATCAACATACAGATAAACGACTTTCTCCTAATCAAAAAGCAAGGATTAGTAGTGTTGGAAAAAAGATCAAAATCAGCCAAGTAGATGTTAGCCAATATATTGCATGGATTGATAATATCCTACTATTCAAAAATGAAAGTTTCGAAAATATCATGAAAAAACTGGAACGTTCGTATGATGTAGAGATCACTATCAATAATGAAACTATTAAAAAGGAAAAATTCACAGGGCAATTTGATACAGAAAGTATTGAAAATGTTTTAAATACTTTTAGAAGTAACACCCTGTTTAGCTACGAAATAAAGGAAAACCAGATAATAATTAACCCATAAAAAAACAAAAAAAGAAAGGATGCATGAAAAAAAATTGACATAAAAGAAAAAAATCGAGAAATGCTGCAACATTCCTCGATTTAGAAAAATTGTAATTTAATAACGGTTCAAAATCATTAAATCATATTAAAAATATGAAAAAAAATAGACAGAATTACACTAGAAGTGTAATTAAATCTAAACTCAGTTTAAAAATGAGGCTAACAGTACTACTCCTGTTTGTGTCGCTTTTAAGAATAAATGCCAGCTCTTATTCGCAAAACACCCGAATAAGCATGGATATCAACAATATAAGTGTTGAAAAAGTTTTTGACTTAATTAAGAAAAAAACAGAATTCAAAATTTTTTATAAAAATTCTGAAGTAAATCTTAAAAGAAAAATCACCTTAAAAGCCAGAAAGCAAAAAATAGGATATATTTTAGACAAAGCGCTAAAAAACACGAATATTTCTTATAAAATAGTAGATAAACAAATCGTACTATTCAAAAGCAATATTAATGATAGAGAAATACAAAATCGATTAAAAGAAATTCAAGATCTAATCGAGATCAAAGGGCAGGTAGTTGATAAAAACGGCTCCCCTATCCCAGGTACCACTGTAAGTATCGAAGGAACTTCAAAAGGGGTAGTTACTGATTTTGACGGGATGTTTGTAATAAAAGTAAACAAAGCCAATGTGTTAGTTATAGAAAACCTTGGTTTTGAAACCCAGAAGATTACAATCACCAATCAAAAGAAGTTAAAAGTTGTTTTAAAAGAATCTGTAGAGGCACTTGATGAAGTAATCATTACAGATGGTTATAAAAAAATCGACCGTCGCTTATTTACCGGAGCAGCCACTCGTTTAAAATTAGAAGATGTAAAAATAGACGGAGTGTCTGATGCTTCTAGAATGCTAGAAGGAAAAGATGCCGGAGTTGTGGTAGATAACGTTTCTGGTTCTTTTGGAGCTTCTCCAAGAATTCGAATTCGTGGTAATACTTCTATTAATGGTAATAACAATCCTATTTGGGTAGTCGATGGAGTAATCCTGGAAGACAATGTAGAACTAAGTCAGGATGATCTTTCTTCAGGAGATATCAATTCTCTTATCGGATCCTCTAGTGCTGGGATCAACCCGGATGATATTGAATCTTTCTCCATTCTAAAAGATGCTTCTGCTACCGCTTTGTACGGAGCCAGAGCTAAAAACGGGGTAATTGTAATTACCACTAAAAATGGTAAAAAAGGACAGATGAGAATCAACTACAACAGTAGTTTCTCTCATAGATTACGTCCTCGATATAACAACTTTAATGTACTAAACTCTCAGCAGGAATTATCTGTATATGCAGAACTGGTTAATAAAGGATTAATCGATCTAACCACTGCTCAGCGTGCTGAATCTTATGGAGTAATTGGGAAGTACTATAACCTGAGAGCTACGAATGAAGCCCCTGTTGGTCCTAACGGAGAATTAGACAATGATTATTTCAGAAGGTATCAAACAGCAAACACCGATTGGTTTAAAACATTATTTAATGACCTTTCTATACAACAAAATCACTCTTTAAACATTTCTGGAGGTAGTGATGATGCTGTATACTTCTTTTCTTTAAGTTACTTAAATGATGAAGGGCAGACGATCGGAGATGAGGTACAACGCTATACCGCCCGACTAAATACTAAATTTAATCTATCAGATAAACTTACATTAGGAACCTCTATTGTAGGAAGCATCAGAGATCAGAGAGCTCCGGGAACAAATGACAGAGAATTAAATTCTGTTACAGGAGAATTCGAAAGGGAATTTGACATCAACCCATTTAGCTTTTCTCTGACTAATAGTAGAAGTGTAACCCCTTATGACGCAAATGGAAATCTGGAATTCTTCAGAAAGAACTATGCACCGTTCAATATCATCCACGAACTAAGAAATAACTTCATTGATATTGATGTTACGGATATTACATTCCAGACCGATTTGAACTATCAGATAAAAGACAATCTTTCATTTAGTTCCACTTTTAACTATAGAAAGGCAATTACACAACGGGAGCATATAATTGGGGATAATTCGAATCAGGCAGAGGCTTATCGAGCAGATGACGGTGTCTTAATCAATATCAACCCGTTTTTATACCAAGATCAGGATAATCCCAGAAGACCTCGATATTCTATATTACCAGAAGGTGGATTAAATATTTATAACGAAGATATACTTGATTATGCATACCTTAGAAATGCTATTACCTGGAATCCAAAATTAAATGACAATAATATTTTCTCATTCTTATTAGGGCAAGAGGTTAAATCTACCACCAGACAAAGTAGAGAATATACAGGTTTTGGTATCTCATATGATAATGGATATATTGTAAATACCAATCCAGATGCTATTGACCAATTAACAGATAGCAGAGATCAATACTTTGGCATTAGAAATTTTAGAGATCGTTTCACTGGTTTCTTCTTCAATGCAGGATACAGCTTAAAGAACAAATATACCTTAAACGGAACGTTACGATATGATGGATCTAACTTACAAGGATCCAGTAGCAAAGCACGCTATTTAACCAACTATAACATTAGTGGAGCATGGAATATTCATAAAGAGGATTTCTTGTATGCGGATTGGATAAACAATCTTAAGTTAAAAGCTACGTATGGACTATCAGGAGGAAGAGGACCATTAACCAGTGCCTCTTTGGATCTAAGAGCTCGTGTACCATTGCGCCCACAAGACGTAGAAAGTGTAATAGGAATCAGATCCCTAGAGAACAATGATTTGACCTTTGAAAAACTAAAAGAATTTAGTACTGGTCTTGAATTTGGGTTCTTTAATAACCGAATCGCTGGTGAAATCGGATACTACAAACGTAATTCTTTTGACCTTATAGGGCTGATCAAGACCAGTGGAGTCGGAGGAGAAGCCTTTAAAACAGGAAACTATGCAGATTTAAAAGTTGATGGGTATGAATTTGCACTGTCAACGGTAAATATTAAAACGCCTAAATTCTCATGGACTACTAATTTTAATGTAGGATATAATACAGAAAAAATTACAGAACTTCGTTTTAATCCTAGGTTAGTAGATTTAATAACTTCGACAGGAGCTCCTTTTACAGGAAGAGAAATTTCTGCCCTATATTCTACCAGATTTGCCGGGTTAAATGAATTTGGAATCCCAACATTCTTTGACGCTGATAATAATCGGGTAACCAATATCAACTTACAGGATAGAGAAGATATCGAGAAAATATTAAAATATGAAGGACCAACACAACCAAGAGGAGCAGGTGGATTAACCAATACCTTTACCTTTGGAGACTTTACATTAGCTGCTAATATTTCTTTTAAATTTGATTATAAGATCAGATTGAACAGTAATTTTGACTCTAGATACACTGATTTTAACTCTTTACCTCAAGAATTAATCAACAGATGGTCACTTCCTGGCGATGAAAATACCACAAACATTCCTGCTATTCTTGATAGAAGGATTACCAGAGATATTTTAAGAAATGACAACGCATATCACCTGTATAATAACAGTGATATCAGAGTTGCTGACGGTACATATGCCAGAATGCGATCGATTGCACTAGGATATACTGTTCCTAAAAGTTATGCTCAGAAGCTAGGACTATCATCTGCGAAAGTACGTGTACAAGGAGAAAACTTATTCTTATTGTATTCTGATGATAAGCTACAAGGACAGGATCCTGAATTCTTTAATACAGGAGGTGCTGCACTACCATTAGCTAAGACGATTACAGTATCTCTAAATGTTGGATTCTAAAAAGAAAAATTATGAAAAAACATACAATATATTCATATATACTCCCTCTCTTTCTTTCTATCGCTTTTGTTAGTTGTGATAGTTATTTGGAAGAGTCTCCAGATGATCGTCTGGAATTAAACACCCTAGACAAAGCTGCCAAGGTAGTAGCAGATTCATACTCAGTAGCAAGCTTTCTCTTTACTGAAACATATACAGACCTTGCTGGTCCTACCGGAAATCCAGATGGAAATGGTATTGTACAAGATACCGGAGGAAATATAATAACAAATCAGGACCGACAATTATACAAATGGGAAGAAGTTAATGATATCTTTCAGGAAACCCCAACTTATTACTGGGATCGATCTTATGCTGCTATTGCTCAGACAAATGAAGTATTAGCAATTATTGACAACCTAGATGGAGAACAAGACAAAAAAAATGCAATTAAAGGAGAAGCTTTATTATCCAGAGCATACCATCATTTTATGTTAGTTAATATTTTTGGTTTACATTATGATCAAAATGCAGCTACAAATCTTGGGGTACCTTATATTACATCTCCTGAGACTGAATTTTTACCTTCCTATACCCGTAATACCGTAAAAGAAGTATATGATTTAGTAGAAAAAGATTTATTGGAAGGATTATCTTTAATCAACGATAAATTCTTTATCGGAACTAAAAAATATCACTTTACCAAAAAAGCGGCATTAGCATTTGCTTCCAGATTTTATTTATGGAAAAAAGATTATGCGAATTGCAAAAAATACAGCGATTTATTTTTTGATGGATCACCAGCTACTTATATCAAAGATTATACTCAAATAACAGGTGCTAACTTTCAGGAAACTGCTAATAAACATGAAGATCCTGCAGACCCTAGTAACCTATTGGTTATACAAAAGTTTAGCTTCTACACCAGAGTTAATCAAGGATTCAGATTAACTAATAATCAACTTTCTGAGGTGTATCAGAATCAATTGGGAATAGATGATATTAGAGATGATTTATCTGGAACTATAGGATCTAATGGAGTATACCTTCCTAGGGTTTGGCAATATACCTTTAGAGAAAACTTAAGCTCCAATACTTTTCAAGCATATCATATCGAAGTAGTATTAAAAGGAGAAGAAGTCTTATTTAACAGAGCGGAAGCGAATTTATTTTTAGGAAATCAGGATGCTGCCTTATCTGATATTAATATAATCGCAGAAAATAGATATAGAGGGCAAACCTATACCGATATAGCTGCCATTACCAGTTATTATGACGCTACTGATGAAACAGAAGGGATGTTACGCCTTATTTTGGATGAACGAAAAAAAGAATTTTGGTTCCATGGATTACGATGGTTCGATATAAAAAGGCATAACATACCTGTTACCCATATTCTTCCTGTTAGTGAAGGAGGGGAAACAGTAGAATTACCTGCCAATGACCCTAGAAGAGCCGTGCAAATACCAAGAGATGCTATCTCTTTTGGATTAACACCTAATCCTCGATAAAATATTGCTAATTATGAAAACACATATTATGTCATTACAAAAAATAGTATTTTTCGTTCTTTGTGTTACTGCCATTCTGGGATGTACACGAGAAGAAACAATACAACCTGTAGACCTGTTTGAAGAAATAGAATCTACGGACCCTTTAGATGTTTACTTAAAAGAAGAGTTCAGAGACCCATACGGTTCTGTAATCATTTATAAGTTTATAGACCGATATATCGATCAGCGATATAAGGCTGTCCCACCTAAAAAAGAAGTCGTTAAACCTATTGCCGAATTGATTAAACAAGCCTGGATAGAGCCTTATAATCAAGCCTCTGATCAGGGAGAAGCTTTTCTTAAAAAGTTTTTTCCAGGAGAAATTGTAATTCTGGGATCTCCCCTTTTTAATGGAGATGGAACAATTGTATTAGGAACAGCTGATTCCGGTGTACGAGTAACCCTTACTCAGGCTAATAATTACGCTCCTGGAAACAATGCCTGGATAATACAAACATTTCATACGCTCCACCATGAGTTTGCACATATTATTGATCAGAATTTTAACTTCGACATAGAAGCCTTTTATCAAATTTCTGGAGATGATTATACCTCTAATGGTACTTGGTTCTCTATAACAGAAAATGAAGCTATTACTCGTGGAATGGTTACTCCATACGGAACATCAGCTGTAGGAGAAGATTTTGCAGAATTAATTGCTACGATTATTACTACTACCCCAGAAGAGTTTGATGAGAAATACATTACTCCCGAAAATTGTACAGGACAAGGGCAGGATTGTCTGGATAGAAACAAAGGAAGAGAGCGAATCAAACAAAAGTATGATGTCGTAGTAAAATATATGAATGAAGATGTTGGAATCGATCTTATAAAGCTAAGAGACGAATTTTTGAAAAGTATTAACTAGTGAAATTTTCACGTTATAAAGTAAAAAAACAATGATAAAAAACTTTAAAACATATACACTTCTTATTATTTCACTATGCTTTTTTGCTTGTAGTGATGATAATGATGTAGCGCCACTGTTCGATTCTGATATAGATGCTCGTGTGGCAGCACAAATAGATAATTATAAAAAAGCCTTAGTCTCCTCGGAATTTGGATGGGTAGTAAAATACCAACCAAAAAACTCAGCAGGAATTTATAATGTGCATTTAGATTTTAATGATGATGATTCTGTAGAAATCACATCTGATTACAAAAATGGTGAAAGTGATTTAAAAACTAGTTATAGAGTAGATATAGGGCATTTCCCAGAATTAGTTTTTGAAAATTACACTTTTTTCCATGAATTATTTTTGGCTCAAGGTTTTATCACAGAAGCTGAGTTTGAATTTATATTTGACGATATATCTGATAATCAAATTGTTTTCAGAAGTAAAACTGATAGAGGAGAAAATCCTACCAAAATAACTTTTGAAAAAGCAACTCAAAATGATAAAAACCTAATTGACTCTTTTAAAACATTTTATAATAGTCTTGAAACAGAAAGTACTACGAATAGAATTCTTAGGAATTTTGTTGTCTTAGACGCTCAAAATAATATCTTATTAAATAGTACTTTTTCTTTTGCTGATGCTGAAAGACAAGGTGTTATTACTACTTTTGATACAGAAAAAGGAAGTATTTCATCAACTTCCCATGGAATAGAAATTCTTGAAAATGGTTTTGAATTAATTGACCCTTTTATCTTTAATGAACAAGAGATTAAGGCATTTGTCCTTAATAATGATGGAACATATACATCCACTGATGGAAATATGACATCAATCATTGGTTATAACCTAGCTCCTATAACAACTGCCTTAGTTCCTTCATTATTTTCTGAAGATGTAGATGCTTTTAGAGTTAATCACAGACGATATGTATATAATGATAAGAGCAGTAATTTCTTTTTACCTCAAACCTCTGATGATTTTCTTAACCTAGGGGTAGCAAGTTCTTTGAACCAAATTGTTATTGTATTTGATGATCCTAATGCAGGAGGACTATCATATTTTGTATTTCCTCATATAAATGGGTCTGTTTCCTTTCTTGTTTTCAATCCCGTAGTTATTTCCGGAGAAAGAATAGTTTTTCAACTTGATTTTATTAGTGGAGATATTTCTGACCATATAACTATGGCTAACCTTCTATTGGATCCCAATGGATTTTACATCAACAGAACTAATGAAACAAATGCTTCCTATTCTCTGATAAATGTTAGCATTCCTAATTTCAGGTTTTCTGTACATGGATTATAAAAAAGGGGCTTTCTTTCCCTAAGGAAAGCCCTGTTATTTAAAGCGAAACATTGATGAAAACTTATGTTGAAACTGAACTGAACACTATATCAATGATACTGATAATAAGAGTGGAATAATTGCCATAGAAATAGAATGCATATACACACATACTCAACTCTCATTTTGCTGTTTATTATAACACAAGCCCAACAAGTATATATTCTATTTAGTTAACCAATCTGTTATTACGTATACTAGCTTTAGATACCCCCAGAGTGGAGAATTCTTTTGAATTCTCCACTTTTTTATTTTTTATCATACCCTCAATAAATTCAGGAAACCTTTTATGATCTTATAAAAATGTTAACAAAACCAACATATTAATTCAATTTAATTAAATTGTGCGATTAATTATTCACAAAATGAAAACTGTATTTCTTAGTATTTTCCTGATATCGCCCCTATTGTTAACCGCTCAAACAGATAGCAGACTATATGATATTATAGATCAAGTATCCGCTAAGCGTATAGAAAGCGATATCAAAACACTCGCAGGATTTGGAACCAGAAATACCTTTAGTGATACCCTATCTGATACCAGAGGTATCGGAGCTGCCCGAAGATGGATTAAAAAAGAATTCGAAAAGACAGCTGCCTTATGCAATAACTGCCTGGAGGTTTTTTATCAAAAAGATCTGGTGACCACTGATATGGGAAAAAGAGTTCCCAAAGATGCCTGGGTGGTTAATGTTGTAGCAATTCAGAGAGGTAGCAAATACCCCAATCGCTATATTATCATGAGTGGAGATATCGACTCCAGAGCCAGTGATACGATGGACTATACCACAGATGCTCCCGGAGCCAATGACAATGCCAGTGGTATGGCTGGCACATTAGAAGCAGCCAGGGTGTTATCCAGGTATACTTTCGAGAATAGTATTATCTATGTCGGATTATCCGGAGAAGAACAAGGATTGTTTGGAGGAGCGGGCTTAGCCCGGTATGCCCAAAAGAATAACTGGGAGATTATAGGCATCCTGAACAATGATATGATCGGTAATATTAAAGGAGTCGATGGAGTCATTGACAATCGTTCCTTTAGAATTTTTTCAGAACCAACAGACCCGACAGATTCCGAGTCCAAAAGAAAAAAACGACGATTCTATGGAGGTGAAGTTGATGGAATCTCCAGGCAACTCGCCCGCTATGTACACAACAATGTCAAAACGTATATGCCGGAAATGAACCCTATGATGATCTACCGACTGGATCGATTCGGAAGAGGAGGTCACCACAGACCGTTTAATGATCTCGGGTATGCAGGAATTCGTATCATGGAAGCCCATGAGAACTATACACAACAACATCAAGACATCCGTACAGAAAACGGTATCCAATACGGCGATGTGGTCGAGCATGTCAATTTTGAATATGCTGCTAAGCTAACTGCAGTCAATGCCATCAACCTCGCCTCTTTGGCCTGGGCACCTCCGGTTCCTGAAAATGTACAAATAGGAGGGATTGTAGCCCCCGCAGCAAAATTCAAATGGACCAAAAGTACCGATCCCGCTATTGCCGGATATAAAATATACTGGAGAGATACCACCTCCCCTACCTGGGATCACCACAAATTTGTAGGAAATGTAGATCAGTATACCCTAAAGGGAATTGTTATTGATAACTATTTCTTTGGCATCGCTGCTGTTGCTAAAAATGGATTTGAAAGTCCGGTAGTATTCCCTTCAGAAACTTTTTAAATAAATAATCCCTCTCTAATAAATACGAATACATGAAAAAAGTTTTACAACTTATTTTTTTCTTTGTTTTTACCCTAACGGTAAAAGCACAAACCCACCTTTTTAATCATTCAGAGCAGCAATTCTCGCGTCAGGATACGTTAAGAGGAAGCATTACTCCCGAAAGAGCATGGTGGGATCTCACCTATTACCACCTAGCGATAGCAGTAGATCCGGATCGGAAATCAATCAAAGGAAAAAATACGATTGCTTATAAGGTGCTGGCTCCTAGCAATCGCATGCAGATTGATTTACAACCCCCTTTACACATTGAAAAAGTAACCCAGAACGAACAGGAACTCAACGTCGTATCAGAGGGAAATGCGCATTTTGTAACACTTCCTGAAAAACAAAAGAAAGGCACCCTTAATACTATCGTAGTGCATTATAGCGGCACACCGAAGGAAGCAGTCAGGGCTCCCTGGGATGGTGGAATTTCATGGAAGAAAGATGCCAATAACAACCATTTTATAGCCTCTTCCTGTCAGGGTCTTGGTGCCAGTGTCTGGTGGCCAAATAAAGATCATATGTACGATGAAGTAGATAGTCTGCTTATCAGCGTTACTGTTCCTAAAAACCTGGTAAACGTATCTAATGGAAGACTGAGAAAAGTAGAAGAACATCCCAATAAAACCAAAACCTATCATTGGTTTGTCAATAACCCGATCAATAACTACGGGGTTAATATTAACATAGGAGACTATGTCCATTTTGGCGAAAAATACGAAGGCGAGAAAGGAACCTTAGATATGGATTACTACGTATTGAGGGATCATCTCGACAAAGCAAAAAAACAGTTCAAAGACGCTCCTAAGATGATGAAAGCATTCGAACATTGGTTTGGTCCATATCCTTTTTATGAAGACAGTTTTAAGCTCGTAGAAGTTCCCTACCTGGGGATGGAACATCAAAGCTCTGTTACCTATGGAAATAAATATCAAAACGGGTATCTGGGAACTGACTTATCAGGTACCGGATGGGGGTTAAAGTTTGACTTTATCATTATCCACGAAGCTGGTCATGAATGGTTTGCCAATAACATTACCAATAAAGATATTGCAGATATGTGGGTTCATGAAAGTTTTACAGCCTATTCAGAAAATATTTTTCTGGACTATTACTATGGAAAAAAAGCCGCTTCCGAATATGTGATTGGCACCCGAAAATCCATCAGAAATGACCGTCCTATTATCGGTGCCTATAATGTCAATCACGAAGGCTCCGGTGATATGTATTACAAAGGAGCCAATATGCTGCATACACTACGACAACTGGTAGATAATGATGAACAGTGGAGAGCCATTCTTCGCAAAATAAATAAGACCTTTTATCATCAGACTGTTACCACCACCCAAATTGAAAATTTCCTGAGTAAAGAAACCAAGATCGACCTGTGTGCGTTTTTTAATCAATACCTCAGAGATACCAGAATCCCGCTGCTCGAATATAAAATTAACGAAGGACAGTTATCCTATCGATACACCCGTATTGTAGCTGATTTTGATATGCCGATACGCATTCATATCGGGGATCGTGTGAAGTGGATTCAACCTTCTGCTCAGTGGAATACCTTACCTATCAAAGAAGATCAAATACAAATAGACCCTAACTTCTATATAGACACTAAAAAAATATAATAGTAGATCAAATACACAAACTATGTTTATAAGAACCCTTTTCGCCCTTCTTTTTATTTGTTCTCTGGGAGCAAATGCGCAAAAAAAGAAAAAAGAAAGCAACCCGGATAAGTGGGATGTTGCTCATCCCGGAGAAGCTTTTAATTATCAAACACATTCTTTTAGTACGGATGAAGGAACCTGGATGAATCTCGATGTCAGCCCTGATGGAAAGACCATTGTTTTTGATATGTTGGGAGACATCTATACCATTCCTGTTTCCGGAGGAAAAGCCACTCCCCTTCGCACGGGAATTCCCTTCGAAATCCAACCTCAATTTAGCCCGGATGGGACAAAAATATCTTTTACCAGTGATGCCGGAGGGGGAGATAATATTTGGATTATGAACGCAGATGGCAGCCATGCCAAACAAATCACCAAGGAACAATTTCGCTTGTTAAACAATGCCGTATGGACCCCGGACGGGCACTACCTCATCGCCCGAAAACACTTCACTTCTCAGCGCTCTATGGGAGCTGGAGAACTGTGGCAATATCATATCACCGGGGGTAGTGGAACACAGCTAACCAAACGAAAAAATGACCAGCAAGATGTAAATGAACCTTGCATATCTCCGGATGGCAGGTATCTGTATTACAGTGAAGACATGTATCCCGGAGGATATTTTCAATATAACAAAGACCCGAATAAACAAATTTATGTGATTAAAAGGTATGATTTCAAAACCGGGAAAACAATTACCATTACAGGAGGACCCGGAGGGGCTGCACGTCCTGAGGTATCCCCCGACGGAAAAAAACTAGCTTTTACCAAACGTGTTCGTACCAAAACCGTTTTGTACATTCACGATCTGGAAACCGGAGAAGAATGGCCGGTATACGACCAATTAGATAAAGACCAGCAAGAAGCCTGGGCTATTTTTGGAGTATATCCAAATTACAGCTGGATTCCTGCCACTGAAGACCTCATCTTCTGGGCAGCAGGGAAACTACACAGAATCAATATCCGTACACAAAAAGCCACAATCATTCCGTTTCAGGTTGATGCGGCTATAAAAATAGCAGAAACCATTCATTATGATAGCCCTGTAGCCCCCAAGACTGTAGATGCCAAAGTCATTCGCAATATTACTACTGCTCCAGACGGAACATCCATTGCATTCAGTGCATTAGGTCATATCTGGATCAAAACACTACCCAAAGGCAATCCGAAACGATTGACCAACAGTGCTGACTTCGAATTCGAACCGAGTTTCTCCCCGGATGGAAAATCAGTAATCTATGTGAGCTGGAATGATGAACAACTGGGAAGCATTTACACCGTTCCTATCACCGGAGGAACTCCCACAAAACTTTCTACTGAAAAAGGAATTTTCAGAACACCAGTATTCAATGCCACACAAACAAAAATACTTTACAAAAAAGAAAGCGGTAATAATGACCAGGGACGTAGTTTTACAAAAAAAGCAGGTATCTACCTTCAATCCTTAAGCGGAGGACACCCTAAGCGAATCAGTAAAGAAGGAGAATACCCTACTTTTTCTAAAGATGAAAAGAGAATTTTCTATCAGACCGGAGGAACCTATTTCGGGAGTTTGACTAAAAAACTTCACTCTGTCAATATTGACGGGTTTGATCAAAAAACGCATATCACTTCCAAATATGCAAACAGGTTGGTTCCCAGTCCTGACAATAAGTGGATTGCTTTTACCCATCTCCATAAAGCCTATCTCGCTCCCCTGGTCTTAAATGGAAAGGAAATTAATATCGATCCTAAATCCACTGTAGTTCCTGTTACACAGATTGCAGCAGATGCCGGAATAAACCTGCACTGGTCTACCGATAGCAAAACAGTATACTGGAGTCTTGGAGACACCTATTTTTCGAATCCGGTACACAGCCGATTTACTTTCCTGAAAGGTTCTCCTGAGAAAGTAGGTCCCCCAACTCAAAAAGGAATCGATATCAAACTATCATACACCCCGGACACTCCTACCGGAAGAATTGCTTTTACCCATGCTCGGATTATTACTATGGAGAACGAAGAAGTAATAGAAGATGGAACCATTCTTATTCACGGAAATAAAATCGAAAAAATTGGTCCCACGGCAGAAGTATCCCTTCCCGAGGGAACTAAGGTATACGATAGTCAGGGAAAAACGATCATGCCGGGAATTGTAGATGCACATGCTCATGTAGGAGCCTTCAGATATGGACTGACTACCCAAAAACACTGGCAGTTATATGCCAATCTTGCATTTGGAGTAACCACAGCACACGATCCTTCTGCCAATACGGAAACCGTCTTTACCATTTCTGAATTGATCAAAAGTGGAGCCATGGTTGGTCCCCGTCTCTACTCCACCGGGTTTATACTTTATGGAGCTGATGGAGATTTCAAAGCTGTTATTAACTCTCTGGACGATGCCAGATCTTCCATACGCAGAACTGCTGCTTTTGGTGCCAAATCTGTAAAAAGCTATAACCAGCCCAGAAGAGAACAGCGACAACAAGTAATTCAGGCCGCCAGAGAACAAAAAATTAATGTTGTTCCTGAAGGAGGTTCTACTTTTTATCACAATATGACAATGATTATGGACGGACATACCGGTATTGAACACAACATTCCGGTAACCAAAGTCTATAAAGATGTAAAAGAATTGTGGAAACACAGCAAAACCGGTTATACTCCTACATTGATTGTCAACTATGGGGGAATGAACGGAGAGTATTATTTCTATCAAAAAGAGAACATCTGGGAAAATGAAAAATTATTAAAGTACACCCCAAGAGCTTTAGTAGATGCCCGTGCCAGACACCGTACTATGGTACCGGATGAAGAATACGAAAACGGTCATATTCTCGTATCAAAAACCACCACAGCATTAGCCAATGAAGGAGTGAAGGTCAACCTGGGAGCACATGGTCAATTACAGGGATTAGGAGCACATTGGGAATTGTGGATGTTGCATCAGGGAGGTATGAGCAATCATCAGGCATTACAGGCTGCGACTATTAATGGGGCTCGTTACATAGGCGCAGGAAATGACATCGGCTCTCTAAAAGAAGGTAAACTGGCAGATCTCATCGTATTGGACAAAAACCCATTGGAACATATCAGAAACACAGCCTCTGTACGATATACCATGGTCAATGGAAGACTTTATGACACAGAAACCATGCATGAAATTGGAAATCATCCCAAAGAAAGAACGCAGTTCTGGTGGGAAAATATTCGCTATAATACCGCATTCCCCTGGCACGAAGCTTCTCATAGTTTTAGCCGAGGAAATTGCGGATGCCATGTAGGACATCACTAACCATAACAGTTATTATTTGAATAATACAGAAAATTATACATCGTTGGGCTACGGTCTATTTTTATGCTAAAACCGGACAGAAAAAGAACATTTTGTTCCGGTAAATTCAAATAATAAATGGTATTAAAATCAAAGCAGGATGAAAAATAAATTAGCACTCTTACTCAGCTGTATCAGCATTTCCCTGTTTTCTCAGGAAATACATGTTCCTGTAGATACGACTGTCGTAAGTACACATACTCTGACCGTAAAAGGAACCCAGTTCCCTTACACAGCCATTACAGGATTCCAACCCGTATGGGATAAAAAAGGAACCCCTATCGCTTCCTTATTTTATACCTATTACAAACGAAGCGATATTAAAAATGATGAAAACAGACCCTTGCTCATTTCTTTTAATGGAGGACCTGGCTCTGCTTCCGTATGGATGCATATTGCCTATACCGGTCCTCAAATTTTAAAAATTGATGAAGAAGGATTTCCGGTACAACCGTATGGTATCAAGCCTAATCCTAATTCCATCTTAGATGTTGCTGATATTGTATTCGTCAATCCGGTCAATACGGGGTATTCCAGAATGCTCCCTGATCAGGAAGGAAAAATGCCCGACAACGCTTTATTTTTTGGCGTCAATGCAGATATTGAATATCTGGCGGGATGGGTCAATACGTTTGTCACCCGATATAACCGATGGAAATCACCCAAGTATCTGATAGGAGAAAGTTACGGAACCACCCGGGTATCTGGTTTGGCAGGCGCATTACAAAACAAGCACTGGATGTACCTCAACGGAGTTATTCTGGTATCCCCTACAGAAATAGGCTTTCAATTCGACGGAGCTGTAGAGACTGCCAACCGACTGCCTTATTACACTGCTGCAGCCTGGTATCACAAAGCACTCCCTCCTGCCTTACAGCAAAAAGATCTCACGGCTTTACTCCCCGAAGTAGAAAACTACACCATCAATCAATTACTTCCTGCCATCGCCAGAGGAGGATCTCTGGATCCTGCTACCAAAAAGGAGGTCATCAAAAAAATGGCGTATTACTCCGGCTTGTCGGAGCACCTTATTGAACAACACAACCTGGAGGTTCCCAAACGTTTTTTCTGGAAAGAACTACTTCGTAACCGGGAAGGGTACACTATTGGTCGGCTCGATTCCAGATACAAAGGAATGGATATCAAAGAAGCAGGAGATTCTCCGGATTACAACAGCGAGCTCACCTCCTGGCTTCATGCTTTTACGCCGGCTATTAATTACTATATCCGCGAGCAGCTCAATTTCAAAACAGACCTCAGTTATAATATGTTTGGTCCGGTACATCCCTGGGACAGAACCCGAAACAACAGTGGAAAAAGCCTTCGTGCAGCCATGGCTAAAAACCCCAACCTGCACACCCTTATCCAATCCGGATATTACGATGGAGCCACCACCTACTTTAATGCCAAATATATCATGTGGCAATTAAACATTAACGGGAAACTAACCGACCGGTTACACTTCAAAGGATATCGTAGCGGTCATATGATGTATCTGAGGAATGAAGACCTGATTCAGGCCAATGAAGACCTGAGAAATTTTATAGAAACTTCTACGACTAATATCCATATAGGATCAAAATATTAGTCATTATGAACAGTATATTAAAAATTAAACCATTAGGGTTTCCGTGGGAGACCAGCGATCCTTTTTTATTCTGTGCCTATCACGAAGACAGGTACCCAGAAGGAAATCAGGAATTAGGTCCCGCTGTCTCTCTGGAAGGACGAATTATCGGTCAGGATTTTGAAAAAAAAGATGGATGGAGAATGTATCACGGTAGTAAAGTACCGGGATTTCCGGCACATCCGCACAGAGGTTTTGAAACCGTAACTATTGTCCAGAAAGGATTGGTAGATCATTCCGATTCCTTAGGAGCTGCCGGGCGATTCGGAAATGGTGATGCCCAATGGATGACCGCAGGAAAAGGTATCTTACATGCAGAGATGTTCCCTTTACTCAATCAGGATACGGTCAATCCATTTCTGTTATTTCAGATATGGCTGAACCTGCCCAAAGCGCATAAAATGGTGACTCCGCATTTCAAGATGCTGTGGAATGAAACCATTCCTGAGCAAGTCGTAACAGATGAAAACGGGAAACAGGTATTCCTAAAAATGTATGCCGGTTCCATGCAGGAAACAGCCCCTGCTCCCCCACCACATTCCTGGGCCGCAGATGCTGATAATGAAGTGGCAATATGGACAATACACATGGAAGCTAACAGTAGCTACACATTCCCTATAGCGACTGAAGGTGTAAACAGATCTCTTTATTTTTATGAAGGAGATACACTCCATAGCGAAGGGTATGAAATTCCGGTTGACCATCGTATTATTACCAATCCGGTAAACTCATTGACCATCACGAATGGGAATACAAAAGCAAAACTATTATTGTTACAGGGAAAACCAATTGACGAACCTGTAGCCAAGCATGGTCCCTTTGTGATGAATACCATGGAAGAAATCAGACAGGCAATGGCTGATTACCAGCAAACACAATACGGAGGATGGCCCTGGGCTACTTATGAGCATGTACACGATCGAGAGAAAGGACGATTTGCACAATTTGCCGATGGTACCGTAGAAATAAAGTAACTCTTTCTAACATAATTAATATAGATACGCACTAAAAAGAAACGTTTAGTGCGTATTGTTTTTTCCCCTTTGTGTCTCCTGTCTTCGGTATATGATTTTATTCACGAACGGTAACATTTTACTCCGCTATAACATACATAATTGGCATGATACATCTATTGTGATGAAATGCTCGACTGCGATTCATCTACTCTGTATTTATTCGCATACCTGACATAACCAAAAAACATTCATTATGACGTGTTCATTCAATTACAGTATCGACGTACATTTCTTTTCCTATTTTTTGCTATGAAATCAATTTTAAAACATCTTTACGTGTTATCTTGGGGCACTTTCACGCTTTCTTTCTATTCCTGTAATAATTGTGATAACCCTTTTAATTTTGTTACAGAGCAATCAGCCAAAAAAGAGACAGAGGCATCGTATTATAAGCCTCATGATCACATGGAGTATTTCCTGATCGAAAAATTTGATACGATTAAACTATTTTATAAAAAACAACAGCTTCTGCGGGTAGTCCGAAACAAGTGGTATAATCCCAGTGAGGCATATGATAGTTTTTATGGTGCTACGGAAATAGGATATGCCATCGATGATCAAACATTTACTGTAACCGGGATAAAAGGGTTCGAGCAGGGAGGATATAACGCTTTTACGAAGGTGGACCCTATATACATCTATAAAAGATCCTATCTGCGATACCAGGATTCAGGAGAACTTGAAGTCCATTACAGAAACGGAAATTACAATGGATATGGAATGGGTTGTTTTCCTTCGCCTACTGCCTATCAGGAAGACTTACTAAAAATGGATATCCTGCTTAGTAAAGCTAATTTCCCGGTAACGGATTTTCCTGCTCCCTTACCTTTATTTACTGCTTCTCCCTATTCATATGCACTTAGACCTGTACAAGATACCTTACGGATTTACAACACGTACAACCGCAACGATTACGAGATCTTAACTCCCTATGATGATGCTCCTCGTTTTGCCTACCTACGTACGATCAAACGTATAAAAGAAGACAACCGTACCCGGTATTTAGCTCAAATTAAATTTGAAGATCAAAGCAGCATACAATACATCGACCTAAAAGAGGTTCAGAATGTAGCGTATCTTATGACACCTCCACTGCGATTTGTAACCGCCAGTACCTTGCATATACGAGACCCTTATGATAATGCTATCATCGCTAAAGTTCCGTATGGAAAGCAAGTAACCATTAAAAGTATACTCAGTCATGAAGTAAAGTACATCGACAACAAACCTGGTTTTTGGGTCTATGTGATTTATAAAAAAACACCTGACAAAACCGATTGGATATACGGGAAGGTATTTAGTGGTTACTTATCCGTTAATCAACCTCCCATACGAAAAAAAATAATGCATAAAACCTGATTTTATTTTAGAGAAATCCATTTTGTAATCTATTCGATTCGTTCTATCAATCTGCCTTTTCAAAGACCACTTACTACCAATACGATACTTTTATGAAAAATACGACTCTCATTCATTATTTACTGGTTTTCAGTGTTTTTAATATAAAAACACCTCAAAATGTAGTATCTTTATGGAAGCACCGTAACTTTTGATCATTCATATCCCAAATGATACCGCATGGCACCTAGAAAATCACTTTTCCTACCCCTCCTTATTCTCATTGCGCTATTGGGAGGTGTTGTCTCATGCTCCAAAGAACAAGTCCTTACAAAAGAAGAAGCGAACTGGCTGCACGCCAATGATTCTATAAAAATAGCACTGTTTCCGTATTATCCTCCTTATCAGTTTATCAATGACCATGGAGATGTCGAAGGAATTCTTATCGAATACCTGGAACACATAGAAGACAAACTGGGATATACTTTTGATAAAGTCCCCTATACCAGCTGGACAGCACTGATGGAAGATGTCAAAGATCAAAAAATAGAGGTGGTTCTGGAAATGCAAAAAACCAAGGGACGAATGAAATACCTTCGTTTTACCGAAGAGTTGTTTCGCTCTCCTTTTGTCCTGATTGGTCGTGACGACATTCCGGAGGGAACTACCCTGGAAGATCTGAAAGACAAGAAAATCATTGTTCCGGATGAGTTTTCCATAGAAGATCACATTCGCAGAAACTACCCATATCTCGATGTGACCACATTTCCGGATGACCTGAGCTGCCTGCGTCAGATACAGGAAGGAAACTACGACCTCTTTATTGGTCCAAAAGCAGTAGTACACTACCTGACCAAGGCTAATAATCTGGACAAAACCAAGGTGATCTCTCAGATGGATCATAGCTATGCTCCCGGAATTGCCGTCAATAAGGGGAATCCCCTGTTAAATGCAATTATATCCAAAGCTTCAAAAAGTATTAGCTATCAGGAAAAGCAAGAAATTGTAGACAACTGGCTGTATAAGATTGTAAAACCTTTCTATAAGAAGAATATCTTTTGGGTCATACTGTCCGTTGCTATTTCCAGCCTGCTTATCTCTATATTACTCATCAATTTCTATCTCAAATTCAAAATCAAGCAAAAAACCAAGGAGTTGCAACACGCCAAAGAAGTTGCCGAGGAGAGCAATCATCTCAAAACAGCCTTTATCAATAACATCTCTCATGAGGTACGCACCCCGATGAATGGAATTATCGGTTTTTCTCAGTTTCTCAGTGATCCACAGCTAACAACTGCCGAAAAAGAAAAATGCATCAAGGTGATCTCGGACTGCAGCAAGCAACTCATGAATATCATCGATGATATTCTGGAACTTTCACGCCTGGAAACCAAACAGGTCAAAATCATGAAGGAAGAAACCAATCTTTCTCATATACTCATGTCCTTATTTTCTGTTTTTAATCACAAAGCCCATCAAAAAAACATCCAACTCCTGCTGGAGAATAAATTGCGAAATGATGAGGATAAAATATTAATCGATAAGGCCAAATTGATTAAAACCCTGAATGACTTATTGGATAATGCTATCAAGTTTACAGAAGAAGGAACCATTACGATCTTTTCCAAGGTCGAAAAGGAGCAATTAATCATCAGTATTCAGGATACAGGAATTGGTGTGGAACCGGGAGATCAGGAAATTATATTTCAAAATTTTTCTCAGGTAGAAAAAGAAGTATCCAAGCGATTTGGAGGATTGGGGCTAGGGTTATCCATTGCTCAAAAAAACGTACAGCTCATGAAAGGAACAATTTCGTTCTCTTCTAAGGTAGGAGAAGGTTCCATATTTACTATTACCCTGCCACACACACCCTTACTTCCCGGAGTGAAACAATTCCATGCAGAGAATACTCATATTATTGATGCAAAACCCGACCGGCATATTATTCTCATTGCAGAAGACGGGGATATTAATTTTCTGTTACTCAAAACATTGCTCACCAAGATGAAACATTGTAATTTTTTAATACACAGAGCTAAAAACGGGAAGGAAGCTGTCGATATTTGTCGCGAAAATGACAACATCCATTTGGTATTGATGGATATTAAAATGCCGGTAATGGATGGCTATGATGCCACCAAAATGATCAAAAGAATTCGTCCTGACCTTCCTATCATCGCCCAGACTGCCTATTCTACAGTAGAAGATATCCAAAGAGCCATGGAAGCCGGCTGTGACGATTTCGTATCCAAACCCATCGATCATAAGATTCTAAAGCCAATCATTCGAAAATATTTTTAGTAGTTTTGATGGCTAACCATGGATATAATGCTTCAACACTACTTTAGGGATTTTCTGTCCAGCCCTTGTTTATTCACCAAAGAGGTTCCCTTTGATTTTGCATTATTTGACTTTTCCCCTTTACCTGCTACCTACCCTCCACCTACTGCGACTACGTTGGTAATTCCCCCTAATGAAGTACTAGGAAAGCGGGTAGAACAGCTCTTCGAATATTATATCAGCTGCCACCCCCATTATACCCTCATTGCCAAAAACATACAGGTATTTCGTCAAAAAATTACCATTGGAGAACTCGACTTTCTCCTCCTGGATACACATACAGATACGGTTCTTCATGTAGAATTGGTCTATAAATTCTATATTTATGATACGACTGTCAGGCATTCGCATCCCTTAGCCAACTGGATCGGTCCCAACAGAAAAGATGCCTTGTTAGAAAAAACAGAAAAACTGCTACAGAAACAATTACCCTTGCTATACAAAGAAGAAACCAGGAATCACTTCATTTCCCTGGGGATTGACCCTTCCATGATCCGGCAACAAGTTTGTTATTTTGCACAGCTATTCCCTCCCTTATCTGCTCCTTCTTATTCTTCTCCTTATATACACCCTGATGCTATTCAGGGACATTGGATTTCCTATCCCACATTTCTATCAGCAGCCTATCACCATGCTAGCTATTATATTCCCTCAAAAAAAGACTGGATCTGTCAGCCCACTGCCCAGACCCCTTGGTATTCCTATCAAATCGCTAAGGAGTTGATACAAGCCCAGATAGACCAACAAAAAGCACCTATGGTCTGGATCAAAAGACCCAACACCCCTCCTGCCAAACTATTTATTGTATGGTGGCTCCCTCACTAACCTGTTAAAAATAAATCAATTAACTCAATAAAATTATTAATTTTTAATACATTTTTAACATAAAAAAACAAGAAAACAGCAAGAATCCTTTGTAATTTTGTATATCCCTACTTTTACGATTCGTATACATAATAGCATTATTATGACTGTTCTGGTCAATATTAACCGATTATCCTCTAAGGAATAATCACAATGCTATAACCTATGAAAACGTACCTACTCCCATTACTATTGGCTACCAGCCTATTAACTCCAACAATTACTGCCATCGCTGTTCCCTCTGACACCAGTGCTTTTACTGTTATTCAGGAAGAAAGAAAACTTTCTCCCGAAGAAGAAAAAGCCCGTGGATTGGATGTAATGGCGAATCAGATCGTAGAAAATATCGAAGAGATAGACCTGAGAAAGGTAGCCCGCTCTCCTATATTCGAAACCAGTTATGGATTCCGGTGGAAAATGTTTAATGTAAAAACCGGACATTTTTATACCATTAAAGTCAACAAGAACTTTGCGCTTATTTCAGTCAGAGATAGTAAAAACAACCCGCTTTAGGAAGATAGTTTTTTGAGGACTTCTTCATAACCGTCTAAGTATTCCCAATAAATAATGCGGTCATATGCATACTTAATCAGGATAAAACGCTCGCTAACAGATAAGATACGATCAACAGCGACCAGTTTCTTTGAAGGGGTTTCTACCGTTACCGCTTCGGTAATCTCTTGATTTCTGGCATCAAATCCGTGTAGAATGGTGTGATTTTGTAACGTGAGTTCTATAAATTTCATATATAATTACTTTTTGAAAACTACTTCGGGATCAATGCCTGAAGTCATATCGAATATACGCATTCAGGGGAAACTCCAAGTGCTTAGATGCATAAAAAATATACTCTGCAAGACGAATCATACGATACTAAGATTGCATACGTCTGTATGACGCTCCATCAAGCTAATCATTAGTAATCGGAAGATGAATTCTTCCTCATCGCTCTAAGCAAGGAGTCTCTGCAATAATGATATACTTCCCTTCCCGTACATCTTAATCCTGTTCCTTAGAATTCTTATGAAGATCAAAAAGCATCCTGACAATTACCCCAGGAGATAAACATATATTTATCAGACTGTTCAGGGATTATTTCTCCCCTGTCACTTTCATTAACATCAGTTTAAGAATATTTCATTTTCAATTTAGTTACTTTATGCTATATATCAATTATCATTTAGTACTTATCGATGAAAAACATACGCTTTTTATTACTATTGTTTTGTACAACTTCCTTAGTTTCTCAGGAATTCTCTATGGACGTTTTACGGGAAATGACTCCCAGAAATATTGGTCCCGGAGGAATGAGTGGACGGGTAACTGCCATAGATGTTGTAACAACAAATCCCGATATTATCTATGCGGGTACTGCATCCGGGGGATTGTGGAAATCCACCTCGGGAGGAACTACCTGGGTTCCTATTTTTGAAAAAGAAGCCACGGCATCCATTGGAGCTGTAGCTATCCAGCAATCCAACCCTTCGGTCATCTGGGTAGGTACCGGAGAAGGAAACCCCAGAAACAGCCTGAATGGGGGATATGGAATCTATCGTTCTTTAGACGGGGGAAAACACTGGAAACTTATGGGGTTGGAGAAAACACGACACATTCATCGGGTTATTATAGACCCGACCAATCCGGATGTGGTTTATGTCGCTGCTATCGGATCTCCCTGGGGGGCGCATGAAGAACGCGGCGTTTATAAGACGACTGACGGAGGAGCCACCTGGAAGAAAATTCTATCCGGAAACCTAAAAACCGGAGCTGCTGATTTGGTAATGGACCCCAGTAATCCCAATAAATTAATCGCTGCCTTGTGGGAACACAAGCGAGATCCCTGGTTTTTTAAATCAGGAGGAGCAGGTTCCGGATTGTTTATTACACATGACGGAGGAGCTACCTGGCAAGAAAAAACAGCAACGGACGGCTTACCCGAAGGACCTCTGGGAAGAATCGGGATCGCCATTGCTCCCAGTAATCCGGAAATCATCTATGCCTTGATAGAAGCCAAAAAGAATGCCTTATATAAATCAACAGACGGGGGATTTCACTGGACAAAAGTCAATGATAAAAACGGTATAGGAAATCGCCCTTTCTATTATTCGGAGATCTACGTAGATCCACAAAATGAAAACAGATTATATACCATATTCACCTATGTAAATGTCTCGGAAGACGGCGGAAAAAACTTTGAGCAACTCATGCCTGCTTACGGAGTATCTAACGGGGTACACCCGGATCACCATGCCTGGTGGATCCATCCTGATGACGGGAGTTTTATGATCGATGGGAACGACGGAGGTCTAAACATAACCCGGGATCGCGGAAAAAGCTGGCGTTTTATCGGCAATCTCCCGGTGGCTCAGTTTTATCACATTAATGTAGATAATGAATTTCCCTATAATGTTTATGGAGGTATGCAGGACAACGGAAGCTGGAGAGGTCCTGCATATGTATGGAAAGCACAGGGAATCCGCAATTCTTACTGGCAGGAAATCTCATTCGGAGACGGTTTTGATGTCATTCCGGATAAAGATGATTCCCGATATGGGTGGTCGATGAGTCAGCAAGGATTCGTCAGCCGTTATGACTGGCAAACCGGAAACAACTATACTGTTCGCCCTACGCACCCTGATCCGACGGTAGTATTGCGATTCAACTGGAATGCGGCTATTAATATCGATCCTTTTGATAATAGTACCATTTATTTTGGTAGCCAGTTCGTACATAAAAGTACCGACAAAGGACTTACCTGGACCCTGATTTCTCCGGATCTTACCACCAATAATCCGGAAAAACAAAAACAATCCGAAAGCGGAGGGCTTACCATGGATGCTACCGGAGCAGAAAACCATTGTACTATTTTAGTGATCGAGCCCTCTCCTATCGAAAAAAATCTCTTATGGGTCGGTACGGATGACGGTCGGGTACACCTGAGTCAGGATGGAGGTACACACTGGAATGATGTCTCTAAAAACATTAAAGGACTCCCTGAAGGAAGCTGGATTGCTCAGATCAAAGCCTCTAATAAAAATAAAGGAGAAGCCTTGCTGGTGGCTAATGACTACCGCAGATTTAATTATACTCCTTATGCCTACAGAACCACGGATTTTGGAAAAAGCTGGCAGCGCATTGTCGCGACAGGAGATACACAAAGCTATGCCCTGAGCATCGTAGAAGACCCTGTCGAAAGCAACTTATTGTTTCTCGGTACGGACGATGGCTTATACATCTCTCTGGATGCCGGAAATTCCTGGACCAAATGGACCCGGGGGTTCCCAACTGTATCGGTAAAAGATTTGGTGATTCACCCCAGAGAGCACGATTTAATTATCGGAACTTTTGGTAGAGCTGCCTGGGTACTAGACAATATTCGCCCGCTACGTGCTATTGCCAAAAACAATCGGGTACTGGCACAAAAAATCCATGCATTCCAACCCGCTACTTCCTACCTGGCTGCTTATCAGCAACCCACAGGAAGCCGATTCGGAGGAGATGCCCTTTATAACGGAACCAACAGAGCCAGAGGGGCTCATATCCCCTACTACCTTCAGGTACAAAAGAAAGAGAAAAAAACAGCCAAAAAGGAAACTGAAGCTGCGGCAGAAAGCGAAGCAGCTGAAAAAAATAAAATTACCTGGGACAGTCTTACTGTACAGTTCTATGATCAGGATCGACTTATCCGGACGCTGAAACAAAAAACACCGGATTCTTCAGGAATTCATCAAATAACTTGGTATCTCAATGAAAAGGGAGTGGATCGCCCTTCCCGAAAAATCAGAAAAAACAAACGAGAGCCCGGAGGGGTAACGGTGAAACCCGGTACCTACAAGGTGGTACTGACCTATGGAGATCAGCAATCAACAACACAGATCACCGTCAAAAATGACCCCAGAATTCCCAACTCGGCAGCACATACAGCAGCAGTATATACCGCTGCAAAGGAAGTCGAGCAATTGACACAACTGGCAGCAGACGCTGTGAGACAACTTGTGGAGAGCAAAGAAATTGCCACTACGTTTCAGCAAAAGCTTCAAAAAGAAGATAAAACGAAGTACAAGGAGCAGATCAAAACTGCCCAGGAAACCAGTAAAGCCATTGATTCCCTCATTGCTTTATATATCGGAAAAGAAGATAAACGTCAGGGAATCACCCGGAACCCGGAGGTTTCCGTCATGCAGCGTATCGGAACTGCCAGCTGGTATACCGGCAGTAGAAAAAGTGGTATCACTGCTACAGAACGACAGCTGATACAACAAGCCAAAGATGCCTTATCAACTGCATTGACGAAGACCAATACCTTCTTTACAGACAGCTGGGAACCTTATCAAAAAAGTATGGAAGCAATAACACTCTCTCCTTTTAAAGAAATTAAATCATTCCAACTCAAATAACAATTCATATGAAAACGCACGTTTTATATAGTCTGTGTTTCCTCGCGCTGGCATCCTGTAAACAGGAAGCCGAAAAAAAAGCAGAAAGCACTCCTGAACCTGTCAAAATTGCTCAGTATTCCATCGAGCAGTTTATGGACAATGAAAATGCCTTTGCCAATGGATTTTCCAAGGACAAATCCAAGGTATTAATGACCAGTAACCGATCTGGTATTTATAATATGTACACCACGGCCGCCAGCGGAGGGGAATTTACACCAGTCACCCAATCGGACAGTGCCTCTGTTTTCGGGATTTCCTATTTCCCGAATGACGACAGAATCTTATTCCGTATGGATGGAAATGGGGATGAAATCTTCAAGCTGTTTGTCAAAGACAGTGCGGGGATCAAGCGACTGACCCCCGAAAAAAATGTCAGAGCACTTTTTAGAGGTTGGGCAAAAGACGGAAAGAGTTTTTTCTACGGCAGTAATGAAAGGGATGCTAAATTCATGGACCACTATGAGATGCAGGTATCGGATTTCTCCTCTAAAATGATCTATAAGAATGAAGACGGGATGGATTTCTCGGGGATGTCCGACGATCGTCGCTATGTCGTTCTCAGAAAAGCCATCAATACCAATGACAATGACTTGTATGTAGTGGATACACAAACCAATAAAAAGGTACAGATCAATGATACGCTAAGTGCCAACGGGGCACAGGATTTCTCTCCCGACGGGAAGTATTTCTACTATACCACGGATCACGATGCTGAATTCAAATACCTGATGAAATACGAACTGGCTACAGGAAAAAAAGAAAAAGTACTGGCTAAGGATTGGGATATTACGGCTTTTTATTTTACCCGAAACGGAAAATACCAGGTATTGTTTACCAATGAAGATGCCAAAACCCATATGGAAGTAATCGAAGTGAGTAGCAACCAGCCAATCGAGTTTCCGGCGATTAAGAATAAGAGCATTAATTCTGCGCGTTTCTCCCGGGATGAATCCATGGCACTACTCAATATTTCCGGCTCTAATACCCCTACCAATGTATACAGCTATGACATCGCTGCCAAAAAGCACCATCAGCTTACAGATGTGTTAAACAAAGACATCAATGCAGACGACCTGGTTGCTTCTCAGGTGGTTCGTTTTCCATCTTTCGACGGGTTGGAAATCCCTGCAATTTACTACCTGCCCAAGCAGGCATCTGCTACACAAAAGGTTCCTGCACTGGTATGGGTACACGGAGGTCCCGGAGGGCAATCCAGACAAGGGTTCAGATCTGCAATCCAGTACCTGGTCAATCACGGCTATGCCATCTTAGCGGTGAACAACCGGGGAAGCAGCGGTTATGGAAAGAGCTTTTTTAAAATGGATGACAGAAACCATGGCGACAAAGATCTGAAAGACTGCATCGCCGGAAAAAACTGGCTGGCACAGCAAGCACAAATCGATGCCGGTAAGATTGGAATCATCGGAGGGTCCTATGGAGGATATATGACCATGGCAGCGCTGACCTATGCCCCTGATGAGTTCGAAGTGGGAGTTAATATTTACGGGGTAACCAATTGGCTACGCACCTTAAAAAGTATTCCTCCCTGGTGGGAATCTTTTAAACAGGCATTATATACAGAAATGGGAGATCCCAATACGGCAGATTCTGTTCGTCTCAAAAAGATTTCCCCTTTATTCCATACACAGCATGTAAAGAAACCATTAATGGTATTACAGGGAGCCAAAGACCCGAGAGTACTTAAGATCGAATCCGATGAAATTGTCGAAGGAGTAAAGAAAAATGGCATTCCGGTAGAATATGTATTATTCGAAGATGAAGGACATGGGTTTGTCAAAAAAGAAAACCAGATCAAGGCTTATAAACGTATTAAAACGTTTCTGGATACCTATCTAAAGGCTACGCCAGATACAACGGCTCAGCATACTGAAGCAAGTAGGTAATACCACAGAATTAATTCTCCTAAAAACGGGCGGTAGTATAAATGCTACCGCCTGTTTTTTTATTATTCTCTCATAGCACCCCCTCTCTAAACGCTGTTATCCCCTCTTTTCTAATAAGCATGGCGATGCTATACAGCATGTGATAAAACATCGTATGTATCGCTCCGTCGAACTTCTTTATGAGGGGCTCCTCTATCGTATTTAACAAATATTTATGATCCCCTACAGCTGTTTGGAACGTTTTGTTTCCTAATTAATTTGAAAGAGCCTCAGGTAGCAAAAATTGTTAGAAGGGCTAGTGCAAAGTCCGGTATCTTACGAAAAATAACCCCGCAAATGTTAAGGCATTCTTTTGCCACTCATCTTTTAGAAGACGGAACAGATATTAGATACATTCAAACTCTGTTGGGACATAGTAGCACAAAAACAACCAAAATTCACACACAAGTTGCCCTAAATAATTTTAAATCAATTAGAAATCCGTTAGATTTGGGAAAAATATAATGGAAATATGTGTACCGGTACACATATCCAATTGTTGTAAACCATTGCTAAATCAAGTTCTAAAATGTGGATAATAGAAGAAAATAATAAAACGGAACAATTTCTCGTAATAGAACCTTCCTTTTATGATGTCTTGAATCCTTGTGACGATTTTACATTAAAATGCTTAGAAGTGTTAAGAAGAAAGTTACCGATACACTTCAAGGAATTTCCTAATGGAACAAAATTCGGAATTATAAGATATGGAGATTTTTTAGGAAATAAATATCCCGCAATTGGAATTCAATGTGAATTGGATACTGATTATGAAAAGATTCCTGATTTTATTGACTTATTTGACGAAGTTGAAATTCTAATTAATAAAATTGGGCTTGAGAACATTAAAAAAGAAGCAGAATTAATTGACGCAATAAAGTGGAATGAGTTAAACGCAATTGGCTGGTATTTTGAAAAGTAAACGGTTTACAACAAGGTATATAGCAAATAGGGAGTTCGGTGATTTACGAAAGTTCAGTGCTTTTTACCAACACCGCCAAATCGTTGATTTGGCTTTTAAGAATGAATAAATTAAAAACAAAATACAACGTTTTGGCTCAGTGCAAACTTGAAAGTTTATCGCTTTCTACTGCCCTACTTGCCATATACTAATCGTTAGCAAAAATTGAGATATCGATAATTTTAGAGTAAAAATAGAAGGTCCAGATTTTGAATATTCCACTAACGATGTCGACTTAATTGAACATTGGAAAGATGCTAGTAAAATATTTGAAGAGTATCGATTTGAATATCAAAAAGCAAAATTAATTATACATTCGGATTTCAGTGATATTTTCATACAAGCTAAAAAACATAATGCTTTTTGGGGAGGTTTTATTGAAATGAAAATTACCTATGAAAATGCTAATGAAATAGATAACAAAGAAAATATAGAGAATTTTACAATTATAAGTTTTGTTGATGTTTTATTTCTTTGTTTAAACTTATCCTTTCCTGGCTCTATGTCAATAAGAACCTCAGTTACATTTCATAAAGAATTTAAAGATGAAATTAATCTACACTCTGGATATTTAGAAAGTTCTTTTCAAGTCTGTGATAAACTCGGTGGTTGGCCAGAAATTAGAATAATACCTTTAAAATATGTTGTAGAATGGTACAATTCATTAAATATAGGTCTGAAAATCAAAGCTGAAAATGACATAGAGAGAACTCTTTTTTCATTACTATATTTTTGCAATGATAATCATTCAGGATTTAATCCAACATTAACAGTTTGGATTATCCAAAGCCTAGAGTCATTTTTTGGAATTAAATCAAACGATTCAATTATAAAAACTTTAAAAAGTAGACTTTTTCTTCATCTAGGAACAACTCTTCAGCCTAAAATAGTAAATAAAAAAATCAATGATTTTTATAACTATAGAAGTAAATTTGTTCACGGAGATATGGAAATATTAAAATATGGTACTGATAAATTTTTGAGAGATGATTTAATTGATGAGTATTACTTAAGACTTATTGAACTATGCGATTTCGGAGCAACTTTGATAATTTCTTGTTTACAAAAAATGATTATTAATGATTCAAAAAAAATCGAATTTAGAGAAACGATTGAATATAAATAACTTTTGCTAACACGGTGTATAAAACATAGCTAATAAGAGCTAAACTGAAAGGTTTCTATATATTTATAAAGTCCGCCAAATTTTTAATTTGGCTCTGCGTTAATCCGAAAACTTAGTGTCTTTTTACACGTTGCGTTTCATACACAAAACCGTTGTGCTTAATATTGAAAAACACTATGTCAGGAAATCTAGTTAAACGACAACATTTTGTTCCAAGAACTTACCTAAAACATTTTGGAGTTCAAGATGGACAGGAATATCTTATTCACGTTCTTCCTGAAAGTGCGACAGAAAAAGAAGCTATCTTTCAATCAAATATTAAGAATGTTGCTTTAGAAAAGCATCTTTACACACTACCCGGAGAAACAGCTGAACAAAAAATGGCTGTTGAAAAATTTTACTCTGAAGAACTTGAACAACATTATGATTCCATATATCAGATTTTAACAGACCCAGATAAAACAGAACTCACAAACGAAGAAAGAGAATTAATTATTTCTACTGTAGTTACGATGTACTACCGAACAACTAAGTGGGTTAATGCAAGTAGGGATTTAATGGGTAGAGCATTTAAGCAAGTTTTTGCTATGTGTGAACAGACAGGTAAAGATTATTTCACTTTTGGAGACGAAAAAATATCGATTGCTGGTAAAACTCTTGAAGAATTTACTAAAGAGTATAATAAAGAAAGACAACCTGGAATGATATTAACGCAACTGGAAGTTGCAATTAACTTGATTAAAATAAGAATTCAGAATGACTCAATTTGCGTAATAAAAATTGATGATACTGATTTAGAATTAGTAACAAGCGATAATCCTGTAATTGCATCAAATAATAAACCTGAAAGATTTGCACCATTTGACCCAACAAATTTATTGAAACTTCCTTTGGATTCTCAACACATTCTAATGCTAATGCCTGAATGCGCAGAAGGTCTAGAGAATAGAATATGGAGACGATTAAGTAGAAGACCATTTTCTGAAATAGAAAAATTAACAGCTAACTATTCACAAATGCAGAATTCTGAAAGATTTATGTTTGGCTCAAAAAGTGCTCTAGAATCTTATTTGACAACAAAACAAGAATCTGAACGACCTCTGGAAGAAGGAGAATCAACAGCAGAGGTTTTTGCTAAATTAAAAGAATTAGGATTATAAAAATACTAAGCACAACAATGGCTATAAGTAATTGCTTGTTCTCGCCTACTTCTGAAAATCCTCGCGGATTTTCAGTTTGGTGTGTACTTACAAAGTTAACAGCTAAACCACGCAACTACTCATAGCCGAGACCGTTGGGCACAATTAGATAATAATGAAAAAATATGACCTTCATAAAGATGATTTCACAAAACTCCATTTTGAGTTAAAAGCACTAGCGCCCTATTTTCAACGTAATAAAGAGAAAGCTTCAAAGCCACATCGACACAGTTTTTTTCAAATACTATGGTTTAAAAACAGTGGGAATCATTATATCGATTATGAAGTGGTGAAACACCCTGCAAATACATTGTTTTTAATCAATCGAAATCAGGTACATTATTTCTGTCCCGATTCTAACAATGAAGGTTACCTCTTCCATTTCAACGATTCTTTCATCTCTAACCTTAGCTTAGAATTGCTTTCAAGGTTTACCATTTCAATTTTTAACGAAATCGGAGATCCTCACATTTTTTTAGGAGAAACAGATACGAAGATTATTGAAAGTATATCTTGTGATTTGCTTCAAGAACTTGAAGAAGAAAAAGCAAACTACCAACAAATAGCTATTCATCAATTCATAAGTCTTCTCTACCATATTGAGCGAATCAAAAAGAACTCTCTTTCGTTTAATGTAGATACAAATTCTGACTTTTCAAAGGTTGTTAAATTCAAACAACTCATCATTGAAAATGTAGACCAAAACCTGGGGATTCAAGATTACTCAGATCGCCTAGGTATATCTTCAAAGCATTTAACCAAACTAACAAAACAGTATACCTCATTAACCCCCGCAAACCTTATTAAGGAACTAAAAATATTGGAAGCAAAGCGAATGCTCTCCAGTCAAAACATTTCTATAAAAGAGGTTGCTTATAGTTTAGGATTCGACCAACCTACTTACTTTACCAAATTTTTCAAAAAAGAAGTAAGTGTCACACCAAAGCAGTTTCAAAAGGGGTTACTCTAGATTACCATTCTTAGGCTCTAAATTGCCATCTATAGCCACTTATCGCATATACTTTTGTTTCATAATTAATAATCAAAAAATAAAATATTATGAACAAACAAGCAATTATAGTAGGTGGTACCACTGGTATGGGTAAAGCTACTGCAGAATTATTATTAAAAGACGGTATTGAAGTTACCATTATTGGTAGGTCAGACAAAAATTTAAAGACAACCGAAGAAGAGCTATCAAAAATCGGTACTGTTAAAACAGTAGGTTTAGACCTCTTTGATTCTAAGCAATTACAAATCTTTATTAATAACCTTAACAGCACTACCCCTAACTTAAAGTATTTGGTAAATGCGGCAGGGTATTTTAGTCCAAAATTATTCATAGAGCACACTTCTGACGACTATGACCTTTATCACAATTTTAATAAAGCCTTCTTTTTTATTACTCAACAGACAGCAAAAATTATGAAAGATAATGGTGGTGGATCTATTGTAAACATAGGTTCTATGTGGGCAAAACAAGCCATTAAGGCAACACCTTCATCGGCATATTCTATGGCAAAAGCTGGATTACATAGTTTAACACAACACTTAGCAATGGAATTAGCGGAACACAACATTAGAGTAAATGCAGTTTCTCCAGCAGTGGTAGTAACACCTATTTACGGAGCATTCATTGAGGAAGACAAAATTGAAGAAGCACTACAAGGATTCAATGATTTCCATCCAATTGGCAGAGTGGGAAGACCTGAAGACATCGCCAAAACAATCCACTTTTTACTCACAGACCAAAGCTCATGGGTAACTGGTGCTATTTGGGACATAGATGGTGGAGTTATGGCAGGAAGAAATTAAAAGACAAATCATTAAAACATTAACAATTAAAATTTAGTAAAATGAAAAATTTAGTAAAAACAACAGCCTTATTAACATTCCTATTTTTTGTAGGAATAGTAGCTAATGCACAAAATACTTCTTTCAAAATCAACAAACAAAAAAGAGTATTATTAATCATGTCATCTTATGATGATATGGGGATTAGTGGAAAACAAACAGGAACTTGGTTTCAGGAGTTAGCTGCACCATATTACATTCTAACAGAAGCTGGTTATGAAGTCGTATTTGCATCACCAGATGGAGGCGAAACACCAATAGACTGGCTAAGTATGAAAGCACCATTTACTACGGACTATACCGATAAGTTTTTAAATGATCCTGTTGCTATGTACGCTGCTAAGAGAACAAGAAAACTTAGAAACATAGACTACAATACCTTTGACGCGATTTTTGTGCCGGGAGGCTATGGTTTGTTAAATGATTTAGCTTCCGACCAATACCTGATTAAACTTATTCGCGACTTCTATGAATCTGACCGCTCAATTGCTATGGTTTGTCACGCACCAGCCATTTTAAGGGATGTTAAATTAACCAATGGGAAGTATTTGGTAGAAGGTGTTGATCTAACAGGATTTAAAGATGCTGAGGATGCTGAAATAGAATTGGACAGACACCTGCTATTCTCATTAGAGCAAGAGTTAAAAAGAAGAGGCGCGAACTATAAAAGTGTAAAAAACTGGGCTCCCAATGTGGTCGTTAGTGGTCCGTTAATGACTGGACAAAGTCCTGCATCTGCAGCACCTCTTGCTGAAGCATTAAGAGATAGATTGAAAAAATAATTGACTCTAGATAAAGGTGAAGGCAAACCTTCACCTTTATTTCTAATTTAAGTTTTAGCAATACAAATTCTTTGATTAGAATGATCATTGAAAGGTTGGAGAAGTGCTAAATCAAACGTTAAAAATTTCAAACCATGTTAAACGGAATAAATTTGAAAGGTCTTCAAGAATATACAGACCTTATTGGAAAAGAAGAAAAAGAAGCCTACTCTAGTTATGGCGTTACTGCTCAATGGCAAGGAGGCGTGAATACAAAAATTACGACTCACAATCAAAAAGTGGGAAGCAACGAAATACAAAAGGACTTTAGTTTTGAGATTGGTGAACCTAATGAACTTTTGGGCGACAACTCAAGACCAACACCACAAGACTATTTATTAGGAGGCCTGGCAGGTTGTATGATGGTTGGTTTTGTTGCCGGAGCTTCAGGTAAAGGAATTAAACTCAACAAGGTTAAACTTCATATTACAGGAACTTTGGACTTAAGAGGCTTTTTAAATGTAAACCCCGAAAGTCCTATTGGTTTTGACACCATTGAATTTTCCTTTGATGTTGACGGTGATGGAACTCAAGAACAGTACAACGACATCATTAACAATGTACGTCAATTTTCACCTAATTATAGAACCATTACTGACAAGGTCAATATGAAGCTCAAAAGCTGAAGAAAACATCAGGGAACTAAGTTGTTATAGCTTAGTTCCCTTTCACAATTAAAATACTTAAAAAATGAAACAACATGTTAGCCTTGTACGGTCTAAGATTCAAAACAAATACTATACAGAATCGAAAGTATCAGGATTTTCTGTACAATCAGACGAACCAATAGCTTTAGGGGGAACAAATAAAGCTCCAAGTCCTATTGACCTTATGAATAGTGCATTGGCAAGCTGCACAGCCATGTATTTACTAAACAAAGCTGAGAAAGAAAATATAAATGTTGGGGAAATAAAAATCAAAATTATAGTAAATAAAAATGAGGATCAATCATTTAGGTTTGAGCGAACCCTTAGTTTTGAACACAAAGTATCAGAAAACGAGCAACAAAAATTACTTGTGTTTGCAAACAAGACACCAGTAACAAAGGCTTTAATAAAAGGCAATCAAGTTATTACTATAATCAAATAAATACACTTTTTTCAGCATGCACTCGAATGTACTTATTATTGGGGCAGGACTATCCGGCTTACTTCTTGGTTACCGCTTAAAGTTAGCAGGAACTCCTTTTAAAATTATTGAATCTCGACATAGAATTGGAGGTCGCATTCATACACTGTTGAGTGCTAACGATACTCCGGTAGAAATGGGTGCCACTTGGTTTGGAGACCAACATACTAACTTAAAACAATTGTTACATGAACTCAGTATTCCTCATTTCGAGCAATATATGGAAGGTACTTCTTTTTTTCAGCCCTTCTCTACTTCTCCAGCAAGCGCCATACCTATTCCCAGCCAACCACCAAGCTATAGAATAGCTGGAGGAACATCTTCCTTAATATATGCTTTGGCAAAAGCAGTTGGAAATGATGTTATAGCATTAAATGAACATGTTAAGGGCATTGATTTTTCTGAAAACAACGTAACTGTTTATACCAAAGATAAATCATTTGAAGGTTCTAAAATAATCTTGGCAATCCCGCCCAAATTATGGAGCAATACCATTGACTTTTCGCCATCATTACCAAATGAACTTAAAGATATCGCGACCAAAACGCACACATGGATGGAAGACAGTATAAAGGTTGCTATCACTTTCAATGAACCATTTTGGAGACAACAGAAGCAATCTGGAACTTTATTCAGCAACACAGGTCCAATAACAGAGCTATACGATCATTGTAACTACGAGGAAAACAAATATGCTTTATGCGGTTTTGTAAATTCCGGTTTTAAAAGGTTAACAGTTGAGGAACGTAAAAAAATAATTTTAGAACAATTAAATAGTGTTTTTGGAAATAGTATTAATAGTTACACAGATTATAATGAACAGATATGGAGTCTGGAGAAGCAAACATTTTTTGAAAATCAGGTTCCTTTGTTTCCCCATCAGAATAATGGTAATCCACTATTTCAAACCAGCTATTTCAATGGCAAATTATTCATCTCTTCAGCAGAAGCCGCTCCTATATATCCCGGCTATATGGAAGGTGCTGTTGTGTCCGCAATGCTATTAACTGAAAAAATAATTAATAAAACTATGCCCAACAATGTGTCCTATGAAAAGCACTAGCTGAGTTCTTCAAAGTTAATATTTTATTTTTTAATTATCTCGTAATATTTATTTTGGAGTGTTTAAATGTTGGTAATTCGCTCCTATTTGCTGATTGATTGTCAACATTTAAATACTTTATAACTTGCTCAGCATCCTATTTGTGATACAGCTCTTTTAGCGGTCACCAGCATCTGTATGATTATAAGCTATAATAAACCTGTCCACTTGCTATAAATATGTGATGCCAAGTTAATGGGCTCACCCATGTTGTTTTGTGATACAGACTTTGCTACTTCTTTGTGAGCTTTGTTATCTTTTTTTTATGCTAGAACTCCTTTTTGGTATGGAGTCTCTGTTTTAATTACTGCCAAAGTTCTATTCAACAATTTGCGAGCTACCTTGATGATAATTGTCTTTGAGTTCTTTCCTATATGCTTACGATAATAGGCTTGCATTACTGAACTAGGAGATAAGTCAGAAACCAAAGCTAATTCACTAGCTGTATAAGCTCTGCCATCTAATAAATTCCATACTATTTTCGCTCTTGATGGCTCACATAATAATGATGCTACAGTAATAAAATTATTTTCATCCATTATTCATTCTCAAATGAAATGTAAATGTAATAAATCAATTTACTTTGCTAAACATTAAAATCGTAATAAATGAAAGACATAGAAATTTTATTTGAAAACAAGCTCGGACAACTGGCTCTAATGGGAGAAACTCTAGGAAAAAACAAAATTAGCTTAGAAGGCGGAGGAGTTTTTCAAAATGGAGATTTATCAATAGCTCACTTTTTGGTTGAAGAGGCCGACAAAGCAAAAGTAGAATTAGAAAAAGTCGGAATAAAGGTTATTAATATAAGTGACGTGATAATTCAGAAACTTAGACAAGATGTCCCTGGACAACTAGGAGCATTTTGTAAAAAATTAGCTGATGCTAAAGTTAATATCTTGACGCAATATAGTGACCATTCTAATCAATTGATAGTAGTTGTTGATAATTACGAAAAGGCTAAAGTTGTATCTGACAAATGGATGAAAAGGTGGTGGAGTAATGAAGATTATGTAATATGATGAAAGAACATAATTATAAAGCCACTGTAAAATGGACTGGTAATAAAGGAAAAGGAACATCCAATTACAAAGAGTTTGAGAGATGTCATACTATATCTATTGAAAAAAAACCTGATATTTTATGTTCATCTGACCCAGCTTTTCGTGGAGATAAGACGAAATACAATCCGGAGGAACTTTTACTTTCATCATTATCAGCCTGTCATATGCTTTGGTATTTGCATTTATGCTCTGAATCCAACGTAATTATAACTGAATATTCAGACCAAGCGACTGGAATTATGTATGAAACATGCAATGGCAGTGGACATTTTTCAGAAGTCAATTTAAATCCAAAAACTAAAGTCACAGAAACTTCAATGATAAAAAAAGCCATTGAGTTACATAAAAAAGCTAATGAACTTTGCTTTATTGCAAATTCAGTAAACTTTAAAGTAAATCACAACCCGATTTGTTTGGTTGATTAAAAACAACGAACCGCCAACACTGTATATAAAAAATAGCAGTTAAGAGTTAAACTTTAAGTTTATTTCTTTTCTGCTATCTTTCTTAAACCTAAAAGACTTACGTATATAACCCTGCTACTTTTCATATACTAAATCGTTAGCAGTAATTAAACCTTTACAAGAAAACATTGTCTAAGAAAAAAAATCAATTAATGTACGCAGCATGAATAAAGTAGCTTATTTAACAGTTCTCACAGTATTATTGTTTACTGCTTGCAGTAAAAACGAATCTATTACACCTGATAATGGAACACCTGTAATTCAGGCTGAATCCTCTTACACAGTTTTAAAAGATGAAAATATTACATATGCTGAAGGGCTGAGTCATAATATGACAAGCACTTCCTCTTTTGCAACACCTCTAAAATTAGACGTTTACTATCCTGATAATAATTCCACAAATAGACCTATCTATATGTTCATTCATGGAGGAGGATTTACAGGTGGGACAAAAACTAAGCCTGAAATTGTAGATATGGCTAATTTTTATGCATCTAGAGGGTGGGTATTTGCATCTATAGATTATAGAACAGTAGAAGAACTTGGTACAATACAAGGAATGACTCCAGAACAGTTATATACGTATTATAGTGGAATTGCGCCTCAAGAATGGATTGAAAATGCTTTGCAAGGATCGCAGAGTGCGGATGAAGTTCAACAAGCTACTGCTATGTATCTCGCCCAAAGGGATGCAAAAGCAGCTCTTCGTTGGATTGTGGCAAACGCAAGCACCTATAGCATAAATAAAGATTTTATTACAGTTGGTGGAGCGTCAGCAGGAGCAATTACTACAATTGCTTTAGGAATTTCAAATCAAGAAGACTTTAGAAATGAGATTACCATTAGCGATGACCCAACACTATCTACTACAAACTTAAACGAATCTTATATAGTGAGAAGTATGGTTTATTTCTGGGGTTCAAACATAAAATTAGATGTTTTTGAAGCAGTTTATAACTTAGAACAATATGACAGATATGATGCTAGTGATCCAGAATTATTTATGGGGCATGGCACAGCACAGGATCTTGTCACTCCTTATGAAGAAGCACTTGAACTGCAAAGTATCTATAACTCATTGGGTATTTACAACAAACTGGCGACCTTAACACTACCGAATGGTAACCCTGCTGGACATGGAGCTTGGAATGGAGTGGTAAATGGAAAAGGCTTATCGGAATTAACTTTTGATTTTCTAGTTGAAAGACAAAATTTGAATGTCGAATAAATAACTACTGCCAACACGGTGTCCTATGAAAAGTACTAGCCGAATTCTTCGAAGTTAATATTTTATTTTTTAATTATCTCATAATATTTATTTTGGAGTGTTTAAATGTTGGCAATTCGCTCCTATTTGCTGATTGATTGTCAACATTTAAATACTTTATAACTTGCTCAGCATCCTATTTGTGATCCAGCTCTTTTAGCGGTCACCAGCATCTGCATGATTATAAGCTATAATAAACCCGTCCACTTGCTATAAATATGTGATGCCAAGTTAATGGGCTCACCCACGTTGTTTTGTGATACAGACTTTGCTACTTCTTTGTGAGCTTTGTTATCTTTTTTTTTATGCTAGAACTCCTTTTTGGTATAGAGTCTCTGTTTTAATTACTGCCAAAGTTCTACTCAACAATTTGCGAGCTACCTTGATGATAATTGTCTTTGAGTTCTTTCCTATATGCTTACGATAATAGGCTTGCATTACTGGGTCTGTGCGTATCGCCTGCCAAGAAGCTTCTATAAAATAACTGCGCATTAATCGATGTGCTCGCATGGTAATACCCTCTACTCTTTTGACTATCAACGCTCTGATGAATTCCTGGAGCTAAACCAACATAACCTGATAAATGTTCTAATACCAATATATGACTTTGGTAAAAGCAGTAATTTGAGTAATCATGTCTTTATTTTTTTAGTATACCTTAAAGATACTTGACTTACTGCTTTTTCATGGATGCTATAGTATAGCTCATCGCTGCTGAATTCCTAATCGGAATTCATTGCAATTTGCTATCTTTCGGTCATGGCGGAAAATCATAGCTGATTTTCCGCAACGAGCCATACACAAAATCGTTAGCAACAAGCGAAAACTTGAAATGTAAAATGAAGTTTAGAAAAGCAACAGAAAATGATGTTTCAGTAATAGTGGAAATGATTGCTGATGATGAACTTGGAAAGAAAAGGGAAAATTTTCAAATTCCATTGCCTTCTGAATACTTAAAGGCTTTTGAGAAAATAAACTCTGATGAAAATCAAGAATTAATTGTTCTTGAAAATGAAGATCTGGAAATAATAGGCACTCTTCAACTATCATTTATACAATACTTGACCTATCGTGGTGGAATTAGAGCACAAATTGAAGCAGTAAGAATTAGAAAGGATAAAAGAGGACTCGGAATTGGAAAAATTATGTTTGAATGGGCTATTAATAGAGCCAAAGCACGAAAAGCACATTTAATTCAATTAACGACAGACAAAAAACGACCTAAAGCGATTAAGTTTTATGAGGAATTGGGATTTAAAAAATCACACGAAGGAATGAAAATGCATTTTAACTGAAAATAGCTAGTTGCTCTAAATTGCATTAAAACGTAGTTTAGCCAAACCGTTAGGCATAATTAATGAATATGGACGTAAGATTATTAATAGAACAATATAGAAGCTTTGCTTTAACCATAATTAGTCCTACTCTATTTGAATTGACTGATGATAAATCAATGCTATATTTCCATGATGAAGAAAGAGCCGATTTATTTTTTATACGCTTAAATGAATTTATAAATACCTCTTTTGAATTGCCTCTTAACTCAAGTAAAAGGGTTTCCTTATTTAATTTAATGGAGGATTTTTGTATTCAATATAAAGACAATGATGATTTTAATAAATTTCTTCAAGTAATAAAGGAAACTAAAGAGTTCTTTTTTAAGAAGAGGTTTTATAAATATTACATCTCGCCATATGACATTGACTTTGAAATCTCATTTGCAGAATTAATAAATTTTCAATCGAATTACTCAAAACATAGTTATTATCATCTAACAATAATTAAAAACAAACTAAAAAAACATTTTAAGAAAAATAACATTCCAAATTTTGATAAAGAAGACTATAATGAACATTTAGCTTACTTTAAAGAAGCTGTACTTGATGATAGATTAAATTTTAATCAAACCCATATGGTAGAAAAGCTAGGGGATTTATTCCTTTCTTTTTGGGAACTTCTTAATTCTGACCATCAAAATCGTATTCAAGGTTTAATAAACGATTTTATAGAAAAAAATGGACGATTAGTACAATGGAAAATCGATAAGCCCAATGATTTAACAGATATAGAAGAATTCTTTTGGACAATTAAAGGACTTCATAAATTTGACAGAAATAGACTTTCTGATTTCATTCCTAAAACTTGGAATCCATTAATTGAGAAAGAAACGAGCATTAATAATATGATTGAAAAGCACAGATAATCACTATGTCTAACAATGGCTATAATTAATATGGTTTTTGGTACTTAACCCAAAATTTAGAGCTTTAAACTAAGTCCGCCAAATCGTTGATTTGGCTTTTAAAATTGATAAGTTAAAAATAAAAATTTTGGCTAAGTACTTAACTAAAAGCTTACTATTTTTAATTCCTGTACTAACCATAGCCAAACCGTTACCGCCAACTAAAAAGAAAAAAATGAACAACCAACAAGCATTCATAATAAGATGTGCACCAAGTGGAATAAATCGGCTTGATGAATTATTGGTGAAAAATCAAATTGTAATTGGGTGGTCTTATACAAAAGATGAATTGTTCAATACTTCTTTAAATCGAGATGAATTCAAACAACGATTAAAGGAAATTTATCATCCTAACTATGAAAATAATCCATACTCATTAGGACAAGCAACGGGCTATATGTGGAGATTCATTAGAGAAATGAAAGTTGGAGATTTGGCAATTGTTCCAATACCAAGAGCATTTTATTTAGGTGAAATAACAAGTTCAACAATATATCTTGAAAATAAGGTTGAAGCAGATACCGCAATCAGAAGAAATGTGAAATGGATGAATAACGGAAAACCAATTCAAAGAGATTATTGTGGTGCAGGACTAATTTCAAGATTGAAATATCAAGGAACTTGTGTTAGTGCGACGGATTTGATTGAAGATATAAAATTGGCTCTCGAATCTTCAAAAAAGAAAAGTAAACCAAACTTCAAAAGAGGCGTATTTAGATGACCGAAAATTTGAAAAACTCGTGCAACAACTAATGTTAGGTCTTGGAGCAACAACAAGCGAAATACCCACAAAAAACAAATACAAAAATTCAATTGCTGATGTTGATATTTTAGCAAATTTCGTTCATTTAGGATTACAAATATATGTTCAAGTAAAAAAGCATAAAGAAAGTTCTGATGAACATGCTGTAAATCAAATAGTCGAAGCAATAAAAATTGATAATGAAGATAACTCTAAACCAATTTTTGGTTGGGTGGTTACTTCAGGGAAATTTACAGAAAAGGCGCAAAATATGGCAAATGATAATGGAATCAGAGTAATAAATGGAGATGACTTAGCCGAAATGATTGTTACTGTTGGATTAGATAAATTTAAATAAATGAAAAAGAAAGCAGTCGGCAACAACGTGTATAGCAAATTGCAATGAATTCCTAATCGGAATTCATTGCAATTTGCTATCTTTCGGCTACGGCGGAAAAGTCCGGTGGACATTTTCCGCAACGAGTCATACACAAACCGTTGGCATTAATTATGAAAATCAAGTCAGTGCATAAACTAATAATCTACCTTCCTATTTATGAGTGCTGATTTACTGCTTCATTACACAAATATTCTATTAATTTTTACTTCGTTATTTTTTGCTTTCTTTTTATTCTACGTGAAATCAAAGAATAGAATAGGTAATTTTTTTTTAGCTGTTTTTTTAATTATTAGAACTGTAGATATACTTCCATTTACTTTTAATTTAGAATTAACACCAATTATTGATATTTTAAGAATGGATATTGGTGCGTTTTTTCAAGCACCATTACTTTTCTTATTTACACTATCAACAATATATTCCGATTTTAAAATCTCATCAAAACATCTTTTGTTATTAACTCCATTTATTGCTAACACCATATTATTACTTCCAAATTTTTATTTGGCAAATGAAAGTGAACAGCTTTTATTCTATCATAATTACACACATACATTAGAAGGTAAATTATCCTATATCTTAGCACATCTTCAAAATTTATTTTACATCGTAGTCACTTTTGTTTTACTTACTAGATATAAAAAACTTTTATTTGAAAACTATTCTAAAAGTACAGGCATAAATTATAAATGGTTATTTCAAATGAATATGATTTGTTTGCTCTTATTCATTTTTGCACTTGTAAAAAACATTTACCGCTTTGGGAGTCATTTTGGTTTTATCTCTATTTTAAGATTCTCTACTTCTTTAATAATGCTAGGCTTTACTTGTTGGCTAATTCTTAAAGCATTAAATGCCCCTAAATTATTTAGAGGAATTTCTTCAAACTTACAATTAGCATCTATATTAAAAGCAGAAAAAACTACTCCTGAAACAGACCTCTGGGATAGCCAAAAAGCAAAACTTAAAAAATTTATGTCTGAAGAAGAGCCTTATTTAGATTCAGATTTAACCATTAAGGGTTTAGCCGATCAAATGCAAATGGAAGAAAGAAATCTTTCGATTTTAATAAATACACAATTGAATTTGAACTTTTACGAATTTATAAATAAACATAGAATCAATAAAGCAAAAGAAATATTAGAAGATACATCACAATCAAAACTTACAATACTCGAAATTTTATACCAAGTAGGATATAACTCTAAATCTTCATTTAATACGGCTTTTAAAAAAGCAACAGGAGTTACACCAACCATATACAGAAAAAAGTTTCAAAAAAAAGAGTTCGAATAAATTATTCGGTCGTATAACTCTGTTTTATAGTTGTTTTTAGCAATAAAAATATTTTTACAATTATGAAACCTAATAAATTAATTACATTAATTACGTTATGCTTTTTTTCGTTAACCTGCTGTTCTCAAAACAAAAAGTTTAAAAAAAAACAAAACCAAAAAATTAAAATAAATGGTAAAAAAATTGCCGAGATTTTATCATTTTTTCCGACGGATGAACCAGGAGGAACTTTTCTTGTGACACAAAATGGAAAACATATCGCTTCGGCAGCACTTGGGAAAAGTAATCTTGAATTAGACATAGATATGCAATTAGATAATGTCTTTAACATTGCTTCTGTTACGAAACCATTCACCGCAGTAGCAATCTTCACATTAATAGAAAAAGGAAAAATCTCTTTACAAGATAAAATCTCAAAATTTGTTCCCAACTTTCCAAAAGAAGGGAAAAATATTACAATTGGGCATTTATTATCTCATAGTTCAGGTATGGAATACAAGAACGATGAAAAGCAACGTAATGACTTTAAAAGAGCAATTAGAAATAGAAATGAAAATGACTCTGATTTTATTCTTGAATATTTTACAAAAGAAAAGTTTGATACAGAACCGGGAAATAAATATGATTATAACAATGTAGCCTATCAATTACTGGGATACATTATTGAACTTGTTAGCGATAAAACCTATGAAACATATTTAAAAGAGGTTTTCTTTACTCCTCTAAAAATGAATAATACTTTTTTAGAAAACTCTGCCAAAGTTATTGAGAATAGAGCAATTGGATACGATTCGTTTAACGAAAATGACTATCAAATTAGAAAAATAGACAGTGATGATTCTTATTTTTACTCTGCAGGTGGACTAATGTCTACAGTTAACGATTTATCAATTTGGTATGACGCACTAATGAATTATAAAATAATAAATAAACCTAATGTAGAAAAGCTTATTATGCCAGTAAAATACAACAATGGTAGCTATGCAGGAAATGGATATGGCGTATTTACTGGGAACTTAAATGGACATAATTATATACTACATGATGGTTTAGGTTGGGGGTATGGCTCTGTAGTATTATATTTTCCAAAATCAAAACTTTTTATAGCACATTTAAGAAATTGTGGATATTGTAAATTTGATCTTGGATTATCATATAGTGCACCAATTAGAATTGCATCAATGTTACTTAATTCCGAATATTCTAATACGAAATACCCAAACAAAATACTCTTAAGAGAATATGCTGGGGCATATCACTCGTCGCTATCTAAAGAGCTTAAAACCATAGTAGAAAAAGAAAGCAAACTATACCTAGAGAGTAAAAGATTCGGATTATTATCATTAATGCAAATTAACGAGAATACATTTTTCTCTGAAAGAAATAATGAAACCATAACTTTTAAAAAAATAACAAAGAATGAGTTTGAAATGACTTCTAACAGAGGTATCCCAATCATATTTAAAAAACTAACGAAAAATAACTAATGCCAACACGAGGGTATAGTTCATTGCGGTTCTATTTTTTTTAAAATAATTGCTTAACCAAAGTTTGAGCTTTATTTGCTAACTTAGGGTCAAAATACACAACTAACCATACACAAACCGTTAGGCAACATTCGAATAAATTATGAGTAAATGTATTTTTTGTGATATCGTTAATGGAAAAGCTCCTGCATTCAAAATTTGGGAAAGTGAAGAACATATAGCATTTCTCTCAATTTTTCCTAATACAGAAGGCTTTACAGTTGTGGCAACTAAAAAACACTTAAGCAGTTATTGCTTTGATTTGACAGATGAAGAATTATCAAAATTGACCGTCGCTGCAAAACAAGTGGGAAAATTATTAGATAAAAAATTAGATGATGTTGGTAGAACTGGACTGATGATGGAAGGCTTTGGCGTGGATCATGCCCATGTTAAACTCTTTCCTATGCATGGTACTTCGGACTTGAAAACTTGGAAGCCATTTTTGTCAAAACAGGCGAAATACTTTGAAAAGTATGAAGGTTATATCTCCTCCCATGATTGCAATAGAGCAAATGATGATAAATTACGGAAAATTGCTAATAAAATAATAAATTAAAAACGTTGCCCAACAATGTATAACCGCAATTTCAGGTGGATTCGGACGTAGTCGAATCCACCTGAAATTGCTAACGTCTGTACCAAACCTAAAATTAACGTATATTAACCCGTAACTGACGGTTATACAAGCCCCTTGTAGGTAATTAAAATGACACATAAACAGATTTTAGAAAAAATTGGGTTCGAGCAACTCGCTAAAGCAGTAGAGGAAGATCTAGCCAGGGTAATTAATATTGCTATGTCCTTCAAAAAAGGAGGAAGTATTAATGATGTTTCTGCGTATGCCATACCTCTTCTCCTAACAAGATGGAATTGTGTTTTATTCGCAGATAAAGGGGTTTCTCAATACTATAAGGAAAAGGTTGCTTTGACATTAGCCATCTTATTTCACAAATATGGATTGTCTGATAAATCAATAACTGATGAAGCAATTAAAGCAATAGATAAATTGAATGATGATGTAGTTTTAAGTGATGATTTTTTTAACAAATCTGGTCGGATAAAAGACTTTTTGAAAACAAAACCTTCTGAATTAAAGAGGAAACCAAGAAAACCAGATAATCTTACTTTCTTCAGAGCGAATGATATTGTTTCAATAAAATTAGATGTTAAATATTATGTCGCTTACATCCATAAACTGACTGGAGTTAATGAAGCTCCAATTCTTGAATTTTATGATGGAGTATTTGAAACAATACCTGAAATGGGAGAATTAAACAAACTAAGAGCCAAAGGTCAGAAATTTAATGATGGAAAAATGCGCATTGCTAATTTCGCCATTTACGGAATGAAATATCAACCTGATTTGGCAGGACAAATTCACCTAATAGGTTCTGATGAAAATATAGAGCTAAAACCAAATAACAGTAATTTGGAGGAATCAATTGGGCTTTTTACAGTAAGTAATTTATTTTTCATACAGGAGACGATAAAAAAGATGTTTTACGAATAAGAAGTACCTACAACAACACCTAAACTGCGTTTTAATGCAGTTGAGCCGAACCGTTGTGCTTCATTATAAAGAACCATAAAAAAAACCGAATAATTGAATGAAAAATAATAGAACATCAAGCATTACAAAAAACCTAATACTTAAATATTTTGGTCAAGTAATTCTCATTGTTTTTAGTGTAGTATTAGGGCTGTATCTAAGCGAAAGAATTGAGGATAAAAAAAATGAACGAAATGCTCAGGAATTGTTTTTGAAAATAAATTCAGAGCTAATAACTAATAAAAAGCTTTTGGATTATTGGGTTCCTTACCATAAGGAAATAGTTAATAGAATAGATAGTCTTTCTAGTGATAAAAATTTTATTGAGGCATTCATAAAAGACAAGTCTACAATTTACAAAGCATTCAGCAAAGGAACTATTATGAGTGATTTTCCTTCCAGCGATGCTTGGGATATTGCAAAGTCTCACCCTTTAATTGTGAATATGAACTATGATAAATTATTTATACTATCAAAAATTTATAATCAACAGAAATTCACATATGAATCTGTTCCAAAACTTATTGACTTAATGCTATCAACTGAATTTAATTCTGTGGAGCAGGCAAACAAAAACTTACAATTATTTAGAGATAGGTTAGATGAAATCTACGTAAGAGAATTACAACTAATTGATTATTATAAACTAGCTGAAAAATTTCAAAATGATAAAGTCTAATTCGAAACTTTAATTAAAATAAGGAAATACTATTAATAAAGAAAAAATGAAATAACGTAAGTACAACAATGGCTATAAGTAATTGCTGGTTCTCGCCTATTTCTGAAAAGTTAAGCACTAACTCTCGCAACTACTTATAAAAAATGTCGTTAGCAAACATTAGGTCAAGTGCCGTAACAGAATATGTTTTGAATCGTCTTACTCCTAAAGAATAAGAAAATATGAATGAAAAGAAATTACAAAAAACGGGGGGAGTTTGTGCAATTCTTGAGGGACTTATATATATCGTTGCCTTCATTATTTACGGAGCAATACTAGTTTATCCAGATACCAATGCGAGTGCAAATGAAAGGCTTGATTTCTTAGCAGAAAATCATCTGATTTTTTCACTATTGACTTTTACAAGTTATATTTTATTTGGGATATTATTAGTGGTATTGGTTGTTGCAATTCATCACCGATTAAAAACTTACTCGGCAATTCGTTCACAAATAATATCAACTTTTGGAATAATTTGGGCTGGGTTAGTAATTGCAAGTGGAATGATCGACAATATAAGTCTCAACACTGTTATTGAAATGGGAAGTAAAGAGCCCGAAAATGCAATGTTAGTCTTTTCCGCAACTAATATCATTACAGAAGGTCTCGGAGGAGGGAATGAAATAGTTGGAGGAATTTGGGTCTTATTATTAAGCCTAACTGCCTTAAAGGGGGATTTGTTTTCCAAACCACTAAATTTTTTGGGTATTCTAGTGGGAGTGGCGGGAATACTAACTGCCTATCCATTGGATATTTTTACAGAAATTTTTGGAATAGGTCAAATAGTCTGGTTTTTATGGATTGGAGTATTCATGATACGTAAACCAATGATAGGAAGTACTAATTAAACTGTTTGCTAACACGGTGTATAAGCAAGTTGAACAGGATACAATCAACAAAAATGAACAACGAAGAAATAGCTAAAAAAATTATTCAACTGAAGAATGCAGACTTGGAGTTTCGTGACAAACTTATTCAAAACGGACAACTTGACGAAGGGTATAACGAAGAAATGGCGAATCTGCACAGCAGAAATGCAAAAATATTAGATGAAATAATTGACACAATCGGCTATCCAACAGTTGACAAAGTAGGTAAAGAAGCGAGTGAAGCAGCTTGGTTAATTATTCAACATTCTATCGGACAACCTTACTTTATGAAAAAATTCGCAGAATTATTGAAAATAGCTGTTAACGAAAGTAAAGCCGATCCTAAAGGTTTAGCATATTTGACCGACCGAATAGCTGTTTTTGAAGGAAAACCACAACTCTACGGAACTCAATTTGATTGGGACGAAAATGGAGAAATGAACCCTAATCAATATGATAACATAGCAAAGGTCAATCAAAGAAGAAAAGCTCTTGGTCTTAATTTACTTGAAGAACAAACGGAAATTATGAAAGAAAGGGTAAAAAACGAAAATAGACAACCACCAACTGATTTTGAAAAAAGAAAACAGGAAATCCTGGAATGGAAAAAAAAGGTAGGTTGGATAAGTTAAAATCAGCCTATAACAATTTATAAGCGTAATGCGGAAATAAGTACTCTAAATCAGATGGGGGAAATGTAATTCTGAATGGTTAGCTGAAAGTCAAACTCCTGAAGTAAAAAATATTGATAAAAGCGTGTGGTAACACTATATTAGTGATCATCCCAGCTATGTAATCAATTGACTTGGTTTGTGTATATTTATAAAGGTGCAATGCTTGCAAAAAGTTAATGTTAGCAATCAATGCGTAGAAAAACTCAACGCAGAGGTAACATTTTGCCCTGCTACGCTACTTATATAAAATGTTGTGCTTCATTATCAGAAACCGCTAATTAATGATAAAATTCTTTAGAAATATTAGACAAAACTCGCTTTCAGAAGGAAAAACTGTAAAATATTTAAAATATGCAATTGGTGAAATCATACTTGTCGTCATTGGGATTTTAATTGCACTCCAAATAAATAATTGGAATCAAAATGAACAATTAAAAAAAGATGAACTAAAGATTTTAAAAAGCATACAAGAGTCTATAAAAATCAATATTGTAGAGTTTAACCAGATTCTCACTGCTCAAATTCAAAGAAATGGAAGCTTACAAGAAGTTATCTTCATTAAGGTTTCAGACCTACAACTTAGTTACCTTGATTCTTTAATAACAACAAATGTCAGGAATCACACATTCGACCCTTCTACTGGTATTTACAACTCCATGATTAATTCGGGTAAAATAGAGTTAATATCAAATGATTCTCTAAAAAATAAAATATCCAAACTTTATGATAAAGTAAAAGATTATCAGGAAAGTGAAGATGAAATAACAGAATACACAAAGGAACATTTGGAAAAATATTTTATCAATAATTATAATATCAACCCAGAGGTTTTAGCTAGACTTAGAGAAAGAACTTATGAGGAAGAAAATAGAGATAGAATTTCATATACTAAAAATTTTAATTCACAAGAAGTTAGGAATATGTACATACTACTTCTTAACAAGATGAGTGATGTAATTACAAAAGGTAAGAGCTTAAAATCAGAATATCATAGTTTAGTTACGGATTTGGAGAATGAAATAGAAAACAAAAAATAACGAAAGTGCAACAGTGTATATGAAATCATAGCCGCCTATCAGCAATCAAAAAAAATTAAAAAAAATGTCCAATTGAATAGATTTCAATCGTCAGGTATATGATAATTATTTATGTTAACAATAAAAAAGATTAAAATGAAAGATTTTATGATGCTATTTCATAGCGAACCTACCCCTGACCTTACTCCAACTCCTGAACAAATTCAAGCTGAAGTAAAAGCATGGCAAGATTGGATGAAATCCATTGATGCACAAGGCAAACTCAAAAACCCTGGAGAGGCATTAGGTTTCGAAGGAAAGATAATGCACTCCGATGGGGCAATTACAGATGGACCTTATGCAGAAGTCAAAGAAATTGTTGGAGGCTTTATTATCGTATGTTCTGAAACGATACAAGATGCAATTAAACTTGCAGAAGGTTGTCCTGCCTTAGAAAATGGCGGAAAAGTAGAAGTAAGAGATATTATGAATTTTGAAGGCATGTAATCTTACAAGAAGGGTATAATGATAGACGATACTCAACTAATAGAAATTTTTAAGACAGAGTACAGTAAACTAATTGCTGTACTTTGTCAATATTATGGGGTAACTGAAGTGCAATTAGCGGAAGACATTGTATCAGAAACATTTTTAAAAGCAATGAAAACGTGGGCTCATAAAGGAGTTCCTGATAAGCCTACTGCCTGGTTAAGAAAGGTGGCTGTTAACAACTTAAAAGATTACTATAAAAGAAGTAAAATCTATAAGGAGAAAATTCTTGTCAATTTAGAATCAAAAACAAATTCTATCCAGCCTGAAGAAATTTCTAATGACATAGTTGAAGATAGCCAACTTAAAATGATTTTCGTAGTTTGCAATCTAAGAATACGTGATAAAGCAAAAATATGTTTGGCATTAAGAATCTTATGTGGATTTAATATTAATGAAATTGCAAAAGCACTTTTATCAAATGATGAAGCAATTAATAAGATTCTGTATAGAGCAAAAAAGAAAATCAGCGAAAATGGAATACTAAATACAAATCTCAAATTAGAAAACTACAATCAAGGATACGATACTGTTCTACGAATCATTTATCTTCTGTTTAATGAGGGGTATTATAGCAGTATAAGAGAACATAATGTACGTGAGGAAATTTGTTGGGAAGCACTAAGGTTGGCTTTGCTTTTGTCTAAAATACAAGTCGAACAACAAACTGCTGCCTATGCATTAATCGCATTGATATCCTTTCATTCTTCAAGAATTCATGCAAGAATGAACAGCTCAAACGAAGATTTACTTTTCAATGAACAAGACAGAGCTAAATGGAATAAACCTTTAATTGAGAAAGGTAAAAAATATTTGAACTTAGCATCCCATGGAAGCGTTATCTCCAAGTATCATTTAGAAGCGGCAATAGCGTTCTGGCATACAACGGATAACCCCAAAAAATGGGACAACATTCTTCAACTTTACGACAGATTGTTAACTATTGAGTATTCGCCAATTGTTGCATTAAACAGAGCTTATGTTTTATCTAAGACGAACTCTGTACATGAAGCTATTAAGGAAGCAAATAAATTAGAGTTAGATGGGAACAACCATTATTACTGTTTATTGGCAGAATTACATAAAATCAATGGTAACAATCAAATGGAAAGAAAGTATTTACGTGAAGCTTTAAAGTGTACGATCAAAAAAAGTGAACAGAATCTTATTAATAAAAAATTGGAAATAGCCAGCCGATTGCAATAGGTGATGACAGCATATATGTGATCATAGCAACTAAGTGATCAATCGATTGGTTGTTGTATATTTATGAAGGTTCAATGCTTGCCGAAAGTTAACGTTAGTAATTAATCCGTAGAAAAAACTCAACACAAAGGTAACATTTTGCCCAGCTACGCCACTTATAGTAAACGTTATGGAGAATTAAAATGAAAAAGGGCATACTTCTATATGTGTTAATAATTATTTGTTTTGGGTGTCATCGGACTACTAATACTGATGAAAAGAAAGACATCAACCTGCAGAATAACGCTCTAAATATTGATACCAGTCTTGAGGATACCCCTGAAGTTAAAGGAGATTTCACAATCTATGAGCATGATTTATCGATGTACAATGAGAAATACTTTATGAGCATTACCCCTCGTATAGATTCTGCCAAAAATAAATATGAAACTAACATTCTCTTAACCCAAAAAATTGACACCATTTTTAATAAGGTAATCAATATAGATTCACTTGGTAAAACAATATTGAAACATAAAATATTCGAGGACAGTACCGAACACTTCAAAATAGCTACGGAATATGAATTAAGAAAAGTTGTTTATCACGGAGTGAGAACAAATGACTTATACTTTGAAGCTGATATCGCATCTGAGACAAGACAAAAAAATCTAAAAATACTTTTTCAAATCTCATATCTAAACAAAGGAGAAACAGGGAAACTATTTGTGAATGGATTTAATGAAAAAGGCTTCGGTCCAAATGCGGGTGAAATAGAAAATGAAAGGAATAGAAAAGTTAAAAAAGCCACTAACACTATATAAAATTGCATTAAAACGCTTTTTAGAACTAAACCTTACAAACAATTAAAACATAAATATTGAATGAAAGTTATTACTAAAACTGGGATTTTATCATTTATTTTAATCTTAATTATGTCTTGCTCATCTAACGATGAAAGTATTACAGATGAACCAGTTACTCCAGAAAAAGCAACTATAAATTCCTATTCTGAAAATTATGGTTACAGTGGAGAAAACATTATTATTCGAGGAACTAATTTCACGAATAAAGTAGACAAAGTGAAAGTATTATTTGATAATACAGAAGCTGAAATTAATTCTGTAAACAATTTAGAAATAGATGTTAAACTACCTATTATCTCTAATACAATACCTGTTTTAAAAATAGAAATTGAAAACAGAATAATTATCAATAATGTTGATAATAAATATAATGGTAATATTGGAATACTTCCAAATTCCATAAATCAATGGCATAGTATCGATTTTAATATTTCAGATGACAGAATTTGGAGAACTCAAACTATTAATAGAAATAAAGCATATTTCTCATTAAATGATAATGGCGGCGGCGGTCAAGTCTATAGAACAATAGACGGAGGTCTATCCTGGGAAAGATGGGCTCCTGTTGGTTTTAATGGTACTTTTCATGCTACTTCAAATGATGAAGGGTGGAGTGATTTTTCTAATTTAAATAGAATTCCAGTAGGAGGTTCTGATAATTTAAATTTCATATTTGATAATCCTGATGACATAAATTCTGGAATTATTGCTACTTATGTGAACGATAATATGCAAAACGGAACAATAATAACTTCTGATAAAGTTGTATATCAGACAATAGATGGAATTAATTTTAATGAAACTTATAATAACTCTAGTGGTAATATTGAATTGTCACATTTTTTTGCTATCGATAATAATCACATATGGGCTGGCGGAAGGTCTTCTGATTCAAATAAACCACTATTACTTTTTTTGGATGATGGTATATGGACAGAAGTTGAAATAAATCTTCCTGGAGATAATGTTAAAGTAACTCAAATTCAATTTATATCTCAATCAATAGGTTTTATACAAATTTTCAGCCCAACCACTGGAAATAAACTATGTAAAACTATAGATGGGGGTAATACATGGCAAATTATTTCAGATGATTTTGAATATGGGGCATTTTCTTTCAAAAACGAAACTAGAGGATGGTGTATTAAAGATAAAGAAATATTCAGTACCACAGATGGTGGCACAACTTGGACATTAGAATATACCAACACTTCAAACTTTAAGAATATTTCTTATAACGATAATGTAGTTTGGGCTATTTCGCAGAATAAAGTCTTAAAATACTTTACAGAATAACTGTTTGTAACAATGGTTATAAGTAATTACTTGTTCTCGCCTACTTCTGAAAATCCTTGCGGATTTTCAGTTGGGTGTGTACTTGCTAAGTTAAATACTAACTCTCGCAACTACTCATAGCCGAGACCGTTGTGATGCATTAAACTGAATGAGAATATATAAAACACTAAATATTGGAGAATTTCACACAAATCATTGTGAGGATTTCTTAGTTGAGGAGCAAATTGGGACTAACGAAAAGTTGATTGCTGTATTGGATGGCTGTACAATGGGAACAGAATCAGTTTTTGCTTCTATTCTTTTCGGGAAAATTTTGCGAAATATTGCTAAAAAGAAATTTTACGAAGAATTTGTAGCTAATAACTCAATAGAATTAAAAGATAAACTAAAGGACGTTGTTAAAATATTGATTGATGAGACTAAACTACTCAAAAATCAACTCGGACTTGAAACGAATGAATTGCTCTCAACTTTAATAATTGGAATTATCGAAACTAAAGAATCAAAAGCTGAATTTCTGACTATCGGGGACGGATTGATTTGCAAAGATGGAGAATTATTCGAATATGAGCAAAATGATAAACCTGACTATCTCGGGTATCATTTAGCAGATGATTTTGAGAATTGGTTTGTTAATCAAGAACAAAAACTAACTATTTCTAACTTTAAGGATTTATCAATCTGTACAGATGGAATCTTTACATTTAAAAATCTTGAGAATAAATCTAAACAAAAATCAGAAAATGAAATTATCGAATATTTATTAATAGATAGTGAAGGTGCTGAATTTGATAATTTTCTTGATAGAAAAATTAGAACTCTAAAAGATAAATGGAATCATTTGGTGACGGATGATTTAGCTATAATTAGAATTAAAAACGACATTCATAATATGAATAACAATACATAGCTGCCCTTTGGGTCAGAAACGTTTGTTATATTTAACGTTGTACATAATTTGAGGAAAACTAAACGAAATTGACTGAAAAATTTGAACTTATTGCAGTTTTAGAAAATCCAAATTTCATGATGAATATCGGAAATGTAATAAGGAATATAAATGGACTTGGAGTTGACAAATTGTTTGTGATTGATGGACAAAAAAGACTTGAAGATAATCTTGAAGAGTTAAGACAAAGAAAATCATTGTTAAAGTATTCAAACGGTGCTGTAAAGTGGACTGATATAAAGGTATTTACAGAAACTAAAACTTGTTTTGATTTCCTAAATGAAAATGGTTTCATTTCAGTTGGAACTTCACCACATAACATTTGTAAAAGACAAGTTAAACTGACTGAATCTAAATTGGTTGAACCTAAACTCGCTATTTGGTTTGGTGAAGAATCGAAAGGGTTGAGTAAAATAGCAGCCGAATTATGTGAATACTGTTTGACAATAGATATAAAAGGAAAAGTTGAGAGTTTTAATCTATCTACAACAACCGGAATTGTAATGTATGAAGCAACTAAACAAAGAGAAAAAACTATACCCAGCAAAGTATAACAGCAATTACGGCAGATTCGACTACGTCCGAATCCACTCGGAATTGCCCGCGTCAGTGTGTAACCGAAAATTAGTATCTTAAAATCCGTAACCGACGGTTATACGAAACCATTAACAGTAATAACACAACAAATACTAAAAATGAGTTTAACTGAGAGACAAATTGAATATGGATTTAATTATTATTTCCCTGATGAAGCCAATAAGATTAAAAGTGTTGTTGAGTTAAACGAATTTAATGGAGAAAGAAAATTATCAATCAACTGTACTCAACTCGATTATTGGATTGAAAAAAATGGTAAAAAAGCTAAGGATAAAAAAAGAATTTTAGCTGAATGGTGCAGTTTCCTGCAAGAGAACCCAAATGCTTTTGACGAATTATATTTTGGCACCAGAATGCCTCAAGAATTGTTTGAAGCTGTTTGTCATCAGAGAGGTTTAAAAAGATTAGAGATTAAATGGGGAGTGTACGATTCATTGAAAAGTATCTCAAAATTAACCGAAATCGAATTTCTAGATATAGGTGCTGGATCGGCTGTTCAAAGTATTGAACCTTTGACTGAATTAAAAAAACTAAAAGGGCTTCAAGTTGAAAATTTTCAAAAAATATCTAATTACGAAGCTTTTTCAAAACTCATCTCGTTAGAGAGCCTTTTTATCGATGGAGATAGAACTTCACCAAAAAATATCCGAATTGAGAGTATTGATTTTTTAAGAAAAATGCCTCAATTAAAGTGCTACAGAATGCTTGCCGCAATTTTAGTAACTAAAGATTATTCCCCTATACTAGAGTTAAATAACCTAGAGTACTTAGCATTACGAGGACGTAGAGAAGTGAAGAAAATGTATGGTGATTTTGCAAAACTACCCAAATTAAAATGGGGATGGGGATGGAGAGAAAGGTAGATAACAGGGAATTCCGCTAACACTATACAAAAATGTCTTAAAACACATTTTACTCAAAACGTCGGTAATAATTTTAACCTAATTTTACGCAATGACAAAATTGAATTTGATATTAAGCTTATTATTTCTATTAACCGGATGTAGCTCAGATGACAATGGAAATGGAAATAATGAAAGGAATGGAACTCTTATTTTTGGTTGGTTTGCTGATGTTAACTGTTCTGGAGATTGTTCTACAATTTATAAAATAGATACTGAAGCTCTTTATAAAGACATCGATTTTGTTTATCCTGAAAACACATTTTTTAAAGGTAATTTTCAACTTATGAACAATGCAAATTATCAGGATTTTGAACCATTAAAAACTGAATTGCCTACTGAAATATTTAATGAACCGAATGGATATTTAGATTGCTCTGACTGTACCAATGAAAATGGTGGGTTTTATATAGAATATCAAGATGATACTGGTTTTCATAAATCCTGGCGTTTTAAAAATGCGGTATATCCAGATTATATAGAAAACTATAGAAATCTATTGCTTGACAAATTAGCGGAATTGAATAGTCTGTAGAAGTAATTTGCTGAAATAAAAAGTTATTCCCAACACCGTATAAAATTAATTGCTAGCTTTAATACTGAAAATACACAACTAATCTCATACAAATTCCTTAGATAGAATTAAAAGCTCAACTGAATAAACAGAAAATGAACAAAGTGCTACATAGTCTTTTTAAGAATGACAAGAAACTGAATCTCGAAAACCTTGATTATCTTATTTTTGGAAGATTCCATAGTGACAATTATGGAGCTTATAATATTTACAAATTGACTCATTCCGCATTATTTGTTGACAGAAGAGAAATATGGCACAATAAAAGGCATACTCAGGCTGGTTATACCTTTAAGGGAGAAATAATGTCTGAGGAGCAATTTCAAATTGCCAAAAATTTGATAAACCAGGTACCTAATAACATCCTAGATGAATCGTTAAAAGGATTTTACACCATTGGAAACAAAAATGAAGATAAATTAATATTAGAAGTATCTGATGGAAAACTAAAAAAGGAAATCACAATTGATGAGTATGAAATTGACACAGAAGAACTACCTATTGAGTTGAAAAAGTTCAGACGTTTAATAGAAAACAAGGTGAAACAGCTCGACCGAAAAAACGACACTTAATACAGTGTATAAAACATAGCTAATAAATACTAATTCCAAAGGTAAATGCTTATTTTCTAACACCGGTAAATTTTTAATTTGTTTTTAAAAAAGAGAAAAATTATATACAATTATGAAAACATTTTCAATTGTACTTTTTTTACTTATTGCTCAACTAAATTTCGGACAGACTGCCAAGGATTATTTTAATGATGAAGTCAAAAATGCACAGCGTAAAACTGCTCGGTCGATCATGACTGCTTTGGAAAAAGGAGCAACTGAATTAGCAATGAACTATTTTGACAACTCAATAAACGAGTTAAAGAGTAATCTTAGTTCTGTTTCATCCGAAATTTCAAAAGTAAAAGCTAAATCCAAGCTGTCTATAATTATTGTTTTTAATCAAGGGTATAACATTTATAGATGTAGATACTATAATGAAAGCGGAGAGCTATATCAAGTTGACTTATTCATGTCCGAGGGACAACCAAATTCTAAGGTTAGAAAGCTTAAAACAAAAAACTCTAAAGTGTTGAAAGCGGAACAGAAAAAACGAATAAAAAGCAATGATGCTCCACCTCCACCAAATTAAAAGAAATTAAAAACTATCTACAACATGATATATATGATCATAGCAGCTGAGTGGTAATTCAAAAAACTTATGGTAGAAAAAAAAGATGTCGAGAAGTTGATAATTCAGAATAAAAAAAGTAATCTGAAAAATCATTGGAAAGATGCCTTTTCTTATAATACCACTAAGTATAGTGGAGAAATAAAGCAAAATGAAATCTTAATTTGGAGATCTTCTATTTTTTTGAGATCAGCTTATCCAGTTTATCGTTTGACATTCGACCAACAAGCAAAACTAAGTGGAATAAAAACGGAGAAAAATCCTTATCACAAATTTCTGAATAAAATTACAATCGGATTTATAGTATTATTGATTTTAGGCTTAATATTAATAGCCAATTTTAAGGGGATTATCATTGGTGTAATAGTTATCCCTGTAATAGGAACATTATTATATCTATTTTCAGTTAAAGTCAGAAAATATGAGACATCTCTATTGACAGAAGAACTAAAAGAAACTATAGAAAATATTGAAAGATCTAATTATCCACAAATCGATACTAAACTAAAACAGAACGTTAATAGAAAGAAAGATAAAGAGTGGACTTTTGCTAAAATTATTACACGACTTCTCCTCTATCCTTTTTGCTTAGTAATTATTTATTTTTCGATAGTCGGATTAATAAAAGACGGACAATTAATTCGAGGAATATTCGCAATAGCTATCGCTTTGGCGTATCCAATTGCTGACATTCTGTTGATATTCAGAAAAAACAAAAACAGCTGACAATTTGTATATTGCATCTGTAGTCTTTGACAGGTAAACACAACATACAAAAGTCGTTATTTACAATTAGAGTGAACATTAGAAAATATCAGAAAAAGGACCATGCAGCTTGTATGGAAATAATTAAGAGTAATACCCCTGATTTTTTTGCAATCGAGGAGATTGCTCTTTTTAAAGAGTGGTTAATAGCACAAGAAAACGGATTATTAGCTTACACTGTTTCTGAAAAAGAATACTATTTCATACTAGAAAATAACAACGATATTCTAGGTTGTGCAGGATACTTACTTGTAGAGAATTCGAACGAAATATACCTTTCCTGGGGAATGGTCAAGCGTCAATTTCAAAAATTGGGATATGGTAAAAAGTTACTTGAATATAGAATCAAATCTATTTCCCAGAACTTCCCAGACAAGAAGATATGTTTGGCGACAACACAAGATATTGCGCCTTTTTTCGAAAAATACGGATTCAAAGTAATCAACATAAAACCCAAATTCTATTCCGAATCTTTAGATCGATATGAAATGGAGAAATCATAAACTGCATTAAAACCCAGCTTAACCAAAACGTTGGGCAACAGTTTGAGTTATCTCGAAATGTATGCGATTTGCGATAATACTTCTCTTTTAGTCAAATAGCATAAAAAACTAGTTATTTATCGTTTTTTTTCCTTCTAAGTAGATAAAAAAACAATCTTGAGCAAAAAATCAAAAAACTCGAATATTTAAAATCACCTTATTTATGAAAAAAATATTTCTATTTGTTTTGGCATTTGCTCACTCTTATAGCTACACTCAAAATCAAAATTTAGATAGCTTATTATCTAATTACGAAAAAGAAAATAATACAATGGGCGCTGTTTCCATTTTAAAAGATGGCAAGGAGTTCTTTAGTAAGGCTATTGGATATTCTAGTATCGAATTAGACAAAAAAAATAATGCTGAAACCAAATTTAGAATTGGTTCTATCAGTAAAACTTTTACAGCGACCATTATTTTACAATTAGTCGATGAAGGGAAATTGTCACTCGATAATTCCCTAAATAAATACTTTTCAGAAATTCCAAATTCAGAAAGAATTACCATTGCTGATATGTTATATCACAGAAGCGGAATTTATAATATTACTACTGAAAAAAACTTTGAAGTCTGGATTAGTAAACCTCGAAATAGAAAAGAAATACTAACTAAAATCAAAGAATACAAAAGTTCATTTGACCCTAATTCTAAAACACAGTATTCAAATTCTAATTATGTTTTATTGGCTTACATAGCTGAAGATATAGACAAACAGACTTTTGGAGAAATTATACAAAAAAGAATTGTTAATAAGCTAAATTTAAAAAACACTTCCTTTGGTAAGGATATCGATCTTTCTAAAAATGAAGCGATGTGTTATTATCTAGAAAATAGTATCTGGTACCCCATTGCGTTTCACACAAATTTAACAGGAACTATGGGTGCAGGTGGAATTATATCAAATGCAACAGATGTAAGTATTTTTTACAATGCACTTTTTACAGGAAAGTTACTTTCTGATGAAAGCTTGCAATTAATGACAACGCCCAAAGAAGGAATGGGAATGGGAATTTCTGTAGATAACTTTAATGGAATAACCGTTTATGGACACGATGGTGCCATTGATGGTTTTCGTTCAATGGCTGTTTACATTCCAAAATTCAAATCAACTATTGCTTTAACTTTAAATGCTTCTTATGGTCCTACAGGTAAAAAACTAATACCGATAGTTCAATTATATTTGAAAACTATAAATCAAAAATAAATAACACTTATCATTAGTTATAAGATTAAAAAAATAATACCTGCACAAAACACAACCAATAAACCTAGCAAAACACCATATATAATTTACTATTAGTTTAGGTCCTCTTAAGAAAATTCTCACGGATTTTCTATTAGATTTGTATTTACTAAATTAGATGTTCGAAATACGTAACAAATTAGATACAAGACCATTGCCATTTATTGCAAAGCGAACTCAAAAATAAAAACCCGAATACGATTTTAACTAAACAGCCCTATAATACTTATCAATAAATAAGCACTATAATTTATAGTTGTTAATTTGACTTACCATGAATTTTTCAATGTTAGCAATAACCACAATATTTATACTTTTCATTTCCCTTTTATTGGCACTATTCCTTTTAACAGTCAAAACTTCTAATAAAAAAGCGAATATGTTTTTAAGTGTTTATTTTTTAATTTTTGCAGTTCACATTAGTGTTTTTTTCTATTCTGAATATATCACTTTACCAGCTGTTTTAGAAATGCTTCGTGACCATATTGCTTTTTTCACAAGTCCCTTGTTATTTTTATATGTAGTATCTTCCATATATTCAGATTTTAAGTTACAACCTAAACATCTATTGCATGTACTTCCATTTGTAATTCAGGTATTCATTTTTTCTCCAAGGTTTTATTTCGCAAATACGAGTACAAAAAACTTCTTACTGGAAAATTTAAATGATACACCTGAAGGAAAATTATCTATAATTTTTGGCTTATCCATTTCTTTTTTTTATTTAATCGCGATGTTTCTAGAGTTAAGCAAATACAAACAATTATTGTTAGAAAATTATTCAAACAAATCTGTTTTTAATTTTAAATGGCTATATCAATTATTTATCTTGTTAAGTATTATTTTTTGTTTTTCATTTTTCAAACAGGTTTATAAATTATTCGGCACAGATGTAGAAATTTTAAACATTTCAAGATTAATACTTACTCTGATTTTAGTTGGCTTTTTTACTTGGATCGTTTTAAAAAGTATGTATCACCCTCAATTATTTAGAAATATTAATACAGATCATTTACTAATAAATAGTAATTCTGACCACAAACATATAAATAAAAGCACCAAAGATGATATTCATAAATTACTATCATTTATGGAAGATGAAGAACCCTATTTAGATGCCTCATTAACACTAAAAAATCTCTCTGAACAATTAGAGTTATCAAGTCATGAAATCTCAACACTAATCAACCGTAATTTAAATCAACATTTTTTTGATTTTGTTAATCAATATAGAATTAAGAAAGCAGAAAAAATGTTAGTTAATTCGAAAGAAGGCAAATTAACAATTCAGCAAATTATGTATGCTGTAGGATTTAATTCTAAATCCTCTTTCTATTCAGCTTTTAAAAAGCAAACAGGTGTAACACCTTCGGAATATAGAAAAGCAAGATAACTCCGCTTAAAGACTCTATAATATGATTAAAAAAGGTTCGACTATATAAAGTCGAACCTTTTTTAAGAACCATATGCTTTCATTTGTTTATCGAATAAAAACCATAACAATATGAAAAAAACATTTTTAATACTTCTATCTCTGTTTTCTATATGTTCAAGTTGTAAATCTCAAAACAAAAAAGAAAACAGAGTAATCATAAACAATAATAAATCTATTGAAATTTATAGTGATGGAATTGGTAAAGAGATAAAACAAATCATAGATAGAAATGCGAAAGAAACTTTAAAAGATTCTTTAATAAATTCCTTGTCAATTGGACTACACATAAACAATGTATCTTTTTGTTTTAATTATGGTGAATTAACAAAAGGAAAAGGAGATATACCAGCACATAACACTATATATGAAATTGCTTCAATAACAAAAACATTTGTAGGTTCTCTAGCCGCAAAAGCCGTTTTAGAAGGAAAATTAAGTTTAGAAGATGACATAAGAACATATTTACCCAGACCATATCCGAATTTAGAACATAACGGAAACCCTATTAAAATAAAGCATTTATTAACGCATACAAGCGGATTACCTAATGGAGTTTTAGGCACGAAAAATGAAATACGTCTTACCAAACAAAACGAAATTGAATATGCAACAATGCATTTAAGTCTTGAGGATAAACAAACAAAACCTAAATTCTTAACAGAGTTATCAAAACTTAAAATAACTGAAAAACCTGGTAAAACATTTAATTATTCGAATTCTGGAACCAACCTGATGGGATATATTTTAGAATTAGTTTACAACAGACCTTTTCAAGAATTGATATTGAGTGAAATAATATCAAAAGCAAAAATGAACGACACTCATTTTAATGTATCAAAAAACAAACAGAATAGACTCGCAAATGGTTATTTACTTAGTAAGCCTATGCCTAAGTCTAATCTTGCTAACACTCTCTGGGGCGCTGAAGGTGCCTTAAAGTCTACGACGTCTGATATGCTGAAATACATTCATTATCAATTTACAAACAATGAAATTGTTAATGAGTCTCATAAAAAAATATTTGAAATAGATACTGATTATTGGATAGGTTACTATTGGTGGATAATTAGTAATCAAAATTACGATTTACATTTTAGGCACGATGGCGGTATTTCCCGAGCAAAAAGTGTGCTTGTTATCTTTCCAAAAAAGAAAATTGGAATTATAGTTTTTACTAATCAGTCCTCAATAAGAGTAAATCAAAAACTTAATGACTTAACTTATAAAATATATAATGACCTCAATGATCATAAGTAGTATTTACTTTTAAAACTTAGATAATATTGAATTTGGAAAAGCAACAAAATGGTAATCGAGTAGACGGTTCTTTCCATAATTGAGAAGAGTATGCCTCACCCCCGTACGTACGGGTCTCGTATACGGTGGTTCATCAAGTCGAAGTTTGTTTCTTAATTAAGTAGTCAATCATGGGGACATAATCTTTCCTTTAAAGTCTGAATATGGTAATCATAACAAACAGTTCGAGTTTTAATAAAATGGTCTTTATATTTTTGGTACGACGTAACGCTTGCTGAGCGTAAAGTAAGCAACCAATGTGTAGATATGTCCCCAGTCAGGTAACATTTTAAGTTCCTATAACACATACAGTAAACGCTGCAGTCCATTACAAAATGAAATTATGAAAAAAAACGTATTCACTTTAAATTTTATAATCTGCCTGATTAGCTTTTCTTTTTATGGGCAAACGAAAAAAGATTCTATAGCAATTAGGCAAGTAGCATTAGATTATATTGAATCCCAACATAATGTAAAACCTGAGCAATTTGAACGAGCTGCTCATCCAAGAATGGTGAAAAGAACTTTTTGGATGAATAAAAAAACAAGAAAGGAATACTTAAGGGAAACTTTTACTGATGCAATGATACTACTAGCAGAAACTTATAATCAGGACAAAGACAAGTTTCCTGAGAACCCTAAAAAGGAAGTTATTATTCTTGATGTTTATGATAAGGTAGCTTCTGTCAAACTAGTAGCAGATGATTGGATTGATTATATGCACATTGTAAAATTAAATGAAAAATGGCAACTCGTAAATGTATTGTGGCAGTTTAATAATTCTGAAAAACATTAACAACAAAGCACTTATACCACAATTACATATAGCAAACGTTGTCTGTAATTTAACACAAAAAAAGTTTAAAATTAAAATAGTAACATGAAAAAACTATTATTCATTATTACTCTATTTTTTATAGTCTCTGGCTGTAAAGAGAAAAAAAAGGAAAATAAAGAAGAACAAACTATGGTAGTTGACAATAAAGAATTATATAATATTTATTACGAAGATAAAACAAGTTGGGATTCAGGCATTATAGATTCTGACTTAGACAGTATCCGAAGGATGAGGGTAAATCAACTGTTAGATTCTAATAAAATAAAAACAGCCAATGATTTTGAACGTGCAGCCATTGTTTTTGAACACGGAAAGGACTCCACTAATCTCAAAAAAGCCCTTAATCTGATAAAAATAGCTGTAGAAATGGATTCTACAATCAATAAAAAAACATACGCTACAATAACTGACCAATATTTATTAAGCATAGGTAAACCTCAGATATACGGAACAATATTTACAACCATGGATAATTATCTAATTAAACATGCTGAAATTGACACAACCCAAGTAACAGATAAAGAACGTATTTCATATGGAGTAGAAACATTAGCTGAACAGAAGGCTTCTATAAAAAAAGCAAATGATATAAGAGCTGAAGTAGTCAAGAGAGCAAATGAAAAATAAAAAACTAATAGTAATCGGTTTTTAATAACATCTTCGAAGGACTCTTTGTATTTTTTTGATTCTGGAAAAGAAGAACTTAAAAAGGGAAAAACAATTTTTAAATACAAAAAACTTATTCGATATATCATAACTGAAATAAATGGTTTCTATTTTTTAAATATGACCTCTTACTACTATGGAATCGAGATGTGTCCAATAGTAAATGTTACTAAAAAAGGACTGGAGATATTGAATTTTGGAAGTGAAAAGCATAGAATAATATTAAAAAAATCAAAAAATAACGGGTGGTATCAACACCTATAATTCATTACTGTGTAATTTCTTAACCGTACATTCTTATCTTGCAATAAAGGTCTGGTATTTTCTCGGAGTAGTACTCTCGAATGATCGTACAATGAAATCATCCCCCAATGTGTTTACATAATTTCTGATACAACAACAAACAATCATTTATAAAGACAATTTTGACAGATAACCTTAGTACATACTTTAGTTCTTTACATAATTTGAAAATATCAAATGAGCCTGTATTTGAATTAGAAAAGGGACTTTATTTAACAATAGACAATCATATAAAACAGCAGGTTTTAGGAAAAAATTCCGTTGGTGTTTTAGGTTTTCTAGAATATAAATCAATTTTTGATATTCCCGTATTAGCATTTGCTATTTCTGATAAAAAATTAAATCCAAAAACAGAAAAAAACGCGCTAGAAACATTCATTTTTAAATTACATATGTTTAACCATTGCCTATGGTTAGTAAAAGATAATAGTGTTTACAAACAAATATCGTTTCTTAAATATGGAAGAAACAATGATTGTTTCCACAGTAATTATATTGCACATATAAACTCAACAAGTAACGGAATTGGTCAGGTAATTCATTTTAATACTATTGAACTCGAAAAGGCCAAAAGTTTCTTCCCCAGATTATTAGAAATACAGACTAATGACAGTACACATCTAAATACCGAATTAACCGAAAAAAGCACGCGTATTTCAAGAGCTTTTTATTATTTGCAGGGAGCTCGAATGAATAAAGAAATTGGAATTAAAATTACGCTATATTGTACAGCTTTAGAATCATTATTTATTGATAATGGTAAACGCATTTATCAAAACCTGATTAACCGAGTAGCTGAATTCTTGACTGCTAATACGGAAGATTACAATTTTATTCGTTCCAAGGTTGCTAGAGCTTATGATGTAAGGTCTAAAACAATTCACGGAAACATCTTAGATTCAGAAGAATACAACCGACAAACAGAAAAAATCATTAACACTTCAAAAGATATTGATCATATTGTTAGAGAAGTGCTACTCAAAATTTTAGAATCAAATTCACTTACAGAAAAGTTTAATTCTAATAAGACCTATGCTAATTAAATAAATTAAAACAGCATATAACAGATGGGATAATTAATATAGGAGAGAGTATTAAAAGTTTAGTGTATTTTTATAAAGCCTACCAAATCTTTTTAGATTCCTCGTTAGGGAAATATGAAAAGAAGTTGGTTTTATGAATAAAAAAGATAAAACAAAATAAAAAGTTTTGACCAAGTGCTTCATCAAAAGTTAACTGCTTTTAATGCCAGTGCTAGCCACAGTCAAGACGCTACTACCTTATAAATAAACATTTTGAATGACAACAAAAAACAAGCTTTATCTTTTATTGACCGCTCTATTATTTGGAGCCATTTCCTGTAAAGAAATCAAGAAAGAAAAGATTGAAGAAACAGAATTATCTAAAGAAGTATTGCCTAAAGAAGGTAATATCTTCTCTACCCTGATTTCTAAAAGTGGAACAATTGTCTTTCAAGAATATTATAATGGAAAAACGGAAGATAGCCTTTGTGATGTTCAATCTCTGACAAAAGGTATTATGAGTATTCTTATTGGTATAGCAATTGACAAAGAGTACATTAAAAATGTAGATGAGCCTATCGCACAGTACTTCCCGAACGAGTTTAAAAATGTAACAGCCAAAAAAAAGAACCTGATTACAATTAGGCACATTTTAAACCAAACATCAGGTCTATCTTGGAAAGGATATTTAGAACACGAAAAATGGCTGAACAGCAAAGATCCCATTTCTTTTGTACTAGACAAAGATTTAGAATATGAACCTGGCAAAAATTATAATTACAATTCTGGTGCTACACATTTATTATCAGTAATTATAAGTAAAACCACAGGAAAAACAGCTTTAGAATTCGGAAATAAAGTGCTGTTCCACCCTCTGGATATAAATCTGATTAATTGGCAAAAAAGGAATAAAGGCTATTATGATGGAAGTGGACTTGGTCTTAAAATGAAACCAATTGATTTAATTAAAATAGGTCAATTATTAGAAAAAAATGGGATCTGGAATGGAGAGCAAATAATATCAAAAAAATGGATCCAAAAACTATTTGATGAAAATGAAAAGTCTAAAACAAAATGGGGGTTAAGAAATTCCAAACACGGATTTTGTTGGTACCATTCTGAATTTAGAGGAAATAAAGTTGATTACGGAATGGGATACGGTGGGCAATTCATAATTATGATTCCTGATATGGAACTAATTATTGTTACTACCCACAATCATGACACGCCAAACGGAATTGAACAACAAATGAAGTTTTTGAATGAAAAATTACCAAAACTGATAGAAAAATATGGTAATTAACAATAATAACCGTTGTACAACTATCCTTTTTGGTATTACTTTAAAATCCCGAACAAAACCACAAACACTTTACTACTAAAAATCGATTAGTTCTGTTTGCGCAGAAAATAACATAAGGATAATTCTAAAAAAAATTAAGTTAAGTAACAACTACACCATATATATGACCATAACAAACAGTTCGAGTTTTAATAAAATGGGGGTTCTATTTTTGATAAGATGCAATACTCCCTGGGTGTAAAAGTTAGCGATCTACGCAGAACAAAGTCAATGATTTGGTAACATTTTGCCTTGCCACGACATATATAGTAACCATTCGTAATAATTACTGAAAAAATGAAAGTACAAATTAAACTTATTTTAAATATTATAATTGTCCTAACATTTTTAGGATGCTCAAGTGATAATGATAGCAATAACACGATTGACGAAAATAATTCTGAGCCTGTCGAAACTTTAACAATAACTAGTTCTAAGAGCATATCGAACACCCCTTTTTCTATGCCTAGAGAAGCAATTATTTTTGATGATGACCTATATGTGGTTAATGAAATGAATACATATAAATATGATTTCAGTTCTAATAATTGGGAAACAGTTAATACAAATAGTGTTGGAGTCGCTCTCTTCCCGTATTTTGACTATAATGTTAGCTTTATTAGAGAAGGAAAATGGAACATTATCAATGAAAATGCTTTATGGACTTTTGATTTCTCGACTAATAACTGGGAAAAAATAAAAGAATTTACTGATAACGCTTTAATATCCTTAATTGGAATATATCACAATAATTCACTTTTTTTATTTTCAGACATATTCGACAAAGTATACAAATATGATTTTGAGAACAATACCCTGATTGAACACAGTACATTTGACCAAAGAAAAAATTATGGACAGTTAGTCAAGTCTGTTTTTAAAATAGGAGAAACTTATTATTTCACAAAACTATCTAACTATAACAAAATTTCAATATACAAATGGACTGATAACTTTACAAAGTTCCAATTACTCAATGAATATCAATCAGAATACATAGCTCAAGGAGCCGGTTTTGTTTACAATGATAATATTATTTTTGGATTAGGAGGAGAAGCTGCCGTTGGCAATAATGATAAATTCTATTATTACAATATTACTACCAACGAGTTTAAGGAAGTTAAAAATAATTTTTATGAAGGTCGATATGTTTCTATCCCTGTAAAACACAACAACAAGTTTTATTTAATTGGAGGGCAAACAATTACAAACAACGAATCTATTTCCAGAGAGACATTAGATCAAGTTGTTTTTGAATTTATAGAGGAATAATAACTGTTCCTGACAATACCTAAACTACACTTGACCAGATCGCTGTAAAACATATTGAAGACAACAATGAAATTAATGTTAAAAACCTTAAAGTGGATTGGTAAAATTTTAGGCGGACTTATAATGTTGATATTACTATCAGGAGTATGCTTTCGGTTATTTAGTTCAAACCCCACTCCTCCAGGAAAATTAGTGGATGTTGATGGAACCAAACTTCATATAAGAGCCGAAGGCCCAAAAAATAATCTACCAACCCTTGTTCTAGAATCAGGAGCAGGAAATGATACAGATGTGTTTCATTGGGTTGCAGAAGGATTAAAAGAAGAATTGAGAGTTGTCCGTTATGATAGAGAAGGAAAATGGTTTAGTGAACCTAGTAATGACAGTATTACATCAGAATTTTATGCTCACCAATTACATAAATTACTAGAAAAAAATGGTGAAAAACCACCTTATATATTAGTAGGTCACTCTATGGGCGGTCCTTATAACCGCATATTCAGAGACTTATATCCAGATGAAGTAAAAGGGCTTGTTTTTCTGGATTCGAGTCATCCCGAACAATGGAAACGATTAGCAGAGAATGGATTGTTTGAAAAAAATCAAATGAAAACTATAAAATACCTTGCAATCCTGTCCGATATAGGAATTATGGGAGTTTATAATGTAATAAGCACTCCAAAAATTATAGATGATAATTTGCCAAAAGATTGCCAGAATCGCAAACTGAGCCTTACTGCTTATTCCGGGGATGTCTACCGCAGGTATCTAAAGGAAAATGAAATAAATGAAAATATACTTTCGCGAGCAGGTCAAGCAAGTAAATTAGATTCATTACCCGTTTTGGTTTTTACCGCAAATGAACAGTATGGAGAATCTCAAATATGGTTTGAAATGCAAAAAGAGTTAAAAGAACTATCCACTAAAGGAAAACAGTTTTATATGGATGCAACTCATGGTTCTATAATTACAAAAAAAGAGAATGCTGAAAAAATTAACAAAGAAATACTTTTAATGGCTAAAACAATTAATTAGAAAAGTCAAAAGCATATGCTTTATAACAACGGTAACGGTTACACAACTATTTTTTTGATATTAAATTAAAATACTGAGCAAAACCGTAAACATTTTATCACTAACAATAACTAAGGATGACTCTTAAAATATTTTGGGTCGGGCAACAATCACAATCAACATATGAGTAAATTTTTAAAAATCATAAAATGGGTAGTAATTATAACATTTTCATTCATAATTTTATCCATTTTATATCTTCGTTTTTCAAGGTTTTCTGATAAAATGATTTATCAAATGAATGGAACCGATTATGCAGAATTTAGAACCGACTTGAATCATGAAGAATTTTATTTTGATGTAGATGATGATGTGAAATTACACGGAGTACTTTTTAAACCTGATTCAATTGCTTCGGTAGGAACAATTTTTCATTACTCTGGAAAAGGAATGCATTTAATGTCTTCTATTCAAGAATCATACAAACCCCTTTTGAAAAAAGGATTTCAAATTTTTTGTTTTGAACGTAGAAATTTTGGAAAATCAAATGGCGATGCTACTAATTCTTTAACTTTAAAGAAAGATGCTTTATTCATTTTTGATGAAATTATAAAATTGGATAATGTTGTAAACAAACCAATTCTAATATGGGGACAATCATTAGGTGGAGCATTTGCCTCTATGAATGCTAGTGAAAGACAAGAAAAAATAAAGGGTTTGGTATTAGAAGGAACTTTTAGTTCATTTCCTGATATCGGAAAAGTTTATGCAAACGCACTGAATTTAGAAAATTTTAAATGGATAGTTCCTTTGATAATGAATAATGATTTCCCTACGGAAGAAAATATAAAAAAATTAACGATCCCAACTGTGATTTTACATAGCAAATCCGACAAGCAGGTTCCATATGAATTGGGAAAAAAGATATTTGAAAAAGCAAATAAAAACAATACTAGATTCTGGGATATTGATAGTAAACATATTATGGGAATTTATGATTATGAGGAAAAATATGTCGGAGAGTTTATAAAAATGATAGAAAAATAACGACTACAAACAATGGTAACCGTTTCGCAACTATCTTTTTGATACTATGCTAAAACACTTAATAAAAAAATAAATCATGTAACAGTCACAAAGTATAAACTGCTAGCAAATAGTAAAGAATAACAAATTGAAGTTTACATTCCTTATCGTAATAGCCTGATTAATCTGTTTAGATATCTGCCAATTTCACTAACAAATTTTAAATACATTTGATCATGCAAAAATTACTTTTTCCTGATATAAAAAAAACGCCCAATATAACACTAAGTGATAAGGCTAGTTGTTACGAAATGATCTGGGAAGATGGTGGTCATATCGATCAAAATATTTATGATTTATCCAACTTAGAGTTCATCTGTGAAGGTCCTCCCCCTAAAAAAAAGATTGACTTATTGATAAGTGATATAGGATGCCCATTAGTATCAGAACGTCTAAAGGATAAACTACAGGAAGAAAAAATTGAAAATATTCATTTTTATCCAGCTCAAGTTCTTAATTCTTATAATAAAGATCATTATTCAAATTTTTATGCTTTAAACATTTCAAAATTAGAATCATGCATAGACACAGAACAATCTGAATTCAAGGGAAGAATAATAAATGGAAAACTTAGAGGGATTAGAAGAATCAATAAACTCATTTTACAGCCTACAACTTCTGCTATTTGCAGAGTAACCTTTTTTAGGAGATTGATTGTTGTTTCCGATCTAGCCTTGACTGTTTTCAATGACAGCTCGTTTTCCGGTATTAAATTAATTGAACCTAGAAGATGGGATGGGTTTAGAGGAGAAAAACAATAACCTAAGTCATTTGCCAACACTGTGCAAAAATGTATTAAATTAACATCCTTCTTTTTTACTGGCATTAGACTTTTAATAATTAAACAGGGAATAAAAATTCACAGAGAAATTGATTGATTCAACTTTGTTTGCTTTTCTCCTATTCATATATTTAGCATTGTAACCAATTAAATGAACATAGCATGTCAATAACAAAAGAATCTGAATTAGTTGGAATGAAAAGAGTGAGTGAGGTAGTCGCAACCACACTAAAACTGATGAGAGTATATGCTAAAGTCGGAATGTCTACCAAAGAACTGGACGAATATGGGGGTGAAATTTTAAAAAGCTATGGAGCAACATCAGCCCCTAATATAACCTATGATTTTCCCGGATTCACTTGTATCAGTGTAAATGAAGAAGCTGCTCACGGAATACCATCCGAAAAAAAAATATTGAAAGAAGGTGATCTGATTAATATTGATGTATCTGCCGAATTAAATGGTTTTTGGTCTGACAACGGAGGCTCCTTTGTCCTGGGAAAAGACATCCATAATCACCAACCGCTGGTAAATGCCTCTAAAAATATTTTACGCAAAGCAATAAACAATATCAAAGGAGGAGTAAGAATTTCTGACATTGGATATTTAATAGAAACCGAAGCTAAAAAATCAGGTTTTAAAGTAATTAAAAACTTAGCGGGTCATGGTGTTGGGAGAAGTTTACACGAAGCCCCGGAAAATATTTTAAACTATAGGGTTAAAACAAATCGAGAAAGGTTTAGAAAGAATACTACCGTTGCAATAGAAACTTTTATAGCAACAAAGTCTACTGTTGCGGTGGAATTAAGTGATGGATGGACCTTAGTTGGTAATAAAGGTGGGTATGTAACGCAACACGAACAAACAATATTAATCACAGATTATAAACCTATAGTTTTAACCGAATCAAATGGAATTTGGGATTAAAATATATCTCCTTCGGAAAGCAAACACATCATCCAAGAAACCCTATACACAATTGAAAATAATCGATAATGAAAATATCGTTCAAATCATTCTTTTTCCTATTCTTTATCATTTTCAGTGTCAAGTCTTTTTCGCAGAAAATAATTGAAGAGTATGCACCCGCAAAAAAAGATAGTCTTAGAATCGGAACTGGAGAAAATGATTTTTTGCCTTTTATCCAAAAAGGATATACACTAATGCTTCCTGAAAATAAGAAAAGTAAAGGAGTGCTCATCTTCCTGGAGGATTCAACGTATGACAAAAAAAATATGAGCTCAAAACAGTTGTATAATCAAGCCTCTGAGAAAGGCTTTGCTGTATTGTCGGTCTCAACTGAAACCCCTCTTGATTTTTACTTTTCTAAAGAATCTATGAATTCTGTTCATAATCTGATTCAAAAAGTATTTGAAAAATATAATTTACCAAATGACAATATTTTCTTTTTAGGAGCCAGTTTAGTCGGTCATAGAGCAATGCGATATATTAAATTTATGACAGAGAGTGATTACGAGTTTCGACTCGACATAAAAGGTATTGTCATTTGCAACTTTACATTAGACTTTACAAGAAAATGGAAACAGCATAAACGAGATATAAGAATCAACCGAATTGACCTTTGGGAACCAAAATTTATAAATTATATGTTGGAAACCTATTTGAAAGGTACTCCCCTAACAAATCCAGAGAGTTATTATGATTTTTCACCCTACAGTTACTTTGATGAAAAGAATAGAAATATTAAGACTTATAAAGATTATGCTGTTAGAGCGTATGTAGAACCTGCAATAAAGTACAAGCTAAAAAATCAACTAAGGACTTTATATGAAAATAATGCGACCGATATGGTTGGTTTTTTAGCCGAATTGGAACTGATGGGTAATAAAAACACTGAATTAATTGTATTGCAACCACAAGATAATCAATCACAAAAAAAGAATACCCAGGCAACTTGGAATGCAATAAATAAAGATCAATTAATGATCTGGATCAATAATCAGGTAGAAAAGTAAACAAAATATAAACTGCATTAAAACACCATGTAATCAAAACATGAGGTATAATTCTCAGAAATAAAATACAATTGAAATCAATCCAAAATAAAGCAGACTTTTCCAAGCTCATTGAAACAGAAAATAAATGCATCGTTTTCTGCTTTTTTAATTGGTCTGGTTATTCTGTAATTTCAAAAAAGATTGTGGAGAAATGGGAAAAACAATACAAGCGGGAAATAATACTTATAGACTGTTCTGTTATTGGTCCTGAGAGTTACTATCCTGATTGGTTGCGTAAACAAGAGAATGGAGATTGGGCAAAAGAAGGAATTATGACTATCAAAAAGTTTAGCCCTAAAAACAGACTTCACGGATATGGAGAGATCTGCTGGATTCTAAATAAAAAAGTAGTCGGATTTGAAACGATTTATGATAACTTTGACCTTGAAACCCTGGAAAAAAGAACCAACACCTTATTTGAGTAGCTTTTTTATTTTAATAACCAGAAACATTGTAGAAAATAGTACGATTTGAACATATTAGTTCTTCAGATTATTTTTTGTTTCACATCTGTAATAAGTTAAAAATGAACCGCTGGCAATTCGATCATTTAACAATCGAAGAAAAGATTGTAAAATGGCAGAATCAAAACACTGAAAAAGCATTAATTATTAAGATCAATTCGGAAACTATTCTAAAAACAGATTAAAAAATTCAAATCCAGAAGCTCTTTCATCCTCTAATACAGAAATTCCTAAAGGATATGAAATTAGAATATTTCTTAATAGATGGATGTATCCCCTTTATTGTTAGAGCCCAAGAAGAAAGTAGTGCGGATAAAAAAAGCGTAACCCTGGAATCTGATGAAGAGTTCCGGAAAATTAGCATTGTTTTAAAGCCCTTGGAAAAGAAATGTCTGGTATAGATACTAGAAAAGTAAAATGACACACTTCATGGAGTATAATTAACATGGAGTTTGAGGGGGAATCCAAAGTTTAGTGTATTTTTATAGTATCCGCCGAATCGTTGATGTAGTTCGCAGAATGCCTGTTTTCAACAGTACTCATGAACTCATATTTGGCTTAAAAAAATAAAAACAACAGCAAAATTTTGGCTAACGCTAAACCAGAAATTAATTGTTTTTTAATTCCCGTACTAACCGTAACAGTTAGTAGTAAGAAAGTAAACTATGAGACGTACATTTATTGATTATTACAAAGAATACGGAAATGACCTGTTTAGTGAGTATGGAGAAGCTTTTGTTAATTGGACTAAGTTTAGTGGGTATATCCCCACAATATTTACAAACCATGTTTATTCCTTTGCTGAAAATGAATTAAAAACAACCAATGAATTATTGTATGAAAGGAGCTTCGAGAACAACGATATACATACGAAAACAAAGGAAATACTCGGTGAAATAAATACCGTCGGTTATCAAACTGAAATTTATCAAGACAACAAAGAATTGTTTAAAAATCGAGAAGATGAACTTGAAAGCTCTTTTAGCGCTAGGTTTTTAGAAATTTTATTTCCAGAGGCAACTTTTAATCCAGATTTAAAAAAAACGAATCCGGAGAATATCTGTCTAAAATTCAAAAAAATACTCCATGGAAACATGATGAGAGATAGAGTAGCTCTTCTTGATAATTTTATCGAGGATTTCAAATTATTTCTAACGAACATTCCTAATTGTGATATCGAAGAATTTGGCTTTTTCGAAATTGAAGATATAAATCATGACTTTAGAGATATTGGAATTTTAATTTATAGTAAAAGTTACCTGAGCGAAAGAATTCTTTTCTATCAAATTGGAGATAATAATTAACCAAAAAAAATCGCTATTAACAATTCCAAAGTATTATACGCTACTTGAAAAAATAATAACAGAAAAAATTGATACTGCGTTTTCTGAATTCAGAAAAGTAAACCCGGATGGTATTCTTTTTACAAAGAAAAATGCGTCATGGTATAAAAGCCTGCCAGGAAAACACGGGTAGGAAAAGATTTAGGGTTATACGGAATAGACAACGAACAAACATATTAATAAAACGACTGAATTTCGACGAAATATCTCCCTGATAACTCTATAACGAAATCACGGCTAAGACCGATATTGTATATCACTCAGAAAAATCAGGAAACAAAATATTATATTGACTTCTACCTAAATCTGTCAAATAAGGATAGAGCATCCCCAATAAATTTTCGGAAATAGATTCGATATAATCTTTATTTATTTGAACTTCATAAATGAAAGAATTGTAAAGCCAGGTATTACTATAGCCGAGCATTCTTTCAATTAAAAAATCACTTTCTTTCTCAAACTCAAAATTGCGCAAAACACCTTTTCCTTTTAAATCTTCAAATAAATATTTATATCCGTTAAATCGTTTTCTATAAACATTAAGGAAATGATTTCTTATTTTTTCATTTAACCTTACAAGGTAATATAAATCTGTCCAAAAAAAACGATTCTCAAACATTCTATTCAGACTTTCAACTACATCCTCTTTTATAGTTTGTAAGCTAATTTCTCTTGTTCCTAATTCTTTAACCCGGTTATCAAAATTTTCTACCATTTCAAAATACAAGGTTTCTAAAATATCCTCTCTTTTTTTAAAATGATAATTCAGATTCCCAGAACTCATATTAAGTTTTAATGCAATCATTCTTATTGTCACATTGCTAAACCCTTTTTCATTAAACAAATCTCTTGAAACAGATAATATTTTAGCTTTCGTATTACTCATTAGTAAACCTGTCCTATTTTATGTTTTTTAGTAAATTTGTCCTAAAAATATAAAATGAAATCATTATACAAAACAGAACAAGGCAAAACAGCTATTCTAAATCTATATAACGAAAAGTTGAAAGAACTAAATATTGAATACAAATACGAATATTTAACAACCAGTTTTGGGGAAACAAACCTGATTATTACAGGAGAAACTTCTAAGCCTCCAATTCTACTAATTCATGGTTCAAACGGCTGTTCACCTATTGCTCTTGAAACATATCCTAACTTAAGTAAACATTTCAGGGTTTATGCCATAGACGTTCTTGCCCAACCAAATAAAAGTGCAGAAAATAGACTTAGTATGAAAGATGAATCTTATGGAAAGTGGATGAACGAAATTATTGACAAATTAAAAATAGATCATGTAACAATGGCTGGTTTTTCTTTTGGAGGTTTAGTTATTCTAAAAACACTTGAATTTAATGAAAGTAAAATAAAAGAGGTGTTTTTATCTGCTCCTGCATACATTGTTAATGGAAACCCTTTTAAAGCCATGTTTAAAGTGTTTATTCCAATGAAACGATATATGAAAACTAAAAACATAAAATATGTTGAGAAGTTTTTATCTGAACTCTTTACCCAACGAGATGAATTCGCGATAAAATACCTTTCTAAAGTTTTCCTAGAATTTAATATGGATTTTACACCTCTTCCTGTTATTAGGTCTAAAAAGTCAAAAAACATAAAAACGCCTATTTCAATTTTTGGAGCAAAGAATGACATATTATTTCCCGGAAAGAAAATGATGAAACGAGCGACAAAAATATTCCCATCATTAAAGTATATCAAATTAATAGAAGATTCTAAACACGTTCAAAGCAGAAAACAAAATGAAATAATTGAACGTAAAATCATAAAAACGTGTCATAACAATATATAAGAAAACATAAAGCTTTTGATCCAAAAGAAAGTCTGTGTTTATCCCTAAAGTCTTTACTTATAAAGTTTTAGATATATCAAAAAAATGATAAAAGCAAAATATTTATATTTGACTTAATACCAACCCGGAACGTATTGCTTGTTACCAGTCTTACGTTTCTTATACATAACATTAACAGTAATATGAAACAAACAGACGAAGGACTAATAAAAAACTCTTACGAAGTAATCATTGGTGAATTACAAACCCTAATGTCGATAAGTTATATTATAACCGTTGGGATAGGAATGCTATTTTCATTTCAAAAATATCACCAATTTGGAATTAATATTTTCGATTATGCAGATATCTTTGATTTTTTAATCGCTCCGTTTTCTGACATAAAAGTGTTATTATTTTCCTTTGGTTCAATATTTTTTGGGTTCTCTTTAATCCGGTTTGATGTTTATTGGAAAAAAAAGAATCCAGAATCTTACTCAAAGATTAATATGGGAATGGATAAGAAAAAATGGTTTAACCCGGTTAGATATACCGTATACTCTATCATTCTTTTGAGCTACCTGTACATTGCCTCTGATGGATATGGGAATTCCATTAAAAAACAAATTGAAACTGAAGGCAAAACGATTGGAGTAAAATTTAATGATGGAGATATAAGAAAAGGAATACTTATTGGGAAAACCAGTGAATATCTCTTTTTGAAAACAAAAGAAAAGATCACAGCAATTCCTGTTAAGTCAATGGTAAAAGAAATTGACATAAAATAAAGCTATTAATAATTGAGTATGTAAGTGCCAATCGGAATATTCTTGCGAATATTCCTCGCTTTATTACTATTTTACTATCTTATAACTATAAGCAACTATTTATAGTCGAATCCTCGGTGGTCATAAAAAAACAAACAAAGCCCATAATTTGAAGCATTGACAAATAAATAGGTAAAACTGACAAACTAAGTTATACTAATTTAGGTGATATTATCCCCTTTATAGAACCGTACCAAAATAGCTAATATGATTTCGTCACATTACCAAACAGAGATAAATGAAGTGTTTACAATGCTAGAAGTTCAGTATCATGAGGTTGATGAATTGAATCACTTAACACAAGGGAGTTTCTGTATTGTATGGAACGTGGGAGAACCCGCTGCCTTTCATATAGATAATCAATTGGTTACCATTAAACAAAATTGTGTTCTATTCCTTACCGAAGCAAATGTAATAGAGCATACAAAATTTACTACATTACGCATCATGCATTTCAATCATGCTTTTTTTTGCAAAGACCAAAAACACTCAGAGCTTGGTTGTCAAGGCGTGTTGTTTTTTGGATCGGCTAATATTCCAAAGATTTCATTAACAAATGAAATGCTATCTTTCTGCGAATGGACATGGAATTGGTTATTTGAGGAATTGCAAAATAGAGATGCCTATAAATTACCTGTATTACAAAGTACGATTGACCTGATTATTGCAGTATCTACCAGAGCTTTCAAAGTTCAAAATATCGAATTCATTTCCACTAATTTTGAAGTAGATATCATTAAAGAGTATCATTTTTTAATTGAAAAACACTATAAAACGATTACAACTGTAGAAGCTTATGCAAAGATGCTTCATATTTCTCCAAAATCCCTTTCCAATCTTTTTAAAAAATACGATAACAGAACTCCTTTTGAAATCATAAAAGAAAGAAGACAATTGCAAGCGGTAAGACTACTAAAGCATACTTCTAAATCAATTAGTAAAATTGCCGAAGAATTGAGTTTTACAGACATTTATACATTCAGCAGATTTTTTAAAACAAATACAGGAATTTCCCCCTCACATTATAGGAAAAAGATAAAGCAATTAACAAAATAGAAAAAGCATCCCCCTCAATATCAATTACTTTTACTATCCTGCATCTCAAAACATTTTGAGATAATGCTAAATCAAAAGGGAAAAATGCTATCAACGAATCCTGCCCCCTAGCCTACCTTTACACCATTAATTCATAAAAATATTTTATCATGCTGTCTAAAATTCAAAAGTTAAGGTATATCCCGCTACTGGCATTAGGATTTATTATACTAACCGCAGGACATCACTTCGAAACCGAATTGGCTCAGAAGTACCCTATGTACGACTTAACAGATGTTTATTGCTTCCCTTCTTCCAATGAGGGCATGACCACATTTATTGTAGATTTCAACCCGCAGGCATCTACAGATTCTACATTTTATAAAAACTTTGGAGACAAAAACGGATATCGCCAACTACACATTGGCTTTGATGAAAATATGGATCGTGGTATTTCTTTCGGATTTAGTTTTTCTAATAACAATATCAGAATTTATGCCGCTCCAAGTCCCAATCCTCAATTAGGAGATAAAGGAAAAAGAATTGGCAAAGGTACTATCAATGAAACTATTCATTTAAAGAATGGGATGCGAGTATGGGCTGGTATTGTGAAAGATCCTTTTAATGGAAATGGAGAAGCATTATATGGAAAACTGAAGGCAACTGTTGAAAAAGGAGAATGGGATGAAACTGTATTTTCCTCAGACAAAGGAAATGACTTATTTAAAACGGCTAAAATTGCAACCATAGTGGTGGATGTACCAAATGAAATGTTGGGAAATAAAATTTACTACCATGCTTCTTCAGCAGCTAAAATAAAGGGGACTGAAAAAGGACATGACCACGCACACTGGCATCGAGTCAACAGAATTGGTCATGTACTATTGCCTCATCTGTATATGGAAACACAAGGAGATCGAGATAAACAAAATGCAGGGAATATACTGGATGATGATGAACGAAGAGAAAACTGTATTAGGGTAATAGAGACCTATGCGAGCTTATCAAAATCACAATCAGACCCAAAGGCTTATGCTAAAAAAATGGCAGAACTACTATTGCCGGATTATGTCCCCTATATTGTAGGTACACCTGCTTCCTATACGATGCCTGTTATAAACGGGAGAAACCTTACAGACAATGCAATGGATACTGCTCTGGAAATCCTGGTAGGTAAACCATTTCCTAACTATACTGATGTAAAAACAGCAAACTTTACCGATAGTTTCCCATATTTAGTATCAGCTGATTGACTTTCAAACTATGATGAGACCGTTGTGTCATGTTCGCTGGCACAACTTCTTTGAATAGCCAAAAGGTCAGTACATAATTTTAATTCACAAGTTATCTGCACAAAATGAAGCGACAAAGCATCATAATCACATTATGCATTTTTTTTATAAGCATGGGTAATCTGTCCTTTGCACAAGAGCATAAACATGAAAAAGAACAGGAAACAGGTGTTTACGAAATCATAACTTCCAGTATTTATGCCTATTCTTTTGAACATGACAAAGGAGTAATAGGTACAGAAATTCACTTTACTTACTGGTTTACTCATAAATGGGGAGCAGGCTTTTCTTATACTACAAAATTTGAAGAAGAGGAAACCTTGCACGATATAGCGTTACTTGGAGGTATAAATCCAGCCCCCTGGATTACTGTCAATGCAGGGGTAAACCTTGCTTTGTCAAGTGATCATAGGGATTTTAAACTTGGAGCCTATACCGAATCCGAGATCAATATCAGACCGACAGCCTGGTTTCATTTCGGTCCCGTAATCGGTACAGTTATCTCAGAGGAAGTAGAAGGAACAATGGGGTTTCATCTGGGGTTTGAATTTTAATAAATTCACCATATACATTCAATACTTGCAATAATTATATCAGTAAGATGAAAAAATCAACAACACAACACAATGAAATAAAAAGCTGGAAGTGGAATTTTGCAGCTGGTTTTATTCCTTTCATGGCAGGCTGGACAATGTTCATTACTTCGATGATGTCTAAAAGTAATCCGGACTCCACCTGGGATTTGGTTATCGCTAAGCTGGACTTTAGTTATAATGATATGATCAACGTGTCAGAGGATTCTGGTGATTTTCTTGACCTCATCTCCGCCCTAAGCTCTGTCAACATAATTATAGGGGCTTTCTCAATCATTATGATTAGTCGCTTTGCTTTAAGAGATGGTCATAAGTGGGCTTGGTGGTATATGTTGGTCGCCCTTATCTGGCTCGGTTTTCAGGATGCCTATAGTGTGTTTAGGTTTTTTACCGAGACGGGAGTACCATTCTTTATCTTCCCTTTTATGTTTTGCATATTGATGGCTATCGGTCTGGTCTTGACAAGAAAAGAAATGTTCAAGTCTGAGAAGGTACTCTAAAATTGTGCCGTACATAAATTCTACTAATACCCACAAAATATAAAATATTCATAGGAACTATGACCTCTCCTATACGTCTTATTAGTTAAAACTAGAAACGGTTAATTTATTTGAGCAGATATGTTAAGAAATGAAAAAAACTGAATTTGATTGAAGTAAAAATCTAATGTAAAATAAAAATAATATACTCTAACATCATTATTATATGTAATTATAGCAACTAAGGAATCAATCAAATGATTGCTGTATTTTTGATAAAGTACAATGTTTATTCAATGAAAATGCTAATAGCTACTGCATAGAAAAATAGAACCGTGCAGTAACATTTTGCATTACTACGATACATATAGGAAACCTTAGTATCAATTAGACCCCATCAAAAAATGATTAAACAATTAAAAGAAGGACAATATTTTGGAGAGTTAAATCATAAGCTGAGTTTTAATGGAATCACAGTAACTGATACAGAATACACACATGACTACGTGGACTGGCACTCACACGAAAACCCTTATTTTACATTTTTACTTCAGGGCAAACTAATTGAAGAAAATAAAAAAGAAAAGTATACCTTATCTCAAGGGGCTCTTTTATTTCACAACTGGCAGGATTTTCATCGAAATATAAAACCTCCCGAATTTACGAGAGGAGCTCATATAGAAATCAATAGAAATTGGGCTAAGAAGTTGAATTTTGACATCACCAATATTGAAGGGAGCATAAAAGTTCAAGATTCATACTCCAAGAATCTTGTTTTCAAAATTTTACTCGAATCAAAACAATCAGATAATTTTAATCAAGCTAGTATTGAATTGTTACTATTACAGCTATTATCAAGAATTAAGGAATCGAATGAAAAGACCGATAGAAAAAAGCCTCACTGGTTTAAAAAACTCGAAGAATTGATTTACGAAAATTCAGAAGAGAGAATCACTCTTGAGCAAATAAGCAATGAACTGAAATTACATCCAGTATATCTTTCCAGAACATTTCATAAGTTCTATGGAAAAACTTTTGGTCAATATTGCAGAGAGATTAGATTAAATAAAACACTGAATGCTATTCTTACCAAAAAACACACGCTAACAGACATTGCATATTTAATGAATTATTACGACCAAAGTCATATGATTTTAGAATTTAAAAAACACCTAAAATACACCCCGAAAGAGGTGATTAAAATTCTAGGTTAAGAATTTCCAATTTTTTACGAAATAGAATTGAGTTCTTTGCTAAAAAAACATCATAATGTACAACTTCAAGCTAACACTATTTATACTCATTTTCTCTCAAGTACTTCTTGGACAAGAAACCCCTTTCACTCCCAGACAACTAAAAGATGGCTGGAATACAAGTAATTCCTTAACTGGGAATAAGGTTTTAAAAAAAATGGATAGCCTTATCGCTTCCAGTCATTTTAAACAAATCACCAGTATTGTTATTGCCCACCAAGGAAATTTAGTGTTCGAAAAATATTATAACGGGGCTAAAGATTCAACGCTTCACAATACCCGTTCTGCTACCAAAACGATTGCCGGAACTCTAATTGGTTGTTTAATTGATGATAAGAAACTGACATCCGAAAAGGAATTTGCTTCGAAGTATTCAAAAAGAAAAAACATCTATTACCCTGATGTCAGAAAAGATAGTATTACCATCGAAGATTTGCTTACAATGTCGTCATCATTAGAATGTGATGACTGGAATCAACTATCAAGAGGAAATGAAGAACGGATGTATTTAGTAGAAGATTGGGTAAAATTCTACTGGGATTTGCCTATAAAAGGATATCCTGAATGGGTAACAAAACCAGAAAATTCTGAATACGGAAGAAGTTTTAGTTATTGTACTGCCGGAGTGGTTGTCTTGGGGGATATTATAAATCATATTTCCGGTAATTTAGACACCTATGCAAAGAAATCATTGTTTAATAAATTAGGTATATCAAATTATCATTGGCAGATGACTCCAATAAATATCCCAATGACTGGCGGTGGATTAGGGCTTCGCAGTAGGGACTTACTCAAATTCGGTCAACTCTATTTAAATCAAGGTAAATGGAAAGGAACGCAAATAATTTCTAAAGATTGGGTAACTAAATCAACAACTCCCAAAGCAAAATTCAATGTAGATAGAGAATATAAATATGGTTATTTGTGGTGGATTTCAGATTTTGGTAATGAAAAAGCATATTATATGACAGGAACAGGTGGAAATAAAGTAGTTGTTTTCCCTGATTTAGATATGGTCGTTGTTCTGACTAGTTCGTTTTACAACGGAGGAATGAAATCTCATAATCAAACATCTAAACTACTAAGCGAATATATTGTACCAGCAATTAAAAAATAAAAGCTATTGACACAATATAACAAAACATAATGCCTCTTCAGCTCAACTACGTTTGTTATATTTACTGTTATAGATAACTAAATTAATATGAATAAAACAATACTTATACTACTAAGTATAGTAATTGCCAGTTGTGGGAGCCCAAAGAAAAATATCAATAATGATTCTGAAGCCTTTAAATTAATTTGGGATTTCAGTAATAACAATACATACGTCTATTCACTAAAAGCAACGGTATCAAGTGAGTTTAAGAAGTCAGAAAACAGTCCTCTGCTAAAATCGGCAATAGTCGAAAAGAGTACTATTACTGTTCAGGCAAAGCCAAATCAACTTGCCGATTTTAGTATAAAAGACTTACAATTACAGTATAAATGGTTCAAAGAAGATGGGACTCTCAACGACTCATCTTCTTTGACTATTCCTACAAAAACTATTGCCGATATAACACCAAATGGAAACTTTGGGGAATCAGATGCTGATATGTATTTTAAACTTTTAATGCCCCTTCCCGCTTCAAATATACAAAGAGGAGAATCTTATAAAATTCCACTTAAGCTTCCTCTTGAAGAGGACCCCTCATTATATAATGAAGGATTTAACACAATAACTTTTACTAAAATTAGAACGATACAAGGTAGAAAATGTGCCATTTTGAAAGGACTATTGGATATTTCAACCCTTAAGCTAACAAAGGACCTGGAAGGACATTATACCCAAAAAATAACTGGCATCTCCACATATTATTTTGATCTGGAGAAACGTTGCTTTATTGGATCAGACATAAGTATGACAGAAAACTCATCGAATGATCTTAGCGTAAAAAGTTCTGAGTCATCCGGTTTTTACACCATGTCTAGTAACAAGGTTATAAAAATACGTTTAGATGGAATCGGTGATTCCCTAGAGTAAGATGAACATATCCTGCATAAATAAATTGGCAAAAAATATAACATTGTATGTAATCATCATCGCCCTCTACCTGGTAACAAGTGGTAGTTTACGTCCTATTTTATAGATATTATTCTATTTACAATAGCAATTTTAGAAAGCATAAAAAATTATTCCCAACATGGCGTATAAAATATAGTTAGCACTCTCCTATTTATGAAAATTCATACAGGTTTTCTATACTGTCTGTATTTACTAAATTAGTTCCGCCAATACACGACAAAATCATACACTAAAAACAGTTACCCCTGATTAAACCAAGTTAAACCTATAAATATCTAAGTTAAATGGAAAACACTTGTAATAAGAAGGTATTCAGAACAATTTTGCATCAAAATATTTTTAACTAATTAAAAAAAAGTAAAATGAATACACATTCTAATTATGATGCCATCAAACAACAAAATCGTTTGTTAAAAAGTGTGGTAACCATCATAGGTATATTCTCTATAATCCTTATTATATCCGCCTTTAAAAGCTCAGGCACCAATGTTCAGCATTTTGATGAAATCGTGGTTAAGAAACTGACAATGATCGATAGTTTAGGGACAGAAAGAATCCGAATGACAACTGATTTAACTACCGCACCTTTTGGAGGAGAAGAAATAGAAAGAAACGTGCCTCCCAATATGGCTGCCATTATATTTATAGGTCCAGACGGAGATGAAGTTGGCGGTATTGGTTACGGAGGTACCAAGGAAATGTCATTTGCTTTGAATAGTTTGGATTACACGGGTGTTCCCTTAGAGGCAATTGGTTATAATCGAATTCAAACCCCTGAAACCTCTGCTGCACATTTTGTGGTTTTAGACAGTCCAAGAAAAGATGCTGGTTTTGACAAAAAGAAGTTTCTTGAAGAAGCCAGAAACTCAAAGATTAATACGAATGAACCCGGAGAACAACTCAAAATTTTACAATCTCAGATGGTTTCCAGAGTCAATTTAGGAGTCGAAAATCATAATGCTGCATTGACACTGTATGATAGCAAACAAAATGCCCGCATTATTTTGAAAGTAGATGATAATGACGAAGCTGTATTCCAAATTTTAGATGAGAAAGGAAATGTGGTACACCAATATTCGAAATAGTAAAACCGGACAAAATATTTTAATTGGGGCGCTTCTAATTGTATATGCTATAATTTGGAGTGCCGTCAATTATTATATAAAGTATACATATACAACCGGAGGAGATGTCCAGTTTTATAGACTAGACATTCATTTAATTCTGCTATGCTATTGTATATTAACTCCAATCGTATTATTCCCGGTCATTAAGTATTTCGATACCAAAATCTATTACCCAAATATCCGGCAATACATTCTTATATTACTCTTAGCCATATTTCTTACACTAATTTGGTCTCTCATTTATTTTGTGCTTATTAGATTTATCTTTTCCGGAGGCATCGGTATCCCATTCAATTTGATATTACTTAATGCACTTGACTGGGAAATATCCTTTGGAATTCCGATTATACTTTTAATGCTCGGCTATTTTTATATGCATAAAAATGTAACACTACGAAAACAGATAGACGATCATGAAAAAGCACTATTACAAAATCAACTCGATTTGCTCAACAAAGGTTTTGAACCTCATTTTTTATTCAATAATCTAAATATATTGCATCATCTGGTAGATGTAGATAAAAACGAGGCGAAAGATTTTATAACAGACCTTGCTGTTTTATACCGTCATATCATAAAATCAAATAATCAAGCTATCATTCCGCTAAGTCAGGAAATTAGTTTCGCTAAGAAATACCTGAATATTATTAATGTAAAATTCAACAATTGCTACCAAATCAGATTTATTATTGACGATTTTAAAAACATATTTTTAGTCCCTAATACGCTCCAGGTTCTAATTGAGAATTTCGTAAAGCACAATACCTGTAAGGAGGGCGAAAAACTAGAATTGACAATTGAAAAACGAAACGAAACATTGATCATAAGCAACCCTAAGAAAGTGTCAAAGAAACCTATATCAACCTCTAATAAAACTGGATTAAAAAGCTTAGTTGAACGATATCAACTTAGTCTTGATGAACAAGTAATAATACAAGACAAAGACGATATATTTACCATCATTATTCCTTTAATTATCGAAAACTACCCCCTCAATGAAGATACTCATTATAGAAGATGAAATACAATCCCGAAAAAAGGTAGAAGATTATATAAAACGATATGATCCTTCCATAAATATAGTGTTGAGTACTGGTTCTTTTAAAGAAGCTATACATACACTTATTAATCATTCAATAGATTTAGTACTTTCGGACATTGAAATTTTAGACGGCAATGTTTTTGATTTATTAACTAAGACCCCTGTCGTTTGTCCTTTCATATTCATTTCTGCTTATGATCATTACTCATTTAACGCTCTTGAAAATCACGGTTTTGGTTATCTATTAAAACCATATACCTATGAACAATTTTCAAAAGTAATGGCAAACTACTTTACTTTAAAAACAAAAATTTCTGGCACAAATGAACGTAATATAGAAGCACTACAAATCTTTAGAGACCCCGATTATAGAAAGCGTATTGTAGTTCAGTCAGGAAAAGGAAAGGTAAGTATTCTAAAAGTAAACCTGGTTAAATTAATCGAAATTGAAGGAGGTGTTTTATTCGCGCATACTGAATCTGATAAGAAATTCATAATAAAGGAAACCTTAACGCTGAGTCATATCGAAGCAACCCTATCCCCAAAGATGTTTTTTAGAATCAATAAATCTCAACTCATCAATATTGAGTTTATCTCAATGTATGAGCAATACGGTAAGAATAAAGTGGCTATCAAATTAACTGGAAATAAAAACAGTACATTAATCACATCCGTTAATAGGACTCCCTTATTTAAAGATTGGGTTAGAAAATAATATCACCGCTTACAAAGTATAAAAATAATAGGGAGTTAAGGGATAAATCAAAAGCAGTTTTGTAATTTTAAAATCAACACCCCCTAGAATGGTAAGACATATATTACTACTATTCATATATGTAGACATTCTCTAAAGGCGAAAAAAGCACCAACTATGAAAAAAAGTATATTAATCCTATTCTTAGCTTTACTAGCATTCAATTGTACTGAAAATAAGCAAAATAATGAACAAATTGAGGAATTGAGGCAATTACGTGCTGAACTTGACAGCTTAAATAAATTAAAAAGAGAAAACTCAAATACTATGAAGGAACAAATCGCAACATTCTTAACATTCCAAAAAGAAAATGCAGAACAGGCTATGAACTTTTATATAGGACTGTTTGACAATTCCAAAATTGTTGACCTAAAACGTTGGGAAAAGGAAGGACCAGGAAAAGAAGGAACAATAATGCATGCCACATTCCATTTGAATGGAAACCTGTTTATGTGTAGTGACAGTCCGGCAATACATGATTGGGGTTTTACGCCTGCTGTTTCAAATTATGTAGAATGCGAGGATGAAAGTCAACTTCAATATTTGTTCACAAAACTATCTGAAAACGGTAATGTGATGATGCCATTGAACAATTATGGTTTCAGTCAAAAATTTGGATTTGTCGAAGACCAATTTGGGATCTCCTGGCAACTGAATTTGCAATAAAAAATTCAGGTATTCGACCTATTTCAGGAATATGGAAACTGACAATACTACCATTATCGCAGTCGACCATGATGGAAATTCATATCTTGATTGTCACTCTGGTGCTGCAAATTGACCAGGAGACACTCAATACCCCTACCCTCTGGATGAAGGAATAGGTCCCTAAAAAAAAATAACAAGAGATTGTTTTAATCACATTAACACTTACAAAGAGTTGCCTTTAAACTGTGACCATAAGAAATAAACTACGCTCAATAACGAATATAAAAAATAGCAGGTACGGACTAAAACAAAAATGAGTGCTTTTCTGTTATCTTTGTTTTTAAACAAAAAGTACTATATATCTTTTATATGTACAACCATTAGTTACAAACTAAAAAATTATACAAACCAATTGGGGCTAGACAACAAGTTAATATTCTTCTTTAGTGCTTTAGGAGCTTTTAATAGCATTATACTCAGTGTTTATTTTTTATTTTTTGTCAAATCACCTGACAAGTCAAATTATTTTTTAGGTGGTTTACTTGCAGCCTTGAGTATTCGTGTTTGGAAATCCTTGTTCTTTTTCTTTAACCCTGAGCTTTCTAAAACATACTTGCAAATCGGGTTGTCTGCTTGTTTTTTTATAGGTCCATTTTTATATTTCTACATTAAGGCTAAGATTTTAAAACCTGATGAATCAATTAAGTTTTTAAACTTTCAATTGCTTTTCCTTCTACTCCTTATATTAAGTGTAGGAATTCTATATCCATATCAAACCAATATTGACCTTTGGATTAACTATTTCTACTACATTATTAATTTTCAATGGCTAGTATACATTGTTATTTCTACATTCTTGTTAAAATCTGTCATTCGAAAATTATTCTCCAAAAAAGAGACGTTGAACTATGATGAAATTTGGCTTGTCAATGTCTTCTTCGGCGTTTTAATCATCTGGGTAGCATACAATACAGCTGCCTACACCTCATATCTTATAGGGGCATTATCATTTTCTTTTATTTTTTATTTATCAGGGTTACTGCTTTATTACAAAAGAAAAAAAGAATTCATCGTTTCTGTAAAAAAGAAAAAGTATGCCAATGTTCAAATAAAAGAAACGGAAGCGAATCAGTTATTGGAAAAAATTGAATCCATACTAATCAATGAAGAGCTGTTTAAAAACCCTAACATCACAATGCCCGGTTTGGCTAAAAAGATTAATATCCGACCGCAATTATTATCACAGTTGTTAAATAACAATTTAAACAAAAGTTTTTCTCAATTTATTAATGAATACAGAATTGAAGAAGCAAAACAACTTCTAGAAACAAAACCTCATTTAAAAATTGAAACAATTGCTGAAGCTTGTGGGTTTAATTCGAACAGCACATTCTATACTGCATTTAAAAAAGTTACTAATACCACCCCTTCTAAATACACCGGCAAATAAGTCCATTTTTGCCTTCCTAATGTATACATTAGGAGTTCTAAACTATAATTCTGTTATAGTGTAAATAACTATTTCAACTAAAATTGCGGTCAAAACAAAATACAATTTTTATGAAATATTCTTTTTTAGTAATTAGTCTTATTTTTTTTCACTTTTTTACTTTCGGACAAACTGAAGAACATGCAATTAAAAATACCCTCCTGAATTATATAAATGGTACATCTTACAATCAACCTGAACTTATTAAAAAAGCATTTTATGCAGAAGCAGATCTCTTCTTAGATAACAAAAAAGACGAATTATGGATTGTGCCCATAAAAAAATATCAAAGCTGGTATGAAAATAAAAAACATGGGGAGTTCAATGGCCGAATCGGAAATATACTATCAATAGACTACAACAATACAATTGCTAGTGCAAAGGTAGAAATACTATTTCCTGATGATAATTCAAGATATATAGATTTATTTCTTTTAAAAAAGATAGAGAAGCAATGGAAAATTATCAGTAAAACAGCTGCAAAAGATAAAAGCAGTCGTGCATCTGTAGCAGACAGGATTTTATTTATCGTATCAAATGCGGCCTATTACGGAGATTCTGATATCCCTACAGGAAATAGCTTCTCCGAACTAGTAAATGCCTATGATACTTTCAAAAATGCCGGTTTTACAGTGGATTTTGTAAGCCCGAAAGGGGGAACTATCCCACTTTCATATATTGATACATCAGATTCATTGAGCGTACAATATCTATATAATTCCGATTTTATGTATGCTTTAAAAAACACAAACAAACCTGATGAAATCATTCCTGCTAATTATAAAGCCGTGCATTACATAGGTGGCGGAGCTGCGATGTTTGGAGTTCCGGAAAACAAAGAAATTCAAACATTAGTAATGACGATCTATGAGCAACATGATGGGATTGTATCGTCTGTCTGTCATGGAACAGCGGGAATTGTAAATCTAAAAACTAGAGAGGGTAATTATCTGTTTAAGAATAAAGTCGTTAGCGGGTATCCCGATTCATTCGAGAAACAAGATGCAGAATACTTTAGGCATTTTCCATTTTTAATTCAGAAAACATTAGAAAACCGAGGTGCTGTTTTTAAATTCTCTCCCAGAAATAAAGCGCACGTAGAAGTCGATGGGAAGTTAATAACCGGGCAAAATTATTTGTCATCCAGAGAGGTCGCCCTAAAAATAATCGAGAATTTAAATGAAGGAAAAAAATAGTTAGGTTATGAGGTATTCTATTAGGCAAAACCAATAGCCAACAGCATATAAAAACAACAGCGGTTTAGGAGTGAACTTAAACCGCTGTTGTTTTTATTAAGTATCTTGTCTAACTAAAAGTATTAACAACTACTGGAGTAACAAAATAATTATTTTTTCGTCTATTAATAAAAAGTTAAGAATGAAACAACTATACATAGCACTAACGTTATTTTTTCTTGCCGTAAATACTTATGGACAGGCAGCATTAGCAAAAGTAATCAATACTAATAAAGCCACGTTCTCATACCAGCAAGGTCAGTTCAAAGGTGATGGCTGGGATAAAATTATGACGGAGATTGCATCTCATAAAAATACATTAATTGGAGAAGACCACTTTTTTAATGAGATCCCATTATTTGTTTCTGAAATCACATCCAAAATAAAATTTGATAACTTTTTCTGTGAGATCGACCCGTATTCTGGAGATTTTATTTCTCAAAAAATACATAAGCTCCCTCAGGATAAGCTGGATCAATTTATTACGGATTATAAGTACGCATTTTCTTTTTATGCATTAGCATCCGAATTCCAGTTGCTGAAAAAATTGATAAAAAAAGGTACAAACATCATTGGTACAGATCAAATAGCATTAACCGCAGATGGATTAATAGCTTCTAAATTAAAAGAAATCACACAACATAAGAAAGCCAAAGAGCTTTATTCGAATATCGCAATAAACTCTAAAAAACAGTTTGAGTTGTTTACCTCTGGAAAAGGAAGCCCATATTTATTCACTGATGAATTTGAACAAAATCTACAAGAACTTGAAAAGCTTAAATTAAGTGCCAGTGAACAGAAGATCATAGCCAGCTTAAAACTATCTCGAGAAATATATCGTGACCAAAATCATCATCTGAGAATTCAATTGATGAAAAATGAAATACTAAAGAATATTGAAGCATTCAATACTGGTAAAAACTTATTCAAGTACGGGGCTATTCACGTAAACAAGGCTCAAAGCATATTAGGTGGATATGATATCGGTAATTTCGTCTCTAATATATCTGATGCAAATTTTGAAAGTTCCCTACACATTATGATAATAGGAAAAAATGGAATACAAGGAGTCCCTTTTGAAGGGATGGAACCTCAAAAAATAAACCCATCTGGTAATGACTTAAAGCATTATGCGCCTTTCTTTGAAGCTTCAGATGCTATACATTGGAGTTTATTCGATATTTCTCAGATTCTGAAAACAATTAAATCTGATAAACTTCAAATTGAGGATGAAACCTTAAAGAAAACATTGCATGGCTTTGATTATATTATTGTGATACCCAACGTTACCCCTGCTCCGTTTATGAATTAATATCCCGTATTGAACAATATTTTATCGAAAAAAAAGAAGTGCATGAAATCACCTACTATCTACGTACAAAGCTGTTAACAACAAGCAGAATGAAACCAGATATAACCAAAATAATATCATTTTTTGAAACAGAATACCCCCTCAATAGAGAAGGCTTAAAAGAGTTATTAGATTTATTCCGCACAAAAGAGCTCAAAAAGAACACTCTGATTCTTGCTGCAAACACCGAAGAAAATCAGTTACGCTTTCTAAACAAAGGGGTTATTCGAGAATTTTATGCCTCTGCCAATAAAGAAACTAACATAAATTTTTATACAAAACCACAATTTATTACCGATTTGCCTTCGTTTATCAACGATACCAAAACAAAAAAATATCAAGAGACGTTAACCCCTGTAGAGTTGTTGGTTATTGATAAAAATTCGTTTAGAAACATCCTAAAAAAATACGAATGTGGAAAGTCATTCATTGATCTGTCTTTTCGAAAACTATTAAAGCAAAAAGAACTGTTTGAATTCAACAGAATAACCAAATCATCCGAAGAATTATATAACGAGCTTCTGATTTACAAACCAAATTGGTTACAAACGATTCCTCAGTATCACATAGCTTCTTACCTAAATATTACCCCTGAAACATTGAGCAGGATTCGCAAACGTATTTCTTGATTCAAATCAATGTAATCAGAGAATTGACACTCTAATTTTGTCGTTGAGAAAAGATAAAATTATGAAAATACATCATTTGAGAAATGCTACTATGGTTATCGAAACCCACAACAAGGTAATTTTAGTAGATCCAATGCTTGGCAAAAAAGGAACCGCCGGTCCTTCCTTCACATTATTTAGGTATAAACCCAAACGAAACCCAATACTTGACCTGCCAATTAATGCAATGGAAATAGTGAAAAAAACTACACATTGTTTAATAACTCATGTACATCCCGATCATTTAGATAAAGAAGCCGAAAAGTTTTTAAAATCAAAAAACATTCCTGTGATATGCAGCTTTAAAGATAAAAAAACACTTCTTAAACGCCGGTTAAACATAACACAAGTAATTAATTATTGGGAAACTTCTGAGTTTTTAGGAGGAACAATCGAAGGTATCCCCGCGGTTCACGGCTACGGGTTTATAGCAAAACCAATGGGAGCTGTAATGGGGTTTTATATCCGATTGCCTAACGAAAAAACCATGTACATAAGTTCCGATACAATTTATACAGATGATGTTCACAAAGTACTATCTGAATACAAACCAGAAATTAGTATTGTAGCTAGTGGACGAGCTCAATTAGACCTTTTTCAACCATTATTAATGAAGATGGAGGACATTGTGACATTTGTTAAAAACTCCCCAGGAAAAGTAATAGCGAATCATTTAGAAGCTGTTAATCATTGTCCCATTACAAGAAAACAATTAACAGATGAATTGAGCAGGCAAGGATTGATAGAAAAGACATTAATCCCAGAAGATGGGCAGGTGATGATATTTAACTAATAGTCAATTCTAATAAATCCGCTACTATACATCCCTTAGATCATTATAGCTTGCCTCCCCTATTTTTAGTAAGTATTTCTTAAAAACAACAACAATTATTTGATATATCAATTATTTTTTTAATTTTATTTGATACATCAATTAAAATCAATCAAAAAACAGTAAAAATGAATAATCAAACCTTGTTAATAGTACTCTTCACCACCCTCTTATTTTCTTGTACAGAAAACAAAAAATCTACGCAATCCACAAAACAAGTACCGACGAACTATCAAGTCAAGATCGACAGCCTATTAGAAGCTTATGACAAAAACAATAAATTTATGGGGAGTATTATACTATCTAAAAATGGAAAAATAGTGTATAAGAATGCTGTTGGTTTTAGCAATATAAAATTAAACCAGAAAGCCGGTATACATACGAAATATTGTATTGGTTCAGTTACTAAATCATTCACAGCTACTTTAGTATTTAAGGCTATTGAAGAAAATAAACTGAAGTTAAACGAAACTATAGAAAGCTATTTCCCAAATATAAAAAACGCAAAAAAGATTACCATTGCTCATTTATTACAACACAGAAGCGGAATTCCGAGCTACACAAAAGACAAATGGTTTTTTGAAAACAGAACACAATATATATCCCCCAGAAAAATGGTGTCTAAAATCTCGGCATACGAAAGTAATTTTGAACCAAATAGTAAAGGGGAATACAGTAACTCTAACTATTTTCTATTGTCTCTAATACTCGAAAAAGTCTATAATTCATCATACAACAATCTTTTACAAGAAAAAATATGCATCCCTCTTCAATTGAATAACACATATGTAGGGAAAGAAATGAATCAAAATGAATCTTATTCATATACCTACGATGATATGTGGAACGAATTCTCTAAAACTAATTTATCGACGGCTAAAGGAACCGGGGCTATTGTTTCAACTCCGAAAGATTTAAATACTTTTTTTGAAAGCCTACTTAGCGGAACAATACTCTCAGAAGAAAACCTACAGTTGATGAAGGATGTAAAAGACAGGTTTGGAATGGGTCTTTTTAGATACACAATAAATGACAGACATGGGTTTGGACATCGAGGACGTATAGATGAATTTAGAGCTACTTCAATATATTTTGCCAGAGAAAAATTAGCCTTTACATTAATTTCAAACGGTGCTACAATCGATATTAATGGGGTATATCAGGAAATTCTCAAATTGTATTTAAATGATACTCCTATAGAAATATCAGAAAATGACGTAAAAAAATTTGTAGGGGTTTATGTATCTCAAAATGAACCTGACGAAAAAACTGTTTTTATTCAAGACAAGAATGTTTTAATTAACTTTATAAAAAATGAATTTAAAGAACCTTTAGTTTATAAAGGAAATAATCGGTTTGTTTTAGAACAAATGTATGCCGAGTCGATATCATTTACTTTTTCGGCAGATGGCAAACAAATGGTTTTTGAACAAAGCGGGAATACATGGAAATATACCAAAGAGTAAGTGGGTATTGCACACCTGTCTTTTTTGGTATTATACTAAAGTCCTCAACAAAACAGCAAACAAAAAAATTTTAAAATCAATCAATTATGATTTAAAAAATAACATAAGGAAACCTTGAAACATCACATCAGAGGCAACTATAACAGCTGTATAATTAAATGACCGGATCTATCTATGGTTATACACAATACTCACCATACAGAAAATTAGCAATCCTTATACAATAAAAACGAAAAACACCGTAACATTTTACAACGTTATAACATATATTAAACGTTGTGAGTAATCAAAAAACTAACATATGAAAATCAAGTTTGAGATATTATATCTTATTTTGTTAGTACTTAACAGTTGTGCTTCACAATCCAAAACGGATACACTGACTTTAATCGTTGATAAGGAAGCTGATACATTCCTAAAAGACACTCGATTTAATGCGGTTTCTATTGCTGTCTACTATAAAGGAGAAAGTTATATAGGTCATTATGGAGAACTGGATAAAAATCAGCGTAACAAACCAACTGATGAAACCCTGTATGAGATAGCTTCTGTCACCAAAACGATGACCGGATATTTAGTCGCATGCGCAATTGAAGAAGGAAAAATAGAATTAAATACTCCTATTTATGAAATTTTGGGGAAAGATTATAGAAATCTGATTTATAAAGATGAACCGATTCGAATGATTCACCTCATCACACATACAAGTGGTATCCCGTTAAACATTGGAGAAGTAAGCGCCTTATATCAAACACCTAATTTTGATAACTATTCAAAAGCCAAAGAAATACTCTCCACCTATAAAAAACAGAAACTGTTAGCTGATTTGAAATCATTAGAGCTAACAGAACCACCTGGAAAGGTGTATAGTTATTCTAATGTTGCTCCTAATTTAGTTGCACATATGTTGGAGGTAATCTATAACAAACCTTTCGAAGAGTTGTTAAAGACGAAACTATTTGTACCTGCAAAAATGAAAAACAGCTTTATCAATTTAGACAAAGACAAACAAGGATTCTTGGCGAATGGTTACAATGAGAAGCATCAATTAATGCCTAATTTTAAAGAACCCATTAATCTTTGGGGAGCCGCAGGGAGAGTTAAATCTAATTCGTTAGATATGTTGCATTATATCAAATGGCAATTAAATGCATCCAATTCAATAGTAAAAAGATCCCATAAAAAATTATTCAAAGACGTAGATAATATTTGGCTTGCTTATTTTTGGGATGTAATTGATGATTCTAATGGAACTCATATAGAACACCATGGAGGCATTTATGGAAGTCAAAATTGGCTAATGATTTACCCAGAGCATGAATATGGAATCTCGATAATCACCAATTCGAGTTTTCCCGAAGCAAATCAAATCATCAAACAAACTGCAAATCAAATAATTGAACAACTAAAATAATACTCCTACCATAAAAATTAAAACGGCAAGTGTGGCTGCATATCACACCTGTATTAAGCCAGATTTTACTAGCAATAAATGAATGTCCAATAAAAAAACAATAACGATATAAGATGATGAAGTTGTTAAACTCAATAGATATTATTGACGTCGCTTTTAATGAAGTAAACGATTCTAATCATGTCTATTTCAGGATGGACAGTACTATTCTGGCTATTGAAAAACTATCAGGAATATTGTTATGGGAACATGAAATTGAGTATTCAAGTCCTATAGGTACACATAGTATTTGGGTAACTGATGCCTATGTTATTTATGGAGCTGTTGATATCTCTACAAAAAAACAAATTTTAGGAGTTTTAGATAAAGAAGGAGAATTATTAAAGGTCATTGAAACTCCATACAGGATCTACAGTGATGGAATACATCCTAAACGGAAATTTCATTTAGAATTCTTATCAATTTCTATTGAAAATAATAAGAATTATTACTGCAGATTAAACTTAGCATTATTAGAAATAAGTGAAACAATAGAATTAGACAATCTTGTAGATACTGTTTTTATTGAGGAAGATATGATCTTTTTAAGTGGAGCTGACGGTGTTTTCCTATTAACTGATAATGAGACTAAAAAAGTTTATGATAAATCAATAATAAGAGTTATAAACTCTAAAAACAGTAATTGGCTCATAGAAGAATCAAACAAATCGAAAATGATTTCCATCAAAAAATGGAATAGCACAAGCGATTTATTACTTTCATTTGATGCTGAAGAGCTTAAAAAAGTTACATGGCAGTGCAAGACTATTTTTGATAATAATTTATTTGTTGTGGTTGAAGATATTCCAGGCATTAGCTGTTATAATCTAAAAACAGGGAGTTTGTCATGGGAATTTGGAAAGAACAGCTTTATGATTAATTCATATACTGTAGCTGAAGGCAAAGTATATATGATAGCGCAAGATCCAGAATTGGAAACACACGTATATGTACTGGACTCCTTGAATGGAGATTTAATAGAAAAAATAGAATCAAATGTAGAACCAGAATACATTACATTTATAGAAGAATCGTTATATATATCAGGCTTACTGGGGATAGAAATTTATAAATAAGAAAACAGATTACAATTTCAATGAAAAAAATGATCATTTTCTTTAAGCAAAAAGATAATTTTTTATTTTTTTGGGTTAGAAGTGCTTTGGTACTTGTAATACTATCTATAGTAGTCAATCACCTTACAGCACCTGAAAACTTTCCTCTAAATGAATCCTATAAATTCCCTTGGTTTCCCATCGTTATCTCAATCCTTCTCGGAAGTATCATTATAAGCATTGCTTATTTCAATTTTAACTATTTCAAAAAAACTCACTTCGTAGAAAAAATTAATACTCGCATACTTTTGCGCTTTTTATTCACGACTTTGGGATATATTTCAATCGTCTATACTATATTTTATTTTACATTAAATGGATTGATCCATGGTATCAAATCATATAATTTTTATCATCTGTTGACCGGGTTTTCTATTACACTTCTATTAAGTATCCTCGGAATTACTATTTTATTCGCATCTGATGTATATAAGCTGTTGAAGCTTGCATCTATAAAAGGAAAGCTTAAAGTTGAACACGCGGGCAAAATTACTTTGATCGGGTATAATGAAATTGCATTTTTTTTCACTGAAAATAAAATAGTATATCTCGTTAAAACAAATGGGACAACCATTAGCACAGATTTTACGTTAAATGAAGTAGAAGACAAAATCAATATGCACAGTTTTTTCAGAGCTAATAGGCAAACAATTCTTCACGCTCGTTCTATAGAACAAATACAACCCATAGCAAATGGAAAATTATTGTTATTGCTCAAACCAACAATTGCTAATCAAAAAGTCTTTCAGGTAAATATCAGTAGGTATAAAAAGCAGGCGTTTAAAGATTGGTTTGGAAATAAAATATAAATCAAGCTGATTATTCAGGTTCTTTTTTGATACCATTCAGTAAAAGTTACTGTTTTTCAACGGTTTTTCTTCCCGGATCGTTGTTATTTCGTTTTCAATTCTAAACGAATAAAAATATGAACAACACCTTTTTAACTACAAAATTAACCCCTATAGTAACTATCGCTCTTTGTTATATCTTATACCTATCAGGGTATTTTCAAATGACCATAGCAGCTGTATTACTATTAATCGCAAGTGCAATAGAATACAAAAAAGACCTTTTTAAATCTTTAGGTTTTCGGTGGAACAAGTCTAGCGCAAAAAATTTACTCCTAACAGCTCCATTACTTGGCACCTTGTTATTTCTATTCTATTACTACGTTTTAGTACCCGTGGTAACTCATTTTACTGGACATCCCATAGATTTTTCTGTATTCGAAGTTTACACTGGGAACTTGCCAGAAATACTCAAAATTCTAGTGTATGTTTGGATATCAGCTGCCTTTGCCGAAGAAATTGTATTTAGAGGCTATTTAATGAGCCAGTTTACGAAGTTTTTCGGTTCCAGCAACATAAGTCTTGTTTGTAATATTTTACTCTTTGGGCTTATTTTTGGTTGGGTACACGCCTATCAAGGAATTAGTGGGCAGATCGTGGCCGGCATTACCGGGATGCTGTTGGCTGTTATTTTTCATATCCGAAAGAATGACCTATGGTTCAACATTTCTATTCATGGTTTCCTTGACACCGTTTTTTTAATTTTCGTATATAATGGATGGTTATAACATCTAAGTAGAAATAAACGTATCTATAAGAAGACACTATACGATATTTGGCTTGCTCCAAACATTAAGAACTAGATTTGCTGCTTTATAAATTCATAAAAATCAAGGATACAGGTCATTTGATTAAAAAAGTTAGCGAATGTTAATACAATTAATAATCTGTACAAATAATTAAATGTGTTACTAATACAATATAAACTATAGTAAGGCGATAGATAACGCAAAATACCAGGTCATATATTAATGTTTAGCCTTCTTTTTTCTAAACACCATACACAGATGTGGTCCTTATCATAGAAATATGAACCACATTTAAGGAATAAACCGATACGAAGTTCTAAATATCAGTTTTCAATGATTTTCTGGCAATAGCTGCTATTACATATAGAATTAAATTGATTCATATATCCACTAAATGTTGAGAAGTTTGGGTTTTCTTATTGCTATTCTGTACATTTAAATCCATAATCAATTTGTATTACTACGCAAACTCACAATACCAAACATTTTGAAATCATTAAACAATGAATAAATACAGCTTTGTATCTTCTATACTTTTATTGATCCTGTTTTTAAATGCTTGCAAGACGAAGAATAAGAATGAAAATAACGTTGAAACACCCCTTATAGAAAGTGCTTATTTTGGTGAAGAACCACCTACATTAACTCCTACTCTTTTTGATCCCAAAATAGTATCTCCAGAAGGGAGGTTCGAAGGAGGAATATTTTCACCTGATATGAAGGAATTTTATTTTACCAGAAAAAACGGAAGATATAAAAAACGAACATTTTTTGTTATTCGATATGAAGACAATGGTTGGGGGCAAGAATCTGAAACCGATATAAAATGGCCACAATTCTCCGCTGATGGCAGTACAATGTATGTTGGAAAAAAGTATAGAAAACGAATTGATTCGGGTTGGTCAGCCCCCGAAAGCATGGGAACCTTCTTAGAAGAACAGGCACATGGTATGTCGGTTTCATCGAATGGAACTTATTATTTTCCTTTTTTTAAAAAAGAAGATAACGGTCATGGTAATCTTGGTTATTCACGCCTGATAAATGGCAAATATGAAGCCCCTGTAAAAATGAATGCCGAAATTAATACAGGAGAATACATCGCTCATCCTTATATTGCACCAGATGAATCCTACTTAATGTGGGATGTAGAACGAGAAGACGGCTATGGACAATCAGATATCTATATCAGTTTTAAGCATAAAGATGGTTCTTGGTTAACACCAATAAATATGGGACCAATAATAAATACAAAACTCCAGGAGAGCTCTCCACATGTGACCTATGACGGGAAATATCTATTCTTTACCAGAGGAGAATGGAAAGTAAAAAAAGATGGAACTCGTACTTATATAGGAAAAAGGTATTGGGTAAATGCTCAGGTAATAGAGAACCTCAGACCAAAAAAATAAATACATACCACAGCATCATAAATACATGGAGACGACAGTTGATATAAAATGCTAACTACTCTTGAGAAATGACTGAAACAATTAATAAACTTGAACAATTACTAAAAAAAGGAAGCGCCTATCTAGTACAATCTTCTGAATTGGAAATGAGTCGGAAAGGAGCTACTGAAAAATGGTCAAAGAAAGAGATCTTAGGACATTTAATTGACTCTGGGATTAACAACCTTCAAAGATTTACAGAAATTCAGTTTGAAAACAAACCCTATCGGATCAGAGGATATAATCAAGATGAGTTAGTCAAAGCAAATGATTATCAAAATTCTGACACCAAAGAGATTGTCGAGTGCTGGAATGCAATCAATAACCGAATTCTTAATTTAATTACGAAACAAACAGAAAAAACGCTGAATTATAAAATTGAATTCGAAAAAAATAAGGTCTCTGACTTGAGATTTCTGATGAACGATTATGTAACACATTTAGAACATCACCTGGAACAAATAATGAAATAAATATAATTTCCAATAGTATATAGCCCATCACATAATGAATTCACTTCGATGATACCCTTTCGATATTTTATAGAAAGTCCCTCAACGGCTTTCTCATAATGTATACACAAAACGTCTGCACGAATTTAGTATCAATGCATGTTTTAATATTTTTTTTTAAAAAATTATCGTTTTACAATAATTTTTTGTTCTTTTGAGGTAAATTATTATTCATCATCGATAATGAAGAAGACAAAATTTATTTCAAAAACACTCTATGTAGTGACCTCACTATTGGCATTTCTCTATTTTGTAACAACAGCATATGCTATAGGTTGTAAAACATTAGGCATAAACATTCATCACACTCAAAAACAGGAAGTTATTGAATACCCGTTTACTGATATCCCTTTTCTTCTTTTGCATGATACCTGGAGGTACTGGATATTTTCATTCTTAATTCCGTTACTATTCTATACACTGTTTTTTTTCTTTTTATCTAATGTTTTTAAAGTGTTTTTCCAGCCAAGGATTTTTACCAAATCAAATATTATACATCTAAAACGTTTCTATTGGCACAACTTATTTGCCTCAATTATTTTGATGTTTATCGCCTATCTTTTTGTAGAATTGGAAACACCCGTTTTTATAATTGTTTCATTACATATATTTCTCGGTATTTTCGTGTTTATTCTATCGGAAATATTTAATCAAGGGCTTCATCTTCAAAACGAACAAGACTTATATATATAAAGTATGGCAATTATTATAAATATAGACGTTATGCTTGCCAAACGTAAAATGAAAAGCAAAAATTTGGCACAACAAATTGGTATTACTCCTGCCAATTTATCGATTCTAAAAACAGGAAGAGCAAAAGGGATTCGATTTGAGACCCTGGATGCTATCTGTAAAGTACTGGAATGTAAACCTGGTGATATTATTGATTATATAGAATAGTTCCTCCAAAATAAAATAACATGAATACATTAAATATCCACAATGTATCCCTTGTCTACAGCAACGGGTACCAGGCGCTTAATGCCTTAACTATAGAAATAAAGAATGGAATTTTCGGGCTGTTGGGTCCCAATGGAGCAGGCAAATCCTCATTAATGAAAACCATTGTAGGACTACAAAAACCTTCAGAAGGGACAATAACGTTTAATAACCAGGATATTGTTGAAAATCCAATTGAGATTCAAAAACACCTGGGGTTTTTACCGCAATATTTTGGGGTATATCCAAAGATATCTGCCTACAATTTACTGGAACATTTAGCCAAGTTAAAAGGTATAAATCATCCACAAAAAAGGAAAAAGCAAATTATAACCCTATTAGAAAAGGTAAACCTTTTAGATGCTAAGGACAAAGCCGTACATACATTTTCGGGAGGAATGAAACAACGCTTTGGTGTAGCACAGGCATTATTGGGGAGTCCTAAAATTGTTATTGTAGATGAACCCACCGCAGGTTTAGACCCCGAAGAGCGAAACCGTTTTAACACATTATTAAGTGATCTCAGCGAAGACATCATTATTATACTATCCACTCATCTAGTAGAAGATGTTCGGAATTTATGCTCTACCATGGGAATTATGAAGCGGGGAAAACTTATTGTACAAGGAAAGCCGAAAGATTTTATCAAACAACTACAAGGAAAATTATGGAGTAAGGAAACTGAAAAAAACGATATATCAGCTATCGAAACAAATTATAAGGTTATCAATACCCAATTAGTAGAACGCGTGATGAATGTCACAGTAGTTGCCGACGAACAACCCGATAGCTTTCAAGCGATAAATCCAACTTTAGAACATGTTTATTTTAATTATTTGTCATGATGGTAAAAGCAGTTATTAACAACGATGTATTCAGTGTTTTTCATCAAAAATTTGCCTATATTGGAGTACTACTTTTATTGAGCATAGGCTATTTTGTAGGGTTTCAATTCAAAATCTCATTAGGAAAACACCTTGCTATAAACGCACCTTATAACCTTGGATATATCATAGGTTTATTGAGTCTATTACTTATTTTTATTGCTACGATTCTGGTGTTCCTTGTATTATTTAAGGAGAAAGATGCTAATTTTGGTTTCATTGTATTTACAACTCCTGTCCGGAAAAAAGCTTTTGCCTTCTCTCGATTTTTCTCCTTTTATGCATTAACTGTTTTAGCTTTTCTTACTATTAGTATCGGATTCACTATCGGGCTTCAAATAAAACTAGCTCATACTGAGAACAGTGGTTTTTATTTGTGGCATTTTGTGTATCCTTTTATCGTCTTTGGGTGCCTTAACGCACTACTTGTCTGCTCATTACTTTTTTGGGTTGCTCAAAAATTTCAGAATAAACTATTGGTTGCCTTATGCGGATTGACATTGTATATACTCTACATGATTATCATGCTATTTTCTAATGCTCCTTTTATGGCACAGGCATTACCACAATCGCTACTTGCGCAAAAGATTTCAGCCTTTACAGATCCCTTTGGACTATCTGCCTATTTTATGGAAAGTAAAGATCTTACCATTGCACAGCGAAGTACAATGGTAGTTCCTTTTACTCATTACTTTGCAATAAACCGTTTACTATACCTAACATTTTCTTTTATCGGTATTTACTTTAGTTGCAGAACATTTTCTTTTGTTCCTAAGTCAACAAGAAAAAACAAGGTATCTAGAAAAATGAGAAGAGCAGTACTATCACATATCCATTCTTCTTTTACTCCTATAAACCCCATTTTCAGTATCAAATCAACCTGGCAATCCATAGGTTCTTTTTTTAAGATAGACATCTTATACTTATTCAAAAGTACAGCATTGATAGTCGTTTCGGTACTCCTACTCTTCTATCTTGGAATAGAATTATATTCCGATATTGATATGGGGATTCGATTTCCCGAGAACTATGCCTCTTCAGGGCTTTTGGCGCAAACCATTAATGGCATTTTTTATCCAGTTGGTGCTTTGGTCTTGGTGTATTTTGTAAATGATACCTATTGGTGTAGTGAAGCCTCGGGGTTCTCTATTATTCAGGATACCACCTATTATTCCAATCAAAAATTGATAGGGCATTTTGGTAGCCTCACCCTATTAGTTACTTTTTTGACTGTTTTACTTTTAGCTGAAGCCATCCTATTTCAATTCATTTACAACTACCCTGTTTTTGATTGGAATGCCTATTGGGGTGTGATTGTATATAATACATTTCCACTTTTATTACTGCTTGGTTTTTTACTATTCATCAACAATTTGGCTACTACAAAAACGTTGGCATTAGTCATTTCTATACTATTCTTTTTCTTCTTTGCTACGCCTATCTCAAACTACATCCTCCATAACTCGTTATTTCGATTCCTATCAGGTTATCTCGGTACGTATAGTGATTTTATAGGATACGGTCCGTATTTACCTGTTTTTGGATTGCGTTTGATCTTTGGTTTTTCAATGCTCAGTGTTCTATTTATAACTCATTTTCTTATACAACATACAGGAAAAAAATGGATTGGATTACTCCTTCTTTCTCTCATGCTTTGTATAGGTCTTGTGTCTTCAAAATCCTATTTGAACGGCTACAATTTACAGGATAAGGAAACTCTTTTATCTGAAATGGCAAACTATGAAAAATTGTACAGAAAATTTGAAACTATACCACAACCAACCATTAAAAATGTTATCACTGAAATTGATTTATTTCCAGAAAAAAAATCCTATACCATCAAGGGACAGTATCTGATTAAAAATCTACATGCTGTTCCGCTGGATTCCTTGTTGATTTCTATCCCAAAGGATTTCGAGATTCAATCTATGATCTTCCAAACCAAAAATCGAACACTTCGGTTAAAAAACTCGGATAATCTACTGATACTAGAACAACCGATACAACCAAATGATTCCACTCAACTTTCGTTTACACTTCATTATCAATGGCTGCCAGTTAACGGGCACCAGCCTTTTAATGCAATTATTGATAATGGTTCATTTATGCGGATCAGTCAATATTTTCCCTTTTTCGGCTATGATGCAGACCGTGAAATTAAAGACGAAGATACCCGTAAAAAATATGGTTTAGGAAAAGTGACTGATATAAACCCCTTGGAAGCCGAAAGAACTTATATAGATACGTTTATCGATCTGAAAATGCAAATTTCTGTGGATGACAGCCAAATTGCTATCGGTACAGGAATGCTTCATAAAAAATGGCACGAAAACGGAAGATCCTATGTTCAATATGAAGCCGAGAATATTCCATTTCGCTTTGCGTTGTCTTCTGCCGGATATAATGTAAAAAAAGCAATATATAAAGGAGTTTCTATTGAGGTCTATTATAATCCTCTACACGATCAGAATGTAGATGAACTGATCAAGAACGCTATGCTTACCTTAGCGTATTGCAACAAAAACTTTGGTTTATATCCGTTTGATTCAATTGTTTTTGCTGAAATTTCTTCTTTTTCTCAGGGATTTAATGGAACTGCTTATCCCGGAGTTGTTTTTATGACAGAGAATATGGCATTTCACGCCCATGTAAAAGCAGGTGATAATCAAGACGTGATTAATGAATTAGCGGGTCATGAAGTTGCTCATTTTTGGTGGGGAAACAATCAAATTGCCCCTGACTACCGAGAAGGATATGCCATGCTTACCGAAAGTTTGGCTATGTACACCGAAATGATGATTTATAAACAAATGCATGGAAATGATAAGATGATAGAACGTCTTGCTGTACAAAAGCAGATTTACGAGGCTCAGAAAGGTTTTCATGCGCCTACTCCCCTAATAAAAGCTACAAAAAAACATACCGATATTGCTTATAATAAAGGAGCTATTGTCTTTGTAGAACTAAGTCAACTCATTGGAGAAAACACGCTGAACCTTGCGTTAAAAAACTTTTTAAACAACTTTAAATATCCAAACTCTAAACCGATTTCAACAGATTTGTTAGAAGAGATTCTAAAAATTTCAGATGTGAAATATCATCAACAGATCAATGATTTGTTTTGGAAACCCTAAACCTACAACCATTACACATATAAAAAATAAGACGATACCTACTTCAATAAAAATGAGTTTTATAAATTTAAGGTCAGTATTGATCAGAAAAATAAGTCCCTAAAAATTCACTGCTTTTCATACTAAAGACTGTTAACCTTCATCATGTTGAAAATGAAAGAAATTAAAATATTCAAAGAGGAGTCAACCATTTCCCTTCGGGAAATTAAAGATGCAGAAGAATTATGGAATAAAAAATTCCCAAGTGATTTTAAATCCTTTTTACTTAAATATAATGGAGGAATCCCCTACCCTAACCATCCTACAATACATTCGGAAAACGATGCTGAACTATGGTCCATTGAACGATTTCTAAGCATTGGAGATATAATCATTCAGAAAAAACATCCAATGACCTATACCCTTCATGACATTGAAGCAGAAGACTTTGTTCCTCATAACCTCAACAATGACGAAATATTGGTTTTTGCTTTTGGCGATCGAGGGATCTATTTCATGAGTCTGCAACAGCATCAATACGGTCAGATCTATTTTGCAAACTATTCTGGAGGAGATGGCATCGTAAAAATCAATACCAATTCATTTACTGAGTTTTTCAACTCACTCACCATTGCTTCCTGGTATGAAGAAGAATATGATCCTGATTTTGATTTTAAAGAACTTCATTATTCTGATAATAAGATATTTCAATATTACTTTTACTACACTCCAAATGATCCTGATTTGGGATTACAAAGATTTAAAGAAGTCTTTGCCATTTATGGAGATATACAACCGCCAGAAGATGGATATCCTAATATTCCACAAAAATATGTTGATGATAGACTAAAGCTAGATTTTCTATTGAAACAAGGTTGTAGTACGGATGGACTACTTCTCTATGCAAAAAAAGCCTCAACTATTCACTACTTAGTTGAAGAGTTACGATTAGATATTAATAAGATGTATAAGGGTCGATATCCTTTACAAAATTATCTAACAACAACATATCAGGCAGAAATTAAATCTAATTATGAATTAATAAGCGAATTACTGGAAATGGGAATTGAAATGGATTGGTCTATTTCCGGAACTAAAATTGATCAAAGTGTGGATGCGACGATGACAGAAAAGTTACGACTACTGAATGATGAATACTTGAACTATGAAATCCAAGATAAGGAATGGTGGGCTAAAAATGGAAAACCTAGTGGTCATATTCCTTTTAAAAAGAGTAAATATATTGCTGACAAATTGAATACCTACAAATCTAAAACGTAGATGTATCCTGTTTAAAAAAACTGAAATAAATAAAAATAATATGATCCCGTTTAATGACCTTCTTTTATTTGGATTCGCAGCCTTACTAATGGTACTTTCGCCTGGACCAAATATGATTTACTTGATCTCAAGATCCCTATCCCAGGGCAAAAATGCTGGAATAGTATCTCTTTTGGGAGTCATGAGTGGATTCCTGTTTCATATTCTGATGGTTTCATTTGGTTTAACTGCTATATTTTTTGCAATTCCTTATGCTTTTATTGTGGTAAAATTTCTCGGTGTTGGGTATCTTCTTTACTTAGCGTATAATTCAATAAAATCTGAAAATAAAATCTTTGACGTTCATCAGCACTTAAAAGCTGACAAACCAATTAAACTGTTTAATATTGGTTTTATGACCAATGTTCTAAATCCTAAAATGGCTGTATTTTATCTGTCGTTTTTTCCACAGTTTATAAAACCTGAAAATGGGACTATTTTGAGTCAGAGCTTTCAATTAGGCATTATTCAAATACTTATAAGTTTCACAGTAAATCTATTGATTGTTATTTCTGCCGCTAGAATGGCAACCTGGTTTTCGAAAAAGCCTATTTGGTTGCGGATTCAAAAATGGTTTATGGCATCAATATTAACCGGACTTGCTGTAAAAATGGCACTGACAAAAGCAAAATAATATCATAAGCAACTCTCCGAAGGAAGTCCACAAAGCATTCAAGGGAAACTATTATAAAATATTTCGACACAACAAATATCGTAGCATTTGCATCTCACTTGGTGAGTAAAACTAAACTTTATGAAATTTAAAACAATATTAATTCCTATAGCAATCACAATTTTTATAAGTTGTTCAAAAGAAAATAAAACCTTCACAACTCCTGAAATAGGCTGGACTATGGCTTTTATAGATAATTGGGAAATTGAAAGTTCCAGAAATTTAGATAAAGACATAAAAGAAGGAATAGAAAAGATAAAAGAATCAGGAATCACTCCTAATATTACAGGAAAGGAAATTAAATTAATAACATTTCGCAAAAACACTATTTCAAAATTTCAATCAACTATTATTCCCTTTAAGGAAAGTTATAAAAACGAGTGGCACGATAAGTACCCCTTGATTAAAAAGCATATCTATGATATTTTCAATGCACAAGAGGTAACAGTTGATTCTACCTCTAATAAAGAAACCATCGACGGGGTTCCTTTTGAAGTATTCACGCTTAAAATCTATCAAAATAACAAACAAATAATGGAGCAAAATATGTATCGGACATATTTAAACGGATATGATTTTATAATAAATATGACGAATGACAGACCCCTATATAAAAGACAGATGCTAAGAACATTTAGAAAATCAAAATTTAGCAAACTTGACGAATAATATTTATTCCCATATTAGGCTACATTTCCGTGAAGATTACTACAATAGTCATAATGTATAAAGCTACCTTATCAAACTGTTTTTACACTTCACAGCCTGCATGTTAATCTGCATTAAATTTAGAATTGTAACAATTTGAAAAAACGTTGTCTAATAAAGAACCAACAGATGAAACAGCAAAATGAATCTCAATACTATCAATACTGAAACAAAATCAACCGATTACAAAGGGTTTCTTTTTGATCTGGTAGTATACATTTCTATAATGTTTTTGGTTAGAGAAATCTATCTCCCACAGGTCGGGTTTATAGCCAATGGTCTTTTTTGGTCATTCATTACCCTAGCGGTAGCAACATGGAGAATGAAAGCAAGAAATGTTACCTGGAAAGAATTAGGCTTGCGAAAACCAAATAACTTATGGGGTGTATTAGGAATTGTAATTTTAATTCTTGCGACTACAATGATTTCATTAATCGCATTTAATATTTTAATAGACCATTTACCGTTTTCCTTAGGAGCAGATACCTCATCAGAAAGTGCTGTTTCTAAATTTGGGAATCTCAAAGGAAATTGGTCGCATTTTTTTCTCATCATCCCTTTTATCCTACTGGAGTCAATGTTAGAAGAATTGTTAGACAGAGGCTTTTTAATGAACTGGATTGAAAAATTGTTTTCTGCGAAATCTATCGCTACTGTAATTGCTGTGGTACTACAAGCTGCAATTTTTGGTTTTAGACATTCTAATGATTTTTCTGAAAGATCAATTACCGTTGGTATAATTGGTCTAATTATGGGAATAGCCTATGTAAAATTTGGTCGAAACTTATGGCCACTAATTATTGCTCATTGCATACTTAATGCCGGCTCTATGATGGGAAGGGTTTTGGAATAAAAGAACAGACCGCAATACGATAAAAACATAAAAACCAATGCTTTTTACGCTCAAAAAAGAACAACGGATCAGCTATACAAAACCATTACTTATATTTACCCAAACCTATGAACAAAATAAAACAGTAAAGGGCATGAAACATTCATTAATTTTTATCATTTATTGCTTTATATATATAATAGGTAGTGCACAGGAAAATTCACCAATTACAATCGGAATTAATCATACCATTAAATCTACTGTCTTAAATGAGGATAGAACAATTCAAATTTACACCCCTGACGGATATTTGAATTCAAAAAAGAAATATCCCGTATTTTATATCTTAGATGGACAGTGGTATTTTTTTAGCGGAGTATCAATTCAAAAAGCATTGCGCACCCCCGGAGCAATTCCAGAAATGATTATTGTAGGTATTCACGATAATGATTCATCCAGATGGTCATTATTTGGAGAGGATAGTGAAAAGTTTACTAACTTTTTAGTGAATGAAGTTATTCGCTTTATCGATTCTAATTATAGGACAACTAATGAGCGGCTCATTTTTGGTTGGGAAGCTGCTGCTTATTATACAAGTGAATTGATTTTAAAAAAGAATGATATCTTCAATGGAGCAATTATAACTGATGGAGGCTATGCTTCAGAAGAAGTAGTCAAAAAAATTACCTCAGATAGAGATACTTATCTATATATGGCGAATTCCAGAAAAGATATCTATTATATCAATTCAACTGAAGCATTCCATAAAATATTAAAAAAGAGTGCTCCTAAAAATCTTATTTGGAAATACAGCTTGTTTAACGATGAAGTACATGAAACTTTGGCACATTTAGCAATGTACAAAGGGTTGAAATATTATTATCACAATTATGACTCACTGGTTTTTGAGAGCATTCAGCAGTATGTAGATCTAGGAGGAATGGATTACCTGACTACTTATTTTATCGAACGCGCTAAAAGATTTGGGGGGGATAAAAAAATCGATGATAACACCAAAAATGGATTGATCTGGTTAGCCTGGAATAGAGATAATTTTAAATATTTTAATGTTTTCATGACTGAATTCAAAGATGTATTAACTACTGAAAGATATGCTTCGGCATATTGGCAGCATCGTTTCGGGCAATTTTATTTAAAGCACCAAGACTATGAAAATGCAATTAAATATTTTAACCAGGGACTTACTAAATATCCAAACGCTAACTTTGATCAAAAAATGAAACAAGGGCTACTGAAGGCAAAAAACAAGAAAAAATAATCTATTAAAACAAAACAGAAACAATTCTATAACGCTGTATATGGAAGTATAATTCCTTTGGATCTCCTCAATTTATATACTCTCCGTTATAGCGAAGTAAAACATACAAAAAGTGGTAGAGGAATACTTAGAAAACATAAAAAAACAATTTAGATCTTATAAAGAAGTAGCGGATAAAACAATTTTGCAATTGACAGAAAAAGATTTGTACTGGAAATACAATGAAGAAAGTAATGATATAGCATGCATCATACTCCACATGTCGGAAAACATGCTATCACGATGGACCGATTTTTTTGAAAGCGATGGAGAAAAAGAGTGGAGAGATCGTGAACGTGAATTTTCAAGCCAGCACTTGCACTATTCAGAATTAATTGAACGATGGGAAAAAGGGTGGGATTGTCTTTTTAATGCCCTAAACAGTATTAATAAAACCAATTTCCACACACCAATTGTAATTAGAAATAAAAAAGTTAAATTAATCGAGAGCATAACACGGCAAATCGCTCATTATCCATATCATATTGGTCAAATTGCTTTTATTGGAAAAATGATTTTGAATGAAAAATGGCATTCTCCGTCAATCCCTAAGGGGAAATCAGATGAATATATTAAATTAGAGTTTGAACAAAACGCTAAACAAAATAAGTTATAATACTATTATAAATAATTACTGGTTCTTATCTACTTAGAAAATTATCATCACACGAATGATTATTGTATTTTTATAAAGACTCAAGACCTACACAAAAGAAAATCAGAAAACCGGGTAACATTTTACCTGTTGCGTAACATATAGTAAACGTTGGTAGTAATCAAGTAAACACATGAAGACTTCAGAGTATTTAGCAAATCGTCTACGAGAAGTTTTAACTGATGGAAAATGGGTAACAGGAACAAACTTCAAAGAACAAATCTTGAATATCGACTGGAAAGATGCAATAGAAACTGTTTATGATTTAAACTCTATAGCCAAACTCACTTTCCATATCCATTACTATATTGATGGAGTAACAAAAGTATTACAAGGAGGTCCTCTAGAAATAAGGGATGCCTTTAGTTTTGATGATCCTCCTATTACATCCGAAGAAGATTGGAATAAGTTGACACATCGATTTTGTACTGATGCTGAAAAATTAATCTCCATAGTGGGAGAAATGACAGAGGATAAACTCTCAGAATGTTTTGTTTATGAGAAATATGGAACCTATAAACGCAATATTGACGTAATGATAGAACACACCAATTATCACTTAGGTCAAATTCTGATAATTAAAAAACTAATCAACAAGAAAAAAACGAGTCCAAACACTATGTAAAAAAGTATTAAAACACTTTTACATAGCCGCTAACACTAATACATATACAATTAACATGAATAAAATAATCTTTCTGGTTTTTATCCTTTTAGCTTCTTGTCAATGCCAGGATAAGAAAGATAATAAACCAAAACAGAAAACCACAGCAGAAACAGTTGCCCCGTTAGAGATTGTTGCTGATGGCAAATTAAAAATCTTACATCTTTCGGGTACTCCATATGAAAGGGGGGTTCAGCACGGTCGTTTACTAAAAGATGAAATAAAGACAGTAACCGATTCATTATTAGCAGACATTGGAAGAACAACCAAGGAGGAACCATTAACCTTTATAAAAAGATTTTTAAGTAAAACGAATTTTGTCTCCTCTATGAAGAAATGGACTCCAAACCTTCTAGAAGAAATTAAAGGAATCTCTGATGGATCTGGGATTCCTCATGAAATTATTTTTATGCACCAACTTGGAGATGAATTCTTTTTTAGTACGAAATATCTCTTTGCTCATAAATGTAGTTCAATCGGAATTAATAAAAGTAATAGCCATCCAACTCTTGCTGCTCAAAATATGGACATTCCTACTTATTTTCACGGGTATCAAACAGTTATGAATTTTACCGATGAAACTGGCAAGGAATTAATGATATTAACAATTCCCGGGCATATCGGTATCACAGGTATGAATAATTCTAATGTCTCTATAAACTGTAATATTCTGATGCAGTTAAATTCTCAATCAAAAGGATTGCCTGTTAGTTCAATTGTAAGAGGTGTTCTGGATAAAAATGAATATTCAGAAGCTATCAATTGGATAAAGACAGTTAAACATGCCTCAGGTCAAAATTATCTTATTGGAGGATTGCATCAGGTAACGTCTTTAGAATCTTCAGCAAATTCCATCGAAGAATTCAAACCATATGAAGAAGCTAATTTCACATATCACACCAATCATCCTCTTAGTAATAATGATTATAGTAATTGGTACCTGGAAGCTTTGGAAGAAAATGGTTTTACTCTTTTCGATACAAAAGGGTTCTGTCAGAGATTACCATCATTTGAAAAACGATTTAATAAAGAAAATAATGAGTTCGGTATTGAAGAAATAAAAGAAGTGCTCAGTTCCAAAGATCATGATGGATATGATGTATTAAGCAACACATACACCTATGCAAGTGTCATTTATGTACTATCAGAAAACCCTCAATTTTTAATTGCACCGGGAAAACCCCATGAAACAGCATACATAGAATTAAAATTTTAAACCAATTAAAAAAACAACTAAAAATTGACACAATTAGATATACACATTAGACCTTTAACAATTTCAGAAAAAATCCCGATGGACCTACTTGAATTAGCAGACCCATCGAGAATTCAAATCGAATCTTACCTAGCTTCTGGAACTTGTTATATTGCTGTGTCTAATATGGAAACCATTGGAGTTATTGTACTTCATAAAATAAATGCGACTACCATTGAAATAAAAAATATAGCGATTAAGGAATCTCAACAAAAAAAAGGATACGGAAAAGCACTATTGGCGTATGCCGAAAAAATAAGTCGTGACTCAGGCTTTAAAAAATTGATAATAGGAACAGGAAACTCTAGCATCGGACAGCTGACACTTTATCAGAAAGTTGGATTTGAAATAGATAGAATTCTGAAAAACTTTTTTGTCGAGAAGTATCCCAACCCAATTTTCGAAAACGAAATACAATGCAAACACATGCTCATTTTGGAAAAAGATTTAATCAAATAAAAAACATGAAAAAAGTATTTCTATCAGCTCTTATTATTACCATAGTACATCCGCTTTTGGGACAAGAAAAAACTGCTTTTTTCACAGGCGAATGGGTTACAGAGCCAAGCCTCTCTGGTTGGGTCTTTTCTATCAAATTGAATATGGATGGAACAGGAATCATAGGATCTGGAAAATACGTAGATAAAAAGCTTCAATTGTTTGATAACATGAAAGAAGATTTAGAGAACTGGTATATAAAAAATGATACATTAACACTAAGAGCAAAACCTGTTATCCCCGGATATACTTCTGAGCCCAGGAATACAATCTATAGATATCTGATCATCGAAAAGAAAAAAGGTCAATTCTCAGCATACCATTTCCCTCCCGTATGGAATGAAAAAAATCTAAAAAATTCAAAAGCAAGCACCGTAAAAGTAGTATTAAAAAAACTAGAGTAGATACTTGCTAATAAAAGGATACAATTCATTAATACAACCATTTTACGACTCCTGGATGACACTCCTCAAACTGATTTCGAAAATTGATTCAGAAATAACAATCCGTATCTCCTCGTTTCTCCTCTCATAACTATGTTGAAGACGAAGGGATGGAAAAAGGGAGATCATATGCAAATAGGAATATGAGAAAGAAATCGACCCTTTCAATCAATTCAAAGAAAAGAGCAAAGGATCAACAATTACAATTAAAACCTAAACAACATTAAAAAGCACTGAAGTACTAAATACTTTCGTCTTTTATAGTGTAACCAAAATAAGAATTCCCCGTCTCATTGATATGATCATCAATCAAAAAATCAAAATGAAATATTTAAATCTCCTAATCTTAGCATTTCTCATTACTAATGTAAATGCACAGTACAAATCACCATCAGAGAATCCTGCTTATGTCATAAAAAATGTGAATATAATTCCTATGACAACTGACCATAAAATCATCCAGAATGCAACTATTGTAATTCACAATCAAAAAATACAGTCAATCAACGGGACTATTCCTGCAAATTCGCAAATAATTGACGGAACAGGAAAGTGGCTTATTCCCGGGTTGATCGATATGCATGTACATTCTCTGGCTGATGGAAGTCCTTTTGTATTATACCCAACAAAAGGACCATTAGTAAGCTATGACACTCAAAATAATATGACTCCGTACATTGCTAATGGTGTTACAACAGTGTTTGATTTAGGTGCAAGACCAGAACATATAGGGCAACGTAATGAAATTATACGAGGTAATGTAATCGGTCCGAGAATAGCCCTGGCCAAAGTAATTGGCGGAAGAAAATCAAATACAACAGCTAATACCCCTTCTGATGGAAGAAATGCAGTACGCATTGCTAAAGAAGAGCAATATGAATTCATCAAAGTATATACCTGGCTCAATGAAGAAACCTTTAAAGCAGTTATAGATGAAGCCAAAAAGCAAGACATGAAAGTTGTGGGACATATTCCAGTGGCATTTGAAGGAAAACCAGCTGAAGATTTTTTTATTCCGCACTTTGGTCTGATCGCTCATGCTGAAGAATTGTCTAAACAAACTGATGATTATAGTTATAAAAAGGCTCAAGAATTTGCTCGACTGGCTAAAGAAAATGGCACCTGGCTAATTCCTAATTTAATCAATATGGAATCTATTATTGCACAGGCAAAATCCCTGAACAATGTCGCATCTTTAACTAGTTTAAAATATGTACACCCATTAATGCAAAGTAAATGGTTGACTGCAAATCAATTTGAAGGAGCTTCTGCAAAATTAATTGAACACTTCCAAAAACAAGCTGACTTTCATAAACTTATCATCAAAGCCTTTAAAGAATCAGCTGTGCCTATGGTAACAGGAACTGATGCCGGTATTTCGGGAATTGTTTGGGGCTTTTCTCTTCATGATGAACTCAAATTCTTAGTAAAAGCAGGATTAACCAATGAAGAAGCGTTAGTTTCTGCAACAAGGTTAGGTGCAGAATGGCTTGGGATTGAAGATAAAATAGGAACCATAGAAATTGCTAAGTTCGCTGATTTAGTTTTACTTGATAAAAACCCTTTAAAAGATATTAGTCATACCCGTACAATTTCAGGAGTCTTTGTCAATGGCCAATGGATTAGTAAAAATAAAATTGATACAATGCTTTCTGATCTGGAACAATGGAATAATGCTAATAAAGAAAAATACAACTGGAAAAAACTGTTGAATAGTTTAAAAAATAATTAAAAATGCATCAAGTCATCTTCAAAAAAACAGAGGCATTCTTAAAAAAGCATCTGGGTGACAAGTTAAATATAACTATTGAGGAATATGATGACGGATATAAAGAAACCTGTATTTCTATAACAGGCACTAATTTTTGGTTTTCTTGTGATGATAGAGAGTTAACTATTGGGAATGGAGTTTCTCATCGGCATTTTAATCCAGAATTTCATGATATTAATGAAATTATAGACCTATTATTAAATTCGCTCACAAAAAGAAAGAGAATCACAGAATATTACAAAGGTAAATTCCATTATAAGACCAAAACTGAAATCGAAAGTAAAAATGGAGAGTTTTCTGAATTAAGTATTTCATTTAACGGCATATTTCCTTTTTGGAAAAAAACGAAACAAAAAGTGATAATTGAGAAAAGCATAATTAACCAAAAATTGATTGAAAAGGAAATTGATGAAATAAAAGCTATGGGTAACAAGAAATAAATTCGTTACTACTTTTATATAAGATCAATATATCCAGAAGACTATAAAAATGAAAAGACACCTGATACAGTTTGCCCATTCAAATGGTTTTCCTGCCAAATGCTTTAATTGCCTTTTCAATTCGATTGAAAGTGCCGATATACATTATGTTGACCTCATGGGACATAACCAATTTAAGTTAGATGAAAACCTCGAGAATCTAGCCTTAGAATTAATTGATTCAATCGAAAAAAAGTATAACGAACCTATTATTGGTATTGGACATTCTACAGGGGGTGTTCTTATGCTCATTGCTGCGTCTTTAAAGCCCCATCTTTTCAAAAAAATAATCGTCTTAGAACCTATTCTCTATCACCCCTGGAAGAGACGATTAATAGTCATTATCAAAAAAATAGGGTTATCCAGCTACATCGGTCCTGCAAAACGAACTTTAAAGAGAAAATCTGTTTTTCGATCAAGAGATGAAGCCAAAGAGTATTTTGAATCTAAAAGTATATTTCAGGGGTTCCATAAAAATTGCCTGGCTGACTATATTCAATATGGGTTTAAAAAAACAGAAAATGGAGTTGAGCTGGCTTTTTCGAAAGAAATAGAATCAGCAATATATCGAAGTACATACACCAAACTTCCTGCAGGGATAGAAAAACTAAATGGAACAATTATTTATGGAAGCAAAAGCAATATGTTTAGAAAATCAGATGCCAAATGGTGGAAAAGAAAGTTCCCGAATTTTAATATGATTACACTTGACGAAGGGCATTTATTTCCATTGGAAAAACCAGTACAAGCTGCAAAAATCATAAACCATATACTAAAGAACTCTGTATAATAAGATAATCCATGCTAAGAAAATAATTATTAATTTATGTCCTCATACGCATATACCCCACTTAAATAATAAAATGAGCGTTTTAATAGAAACAGAAAGGTTAGTATTAAGAGAGATTACACTTGATGATAAGGAAGCCTTATTCAGGCTACATGCTGATCCAATTGTACAACAGTATACGGGAGAACCTGTAGTACAGTCTGTGGAAGAAATCGTACAAGCAATAAAGGGAAGAATTAGTAACTATAAAAGATATGGATTTGGCAGGTGGGCTACTATCCTGAAAAGTGAACAACAATGTGTCGGTTGGGCAGGATTAGCATACCTGCCAGAGTTTGACGAAATTGACCTCGGTTATAGGTTTTTACCCGAATATTGGGGATTAGGAATAGCGACAGAGGCAGCTCGTGCCATTCTACAATATGGGTTTGATACTCTTAAATTAGAAAAGATTATTGCAATAGCGATGAAAGAAAATGTAGCTTCGATCAACGTAATGAAAAAAATTGGAATGAAATTCGATAGGCTTGCTCCTTATGAACCTGGAAGCAAAGATGCAATTTGGTATTCCTGTACTAATAAGCTTATAGCAAGAGATAAATCACTTTAAACACATTTCTTCTCTCTTTCAAAAGTTAAAAACCAAAAGCAGTGCTGTAAAATCCAGGGAGAATACTTCTCTTAGGTATTTGCTAGAATTCTTTAGCCTCTGATTTATTTAATAGAAGATGATTCGACTACTTTTATTCATAAATTTTAAGTCCTTGTATAAAATATGCCTATTTTTAGCAACACTTTTGCAATAAGCACAATTTGTGTATTTCATAGGCTCCTTTCATAAAACAAATGCAACAGACAAAAAAGGTTCCGTATTATTAAAAAATAGCAACTGCTATATATAAAGAATTAGAAAAAATAAATTAGCTATCAACACTCTAAACAAAAATCAATGAGCACATCTGAAAAAGTACCAGTCGTCATCCTTAATGGATTCCTTGGATCAGGTAAAACAACACTTTTTAGAAGCTTGCTATCGCAATCAAAAAAAAAGAACATAGCTGCTTGTGCTATTGTAAATGACATGAGTGAATTAGATGTGGATGGAGAGTTGCTAGGATATACAGATCTCGTAGAAGATGATAGCAGCACCTTAGAATCTATCCATTCTTGTGTTCTTAGTAGCAAAACAGGAATCAAAAAACTTGATCAGGCAATCCACAAATTGCTATCAAAACAAAATCCAGAACTAATCATTATTGAAACCTCTGGAAGTTGTCACCCAATGCCACTTATTAAATATTTCAAGGGGCAAACGAAAGTTAGGTTGACAGGAGTATTCGCACTTGTTGATAGCTTAATGCTGGCACATGATTTTAATTATGGAGCAACTCTGATTCCTCAGATGCAGCAGAATTTAATGGAAGGCAAAAGAGACCCCATAAATTTATTGGTTGAACAAATCTTGTTTTGCAGTCATTTAATCCTGACTAAAGCCGATAGAATCGAAAAAAACAAGCTACAGGATATCGCCACATATATTCAGGAAATTAATCCGTTGGCTTCAACACATTCCGTACTCTTTGGTAAACTCGCTATCGAATCTCTGTTTGAGCTTGAGCCCTACAATTATTTTCAGGTAGCTCAGTTAATTGAGGAGATAACTCCTATATTAGAATCCGAAGAGCAAGCCGATCGACCTTATGATTTAGTGACAAAAGTTATCAGGGATGATCGTCCATTTCACCCCAAACGCCTTTGGGACATCTGCCATCAATACCTCGATAAGCGGATTTATCGCAGTAAAGGTTTTTTCTGGCTCGCCAGTCGTGATAAGCACTCGCTGTTATGGAATCAGGCAGCAGGAGGAATTAGTTTGGAATTAATTGGCTCATGGCGATCAGGAGTTGTTGAAGATGAGAATCACGGTCTTTCCGAAATGGAGATAAAACTACTAAAAGAAAAGCTTGCCAAAGAACCAGGTCGTTTTGGTGATAGACACTGTGACCTGACCGTTATTGGAAATAAGACACAGGTAAATCAGTTTACCGATAAACTAAAATCTTGCTTTCTTACGGATAAAGAAATTGCACTTTGGAGAGATGGTTATGAATTCGAAGACCCATGGCCTACAAACATAGTCAAAATGGTGAATTAATCTAAAGAGTAAAAAAAGGAACCCTTATATAGCCTTGTTTTGGGATCGACATTGTTATATGGTACCTATAGAGTACCGTTTCAAAAATCTAATTCCGAAACTGTTCGGATTGCTTCTATTTCTGCATTAGATAATCTTAAAGGATTAAACAACAAAGAAACCGAAAATGATGTTATAACAGAAACCAGAAAAAACACTTCGAAATTAAATCAATATTTATTTGATAAAAGTATCGCAGAAGCAAAAGCCGGTGCAAAATAGTTTTTTAGGCAGAAGGGAATAGTACGATACTAAAAGAGGATGAAAATAAATTGTATGAAAAAGCCCGTAAAGTAGTCGCTAGTCAACAAATATATTCAGGCTTGGGGCTAGCGGTAATAGCTCCTTCAAATAGTAAGTTCCTTGAGAATAAGTTTGTTTTATTTGACAATACTGGTGCTAAGGTTATTGACTATTGGAAAGGTATATCAGTACCAGGTGCAGAGATTTCTATCAGTAATAATAAAACTAACGGTATTTCTAAAATAGAAACTGAATACGGAACCATAATTCAGAAAGTGTTTTTTTATCACCTTACTCCAAAACTAACTGAAAAAATACTAACTTATTAGCCCTAACTGACGTGTATAAAATAACGTCAGCAGCAATGAACTCAAAATCAAACAAAATGAAAGTTACAGCTGAAAAAAATGAAAAAGTAGCTAATATGATATTTGCTTCGATCTATCCTCATTATGTAAGCAGGTTAGAAAAGAATGGCAGAACCAAAGAAGAACTCCATCAGGTTATAGAATGGTTAACTGGTTTTGATAAAAATACATTACAAATACTTATCGAAGAAAAAGTGACATTTAGAACATTTTTTGAAAAAGCAAACATACATCCCAATGCACACTTGATTAAAGGGGTTATTTGTGGGTATCGAATAGAGGAAATAGAAGATGAGTTTGAATTGTATAGACAATGCAGATATTTAGATAAGCTAGTGGATGAACTAGCAAAAGGGCGTAAAATGGAAAAAATTATGCGAAAAGAAAAGAAATGATATATTTATAGTCCCCATATGTAGGTTCTTTATAACTCCTTACTATTCAAAAAAAAGATCCATTAAAAAATCATACTACATCAAACAGGTACAAAACTTTATTCAATACCTAATTACTAATAAACCAATCGATATGTTAAAAACAATATCAATCATACTCTTTACGCTTATGCAAATTACATCTTCAGCCCAATCTGATCCTCAGCTTATTGAGGTAGAAACAAAAAATGATGCTACTTATAAATATCATCAAATAGAAGTGAGAACAGTCTCAGGGCTTGTGGGAACCCTTAAACTTAATGGGACCGTCATTCATGAATTCGACAATGAAACAACACGGCTTGGTAGAAATCTGGAATTAAAACAATTAAAATCTGGCATCAACACATTAGAACTAATAATATCAAAGGCTCCCGATACTATCGAACTAGGGTATTTTGATAAGGCAGCAATCACCATGATTTATCATTGTACCAATGAACGGGTATTTCCTTCAAAAGAAACGGAATTCTTTACAATTCTCTGGAATCCATCACAAAAACAAACAGAGACAGTGTTCAACTATCAGTTTAATTTAAATCTGGAATAAAAAACAGCTATAAAAAAAGGTAACATTTTGTCTAGTCAGGACAGATATAGTAGACATTAGCATACCTTTTTGAGAATGAAACAAACATTAATACTGGCTATAATGCTTATGGCTAACAATATAACACTGTTAGCACAAAAACATAGTATATTAGATAGCTATAAGCATTATTCTATACATACCGAGAATGATACAATACATTATCACACCTACTCAACACAACATACAGACTCCATAAATACCATCTTTTTATACCTACAAGGATCAAGTGCAAAATCCTTATATCAAATCAAAAAGAGAAATGGAAAAACTGCGATTGGAACCACAATACCGTTTGACTTTGCTACAATCCCGAAGGATTATTTATTCGTTGTTATCTCTCGTAAAGGATTCCCTTTTTTAACCCAAAAAGATCCTCCTTTTTCCATTCCCAAATCATATTTTGAAAATCAAACACTCGAGTACCGAACAAATCAAGCTGATTTAGTAATCAATGACTTATATAAAACATATAGCAAACAAATAGAAAAAATAATCGTGCTTGGTCATTCAGAAGGAAGTGATGTTACGGCCAAATTAGGGACTATTAATAAAAAAATCACCCATTTTGGATATTGGTCTGGAGGGGGAAATACACAGTTTATTGACTTTGTAACTTTCATACGAAAAGACGTTGACAAAGGAAATTTGACAGAAGAACAAGCCATCACAAAAATAGATTCATTATTCAATGATTTAAAAGATATCATGTCAAACCCAAATGCAACGGATAAATTCTGGCAGGGAAAAGATAATAGTTACAAACGATGGAGTCATTTTTCAGAACCCCCGGTTGAAAATTTATTGCGTATAGAGAAACCAATATTTGCCGCTATCGGAACAAAAGATCAAGCTGTTGCTATAGAATCTGCATACTTAATTCCAATCGAATTTATAAGACACCAGAAAAACAATCTTACTTTTAAAGTATACCCTGGTCTGGACCATGCATTTGGATTAGAAATAGAGCATGGTCGATTTAAAGACTATTGGAATGATGTTTTCCTGGATTTTCTAAGTTGGGTAAACAAAACAAAATAAAAGCTTAAGAATGAAAAAAATATACGTACAACTCCACTTTTTAATTGTTTTATTCCTCTTTGGTTGCAAAGAGAAAAAAATAAACAATACAATACCAACAGAAACTGATACAGAGAACAAAGTGGTTTTCAAAATAGACGAGCGAACTGAATTTTTTAGAACAATATTCAACATTGCTGTTCAGGATGATCTGTCAGAAGATATTCGACCTTGTCACACAGCATATTTAAAAAGAGTCAATGCGCAATTTCTCCCCTTTAAGGAACACCCTATAATAAATTGGATCTATGAAGATGAAACAATAGGAATTGATTTCTCTGCTATCGGTTTGATGTTTAACGACCTAAAACAATTTGAGTTTAACCCTGTCTATAACAAAGAGTTACAATCTATCGGGCTAAGCAAAGAAACTCTGGATTCCATAACACCGTTCATGATCGATTTCTATCAAAAATCAAACTTTAATAAGTTCTTTAACGACAATAAGAGTTATTACGCTAAGGCGCTATCAAAAATTCAAAAACAGGTCTCCGAAGAAAAAATTTTTGATAAAGTAATGCACTTTTACCAACAAAATGGCACCGGATTAGAATTGCATGTCTTTGTAGAATTAACCAACAATGCCAATAACAGAGCAACTTCATTCTATGACAAATACAACTCTAAAAAAAGAGCATATATTTTAGGAAATATTTGCGAAATGCCCGAAAAATCAAATATGGGTAATGAGTTTCTGGAATTAAATAACGATAGACGTGGTATTTTATATCACGAAACCTCTCACCTTTTTACGGATAAACTACTCAACAAACATATTGGTGATTTAGCACAATACAAGGTAATCTGTTCGGACTGCAGTGATATTCAAATTATGGATAAGGTCGATCATATGATTGTTGGTCCCATCCAGGCGATAATGATGAAAAAATTTGATCAAAACAACGCAGGTAACGATTTCTTTCTCGAGAGATGCAAAGATATCAGAAAAGAAGTTTATAAGCGATTGTTTGAATATGACCCCAAAGGTGATATCCCATTTGAAAAAGTGTATATTGACTGTATCAATCTCATAAAAAATTCAACGAAAAAAAGCAATCAATAACATTGTATTTTACATGGTCAATATAAAGGAGAAAAGAAACTGAAATTCGCTTTAAGACTCTTCTAAAGCTTCTGTAAAGTTTTTAGTTTCATTTATATTTGCATACGCGCTCACAACAGACTATAAACAACTATATATAAAACAACTAACACAAACTACATGCAAGAAGAGTTCGACCAGTATATAGTTTCATTTCTCCAATCATTTCCAGATTTAAATTCGGAAGAATTGGCTTTCATGCGTTCATATTTAACGGTAGAAACCTATGCAAAAAAAGCTTTTTTGTTTAAATGTGGAGAAGTTCAAAAAGAAATTGGTTTTGTATGTAAAGGGCTCTTGAGAAGATATTATATCAACGAAAAAGGTAATAAAATAACAACAGGTTTTGTCAATGAAAACAAATACGCAACAGACTATCCTGCTTTTATAAGACAGCAACCTTCTAAGTATTATATCGAATGCCTGGAGCCTTCCATTATCATAAAACTACCTTATGAAAAAATTCAGGAAGGGTATCGCAAATTCAAAAGAAGTGAAATGTACGGCAGGCTCATCGCTGAATATGTATTGACCGTACAAACGGACAGGGTCGAAAGCTTTTTATTCAAAAACGCCGAAGAACGCTACTTAGATTTTATTGCACAGAATCAAGATATTATCAACCGAATTAGCCTATCACACTTAGCATCTCATCTCGGGATAGAGAGACAATCATTGAGTAGAATCAGGAGCAAAATTTCAAAAAGATAATTTTGTCACAAATGTGTCAGGTAGTAACTTTCTGTATTTCACATCTTTGCTTTAGTAATCAAAAAAAGTAAAAATGATATTAAGTAAAACCTTACGCAACTTCGTTGTAACAATTCAATTCTTGTTTTTGGGGGTTCTCTCATTTGGTCAACATATAGCTACTCCCTCATCTATCCATAATCAGATACAAGAAAAAACAGATGAAATTTTTGAGCAACTAGTCAATATCCGAAATGATTTTTACACACATCCTGAACCTTCCGGAAACGAAAAGAGAACTTCTCAAAAAATCGCGGAACATTTACAATCACTAGGGCTTGAAGTTAAAACTGATATCGGAGGTCATGGAGTCGTTGGAATACTATCAACTGGTAAAAAAGGAAAACACATTTCATGGAGAGCGGATATAGATGCCCTCCCAGCACATATCCATGAGAAAACAGGACATCCATCAACTAATAAAAAAGCCAGCCATGTTTGCGGACATGATGTGAATACAACGGTTGCATTAGGTATTGCAAACGTACTAACCAGTATTAAATCCCAATTAACAGGGACTATCTCCTTTATTTTTCAACCTGCAGAAGAAACTTATAAGGGAGCTAAAGCTATGATTGATGATGGGCTTTTCGAACTAATTAGCCCGGATGAAATCTACGGTGCTCATTTAGCTCCTATGGAAACAACAATGATCGCAACCAAACCTGAATGGTTATTTGCAGATTATAAAACCATCAAAGTTTCTTTTCGGAATTCGGAAGAAAACGATGCCATTATCGCTTTCAGTAAAAAAATTATTTCCACCCTCCAAAATGTAGCTCCTGACGATAAATTCTGGAATCCGAAAAGCATATCTGACCCTACTATTGGTCTTGCTAACCCTAATACGATATTCACAAACTATCGCTTTGTTAATCCAAAAAGCTTTGAAGTAACCAAGACTGATAAAGTAATCTCTATAGAAGCCTATATCGGTGCTAGTGATGCAACCTTATTAACAAATGCTATACAGGAAGTTACATCAAAAATCCGTATTTCTAAATTTGCCAAACATCTAATAGATGTATCTTTTTCTTATGAAAGGGCTACTGTCAATAATGATACGCTACTTACACAAAAATCTCTAGCTAGTATCGCTCAACGGTATGGAGCTGAAAATATAATTCGTTTATATGGAGAAATGCCAGATTATCGGGGTGATGACTTTGCTTATTTCCAGCAACATGTCCCTGGCGTATATTTCTATTTAGGAGGTTCTAATTTTGCCAAAGGAATCATCTCAATGCCACACATTCCTAGTTTCTCCGTTGATCTCAATTGTATTAGAACAGGAGTCAATTATTTCTCATCCATGATTATTGACAGATTAGCCGAATAAGAAAATGCTTTGGATTTTCCTATTTTGAAAGAAAAATCGCTCTTTTTTCTGGTAATTAAAGTATCTTGTACAACCATACTGGCTCCTAATAACTTAAGATCCTATTCATAAACGAAAAAGGAACATACTCTTAAAAGTTATAAAAAAACAAAAACAATGAATGGTACGAACATACTGAGATACAGCCTTATTTTTATTACAATCATAGCGTTGATAAAAAAAATATACAATTGGGTTTTTATCTACATACTGGAAAATGCTCAATATGTCGATTTCATCATACTGGAGATTATAGCGATTATCTTCTTGATTTTTTTGCTTTCGAAAAGCAAAAAAATTGAAGCCGCTTTACAGATCAACTTGAATATCATTCTGAAATACAGTTTGATTTTTATTATACTCACCTCATTTTTACAAAAATGTTGTTACCTCCTCTTTAATATCCAAAACGCTGGAGATGCGGGATACTTTCAACTATTATTTAATCCCTTTACCTCTGCAATTATCTTTATAGGTTGTTTGGTTATGCTAATTCGCAAAATCAGGGAAACCAAACAGCCTTTCAAGGCTTTTTTAATCTCCCTGTTATCCTTTATAGTTATAAACTATGTATTGAAATATGGTAATGACTTGCTTTTTCATTACCTGAACAACATCATACATCCAGCTAGTCCATCACAGGAAACCAGGGGTTTGGCAAGCCTTATGGATTTCAGCATGTTAGGACATCCTTCATTTAATATTATAGATGATGTATTCTTATCACCTATCGATAGCATCTGGTATCTGTTCGAAAGTATTTTCTATGGACTACATTTTGATTTCTTTGTATACGCTTTCCTAGGCTCACAGTGTATGTTATCGATGTTGGTTATCTTTTATTATAGCTCGTACGTTTTATTTGAGCACTATAACAAAAAAGGAGTGTATTCCTTAATTCCAATTTTAAAAGACCTCGTCTTTCTAGATATTACCAAAAAACCTAGCTGGTGGATTATTGTATTACTCATTCCATTTATCAGAATGATTCCCAGATTCTTTATCAATGTCGAATTGTGCAAACAACATCAAAAAAAGAAGGCATATGCTTATGGAATGACATTCCTTCCCTGGTTATTCTATGGTATGTTCGTATTGGATGATACATCAATGATCAGCAAAACAGGAACCAACGTATAAGCTTATACCTCAATATATAAGATATCTAATTAACATCTATAGTAAGTGCATTTGTCGTTTCAAACAATTCATAAACAAGATAAGATAGTGAAATTGGTGTTGCTTCTCTAAGATACTCCAGTAATTCATAAGTAGTGGCATACTGAGAACTACACTGCTTGATATTCCCGGTATGGCTACGCCAGTCTTGAATAAAGTTTCGCAATGCCAGGTTTACATGAGCTTCTCCTATTTTTTCCTGTAATATATACATCGCTATAGCTCCTTTATTATAATAGAGATACTCCTGATTTTCTACTAAACTCAAGGGCAGCTCCTTCTCTTTCTCTTTTAATTGTCCTTTGTGATATTGTTCTAATTGCTGAGATAAAAACTGCTGTACTTTTTCTTTAGGGTATTGTTCTTTTAATACCATTAATGCCGAATACTGAGCCAGGGTTTCCAAAATCATATTTTTTCCCTGAACATTGGCTGCCTCTACCTGCATCCCCCACCATTGATGGGCAATCTCATGAGCTGTAATATAAAATACCATATCTACGTCTTTTGTATCATCTATATCCAACATGAAACCAATCGCTTCTGAAAACGGAATAGTTCCGGGGAATGACTGCGCAAATTTTTCATAACGCGGAAACTCCATAATACGTAAATGATTGTATTGATACGGGCTAAAATGAGTACTAAAGTAATCTAATGATTTTTTCATGGAGAGCATCATCCTGTCTAAATTGTATGCATGTGCCTGATGATAATAGATTTCCAAATCCACTTCTGTATCATCTGACATCCATACATCCCTAACGACTTCATACCTGGCAGAAAGCAAACTATAAAAATTAATAATTCGCTCCGCTGTCTTATACTGATAATAGTTTCTATTTCCTTTTTTCCACTCCCGGAGCAAATCTCCCGGAGCAATTGCAATCTGATCAGCAGATGTTCCTACAATGACTTCTAAATGCATCCCCTTAGAATCTCCTCCCGTTCTGGCATTTTTCAACTCGTATATATGATCCCTTTTCGCTTTGCTACGAATCGGATATAATCCCAGTTCTTTTCGAATATCATTATCCTGTATTTCATATTTTCTATTGTAACCTAAGGTTGGGATATGAGTATTTCTAAAAAAGATTCCATTATGAACCACACTGGTATTAGCTTCTTCTGCCTTAAAACCTCTGGGGAGATACGTTTGTGTAAAAGTCATACAAACCGTATCATTCGGCTGCATCGGTCTTGTCAATTCATAGATATAGTACCCATACGCTTCATATGTACTAGATACATGGCGCGTTCCATCAATTACAATGTTATCAACTGCGACATTTGCTGCAATTAATTTCTGAACATGAATGCTTTTGATTGGCGTATCATTCGCATTTACCAACATGTATTGCCCTTCGATAGAATAACGTCTCGTTTCCGGGAATAGCTCGACTTCTAAATGTACATCAACGATAGTAGGTTGTTCTATATATTCAAACGTTTTGAGCGTCCTTTCATACCCTACTCTAAATGCCTGCTCTTCATCATCTGTCCAGTATTCATTTAGCATATTAGTATTATAATATATATACCCTCCTAGACATATAAAAACAAAAGTACTCCCTACAAAAAACTGCAAAAGAGGTTTCGTGATTTGTGCTTTCCCTACTTTTATTCGTTTTCGCAAACTGCTTTCTCCTCCCCTTACCAATATAACAGAAGTTATAATAAGTAGCAGCAACCCGAATACTAACCAATATGCTTTTATCCACAGATATGGGGTCAAAAAATGCCCATAACCGTTCATATCCGAATAAGAAGGTAAAGGGCTTCCTCCAAATTTGTATAGATCATGTGTAAACCCGAAATATGTAGAAGAGATATTTAAAATAAAAAAGAGCAATACGGCAACAATTGCAACAAATTTTTTATTGATCAATACCTGAAAGAAAAAAGCCATACATGTATAAAGTGCTAAAAAAGGAAAAACCTCAATAAAAAAACCATAGAAGTAAACTTCTAATTGAAAATGAAAATACCCTCTGGAAACCTGAAAAATAATTCCCGAAATAATAAGAGACCATATAATAATCGTATAAAGAGATAAAAGAGCGAGGTATTTTCCTGCTAATAAGACAATATTCGCTACAGGTGTCGCATCACATATCAGATTGATCTTGTTGCTCCGCTCTTTCCAAATCAATTCTCCCGAATAAAATACCAGCATAATTACAAAAAAGTAGATCGACATCTCCAGTAATTCTTCTACAATAAAATAGGTTGCCGGGTAGCTATCTACTTCATATACGGTTCCCAGGCTAATGGAATTAATCAAAATGATGACCATTCCGCAAATAACAATGGTCCAAAATGACGTTTCTTTTAGAATGGACCTGCTATAAAACCAGGTACTCTCCAGCAACTGTATCCATAGGCTCTTTCCTCCTTGCTCAATTTCAACTTGCGGAATGATCGTACTGGAGAAATCTTTATGCACTTGTTTGATATCTACCTCTTTTTTCTTTTTGCTACTTCTTCTTTCTTTTACTAGATTATAATTGAAGACACGATATCCTACTACAAAAATGACAACTCCCAGACATCCCCACAGCAATTTATTGTATAACATCACTCCTGTAAGTGGAATCAATGTGGTATTTCGTTCTGAAACACTCCAGAATGCTGTTATTTTTGTTAACGTTGTTAAGGAAAAAGGGTCTAAGATCGCTTGCAGATCTTCATTAGTAATCGCTTTTGTAAGCATAAACAAGACAAAAAAAACAACTCCCTGAGTATACACCACCAATAATTTTTTGCTCAAAGCTCCACTAATAAAAAATAAAGACGCTCCAAAACATATCATTGGTAGCGCTACTACTACATAAGATTGCCAATACGAAATAAACTGGAATGGCAACAAGTCTTCTTCGCGATGCCAGGGTGCATATTCCCCCAGTGCCATTCCAAAAGGCATTCCACTAAATATAAATAATAATACAGCAAGGGAACCTAAAAATCTTCCCAACAGATAATCGCGCTTTGTAATGGGATTGGTGTATAGTATCGCTTCTGTATTATATTGATAATCCCTAATGACAGAAACCCCTGTAATCATAGAAGTAACAATCATTAAAAGTCCTGTGATTGCCCCCATCGTTTTGGCTATAACCAATGGGGCATTTTTCTTAACTCCTCCTAGTTCTACTCCTTGAAAAACAAAATCAACCCCAACAAGTGATAAGAGAAAAACAAACGCAAAAAAGATATACGTATCTGCTCTTTTTATTCGGTATTTTATTTCGAATTTGAATATTTCGTATAACATAGCCAATCGTTTAATAATTAATTTTAGAGAAATACACATCTTCTAAAGCCGCTTCTACAGCCGTAAAGCCATTATTAGGGTGTTGATTACTAACGATATGAATAATTGGTTTTCCTAAAAACAACCGCTCACTTAGTACCTGATATTCTTGCCTATACTGTACCAGTTCTTGCTTTTCTATCGATTTCTGATAAACCATCCCCTCTAACTCTTTGATAATCGCTATGGGATTCCCTTTTAGTAAAACCTGACCCTGGTTAATAATTGCCATCTGATTGCACAATTCTTTTACATCATCAACAATATGAGTAGAAAGAATCACAACAGTATCTTCTCCTACTTCACTCAATAGATTATAGAAACGATTTCTTTCGACAGGATCCAATCCGGCAGTGGGTTCATCTACAATCAACAATTGAGGGTTATTCAATAATGCTTGTGCAATTCCGAAACGTTGCTTCATTCCGCCAGAATAGCCACTGAGGTTTTGTTTTCTTACCTCATAAAGATTGGTTTTATTCAGAAGAGCATCTACCATCTCTTTTCGTGCACTTCTATTTGTAATTCCCTTCAGCACTGCCAAATGATTTAATAATGTTTCGGCACTTATTCTAGGATACAACCCGAATTGCTGGGGTAAATAGCCTAGAATTTTTCTGATCTCATTTTTTTGCCTGAGAACATCTATTCCTCCCAGAGTAATAGTACCTTGATCAGCCTCCTGAAGCGTTGCAATAGTTCGCATCAAAGTAGATTTTCCCGCACCATTAGGTCCCAAGAGTCCAAACATCCCTTTGGGAATTTCTAATGAAATATCCTGCAAAGCCTTAATTCCATTTGGATATGTTTTAGATAGTTTAGAAATAATAAGTTCACTCATATTAATTGATTTTTTGTCGAACTTACCCCATACATCTCCCCTCCTCAACTAATTGTGATCAACGTCTTTTCTAAGACGATATACATCTCTTCAGCGTGTTTAAAAAACCTTGATAATTCTTCTGATGACGTTGATCCCTGAAAATGATATGTTCATCAACTAATTTGTTAAGCGTTCTTTTATTGGCTAATATTGAAGATGAATTTTTCTATTACGAATATCTGGCAATCGATTCCGAAATGGGTCACCAGAACATTGCTGATACTTACAGCTTTGCTCATCCTTATTTTTAATGATGCCTTTGGCGATAATGAGCAATTTGTTCTATTTAGTTTTTTATATTTTATTCTTTTATGTTTTTTAAGCTGTCGTTGGCTATTCAAACAAATAAAAAGTATTATCAAACTCAAACATGAAAAGAAAAAAACAGAATTACTTCATTTAAAAAGCCAGGTAAATCCACATTTTTTCTTTAATACCCTCAACAACCTATACGGAATAATGGATAAAAATTCTCAAGCACGGATGATGGTATTAAAACTATCCGATATGATGCGATATAGTATTTACGAAGGTCAAAAAGAATGGGTAACCCTAGAGGAAGAAATCGTATACCTAGAAAATTACATCGACCTTCAGGAAATCCGGTATCATAAAAAAACGGATGTCCGGTTTCATCATAAAGTAATTAATCAGGAATCCCGAATCATGCCTTTATTGTTTATTATCCTTTTAGAAAATGCATATAAACATGGATTGGAGACTCTGGAAAAAGATGCCTATATTTATGTACAACTAACCGCTGATGAGAAAGAGATTATCTTTGATATCGAAAATAATTTTGATCTTTCAGAGGCAACACAAGAACAAGGTATCGGACTAAAAAATCTAAAACGAAGATTGGAGCTGGTCTACCCGAATAAACATATGCTAGCGATTGCCACAACCAAAAATAAATATACAGTAAAACTCTCCTTGGCAGTAATATGATACGATACCTCATCATAGACGACGAACATATAGCGCATAAAATTATTATGGAGTATTGCGATATGTTGCCCAATATGCAATTACAGAAAAACTGTTACAGTGCTCTGGAAGCACTACAGTATTTAAACGGGCATACGGTAGATTTAATTTTTCTGGATTTAAATATGCCCAAACTAAAGGGGTTTGATTTTTTAAAAACCTTATCAACTCCTCCCAAAATTATTGTAACTACTGCCTATTCTGAGTTTGCTCTAGAAGGATATGAACTAAATATAGTAGATTATTTGCTAAAACCTTTCAGTTTTGAACGCTTTCTAAAAGCTGTAAATAAAATGATTCCCCCCCTGGTAAATGAACACTCAAAAAATCATACTGAAAAAACAAATGAACGTATTTTTCTTCGTAGTAGTAAAAAACATACACAAGTAACTATTGATAGTATTTTATACATAGAAGCAGCAGGAAATTATACCAAAGTAATTACTCGTCATGACCAGATCACAGTGAGAGAAAAAATCTCTGATGTGATTTTATCATTACCAAAAGGTCATTTCCTACAGGTACATAAGTCCTTTGCTGTTGCTATTAAACATATCAAAAGTGTTGAAGGAAACAGAATTTTTATTGGTGAACACATCATCCCTATAGGAAAAATGTACAAATTGAATGTAAATAAACTGTTTGACTAAGCAATGTATACAACAAATGATGTATTTTATAAATGAATTTATCAACTAAATAAGAAAAAGATAAGAGCGTAAATCAATAACAATTCCTCCTATGTAACCAACAGATTGCAAAAACACCACTAAAAACACCTTTCATATACAAAATGAACCTGTTCAGAATCACAATTATTTCCTTTATTCTCAGCACTCATGTTTTTGCTCAAAAAGTGACCTATAATCATATTGTAGATAGTACTGATACAGAAACAAAAGAAGTCATTTCTTTAATTGAAAACTACCTGAATTCGACTTCTAAAGACCAAAAAGAAAACCCGTTTTGGAATACAGAAGAACAACTGAATCATAAAAATTTTGACTTTTTAGAAAGTGAATTTACCCCTTCGCTTTATATGGGATTTCCTGTACATGTTCTGAGCATAAAATTCAAAAATGATGTCTGTCAGATTAAAGTGCAATTTTCTTATTACAAAGAGGATGGAACTCCATATATTCTGGCAATAGTAAACTACATCGCTAAAAAAGAAAACGGAAGGTACAAACTTTACAATGCACTCTCTCATAACAAGCAACAATGGAATTGTACAACTGTTGGGGTTGTCGATTTTTATTACCCCAAATACCACTCATTTAATTACCAAAAAGCCCAAAAATTAACAAATTTCATCACTGCTATTTGTAAGCATTTTGCTGTTCCCATAAAACCTTTCGAATATTTTTTCGCAGATGATTATGACGAAATCCAGGTATTAAAAGGAATCGATTATTACCTTGGCATGGGGGGAAAATCAATTCCCGGAGGAAAAGCTACTGATGACAAGGTATATTGTGGTGGTTTGGGAGAATACTATGTACACGTAGTTTTTCATCTTCAAATTGGCCAGCATTTTCCTGATAAGCATTTCTGGACCTCTGAAGGTATTGCTACTTTTCTGGGAGGTAGTCGTGGAAAAGACTTGAGCTGGCATATAAAACGTACGAATCGCTATCTGCAACAACATCCGGAAATAGACCTGAAAGAAATGCTTAAGTTGACAAATCTGGATCATCAAACCTCTTACCATTACGTTCTGGGAGGGCTTATTGCAAAAAAGATATGGGAAAAAGGAGGATGGGATTCATTAAAAGATCTAATGTCTAGCGGAGTAACTGATGACAATTATTATAGGGCTATCGAAAAAAATCTTGGGGTTAAAAGAACCGATCTGAATGCATACATCCGAGCGCAGTTAGCATACGAATCGAAAAAATAAAAGCAACGCACCCCAGACGATAAACGTTTTTATTTTATTAGCATAGAAAACACAAAATTAATAATTCCCACTTCTTCTTTCGACACTATTAACGCAACCATTTCGCGTTTTACCCATCTTTAGAATAAATACTATAAACCATGATTAAATTACCTAAACTATTTATTGTTGTACTATGCTCACTAAGTATCCTTTCTCAATTTTCCTGTAATAACGATGATGATGATGATGATGCCAATACTAATTGTGAAAACATAGCCTGTACTGCTATATTTATACGAATTAATGTATCCATCACAGATGAACATCAAAATCCTGTAGCCCTGGATAGTTTTAAGGTTATCAATAGAATCGATGGAACAGACATGACTTTATCTCTTTCTCCTTCTGAGCTCTCAGCGGCAAAGGAACTGGGACAATATCCACTAGTAGAAGACGGAGTTCTCGGAGTACATCAACAACGACACCTTCAATTCAAAGGATTTATTAACAACCAAGAAGTTATTTATAGTAACTATACCGTAGGAATGGATTGCTGTCATGTGAGTTTGGTTTCAGGAAGTCTTCAACTTACACTTTAAACCACCTATAAAACAAAGCCCCATATTTTTTACTCTCTTCTTTTGAGAATCTATACTACTATCAACCACATTTTTTAGTACTTCTGGTCTATTTTTATATAAGAATTTTTCATCATATCAAAAATTATTACCATTTACTACTTGGGGTAACCCCGTCTTGCTTTTTACTGGTTTCTCCTCCTGAAATATCTAAACCAAAGTATTCTTTAAATTCCTCATAAGGCAATACACTTTTGTTATTGATATAGGTATTAAAATGCAAGTGATTCGCTTTTTTGCCCTGATAAGAATTTCCTGTAGAACCTGTATACCCTATGATTTGACCTTTTTTCATATCTAAATCTCTTGTAACTTTTAAAGCTAATTCTACATCAATCTCATTTTGATCAATTTTTAGTATTCCATTATCATAATGTATGGTATAGGTTTCTTTTTTATTTGGGTCTGTAAATTGTTTTACCGTAGCAAAATCATTATAATTTAACCATCCATGATCTCCAAGTTTTCCGTTACTGTTTTGATTGTAAAATCTAAATCTAGTTCTCTCAAACTGCATTAAATGGATACAGTTAAAACGAATATGCTCTCCCTTAAACTTACCTACCAACTTTATCTTAAAACCTGCGCAAATTAGATAGCTTGATTTAAGTTTTTAATAATCCTCATTAACAACTGTAATACCAGATATGTCCTTTACTTCTTCAAATTTACCTGTCTTACGATTAGCACGCCAAACCTTATACACATTGGTCATTATATCTGTTTCCTCATATTCTGCTAAAGCGAGTAATTCTGGAGCTCTATTGCCATTGAGTAAAACATCTGAAAAAATATCGATATCCTTGTTAGGAAACTTTTTAAATACATCGGTTTCTTTATCTAATTCTAACAAGTCTAAAATCTTAAAATATGATTTACCATCATCACTTCTTTTATAAACCTCTTCTAATACCAAAATTTTTGTTTTTTGATCTTTTCCTCTTAATCTACATATAGAATATTCTTTATTATTAATAGTATTTTCATTATTATGTATACCTTCAAGTGAAAAACCGCCAGAAATATTATATTTACTAAACTCTTTTATTTCAAATGCTTTTCTATAAGTTTTTCCAACAAGTTTTTCTTTTAATGTCTTTGGTATTTGTTGTTCCTGTAATTGAGGAGTAATTGAATCTATTTCTACAGATTCAGCTAAACTATTTGATGTTTGCTTTCTATCCATTTTGCAGCTACTAGCAAGAAAGATGAATATGATATATAAGAAAAAATGCTTCATAAGATTATTATTATTACCATTTACTACTTGGGGTAACCCCGTCTTGTTTTTTACTGGTTTCAACCCCCGAGATGTCTAAATCAAAATACTCCTTAAACTGCTCATAAGGCAGTACACTTTTGTAATTAATATAGGTGTTAAAATGTAGGTGATTCGCTTTTTTACCCTGATAAGAATTTCCCGTAGAACCTGTATACCCGATAATTTGACCTTTTTTCACTATATCATTTCTATTAATATCTAGAACTAACTCTACGTCAATTTCATTTTGATCAATTTTTAAGATTCCATTGTCATAGTGTATTGTATAGGTTTCCTTTTTCTTTGGATCTGTAAATTGTTTTGCCGTAGCAAAATCATTATAATTTAACCATCCATGATCTCCAAGTTTTCCGTTACTATTTTGATTGTAAAATCTAAATCTAGTTTTCTCAAACTGCATTAAATGAATATAATTAAAACGAATATGCTCTTCCTTATATTTACCTACCAACTTTATCTTAAAACCTGCTGATCGAGATGTCATTTCATACATTGTTATTTTTCCATCCACACAAGCGTATACAGGAGTACCTACTGGTGCATAAATATCCAATCCCTGATGTCCTCTTCCTCCTCGCTGAGGGTCTCCATACATTCTTACTTTTTTGTTTTCTATTTTATCCGCATGCTTATGCATTTTCATAGAAGCATACGGATTCCATCCTTTTATACTAGAATTTTTATTAAAAGTAGAACTAGGATTATACCAGCCTCGTACTTGCGGATTTATTATGGGATCATGATAATCTCCATGATCCCCTGTGTTTAAAGAAACCTCTAATTTATTTTTATGTAAGAATTTCTCATCAAAATCTAGTTGATCACCCTCGCAAACTACTTGCAACCAAAGTTGTGTTTTTTTGGCAGGAATAGTTTCTGTAGCTGGTGTATATCGATCTGGATGTGTTACTAATCGCAGATCAAAAGGTTGCATAAAAACACTTTGTTTTTTTTCTGTATCTAAGTAAATATTATCGAGCTGTTTTTCTTGCGGACTTAGTTTTTCTTTCCATTCATCGTGTATACAGTCATCCCTACGTTTTAGAGCTACTTTTACCTGAGCTTTGCCATCTTGTACGGTGGTTTCTATTTCTGTTTTTTCTTCATTATTAATTAATAGTGGTATAGGAGTGTCTTTCTGATCAAGTAAAGTAGGTTCTTTTTCAAACACTTTAAAGGTAACTGTCTTGCCTTCCAGATTTTGGGTCTCGGCTATCAGGTGTACTTCACTTCCTAAACTGGCACTATCGATCTTTTGGTAATAGGTTATAGTTTTGGTGTCTTTTTCTTTCTCTTTGGGTTTTGCTTCTTCTTTTTTTGGGGGTATGGTTAGTATTGTTTTTTTAGGAATCATTTCACCCCAATTCATTCCTGGATTTGCATTAAAAATATCAATCCATGGTATCCCCAATTTATCTGCTATAATGCCTAGGTCATGATCTCCACTCACTACGGTATATGTTGTTGACTCTTTTGGAGTTTCCTTTTTAGGTTTTGGTTTTGGTTTTTCTTCTCCTTTTTGTACTTCCTTTTTTAATTCTTCTGCAAAGTAAGCGGTGATGATTTTTTCATTGGGATTCAAATCAAGATAGGTAGCGTATTTATCTTTGCAGTTTTCTAAAGGTTCACTACTACTAACCACAACATACAAGTCTAATCCCGGCTTATTTTCATCTTGCTGTTGTAATCCATAATCCGCTTTCTTTTTTATAGGAAATTGCTTTAACGTAGTACGACCATTAATCTTGATACTATTAGCCCCCCAATCTAGTTGATCGTCTTCTGCTCCTTTGTCATGATCCCAAACCTGTAGTGTGAGTTCTTTGCCTTTCATACCAAGGGTTTCTACTTCTAAAAACACATCCTGATCATAGCCCGAAGTTGTTATTTTTTGCTCTTTGGCATTAATCCAATTGATTGATAATACTTCTGGTTTTGCGGTAACTTTGGTGTTTTGCTGGCAATTTGTATCGCCATATGTGTATTTATAGGCTTCAACGGTTACTGTTTTGCCATCGAGCCATTTTGAGAATTTAAGAGTAGCTTTGTCTGCTTCGATTTTGCAATAGAGTATTGCTTCTCTATATCTGGTTTTATTAACTAATGGGTCATTTTTAGGGTCTTCTCTTTCTTCTATATTGGTTAATGATATCCATCTTCCTTTTATAAACACACACCATTTTACTTTTAATTTTTGTTCTTCTGTCGGTTCTCCTGTATAACTCTCGATAGTATAAGTAGTTTGTTCTGCAGATTGAATCTCTGTAGAACCACACATTGACGCCACAGAAAAACTTGTTTTCTTAGCTACCGAAGTTTTTTCTACAGCATTGGTCACAAACGTATTAAAATTAGGGGCTACACCGCGATCATTTTTTCTGTCCTGCATACGTTGATACCGTTCAGCAAACTTAGATTTCATCGCAGCTTTATTTTTCTGGACGGCTTCGCTCTCGTAATTACTTATTTTTTCTGCTTCTTGACTCATTTCTATAATACATTTATAAACAGGTATGTTTTCTATCTATCCAATGTCAACCATCCTAAAACACGATCATTATCAATATAATATTTTTTTTCTTCATACTTTAACACTAATTGCTCTCTACTTTCTCCAAAAGGTCCCGGGTTTTGTTGGATTATAGTAACACTATCTTTGGTTACTTCTGCAATGATTGCTACATGACCATATGGATTCCAGAAACTGCTACTAAAAACAATAATATCATTTGCTTTTGGTTTTATAATAGCTCCATTATGATATTGCCATAAATTCCGTTGTTTGTTTAAAGTACCGTTCTCTAATGCTTCATCAAAAAAATCTTTGGCATTACCATAGGTATCGGGCATTTTATGATCTAAGTGCTCATAATAATATCTTTTTACAAACTCTACACATTGGTACTTAATCCCCAAATTATATCCATCTGGTGATAGGTTTCTTCCATCAGTATGTGATACTCCTCCATTATAATACACCTTTACATTATGTAGGCTGTCGATCACTTGCCCTACCTGATATTTGGTATTAACGTTAATTTTTTTAATCATCTTAATCCCCAAAAAGATCAAGACTAAAACACCAAATACTATCAATAATTTATACTTCATTCTATTGGAGTTATTTGGTATGGCTTACTTGGATGTATAGAGAACCAATCAATTTTTATTTCTACTTCATCGTATTGAAGAAAAGGATACCCCTTACCTCCAGTATCTGCGTAAAACCAACAAACGGTTTCTTTATCACTAAATCTGAATTCTAGTCCTTTATATAGACTAGCCTCATCATCTACTGAATAACAAAGATTTTTAATAGTAATTTTGTTTTTGTATTTACCTGAGAACAAAATTTTTCCTTCGGGGTTGTTAATAGTGTCGTTTCTGTCAATCACTTCTAGTTTTCCTTTAAAACGAACAAGGGGATATTTATAGGAAAACTTGATTTTTAGATCTTTACTTTGCTGATTTTTTCTTGAGCAATTTTCATATTGTATTTTTTCATATACCGAAGGATCTCCTGATACTTCCATTTGAGAAGAAAAGGTAATACTCGTAAAAAAGACAGATACTCCCCAATATAATAGAACCAAAAAAATTAAACCTATAAATGATATTAATGTTATCTTTTTCATTGAGGTACGGGTTTTGAGTTTTTTGTAAATAAGTATAGTTTTCTGGGTAATCCTTTTGGTGTTTCTCCCGCTTTAACAGGTCCATAAGCTCCCTTTGGATTCCATATTACCTCATCCCAACCTCCTGATTTATATGCTCTATACCAATCTTTTGGATTGATCGGATTATGAGCATCTTCATCTTCATAATGTTCGTATTGATCACGATATTTTTGATCATCCCCTTCGTTCCAAGTATTACTATAATTTGATCGTACAAGGTAAGTATAGACTTTAATATCTAAATGATTGGCGATGTCTTGTGCTAAACTTTCTTGTGGTTTTGCTTGTTCAAAGGGTGTTGGAACAGTTTCTATCCTAATAGCTTTGTTAATCATGCCAGAATTCTTACTGTCAAAAAAGCGTTGTGCTTCAGTTCTGGTTTCAAAAAACTTAGTTGTAGTTACTAAAGATCTAGGGTTTATAGGATAATATACTACATTGTATCCAGGACCGATAAAAGACTGTTGTGTACTATTGTTTCCTGATCGACAGGCAAACGAATATAATTTTGCTTCGGCAATAAAGGCTTCTTTTTGTAATAAAGAAACGTGAGTTTTATTAAATTCCTGATCCACATTGTTTATTTCAACGGGTACCAAAGGCCACCCCAACCCAAACGTAAAACGACTTGGCATACCGTGGGAGAAAATTTTAATCGTATCAATCTTTACAAGATCATTATTATCATTAGGAAGTTCCCGGTCATTTTTACTTGCATCAATAGTTTTGGTATTAATATAATCAATCATTTTCTGACGAGTGTCAATTTCTATAATTTCAGTCTTATCATTGAAACTTAAAATTGCTTTTTTAAATGCATCAATCTGCTCATTAGAGTAATCATCCGGGTAATATAAAACAGTAAGGTATTTTTGATTAGAATAATTTACTCTTACTTCTCTTACTGTTTGCGCCATAAACATCAGTTTATTACCAAATGTTTCGGATTCTTTCTCTGTTCCTGTAATGATAATAATTTCTTTTGCTAAAACGGGTGTCAGTACTTGGACAATTACACTAACCGATGGATCGGGCTCTTCTAAAAAAGGCATGATATATATTTTTTCTCCTGCCAGATTCTTATCAAATGATATTTTTTTTGAAACATTTCCCTTATCATCTATATACCCTTGTTTTTCGAAGTATTGTATTTCTCCTCCTTCTTTTTTCCAAGCCCATTCTACTTTTTCTTTGTCTGCATTACTTAGATCTTTATTGAACTTTGCAACACTGAAAACATACTCTTTACCAATTATTACTTCTTTACTCATTGTCCTCTTTATTTTCTTCGACAATAAAAGGACCATCAACTCCAACGACCAGTTTTACATCTTCCAATGGAGCCAGTGGCGGAATATTTGTTGGGGTATCCTTTTGAGCAGTATCCTCGATTGTAATCGGTACACCACCTGTAGCGCACATTATGGTAGAACTTTCTAGCAATGCTTTTTTTCCATCAACTGTGATTCCCATAGCAGTGTTTTGCCATTGAATGGGTGCAATTACTCCTGCACAAGGAGGAGGATTGTTACTGAATTTAGTACAGTTGCCCTGAAACATTAGATTTGGTTTTCCTTTATCTGCCTCAGTAGCCCATAGCTTGTCTTGTAACTTAATTTGATTCGAAGTCACCATTAACTTACCTTCTGGCTTAGTGCATAATGAGCACTTAATCTTTGCCCCGTCAATTACATATTTTTCTGCCATAGCTATTTCTTTTGTTCTAAATAAAATTCGCTAAAAAATTCTATCCCATTATAAAACTCTGTAGTAGTAATCGATGCTTTTTCTATCCATTGACTCGTATTATTTATTTGATATACTCCTGAATAGGTTAACTCATTGGTCGTATTTATATTTCCTTTTAGTGTAATAATTATACTGGTATCATTAATTTCTGTAAGCGTACTATCTTCTTGGATAGAAAAAAGTTTTTTAATCCCGAGATATTTAATATTTCGATTAACGGGAGATAGGTTATCATACTTACCATAAATCCCATAAAACAACAAACCGAAGTTCTCATAACTAGAAATATCTGTTATCATTTTTTCTTCTGTTTCTAATCTATTATCCACAGAACGAATAAATCGCCTTATACTACTTCCTTTATAATTTTCTTCGACTTCTTCTTTTAGTATTTCCCAATTTTCCTTGATTTTTAAATAATTTTCTATCCCAATAATTGTCCCGTCAAATTTTACTTTTAATGTACTATTGTTATAAATAGAAAAGAACTTGTTCAACAGGATACTTGTAGAAGAAGTTTTTGAGCCTGCCTCTATAGTAAGAGTAGCTGTTTTTATTTTTACTGTTCTGGAGAATCCATTATCATCATTTGATTCACAAAAAACAGTACATTCTCTTTTGATTTTTTTAGTAATACCCGAATTACTTTCTTTATCAATGGTAGCAGAAAAAACAAAACTGGATTCACCTTTTTCAGGGAAATAGCCTTGCCATTCTTTTATTGTAAAATCAAATAATCGCCTAGACATACCTTTTATCCTTTACTGATTTTCACATCACTTCCTCCATTGAAGGAAGCTGATCCTCCCCCTGATATCGTAAGATCTCCATCACTCTGTATCTCTGTTTCTGCTGATAATTGTGTTAAAGCGCCTCCTACCTGAGTATGTTTTTCTCCTTCTATTATTTCATTTGTGTTTTTTGAAGAAACATCTAAGTTTTCTGTTGTGTGAATTTCTGTGTTTTTTCCAATATTGAATGTAGCATTCTCTTGAACATTTAATTCAAAATTTTTAGCATTCAACGTCATTTTCTCCATTGCAGAAACCTCGATATTATTATTCGCTGTATCAATAGTGATCATATTACTGTTTTTGTCTGTTATAGTAATCATCTCCCGGTTTTTAGTATCATTGAGTTCGATGGTATGACCGCTACGGGTTCTGATGGCTTTGATATTATTAGCATCACTCTGATAACTGCCAGGTTGGGCCTGACCATGATAGATACTTCCTGTTACATAAGGACGTTCTGCACAGTTGTTTTCAAACTGACATACAACAGTTTCTCCAATTTCTGGAATAAAGTGAAATCCTTTATCAGCTCCTGCATAAGGAGTAACTACCGGAATCCATGGAGTGCTACTCCCTTGCTGTTGAAAGGGGAACCGTACCTTTACTCTACTTAACCCCTGTGGATCAACATTGTCAATTACTTCTCCCATTTCGATCGTACTTGCTGGCATATCAAATATATTCATCAGTGGATATACATCAATATCCGCAGCAATAGCTTCAAAACTATTCCTATATTTACCTCCTTCTATATTGTTATGGGTAAGACTAATAACTCTAAAGCGTCCATATCCTTCCACATTGATAATACTACCTAATTGTACTCCCGGGTTATCACTTACTCCACTAGCAATTACCTGTCTGGCTGTAATGGCATGACTATGATTTTCTACCTGATTGTCAAATCGTTGTTGTAATCGATCATCAGTATATAGATGATGGTATCGTTTTGTTACTTTGGGATAAAGCGCAGTAGCCTTATTAGTGGTCAGGGAGTGATACCCAGAAGGGAGATTCGTAGATTCGCTGCTATTTTTTTGATAATATTCACCTGTTAGATAATCATAAGTCTGATAACTAAATGAATTGGGTAAGGGTTCTAAGCTGATCCCGAAATGTGCTAAGTCCTGTCCGTAAATCAAATGGGTTTCTTCATTAGAAGGCTCTCCAAAAACCAGCTTTACCCCATCATAATAGAACCAGTTATTAGTAGTTGCTGCTAATCGTGCAGCATAAGCAAAGTTACTTTCATTTTTTTGCACACTATAATGAACAGTATCCGATTGTCTGGGAGCAAACGCCGTTTCGAGTTTACCGACATCATAACCGCTAAAGGTAGTGTCAAGAATCGCTGTCAATCCCAACTCTAAATACGATGTCGTATGTTGTCCATCTTCTGCCAGAATCGAGGTACTCATGGCGGTAAGGGATATATGATTGCCAGATTGGTGGTGTTGTTTTAGGGTTTCTACTCTTGTGATTACCCCTTTAAAAAGAAATTCTCTATACCGGCGATAATTTTCTGATGCTGCAATACGAACTGTAATCACTTCTCCTAGAAAATCCTTACTCCCTCCAATAAGTTCTTCTGAGAGTTGTTCTAATACATCTGTTCTACATGAGAGAGTGAGCTGATGATGCGCCCCTAGTGATTGATGAATTGTTAATTCCTTATAGGAAGTAATAATGCTACCCCCTATAGAGATGTCAGTTGTGGTAAGTGTAGCCATATTTTTTTGGTTATATCAATAATTACTCGATCACTGAATGCTATATACTCCAGGGATACTATTCGCCGGAATTACAAATCATTTTTTATATAATGTATCTTCCGAAGTGGTTTAGACGCTATGCTAAAAAAATGAGTATTCTCCTCCTTATTTTCAAAAAGGTACTACAAAGTTATCAGTTATTTACAGCTTGTCAATCGGGATTTTTCCCCTTTTTTCTATCTTTTCCCTCGATAATCGAGGTTACATACTTCGGGGCTTATCTCAAGGTTACATTCATCGCCTATTAACCACTCATACAAGATCTTATACAAAAACAGTAGGTTACTTTCCTTTAGTAATTGTCATAATCTGTTAAATGAAATAGAGGTATTAGCTAAACTTATTTCTAAAATACAATTGTTATGATGATAACAATGAAAAATTTTATATTTTAGAATCTTACCAATCTAACATCGGTTCTTACTGATATTAATACTAAAACGACCTAAATGCAAATTAAGAATATAACTGTTTGTGGAGCGGGTGTTCTGGGAGGACAAATTGCTTTTCAAATTGCTTTTCATAAATTTAATGTTACACTGTATGACATTAATGAAAAAATAATAAAAAGAGCAACTACCAGGTTCAAGGTATTGGGAAAATCATATAAGACGGATCTAAATGCTACTCAGCAAGAAATAGAACAATCTATTACCCGAATAAAAGGCACAACCAATCTTAAAGAAGCAACTAAAAATGCAGACCTCATTATAGAAGCAATCCCTGAAGATATTGGCCTTAAGAAAGAATTTTATACTCAATTAGGAGAGGTAGCTCCAGCAAAAAGTATTTTTTGTACAAATTCATCAACCTTACTTCCCAGTGCTCTTGCAGAATCTACAGGACGTCCTGAACGCTTTCTCGCCCTTCACTTTGCTAATATGATCTGGAAACGCAATACTGCAGAAATCATGGGACATGAAACTACGGATCAAAATATTTTTGATACAGTTATTTCATTTGCCAAAGCAATAGGCATGATTACCCTTCCTATCTACAAAGAGCAATCGGGATATATTCTTAATTCTTTATTGGTTCCTTTTCTTAAAAGCGCCTTAGCACTATATGTCGATGAGATAGCTGATCCTGCAACCATTGATAAGACATGGATGAAAGCTACTGATACTTCAATGGGTCCCTTCGGTATTTGTGATGTAATCGGTATTAATACTATATATAACATCAATAAGATCGCTGCACGAACAGGAGATAAACATGCTCAAAAAGTGGCAAAAGTGCTTAAAGAGAACTTTATAGATCAGGAAAAATTAGGAACTCACAACGGAAAAGGATTTTATACCTACCCTGACCCTGCTTATGAACAAGCTGACTTTATGGAATAAAAGCATACCGTTCAACACCTGTAATGGGTAAGCTTCCATAAACTATGATATCCATATAAACCATCGTATACCAAACGATATAAAACCTTATGATTTGAATCCCCTTTTGAAATACAGAAAAAAACGAAATCTTACACAAGAGGAATTGGCTGAAAAAGCAAATGTATCTGTCAGAACTATCCAACGGATCGAGAAAGGAACTGTTCCCAAAGGACATACCTTGCGAATATTAGCTCAGACATTAGAAATTTCAGAAAGTAATTTACTAGAACATGAAGCTGAAGTCATAAATTACGAAACAGTTAAAAGAATTAATCTTTCCTCCTTACTTGGAGTAATATTTCCTCCCATAAATATACTTCTTCCCTGGATTCTTATAAAATACCTAAAACAAGAGAATAAAGTAACTAAACAGATTATTTCCATTCAGATTCTTTATACCATCATTGCTATTGTCTGTATCGGGCTAAGCCCTTTTATAAGTAAATGGTTTGGTCTCACCCGACAGTTGATACTGATATCTATGCTTATTTCGGTACTTACCAACATATTTATTATCATTAGAAATACCATCTCATTAGACAGAAATAAAAAATTACACATCAGTTTAAATTTCAGTCTTATATAAGCCATGTTGCAATTATTGTTGGTACATTGTACCGTTTGCTTATCAAGATGCTCCTTTAGTATATAGAAAAGTTAAAAAAAACTGTAACATATTACGCCAAAAGGAATCCTATATAGTATACAACATCAAACCAACAGAAACACAACTAACTAGTTTACTACACTTTACACCTTAAAAAACTGCACCAACATGGCTTATAAAATATTTTTTATTCTCGGACTCGTTCTTTTTCTGGTTGGTCAAATCATACTGGCACAAGGAAATGATTTTGTATATAATCAGGAACCTATTGATTTTGCCCATTGGTTTTTACTTATCGGAGCTGTTTTTCTAATTCCACAAGTGGTATCTTTTCCTAAAAAAAAGGTTAGCTACATTGGAATTCCTCTAACGCTTATTGGAATTACCTGTATTATTGGAATGTGTGTACTGGATTTTATTTGGTGGAGTTTCCCTAATGATGAAGCCCGAGCCGAATTTACCAATCACATTACCAACGTTCCATCTATATGGAAACCATTTATAACAATTGGTCCTAGTTCTAAGGTCTTTAATCTCGGATTACTGATCCTAAGCTTACTCTATCTAAAAAAAGAGAAAATAGCCGTTCTTATTATTGTAATCGCCACACTTATATTATGGCATATTATCCCATTACCTTTTAGACTTGTCTCCGGATATTTATTAACTTTAATAGGATTCAGTATGATTTTGTTAAAAAAAGACTCTTTTAAAATCTCATGATGTAAGAAAACTGTTATAAAATATTTCAGCATAAGTATCGGAGTATCCACAACATAATTGCCTGATAACAAACTAATTTTATATAAAAAAGAAAAAATAACGTAACATTTTATTTGATAAGAACATAGTATACCGTGCAGTATAATTCATTGAATAAACTTTTGAACCCTTGCTATTTATCTTCATAACCCTTCTCAATATAGCCGTATTCCAAGGAATCGTTTTAGGGATGATTATTTTTAAGTCTCCTTTGTTTAAAAGTAGTGCGAACAGCTATCTTGCCTATGCTATTTTTGCCCTTTCTGTTTTGTTATTAAATTTAGTTTTTGAGTTAACTTATATCTATGATACAATTCCGTATATACGATTTCTTGATAATGTAGGACTGGAACTGACATTTCCTCTATGCATCTATTTATTTATTGCACATCAAGTCAATCATCCTATAAAAAAAACACATTGGTTATTTATGCCTTTTTTGTGTATTGCACTCATCAATATATGTAGTGATCTGGACACAATTGCTCACCTATATAAACTCCCTTCTATTCTCTGGCAAATAATTGAAATACTTAAACTTATAGAAATTTTAGTCATACTCATATTTATACCCGGAATATTATTATGTGCGCTTCCTTTGATTTCTTTATCAGATACTCCCGAAGAAAAAAAGTGGCTATTACATTTATGGAGTATTACATTTACACTGTTGGGGTCTTTTGTATTGACTATCATTTTAGCACTTCTTTTTGATTTTGACATCAGTCCGATTATGAGAGTTCTCGCATTGCTAGCTACATTTTTGATCCATTGGATCGTATATACAGGCATTTTTAAATTTAAACTGGCACAAGACCAAAAAGAGATTAAAGTACTACTAAAAATAGACACTCCAATAGCTGTTACAGAAATAATTCCTTCCAAAGTATCTAATGAAAAAAAAGAAGAAACCTTCACTAAAGAAAACAGCTATTTTCTAAAACTCGAAGATCTTTGTAAAAACCATCACATATACAGGGATAGTACCTTGGATCGGGAAAAAGTAGCTTCAATGTTAGGCATTAGCAGTGGATATGTATCCCAACTAATAAATACAATTACAGGAAATAATTTTACCACCTATATTAATCACTATCGTGTTGAAGCTGTAAAAGATATTATCCTCACCGATGAATTCAATAATTATAGTCTTTTAGCTATAGGATTAGAATGTGGCTTTTCTTCAAAGTCAACTTTTCATAACGCCTTTAAAAAAGTAACTGGTATTACCCCCAATTCATATCGAAAACAGTACAAATAAGTTCGGATTTATTCAATTTTAAGATATTGAAACCCTATAAACCCCTGCATATTATAGGTTTGTATTTAAATAATTATAAATGTACTTCTTTAAAATCACAAGATATGAATATCCCAAAAATAACTACGATTGCCTCAATATGCTTTTTAATCTTATCAAGTTGCAGTAAAGACGATACCCCAACTAATTCACCTCAATCTCTTAAAGATGAAATAGAAAATCAGGAGTTTGTAAAAATCATAGAAGAACATGTTTCTGACATCCCTAAAAATGTTCAAATTGCTATTGCTGTTATTGACCAGGAAAATACTGAATATATTGGTATCCATAAAAAAAACAATGTACTAAGAAGAACAGATAATGCCGATAGAATTTTTGAAATCGGATCTATCACCAAAATATTTACAGGAATTTGTCTATCTAAGTTAGTTGCTATGGGACAAGCCTCTCTAACAGAAACCATACAGGATCAATTTGATTTTTCGTTATTAGCCGGAGGGGATATTACCTTATTACAATTAGCGAATCATACATCTGGATTATCCAGACACCCTACCAATATTGATGAAGTTCAAGATTTTGACATCAATAATCCATTTGCTCATTATGATATCAATCATTTAAAAAGCTACTTGCAAAATCATATCGTTTTGAATGCTGAAAGCGGTACACAATATCAATATTCGAATTTAGGAATGGGAATGCTCAGTTATATCCTATCTAAAAAAATGATGACTTCCTATGAAGAACTCGTACAGGAATATATTTTTAAGCCTCTTGAAATGACAAACTCTACCACTATCATGGCTAATGTAAACACAGAAAAGCTGGCTCCTGGACACAATGAAAATGGCAATCCGGTTCAAAACTGGGATTATACAGAAATATGGACAGGAACAGGAGCTATTAAGTCTTCTATACTTGATATGGAGAAATTTGTGCATAAAAACTTTAAGGATGATATGATCTATAACCTGCCACAAAAAACAACCTTTAAAACTGAAGGAGAGTCTATAGGTTTAGGATGGCACATTCTAGAAAGTGACGGTTTTAGAATATTAAATCACACCGGAGGATCTAGTGGGTATGCTTCTTATATAGGAATGGACAAACATAACAAAAGAGCGATCATTGTACTATCCAATGTTTCAGGTCTTACTGAAAGTATCTATGCTTATAAAATAAACGAATTGGGTGCTGACTTGTTAGAACAGATATCTCTTCTTCGATAAATAAGTGCGGATTTGTTCAAATTAAAGGTATTGAAACCTTAAAAATGGGAAAAACCTATACGTTTGCTTTAAATCAAACAATATACTACAATACGTAAAAACCCCTTATCAATATGTTTCCTTACTACACTAAACGACATAGTAAAATACCTTAGTCCAGATACATGAGACATTCAAAAGAAAGCACTATGAAAGGTTTATATACAAATACCCTAGCCTTTAATTTTTATTTAGTAAACAAAATCCCTCAATCAAAATACACAGAGAATTATATAGGAAATGGATGTTAATTCGAGGGAGGCACCGAAGTATTTATAGCTCGATTATCGAGTAAAATCCGTACCAAAGGAGCTCTAGCTTATAAAACATTTTATGACAACCCATAAACTAACTCAAAAAAATAATTAGCAAAAAAATGAAATAGTACCTCAATCATACACAAAAACAATAGGTACATTTCATATCCCCCTCTAAACAACATGATATACTTATGAAAATACATTATTTTATTTTTCTGCTATTGACCGCTGTAAGTCTACAGGCACAAAGTCAATCCGATAGTTCTTCTTTTTTAGACAGAACCGAATTTAAAATAGGTTATTACGGAAATATCCTTTGGGATAACGGTCTTTCGGTAGGTGCTGAATACCAATGGAAAGAAAAAGTAAAAATCAAAGAACGAAACAAAGGACAAAAAAGGATTACCAAGCAACTTTTATTTCATGGAAACCTTGGTTATTCCACAAACTTCGCTACTCAAACAGATAATGGATTATCTACTTACTACGGTCTTATCTGGAGAAGAACAAATACCAAGGGGAGACAACTTAATTTAGTAATAAATCCATTAGGGTACTATCGTTCTTTCTTACCCGAAACCTACGAGGTAAAAGGAGATCACGTATCCAAAGTTTCTTTACCCGGGAGAGGCTACTATACTCCTTCTATTGCAATAGGAATAGGAAAGCTTCGCAAAGACAAAAAACGTTCGGGATGGTATCTGAATTTGCAATGCAGCCTGCGAACAAATTACAATGCAGGTAGCTTAGCTATTGTGTCATTACACTATGGACATCGATTCAATTTTAAAAGAAAAAAATAAACAAATGAAAAAAATAATTATTTATACCTTAAAAACAATAGTCCTCATAGGTCTGCTTATGAGCAGTTATGCCTGCTCTAAAGGAGATGATAACATCAACGATCTAAGTGAAACTATATATGTACGACATAAACAAGCAGATATGCCTGCTTACATTCATGGTAATGCTTCAGAAAAAGTATTCTTAATCATACTACATGGAGGTCCTGGAGGAACTGGATGGGGAGAAAGAAAAAATACTGTAAAAAGTAAAATAGAAAAAAACAATGCCGTTGTCTATTTTGATCAGCGAGGTTCCGGAAATTCGCAAGGTAGCTATTCTGAAAACGACGTTAGTGTTGATCTAATGGCAGAAGATGTACTAGCGTTGGTAAAAGTTCTAAAAGCAAAGTATGGAAATGATGCCCGCTTCTTTTTAATGGGTCATAGTTGGGGAGGTACTTTGGGACCTGCTACTTTACTAAAAGATCAAAGTGACTTTATGGGGTGGATTGACGTTGATGGTAGCCATGACCCAAAAGGAAGTTACAATACTTATAAAATAGCATTAACTCAGATGGCTGATACACAAATCGCATTAGGGAATAGTGTATCGTATTGGAAAGATGTTAAAAATTTGGTTCAAAACGTGGGAGCTAATTATAGCGATGACGATTTTTATAAACTAAATAGAGAGACACATAATGGCGAACAAAAACTAGTTGATGATAAAATAATTAATAAACTACAAAACGATGGTATTGAAGGAGTACAATATAACTTATTTACTACGCTTTGGAACGGTAGTAAAATACAATCCATTCTAGTAAAAAAAGGTCTTTTCTCCAAAGTATCATTTACCAATAGACTAGATGAGATTACAATCCCATCACTAGTACTATGGGGTAAACATGACCTCATTGTACCCGCTGTATACGCACAGGAAGCTTATGATTTACTAGGTTCTGACCAAAAAGAACTCTTTATTTTTGAAAAATCGGGTCATAGCCCCATGGATAGTGAACCAGATCTTTTTGCCGAAAAAGTCATTAATTTTATCAATCGGCATAAGTAAACCGATTCAGGATAGATCCACGAGGCATGCGTTGGAAACAAATTTTATATTTCAAGGCAAGCCTCGGGATATTATATCTTCTGGTAGCTTCAATAAAAGAGACTCTATCTCTTTTTATAACAAATAAGAAAATAAAGGCTCAACTCCGGATTTAGTCCTTTATAAAATATAACTGGATACCCCTTTAAAAACAGCGAATTAATTCGCCTTTTTTACCCCTACATATGAAATAAAAAACAGCAGTTGAGCAATGTACTTAACCGCTGTTTTTTTATATAATAAGTATCTTGCATCCCGAAATTAAAAACATACTTTTTACCAGCAATCTCAATACAAGCTATAAGCCAATGAAGTACCTCCTAGAAAATCAAGAAACTGAACGGATATTATTCAGAAAAATAAAGCGATCGGATTATACAGATTGGTTGGAATTTCATAAAAACCCCATTACCTCTCAGTATTGGATTTCTGAATTAAAAAGCCCGGAAGTAGCCTGTAAAAATTGGTATACAAAACAATTTCATCGGTATGAAAATAATCTGGGAGGAATGAATGCTTTAATTGAAAAACAAACAGGGAAACTAATCGGTCATTGTGGTCTTCTAGTACAAACGGTAGATGATATTACAGAACTGGAAATTGGATATTCGCTTTTGCCTGAATTTTGGAGTAAAGGATTTGCTACAGAAGCAGCAAAAAAATGCAGAGATTTTTCTTTTAGAAATAATTTTTCGGACTCTTTAATTTCTATTATTAGTTTGACTAATAAACCTTCAGAAAAAGTAGCAATCAAAAATGGGATGAGCATCGATAAAGTTACAGAATACAATAAAAACAACGTAAATATTTTCCGAATATATACATCGGAATGGAATACCCTAAACTTACCATAAAATCGCTTGTAAAACCATTTATTCACCAGACATTAAAACCTATTATTGAATAGATTATCACGAAACAAATACACAAACCCTAATAAATAGGAAATAAGTTCTAATACCGATACGGCTTTCATTACTTTTAAATCCCATTCATTTAGTAACATTTTTCAGTATTTAGAGACATATACTTCTAAATGAATAATAAACCTATTAAAGAAACAAAAGTACCAAAAGTAATTATGCCAGTATATAATAACGTAACCCTCTTAGGCAAACTTTTATGCATAAGCACTATACTTTTAATTAATAATAACTGTCAATCCCAATCTATAAGTGATATGACCCATTTTGAAAAAGCTCAGAAAATACAACAAAAAATTCTCAGAGGAGATCTGGAAGTAGGAATACTTAATCCCAAAGAAATCGAAACCATGGTTACCCTATATACCAAAGCAAAAGATGCTAAAAGTTGGTATGAGCTTGGAATGATATATTATAAAGGGATTGGAGTAGAACAAGATGCTGAGAAAGCAGTGTACTTTTTCGAATTGGCAGCAACATCCGGTTACGGTATAGATGCCTGGATAAAATATATCAAAATAGCCTACTTTGCCAAACTCGACAGCATTCCCCCTGATAAAATTATTAAATTGATTGAGCAATTAAAAGATAAGGATCCTACCGGAGAAATCTATCTCCTAAAAGGGTATATGCTATATATGGGATATGTATATGAAGATAATGAAAAAGTTTCTTATTTAATGCATCAAAAATCTGCTGAAAAAGGAAATGCAGAAGCGATGTTCGAGTTATTCATTTATTATTCGCAAGGGATAGGAGTCGAAGTCAATTTAGAAAAAGCCATAGAATGGTGTAGGAAAGCTTCGGAGCATAATAACCCCAGGGCTATGTACAATCTGGGAGCGTATTATGCAACAGGCTACCAAAGTATCCCTGTAGATATTCAAAAAACGATAAGCTTTTACACCAAAGCTGCAAATTTAGGTCATGGAAAGGCAGCTGGGCAATTAGCTGCTATGTATGTGACGGGAGAAGAAGTTGACAAAGATGATACTCTGGCAAAAAAGTTTTACCTACTGGCACTGGAAAATGGCTATGAAGTTGATTTTTTATTCGAAGATCTGGGATTAAAAACAATTAATATTGATGATTAATAACCTCGTCCTCCTTTAAAAAAAAGCGTACCACAGATAGTGTTTATAACTAATAATCAAGAGTAAAAAATCAACGTAGCACCTAAAGCCTTTAACGAGGAGTATTAACAACTAGGAATTAATCTCCTGTAAGCTCGATACAATTCATTGAAGTTCTCCTTTATTTCTATAGAACTGCTTCTATTTTAGTACACATGCACTAATTTTGATTTATATTTAGTACATTTGTACTAAATATAAATATTATCATTATGGTTATCGATATTATAGGTGCTGGAATCGGAGGATTAACAACGGCTATTGCTCTTAACCAAAAGGGAATTAGTACGAGAATCTTTGAACAAACAAACAAAATAAAACCGGTAGGGGCTGGGATTATCTTAGCCAATAATGCCATGCAGGTTTATGAAAAATTAGGGCTGCGAAAGGAAATTGAAGAACAAGGAAATTCTATTTCCTCTATGAGTATTACAAAAGCAAACCTATCTCCTTTATCCAAAGTAGATTTATCTTTTTTTGAAAAAAAATATCAGGTAAAAAATATTGCAATTCACCGCGCTGCTTTGCAGCAAATTTTACTAAACAATTTACCTAAAAACACAATATACCTAAATCATCACCTAACTAAGATTGAATCCAATAATCTCGGTAATGTATTGACTTTTGCCAATGGGATAAAAACCCAATCTTCTGTTCTCATTGGAGCAGATGGGTTACAATCTGTAGTACGACAAAATTTATTCCCTGATTACAAGCTGAGGAATGCTAAGCAGATCTGTTGGAGAGGAATAACTACCTATACTCTACCCCATAAATACAGACATGAATTAAATGAAGCTTGGGGAAAAAACAGTCGGTTCGGATTTGTACAAATAGCAAAAAATAAGGTCTACTGGTATGCATTAAAATCATTTAAACACGATAAAAACGAGTTCGCTAAACAACATATTGAGACATATTTTGAGGCATATTCACCTGTAATTAAAGATATTATTTTCGCTACGGATAAAGAGCAATTACACACTGCAGAAATAGCTGATTTACCCCCTATACATACCTGGTATCAGGAAAATACCTGCCTTATTGGTGATGCAGCTCATGCCATGACACCAAATATGGGACAAGGAGCTTGTCAGGCAATAGAAGATGCCTATATCTTATCTAATTGCCTGGACACTTATGAAGTACACACAGCTTTTAAAGAGTTTCAGCGAGTGAGGCTTCCCAAAGCACATCAGGTTGTAAAAGCAAGTTGGATACTCGGAAAAATCGCACATGCCTCCCACCCCATTGTTAGAGGTATTCGAAATCAATTATTGCGAATAACACCATCATCTTTTAGCCAAAAACAATCTGAACAACTTTTTCAACTTCCCAGTCTATGATAAGTACTATTCTATCCCTTCTTTTATGTGTTATTTTTACTATACTGAGCTTATTTCACTTTTATTGGCTTTTTGGTGGAGTTTGGGGGGTACATAAAGTGATTCCCACAAAAGATCCACAAGTGCCTCCGCTTTCAGTTCCTAAATTTGGGACCTTAGTTGTCGCGATAACACTGCTTTTATTTGGAATTCTATACCTTCTTAAAACTGGATTCATCCAAATTGAAATTCCTCATTGGCTTACTTATACATATTACGCAATCCCTTTTATTTTCATTCTTCGTGCAATTGGAGAATTTAGATATGTCGGTTTTTTTAAGAAAATAAAAAACACAGAATTTGCCCAGGCAGATTCTCTAATATTTGCACCGCTATGTTTATGGATTGGAGGCACAGCTTACATAGTATTACTGCTATCATAGCATGATATGCTTTTACTTCAATAAAGGTATATATCTCTATAAAATGTTTATAACAAGTCACCTCACATAAGCAAACAAAATCTTACTTAGAAAACAAATGTTGATTTTGAATTACTCAGAGGACATATATCCATTATCGAATAAGACATCTAAGTCAACAAGAGCTAATATCTACACATTAGCTCTTGTTACATAAACCACAGGGCTTCCAGGAAACTTACTCAATTATTCCTATTCCTTATCTTTATTTATTAAATTACAAGGCAATAAGTAATCCCCTACTACTCCATAGCCTGCAAAAAAATAATACAATGAACCTAAGAAATAATTCGACCCTTAATTGCCAGTTACTACAGAGCCCTGACGAAATTTCAAAAATGTTTCACGGGTTATTTGATTTTATCAATCTTTTAATGCCTATCTCTGAGCATGATCAAAAACTTTGCAAAAAATATTTCAAACCGTATACTGTCAAAAAAGGAACACTCCTGGAAGTGGAGGGAACAACTCATACACATCATAATTTTATAGTCTCCGGGTATATGCGCAATTTTCATCATGATGAAAAAGGAAAAGAAATAACAACGGATATCAATGATGGTCCCAGATTTTTTACTTCCTATTACAGTTTTATTCAGCAAACCATTTCTAATGAAAACCTACATTGCATCACAGATTGTAAACTACTGCGAATTAACCGAAAAGACAATGAGATCATTACACGTCAAGGGCAAAATTCACAGAAATATGTAGAAAAAATATTACAATATAATTTGGAATCCAGTAGACAACGAGTTATTGATTCCAATACCTTAACAGCAAAAGAACGATACCTAAAAATGCTAAAAAATCATCCTGCTATCCTAAGAAACGTACCTATTAATTATATCGCTTCTTATCTGGGAATCAATGCTGGAAGTCTTAGTAGAATCCGCCAGGAAATATCTCTCTAAAGTGATTTTCTAACAAATGTGAAGTGTTTCCAGAAAATAGTACCACATATTTGTTAACCACATACGTACTTCAAAAAGTGGTATGCAAAAACTTATAAACTCGCATAACAATGGATTCAACAGTATCCCCTTTAAAAAAAACAAAACCTCGCAATTGGAGACTTCACCTTATGAGAGGGCTTTTCTTCCTCAATTTTATTAGTCTTGCCTATGATAATTGGTCAACAATTCTATTTCCAAAAGAACAGATGGGCGTATTAAGTGGTGTCGCCATTAGCTTTTGGGCAGGATTTTCCTTACTTAATTTTTTAGGTATACGTTTCCCGCTAAAAATGATCCCGATACTCTTATTACAATTGTTGTATAAGTCTGCCTGGATTATAGGTACTTACCTACCTGCCCACGCATCAGGAACTCCGGATGCAGGAATTCAAGAGTTTTTTTGGATCTGTATCGCCGGAATACTATTGAACTTGGTCATAATCCCATGGAAATATACCTATCAGGAATTCTTCAAAGACTTATTCAAATTTGGATCTCCCTAAAAAATGATCCTATATTACAAATCTTTACATCCCTAAAACTAAATTGAGATAAGCAGCAATACAGTATCAAAAACAAACATAAAATCACTTTTTATTAAGCATAGAATATAATAATGTCAGTATCAATATAACATCTCAAATCATTAGCATATAATTAAAGAGATAAACATATATTTATAGCATCAAATATCTTACAAATTCTCCTATACTTTATATGAAAATAACAGATTATCTAGATAGAATTAATTATAACGGAGCACTTGCTCCCAGTCTGGAGGTATTAAGAGCTCTTCAAAAAGCACATATTATACACATTCCCTTTGAAAACCTCGATATCCATTATAACAACCAGATTAATCTGGATATTGATAAAATATATCACAAAGTCATCTCTCAAAAAAGAGGAGGTTTCTGCTACGAACTAAATGGACTATTTCATACCCTACTAAATAAAATAGGTTTTAATGCTCATATAATATCTGGTCGCGTATATGACCATAAAAAACAAACATTTGGAAAAGAATTTGACCATCTGATCATATTAGTTTCCCTGAATCAAAAAAAATATCTGGTAGATGTAGGTTTTGGGGAATTTGTCTTTTACCCTTTGGAGCTAACCTTGGATAAAATACAAACAGACCCCAGAGGCGATTTCATCATCGAAAAAGCTCACCCTCCATATTATAAAGTTTCTCAAAAGAAAAAAACAGTACAATACATTTTTACGCTTCAGAAAAGAGAATTACATGATTTTTCTGAAATGTGCATCTATCATCAAACTGATACTAACTCTAATTTTACTCAAAAAAAACTAATTACTAGACCACACGAATCAGGACGGGTCACTCTGAGTGGAAACATGTTAAAAATAACTGAAAAAGATACGGTTATACAGACAATGACATTTCTTCCTGAAACATTTGGTAAATACCTAAAGGATTGGTTTGGAATTGATGAAGCTGCATTAATTAGAGAGTAACAATCACGAAACAATGTGATTTCACATAATTTTTTTGTATCATTCAGAGTGATGGCAACAGATAAAGAAATACAGCAGGCGGATTATATAAACCGAATCAACCGGGTTTTTGAATTTATTGATCAAAATTTAGACACAACACTTTCATTAACAATTGTTTCAGAAATAGCATCGTTCTCTCCATTTCACTTCCATCGAATTTTCAAAATGCTTACTAATGAAACCTTGCACCAATATATAAGCAGACGAAGAATTGAAAAAGCCGCATTAGATTTATTACATAAAAATGTCAAAACTACAGTAATCGCACATCAATACGGATTCAGTGATAATACTTCATTTTCCAGAGCTTTTAAAAAATATTTTGGTATGAGTCCAATGGAGTTTAAAAAACAAAACCCAAATAAACATAGCAAGATTCGTCAACTAGAAAGCAAGAATGGACAAGAATATCCTTCTTCCAAAAAATACATTTGCATCATTGAAAACCTTAAAAACTGGATTACAATGAAAGCAGTAATTACAATTAAAACAATACCAGATATGGAAGTCGCTTATATTTCTAGTATCGGCGCTCAAAATCTCTCTCTTGCATATCAAAAATTAATACGATGGGCTACTCCAAAAGGGTTGATTAATGAACAAACAAAAATGCTTACAGTATATTTTGATAGTTTTAAAGTCACTGCTTCTCATAAAGTACGAATGCATGCATCTATCTTACTTACAACACCTGCAGAGACATCAGGAGAGATTGGAAAAACAACTGTTGAGGCTGGAAAATGCATTGTCGGACATTTTGAAATCACCCCTGAAGAATTCGAAAAATCGTGGACCGGGTTATTTTTATGGATGAATGAAAATGGCTATAAAAAATCCGATAGAAATCCTTTTGAAATATACTATAATGACTTCACAGAACATCCTGAAAATAAATGCATTGTCGATTTTTGCATTCCCATTATGTAAGAAAATTAACTAGTTCAGAAGTTTATAAAACATTTATAAGAAGCCTACTACATAATCGTTCGACACAAGTGTCGGAGTATTCAAATATCACCTGATGAGTAACATCAATGCTATTTCTATGAACGTGTGTATCTAAAGTGCATCTATATAATACCTGCCACTCACTATAAGAGAGTGGCTGTATCTTTTGATCTATCTTTTTTTGGCACTGTTGCTAATTAAAGTTATTAGCCATCATATCTCCACTTAAAACAATTGATAACAATGTGTTACAATAACTCCTTTATGGGTGGGGGAAGCAACCGAAACCAATTCTTTCTTTTCTTTTACCTTCATAGTAAAAGGAGGAGCTAATACATTTACTCCACTTTGTTTCTTTAATCGTATCCCCTGTCCGGAAATAATATCTTTGTTGGGTTCTATATTCTCTTCGGGAAGATGTTCCGTAATAATAACATACTTATAGGCATATAGCTTCTCTAGGATCTGCTGTATTTCTGTATTAGATAAGTGCTGTAATACCTGGCGCAATATGGCACAATCACCAGCAGGTAACTCATCTAGTGCAATGTCCATACAATAAAATGTCACATTCTCATCTGCAAACTCTCTTTTATTTCGTTCTATAAGATCCGGTACAATATCCACTGCGATATATTGCTTTGTAAACGGGACCAACATTTTTCCTACATTAAAATCACCACATCCCAGATCACATAGGGTTATGGGAGTATCAAAACCCTTCAAAAACGAAGTAATCGCCTCAATATATGGAGTAATAATTATCGGGGCATGAGACCCGATGCCAGAATAAAATTCAGTACGCTTCCCTCCCCAAAGGTTCATTTCATAAATCTGCTGCATAGCATCCTTAGTTGGCCAGGGTTTCTTTATTTTTTTTGTACTGAGATTTTTATTCATAACGGTTAATTTTTAGTCTCCTTCCTCTCAGAATCACTTTTCAATCCGCAATAGAGGTTCTCTCACTATATTAAACAAACCTACGAATTATACGAAAATTTCCTTCTTATCAACCTGACATGATTGGAAAACTCAAAAAAAGTCATTTATTTATTACTTTAGTGCAGTAATCTTAAGCGAAGATACTATAGTAATTGATAATAATACCATATCTAAAATGAGAGTATTCACCTTACTACTTATGGCATTACTGCTATCTTGTAAAAACAATCAAATGGACAAAAAAGGTATTCATTCTGGCATCATCCCTATTACAACTTCTTCTAAAGAAGCGAAAAAGCATTTTGAAAAAGCACAATTTTTAGTGCAAAATGGAATTGACGGAAACCCAACAGAAAGCTATAAAAAAGCATTGGAATATGACAGTAGTTTTGTTAGAATGCACAATTTTATCTCCATATACGCTCCTGATGATACATTAAAAAAACATCATCATGAACTCGCTAAAAAATTTAGACATTTAGCTTCTAAAGAGGAGCAATTATTAATTGATGCCACAGAATTCAGAATAAACAATCCGGATGATATGTATGAAAAAAAATTATTTGAACTAGCAGAAGCTTGTCCTAATGATAAATACCTGTTCCATACAATCTGCTTTTTACTGTTTAGAAAAAATCCAGCACTGGCAATCGAAGCAGGAAAAAAATCAGTGGTATTAGATAGCAACTACGGTTCTGGCTACAATATTCTGGGATATGCATACCTTAATAATAAAGAACTGGAGAAAGCTAAAAGTGCTTTTGACAATTTTATCAGGTGTGAACCTGAAAACGGGAATCCATATGACTCGAAAGCAGATGTAATGCTACAATTAGGAAATTATAAAGAGGCCCTGACATTAAAACAAAAAGCCTATGAATTAAATCCCACTTTTGACTGGATTCCTGAAGAAATAAAAGAAATCAAAGCCACAATAGATACATTAGAAAATTGAATAGCCCTAATCAAATCCATGGAAGGTAAAACTGTCTCCTATTACTCAACTAAACACTATATATCAACAATATACACCTAATAAAAAGGGTATTAAACTAAGAGATCTGAAAAAAATCTTTTAATCTAATAAAGAAATTTCTTAGTTTTGTCTTAGGAGAATTTAAGATACATAAATTTTGTGTCGTACTTATTTCTAACATTAGAGAAGATATAGGGAAATAAGTTTCATTCTTGTACAGTTCTACTGTGCTACTCTAATAAAAATGTAATTTTTATTAGAATGAATACGACAGTACCTATTATTTTATCCGCTCCAAAAATCATTGATCTTCTAAAGAAAATTGACCTTATTTCTGTTATAGAAGAAGGCTTTATTTCCTTATCATCCGATAAAGCGATCATCCCACCTGTAGGAGAATTACTATTTGACAACCCCAAAGGAGAAACACATATTAAATATGGATACATTCTTCAGCAACCGTATTTTGTAATCAAGATAGCCTCCGGGTTTTATGACAATCCCAAATTAGGAATAAAATCCAGTCAAGGAGTCATGCTTGCTTTTAGCCAGCAAACCGGAGAGATTGTTGCCGTCTTATTAGATGAAGGATATCTTACTGATATTCGTACTGTGATTGCTAGTATGATTACGATAAAACATCTCGCTCCCAAAAAGATAACATGTATTGGAATTATAGGAACTGGTATTCAGGCAAAACTTCAATTAGAGTACTTACGCCAAGTGACTAATTGCAAAAATATAATGATATGGGGACGGAATCAGGAAAAAGCAATTGCATTAAAAGAAGGGTTTCTAAACCCTGAGTACACCATTACAGTTACCTCTTCCCTGGATATACTAGCAGATACCTGCAATGTGATCATAACTACGACGCCTTCTGAAGAACCTCTATTAACATGGAGGCAAGTAAAAAAAGGAACCCATATTACTGCCATTGGTTCAGATACTCCAAAAAAAATAGAACTCGAAACGGACATAATAAAACATGCTGACCTGATTGTTGCCGACAGCATAAATCAGTCTAAAACCAGAGGAGAAATTTATAACGCTCGATTAGATAATTGCTTAGACGAAAAGAAACTTATAGAGCTGGGGACTTTATTAACCAACAACACCTTGGGAAGACAAAATGATCAACAGATTACAGTTGCAGACCTAACAGGAGTCGCTGTACAAGATATAATGATTACCTCAGCTATAATTAATACGTATAAATCTCAATAATATGAACATTCGAATTTTTGACCTGGAACGCATTCAGTCGCTATATGAAAATACCGTTCCTATAAACCTTACAGAAAGTGGCTTTCACCCTTATACATTAGAAGAGTTACTTTCTGAAGAGCAACTAAAGATGCTGACAAGTACTGTATTAGGGTACGGACAAACTAACGGTTCTATTCCGCTACGCCAGACCATAGCAAACCTGTATAAACATTGTAATGAAGAAAATGTTCTCGTTACGAATGGATCTGCTGAGGCTAATTTTATTGCCTGTCATACCTTACTATCGCCAGGAGATGAAGTCGTAATGATGGTTCCTAACTATATGCAGATCTGGGGAATTGTCGAAGAAATGGGGTGCGTTCCAAAAAAGTTTCACCTAAAAGAAGAAGATGAATGGAAACCAGATTTAGAAGAGTTAGCCTCATTAATGACAGTAAAAACCAAAATGATTGCTTTATGCAATCCTAATAACCCTACAGGGTATGTATTGTCAGATGAAGAGATGAGAGCAATCGTTGAAATTGCCAGAAAATATGATGCTTGGATATATTGTGATGAAGTTTATAAAGGAGCTGATCTAGACGGCATCGAAAAACCGAGTTTTTATGGTATGTATGATAAAGTAATGGTTAATGGGGGACTTTCCAAAGCCTATGCGCTGCCAGGATTACGCTTAGGATGGCTTATCGGTCCGGAAAAATGTATTGCTGATACATGGGCATATCATGATTACACCTCTATTACAGCAGGAATTTTAAGCCATAAAATAGGGGAAATCGTTTTACAGCCCAACATGCGAAAAACAATATTATCACGAAATATTACCATGCTCAATGAAAACCTGCAAGCAACAATAGATTGGGCAAATCAATACGGAGACCTCGTAGAGTTTACCCCTCCAAAAGCGGGAGGTATGGTGTTTATCAAATATAAGTTTCCTATTAATTCTACAGAATTATCCGATTGGTTACGTATCGAAAAAGGAGTTTTTATTCTGGCAGGAGATGTCTATGGAATGGATCATCATTTTAGAATAGGTATTGGAGCAGAAAAGAAAGACCTTCTCAAAGGATATAAAATACTTACCCAAGCCCTGAAAGAACGGTTTGATATTTAATAAATAGTTCTTAGTTTCATTAGGTAATTAGAAGGTCGTTTTAATCCTGGGAAACCACCCAGAACAAACGACCTTACACCTATCATAAAGGCTTAAAAATGAAAGAACTACAACAACACATCGCAGAATACAACAAACAAATGAAATTGGGAAGCATCCCTAAAACCTATCAAAAATTGATGAAATACCTGATGGGATTACGAGCTTATTTTATACGTCAATATGCGAATGAGTTTGTTATTGGTAGTTTTTATCAAGGGTATATGGATATTTCTTATTTTCCAATAACCCCAAAAGTGCTAAAAGCTCAGCAACTAAAAATAGGTCTTATATTTAACCATGAAAAGATGCAATTCGAAAATTGGTTGGTCGGGCAAAACAAACAGGTACAAAAAGAATATTGGCTCCTATGTAAAGAACAACAATGGGATCAATATCCACTTTCTTCTACTGCTCAGAATTCAATCATCAAACATCCGATTATTAAAAATCCTGATTTCGAGCAATTGGATATTTTGACAAAGACCATTGAAAAAGAAACATTACAATTTATTACCGCTATTACCAATACATTCCCTAACAGATAAAGATTAAAAATACCTAAATATAATATCAGAAAAAGGATCTTAATGTCGAGCTTAGCTCCTTAAAGTCTATAAAACTTCATTATAAAGCAGAGCAGGTTTCATTATTTTTATAAAACAAAATTCACACATTTCGCTAAAAAACCTATCAATGAAAAAAATATACCTTATCGGTAGTTTAATCTCCGTACTCATCTCTGGATGTTATAAAGATAAAACGACAACTACTCAGGTAATTTCTCTTATTAAAACAACCAAAAGCTGGAATGGGAGTCCACTTCCTCAATACCCGGAAGGAACTCCAGAGGTAACCATTCTAAAAATTACCATTCCCCCTAAAACGAAACTACCATTGCATCGACATCCGGAAATTAATGCTGGAGTTTTACTCAAAGGAGCATTAACCGTCATCAGTGAAGCAAATGACACACTCTATCTCAAAGAAGGAGATCCCATTGTCGAACTAGTTAATTCTTGGCACTTTGGAAAAAACGAAGGAAATAAACCTGCAGAAATCGTCGTATTCTATGCAGGAGTTCAGGGTAGTCCTATAACAATTCTTAAAGATAAAGATGGTCATAGTCATTAAAAAAAACACCTGTAAAAAACCTCTTTTTGATTTTTTTAGAGATCAAAGCAATCTTATTATCAGAGATTTTATATTTGTATTGGTATATGAAAATAACATACATTAAAAATATAAACAAATCATAAGGGGATATGAAATTCAGAGTATACCCCTCTTAACAAAAGAGGGAACCGCTGTCCTTTGTTTTTAAATTTTAATACCTATGGCAACAAATAAGCTTATAGTAGACGAACGACAAACCGACTTGGGCAATTTTATGGTTGGAAGGTTATTACCTTTTAGAAAAAAGCGACAGGTAGGTCCTTTTACTTTTATAGATCATATGGGACCTGCTAAAATGGGAAATGGAAAATACATAGATGTGGATCAACATCCTCATATTGGTTTGAGTACACTTACATATCTTTTTGAAGGAGAAATCGAGCATAGAGATAGTATTGGTAATACACAAATCATATCCCCCGGAGATGTAGGCTTCATGACATCTGGAAGCGGAGTAACGCATACAGAAAGAACTCCTGCCGCTAAAAGAAGTAAGCAAGAATTTCTTATGCATGGATATCAAATATGGGTAGCACTACCGAAAGATAAAGAAGAGATGCCTCCTCAATTTGACTTCTATCCCAGTAGAGATATCCCAAACTGGACATCCGGTTCTCTTAAACTAAAACTTATAGCGGGAAATGCTTTTGGAAAATCTGCACCACTACAGGGATATTCTCCTTTATTTATGGTAGATATTTCCGCTTCTCAACCGACAACACTGAATCTAAGAGGGCAATTAGAAGGCGAAGTCGCTTTTGTGATTGTCAAGGGATCCATTACAGATCAGGAGCATCGCATTACTGCCGGACAAATGCTTATTAGTAAAACTGATGATCAATGCGAAATCTGCCTCGCAGCAGATACACAAATCCTGTTATTTGGAGGGTTACCATTGGCAGAAGAACGATTCCTTTCCTGGAATTTCGTCTCTCATAGTAAAGAGCGTTTGCAGCAAGCAACTGAAGACTGGAAAAATAAAAAGTTCCCACAAGTCCCCTTTGATAATACATATATCCCTCTTCCCTCCTATAAAAAGTAAGAACACAATACACCTAAACAAACAATGAAAGAGAAAATTGATCGCATCGTTGAATCAAGAGAAACCAAAGCAGGACTTTATTTTGATTACACCATCCAAGTATTAATTTTACTTTCTATTCTGGGGTTTACGATTGAAACCCTCCCAAATCTATCTCCTCAGTTAGTTGATTTTCTAGAAGATTTCGAGATTTTCTGCATTGTTATTTTCTCTATAGAATATCTCATCCGAATATATATTGCACGAAAAAAACTTAAATTTATCTTTAGTTTCTATGGAATCATTGACCTGGTAGCCATCTTACCCTTCTACCTATCGTTTGGTCTTGATCTCAGATCTGCACGAGTATTCCGTTTTCTCAGATTATTTCGATTGATCAAACTGATTCGGTACAACCGTGCTATTCGAAGGTTTTCGATTGCATTCCATATGATCCGGGAAGAACTTATCATATTTAGTGTTGTTTCTCTGATACTGATCTATCTTTCTGCCGTAGGAATTTATTATTTTGAAAATGCAGCACAACCCGAAGTATTTTCTTCCATTTTTTCCAGCCTATGGTGGTCGGTAGTTACCCTAACTACCGTTGGTTATGGAGATGTTGTTCCCATTACCATCGGAGGTAGGATATTTACATTCATTATTTTGATGATTGGATTAGGAATCATAGCTATTCCATCAGGAATGATCTCTTCAGCACTAACAGAAGCCAGAAGTATTGAAAAAAAGAAAAACATACAAGAAACAACGAAAGCTACACTACCCGAATAATGATATTGAAAAATAACTAATGAATAAGGAAGCCTCTTCTTATTGTATATGTAACATTTCATACCCTTGTAACACATACATATAACCATCCCTAATATGTATCATATGATTTTCAGCTTTGGAAACTATACAATAAAAACGTATATAAATAAAGATGTAGCTCTAAATGAACGATATCAACACAACACATTAGACACCTTATCATATAAGTAATAAACAAATGACAGAACCATTAACTATTCAGGAAAAAATCAAGTTACGAGCCTATAAAGATAAAATTGCAAACCTTATCGTAATGTGGGGAGTCGGAGTTTTTGTTTTTTTATTAATTGTTTGTTTTATTCCTATGGGGTTACTTCCCAAAAAAAGACGAGTAGAGATCTCAAATCCTGATCTCAGTATTTTTGATTCTATGGGAGTATTCCCTACCCTTGCTATGCTACTCATTATTGCCGGAGGTCTTGCCGCATATTTATATTTCTCATATAAATACCCAAAACTGGTCAAAGACCTATCGGAACAGAAAAAAGTAATCCTGGATGTTACCGTAAGAAATATTATCTATAAACAAGGAGGCGGCCCACAAGAAATAGCATTATACTTTAGTCCTGCGTATCAATCTATTAATAAAATAGACTTCATCGGAGAAAAACAACTCCCTCCTATGTATAAAAACCAGGAAATACAATTAATAATCACCAAAAATGCGCTGTATCCATTACAGGTAAAACCTAAAAATGACATCAATGAAATTATGAATGTACTGTCTAAGATACAGCAAGAAAGTAAACAGAAGCCTTGAGATTACGATTGATAAAAGGTTTCTTTAGGGAGAATCCGAAAGAAAAATAATCTTGACCTCTAATTAAAAAATTAGTAGTATTACTCTGATTAAATAAGGGAAGATAACAACATTATCACATGGCACGTTTACAAGAACATAGAGAAAAACTTAACTTAACTCAAAAAGAACTATCAAACATCTCTGGTATTTCGATACGAACCATTCAGCGCATCGAATCAGGGGTTCCTCCAAAAGGATACACTTTAAAAACCTTAGCCAAAACCCTGGCTATTAATGAAAATGACCTATTAGAAGAAAAAGAGGTTACGGAGCAAATCGATTATACACTTCTAAATATAATTAACCTTTCCTCTCTATTGGTATCCTTTATTCCAATTATTAATTTTCTCACTCCACTTACCATTGCTATTTTAAAAAAACAATACAACCTCCAAACTAAGCAAATTATAAACATTCAGGTACTATGGACAATCTTATTCCTGGTTATTCTTGCTTTAGGAACTTTCATAAATGCAGGAAATCTAATTCGAGATTTTTTTATAGCCATCTTGTTTTTACTAATACTAGCCAATCTTTTTATCATTCTTAGAAATAGTATTGAAATCAATAAAAACAACAAACTATATTTCTCTCTTAAGATTAGAATTCTATAGCATTCATAATACGTGGCGGCTTTATGGCGCTTTATTGGCGGCTTTTTTTTATACTTTTTTTTCTCCTCTTACTGACCTTTGTTTCATAAACAAAAAAGAAAAATCATGAAAAAAAACACCCCTATAATGATGTTTCTAATCATCATTACTGCTACTCTCTCTTTCTGTTATGGTCAAAACACTCAACATAAGATAAAAAAAATCGACACCCTTTTTTCCCGCTGGAACGAACCTCATCACCCCGGAGGTGTTGTGACTATTTTTAGAAAAGACACCCTGCTTTTTTCTAAAGAATATGGAATGGCCTCTATCGAATATTCTGTACCTAATAAAATCAATACTATTTTTAATATAGGATCTATCGCTAAACAATTTACTGCCCTCGGAATTATCCTTCTCGAAAAGCAAAAAAAACTTAACATCAATGATGACATCAGAAAGCACCTTCCTGATTTTCCAGATATGGGCACAACCATTACAATCAAACATCTGCTATATCATACGAGCGGTATTAGAGACCTGCACGGATTACTTGCATTAGCCGGATGGAGAAAAAATGATGTTATGAATACTCATGATATATATCGGATTATAAAAAAACAAAAAACTCTTAATTATCTACCTGGAGAAGAGTTTTCATATTGTAATACCGGTTATATATTATTAGCAAAAATCATTGAAAATATCAGCCATTCTACTTTTAGTACATGGATGAAAAAAAATATCTTTACCCCACTTGGAATGCAGAATACTTATATCAAAGATTCGCATGATGCACTATGTACTAATACTGCTACCTCTTATTATGGAAATAAAGATTTCAAACAAGCATTAGACTATTGGGCATATTACGGATCTGGGAATATATACTCAACTACCAATGATCTTATTACATGGCTGAAAAATTTTACATCTTCTTCTTCCCGGTGGAAAAATTCCTTTACTAAACTCCTAGTAACAGGAGTTCTAAACAATGGAACCTCTACTAACTATGGTTTTGGAATTCGAGTAGAAAATCATCTGAACAGAAAAGTGATTCAGCATGGAGGTCTTGTTGGTGGTTACAGGGCTATCATTCGTTCTTATCCTGAAGAAGACATTCATATCGTTATTCTTTCTAACTATAGCGGTAGTGACATTCTATCAAAAACAGATATAATCTCCCAATTACTGTTAGATACTAAAAAACACCCTGTAATCGAGAATAAAAAAGCAGTAACCTCTCCCGAGTTTACCTCTCTCTCTAAAAAACAACTATCAAAATTCGAAGGAATTTACTGGAACCCCACAGAAAAATACGGTCGAACTATTTATATAAAAAATGATACATTGAGATACCACAGATCAGCAAATAATGAACATTCTTTGCTCCCCCTGAATACACATACTTTCCTAATGGAAAATACTGAAAATGTCCAGGTTCAGTTCGAAATGACAAACAAACATGATCAAAAAATGATTGTAATCATTCCTAATGAACCTGCTACAGTTTTTACTTATCATTCAAAAAAACTAAAAACCAATTCCCTCGCTCAATATATCGGATCATATTATAGTGAAGAACTAAAAACCACCTATTCTATCTCGCTAGAAGACAACACCTTATATATCGAACATATTCGACATGGAAAAATAAAATTAATGCTTTTATATAATGATATTTTTTCTGCCGACTGGCCTATAAATTGCTTAGAAGTAAAACGAAACAAAAAAGGAATAATTGAAGGTATAAAAATATCAAATGGCCGAACCAGAAATGTTTGGTTCAAAAAAATAAAATAGAAGAATCGGTTATTTTTCTATTCAAAAAATGATTTACATTTATACTCGTACTAGCCAAAATATACTAATGAGAATTTGTATTGCACAAACCAAAGCTAAAAAAGGAGATATCGCTTATAACATAGAGAATCATAAAAAATGGATTCGTATCGCTATCTCAGAAAAAGCAGATTGTATTTTCTTTCCAGAACTATCTCTTACCGGTTATGAACCAGATCTAGCACAAGAACTTGCCGGAGATCAGAATGATTCCAGGCTAACAGTTTTTCAAGAATTAAGTGATATGAATGCTATTGTCATAGGTGTTGGGTTCCCTATTCGTTCTGAAACAGGCATTTATATAGGGATGATCTGCATACAACCACATACTCCTAAACAGACTTATAAAAAACAATTATTGCACAGTGATGAACTCCCTTTCTTTGTTCCGGGAGAAAAACAACTTATACTGACTATAAAAGGTGTAAGAGTAGCTCCTGCAATCTGCTTTGAGTCTTTGCAAACAAGTCACGCCATCAATGTAACTTCACTACATGCAGATATCTATATGGCTAGTGTTGCCAAATCGCAATCTGGACTAGAGAAAGCATATATTCATTATCCAACAATTGCTACTCAATATTCGATGCCTGTATTAATGGTTAATGCTATTGGACGTTGTGATACTTTTGATAGCGTAGGGCAAAGTGCTGTCTGGGACACTTATGGAAATAGAAAAGAAGAGCTAAGCAGTGATACGGAAGGACTTTTGATATTTGATACGAATACTCTGGAACTCATCAAAAAATAAAATTACCTCTTAAGACTATATAAAAAAGGAGGGAATCCCTCCTTTTTATATATTATTTATACATCAAATCGACATCGGTTCTTCTTAATCCGCCTTTTTTTCTTCTTTTGGAGCAGCCAGTTTTACCAGCTTTTCTTCACTCTTTTTAAGACTCGTCTTCACCTTGGTTACTTTTTCCTCATGTTTTTTAACACGTGCTTCAACCTGGGCTACCTTTGCCATTTTTTCGTTGTATTCTTCTTCTGTAATTTCACCCGCTTCCTTTTGAGTAGCCAGACGCTCCCGGGTTTTCTGAATCTTATCTTTCCCTTTAGCACTTTGTGCTTCTAAAAAAGCTAATTTTTCTTTCTTCCCATCAATACTACTCTGTACTACTTTTGCTTTTTCATTCTTAAATGCAACCCGCTTTTCTTTTATTTTTTCTCTTTTTTCTTTGGTCGCTTCTTTGTATTCTGAGAGTTTTGCTTTTAACTCAGGATTAGCCGCTATATAAGCCTTTCTTTCTTCTGGAGACATTCCTTTCATTTTTTCTTTATGTTCTCCTAAAATTGCTTTTCTTCCTTCTCTCAGTTCTTTTTTTGCCTCTTTTATCTCTCCCTTTTTTTCTTTTAATTCTTGCTTTTTCTGCTTCACCTCTTTACGGTGCGCTTTCATTTCTTCTCGTTGTTTTTTGACTTTTTCTTTCTGCTCTTTTATCACTGTTTCCGACTTTTGAGCATAGGTAGTTCCAACGAATGTTACTAATAGTACTATAAGGAAATATTTTGACAGTTTCATACGTATTGTTTATAGGTTATCTAGTTCATTAATGGCATTATCAATATCTTGTGTTTCTTTCTCCAGGGATTCTAGTTCCTGATTTACCTGATCCGCTTCTTGGTTAATGGTCTCGATTTGCTGATTTAACTCTGCAGCCTTCTTTTTTTCTTCCTCTGCTTTCTTGTCTACACAAGCAACAAAAAGGAAACTCATGGCTAATAGTGTGAAAAGTGTTTTTCTCATAATAAAAAATATTCATAGATTGAGTTATTAAGATACTCATTTTTAAAATCATACAACCAATGAACGTTTAATTTTATTCCTAAAAATCGTTATAAGTACCAATCATATCGATATTCGATAACAACAGATAATACATTTACTCATTAATAAGCTTGTAAATGTTTTAGAACTTATTTCTAAAATATAAGTGATCTTCTTCAGAATATTCATAGAGTTGCCCAAGAGTGTTTCTTCCTTTCACTTAAAATTTTGACATGATAAATCTTCTTAAGAATAAGTAACCTTTTAGGACTTTTGTATACATACATATAAACATTTATAATTTTATACCTGCGAATGACCCATTTTATATTCATTAGTATCATTGTTGCTGCTGGGAGTTATTTTATTTTTCGCCCTAAAAAAAAGATCAAATGGGTGCTTCCTGAAACGGCGTTTCCGGATGCATGGAGAAAGATATTAATCGAATACGTTTCTTTTTATTCCTCATTATCTCCTAGTGAACAGCAGCGATTCGAATATAAAGTTCAGGAATTTTTATTAAACTGTCAGATTATAGGAGTTCGTACCTCAATTGATACCACCGATAAAGTATTGGTAGCCTCCAGTGCTATTATTCCTATTTTTGGTTTTGATGACTGGAGATATCCTAATATCAATGAAGTTTTGATATACCCCACTGCTTTTTCCAGAGACTTTGCTACCGAAGGAAGTGGTAGAAATATTCTGGGAATGGTCGGTACCGGTTATATGGAAGGGAAAATGATTCTATCTCAGGAAGCATTAAAACACGGGTTCAAAAACGAATCAGATAAAAAGAATACCGCAATTCATGAATTTGTTCATTTAATTGATAAGACAGATGGGATAATTGATGGAATCCCTTCTCTGTTACTGGAAAAACAATATTCAATTCCCTGGATAGACCTCATTACTAAAAAAATCGACGAAATCTATGAAGGTACGTCCGATATCAACCCTTATGGAGGAACCAACCGGGCAGAGTTTTTCTCCGTAGCAAGTGAGTATTTTTTTGAAAGACCTAAATTATTATCAAAAAAACATCCTGATTTATACCGTTTATTAGAACAAGTATTTAATCAGGATATGAGTACCCGGAATCTGAATAAAAAAAAGGTAAAAACCGGTCGCAATAGTGATTGCCCCTGTAATAGTGGAAAGAAGTTTAAGAAATGTTGTGGAATGTATCATATTTTATAAAAACGACCACCGTTTTTTATTAGAAGTGATATAAGGTCTGTAAGGTTACTCTAAAAATAAAAAATGAGATCTTTTTTAAAAAAAACACTGAAATACAAGCATATAAAAACAAAATGACGGGTGAATGACGGGTAAAATTCCATATAAAGACGGTATAGAATAGCGAACTAAAAAGTAGTTTTGCTCGGAACAATTAACAAAAAACGAACAGCAAAATTATTATTTGTTGTAAGAGGTAAAATTTCTGAATACTGATTCGTATTCGTACTTTTAAAAATGAATTCTACTATCATATGGATTCATCGGTAAGCGATTCATCCCACACTGAGTCTCAAAAAATTGATATCTCAGTAATTCCTCGCACTTATACCGTCAGTGACAAGAGTAAAAATAATAGCCTCTGAGTAAAAAAACAAGGCGACAAATGGAACAACCAGCATTAGGAAAAAAAATATCCGAATTAAGAAAATCAAAAGGATTAACTCAGGAAGAGTTGGTCGAAAAATGTAATATTAGTGTCAGAACGATCCAGCGAATAGAAAATGGAGAGGTCACTCCCCGATCCTATACCGTAAAAGCTATTTTAGCCGCTTTAGAACAGGATATGAGTACTTTTGTTGAAAATTTCACAAAAAATGCCAAAGACACAATTGGTATTTCATCTCCCTTGCAAGAAAGGAATACACTCCTTCATACTCCTATTTCTGATCATCAGACCAAACAATTACACATCGCCTGGTTTGCCGGTATCGTCTATTTTATCTGTTCCTTCTTTGAGGTAGCTGCAGAATATATGACCTTTGACGGAAGTCAATCCTTGCTTGGAACGACCTTCTATATTCTTATAAAAATAATCTTACTCATTTCTCTATTACTTTTTATACGTGGTTTTATTGTTATAGGAGAATTATTTAATCATCAATGGTTAAAAACAATTAGCTATATCTATGCCGGATGTACTATCTGTCTAATCGGGTATGAAATGCTAACCGTATATCACCCTTCAGAATTGGATAAAGTCACCTATGTTGCTGCTGCAATCATTTTTGGAGGAATCAAAATTTTCTTTGGAGCTTCTCTTCTCAAACTTCAAAATGACATTAGTAGCATTGCCAAATACGCAGGAATTTTGGAGATAATAGCTGGAGTTCTCTTAATGACGGTTATTTTATTTTTTATTGCAGATATCATCCTTATGTTTGCAGAGATTATAGAGATCCTATTAATCTATCTTGTCATCAAAAAAAAGGAAAAATCTGATATAAACTTATGAGATTTTTTATAAGAAATGGATATTACTTCCAGGGCAAGTCTTAAAATATTTATATCTGGGCAATCAGGTAATAAAAACTAATTATAGATACAGAAAGGGAAGGGAATATATTTGTTATCTTAATAACAACTCAAAGCAACACACTTACAATCAATCATTTTCCCTTTTCTTTCTGTTATAAACTCTTTCTATTTTTAGTAAACAAAATTGAGAAAACATTCTTCTGAAATACAGTACCTCAATCTAATCTTTAGTATATATCCAGATAATCTGATTATTCTTTACTGTCTAAGGTAAGTTTAGTATATAAAAGCTTCCTTATTAGTCGATAACTTTTTTATCTTCGTAACTAATTGTAGTAACAAATCATTCTAAGTATTCCTTGGAAATACATCAATGTAAAGAACTACTCCTATGTAACTATTCTGGGGTTCAAAAAAGATAATTTTAATTCGGGAGCGACTTCGAAATATGTAAACCCCAATGATTAAACACTTATAATGAGCATCTTCAAAAAATTGTTTGGAAAAAATGCATCAAAAGATCGTATTCCTGATCAGGATACAGAATTTCGACAGGTGCTAAAGAAAGATTTCAAAAATGTTAACGAGTTACTGGAACAGCATGCCGGGCTATCCTATGAAAAACAAACTATTTTTAATGATCTTACCGGAGGAAGTGCCTGGAACATCGACATGAATACAGCATCCATTTCCTTCGGTTCTCTTAGCTATCCAATTCAGGTAATCGGTTCTTTATCATTTAATGATTATTCCTGGATGTGGGGATGGGCTAATACAAAAAGTGGGATTCCTCAGCACCTTTTGACAAATGCATTACAATTACAACGATTTGGAGAACAACACCAAGTAGAAGAATTCACTAAAGGACATTTTTATGCAGAGGAAGGGTTCGAACATACTATGGGACTGATCGCTAGTGGGCTCTCAAATGCCAATGCATATTTTTGTGCAAATTACGGACAGGGAACAATGGTGGTTACAATACAAAGCCCTGATATTCCTCCTGTAGATACAAATTCACTGGAAAAAATGATAACTGTATTCCCACAACTCATTAGTGCCATGGATATACATCATAAAAATGCGCTTCTCCATTATATGATAGATAAAGAAATTCCTGTCAAAATAAGTGACACAAAAATAGAAGGTCAGAAAAACGGGAAATATATAAATGCTGAATTTGATGAAATGGGAAGAATGCTGAAAATTGACGGAACTCTATAATCTAACATGACAAAAACTTCTTTTTTTGGAAGAAATTATTACGTTTTTAATTTACTCAGGTATTAGCGTTACGCTATTTTTAGTATTACTCTTAAGTAGAAAATGGAAGAGCGGAACTCCTCCCAAAGTACTTAGTTATTTCCTTATTAGTTACCTGATCTTATTTCTCACACTCAGCAGTTCTTATCTAGAAAATGATACTATTTCCTTCTTTATTTTCCCCATAGGAATTGTGATTCCTTTTGCTATGGGAACATTGTTATTTTTCTATATCAAAGCAATCTATTATCATAAATTAGTTAGCGCAAAAGTTATTTTAGCTCATCTTATCCCCTTTTTTCTAGCCATACTCCTATGTAGTATTCCTGCGTATCATATGAACAATATGGGACAAAATATTAAATACAATATTTCTTATAGTATCCCATGCATCGGTCTTATCCATTTTGGTTTTTATATTTTCAAAAGTTACAAGCTTCTCCGAGAATCCAGATCGGAAGTAAAACAATACTACGCATCACTTTATAAAAATGATTTGAAATGGTTAGCTATTTGGGTAAAAGGTTTTTTTCTTTTTTTTATCATTGATCTTATCTCTGGGCTACTTATCAGTATTTTTACCTCTTCATTGGAATTCGTTATTTACTTTCAGATTTTATACCTCGTTTCTCTGATATGGTATTTAGGCTACTACGGCATCCACCAAACTACAGTATTTCTTCCTTCTTCTATACTGTCAGAAGAAGATACTTCTCCCCCTTCTTCTACTTCTATCGTACATATCGATTGCCAATCCGAAGAGTTAATACTAGCACGAAAAAAATTAGAAACAATATTTACTGATCAGGAATTGTTCAAAAAACAAGATTTGTCACTTCGAGAAACTGCTGTCACTCTAGAATTATCTAATAAAAAATTATCCCATATATTAAATGAATGCCTGCAAACTAATTTTTATGAATATGTCAATACACACCGAGTACGGTACTTTTGTAAAAAAGTCAAGGAAGGAGATGCTGAAAAATTAACTCTTCTGGCTATAGCATATGAAGCAGGCTTTAATTCTAAAGCTACATTTAACCGAGTTTTCAAAAAACAAACTGGAATGACTCCTATTCAATTCAAAAAACAAGTGTAGAAAGGTCTCACTGCTTTCCATGAGACGACTCAGCTGTTGTTTATCAGTTTATTTGCACATCGTAAAACTGAAAAACAACTTATTTATGAGTACGACAACTGTTCAAAAACAGCAGGCATTTCAAAAAGGAAAAACGTACATTTTCTGGTTACTATTAATCTCCTGGGGAGGTGGCTTTGCTTCATTGGCTGCTATTGAATCAGATAACCTTATTGCTACATCTGTCATTCATTTTATCTACGGAATCCTACCTGCAACCATCGCCTTTATCTTTACTAAAAAAGGAAAAGAAAAATGGAAACAACTAAAATTTTTCAAACCAAAATTAAAAAATGTCTTTCTGGCTTTTCTAATACCTATTCTTTATTTTGGGGGTATAACCTGGGTACAAATTGCACTGGATGCCAAAAGCTCCCCCGATTGGTCTACTGTTAATCCTCTATTAGTCATCATTGGATACCCTGTTACCGTCTTTCTGGTACTGGGAGAAGAAATTGGCTGGAGAGGTTATTTACAACAACATTTATTTGATGCACTTGGGGCTCTAAAAGGTTCTTTATCTCTGGGACTTGTATGGGGATTATGGCATTTGCCCATCGCTCTGAATGGCTTTGTCTTCCCAGAACATCCCTACACAGAAGCTTTTATTATATTTCCTTTAGCTGCAATCTGTCAATCCATACTTATTGCTTATTTGGGGTATAACAAATATTCCATCTTTATAGGAGCCATTCTCCACGCAAGTAATAATCATTTTGGTAGTCTTTTTGTATTAATTCCCGAAACGAATAACGAATCTCTTAGTATCACGATCTATGTAATTTTTTATCTCTTTCTTATCGGTGTGTTTGGATATCTCTTATACAAAAAGACCCAACAGAAAAAGGCTAAAACCCCGATACCAGCTTCCATAAATTAATAATTACTTAACCTTAAAAACAGGTATATTTTTAATTTTGGAAAAAATTTAATAATTTATAACGAGAAAACAATATTCAATACTTCCTGGTTGCATATAACTAACGAATGTATTCAATACACTATATCGTGACAAACCAGAGGCATCTGTCCAGAAACAGTTTTTGATTTTGAGCAGATGCCTTTCGGTAGTTCCTTTTAATGTGTAGACTATCAAGCTTAAACACAAGGAATCATTATCTAAAAATACGTTTTTAATTTCCTAGTTTCCTTTGAAGTAATAAAATATTGGATTGTCTAGAAATTCAACGATACTAATCTCTTTTTTTTAAAATAATGAAAAATGTACAACTAATAACCTCCCCTCAAGTAGCAGCTGTTTTTGATGCCTATCCCGATAACATTCGTCCGAAAATTGAGAATCTGCGAAACCTTATCTTGGAAACTGCTAATGAATTAACAATGATTACACAACTGGAAGAAACCCTAAAGTGGGGAGAACCTAGTTATATAACCAAAACAGGAAGTACCATTCGGATAAACTGGAAAGCAAAAAAACCAGATCAGTATGCCATGTATTTTCAATGTACCAGTAAACTCGTTCCTACCTTCAAACTGGTGTATAAAAATACATTTTCGTTTGAAGGAAATCGAGCACTTGTTTTTGCTCTTCATACTCCTATTCCTGTAACCGCATTAAAAAAATGTATCGGAGCTGCTCTTACCTATCACAAAGTAAAACAACTACCTTTATTAGGTATGTAAAATTTTACTTTCTATGAAAATTTTCTATGCTTTAGGGATAGATTCATCCCAGAACCTGTTTAAGAATCGTTAAACTTTTCTTATAAGTTCTTCGCTTCTCCATCAATATGTATCTTTATCAATCATATTAAATAATACATTATTCAATGGGGAATAAAATACTCTTACTAATAACGATTCTAAGTACTTGCTTTGTTTTTGCACAGCAAAAAGATACTGATCTTAAAACGCATCAACGAAAGACTATCCAATCTGATATATTAAACGAAGCAAGAGAGTTTCAAGTATATCTCCCACCTAGCTACTATTTTAACAATCAAGGGAGTTTTCCTGTTATATATCTTATGGATGGGGACTATAATTATGGATATGTTACCAACCTTGTAGAATTATTATCCAGTGTCAGCGGAAAAATTCCTGAGTTTATTATAGTGGGAATTGCCGATAAAGGAAAGCTTCGTTACAGAGCCAATTGTACTCCTGCTTCAGTTTCCGGAAAAAATGGAAATGCAACCAATTTTATGCAGTTTATTGAAAAAGAATTACAACCCTATATTCATAACAACTACAGAGCATCAACATACGATATTCTTATCGGTCAATCAATAGGGGGGTTATTCGTTACTAATTACCTATTGGAACGCCCTGAAACGTTTAATACCTACATTGCTATTGACCCGGCATTGTGGCTTGGCAACTATGAAATTATCAATCGCGCGGACAAACATTTTGAAAGCACAAAAAAACTAGATGCTTCCTATTTTGTCTCGCTGGCAGATACAAAACAGATGGGAGTACGACAGATGGTAGGAATACTAGACAAGCATTTTCCTTCAGAAAAGAATTGGCATTTTATGCATTTCGAAAATGAAAATCACAATTCAGTAGGACTTTTAACAATTAAACAAACACTGGAACAACTATTCAAGAACTGGGAAATCACCAGATCACAGTTTTATACCTTCAAAAGTGCTCAGGAAATCATTGATCATTATCATCAATTATCTACAGATTTTGATACTTCTTTTTCCATTCCTTCCTATTTTCTAGGCAATGTAATTTATTATTACTTTAATCATAAGAAAGAGCAAGATCTATCAATCCTGGAGAATGAGATTACTGATAAATTACCTGGATCACTTGAGGATTTCTATATACAATTAGCGACCAACTATCTGGAAACTAAGCAGTATAAAAAGGCATTGGAAATCTATCAAAAACGCATCAAACAAAACCCTACTTCGTATGCATCTTATGAAGGTATTTCTAAAGTATATCTGGCACAAGGAAAACAAAAAGAAGCCTTGGAAATGAGTAAAAAATCAATAGAAATAGCAAAAAAGGGAGATGCCAGACAATGGATGCTTAATGAACTTATGGCTAATACAGTACAAATAAAGAATTCTAAAAAATAAGGTTATATCAGAGATTCTCTCTGATTACATTATATTAAGTACAAAAAACACTCCTGAACAAGCCTTTTTGAAAGAACTTGTTCAGGAGTTAATCAGCAGATTGTCAATAAAAACAAAATATAAACTCCATTCGTCGTTTCGGAACAACTTGAAGAGTTGTGTGTTTGAATCTCTAAAAAGAATGTCGAATCGTACGACCGTTTAACTGCTGTTCATTTCTGTAATTATGCAAAGGCATTAACTTTTGTAATGCTACTACTTGCGCTACTGATATAGTAATTGGTTCTTCCATAATGTACCACTGTACTCCTTCTGTACAAGGAGGAGTTGTCAAGGATCCTGTATAATGATAATAATTGGTTTGTTGTGGCAAAGCACTATTGATGTCAAATGAAGTATCTATTTCTTTTCGTTCTCCCTCTCTTACTGGCAGGTAGTTTTCTAAAAATTCAAAAGCAGGACTACTTTCTCCCTCTTTTACCATAACAGCAATCACTGCATAGGCTCCTTCTTCACTCCTATGGACAAAGTGAATCACCATAGGATATCTGATTCCCTGAATCGTATGCTCTGCAGGTTCGTGAAAATGAAATTGTAATAGTTCATACCTGATTGTATCTATCTGTATATAATCTCCTTTTTCAAAATCATATTGAATAGAATGCCCATTGTTTACTACCGCATCAATATCCGTATCATCATCATAATGAAACTCGATTGGTTGTAAACTGCTATCATCGATTGCTGCTACAATATTTATTGGAGATTGGTATCGTCCTCCACAATCAGCTCCTTTCTCTACTTCTTCCCAATGTTCAGGACTTGTTTCTCCATGGTAGCTCCAATGCTTATTTTTGGATGTATGGCTTCTTTTTTTTGAAGAAGATGTATCTATGTGGCAGCATCCTTTGCCCAGGAGACTTCCTAGTATTATAAAAAAAATAATGGTATTTTTCATCTGTTTTATTTGTGATTATTACGACCATAGAGAGTTGACCGAATACGCGTTCTGTTAGCTATCAATATCATCTTCTATGGACTGTTTATGAATTGACTTTGGAGAGTCCCTCCCTTACACCTTCTTATCCAGTATCCCCTTACATTTATTATTATCAAATATGAATGTATTGTCTTTATAAAAAGAGGTCATGTCTGTAAACAATGTGTCTTATTTCTCAGAATAATAGCATGTACACATATTCTTTATCAAACATGATAAGACAAAAGATAGGAGGTAATATTTATTAATGAGGTGTAATTTTTAAACAGCAATAAATAAGATATAAGCTATCAGTATTATAAAAAATATCTGAAAAAACTGAGAAAGACCTTCTTATTCTTATATGATTAGTTCCTTTACAGAGGGCAGCTACAAAAGAATTGGTATCACTATCTTCTTTCGTATCTGTATTGCTCTCTGCATTACTATAGACATTACTTGATAAAAGATAATCTATTGATTCCTTACCTTCTTTATTTTCTACCGTTGTCAATAGGGGATCAGAAACTGAAGAAGCTGCTGATAGTTCTTGTACTGATAAGGATATCAGCAAAAACAGAAAAAAAGTCTTACAAAGATAATATGATTTAATGCAGCATAATTTCATTACAGAATACAAAGGTAAACGGATCTCCTGAAGAGCATTCACATTTTTCCATATTTTAACACTGTATTTAACACCTCATAACAATATTGATATTCAATATATTACAGGTTTTTCACAACTCTGTTACGAGTTTCTTCCATAAATTGTCTTTAAATTTTCTGGAGAAATAGCCCGTATGCCCTATTTTCTGTACTCCCATTTCTGCCGGGATTATTCGTTGTATTTGTATCTGTGCATTTTTATAATACTTTAATAACTTAGTCGCTGTAGTTTGATTAGCTAAAGGATCATCTGCCACCTGAATAGATAATAATGGGATTTTTATTTTATCAAAAAATAAAGATTGGTTAGTGTCTCTAAAATCATCTTCAAAATAGGTTGGATTAGTACACCATTTTCTCCATTCCAACGCCACTCCTCTAGGCAGGTTTTCTCCTTGTTTTACTTTTCTGGCATTAACATACCCGAATATTTTTGTGTGAACCGGAATCATTATATACCAAAAAAAAGCCGGAAGCCATTTATACGGACTATCCATATCTTTCCAATACCCTGTAGAAGATGCAATTAAAACCAACTGATCAATTTGATCACAATTTTTCATCAATCCGATCATCTGTCCCCCCATACTATGCGCTACAATAATTTTTTTATCCTCAGGAAAATGAGTCAATACCCAATTAAAAACTGCTGTCATATCTAACATCCCCCAGTCTCGGATTGTAGCTTTGAATCCTTTTAAAGATGCCGGAGCAGACTCAGCAATTCCTCTATAGTCAAATGTAAGAGTTGCATAACCTTTTTCTGTAAGGTAGGAGGCGAAATTCGCATATAATTGTTGAGGAATTCCTGTGCCACTATGTATCTGAACAATTCCTTTTCGATCACGTGTAGGAACCCTTAAGATTGCAGACAGTTCATAACCATCCTCTGCTATAATTATTATTGATTGTTCTTCTATCATACCAATCTGGTATTAAATACTAGTTACCAAATGCTATTTCATAAATATACATAGAAAAAAGCTATGCATAAGTCCCCCAACCTAATACATAGCTTTTAATAGAGAAAACAATACTTGAATAGTATAATTTCTGGGTATTAGAGTAATCGTTTAAAAATATATCTGGTGATAAAAATTCCACGTCCGTCTTGCTCTCCCGCATCACTTTCTACAGCACTCACTACAAAGGCTAAATCCCATCCTTTTGCTACCATATCAGTAATTTTAGAAGAAATAACCGCATCATTTGCTGCTATATTCTGAAATCGAATTCCTCCCAGATTGTAGAAATTAAGAAGTTTGGTTTCTTCAAAATCCTTAACTCTTATGTTCTTTCTTTTAGAGGTATTTCTACCATTATCTTCTTTGGTTCTGCTAGAAGTAAATTCTTGGAAATCCCGTTCTTCATTAGAAGAAATTAAGCGGGAACGACCTAATCCATTTTCTACAATAGATTCTATACTCGTTATTACTTTCACTTCATACTTTGGTGCATTTTCCTGTGCCTGGCTTTGTGCAGCTATAAACAAGCTGATAATTGCAATTAAAATTCCATTTTTCATAATATTCTATCTAATTTTTAATACAATAAATATGATAGATTGACATTCCCCACTAGAATATCTCCCTATCTATTTAGATGTCGATAGAAATATCATCTCCCCCTATTTTAATTTCAAAAAAAATAAAACTAAAAAAAAACTCCTTACTTTATAAAGCAAGGAGTTGTTTATCTTAGACACTGTACTAACATAAATTTAGTATTCCCACTGTCGTTTTTTATTTAATTCTTCTTGTGCTGCAATTTCTTCTTTTGGAATTACTTTTAAAAACGAAGGATGTTGTTCTATAGCGTATTCCAGTTTTTCTACAATCTCATCAATCGATTCATTATCATAATCGATATCCAGTGGTTCTTTGATAACCATTGATTGTAGAATACCTCTTTTCTTTATTCGTATTCCTTTTTTATCAAAAGATCTTCTGAATCCGTCAATAACAATCGGAATTACTATTGGTTTATACCGTTTAATGATATGAGCTGTTCCTTTTCGGATGGGTTTAAAGGGTTTGGTTGTTCCCTGCGGAAAAGTAATTACCCATCCATCCTCTAATGCGTGGGATATATTGGTAATATCACTCATTTTTACCTGTCGGTTGATATCTTTTCCTTTTTCTCTCCAGGTGCGTTCTACAGTTATTGCTCCTGCATATGCTAATATCCTGGCTAGCAATCCATCTCTCATCGTTTCTTTTGCTGCTACATAATACAGGTTTAGTTTGGGTTGCCAAAGATATCCTACATTTTTAATAGAGTCTACACGTCCGCTTAAACTTGCATTAAAAACATGAAACATCGCTACTACATCTGCAAAATAGGTTTGATGGTTCGACACAAACAATACATTATTATCACGAAGGTTTTTAATCACTTCGCTTCCTTCTATTTGTAGTTCGTTAAACCCCCGATAACGTCTGTGCGTTATCGTTCCCATTATGCGGATCAGCCATTTCTTTAGAAACAAAATATGTCCAAAACGATTTCTTTTAAAGAATTTCATAAATCTAGTGGGTCTTATAAAAATCGGTCAAAGATACAAAATCATTATACTATAGCCCGCTTTAAAAGCATTTTAAGCTCACTCAACATCATTGCAGTTGCTCCCCAGACATCATAACTGTTTAATTCAAAGATCGGTACTTCTATATTCGTAGCATAAGAAGTAGTTAATTTTTTACTGTTTACATTTTTTTCGTCAAGTAATTCTGTCAGTGGTACCTCGATAATCTCTTCTACTTCTTCTTCCTGAGCAATAAAGTCTGGGCGATGATCGATTGTTCCCATATAAGGATGCACCCAGAAATTAGACGGCGGGATATATACTTTGGTCATTTTTTTTAGCATACGAACACCTGCCGTATGTACTCCTACTTCTTCATTAGTTTCCCGTAGCGCTGTCGCTAGATAATCCTTGTCACCCAATTCTGCCTTGCCTCCCGGCAGTGCGATCTGCCCGGAATGTACTCCTTCATATGTGGGACGTAAAATCAAAACTAAATGCATATGGTTATTTTTGGGGTATAGCAACATCATAACCGCTGCATTTCTAGGATTCTTACTTTCTATATGGATACTTTTTAATGCTCTTTCTCTGTCTCCTGGGGTCATAAGTCTGTGAGAAACTTCTCCCGGCACTGACATTTTCTGTATTTTTGGGACTAACTTATTAAATGTATCAAATGTCATTCGTTAGAATCTTTTATATAATTAGCTGTGCAACTGTATTCTTCTTGTCTAGTTGTGAAGATAAACAATCTAAACAGAAAATACCTCCTATTAAAAATATAAAAAAAACTACCACTTCTTCTAAATCTGCAACTGATACGGCCTCTTCTACTCCTAAAGAAGAAAAGAAAGAAGACATCGAAGCTTTCAGGCTATCTAATGACAACCTCCATGCTTTTTTTGAAGATTACGGTAAAAAGCATCCGGAATCACTGGTGAAGGTGACAACTAAGTTTGGAGATATCCATATAAAACTCTACAAAGAAACCCCACTACACAGAGCTAACTTTATCTATCTGGTCAAGGAAAAATATTTTGATGAAACCTTTTTTTACCGAGTAGCTAAAGGATTTGTTATCCAAGGTGGGAACAGTGACCGTCAACAAATGGCTCAAAGACGCTTTGAAATTGGGGATTATACCTTACCTCAGGAGCCTATTAAACGATTAAAACATGTTCGCGGTGCTGTAGCCCTGTCTAAACAATGGGTTGATAACCCGTCAAACCGTTCTACCCCATTTGAATTTTTTATCGTAGCTGCCAGAAAAGGAGCTCCTCATCTTGATGGAGAGCATACCATCTTTGGGAAAGTTATCAAGGGGATGTCTGTGGTGGATAAAATCTCTAATGTTCCAGTTGACGGCAGTGAATGGCCAATAGAAAATATTTTTATTAAAGCCACTGTAATTAAATAGTATTCTTCTTAAATTGCTATGTAAGCACTTTTATTTTCCTGGATGTAACCTATTCATCATGTTCTATCGGATCAATTCTTAATTGCTTAAACCTCCAGACATATTCATTCGTCTTAGGGTTTTTCTCTGGGATAGCATTTGTTATCCGCTCTAATGTGAATGACACCATGACATTTTCATCATATTTATGTAAGACACCTTCATTATCATATAGAACTAAATCTTGTGGAGTAAATGAATTTGGTAGATAACATGAATTTTTATCTTCTTTTCCAAAATGAAAAGGAAGATGCTCTATAAAAGTACCATCTGGAGCGCTGAATATTAGGTTGAGAGGTGCTCCAATTCTTCTTGTAATATTAGCATTTGAAACAGATGCTCTGCCTATAAGTGCAATACGCTTACCATCACTCGATGTTTTCTTTCTTAACTCTTTATAGGTTTCAATAGTTATAATTTTTCCTTTCTCTCCAGATCCTTGAAATACATCTCCTCCGTTTTGAAAAAGAAAAAACAGGACTACTGCTATACCCCCTCCTATGTATTGTATGGTTTTGCTAATTTTCATAAGTTTTAATTTTTATTTAGTTTCTTCGTTTCTCTACCGATTCTCTTAAACATTTCTTTTCGCTTTTCTTCTGCTTCATTTTTCTTTCTTTTGCTTTCCTTTTCTATTTCTTCTCTTGCTTCCTTATCAAAAGCAAGTAATAATTGTTCTAAATGTTCATTATCAACTATTCTCATTTTTTGTAGAAAAACACCTCCACCTAAAAAAATGAGCATTACTGTGACTATGAGTTTTTTCAAACTAATAGTTTGTCCTTTTTTATAAGCTTTTATAGTAAGGTAAAGCCCTAGTGAACCTATCAATAGTATAACTGATGGGAATATAAACCACATGATTTTTGTTTTAAAAGTTCTGTAGTTGTTTACTATACTGTGTCATTTTTGCACCGAAATTAGTTACGAACATATCATCTAAATCATCTGCCTTTAAAGCCAGTTGAGCGATATCTTCGAGAAATTCTTCTTTGTTCTCTGAATACAAATCACTTATATGAATGCGGTAGGAAAGAAATATCTGATTGTTAGAAATGGATAATCTATGCTTTCCTATATCAGCAGTTAAAATATATTCATATACTTCTGCTAAATTTTTTCGGGGTAAATCATTTAATGGAGAGGTCGCAAATAAATAATTATTATCATACACAAACATTCGTATTTCTGCACTCCCTTGATGAAAATACCACCGTTCCCGACCTGATCTTGTCAAAACGGGATCTAAATCTAATTTGGTAATGGCTTCTTCTACTTTTAAACTAAAATCTGAAAGCGGATTTTCTTCAAATAGTTTTTCATCAATATCGTTTCCACAATTAAGGCAATATTCTGTTTTTTCTTCAATTAAGCCATTACAACTAGGACAGCCTAAAGTAAACTTACCAGATAACTCACTAACAATTTCCAATTCTTCACGGAGCGTTTCCATCGGGATAGCAAATCCCATATTATCCGCATCTGAAAACTTAGAGGTTACAATACCTACTAATTCCCCTTTTTCATTAATTACGGGACCACCACTATTTCCCGGATTAATCGCAGCATCTGTTTGTATAAAGTTCCTGCCGTCAATAACCTGTCTGGGATTAGACACAATCCCTTCTGTAACAGTAAATGGCATACCATATGGATATCCCAACACCAACACTTTATCTCTGGAAATGGTTTCGTTATTGTGCTTGATATGTATGGTTTCGACAGGTTTTGGTAAGTTTTCTACTTGTAAAAAAGCAATGTCTTTTCCTTGATTTATATACACAACCTTTGCTAAATATCTATTCCTGTCCTGCCCTTCTACACTTACTGATAAACAGCCAGATACTACGTGATAATTAGTTACAACAACATGATCTTGCAGGCTATAAAATCCTGTTCCAGATCCATTTGCCGTATTGATTCTATACACAGATTTTTCTATATTTTTAATGATATTCATAGATTAGCTTACTTTAAAATTAGTCATCATTTGCTGGATTGCTGCCATTGATTGTTTCATTTGTTCTCCCATTATTTTTGATAAATCCATACCAAAATCATTATCAAATAGAAAGTCCTCCATAATGGTTTCCATTCCTTTCATTAAAACCGGTGCTGCCTGGTTCCAATTCTGTCCATCAGCTTGAGCTAAAGCATTTATAATGGGTTCACCAATGCTTTCGTCAACCAGATTATAGTAGAACAATCCGTAAAAACAGGATTGTAATACATTCGAAGCATCTTCAAACCTGGCATTGGCTATCATTTCTTGCACATCAGTATAACTATCTGCCCAGTTTTCTCTAATATTTTCCTTTTTACCACTATACTTATAAGGTATAAATGTTTCTACCTGATATAGATCTGCTGAAAACTTATCTATAGAATAGTTTTGCAACTTTTTTAAACTTGCTTTTCCCTGTAGCAACCGATTCTGAAAAGGAGTATTTCTGTCAAAAATATCATCTATAGCATTCTCTAATACAGTACGTAAATACCCCTGCGGCTCTGCATAAAATTCAATCTTTTTTAAAGTGATATTTAACGTATACCAAGCATTGTTTTCATGGCGATTTTCCATATAATGATCAAAACGCTGTAAACCTTCTTCTATAATTTTTTGATAATTAGCATATGCTGCTTTCTTTATATCATCTGATAAAGGTGTTATATTTGGTTCTTGAAGATGTGCTGCATTAAACTTTTCTATAAACTCATCGTCGTAACTATCTGCATAATAACAAATTTCTCTAAGTACTCCGTAGATTTTATAGGGTTCGCATACATTTATAGGGCAAGAAAAAGAAAAGTAAACCAACTCATTCTCCAATGCGACATTGGTAAGATTAAGCGGAGACATACGTATTTCTGCTAATCTGCGCATTAGCGGTACTCTTTTAGCATTCGCTATGTTTAGAAAAGGACATTTTATCACCAGTTCATCTACTGTTTGTGTAATAGTGATGACTACAGACCCATGTGCTATTTCATAAGTATTGCCATTTTTTTTGTTTTGTAAATGACTACCCACATAATCCAATATCGTGGGTAAAACTTTATCGTATTGTTTACTATTAAACAAAGCTATTGCTTCATCCCACTTTTCTTCTTGTCTGGTAGCTACTTTTTTTGCATGTATTGGCGGAAAATAGGTGTTGTTTTTATTCATTTTACCATAGTTAATTGATGGATCTAATATTTTCTTAATAGAGAACCTCATTCAGTACCAAATCTGACTCTAATGTTCAGCCTTTTTAAGAACATGATACCAAATAAGTACTTCTTAGGAGTAAGCAAACCACCTTGTTGTAAAGATGGTTTGCTTTTTTGAATCAAAAGTTTTAGAAAGCTCTTACTGCTCGCATTTTTATGTTGCTCCCTGCTGTTCCTTTATTTAGGAAAAATGCCGCTCCATTGTTGTCGAAATAAATTAACCAAGCCGTATTACTATCATTTTGTGATGAACTCCAATAAAAAACACCAGAAGCTAAATTTGATCCTCCATTTAAAACTGCAGTATTATTTATTGTTGCTCTGTGGGTATGCATTTCCTGTAACGCATCTTTACTGGGTAAAAACCAATCGGAATATCCTCCAGAGGTACTGTTTGATGCAATATCTGCTGCAATACCAGCTGTAGCGCACTCAGCTAAAATGGCAGTTGTATTAGCTTGACCTTGTCCTATCTCTGTTCCAATAGCCCCAGCTATATTTGTGCCTTGACAACCCCATCCCCCAATTATAGGAAAGTCACTAACAGTACATACCAAACCATGACTAATATCTGAAGGATCTAGCCAAAAAATAACACCTCCATATTTAAACTCACCAATTTCATTTACATCATTAAGATTAACTGTAGCTATAGCTGTTTCGATACCTTCTGAATTACTTACAGAAATATTTGCTGTAATTGTAGGGTTGGTTTCAAAATCGAACAAGGTAGCATCGGCAATTGTTAATTCTCCAGTACTGGCATTTATACTTAACGCCCCAGCAGGTGTTTGAGAAGCAATACTAAAACTTAAGATTCCTATACCATTGGTCTGAACGGTACCAAGGATAGATCCATTGGTAGAGTTTTCATCAATAGTTGTATTGAATTGCTGGATACTTAATTCATTTACATTAGTAAGGTTAATTGTCACATCTGCACTCTCAGTATTTCCAGCATTATCAACAGTAACAGTTGCCGTAATCGCAGGGTTTGTTTCATAATCAAACAAGGTAGCATCAGCAACGGTTAACTCTCCCGTACTAGCATTTATACTTAATGCTCCTCCTGGCGTTTGAGAGGTAATACTAAAACTTAATGTTCCATCACCAGTAGCTTGCACTATACCAAGCGACTGCCCATTGGCTGGGTTTTCATCTATAGTAGCGGTAAAATCCTGAATACTTACTTCATTTATATTAGTAAGATTGATGGTGGCTGTCAAGTGTTGCATACTCCCTGAATTATCAACCGAGATAGTAGCTGTAACTACCGGATTAATTTCAAAATCAAACAAAGTAGCATCAACGACTGTCAACTCTCCTGTGTTCGCATTTATGCTTAAAGCTCCATTGGGTGTTTGAGAAGTTATATTAAAAATTAATGCTTCACCTCCGGTAACTTGAACAACACCTAATGATTGCCCATTGACTGGATTTTCATCTATGGTAGTTGTAAAATCCTGAAGACTTACTTCATTTACATCGGTAAGATTGATGGTAGCTGTCACATTTTGTGTATTTCCAGAATTATCAACCGAAATAATTGCCGTAATTACAGGATTTACTTCAAAATCAAATAATGTAGCATCAGCTACTGTTAATTCTCCTGTACTGGTATTAATGTTTAATGCTCCTTCTGGTGTTTGAGATAGTAAGCTGTAACTTACCGTTCCATCACTGGTAGCCTGAACTATACCAATAGTATCTCCATTTATCGGATTTTCATCTATCGTAACACTAAAATCTTCAGTAGTTAACTCTTTTAGATTATTTAAGTTAATGGTTATTTTTGCTGTATTTTGAGCCCCCTCAGCAGAAACAGTTGCCGTAATTGTAGGGTTTGTTTCGAAATCGAACAAGATGGCATCGGCAACGGTTAGTTTTCCTGTTTTTTTCTCTATAGCCAATGCTCCTGCTGGTGTTTGCGCAGTTATACTAAAACTCAAGGAGCTGTTATTATCTGTTTGAACTTGACCGAGAACCTGCCCATTTGCAGGGTTTTCATCGACCGTTACTTTCAAATCTTTAAGATTTATTTGAATATCATCATCTTTGCTACAACTAAAATTAAGTAACAATATAATTAGTAATAAAGGGGAAAATTTCAATGTTCTTTTCATGTTTATTTAACTTTTATTTTTTGGTAGTTTAGATTGATAAAATCTCCTGTTACCTTATAGAGAAACAGAAAACTGTTTCTTCTACAAGATGTTAGGGTTGTTGTAACTACAATCTATTGTTATATGTGTTAGTAGAGTTTTTGAGAAGTGAGAGGTACTCCTTTCAGGTATATAGGTGTCTATTTAGGAGTATAGCCTTCCATTGGTTTATTCTTCATTTCTTCCAAAAAGGATAAACAATACAACTCCTACAAGTATGAGAAGAAATCTAATCACCCAACCGATGGTATTCCCCCACAGATCTACCCAAGAGAGCACTCTGATATTGTAATTAAAAATGGAGAGTACAATAGACATGATACCCATTGCTGCCAGTAATAATCCTCCTTGACCTAACTTTGTTTTAATGTTTTCCATATGCTTTTGTTGATTGTTGATGATAAAAGTATATGGTATAAGCAGAGAAAGAAATAGATAATCTATTTCTGAAGCTTTAGAATAAATAAACGTGATACTTAAAAAAATATTCGCAAAAGAGTCGTTATACTATGTTAACAATGCATTTAAAAACAGTTCTTTTTATATAGAAAAAAACATATTTTTTCCCCCTTTACAAAAACAAAAAAACTGATTACCAACGCAATATCTCTAAAAACACTATACCTGATCCAATTTTAGTAACGATGAGTAATACTGCATTACGTATGCTTTATCTGAGATATTCTTTATTTTATATACCAAACATTTTATAGTAAAGAAGGTATTAGTTTTTTTGTAAAATATAAGGGATTACTAAGGTAACTACTGTCCCTTTTTCATTATATTTTTTTCGATCTTCAACGACAACCGATCCTCTCGTTTTAAAGTCTTTTGATAAGATCTCTAATCGCTCTGAGGTTATGATAGTGGACAATGATTTCTTTTCTTGATTTTTCTTCTTCTTCAAAGAGTCAATCCCAACGCCATTATCTGAAATCTTACAAATCAAATCATTATTCAGATATGATAAGTGTATCTCAATGATTTTCTCTTCTTCTTGATTAATAAAAGCATGTTCTATAGCGTTTTCAACAAAGGGTTGAATAAGCATGGGTGATATTCTAAATAAGGTTTCATCTATGGCATCTTCTACAAAAACAGTATACTTACACGATTTACTCTCTAAAGTTTGAAGCGCCAGGTAATTTCTTACTGCTTTTAATTCTTGGGATAATAGAACGGTTTTATCTCTTGAATTTTCTAATATAATACGAAGTAACTTTGAAAATTTGGATAAATATGAAACTGACTTTTTTTCTTCTTTATTTAATATCATTCCTTGCAAAACAGAAAGTGAATTAAATATAAAATGAGGAGTCATTTGTGAACGTAACAGTTTTTGTTCGATTACAATATGTTGAGTTTTGGATTTTTCATTTCTCAGTTTTAAAAAGAAAATGATGGCTCCCAAAAGTAATATTATAACTAAAAAAGCAATTATACCCAGTAATAAATCACGTTGTGATTTTGCTAAATCCTGAGAGGTTTTTTTTACAGTTTTTGTTAATCTTAATTCTCTTTTTTCTGCAGACTCTAATTCATTTTTGTATTTGTACTCATATTCTAATGCTGTCATTCGCTCAATCCCCTTTTTATTTAGAAGGCTATCACTTATCACTTTGAATTTTTGATGGCTAAAAAATGCTTCTTTAAAATTGCCCGTATTCTTATAAATATTTGAAAGTAATTCGTAGGCATCTTTTTTGAAATCTAAAAGATCGTGTTGTTCAGAGAGCTCTTTACTTTTTAAAACATTAGATAATGCTTTATCATATTTTTTTTGATTTGCATAAACAGTGGCTATACCCAAATAAGAATTACATAACCCTAAATTATCTTCAATCTCTAGATTAATCGTTTTGGCTTCTGTATAACTTTTAAGTGCTTTTTTGTTGTCTTTTAGTAAAAATAAATAGACATCACCAATATTATTTAAACAAGTAGAAATCTGATCTTTATATAATATCTCCCTACTTATTTCTAAAGCCTTGTTTAAAAAAATGAGGGCATTTTCACTATCACCTTTTCTATTATAAACTATTCCTAAGTTATTTAAAGCATTACTGATATATCGTTTATTTCCTACTTTTTCCTCTATTTTTAAAGACTCTTTATAATTTTGTATCGCTTTTTCATATTGCTGATTCATTTTATAAATAATCCCTATATTATTTAAAGCCTTTGAGATAGCTGAAGTGTCTTTTATTTTTTTTGCAATAAATAATGATTTATTGTAAAACTCTAAAGCAAGAGGGTTGTTTCCTTTTTCATGATATAAAATACCTATATTATTTAAGCAACTCGAAATTTCAACCTCATTATTATATTTCCTATTAATGGCTAATGCTTTATTTAAACAATTTAGCGCCTCATCATAATTACTCATATCGGAATGAGCATAAGCAATGTATTTTAAACTTACAGCAATATTTTTTTCATTTTTAATCTCTTTATTAATTTGTATAGATTGTTGATGATATCCTATAGATTTTCTATACTCATGATTATAATATGCAGTAATTCCTAAACCGGTATAGCATTTTGATAGTCCTTCTTTTAAATTAATAATTTCATATAATAGAATGGCTTCATGAAAGCTTTTAATAGCTTGATCAAACTTTGATCGGGTGGAAAAAACAACTCCGTTTAAGTATGCTACTTTTGCTTTTCCTTTTGTATAGTTTAACGCATTACTTAATTTTTCAGCTTTCTCCAAGTATAATTTGGTAGAATTCACATCTTTTCGAAGATACGAAGATGCTAAATCATATAATAAATTTACTCGAATCGTATCATTTGTTTTATGTTTTTCTAATTCATTTTTTAGACTGTCAATCTTGTTATTCTGAGCTTGTATGCCTTCTGAGAAAAGAAAAAAAACAAATGTTATGAAAATATATTTAATAGAATTCATAAAACGAATTTACTGTTGCTTGCAGAGGTGATTGAATCCTTTTTTATTTCCTGAAAACGAGGAAAATTAACATCTGAATTCAAAACGGAAAAGTCCTTAACTTCTCTAAACAAAGATACAATAGTATTAGAGACCGTTCTATTTATTTCAAAAAGAAAACAACGTTTTTGCTCTACAGTTCAATATAACAAGTATGTCTTAAAAGCTAGTAATTTCTGCTCTTATTCACCATATCAAAAACACACTTAACACCAATAGCAGTAGAAAACTATTATTTACATCTAAAATTATAAACTTAATTTTCTCTACTAATTTTAAAGCTGCTGTGTATAGTAGTTATAATCTGATAATACTCTATCTATGAATTGCAACGGTTTTTCTTCTGGACTAACCTCCATCAGGGAACTCACTTTTTCTGATAATTGCAAAATTACATTGTGTTTTCCATCTCGTTTTGCTGCTGTATAAACTGCTTTAATTTTTCTGATTTGAGCATCATCAAAAACAGTTACCTGAGGATAAACAGGAAGGTAGTCGTCCGCTACTTCCACTAAAATGGTATCTTTAAAAGATACTCGTTTTTTTTCATCAATTACAGTAGTATTAGCCGCCATATCACCTAATCGTTGTCCTTTTCCCCGTAATAATATGACGCAAATTGCAACGCCTCCAGAGCTTATAGAAATATCGACCAAGCGCAATAACCATCGAATTAAATAATCCGAAAACTTTGGTCTGGAACCGTCTAACTTTGCTACTTTTATTTTCATAGCTGCCTTTCCCGGGGTTTTTCCATCCCAGAATGTCTCCCAAAGTAAAAAGTATAAGAAAAAAGGCAATCCAAATAGTAAGGAAAGTACCCATTGATTGGTCACGGCATCACTCAGTACTCCTACTACAAAAGCCATGATAAAAACGTAGACGATTAAAATCATCAAATCTATTAAATATGCCAGAATACGTTCTCCTATCCCTGCGATGTTTTGCTGAATACTTACATTTTGGGCAGTTTCTATTTGAAAATTATCCATTAATTATGTTTCTTTGATCCTCCTAATTAATATTCACATGCGTGAAGCTACTTTCATTAAGCAAAATAAAGATAAATGGTTAAAATTTGAAAGCGTTCTGAATAATAATGCTCAAATCTCCCCTGATGAGCTATCCGGACTATATATTGAAATTACGGACCACCTCAGCTATGCCCAAACATTTTACCCTAATAGTCAAACACTTGCGTACCTAAATGGACTTGCTTCGTCTGCACATCAAAAAATATACAAAACTCGAAAAGAAAAAAAGAACAGGCTGTTGTCTTTTTGGTTTCATGAATTCCCCTTAGAATTTTATACCTATCGAAAAGAACTCTTACTTGCTTTTCTTATTGCTGTCCTATTTACCGCTATCGGCGCTTATTCTGCTGCTACAGATGGAGCATTTGTTCGCTCTATCCTCGGAGATGGGTATGTAAACATGACCCTGAATAATATTGCCAATGATGATCCTATGGCTGTATATAAAAAAATGGGAGAAACAGATATGTTTCTGGGAATTACGATTAACAACATACGAGTTGCCCTGAATTGTTTTATTCTTGGGATTTTGTTTGGAATCGGTACCTTATATATGTTGATGAGCAATTTTATCATGCTCGGTTCTTTTCAGTACTTTTTTTATGACAAAGGTCTTTTATGGGAAAGTGCCCGAACGATCTGGATTCATGGTACTATCGAAATAGCTGCAATTATCATAGCAGGCTGTGCCGGTCTGGTTGTTGGAAAATCAATATTATTCCCCCAAACATATACGCGTCTTACTTCTTTTATAAGAGGAGTAAAAGCTGGACTCAAAATTGTAATCAGTACCATCCCTTTCTTTATAATAGCTGGTTTTTTAGAAGGTTTTGTGACCCGACATACAGAAATGCCTGACTGGCTAGCAATACTAATAATCCTTATTTCACTAGGTGTTATCCTTTTTTATTATGTGATATATCCTACTCAATTACATCAAATATCAACCAATGAACAATAATACGAACTTCATTCAATTTAAAAAACGAAGAGAATTAGGAGAAATTCTTACAGATACTTTTGCTTTTATCAGAAATAACGGGAAACCATTATTAACTCTGTTACTAAAGACTTCTGCAATTCCATTTATATTATTATTGATTGCTGCTGGTTACTACACATATCTATCCGGCGATATCTTAAACTTAGAAGCCTTACAGCATGGAAATTTAATTGATACAGGAAGTTTATTTGTATCTGCGGCATTCCTCTTTATTACACTAAGTGTGTTTTATTCTTGTCTATTTGGATCTATCATGTTTTTTATCAAAGAATATATCAAAAATAAAGGCACTGTAGATATTGATAATACTACCATACAAATAAAAGATGCCTTACCTAAGCTTATTGGGGTTGGTTTAATCAGCATGTTGATTATCTCTGTTGGTTTTTTTATGTGTATACTCCCCGGAATCTATTTCTATGTTCCTCTGAACTTAGTATTTTCCATTATGGTGTTTGAAGAAAAAGGAAGTTCCGAATCAATCTCTGATAGTTTTTCCTTAATAAAGGGAGAATGGTGGATGAGCTTCGCTACTCTATTTATCGTTAGCATTATTATTTCTTTTATTGGTTTTATATTTTCTCTTCCTGGGGTTATTTATACATTAATGCAAACCTTTACAGCTTCCGAACAAGGGTCTATTGCAGATTTTTCGGTTAATCAAGACTGGGTATTTATCGCACTAAACACCTTATCTTCATTACAATATGTCTTATATGGCATTATGGCTATTTCTGTAGCTTTTATTTATTATAACATCAAAGAAAAGAAGTTTTCTACAGGAGCGTTTGAAGAAATCGATTCTCTATAATAGTTTTATGATTCGCTGTTTTTTATATCATTTCCTTTTGAAGAAAATATACCTTTTTCTTCTTCTTTGTATTTCTTTCTTTGTAGAGACCAATGCTCGTACCTTACAAGAAAATGATATTCAGCAAAAGAGGGAAATTCAGTATGATCTGAATACAGCGCCTACCATCAGAACACTCGATGCTGATAAAATTCAAGAGTTTTCCGATCAAAAAGAATTTGATTATACAGAACAGGAAGAATCGGATAACTGGTGGTCCCGTTTTAAAGACTGGATCTCTCAATGGTGGAGAAAACTGATGAACTGGTTGTTTGATATTGATAGTGTAACCGGTTTTTGGTTATACGTACTGCAAAGTCTTCCGTATATCTTAATTCTTCTTATTCTGTTACTAATAGCATGGTTATTCCTGAAAGTTAATCCCAAAGAGATCCTTTTAGAAAAAACACCTTCGCCAGATGTTTTACTGTCAGAGGAAGAAGATATTATCCATAATAAAGATATCCAACAACTGATAGATCAAGCTATATCTGATAAAAATTACCGCTTAGCCATTCGCTACTACTATCTTTTGGTTCTCAAAAAACTTTCTGCTAAAGAAATTATTGAATGGGAAGCACAGAAAACAAATGAAGACTATAGCAATGAGGTAACAGATAAGCTTATAAAAAAACAGTTTAAAACCATTACCAGAATCTATGATTTTATTTGGTATGGAAGTTTTGAAGTGAATGAAAAACTATATCGTCGGGCAGAAAAAGAGTTTAAACATATAACCACCTTAATACAATCGTAATTTGAGAAATAAAAAAACAAACATATTACTGGTTGTACTAATACTGATACTCGGTTTATTAATCTATGTAGAGACTAGTAAGCCTATTCCTGTAAACTGGTCTCCCAGTTATTCTAAAATTGATAAAATTCCTCTGGGGAGTTATGTATCTCATCGGCTGATCAAAGCATCATTAGATGATTCTATACTCAAAGATATTAACCAACCTCCTTATGAATACCTTACTGATAATCCTAATCAAGAAGGGAGCTATGTGTTTATTAATAATCATATTGATTTTGACAAAAGTGAAATGAACCAGCTGTTAGCATGGGTTGCTAAAGGGAATACCTTATTTATCTCTGCTAATACCATCGAAAAAAAACTGCTGGATACCTTACTGATAAAAACAGACCAGGAAACATCTTATGATCAGGTCACAATACATCCGCTGGTTGCTTTGGTGAATCCTATGCTAAAAAAGGAATCCCCTTTTCTATATGACAGAAATAATTACACCCGATATTTTTCAGCAATTGATACCACCCATGCTACAGTTCTGGGAGTAACGCAAATATATAGAGATAGCTTACTTATAGATCAGCCCAAATTCAATTATATAAAACATTCTTTTTATAAAGGGAATATTTTTCTTCATACTTTTCCCGAAGCATTCGGGAATTATTTCATGCTCAAAGATGGTAACTATCACTATACGCAAAACCTCTTTAGTTACATAGATGCTCAGAAGCCAATACTTTGGGATCATTATTACAAAGCTGGAAAAATATTCAACACTTCTCCCTTATATATACTACTCAATAACAAACACCTGAAATGGAGTTATTATTTTATACTCATAGGAGGAGTTTTATTTATTATTTTTGAAGGAAAACGCAAGCAGCGAAGTATTCCTATTATTCCTCCATTAAAAAATCAAACTATTGCTTTTACCAGAACAATTAGCGGGATGTATTTTGAAAAAAGAAAACATCGGGAAATAGGAAACAAACAAATTCTGTTATTTATGGATTACATCAGGAATCAATTGAGAATTCCTACGGATTCCATAACAGAGCAGACCCTGTCAGATATCGCTGCCAGAAGTAATAACGAATTAGATGACACTAAAAATTTATTTACTTACTTTAACGGGTTTAAAGAGAAAACAGTAGTTACCCCGGATGACCTGATCGAATTAAATCGCTTAATCACGAATTTTAAAGCTAAGTAAATACTAAAAACTACCATATGGAAAATGAAGAGTCAATAAATAACCCCTCCTCCGAGCCTATACAATCTATACCAGAACAGCATCAAAAACTTGATTTCGAAAATCGAATACAGCTTGGGGAGTTACAGGAAGCAGTAGCACAATTAAAATCCGAATTAGCCAAAGTAATTATTGGTCAACAAGATTTTATTGAGTTACTCATCGTCTCCTTATTGGCAGATGGTCATGTATTAATAGAAGGAGTTCCCGGTATTGCAAAAACAGTAACAGCTAAACTATTTGCCAAAACGCTAAAAACTGCTTTTAACCGGATTCAGTTTACCCCGGATTTGATGCCTAGTGATGTATTAGGAACCTCTGTTCTAAACATGAAATCAGGAGATTTTGAATTTAAAAAAGGACCTGTTTTTTCTAATATGGTGCTTATCGATGAGATCAACAGAGCTCCTGCCAAAACACAGGCTGCTTTATTCGAGGTGATGGAAGAGAAACAGGTAACAATTGATGGTATTCGATATCCGATGGAACCTCCTTTTATGGTATTAGCAACCCAGAATCCAGTAGAACAAGAAGGAACCTATGCCCTTCCTGAAGCACAATTGGATCGTTTTCTTTTTAAGATAAATGTAGCCTACCCTTCTATAGAAGAAGAAATCGAAATTCTGAAATCACATCATGAACGAAAAGCAATAAAAGCCATAGAAATGATTACTCCTGTTATTACTCCGGAAAAATTAATGGAATTTAAAAACAAAACTCAGGAAGTAATTATAGAAGATAAAATAATAGGATATATCGCTGAGATTGTTACCAAAACCCGTACACACCCTCACTTATATTTAGGTGGTTCTCCCAGAGCTTCTATTGCCATTATGAATGCTTCCAAAGCATTTGCAGCCATTAACGGAAGAGATTTTGTTACTCCCGAAGATATAAAAAAATCACTATTCCCTGTACTAAGACATAGAGTTATCCTTGCTCCAGAACGGGAAATGGAAGGAATGACGACAGAAAACGTACTGGAAATGATATTACAATCTGTAGAAATCCCCCGCTAGTGTTTTTAGAATTCATCAAATCGCTATACCTGACCAAGAGAGTATTTTACCTACTGGCTGCTATCATCATCCTCTTTTTATTCTCTAATTGGTTACCAGGAATATATCCTATCATATGGATGATCGTATGGGCTGTACTTCTGACATGCTTATTTGATGGTATCACCTTATACAAATACAAAAACGGAATAAAGGCACATCGCTTACTTCCTGATAAATTTTCAAATGGAGATTATAATGCCATTCCTGTCCAAATTACAAATAACTACCCCATTCGGATTCATACTGAAATTATAGATGAAATCCCTATCCAATTTCAAAAAAGAGATTTTTTAAAACAGATCTCTATTGCCTCGAGGGAGGTAGTAAATTTTGAATATACAATACGACCTGTACAAAGAGGAGTATATACCTTTGGCCACTTACATATCTATGCGTATACGAATATTGGTTTAATCAAAAGAAGGTTTCGATTTGATAAAGAAGCAGCTGTAAAAGTTTACCCTTCTTTTATTCAAATGAAAAAACATGATTTTCTGGCAATCAATAACAGAGTTAGTACACTAGGGCTTAAAAAGATTCGGAAAATCGGACATACGATGGAGTTTGAGCAAATAAAAGAATATGTAGTAGGTGATGATGTTCGAACAATCAACTGGAAAACTACTGCAAAACATGGACACTTGATGATCAACCAATATCAGGACGAAAAATCACAACCCATTTACTCCATTATCAATGCCAGCCGGGTAATGAAAATGCCATTTAACGGGCTAAGTCTTTTAGATTATGCTATTAATAGTGCATTGGCTTTTTCTAATATTGCTCTAAAAAAGCACGACAAGGTAGGATTGCTAAGTTTTTCTAATAAAATCAATAATTTTTTACCTGCACAAAGAAAAAAAACATATCTGAATACGATTTCTGATAGTTTATACAATATAGATACGGAATTTCTTGACGCTGATTTTGGAATGCTATACGCGCAGATTAAACGGCAAATCTCTCAGCGAAGTCTCCTGCTACTCTATACAAACTATGAGCACATCTCTTCATTAAAAAGACAACTTCCTTATCTAAAATCTATTGCTAAAAAACACCTGTTAGTGGTTATCTTTTTCGAAAACACAGAACTACAACAAGTAATTCATAAAAACACCTCCGACCTTCAAGGTATTTATGACAAAACTATTGCTCAGCAATTTGCTTATGACAAAAAAACAATGGTCAAAGAACTTCAAAAACACGGTATTCAATCCGTATTAACTGCTCCGGAAAACTTAACCGTTAATACGATTAATAAGTATTTGGAGATTAAAGCCAGAGGGATTTTATAACACTATTTTTTATTGTTTTGAAAATCCCTGCTCAATAATCAGATGCAACTATGTTAAATGCTATCCCGAAATTAACAGCCATTCTCTATAGAACATTTGTACCTGTACCTAAGTTATTTCGGATAAAATTACATTTCATCACTCCTTTTTGACAATTGGTCACATTTTTTTCATTTATACCTCTCCATTTGCTGACATTTGGAACATCAAAAACAATAAAACCATATACGATGAAAACAGTAATATTATACCTAACATTTCTTTTAATGAGTTTATTTAGTACAGCACAGGAAGTTTCTGGAATTACCATTACTGTTACCACACCTAATGTGACAGGGGATCAGGGAGAAGTAATATACGGTTTATACGATCAAAACACTTTTATGAAAGCTGCTCCCATTCAGGCAGCAAAAAGTAATATAAAAAATGGAGTCGCTACGATTACTTTTACAAATGTCCCAGAAGGAAACTATGCCATTTCATGTTTTCATGATACCAATGGAAATAATAGAATGGACTTCGAAGCTAATGGAATGCCAAAAGAAAATTATGGGATATCCAATAATAACATGAGTTACGGTCCTCCAGTATGGGCAGATGCCAAATTTGAAGTTGCCACAGAAAATATCGTTATGGAGATACGGATGTAATCAATCCATCATTGTTATAGAGAAAAAATCAGCATTATCAAAAAACGAACCCTCATCAGCTATAAAATGTGTTTTATAGCTGATTTTTTATTTATACTAAAAATATAAGCTAATTGTTTAACAAATAATAAAATAGATAAAAACAATTTTTTTAATCAAATACGATAAGATTAATCAATCGCTTTTTGTATTTTTGTTTAAAACCTAGGACTCTATGACAATTACACAACTACGATACGTTCTTGCTGTAGCAGAACATCAAAATTTTACCAAAGCTGCAGAGAAAACTTTTGTTACCCAACCTACCTTAAGTATGCAAATTCAGAAACTGGAAGAAGAACTGGATATACTTATCTTCGATCGTAGTAAAAAACCAATCGAACTGACAGATGTAGGAAAAAAACTAGTACAACAGGCCCGAAATATCGTTAATGAGAGTGAACGTATTCAGGATATTGTGGATCAACAAAAAGGGTTTATAGGAGGAGAGTTTAAAATTGGTGTAATTCCTACTATTATGCCCACCTTACTTCCTATGTTCTTAAACAATTTTATAAAAAAGTATCCCAAAGTAAAACTAAAAATAGAAGAACTGACAACAGAAGCCATAGTAGAACGTCTATTAGATGGACATCTCGATGCTGCCATTGCTGCTACTCCTTTGGAAAATGAAAGTATAAAAGAGCGTGTTCTGTATTACGAACCTTTTGTAGGCTATATCCCTTCAAATCATCGACTCAACCAAAAGAAAAACATCGATATTAGCGATCTCAATGTGGATGATATGTTGTTATTAGAAGACGGGCATTGCTTCAGAGATGGAATTCTGAATTTATGTAAGACGCAAAAGGGTTTTGACGAAGATCATTTTCAATTAGAGAGTGGTAGTTTTGAAACTTTGGTAAAATTATCTAATGAAGGATTAGGAATGACATTATTACCTTACTTACATACCTTGGACATCAATCCTAATGAAAAAGAATATCTTCACTATTTTAATGAACCTTCTCCTGCTAGAGAAGTGAGCCTTATCTTTAATAAAAGTGAATTAAAGATGCATATTATAGATGCATTACATTCTACTATAGCTGGAGTTGTTAAAGGAGCTATTACATTTCAAAATGTTCAAATTATAAGCCCTCTTTCAAAAGCAAAAAGCGACTGAAAAGTCGCTTTTTTTCTATGATTTTAAATGTATTAAACATGGTTGTAATTCTGGCCGCTCCGCGGTGAGAGAATGAATCCATATTTTTAATTCTTCAATCTCATGAGGAAGTAATCTATTTACTGCTTTAATTACTTCTTTTGTAAAAAGATTCACATCAAAACTGACTTTTTTAAGAACAGCTTTTGTGTAATCAAACATTGCTCTAGCCATAAATTAATAGGGGATTAAATTATAAAGTTAGATAAAAATATGTAAGAACTTTCTTACAATCTTTATTGATTGCTAGTCTAATATACATAAATTAATCCAATAATCTGGTATCTTAGCGCTTATTTAACAAAATTAAAAATTATTATCCCCATCCAGAATATCTCCTAATCCCCCTAAAATACTACCCTCTCCTCTACTTTTTCCTCCTGCACTTGGGGCTAATGCCAGTACTCTATTTGCTAATCTGCTAAAGGGTAATGACTGGATAAAAACCACTCCTGGACCTGTTAGTGTAGCAAAAAACAATCCTTCACCACCAAAAATAGTATTCTTTATACCTCCAACTAATTCGATATCATAAGTTACTCCTTTAGAAAAACCTATAATACATCCGGTATCTATCTTTAATTTCTCTCCTGGTTCCAGTTGTTTCATTGCTGTTGTTCCTCCTGCATGGACAAATGCCATTCCATCTCCTTCTAATTTTTGCATAATAAAACCTTCTCCTCCAAAAAGACCTCTTCCCAGTTTTCGAGAAAATTCTATTCCTACGGATACTCCTTTCGCTGCACATAAAAATGCATCTTTCTGACAAATAAATTTCCCTCCATATTTCGACAAATCTAATGGAATAATTTTTCCGGGATAAGGGGATGCAAAACTTACTTTTTTCTTTCCTCCAACCTGATTATAAAAAGCTGTCATGAACAAACTTTCTCCGGTAAGCAAGCGTTTTCCTGCCCCAAAGATCTTACCCATAATCCCTTTATCTTTCTCAGAACCATCTCCAAAAATAGTCTCCATCTTTATACCATCGTCCATCATCATAAAACTACCTGCTTCTGCTATAACCCCTTCCTGTGGATCTAACTCTATCTCTACATACTGCATTTCTTCGCCATAGATCGTATAATCTATTTCATGTGCTATCATATTATATATTGTTTAATTGATTAATGAATTCAATTAATAAGTACTAAAATATGATGATCTGTTACACACCTTTTTATAAATACAGCGAGTATGGTCGTTTTTATTGTTTTACTTTGATTGTCCATTCAAAGGCAAAGGCTGAAACTTCATCTCCCGTAGCATCTCTTCCTATTGATTTCATTGTTATTGTTTGTCCCTCTCCTGTTTCAATCGCTTTTTGAACTGCCTCTTCTACCAAATGTCCATCATTACAACTAAAAAGAATTTTTCCTGTAGCCTTCTTAGAGAAAGTTGCATTATTAGAGGCAACTAACATGGATATTTTTTGTTTTTGCCTTTGTATACACCCCATAACCAATGCTCCTGTTGTTAGCTCTGCTGCCATTCCCTGAACTGCCCAAAACATAGACCGAAAAGGGTTCTGATTAATCCATCTGTGACGTACACTTACCTGGCAGCTTGCCACCGATATTTCTTTTACCCGTACACCACATAACCATGCTGATGGTAGCTTTAACATTGTAAACAAATTGATCTTTCCTGGTGTCATTTTATTCATATTATTCTCTTACTAACTATTACTTTATTGTTTTAGGCATTAATTATATTACTAATTGTTCTAATAACCAGATGCATAATTCTTACAAGAAACCTTTTTTTTACAAAAAAACCTAGATACAAGGTCATTTTTATACCTCTATATCCAGGTTTCTTCTAAATTCTTTTAATTGTTTTAAGTGCCCTATACTTTTATAAAGTAACTACTGCAATCAATCCAATTAAATCCATAAGCAGTACTTTCCATCGATACATCGTCCGTTGTCGCATAACTGAACTCCCGAAGGTGTATTTACACAACATTTTTTATTCGAACTTTTGCATCCAAAAAAACCTGCTCCCAGTATCTCTCTTTGCTCCTCTTTGTCAATTACCTGTACTCCTGTAAGCCCCAAAATACATTTTAACATGATCTGAAAATTAAGAATTAATACTGTGATAAATGTACTATTTTCATCCCCTTTATACCTACGGACATAAGCCCTAAAAAATACGTAAAAACAGTATTTAAAAAATTCCAAACCTTGCAAAAACAAATTAAAACACTGTAATACAGTTATTTAAAAACAAATAAAATAGACTCTAAAAATAGAATAGATACTCGCTTGTTAGGGCTTTTTTGTCCTTTTTTTTCAAAACACAAATGTTAATTTTATGTTAATTTATGGTACTATGTTTTGCATAATACCTTCTTTTAGATATATATTTGCATAAGAAACTATTATATACTTTAAACCGATGTCAACAAATAATCATAAAAACATAGCTACTTTTATTCATTTGAGTATTTTTTCGAAATATTTTTTTCCATTGGGAAATTATATCATGCCACTCATCTTATGGACCGTGAATAAAGAAAAGTCATCATTTATTGACAGACATGGAAAACAGGCAATCAATTTCCAGTTGAGTATATTACTGTATACTATCATATTAGGAACTTTTTCTTTTCCTTTTTTTGTCTTTAATGTTTTTGACAATATCTCTTTTGATCATTTATCTAGTTTTCATGATCTATCAATTAACTTATCAGATTCTGGAGGATTTTGGGCGTTGACAGGAGTTTCTTTTATTGGTCTACTTGCTTTAATAGGCTTCTTTTTAGAAATCATTTTTATTATCACAGCCTCCTTAAAAGCGAATAAAGGAGAAACATATACATATCCGTTAACTATTAATTTTATCAAATAATATGTAACAGTAAATGAACTATTAATATCAAACCAAATACTTCTGAAGAAATACTATAAATAATAACTTAATCACTTATTTTTATAGCTTGCCTTAACCAAAGGATATTGACATCAGGTACATTATGTGTTTGAATAATCAATCAAAAAATGAACAGTTTAACTTTTTTTAAAACCATAGCTTTATGAAGATCGAAAACACAAAAGCGCAAATGCGCAAAGGTGTATTAGAATACTGTATACTTTCGATCCTAAAGGATAATGATGCGTACGTTGCAGAAATTCTTGAAACGCTAAAAGATGCCAAAATGCTTGTCGTTGAAGGAACTATATACCCTCTTCTTACCAGATTGAAAAATGCAGGTCTGTTAAGTTACCGATGGGAGGAATCTACATCCGGTCCTCCGAGAAAGTATTACGGATTAACAGAAACAGGAAAACTATTCCTAAAAGAATTAAATACAACATGGGATGAACTACAAAATGCAGTAGCACTGGTAACCAAACAAAAAAACAAGAAAAATGAACAAGACAGTTAATATAAATTTAGCAGGTATATTTTTTCACATAGACGAGGATGCGTACTTAAAGCTACAACGTTATCTACAGGCTATAAAACGTTCATTTACCAATTCACAGGGAAGAGACGAGATTATCGCTGACATTGAAGCTCGTATGGCGGAGTTGTTTAGTGAAAAAATCAAAGACGAAAGAAATGTTATCAGTATCAAAGAGGTAGATGATATCATTAGTATAATGGGGCAACCGGAAGATTATCAAGTAGATGAAGAGATATTTGATGACGAACCCAGGCAGCCCTATACCAAGAGAACCTCTCCACGTCAATTATATAGAGATACTATGAATTCTTATGTAGGTGGAGTTAGTTCAGGACTTGGACATTATTTTAGAGTAGATCCTATTTGGTTACGATTGGCTTGGATCTTATTAACAATTTTTTCCAGTGGTGCTTTTATCCTTATTTATATAGCCCTATGGATATTTGTTCCCGAAGCCAAATCGACAGCAGATCACCTGGCGATGAAAGGAGAAGCTGTCAATATCAGTAACATTGAAAAAAAAATTAAAGAAGGATTTAGTGGAGTCGCTGATTCAGTAAAAAATGTAGATTACGAGAAGTATGGTAATAAAGTCAAAAACAGCTCGACTACTTTTTTTGAAACCCTGGCGAGTATTCTATTAGCAATTCTCAAAGGAGCTCTTAAGTTTTTTGGAGTACTCATTGCTATGGTATCTGGAATAACACTTATCAGCTTATTTATCAGCTTATTTGCTGTAGGTATTTTTGGAATTTATGATTCTCCATGGATGGAATATCTTGAAGTAGGCAATCAGCCTAATGTACCCTTGTGGTTCCTTTCGATACTCGCCTTTTTGGTCATAGGAATCCCTTTCTTTTTCCTATTCATCCTGGGACTCAAAATTGTAATCACCAACTTAAAATCAATAGGAACTCCAATCAAGTTAGGATTACTAGGATTATGGTTGCTGGCAATGGTAGGGCTAGGAGTTATTGCAGCCAGACACGCTACACAAGAAGCTTTTGAAGCAGAAATTATATCAGAAGAAAAGTTGCTTCCTGTCTCTAAAAATGATACGCTAACCCTAAAAATGGTGAAAAACAATCGCTATTTAAAATACCTCAGAGGGTCTTATGATTACAGAGTAAAAAGAGACCCTGATGGAAATAAAGTAATTGTTCTTAAAGACGTTGAAATCTTTCTTAAAACATCAGAAAATGATTCTCTTATCGGACTATCAATAGAAAAATCAGCAGAAGGAAGTTCTTATGAGGAAGCCCGAAAAAGAGCTCAGGAAATAAAATACAATTATGAATTAGACGGAAACACCTTGTTACTTAATGGGTATGCATTAACAGATTACGTAAATAAACACAGGGATCAGCAAGTTAATATCTTTTTATCCCTCCCAGAAGGAGTAACAGTGTTTGCCGATGATAATACAGCCAGATATACAAACTCATGGGAGTATGATGACTATATTTCTCTTAATGATCAGGAAGAAAAATACCTAAAAGTAACCAATGGAAAATTCGATTGTACCAATTGTTCTGAGGAACAGAATGAGGAAAAACAATCATGGGAAGAAGATGAAGATAAAGAAGAAGGTGCCGTACGTATCAACCTCAATACAGATGACGAGAATTTTAAACTAAAAATTGACGAAAACGGTGTGGAAATCAATAATCAGCCGGTAAAGCTAAAAATCGATGAAAACGGCATCGAATTAAAAAAAGACCAAGAATAATTTAATACATCAATCAAAAAACGAACAGTAACAAAAAAATGTTTGAACTATGACAACACTAGCCAAAATATTAGCCGCAGCCCTTTTATCTTTATTTATGACTTCCTGTAACATTGTTATGGATGGCGTAAAAGGTGAAGGAGAAATTGTACGAAAAGAAAAAACAATTAATGAGACCTTTACTGCTGTAAAAGCAAAAAGAGGATTGGATGTCGTATTAATTGATAGTGATGACCGTAAAGTCGTTATCGAAGCAAATGAAAACTTACATCAGTATATTAAGGTATATGTAGAGGGAAACACCCTTTATGTGACCTCAGAAAACAACATCTACCAAGCTGATCAAAAAAGTGTTTATGTATCCTATCAGGCATTAAATAAGATTACTGCTACAAGTGGAGCAGGTATTACAGCCGATAATACAATTGTAGAAAAAGATCTTACCATCAAAGCTAGTAGTGGGGCAGGTATTGATCTAAAAGTTAACTCAGATCACTTGAATTCCTCTGTCTCCAGTGGTGCTGCTATGACCCTAAGTGGAAAGGTAAACTCGCATGATGCCAGTGCCAGTAGCGGAGCCCATATAAATGCTAAAGAGTTGATCAGCAAAAAAGCTAGTGCTTCTGCAAGTAGCGGATCTGGAATAAAAATATATGTAAAAGAAGCTTTCAACGGAAGTGCTTCAAGCGGTGCCAATGTAGCTTATTATGGTAATCCTAAGAAAGTATCAAAAAACGATAGTTCTGGTGGAGATGTCATCAAACGATAAAAAGACCTCCTAAGAATACCAAAAAAAGAAAACCAATCAATTAATGCATAAATGAGTTCCTGATATTTGATATAGTTTATCAGGTAACTTGTTTATGCTATTTTCATACTGATAAGCACAAATGAATTATAAAATTACCTTATTCACTAGTTTATTATGTCTGTTTTCTCAATTTTCTATTGCACAAGACATTTCCAAAGAGTTATTGTTAGCCATCAGAAACGGAGATACAGAAACACTTAATACTCATGTCACAGCCGATGAGTTAGATACTTGTTTTTCTTTAAAAAACAGCCAATATAATTACTTGGCTATAAGCATAAAAACAAACTCTCTTACAGCTATAAAATATTTTATCGAAAAAGGAGCCAATATTGAAGGAATTTGTACAACTAAAACTCCCTTAATGTACGCTGTAAAATCTGGAAATATAGCTATTGTAAAATACTTAATTTCTAAAGGAGCTAATATCGACGCACAGACTCCTCGTGGAGCTACTGCTATAGACTATGCTGATAAGTATAAACAGACTGAGATCAAAGCATATCTAAGTAATTTGTAAAACATGATCTCAACATTAACATATCAGAAAAAAGTCCAAAACATTTTGCTTATCTACCCCCCCCCTCTTCAACGTATTACACAAAACACACAATAGACAAAAGAGATACTTTACTAACAAAACCTAATCAATCAATAGAAAAAGCTCCTTTAATCAGGAGCTTTTTCCATTTCACCGATATTTTCTTTTTTTTCAGCTGATACATCCTGCTCTTCATTCACAGACACTGTATCTTTGAGTATAACGAATAAAATTATATCCTAATGAAAAAAATACTATTTGTACTCTTAACCGCATGCTCAATAGGAAATATATCTGCTCAAAACGAAAAAATAAAAGGAAATAAAATCGTTACTGTAGAGCGAAGAACTGTAGGAGGGTTTCACACTATAGAACTTTCTGAAAACTTTAAGGTAACATTGCAAAATAGTACGGAAAACCTGGTAAGAGTTGAAACGGACAGTAATATCCAAGATGTTATTGATGTCAAAGTAACTGATAGCGTATTAAAAATACGATCCAACAAAAAAATCAAGAAAAGTAAAACACTAAACATTACCATATCTTATGTACAACCAATCCAAAAAATGATCTTACAGGATAAAGTAGAAATCAAATCAGCTGCTTTATTAGAAACCCCCAAATTACATATAGAAACGAATGGTGATGTAGAAGCATTTTTATCAGTAAAATGTGAAGAGTTATTTCTTATTGCCGGAGGTAAATCCCACCCTGAAATTCATGCTAATGCTACGAAAGTTACCTATCAAATGAATGATGGCAGTGAACTGAAAGGAATCACTAATGCCGAAGAATGTAAAATTGAATTATATAAAAAAGCTAGTGCCAAACTGGAAGGAGAAATTAACACCTTAGCTGTCAGAGCAGAAAATGATACTGATTTTTATGGGGAAAAGCTCAGTTCTCAAAAAACATCCTTATCCGCAGAAGGTTCCAGTGATTGCTATATTCTCTCAACAGAAGAAATAACAATAGACGCTAATAATAAGGCGGAAATATACCTTTTAGGGAGCCCAAAAGTAATCATGAATACCTTTGCCGATCAGGCAATTATCTATAAAAAAGATCTTAACTATAGTCCTGGTTTGTTTTAATTGAGTCGTTCTAAAATAGGGCAATACGATATTGACCTGTTTCAGGACAGGACATAATAATTAAAAGTGGCAGAAAAACTCTGCCACTTTTTTCGTTTTTATGATGAACAGATATGTAGTATATAATGGGGTATGCGATACTTCTCGCTTATCCCTAGATCACTACTTTCATCAGGAAACTTTTTTTAAACTTGGTAATCGCTCAATCGCTTTGGGAATGATTGCATACTGTTCTTTATCTACCCATATTTCTTCTATGCTCGGAAGTTGAGTTATTTCTTTAGGAATAGACATTAACCAATTCCCGCGAACAGATATCTTTTTTAATAAAGGTAGCTGTACTATCTCTTTAGGGATACTCGTCAATTGATTATTATTTAGTATCAACACCTCCAGTTTTTGTAACGCTCCTATTTCTTTAGGAAGACTTGTCAATTGATTATTACTTAATAATAACACTTTGAGATTCGTCAATGCTTCTATTGATGATGGTATTTCTTCTAAATTATAATTAGAAAGACATAACCTCTCTACATTCTTAGGATTCCGAATGGCTTCTTTCAGCAATTTCTCTCCTGATTTACTCGTACCGAATGATCTTTTACCCTTTTTAGCCCCCCTCACAAAATGATTTCCTGGAGATATTTCCTGTATATTAGGTAGCTCCTCCACCCCCTCTGGAATACCCGTCAGTGGATTATGATCCACCCACAATACTTCCAGGTTATGTAATTTCACCATAGATGAAGGTAAGTATTCTAACTGATTATAATCTAACCAAAGTTCTCTAAGTTTATGAAGATCACCCATTTCTTCCGGCAAACTTCTCAACTGATTATGAGACAGTTCTAAAATTTCCAGATTTCGCAATTGTCCTATCGTCGTCGGAATCGTTTTTAGATCCCCATTGGTTAGCTTCAAAACACGAACCCTCTCGGGGTTTCGCAGCGCTTTTTTTAAAGAATAGTATTTCTCTTTCCGTATTATATTAGTAAGAAAGCCTTTTATTGATTCTATAATTAACCCCATCAATTTTTTTTTAAATAGTTTTTGATAAAAATGAAGTAAGGCACATTGCATATCTTTTGGACTGATCAAAAATCCAAAGTATATGCGAATATCAATAACAAGCGAGTTTTCCCTTTACCCTCTATACTTGTTGTCGTAACAAAGCTAGGTGTTTTTACCTTTCCCTAAAAAAATGTAGTCATAAAATATTGTGAAGAAAACAAGAGATCGCTTTATTTTATTAAACACAAAAAAGGTAACACTTACATAACTTATGACACTTATTTACAAACAAATAAAATTATACGTATTATTTTATCACTATTTTGCAAGCATCAACGATAACAAACTACCTCTAAACAAATGTATGAGGTATTGTGTAATAGATGTCTTTTAGTTTCAAGAGGAATCCTGAAACATTTACATCATAATGATCGAATAAAATCAATAGCATATTAACCCCTTTATCAATTATGAAAGCACCTTATTTTATCGGATTTTTTTTAACAGCTATTTTATGCATTCAATGTTCTTCTGACGACACAACTCCATCTGATCCAGGTGATAAAAATGAAGAAGAAGTGCAGGAGCTTAATTATCGTTTATCAAAAATAGATCTCAATCACAGCGCTGATCAACCTTACTACATTGATGATTTTGAGTATATCTATGACGACAGTGGTAAAATTATAAACATACGCCAATGGGGGCGTCTTTTTGAAGTAACCTATCCTAATGAATCTCTTATCCAACTAAAACAAATTGAGGATAATGTTTCTAATGCGGACCTGACCGCATTGCACGAGATACATTTAAAAGATAATACAGTAGACTATATTACTCAATTGACCATTACAAAATTCAATAACGGGCAAACAGTAAGCCAATCTGATTCTATAAAATATTCCTATACTGAAAACAGATTGATAAAAGTAGAAACCTTTACTAATGATACGAATACCAAGACTGTTGATCTTTCTTATGAAAATGGAAATATTAAAGAAACTATTACAACCCTTAATGACCGCATTATCACGGCAAGATATGAGTATGATACCAAGCCCAAAATAACACTATCTGATGCCAAATTTGAAAGCCCAATATTTAATATAAGTTCACTACATTATATATTAACACATGATAAATTGGGGGTTCAGAGTAAAAATAATCTGACCTCAACACGCATTTCTTATAATTATTCTTTGTTTGCGCCTGGATATGAAGAAATTAATTACAAACATGTGATAGATGAAAAAACTGGCTTATTGAGTGTCATCGAGCATAGTGGTCGTGCAAAATCTGATGAAGAAGAAGCGTATCCCAATTATTATCCATCCAGGACATTTGATGATATAAAAGTATCTTTTGAATATGAAACATACTAAAAATTAACTTTTAAGGAACACCCCTGGAAGTTTAAATAACTTATTATCTATAAGACTACTGATCTTTTATGTGAAAAAGATAAATTGCTAGTAATTAGAAATTATTAATAAACACTAAATAACCCTCTCTTATGAATTGGTATATTACTGCTTTAAATAAATACGCTGAATTTAATGGCCGTGCACGGAGAAAAGAATATTGGTTCTTTGCACTTTTCAATCTCTTATTCGCCATTGTAGCAATTATTTTGGACAATGTGCTGGGAATCGCCATCCGTGAAATCGGATACGGTCCTCTTTATGGGATTTATGCCTTGGCAACCATTATTCCCGGATTAGCTGTTGCTGTAAGACGTTTACATGATATTGGGAAAAGTGGCTGGATGATTCTAATCGCTTTCATTCCTTTTATTGGTGCTATCTGGTTACTCATTCTTTTTACCACGGATAGTGACCCCGGAGAAAATGAATACGGCCCTAACCCTAAACAATTTGAAGATATCGCCCCAATAGAAGAACAATCATCCAATGGGGATCTTATTTTGATCTTGGTTGTTTCATGGATGCTTTTTTCTAGGACATTTTATACCTTTCTTCCGAAAATTATAGATAATTTTTATAGTTTGGGCTGGTTCAAACCATTAAGTACACTTATGGGGCTGGTATGGTCCTGTATTCCTTTAGCACTTGGTTTTATTGTAAAAGACAAGACTAAACAACTTCTAGTTTTTATTCTTGGAGGCGTATATATCTTATTGGAATTATACAGTTTGATTACACAATTTCTTTTCTAATTTACGAGCCCTATATAGACTAAAAAAATAACCTCTTTTCGAGGTTATTTTTTGTATGTATCAATCTCCGGTTTTGCTTCTGAAAATTATTTTTTTTATCACAACATCATGATAACCAAATAAAAAAGTAACATTTTGTTTTATAACGACACTTACCTATAACCAAATGTACATCAATAACCCAAAACCAACGATATGCTACTCAATTACAACCAAAAAGAGGCTAATTATCTAACCATTATTCTGACATTACTCAATGCATTTATATATCTATACATCGGTTATGAGACACATCGATTTATAGCCCGTACTATTTTACTATTAGGGCTCATCCCCTCATTCTTCTCTATTATTGCCGTATCATTGCCTAAACTAAGAGCTTCCTTAACCCCCGAAGAGATCAAATACGCTCATCGTCCGGGTATCATTGCCATCGTAGGACTGATGATTATGAATTTTCAAATTATAAGTAATAGCATCATTTCTAATAATGGTATTGCCATTTTCATCTTTTTTTCTAATAGTATTTGTATCTCTTTACTATTCTTTACTATTTTTTCTAAAAAGGCAAATAACTACACCCCTCTTGAATTTTATAAGCAGAATCAAAGTCACCTATATAAAATAGCTGTTTTTATTGCTGTTTTTTCTATGATCAATACAATGGTAATGAGTATTCGATATATGGAAATCACTCCCTTACTTGCTAACTTAATATTCTTCATTCCTTTATTTTTTACGGCCTATCAAAAAAAGAGAGTAACTAAGAAAATTTACCATATAGTATTAATCTGTTTACTCCTTATTTTATTGTCATTTACAATAGTTGTTGCATTTCAAGATCATCAAACGCCTTTATCAATTTGTCTATACTTCATCCTCACTTTAGCGCTTCTTATGTTTCATATATATGCGATAAAAATCTATACTTCAACTAAATGCATTTCTATATAGTCTCAAAACCTGGTTTCAGAAAATAAACTAAAGGGTTACTCCAATATTTCGAGACAATATATTATCAACTAAATAGTATTTATATGACTCACTCTTTTCTAACAAAAATTCTTCTATCAGATAAGAATAAAAAACGCTTGTTAATCTGTTGTTAAGTCCTTGTTAATCATATCTACTTTAAATAATGACATATGATATATTCCTTACTTTTATAAAAAAGAAATCCCGTATTCAGTAATACCTATAAAATTCATGACACCAAGAGAACTAATAGAAAAATGGATTGAAATTTTTAACGAAGGAAATGCCGATAAAATAATGGAATTATACCATACAGATGCTATTAATCATCAAGTGGCTAACCCCCCTGTCAAAGGAAAAAAAGCTATCGGAGCAATGTTTGCTGCTGAGTTTAGCACTGCTGATATGACTTGCATTCCCATAAATATTTTTGAAGATGGAGACTGGGCTATTTTGGAATGGAAAGATCCTTTAGGGCTAAGAGGCTGTGGTTTTTTTCAGGTAATGGACGGCAAAATCAAATTTCAACGTGGATATTGGGATAAGCTATCTTTTTTAAAGATGCATAATCTTCCCATCCCTTCAGCATAGGATATAGATATCAAAAAACAGTTTATTCTACTATGTAACTATCTCCCTATCTTTTTATTTTTGGTAACTAGCATATATCAGGAAAATCTTTGTTTGTTATGATCCAAACTTGTAAAAAATACATTTTAAATATAAAGAATATGTTTCGGCAAAAGACCATTACCGTCGAAACTGACAGGGATAGTGTATGTGCAGGAGATGACATGACACGACATAATAAGTTTTTGGATATTCCGGAAAACTACAGTGTAAAAAAGCTAGTCAAAACATTATCAAAACACTACCCAATAGCAAGTAACTGGGCTATTTGGGCGGGTTCTTATGAAAACCATAAGTGCATCAGAGATAGATATGGTAATTGGCTAATCGATGAAAAAACAAGTATCAAAACCTTTTTTCAGGATATCGAAACCTTTGTATTCTTTGATAAAGAATCTTTTGGAACAAAATGTACAAAAGAGATTGCTTCCTCATGAATAAGTAATCAAATTAAGGGATAATACAACCTACACAAAAAATGCCTTCACTATGTTTGCTGAAAAATGTCAGAAAATTCGGTAACATTTTAGCTGCTTTTGACATACATATATACGACCCATATGAATCAAAGTACTATATATGAAAAAACGCTACTTAAAAATACTTCAGGCATTACCTGTATATGCTGATCATGAAAACAATGCCAAAAAAATCTTGACATTAATCCCTCAAGAACTGATTCCTTTTAATCGCGAAAAAAGGAGAAATGGTATCAACTGGATGGAAATCTATTTGGAAAATGATAAAATAGGGTATATCAAGAAGCTACCCGGTGCTTTTTATAAGTGTGAACAAGTTTCTCTTGATGATGAAAGTGTCAAAGGATTTAGCTACTCCTATAGAACTGATAATACAGAAGAACAACTTCCTATGGATCGCCTTTTCTTTCCTCAGGGATATCTTAATCCAGATAAAGAACAGATCGGAACCATCAAATTAGAGTGTATCGAAAAAGCGGAAGAAAATAAAATGAGTTATATCGATCTTGAATATCCGGCAGCACTGATAGACGTAGAAGAGATTCGTTTTAGAAAAGGAGATAAGTTTTACATTACTCATAAAAGTGACGACAAGCACGATATTTTTATGGAAGTTGATAATTTCTTGGGAAAACAAGGTTTTTTATTAAAAAAAACAAATACTTCGAACCTCGAAGATAAATGGATGTACTCAATTTCCATTACTATAGCTATTCTAACGGTATTAGGGATTTTTCTAGGTTTCTTAGCTAATGGATGGATCGTCGTGAGCGGTTTAATGATACTCGTAGGAATCGTAGTTGCCTTTATTTTTGTCTTTGTATTGCAAATTATACTAATGATTCTAAAGGGAATCTTTAATCAAATCAGAAAACGATTCTGATGCATGGAAAGCAACAATCCCTTCATCTATACAAAACACTATAGAAATAAATTGTAATCTCACTTATCTAGTAAAAAGGGGGCTTCTTCTATTGTTCTGACATAAAAACGATTAAATGAACTACCTATCAAAATAGAATCACTGTATCATATATGCTTAGAGCATCACAGGATTCTTAGTTATGGGGTTATTTGGTAAAGAGTTCATTTATTAAGAAGAAGCCTCTCTTTCTGCCCCTTCCATAATGCCCTTCCTATTATCAGAGTAAACTACCTCAGGGTAGGCTTACGAAGTATTCATTAGAAACAAATTTTCAATTTCAGGGAAAACCCTAAGGTATTATATCCTTTGATGATGCCAATAAAAAATACAATTCCTGAATTAGTAACGTTTTTTACTATTGCGACACTTATTCACTAAGGACTAACATATCACTCACACATCATGAAAAATATTTTTCTAAGTTTTGTATTTATTTTTATTAGTAGCAACCTTACTTTATTCGCGCAATCGACAGATTCACTAGATATACACTTAAAGCTATATCAAAAAATAAAGATGACTGACGGAACGCAACTCTCAGCGAATATCTATATGCCCAATGATCTGAGTAAAAAATATCCCACTGTCTTGATTATAACTCCCTACGTATCGGATGAAAACCACGTTAGAGGGCTTTTCTTTGCGCGAAATGAATACGTTTTTGTAACAGTTGATTGCAGAGGAAGAGGAAACTCTGAAGGAACATTCATCCCCTTCGAACACGATGGAAAAGACGGATACGAAATCATCAATTGGATTGCTCAACAATCATGGAATGATGGGAATATCGGAATGTTTGGTGGATCTTATCGGGGAATGAATCAATGGTTAACCCTAAAGCAATTTCCCAAAAACCTAAAAACAATTATTCCTATTGCCTCAGTAGGTCCTGGAAGGGATTTCCCAAAATACAATAATATTTTTTTCCCTTATATGTTGCGTTGGTTAACATTCACCAGTGGAAAAACAAGAAATGGAAAATTATTTGGAAATGCGTTTTGGCAAATCAAACAAGAAGCATTATACAAGAAAGAAATTCCTTTTTATGCTTATGACAGTATCGTAGGAACTCGAAACAAGGTATTTCAAAAATGGCTTAGCCACCCTGCACATGATACCTTTTGGCAAAGCTTCTACCTCACTCCAGAAGAAAACAACAAAATTCAAATCCCCATTCTGTCCATTACAGGTCATTTTGATGCTGATCAGCCGGGAGCAATGTTGTATTATAACGATCATATGAAGCACGGAAATCCCAGAGCAGTAAAAAATCATTTTTTGCTCATAGGACCATGGAGTCATGGGGGAACCAGAAGCCCCAAAAGTAAATTCGGAGGATTGACATTTGGTGAAAATGCAGTCATTGATATGAACCAATTGTATCTGGATTGGTTCAATTGGACACTAAAAGGAAAAGAAAAACCTGCCATACTCAAAAATCGTGTCATGTATTATGAAATGGGAACTAATCAATGGCAATACACAACAGATTTAACATTGTTATCCAACGAACAATTATCTCTCTACCTGGAATCAACCACCACTAATGCGCGAGATTTATTTTCCTCAGGAACATTAACAACATCTCCTCCTGCAAAAGATATACTTCCCGATTCTATTATATATGACCCTTTAACTAAAAAAGGAATAGATAACCCCAGCTATCAAGATACCAGTTCCAATTACTATACTAGTCAAAGCTATACGAATGATGCTAATCAATTAGTATATCATTCTGCGCCACTATCAAAAAACATTACTGTTAACGGAAAAATTAGCTTCGAAGCCTATATTTCGATAGATGTCCCTGATACTGATTTTATGTTTACTGCTTATGAAATAACTACAGACAATACTTCTATATTTTTACAAAAAGATTACCTCCGTGCCAGGTACCGAAATAACCTTGAAAAAGCACAAAAGGTTCCTAAAAATGAGATTGTAAAATATACATTTGATGGAGAAAACCTTTTTAGCAGGGTACTGAAAAAAGGAAGCCGTATCAGACTTATTTTTTCTACTATTGACTCTCCAGAAATACAAAAGAATTATAACTCCTGGATCGATCCTTCTGTACAATCTGGAAAGCATGCACAGAAAGCACATATAAAGTTATATCACAATAAAAAATACCCCAGTAGACTTATTCTCCCGGTCAAAACAACAAAAAAATAACAATTATCTTTGTTTGCTTTTTATTAAACAATTTACATCCCTCAGGAAAAATGAACATACGAGAAGTTTATAGTAATGATTTAGAGCAATTAGCCGTTTTGTTTGACGGTTATCGCGTATTTTATAGAAAACCATCAAATATTGATGCTGCCAAACGTTTTTTAACCGAGCGTATCCAGCATAAAGATTCCGTAATTTTTGTTTGTGAAAATGAAGCAAATCAACTTCTTGGCTTTGTACAATTATATCCTCTTTTCTCATCTACCAGAATGCAAAAATTATGGCTCTTAAATGATCTTTTTGTATCTCCGGAATCCAGAGGATTAGGAATATCAGTACAACTTATCGAAAGGGCCAAAAAACTGGTACAGGATTCTAAAGCATGTGGAATGTTTCTGGAGACAGAGAAATCCAATCACATAGGGAATTCATTGTATCCTAAAACAGGTTTTGAATTAAACGAAGGAGCTAATTATTACGAATGGACTACTAAATAACTGACTCTCCAAAAAAAGAACATATTACATTATCAACTATTTTCTTATTGCCCAACATATTGGGCAATAAGAAATACTCTCAGGTTTCTGTTCAGATAACTTGTTAACTTCTTAATCACTACTTTTTAATTACGAAGCAAAAAGCATGTGTTAATTGCTCCGGTCATAATAATCTTCTTACCTCTATACAGTTCTATGGATAAGATAATTTCCTGTTTTTTTCTCGAACAACTGTAACAACAAGCAATATCCGTTATCTATAAGAACAAACTATTGCTGGTGCTTCTCAATCCTTTTCAGAAACATTTTTTTGGTTGATACAACATCAGAAAATTAATAGCTCATTAAGTAAATCTAAGTTTATGCGAACAAATATTACTTTTATACTCCTTATTTTTTGGGCAATTACAGCTTGTCAAAAAAAACAACCACCTCTTCAGTCTCTTAATGGAAATTGGGAATCAATCGCCTCTGGTTGGATACTTACTATAAAAGATAGTACTCATTATTCTTTTTATGATACAACCCCTATATCTTGTATCCTAAATCGGCAAGGAGCATTTCAAGAAATAGAAAAATCCTTGCGCATACAGAACGATACACTTTACCTCCAAAACGGGGTAATTACCTATAAATTTCTAAAAACCGACACTCTCCCTGATCTGTGCTCAACTACGGTTACAGCAGAAAAGAAAGCTGATCCTATATACAACTTTGAAGTGTTTGCTGAAACCGTAAAAGAGCATTATGCTTTTATGGAGCTTAATTCTATTAATTGGAAAGATTTATATACGACACAAAAAGAAAAATTAGGTTCAAATGCTACTAATGTAGAGTTATATCAAGTCATTGAAGAAACATTAGAAAAGCTCAATGACAATCATGCATATCTAGAGGCTGATGATACCACCTCTGCATTAATTGATCAACTTAATACTGAGGAGGAAAGTGAGCAAGAGGATTTACCCAAATATGGAGATTTTCAAATAGCAGAAATAGTAGCTAAACATCACTTAGAAGAAGAAATGACTAAAGACTCCTGGCTAATTCAATGGGGAAAATTCAATGATACAACCGGGTATATTCAAATAAAAGCAATGTGGTTATACGCTGCCTTGGATATCCCTAAATCATTAATTAAACAAAAAGGATATGTAGATGCCTATGTAGAAACCTTTAATAAGATGTATGAAGGAGCATACATAGAAAAAGAAGTAATCGGTGTAGCCAATAGTATGGATCAGGTAATGAATGACCTGTCTGATATGGAATCATTAATCATAGACGTTAGATTTAATGGTGGTGGTCAGGATGCTGTCAGTTTTGAAATATTAAGCCGGTTTATTCCTCAGAAGCTTCAGGTCGCAACACAAAAACTTAAGTATGGAGTACAATTTTCTCCTACAATTCCATTATACATTCCAGCAACTGACAATGCTTATACAAGACCTGTATATATTCTTACTTCACAACAAACAGGTAGCGCAGCAGAAGCATTCTCTATTGCCTCCATGGCTATGAAGAACGTAAAACGAATAGGAAGCCCCACCTCTGGAGCAATGTCTACAGAATTACCTAAAACACTTCCTAATGGATGGCATTTTTCTATATCCAATGAAATATATATGGACAATGCCGGAAACTGCTATGAGAATAAAGGTATTCCTGTTCACTATGAGCTAAAGTATCCAGAAGAAAGACAAGCATTTTTTAGGAGTATTGCTAATGACCTGAAAAATGATAAAACCCGTATTTCACAAGCTATAAAAGCATTACAAAAACCATAATACATCTTTTTTTTACAAAGTTTTAAGAAACCTGGGCTTTTTACCTGATTAAAAAGCCCTTACTTTTGTATGGATCATATGACGATATCACTCCCTCCTCTGATACCTTAATTTCTTTAACAATAGTAAATTCCCTCGAAGTAAGCCCATAAAGCTACCAAAGGAACTACTATAAAATATTCCGATACAAGTACCGGAGTATTTACATCTTACTTAGTGAGTAAACTCCCTCAAATATGGACATCGGTTATTGAGTAAATCCACTCAGGAAACGTTATTGAGATTCCTACACAAAGCATTATCTCGTTTGTTTCTTAACTATTTCTGAAAGATAAAATTGCAGCCGTGAATGAATACAAAAAAAACAAGAATGTTTAGACTTATTATACGTTGTATCCTCCCTATCACAATAATTTCATTTGGAGTACTGACCCAATGGTGGTATGGAATTGTTATCGACGGTACGGATACTTTTTTCTACGGATTTCCTTTTATTTATAAATGTCGTGCCTTTCATACATCAATGGCCACTCAATATTTTATATTAGAAATGAGCATCGACTTAGGTATTTATTTTGTGTTTTGGGGAACTATATGTTACTGTATTAATAGATTACGCCCTATTCGTATTCCTCGCTTAGCATCTCAATTATTCTGGATTGGATTTGGCATATTTTTATTAGCTTTTATGTATGTATCTAAAGCTTTTAATGATGTTTATATTTTCAAACGAAATTTTGAGATAAAAATAATCGATACGGGAGGAGCTATTTTTGAAAATAGACCCAAAAGAGAGTACTATACTTATGAGCTGGAAAAACAGTTTCAAAATAACACCATTCGCAATCGACCATCTTCTGATTGATTCTAAAATTCTAACATTACAACATTACATATACGCAATCGATAATCAAGGGTATAATTCATTTCTTAATATAATTCTAAAGTGTACCGAAGTAATTAGTTACACTTTCTTTTTTTGATTAAAAACTTGTCCTTCTTTCTTCTGAGTCTCTAAAGGAATAGAAACGAATATACTTTTCCCTCTCCTTATTTTTTATCACATATGTTAATCTATTTTTAATAGATAGTATTGCTAGGTATAGTTTTATATCTTCGAATTTCGAAAAATCCCGGTCTCTTACCTAGAAGACCAAATCTTATCAAATAAAGATACTATCCCAAATGAAAAAAATTATATACATACTTCTAATAATCCCAATAATCGTATCAGGACAAACTGGAAAATTTAATGAACATACGTATCAGTGTCTTGATACTATAGAGCGTCCTTTTATACTATACACGCCAACAACTATAAACAAAACACAAAAAAGACCTTTACTAGTCTATCTACACGGAGCCATCTCCAACAAAAGTCTTAAGAAAGACCCTTTGGCCTATATGAAAAAGTCTAAGCTCATTAAACTGGCTGAAAAAGGAGGTTTCTATTTAATGTATTGTTATGGTCAGAAGGGAGCTACCTGGTTCGATCCTGTCGGAATGGATATGATTCTAAAAGAAATTGAAATTGTAGCTTCTAAATATGCTATACATAAGGACAAAATATTTCTAAGCGGATTTTCTGACGGAGGCTCCGGAGCATTATATATGTCAATGGTTCATCCAGAACCCTTTGCAGGTTTTATAGCGATGAATGGCCATCTAAAAGTAGCTGATAAATTAGGTACTTATGCATTATACCCCGCCAATTCAAATCATAAACCTACTTATATCATCAATACGAAAAAAGATATGTTATATCCCATAAAACAAATTAAACCTGCTATTTCATATTTGCAAAAATTTAATACAGCCATTACCTTTAGTGAAGTCGATGGAAATCACGATATGAGTTATCTACAGAAAGAGCAAAAAAAACTCATCGATTTTATTACCACAACTACTCGTAGAAACAAGTATAAAATATCCTGGGAAACTTCAGATCTATCAAATAATTCTTATGAGTGGATATCCATTCTAGAAATGGATACCAAAACAAAAGACGCACATCCAAATCACACCCCATATTCATTGGAAATATTTAATGACAAAGCTGTTTTTGGGATTAAGTACGACTATAGTTTTCGTGGTCCCGGTCTAAAAGTAAGTGATTTCAAAAGCGATACTTGCACCGCTAAAAAAATAGGTATAAAAAAGGGAGATATTATTCTAATGATGGAAAAAGATACCATGACCTCTCCATACGCTCCTTATTTTTATATTGCAAATAAGCTTGCCGGAGATCAAACCTCCCTTACTATCAAAAGAGGAGATAACAAAATAAAAATAGAAGGAGCTTTTAATCAAGGACATACGTATTCTGTCTTCAATCACAAAAAAACTACTGCAAGAGTATGGGCAACAATAGAAGAAGAAACATTATTGATAACAACTTCCAGAACTAAAAAAATAGCAATTCGTTTTTCTGATATAAAAAATAAAACCATTCGAAAATTGATTATCAATGGAAAAAAATATTCTTCTTCCTATAAAGGAACTCAGGAGATAACAATCAAACAACAGTGATAGTGATCGCTATGATTTTAAAAAATTAGATTATTATCATACGTCGTCTTTCTTATTAATGATAAAAAAGGCGGCTGTTCCCCTTATCGCCCCATTAAAAGTTCTCGTATATTTGTTATAGACATATCATATGATCGTAAACCTGTACAGCTGTTTTTAAGCTCTTTTTATTCCTAATAATCTATGACTAGCTCCCACTTTCTATATACTATTTTCAAGCCAGAAAACTTTAGTAAAGAAGAACTTCAATTGGTTATAGATCAATTTCAGGAAGTTGTTTTTTCTAAAAATGAATACCTGATAGAAAAAGGAAAGACAGCGAATTATTATTACTTCTTAGAAAGTGGATTTTTGAGATCATACACACTCGATTTGCAGGGCAATGATATTACCACTAAATTTTTTATCTGCAATGATATTGTCATCGACTGGCATTCTTATTTTCTAAAAACAGCATGCAAAGAATCCATACAAGCACTAACCAAAGGAAAATGTTGGAAAATTAATTTTTCTGACTTCATGAAACTATTTCACATAGAAGCTTTTAGAGAAGTAGGAAGAACACGGCTGGTTAATAATTATTTCGAACTAAAAAACCATTCTGTTTCTATAATCGGAGATCATGCCAAAGAACGGTATTTGAATTTGCTAAAAGAAAAACCGGCTCTGGTTCAAAATGTGCCTCTAAAACATATTGCTACCTATTTAGGAATCACTGACACGTCCTTAAGCCGAATACGAAAAGAAATCACTCTGTAAATTCATTTTTTATGTTTGCATCACAAGTTCCTATTTTTATTTCCGTTTTATTTCTACTGGCTATTCTTGTTCCAATTCTGTTAATTGCCAAATTGGTAAAAACAACATCCTATAAGAAAAGATCTTCTTTTGTCATTCTTTTTTACCTTAGCTATTTATCATGTGTTACAATAGCCTGTTTCATGGGCGTATTTAATGTACAAGCATTACCTCCCCGTATCATACTAGTCACAACCGTTCCTTTGCTCCTATTTTATCTCTTCATTGTTTACAACTCTACATTTTATAAAACGATATTAAAAGAGAGTACGTTATCTCAATTAGTAGCAGTACATATTTTCAGGTTGATTGGTGTATTCTTTCTTATTTTATTATGGCAACAACAACTCCCTCCAGTATTTGCTATTATTGCAGGAACAGGAGATATTCTTACTGCTATCAGTAGTATTTATGTAGCAAAAGCCATTCGCTCTCAAAAAAAATATGCCAAGAAAATAACCTTTCTTTGGAATAGTTTTGGTCTGATAGATATTCTCATCACCTCTGCCACTGCTGTTATACTAACCAAAATCAGCATTGATACAGGAAATCTTGGAGTTGATATTTTAACACAATTTCCCTATTGTTTTATTCCTTCTTTTGCTCCTGCTACAATTATTTTTATCCACCTCTCCATTTATCTAAAAATGTATCATAAAAAATTTCAATAATTGTCATTTCTTGTCATAAGCAAAGATTTTTCTTTTTTCTGCTTTTTAATTTTGATGTATCAATAATCATTAATATTAATTCAGATGAAAAAAGAACATTATTTTATGATGCTATTCAGGTATATTCCTGACTTTGAGTATCAACCTACTCTACAGGAACAAGCTGATATAAAAGAGCAATGGGGCACATTCATAGGCACTATTGCGATCAAAGAAAAACTGGTTCATACGTATCAATTGGGTTTTGAAGGAAGGCAACTAATGCCCGATCAACAATTGAGCAATGAAATCCTGATACATCAAAAACAGACGCTCAGCGGAACCATGACTGTTAAGGCTAATTCTATAGAAGAAGTTACTGAAATGGCCAAGAGCTGTCCTATCCTGAAAATCGGAGGTACCGTAGAAATTCGTACCATCCTTCCTATGATTCCCTAATCAGTTAGCCTTTCCGGACAAATAACCTCATACAATTCAATACATAGATAAAAATGAAAAAAATGATACCAATACTTATACTATTAATAGTTTTAGTGCTAGGGTACGCTTTATACCAAGCCCGTAGCCTGCAACATATTCGAATAACTAGAACCGTACAGATTCACGGTGATATGCAGACCGTTTTTGATCAGGTTGTATATTTGAAAAATTTCAAAAAATGGTCTCCCTTTTTAGAAGCTGATCCTTCTCAAAAAATACAGATAACAGGAGAAGACGGAAACGTAGGAGCACAATATCACTGGATAGGAAATAATGGAAAAGATGTAGGATATCAGGAAATCAAAGATATCCAACCACTTCACTACATTAAAATGGGATGTGAAATTCAGAAACCATTTGTATCCAGCCCTCTTTTTGAGTACTCATTTTCACAGGAAGGAACCACTACCAAAGTAACCCAGAATTTCACCCTAAAATCTGGATTTGTCGATGCCTTCTTTATGTGGATATTCGGAGTAAAGAAAGACATGATAAAAATGAATACACGAGGGATGGAATTACTAAAAAAAGTAGTCGAAGCAAATGAATAACGTTTTTCTGTCAAAGAGATATCTCTTTCTACAAGCCTCATTTTTATAGAGGCTTTTAGGCATTTATAACAAAAATGAAAAATCCAATACTTGGCATAGTAACATTTTTCTTACAAAGAACATATCTTAGTATAAAGAAATAGTACGCATAAAAGAACCGAAATGACAGGCAAATTGCATCCAACTGTTCAATCTAAAAAGAAACCAATGAAGAAAATATGTATTCTTATAGGGGTGGTTACATTGATTTTTAGCTGTAAAAACGAAAAACAAACTATTACAGAAGAAAAAACAGTGTCTCCGATATCGGAGATATCTGATAAACAACCTGTGATTGCTATTCTGGGAACCTTTCATTTTGCAAACACTAGTGATTACTCTGCTATTGTTCTAGAAGATGGGTTCTCTCCTAAACGGCAAAAAGAAATGAAGGAAATCGTAGCACAATTAGCGATGTACAGACCTACAAAAATATTGGTAGAACGAGAACCATCTTATACAGATACACTGAATCTGCAATTTTCCAAATACCTGAACAACGAATTCGAATTGCCTATTAATGAACTTTACCAAATCGGGTTCAGACTTGCCAAAAAACTTGGTCATAAAAAACTCTATGGTATTGATAAACACATGAATTTAGGAGATGAAGATTTAGTCGCTCATCTCAACAAACATGGATTAATGGACTCTTTCTCTACTACTATTAAAAATGCCAGTACATATGGTAAAAAACACACTGCTTACCTGAAAGAACATTCCATAGGAAAAACACTCATTACTATTAATACCAAAGAAGGAGAAGACTTTAATAGAAATTTATACCTCGATCATATTCTAACCAGTTCCGAACTGGAAAATGCTCCTTCAATTACCTATGTCACTAATTGGTACAAACGAAATATTCATATCAAGCACAATATTGATCGAATTACCGAGAAAAAAGATCGGATTCTGGTTATTATAGGAGCAGGACATAGTGCAATTCTGAATGATTTTTATCGAAACAGCCACGTAATTCAATACGCAGAAATAACAGACTATCTAACAGACGAATAATAAATAGTTTTTAAAAGAAAATTAAGTTTCTCTTCTCACTAATTTTGAGCTAGTTTTTATACATTAGCACTTTAATCCCATCTGATTTTATAAATAAAATAACTCTCTACAGGTATGAATAAACTGTTTAGTAGCTATATCGGTATTCTGATATTTTTTCTATCATGTAAACATCAAAAAGAAGCACCTTCTTATGTATATGAGAGTTCTTCTATGAAAATCATCCAGCTAAGCCCTCATGCCTATCAGCATATTACCTACCTCAAAACCAAAGAATATGGCAATGTCCCCTGTAATGGGATGATTGTTACTGATACTAATGAGGCAATCGTTTTTGACACACCAGCAGATAATAAGGTTGCTACAGAACTAATTAATTGGATAGAGGACAGCCTCTCTTCAACTATTACAGGAGTTGTCACTACTCATTTTCATATAGATTGTCTTGGAGGATTACAGGCATTTCACGATCGGAAAATACCATCATATGCCAATACTAAAACAATTGACCTGGTTAAATCAGCAAAGAAAGAATTACCTAAAAATGGTTTTGATACTTCTATGGAGATCAAAGTGGGGACTAAAAAAGTAATCAATAGTTTCATAGGAGAAGGACATACTGCTGATAATATTATTAGCTATTTCCCTTCAGAAAAAATCCTTTTTGGCGGTTGTCTCATAAAGTCCTTAGGTGCTAAAAAAGGAAATCTGAACGATGCAAATGTACAGGAATGGTCAGAAACGGTTAAACGCATCGCTTCTAAATATAATGAAGTTGAAATCGTGATTCCAGGACATGGTGCTACAGGAAATCAGGAGTTATTACAATATACTATCGAATTGTTCCAAAATTCCTCTGTAGAATAAATCTATCATTTACTAAAAAAACTCCATTCTTTTACAGAATGGAGCGGATAATGTGCACATCGAAGTGCTTATTTTTATGGTCTGTCCCTATGCAGAAACCTTTTCTCCTGTTTCTATAGATGCTAAATAACGTTCTGCATCTAAAGCTGCCATACATCCTGTTCCTGCAGCAGTAACTGCTTGTCTGTACTCTTTATCCTGTACATCTCCTGAAGCAAAAACTCCCGGTATATTAGTTTTGGTAGATTTTCCTTTTGTTATGATATATCCAGTATCGTCCATATCTACCTGTCCTTTAAAGATATCTGTATTTGGTTTATGCCCGATAGCGATAAACAATCCGGTGATTTTAATATCTTCTTTTTTTCCTGTTTGATTATTAACCATTCGCAATCCCTCTACGACCTGCTCTCCTAATACTTCATCTACCTCAGTGTTATACAATACCTTAATATTTTCTGTACTAGTTACTCTATGCTGCATTGCTTTGGAAGCTCTCATATAATCCTTACGGATCAACATGGTTACCGAATTACAGATATTTGCCAAATAGGTTGCCTCTTCTGCAGCTGTATCTCCTGCTCCAACAATAGCTACATCTTGTCCTTTATAGAAAAATCCATCACATACCGCACATGCAGATACTCCTCCTCCTCTCAGGCGTTGCTCACTTGGCAATCCTAAGTATTTTGCAGTAGCTCCTGTAGAGATAATAATTGTTTCTGCTTCAATCTCTTTAGAGTTGTCTACAGTCACTTTATGAATTCCTCCAACTTCTTTACTAAATTCTACATTGGTAACCATTCCTATACGTACCTCAGTACCAAAGCGTTCTGCCTGTTGCTGTAACTGCACCATCATCGTAGGACCATCTACGCCTTCCGGATACCCTGGAAAATTGTCAACCTCTGTAGTCGTTGTTAATTGACCTCCCGGCTCTAATCCTGTATATACTACAGGTTTCATATCTGCTCTGGATGCATAAATCGCAGCAGTATATCCTGCCGGACCAGAACCTATAATCAAACATTTTATTCTTTCAATAGTATCTGACATGTTATTCTAATTTACGTAAGGTAAAAGTAGCAATTTGATCAGAAAACTTACAGTAAAATCATTAAGAATAATTATGCTGATATAAATCGGGACAATGAATCTGGCTAAATTAATTTCTTCTCTTTGCCCATATCCTGAGGTTTTACATGCGGTTTAGCACCTCTGGAGAAAACCTAAAATCTATTTCTCTTTTTTTTATTATTAATAGCAGATCCCCTATTTTTGCCTAAAAAGAAATGACTCTTTTTGATGCATTAGATTTATTGGGAGTAACAGCCTGTGCAATCTCGGGTGCATTGAGTGCAATGAATAGAAAGTTTGATCTTTTTGGGATTTTTATTATTGCATTTGTTACCGCTATTGGAGGAGGAACTGTTAGAGATGTACTTATAGGACAGACACCTGTATCCTGGATGCAAAGCACATTAACCATCTATCTTATTGGTTGTGTAACCACTTTATCTATTATTTTTAGAAATAAGTTGTATTATCTAAAAAAATCTTTGTTTTTGTTTGATTCTATCGGACTAGGCGTTTTTACTATCATTGGGGTCGAAGCAGGAATAAGAACCGGATTGGATCCTATTTTTTGTATTTCACTTGGCGCAATAACTGGTTGTTTCGGTGGTGTTATCCGGGATATTCTTTGTAATGAAATCCCAGTCATTTTTAGAAAAGAAATCTATGCAATGGTTTCTATCTTAGGAGGTATTTGCTTTTTAGTACTGAATGCATTTCATGTAAAAGCTAATATTATTTATATCGCTACGGTATTACTTATTATTTCTATTCGATTACTCGTAGTTACCTACAAGGTTTCACTTCCCTTATTTACTGTAAAAAATAATAAAGAATCATAAACATACTACCTTACTAGTTAACTATTGTCCTAGATGGACAATATCCCATGTCCTAATTTGGCGTAGTATTGTATAGAATTAACATATACGCTATGAACCACCAAACACAATTAGATCGGTATAAAGCACTGATTGATTATATACAGACAAACTACAAAGAAGAGATCACAGTTACAGATATAGAAAACATTTGTTTTTATTCTTACAGAAATATCAACCGTATCTTTATGGCATTACATCATGAAACGGTTGGACAGCATATAAAACGATTGCGATTAGAAAAAGCAGCCGAGTATTTAAAATTTTCTAATGCTCCTGTCAGTGACATCGCTTTCGAAATAGGATATAGTGATCTTGCTGCTTTTAGTAAAGCCTTTAAAAACAAATTCGGATGTGCTCCATCATCTTTCAGAGAATCCATTAAGCTACAACAAAACATCATTCATAAAAGCCTTTATCCCGAAAGCACTACTCCAAAAAAAGAACTTCCCTATGAAATAGAAATACTCCCTGATATGAAAATTCTCTTTTTGGAATATAAGGGGCGACATGATGACCTTAAAGGAATTGAAAAAACATGGGATCAATTGATCCGATATGCAGCTAGAAAGAATATGCTTACTGAGGATACTATCTATATGGCAGAAATTCTGGACGATGAAGCAATTACAGAAACTATCCATTGGAGATATCACGCCGCTATCTGTATAAAAGATCCCTCTCAATATACAAAGGATGGTTTATTTACAACCAAAACAATTAAAGAACAAAAATATGCCAAGTTTATTCATAAGGGAAGCCATGAATCATCTCTAGAAACATACGATCGAATCTATGCTCAGTTCATATTAGAAGAGGAATTTGAATTACATGATGCACCTACCTTAGAATTTTATTTAAATGACAGTAATGATACAAAAGAAGAAGATCTTCTTACTGAAATTTATATTCCTATTGTATAAATCGGAGATGGTCCCCCCGAAAATATTTAATAACTCTTTAACAAGAACTCCTGAGAATAATAGTTAGTTTTCGACCATGTGAAGAGAAGGTATCAACATAAGCAACTCGATAAATATGCAGTTTTCCTAGCTTATCCCAAAAGATCAAACCTCATTTAGTGCCTACTATTTAATTTATTAAGTACTATCAAAAGGTATTGGTCTTATTTCCTTTTCCTTCACTATTTTTTAATAAACCAATCAAAAAGAAATCGTACTACCTATGAAGTCGTATTACTTAATTTTTATGTATCTCTTATCATTATCCTATTCTTTCTCACAGGAAAAAAATGCCATAGAAGTAACTCCTGTTTTACCAGAAATCACTTCTGAATTAGGGCAATTACGTGATTTTACAATGGCACCGACACAAGATGAAGCATATTTCACAATGCAAAGTTTTTTTGGAGAAATTTCAGCGATTGTAAAAATCACTAAAAAAGGAACTACCTGGTCAGCTCCTTCTATCGCTCCTTTCTCCGGACAATTTCATGATATGGAGCCTATGTTCTCTCCTGATGGGTTACAATTATATTTTGTTTCTAACAGGAATACCGGAAAAATAAACCCAAAAGCTACAGACTATGATATTTGGTTTATCAGAAGGGAAAATAAAAATGCCCCATGGTCCGATCCAATCAATCTGGGAGCTCCTGTAAATACCGAAAAAGATGAATTTTATCCCTCGATTGCCACTAATGGTAATTTATACTACACCAGCACTGCTACTCCTACAAAAGGACAAGATGATATTTTTATGAGTGAGTGGAAAAACAATAGCTATACCACTCCTATATCGTTAAGCGAAGCTATCAATACCAAAGGAATGGAATTTAATGCTTTTGTAGCTCCTGATGAGTCTTTCATATTATATACAGCATACAAGCGCAAAGGAGGAATCGGAAGTGGAGATCTATACATATCGTATAAAAATAAAGAAGGACAATGGACACCTTCTGAAAACATGACTCAAATTAACAGCAGCACGATGGATTATTGCCCGTTCTATGATACAAAAACCAAAACTATTTACTTCACTAGTAAAAAGAACACGATCAACCCTCACCTTAATAAGCCTCAAAATATCAAACAGTTAACTGATATAATTTTTCAATATGAAAATGGCTTGAGTAGAATCTATAGTGCACGACTTGATATACTCAAAAAGTGATTGCTCAACTTTTTGAGATTTTGTAGGGGAAAACAAATTTCATTAGTACCTTTGCTGCCTAATTTTGCAGGTACTAGTGAGAATTGTTTTTTCCATACTTCTTTTTATTTCCTTTGCCATTCGTCCAACGATGGAGATTAGTTCTATTCTCTATTACCAGCTTAACATTGATTATATCGTAGAGAAATACTGTGTCAACAAAAAACGACCAATGCTGAACTGTAACGGGAAATGTTTTTTGAACAAACAACTCAATATACAAAAACAAAGTAGCTCCGATCAAAATGATGGAATCGTTATAAATGCAGAAACATTTTTACCACTCTATTTTGAAAAAAACAAGAGTTATGCATTACACTATGCCTCTCTTACTTCTCTGCAAAAAAACAATTGGTCTTTAAAAGAATTACACCCATTCGATATTATTCGCAGTATCGACCACCCTCCTAATAAAGCTTGAACGAATTTATAGGTTTCTACTACAAACATCAGCAGGTAAAGTCTCTATATAAATATATGAGTTACCTCAGTACTAATATACAACACATTCACAGGAAGTAAATTGTAATTCGGGATAGGTCCGACATTTTACACCTTAATTATCTACTACTATATAAAACGAGTATTTGGTAATAGTGTTTTCTATGTTTAGAAATGTAGTTTCGAAATAAATTCGACAAAACCAGGAATTGGCTATCAGCATCAATATACTTCTTTCTAAAAAAAACAGATAGCAAGCTGTATTGTGAATGTGACATTGAACTATGCTATTTCACTATAAATATTAAAAAATGCTCTCTGTATTGATAGCAGTGTACAATCTAATTCCTGCATAAAGACTATATAATCATTTATTAAAGAAAAATTACTGAGAAAGTATTTTCTAGGTGGATTTTTATCCATTAGCTATAGGGAACAGAATTCTTACAGATTGTTATTTTTATTATACATCCTGCTACAACCAAAAACGAATAAAGCTGATTTACAATAAAATATAACAACACAAAGTACGTTGTTTCATAAAACTATAACTAACTATGGTAATATCCCCTATAGTACTTTCACACACATTATCCCATGAAAAAAGCAACATTCATTATATTGCTATTAACAAGCATTATAACTCAAGCTCAACAATTATTTAAAGGAAAAGTAACTACTGCCTCCAACCACCCTTTATCCGGTGCAACCATCACTGTATCTTCAGACCCTTCTGTTGGCACTACCAGTGATCAAAATGGAGAATTTAGTCTTGAGGTTACAAAAAACACCGAAATTCTGATTAACTATATTGGATATACTTCAAAAAAAATAGTCTTAACAGCCTCTTATACCCAAATAGTTTTAGAAGAAGAAAACCAAATATTAGAAGAAGTACTAGTTACTTCTGCCAGTAGGGAAACTCAAAAAAGATCTGAAGTTCCTGGCTCTATTGCTACTCTTAATGCCAAGAGTATAAAAACCAGTAAGGCCTTCGGAATTGACCAATTGGTAAATCAAATTCCCGGAGTATTAATGTCTACTTCCAGAGCCGGGAGTAATGAACAACATTTTATGGCAGTACGTTCTCCTATTTCTACCAAATCATTATTCTTATATTTAGAAGATGGGCTTCCGATTCGTCCTACCTCTGTATTCAATCATAATGCCTTATTAGAAATGAACAATACTTCTTTTGGTCGCATAGAAGTACTAAAAGGACCTGCATCCAGTATCTATGGTAGTGAAGCTATCGGAGGAAGTTTTAACTTTATTACTAAGAATCCTACCGAAAAACTGAGTGGAGGTTTTGATTATCAACAAAATGACCTGGGATTCAGTAGATATGAAGTAGAAGTTTCTAATCAGGCAAATGAAAAATTAGGTTTTTATGTTGGTGGACATTATGCCAAAAGAGAAGATGGTCCTATTGCACATAGTGATTATGAAAAATTAGCCTTTACCTTAAAAACCGTATATGACTTTTCTCCCAATACCCGATGGACATCAGTAATAGATGCTGTTGATTATCGCTCTGATATGGCAGGTTCCCTTAGTGAATCTGATTACTCAAATGGTAATTATGAAAGTGATCAAACCTTCACAGAAAGAGATGCAGTTAGTTTTAGGTTTCGTTCTACTCTGGATCAACAATGGAATGACAATCACAAAACAGCTGTGAACCTCATCTTCAGAAGTAACAGAATGGATCAGATCCCATCCTATAGAATTCGTCAATTCAGAAATCAGGGAAAACTAACCGGTAGCGGATCTGGAGAAGTTAATTCTAATAAATTCACAAGTTATGTTGGACTTATTCAACATAAAATAAATTTTGATTTTGCTGCTTCTTCCTTAATCATTGGCGCATCTACTGATTACTCTCCTCAAAAATATGAGGCAGAAAGAATCAGTGTTTTTGTAGATCCTACAACAGGAATCAATACAGGGTATGAAAAGAAACATCAGGATTATATTCTTAATTATCATGCTGATATTTTTAATCACGCAGCTTATATGCAATACGAAATAACTCCAATAGAAGCATTAAAAATTACTGCTGCTTTGCGATATGATTATTTCAAATATGATTATGACAATCAAAACGACGGTATTTCGGGAGCAAAAGATTCTGAAAACAATTATGATAATATTGCACCAAAGCTAGGAATCAATTATAATTTTAATAAAAAATCAGGAATATATGCCAATTATTCCAATGGGTTTACTCCTCCACAAACCTCTACTCTCTATAGAAACAGCTTTGTTGGAGTAGATGGAGAAGTTTTTGACCTAAAACCAAGCAGGTATGACAATTATGAGATTGGAGGATACTTTGTACTTCCGTCTAAATTAAAATTTGATGCTGCTATCTATCTTTTAGAGGGGAAAAATACCCTAATCACATTACGAAATGAAAATGATGAGTTTTTTAATAGTAATGCTGGAAAAACCAGATCCTATGGAATTGAATACGGACTTACATATATGCCTGTAAAGGGAATATCCCTAACACATAATGGAAGCTATGCTAAGCATAGGTACGTTACTTTTTATGACAGAGGAGTCGATTATTCCGACACTGATAGAAATACAGCTCCTTCTATCACGGGGATTTCCATTGTTTCTTATCAAACAAAAATATCAAAAGAGCTTGCTTTCAACATCGCTGCCGAGCATGAGCTCGTAGGGGCTTATAATACTAGTTTTGAGAACCAGGTAATTGTTGAGGATGCAGACGGAAACCCGATTCTTACACCAGAAGGAGACGAAAAAAGAACGACAGCTACCTATGACGGGCATTCTATTTTTAATCTCAGAGCCAGCATACAATATAAAAATATAGAAGTATGGGGGCACTTTCTGAATGTATTTGACGAATTATATGCCGTTAGAGCTTCCTATAACAGGTTTAGAGGTTCTAATAGCTATTCTATTGGAAACCCAAGAGCTTTTCACCTCGGGCTACGATATAACCTATAACACTTTATCCCGATCCTTTCTATAGAAAGGGTCGGGAAAATTTCTATAAAAACAACACCTATGATCGCTAAACTGTACAAATGGCATAAAAAATTAGGGCTTTGGGTTCTAATTCCTATGATTCTATGGACCATCAGTGGAGTATTGCACCCAATAATGGGGTGGATTAAGCCTGATATTGCGAATAGACGAGTTCATACCATTCCTATCACAAAAGAAACAGATAGTAGCCTGATCAGTACCATTCTTACAAAAAACCAACTGCCGGAAATCAAAAATATACGGATGGTCTCAATGCTGAATAAACAGTATTATCAAGTTGAAAAACCAGATAATACATTGGCATATATAGAAACACAAACGCATATTCCTCTGACACATGGAGATCAACAATATGCAAAAGTATTAGCACGTCATTTTTCTGGAGAACAAGAACTACCGATTTCAGAAATTACACTACTTCATAATTTCACTAATACCTATCGGGAAATTAACCGATTATTACCGGTCTACAAAGTGCGCTTTGAAAATGGCAAAGATGTATATGTTCACACACCATCCAGCAGATTAGGAACCATTAATGATCGTACCAGAATAATAATGCTCTATGCATTTAATATGATGCACAACTGGGATTTTATCTGGTTTAGCAAAGCTGTTAAGCTGACACTTATTATTGTTTTGGCACTACTCAGTTTACTTACTGCTCTTTCCGGGGTTATTTTTTATACTGCCTTCTGGAAAAAATACAAACGTACTATTGCTACTTCCAGGCAGAGTAAATTCAGGAAATATCATAGAATTACGGGAATGACCATTTCGATTTTTATGATGCTTTTTGCTTTTAGTGGATTATATCATGCATTTGTAAAATTTGATATGGTTTCCGGTCCTGCCAAACGATACTCTAAAGTATATGACTCGAAAACACTGCAATTCTCTCTTACAGATATTGTCGAAAAAAATTCACATACTCCTGTAAACTTTCGCTTGACTTCTTTTGACCAGCAAAATTTTATTCAGGTTTTTTCTGCTAAGAAAAAAGTGGCATACCTACACCTAAACACCAGATCTATTGAAAAAGAAGGGAATGCAAAACACGCATTTTTTTTAGCTGATTATTTCTCTGGACTGAAAGACGCAAAAAAGAACACTCCTCAAAAAATAGCACGTTTCTCTGGAGAATACGGTTTTATAAACAAGCGGCTTCCTGTATGGAAAATTGCGTATAAAACAGTTCAAAAAGACACCTATTATGTAGAAACAACCACAGATAGACTTGCTTCAAAAGTGGATGCTTCAGCTAGAAGAGAAGGGTTTAGCTTTGCTTTTCTGCATAAATATCATTATCTAGACTTTCTGGGAAAAGATACCAGAAACGGTATTATGATCGTTATTACCCTAATGGTAGCTATTGTTTCTATTCTTGGATTATCCATTTATTATCAAAAAAATGAAAAAAAGAAAACTCGTAAGAAATACGCGTAAGTGGCATCGTTACCTGGGACTATTGCTCGGGATACAATTCTTTTTATGGACCATAGGAGGGCTGTATTTTAGTTGGACAAATATTGACGAAATAAGAGGAGATAATCTAAAAAAAGAAAAAACTCCTATTACAATTCCCAAAGGTATTATAGCTCCATATTCGCAGCTATATAACCACATACCAAATCATACCCCTGTACTAGATGTCCGGCTAAAAAAAGTATTGGATACTCTATACTATGAAGTAACATATACACAAGGTCATCAGAAGCAGTATCTTTTATTCAATGCGATAACAGGAAAGAAAGCAAAAAAAATGTCTGAAAACAAAGCAGCATTAATCGCCAAAGAAAAGTTATCAATCGCTTCAGAAATCACTAATATAGAACGCATTACTACAACCAACAAGCATCACGAATACAGGGGACGCCCGCTTCCTGCTTACGCTATTCGTTTTGATAAACCGGCAAATACCACAATTTATGTATCCGAACCGCGTTTTCAAGTCGAAACTTTTAGGAATAATCAATGGAGAATATTTGATTTTCTATGGATGCTACACACCATGGATTATCAAGAAAGAGACAATATGAATAACTGGGTTTTGAGGATATTTTCTATTTTTGGGCTGTTCACTATTATGAGCGGTTTTCTATTATATATATTAACTTCTAAAACATTAAATAAAAAAAAATAACCCCACAAAGCAAGAACATATGCTACTATCCTTTTTTTTAATTGCTATTATACTCTGTATAATAGGTATTGCATGGCAAGAACGAAAAATGAATAAAATTGCCAAACAATACAAACGAGAGAATACTCAAGAAAAAAATACCAAAAACATTAATTTAAATTCACCTTATTAACTATTGCACCATGAAAAAAATATCAGGAATCATCTGTATATGTCTTACGACTTTGTTTTTCATCTCTTGTAATAAAGAAACGCAAAGCAAAGAAGAAAAAGAGTTTGATGCTTTAATGAAGCAAGTTATAGACATCCATGATGAAGTAATGCCCAGAATGGGAGAAATCAGTTCCTTAATTAAGGAATTAAAACCAAAAATTGATACTACCGCTCAAGGCAAAGTATATGAAAAATCTCAATTAGAGTTAAAAAAATCATATGATCATATGATGAGATGGATGAGTGATTTTGGTAGAAAATTCTCCTCTGGTCATGGGCATGATCATGGAGATGGGCATGATGAAGCAACACATGAAGAAGAAAAATTTGATTACGTAGCTAAACTAGCACTATTAAAAAAAGAAAAAGTTGCTGTCGGCGAGCTTCGTGATGAAATTAATAGCAGTATAGAAAATGCCAAAAAACTACTCGGAAAATAGCATATCATTTTTCTGAAAAAAAAATTAAAAAGCATGATTATACAAACAGTTAATCATGCTTTTTATATAAGATCATACCATGATCTCGTTATTTTTATTAATCAAAATATTTTACTTTAGCATATAGAAACCCATTTAACCGTTAAAAGTCGTAGAAATATAACTTTTATAAAAAAGGGTATGTATTAAAAACCGATAATGTAACCGATGAAAAAAATTATTGTATTCTTCTCCATTTCTATCTTAGGGCTTTCCTCCATAACTGCTCAGAAAAAGAAAGATTTACTTGCCGAAATAGATAAATTAAGACAAGAAATAAACACTGTAAAAAGTGAATTACACGAGTCCCGAAAAAAAGAAAAAGTAGGTTTATCTAAGGTACAATCCTTAGAAAATCAGGTGAATGACCTAAGAGAAACCAATGCTTCTTTACTGGCTAACATGGGAAATTTCACGGAACTCTCTAAAAAGAAAGCTCAAAACTTAGAAAAATCTTTGGAAACGATTAAAGAAAAAGATTTGCAATTAAATACCGTTAATAAAGCTATCAGTAGTAGTGACTCTACCAGACTTGCTGTATTAACACTGTTTAAAAACAACCTGAAAGGAGCTGCTGCCAATGAAGCTTCCATTGGTGTAAAAAAAGGAACAATTTATATCACCTTAGCCAATAGTTTTTTATTTGGTAATGATGATAATACCACAGTAACCGATAAAGCCAAAGTTACGTTAGAGAGTATTGCTAATACGATTAATAGTACTCCTGACCTTTCTATTTATGTAGAAGGAAACAGCAATGCGATAGAGTTTAAAAATAAGACTATCAAAGACAACTGGGATTTGAGTAGCTTACAAGCTGCCGAGGTTATCAGAACACTTCAGAATAAATACAAAGTAGATCCTAAACGAATTGACCTCATCGCTAAAAGTGAATATGGTTCTGAAAGTATAGAAACCTCTACACGGATTGCCATCAACCCTAAATTTGATCACTTTTACAATACTATCAAAGAAAGCATGAAATAAACTACCTGTTAAAGTTTTTTTAAAGGGAGTATCCTTTCTACACAAAAAAATACTGATTTATTTTTGTAAAGCGCCTGATTTTATACATCAGGCGTTTTTTTTACACAACTAATTATCAAAAACATACAATAAAAAACCGTTTTTCATATACGGAAATACCTTTTTATTTTCTCTCTTATAGGGGTGTTCTCTATTTCCTGCGACTTGTTTACAAAGGCCTTTAAAAATTGCATACTTTTTTGAAATTCAAAACAAGAAGACGAAAAAGTATCAATAATAAAAACAATTCAATACCTAATGATTAAAGGAGGAAAACATGATCTCGTATAAAAAACAACTATGCGGCTACTGCAAAACCCGGTTGATACTACCTATCTTTTTATTTCTGGTAGCTGGTATTATCCAAAAAGGGTATTCATTTCAGGAAAATAATGAAAAATATACCATCAGCGGATATGTAAAAGAAAGTGGAAGCGGCGAACTGTTACCAGGAGTATCTATATACATCACTGCTCTAAAAAAAGGAGTTGTCACCAATGATTTTGGCTTCTATTCATTAACGCTTCCTTTGGGAACGTATGATGTTAACTACTCATATATTGGTTTCAAAACAGTTACAACAACCATCTCATTAACCCAAAATATCCAAAAAGACATTGACTTAACTATAGAAAGTAACCTATTAGATGAAGTCATTATTGACTCGAGAAAAAATGAACGGATTTCATCCAAAGTACAAATGAGTACTTTATCGTTACCAGTTGAACAAATTCAGGATATTCCTGCCTTACTGGGAGAAAAAGATGTGTTGAAAGTATTTCAGTTAATGCCAGGAGTCAGTGCCGGATCAGAAGGAAGTTCGGGGCTTTATGTACGAGGAGGTGGTCCTGATCAAAATTTATTTATTCTGGATGATGCAACTGTATACAATGCGAATCACTTATTTGGTTTTTTATCTGTATTTAACGGAGATGCTATTAAATCCGTAGAAATGTATAAAGGAGGATTTCCTGCCAGATACGGAGGTCGATTATCATCTGTACTAGATATACGAATGCTGGATGGAAATAAAAATGAACTTCACGGTAAATTTGGTATTGGATTACTTTCGTCCAATATTACACTTCAAGGACCAATCAAAAAAGGAAAAACTTCATTTCTTTTTTCAGGAAGAAGAACCTATTTAGATCTGTTTACCAGATTAGCGAGTACTTCTGAGAGCAAGGTTTCTCCTTATTTCTATGACTTAAATGCAAAAATAAATCATGAATTCGACAGTAAAAACAAACTCTATATAAGTAGTTATATGGGACGTGATATTTTCAAATTAAAAGAAAATTATGACAATGAAAAATACAAAACCCGGCTAGGGTGGGGAAATCAAACAGCAACGATTCGATGGAACCATCAATTTAATGATAAATTGTTTTCGAATACATCATTAATTTACAGTAATTTCAAATTCTTCCTGGATGTTGAAGAGGAATATTCCAATCAGCAGTATGATGCCAAATTCCACTCCGGAATTACAGACCTTGGTGTAAAACTAGATTTTGATTATTTTCCTTCATTAAACCATCATTTGCGATTTGGTGCACAAGCATTGCATCATAACTTTACACCACATACCAGCGTTATTAAGGAAAAGGGATTCCCTGATAACCGATCCAAAACTGAATTTCGTTCTATAGAATCCGCTGTTTATGTAGAAGATGAATGGAAAATCTCTGAACGTTTTAAAACGAATCTCGGAATACGTGTGAGTAGTTTTAATTACAAATCTCTAAACTATATCAACCCGGAATCTAGAGTATCCCTCGCTTATAAATTAAATGATGTATCTGCTGTAAAAGCTTCTTATTCTTCTATGAATCAATACATTCATTTATTGAGCAATTCAGGAATTGGTCTACCAACTGATCTTTGGGTGTCTTCGACCGATCGGGTAAAACCACAAAGCTCTCATCAGGTTGCACTGGGATACTCCAGAGACTTTATCGATGAAAACTTTACCTTATCACTGGAGGGGTATTACAAAAAATCCAACAATGTTATAGGGTATAAAGAAGGAACTGATTTTATATTTGATGCACGAGAGGATAGCGAAAAAACTTGGGAGGATAATGTCGTATCAGGAGAGGCAGAAGCCTATGGATTAGAGTTCCTATTACAGAGAAAGTTTGGTAAATTTACAGGATGGATTGGCTATACTCTCGCCTGGTCAGATCGGCAATTTGATGAACTCAACCAAGGGAAACGCTTTTTTGCCCGATACGATCGTAGGCATGATGTTTCTTTGGTTGGAATTTATAAACCCAGTAAAAAAATTACATTATCCGGTTCATGGATTTATGCTTCAGGTAGTAATTATACCTTACCAAACGGTGAGATTAAAACGCCTATCAATGATAGACACGATCTCAGTCAAAGCAACATTTTTAACAATAGAGGAATTTCTAAAAACTACGAAGAGCGCAATAACTTTAGAGGAGAAAGTACCCATAGACTTGATCTTTCGATTCAATTTCATAAAAAGAAAAAAAGAGGAACCAGAACATGGGATTTTAGCATCTACAATGCTTATTTCAGAAAAAACCCATTCACTTATATATTTAAAAGAAAAAATGGTGTCAGAGAGCTCAATCGAATTTCGATTCTCCCAATTATTCCATCAATCACTTACAAGTATGAGTTTTAATCAACAACACTATCCTTATAAAACAAACGAATTATGAAAACATATATTCACAGCCTGATAGGAACTTTATTGCTATCATTATTGATGAGCAGCTGCGGAGAAGATACTTTTGTTACTCCGGTTGATATCGGATCTTTTTTATCTACTGATAATGAAATTGTGATTACTAGCTTTATCGCCCCTCAAAATGATTTGATAGAGGTGGAGATTTCTAAAACATTTCCCTTATCTGTAGTCTTAAACAATCCTAAAATCCCAGAAGAAGATTTTTTGATTAAAGATGCATCTGTAACCTTAAAAAATTCAAAAAATGAAGACATAACGGTTCCATACAATCCTACAAGCAAAAAATATGTAGTCGCATCCAAAGACTTCCCTATTCTGGCAGGAGAAACTTATACGATAGAAGTAACTGCTTTGGCTAAAACAGCCACTGCCAGTACAACAATACCTGGTAATGCAAGTACAGAGCTTGAAAAACCTATCATCAAAAAAGAAGAAGCCAGATTCGGTAGTAGCACCTATCTCAGTGCTGAAATTAGCTGGAAAGATATTGCTTCTGAAGAAAATTTTTATCATGTGATCGCTATAGCAAATGAAGATGTTGAAGATATTGACAATTCTTTCGAAATAAACCTGACTCAATTCGATTTTAATCACCACCTCTTTTACGAAGAAGATGATTTTGGGATAGAAGATGACACGAGGGAGTATATCAGCGATGCAGGACGGGATGGTGCTTTCTTAAAAGCAAAAGGAATAACCGGAAATACCCGAGAAGTAAAAAAGGTAACGGTAAAAATTCTCACGGTAGATAAAAATTATTTTGAGTACCACCAGGCGATAAAAAAACAAGAATTTTTCGAAGATGAAATCTTTGTAGAACCAATTACTATTCCTTCTAATGTCAATGGAGGAAAAGGAGTTTTCTCATCATATCAAATTACAGAAGAGGTGTTTACTTTCTAAATACTACCTAAACCATATCTTTATTAATGCAAAAAGCTCCTGATTCTATCAGGAGCTTTTCTATTAGAGCAATATTATCTAATTAATTGAGGTTTATTTTACTCTTTAACCCATTTGTATACTTTCTTTTTTCCGCTTTCATATACTTCTAATAAGTAAATTCCAGATGGTAATGCACTTGTATTAAAAGATACTGTCTCGTTTGTAGGGTGATTGTCTCTCTTAAAAACGCAAATTCCACCAACATTATAAACGGCTAAGTCTACATATTTACTCTTTACTTTTACAAATTCTATACTAGCTAGTTCGCTATATTTTGGAGGAATCACGCGGATATCCTGCCCGGATAATGGTTCTATAGATTCAGTAACGATACCTGATTTAGCTAAAGTAGTAGCTGGAATACAAAACCTCTTTGTATCTACACTTGCAAAGTTTCCTCCTTCTATCAGTACAGTTCCTTTATTTGATAATTTGTAATAACCATTACCGTAGCTACAGCAAATCCCATCCCCATACGTATCTTTGATTTCAAAATTGTAACAAGCATCTTTTAACTCAAATGTTTTTTTAATCAGTTGTCCCCTTCTTCCATAGTTACCTCCTTTATACAATACAGTTCCTTGTGCATCTTTAACCTCCCAGGAAGTTTCTCTCGGATAATTATCCAATTTTAGTTCAAAATTCACTGTAGTCATTCCCCCTCCTCCACTGGTCGTTGCTTTTGCTGTATTGGAATACGTCGACTGGTTCGTGTTGTTAAACGCTTTTACCCTATAATAGTAAGTCGTTCCTGCTTGTAAACCTGTATCTGTATATGAACTGGCATTAGCTCTTACGCTTTTTATTTCTGTAAAGTTGGTTCCATTCGTACTACGTTCTATTTTGAATCCAGTTTCGTCTGTACTATTGTCTTTCCATTGCAACCGTATTTCGCTGTTAGAAGTACTTCTGGCAGTTAAGTTTGATGGGGCATTGATTCCCGGGCTACCATCAGAAATCTTTTTAATTGCTGCTTTTAGATTTGGTATCGGTCCGATATGACCACCACTTCCCTGAGCAATTCCTGTGGAAATTAATAATTCTCGCATCTCTCTGGGAGCAATATTCTTTCCTAATTTTTCTTTTGCATATGATTGAATACAAGCTACTGCACTGGTTACAACCGGTGTCGCTGAACTGGTTCCATTAAACCTCGCAGTATATTCTTTTCTATAATCATTATCATAGGTTACATCTCCATATCCTGTGGTAAAAACATTGTGTCCCCACCCCTGAACATTTACTCGTTGTCCATATGTGCTAAAATTTAGTTTGGAATGAGTAGTATTAGAGCTTCCTGCTCCTACTATAATACTTCCATTATCTCCTCTGTTTCTATAGGAACTATAAGAAGAGCTATCCAGGTTTGCATTTCCATTTCCAGCAGCAGCTACTACTAAAATTCCAGCATCTGTTGCTGATTTTACGGCATCCCATACAGATTGATTAACATCTGCAGGAGCTAGTTTTCCATCGGGTCCCCCGGTTTGCATTTCTAATACAATAATATCTCCTGCCTGAGAGTTTTGAGCTGCTTTTAAGATCGCAGTAGCTCGTCCTTGTATTTCACTAATTACTCTTCCGGTTGCTTTTGGAGCTGTTCCTTTAATTCCCACTCCGTTATCTTCATCTCCTACCAGAATACCCATCACTGCAATTCCATGATCTTTGTAATTGTCTGTATAATGCGATGTAACATATGACATCCCCTGATTTACAAACTCTTCATGATCTAATTTCCCCCAGCTGTATTCAATATCTGTAATTTTTACTCCTTGCCCCATGGCACCAACTGACCAGGCATAATCAACATCTATTCCTGGATTTGCTTTTCTATATCCTTGCCGGGCAGTTAAATCCGGGGTTGGAGCAAATGAGAAAAAACCAGGAGGTGGAGGAGATTTAACTGGCTCCAATACACAGTATTCAACTTCTTCTAATTCTTCTAGCTTTTTTCCCAAAGCTAATAATGCATGCTTATCTTTTATAGAAGATTGCACTTCGCACAAGCCTGCAAAATCTAAAATATTGAATCCTTTTTCATCCGATTGGCTTCGCATTGTCGGACTCCTTAATGCTGCCTTTTGGGCTTCCGTGAATTCAATTAAAGGTCTAAAAAAAAGCCCTCTCAAATTCTTGGAGGACTTCTCGCTAAATGAGGAATTCAATAATGCTACTTCCCCCTTGTTTACAACTGGCATCAATGCTGACTTAAACTTCACCAGAAGTTTATATTCATTTACATCATCCAGTACATAAAGTTGATTTTTTAGCGGATCACTACTTTGCGCATAAAAAATGCTGGTCATACATAGACACAGCATTAAATTAATCATCTGTTTCATAGTTATATATAAGTTTGGTTAAATGATATTATGAAAGTACACAAATTAGCTAACCATCAATAATTCAGTATTTTATTTTAACATATTTTAATAAAACTCTTACATTTTTTTAATAAAAAATCACAAAAACCTTTTATAATGTAAATAGGCACCCTTTGAAATGCAGCAATAAAAAAACTCTTGAAAATTTCAAGAGTTCTTTTTTCTTATCTCAATATATCGATGGTTACTTTACTTCCAGATATACTTTAGATTTATAGGCTTTAATTCTAAGTTTGAAAGCAGTTAGAGGTAAAATTGCATAGATTGCTACAAAATCTTCGTGATCACTCTTATTATTGTTATACACCACTACTCTATCATCATGCTCAGTATAATCTATACTTCTCGCTTTGTAGGCTGCTGTGTTTTTAATTGCTCTTATAATTTTTTTTGTTCTTTTCTTTAGCATGTTTTTAAGTTTTAAGGTATTTGATAATCAATGTTGGTTATTTTATCTATGGCATTTTTTGTGCCATTTTCACAAAATACTCGTATACAACACGTTAAAAAAACATCATTAAAAAACCTTATGCATTTAATCAGGTTATCGGTTCGTAGTTCTTTTTATATATCCTGTAAAATTATGAGATTATCAACTACTTTTTTTCACGGAAAGTAGCTCCATTTCCGTCTTTGCAGTCCTTTAGTAAATTATAATATTGATCAGAGAGCCTTTTTTAGATGATACAAAGATTTTTTCTTTCTATTTAGTACTAGAAAAATTCATTTATAATTAATTTTCTCTTCTATAATTTTATGTAAAATTGCTTGATTTACAACAGTTCTTTTGGGACAAAAGGGACTTTTTTATGAACTCACCTTCAATATATAACCTTTACTTTTATGTAAAAACTATCTTTCTCTCATTACTTTCTTTTACTTCCCGATCGAATTCTTTTTAACTTAAAACCATTTTCTAAAGTTCCCTTGACCTCATATTGATGTAACATATTTTCATCATCTCTCAGGTCAATAATAAACTCATACTCTTCTTCTTTATTTTCATAAGTAGCATAAATAGTTAGCTTACTATATGTATTAGAACTATACTTGCTGAAATCTATTGGAAATTCCTGATCCCATTTCAGCATTCCTTTTTTTAAATGTATTTTACTAATAATTGCCTCACAACCATAGTTTTTTAATCGTAAAGACATTTGTTTTTTAATATAATCCACTCCTTTACCATCTGTGACTAGATAAGGTTCTTTATAAATTGAGGCTGCCTCTTCTATAATCATTGTAGTTTCGAAAATATGAATCCCTTTATTTTTACTCGAAGATCCGTATTCTCGTAATATTGCTTTTTTTAGTGTATCTATTGACACCCATTCTGCTGGTAAATTAGCGGCATATGTCTCATAGTACTTCTGAACTTGATAAGAAAGTCTATCTTCATCATATTTGAGATCCGTATGCAATTTTACTAATTGTATACTATCCTTATAAATATTCTCTACTTTAGCATATAACCCATCTGTTCGGAATGACCTTTTTGTATCTCTAATTTTAAAATACACATGAGTATCAAGACTATCCAGTAGCTGAAGGCTATGATCTCTTGTCTGGTTAAATTTTTCTTTATAATATGCCTTAGTTTGATAATTTTTTATCCCTAAATTCCCAAAATAAAAAGTTAGTCCTACTAACAAAATTATAGGGCCTAAAAATGTATACCAGGGTGTTTTAGGTTTTTCTTTAATCTGAGATGCTATTACTGTACGAATATGTTCAGGAATTTCATATAACTGTTGATCTTCTTTTCGTAATCTCAATACTTTCGTAGTAGGAAATAGAGGTAAAAAATGAAGGTGGAAATAGTTTTGTCTATATTCAACTCTCATTTTAGCATTTACCTCATTTTCAAGACCTAATTCCCTTAGTGAATAGCTTTTTAAGCGTACACTGCGTATTCCAAATTTAATAGTACTCACTTATTTGTTTTTTTTGATAAATTTCAATTTACATATAATTAATGTTTTAAGTATTGAAATTGTTACCAAATTAAAAACATTACAAAAGTTAAAAAAACAAAAAACCGCAAGACATCAAAATGACTTGCGGCAGTCGGGATGAGAGGATTCGAACCTCCGATCTCTGGTCCCCCAGACCAGCACTTTAACCGGACTAAGCTACATCCCGTTTTTTCAAAGACGCAAATATAATAATCCTTTCCGAATTCTAAGGGTTATTTTTCTCTAGAATTTTAATCATCTTAAAAGATTTTAGCAAATGGAATAATCCAGGTAAAACAATTAGACCGGCAATTAACAAAGTAATTGCTAAGGTAGAAATTACGCTATCCGGCGCTATCTTTTCTAATAAACTAACACTTGATCCATCAACTAATATTATATGAGGAAAATGGGCTATAAATGCAGCTAATAAAATTAAAAACACCTGTAGTCCGGCAAAAAATCGGCTCCAGATTACATTTCCTCCTTTTATCAGAAACCACATCGGTACAAGTAATATTCCTGATATCCCGAGTAGTGCTATAGCAAATGGGGTTTGAATTATTTTTACAATAAATGTGTACTCAAAATAAATCCCATACCCAAATACCAACCCTCCTACCAGAAAAACAACAGCTGTAGCGATCATGGCTTTTCTCACATACATCTTCTTTCCTTCCTGCTCTGACTCTCCTATTAATAACACAGCTGATAAAAAAGCACATAAAGCAGTAAAAAACATTCCTATCAGAATACTGAATATGGAACTCCATGGCTGGATAAAAACATCGTAAAAACTTGTAGTTGCATTTACTGCCTCTAAATGAATATCCCCACTAACCAGCCCTCCGAAAATCATCCCTAAAAACATAGGAGTAATAAAACTGGATATTTTAAATAGTGTATCGTATAATTTCTGTGAGTCATCCACAATGGCATCATAGTGCCTAAATACAAAGGCCACTCCCCTCAACGTCACTCCCAACAACATCATTGTTAATGGAATATGCAGATGCACCACCATGATATTATAATATTGAGGAAAACCTACCCATAAAATAACAATCACAATGATAATCCAAATATGATTCGCTTCCCATACAGGTCCCATTACTCTATAAATGGTCTTTTTTGTTATTTTTTGATTTTCTACAGAGGAGAATAACTCTACAATTCCTGCTCCATAATCAGCTCCTCCCAGCACTACGTATAGATATAAAGCAAAAAAGAGGAAAAATAAAACAACGTATAACATATCACTTACTTTGAAGAGTTTAACACTTTAATTTGTCGAGTCATTAGCCAGGTTACTGCTACTGTCAACAATAAATAAACAACCAGATAGCTGTAAAAACTAAAAACGATACCTGGCATTGGCGTCACAGCATCTTTAGTTTTCATAATTTTATGAATAATCCAGGGTTGGCGCCCAACTTCTGTTACAATCCAACCTGCCTCTAACGCAATAAACCCCAAAGGAGAAATGATTGCAAATAACAACCAGTATACTGTACGTTGTTGCCATTTTTTCTTTTTTCTGGAAATAAAGTAAAAGATTCCTATCATCATTAAAAGTCCTCCGATTCCTACCATTATCTGGAAAGAATAATGAACCACCGGAACATTGGGACGTTCATCTTCTGGAAAATCATTCAACCCTTTTACTTCTGCGTTCACATCTCCAAATGCCAAAAATGATAGCATCTTAGGGAGTTCTATTTTATAAGATACCTCCTGGGTTTCTGGATTCACAATTCCTCCTATATATAAAGGGACTCCTTTTTCTGTAGTATAATGAGCCTCCATGGCTGCTAGTTTTACCGGTTGTCTTTTTGCGATATCTTTTGCTGAGATATCTCCACTTATGGGTTGTAATATTGCTGCAATAGCACCAAAAGTAATGGCAATATTAAATGCCTTTTTATGAACAGCTACTTTTTTCTTTTTATAAATCTGATATGCATGTACTCCTGCTACAGCAAAACCAGTTGCCGTAAACGCTGCCAGTACCATATGCAATGCTTGTGTAAACCAGGCTGGATTAAGCAATGCTTGTACCGGATCAATATTTAAAAACTCTCCATCAATATAATCAAACCCGCTCGGGGCATTCATCCATCCATTGGCGGCTACCACTAATATCCCAGAAGAAACCCCAGACAATCCAATAATGACTCCTGTAAACCAATGAAATTTTTCTGGTAACTTATTCCACCCATATAAATAAAACCCCAATGCGACAGCTTCTACAAAAAAGGCTGCCCCTTCTAATGAAAATGGCATTCCTATAATAGGACCTGCATGTTTCATAAATTCCGGCCACAATAGACCTAATTCGAAAGATAATGCTGTACCAGAAACCGCACCTGTTACAAAAAAAATAGCAACCCCTTTTTGCCAGGACTTGGTAAGTTTCAGATAAACAGCATCTCTTGTTTTTAACCATTTATAATGAGATACCACCATAAAAAAAGGCATTACCATCCCAATACATGCAAAAACAATATGAAATATTAGGGTAAATGCCATTTGGAGTCTTGCCGCATCAAGATTTTCCATACACTAAAATTTAAGAAAGAATTCACTTCAGATTATCGCATATAAAGATACGACTCAATCCCCTTATACTTATGGTTTTTTATTAGTTTTTATTGATTAAAAATAACCTGTAATACACAGGTATTTTACTCCTTTCTTCTTTCTTTAAACTCCCTATATCAAATTCTTTAGTTTTTAATAAACAATTAATCTAAATAAATTTGTTAGACATGACTAACTTTTTATATTTGCATCACCTAAACACATGAAATCAAAAAAATGAAATATTACGTTATACTCTTAAGTATGCTCTATTGTTCCATATCTTCTATATACGGTCAAAAGACCACCCTAAAGGGTCAAATTACCGCTGGCGGTCAAGAATTAGCTTATGCCGTTATTCAAGTTAACGGAACAGACTTTTCTACAGGAACATCGGCTAATGAACATGGGGAATACCAACTAGCATTAGCGGAAGGACACTATAAACTAACAATTGCACTCATGGGATACACTACATTATATACCAATGTGCAAATAAAAAATAGTGAAAGTATTACCAAGAACTTTGACTTAACTCCGGATCGTTTAAACCTGGAACAGGTAGTCGTAAGTGCCACCCGAAATCGGGTTAATCGAAAAAAAGCTCCTGTAGTTGTCAATGTTCTTAGTCCTAAACTATTAACTGCCACACAGTCTATAGCCTTAGCAGATGGATTGAATTACGCCCCTGGTGTTCGGGTAGAAACCAATTGTCAAAACTGTGGTTTTACCCAGGTTCGACTTAATGGGCTGGACGGAAGCTATACACAGGTCTTAGTGAATAGTAGAGCTGTATTCAGTGCCTTAAATAGCGTCTATGGACTAGAGCAAATTCCTACTAATATTATAGACCGCGTAGAAGTTGTGCGTAGTGGAGGGTCTGCTTTGTATGGCTCTAATGCCATTGCAGGTACCGTAAATATCATTACCAAAGACCCAGTATTAAATTCCTGGGAAATAGGTACCAATCTAAGCTTAATCGATGGAAAAGCCCCGGATCGTACAGTGACTTTTAATTCTTCAATGGTTAGCGATGACCTCATGAGCGGTATCACCCTTTTCGGGACCTATAGAGACCGGGAAGAATTTGATGCCAATGGAGATGGTTTTACTGAAATAACCACGTTAACGAATAATACATTTGGAGCAAAAGCTTATTTAAAACCAAATGAAAGAAGCCGACTCTCGCTGGATATAACTTCTCTAAAAGAATTTAGAAGAGGTGGGGATCAACTCGATATAGCTCCTCATTTTACAGATATTACAGAACAATTAGATCATACTACCTTCCTAGGAGGTATTGCATATGATCTTCAGAATAAGAAATTAACAAACAAATTCTCTATATATTCTTCTGCGCAGTACACGAACAGAGATAGCTTTTACGGAGGTCTGGGAGGCGAAAGAACTGCACAAGACAGTATCTTAGCGAGTAATTCTTATGGAAACACCAAAGATTTAGCTATTGTTAGCGGGATTCAGTTTACTCAAAATTTCAGTAATGAAGATATTCTTACTGCTGGAATAGAGTACAATATCAGTGATACAGAAGATGCTATTGCAGGATACAACCGGTTAATTGATCAAAATGTAAAAACAATTGGTACTTATGCACAATATGAGTGGAAGCCTACAGAGCAATTCACCGCTCTTGTTGGAACACGTTTGGACAATGTGAAGGTAGAAGGAGATTACAACATCGGAGGAATCTCCCGAACGGTTTCCGTAGACCAAACTGTGCTAAGCCCTAGAATAACACTTTCCTATCAAATCAGCAATGCATTAAAGTTCAGAGGAGGGTATGCCAGAGGTTTTAGGTCTCCGCAAGCGTTTAATGAAGACCTTCATATTTCTTCTGTAGGAGGTGAACCACAATTTGTTATACTATCGGAAAATCTGTCTACAGAATTTTCTAATGCGTATACGGGATCTTTGAATTACAGCAAAAACTTTAATAAGGTACAAACGGACTTTCTCGTAGAAGGTTTTTTTACTGAATTAAAAGATCCATTTACCCTTGTTAGTACAGGTGCTGCATTACCTAATGGATCTATCCTTGAGGAGGTGAGAAATGGATCAGGTGCCACTGTATACGGTTCTAATATTGAAATTGGGGTTTCTCCTTCAAAAAAATGGCAATTTCAGATTGGAGGAACTTATCAGCAATCAAAATATAAAGAAACACAATTGCTTTTTGAAACAGATGGAAGTGTCCCGGGAGAAACGAACATCAGTGTGGATAAATTCATCAGAAATCCAGAAACCTATGGATATTTTAATCTTTCCTGGATTCCATTAGAAGATTTGAATATTGATTTTACAGGAACATATACTGGTACCATGACTGTTCCTCATGTAATTAGTGACTCTGGGTTTATGGAGCTTGTAGAAAGTGATTCTTTTTATGATCTGAATCTAAAATTAGAATACCATATAGATATTACAAATGATTTTCAGCTAACTTTTAGTGGAGGAGTTAAAAATATGTTTAATAGTTATCAGGATGATTTTGATACTGGAGCAAGTAGGGATTCTGATTATATTTACGGTCCTGCGGCTCCCAGAACTTTCTTTTTTGGTATAAAATTTGGTAAAATGCATTAATATGATGTCGCTTTTTAAAAAACATAGTATTACTGGAATCTTATACTTGCTTCCATTATTGATTTTCTCTCAGAAACATGAAGAAATTCACTGGATCACATTTGAACAATTAGATGATTCTTTAAAAGTAAAATCCAAAAAAGTATTTATTGACTTCTATACTGACTGGTGCGTGTATTGCAAGAAAATGGATCGGGTGGTATTTACCAAACCGGAAGTAATTGCTAAAATTAACAAAGAATACTATGCCGTAAAAATGAATGCGGAGCAAAAAGACACCATCAGTTTTGACGGAACCAACTTTATCAATAAACATCACAAAACAAAACGAAATGCAATACACGATATCCCTTTACTACTTGCTAGTAGAAAGGGATATCCTTTTTCACTTCCAGCTATGGTCATTCTCGATGAAAATTTTAGCGTTAAAAAACGTTTTTTTGAATATCTGGACAGCAAAAAATTACTAAACGCTTTATAAAATTATAAACAAACAACCTATGCAATAAAACTACTCAATGCTCTTAATTCCTTTTTTACCAAAATCAATACAAAAAGAATTATAGAACAGACCTTTCCGGTCCTTAAACAAGAACGCTCATGTAATACACAAATCATTAAAAAACTTATTTCACTTATGAGTACATCAGAATTACTTCATATAGAAAATCAATGGAAAGTATACACCATTTCCGGAAATGCCTTGTTTAGCAAAGGTAAATTTGAAAAAGCTATTATTCACTATACAAAAGCTTTTTCCGAAGCTTCCAAACTTGTTCGGCATATGTTTAGCAGCTTGCAATTTGGAATTCCCATTGTCTCCACTTTTATTATTTCTTGTAATAATTTATCCAATACCTACTGGGAAATAGGAAAGCTCAACGAGGCAGATACACTCTACAGACGTGCTATTTTCTTTATTGTATACCTATCCGAGAACCAAAACGTTCACCAAAATCTAGATGCCACTATCAGGCGTGAATTCCCCAGGGTTCTATTGACATATAATGCCTTTTGCGAAAAAACAGACCGTCGACATAAGATTGCAGATTTATTAAAAGAAATTCAGATCAATAAAAACTATTTTCATTAATCAGGCGTTTACCTTTTGCAGGAAGACAATAGTTTTATCATATGTAAAATCAACATGTTGAAACGCTTGATGTTTTGTCAAGTCTCTTAAGTATCTATTTTATTTTTAGATACAAACCATCTTATAAAACTAGTAACCAACAAGAAATAAGACAAATAGGATTTTTATTAAAACACACTAAAAACGTACTGTATAGATGAAAAACTTAACATACCCAATTCAAATATTGGAGCAGGAAAAGAAAAAATTGGAAAGAACGATCAAAAAGGAAGAGTTGATGAAAAAAAATATGACACATGCCAGTGCTCAACTCCGTAAAGTAGCACAATTAACAAATGCTATTAAATATATAAAGCAAAAGCAGGTTAAGTAAAAAATCATTAAACCATGCTTTTTTCAGACATATTTAGCTCAAAAGAAGTACTCTTAATACTGTTATAACTTTTTTAAAATCTCCTCCTAAAAACTACATATTATTTATATTTAGGATTTTGTATTAAATTATCTTATCATAATTAAGAGTATGATCCTACTTGATGCTAAATATGTCTGTCTTTTTTCTACAAAAAAGGTTAATTCTATAACCAATTGCAAAGAAGTGCTCCTCCTAACAGAGCATACAAACTGTTTCCCCTTCTCGAATTCAGCAAAACACATACAATACAATATAAAAGATAGGGGCACTACATTGACCTTATCTCCTTATAACACGAAGGAAATTTTCATACAATTCGGCATACTACCTAAAATTAAAGAAAGAATTGATTCTGGTTTTACCAAAAACGCATCAGTCTATCAATATACGAAGCGAGCCATGAAAAAAAATTTGACATCTATTAAAAATAAATATCTGGTTCGTTCTATGCAACTACTAAACATTATTATAAACACATGAAATACATTATGAAATCATCACTTCTTACACTTTCTATTTTATTTTTTTCTATGGGATATGCACAAAATACCTCCGAAACATTACCCTATCATCAGATTCCGGATGCTCCAGAGCAATATAGTCCTGGTAGTGTCGCTGCTAGGTTTATTGACGGGCTAGGATATCGATATTACTGGGCTACTGAAGGGTTAACAAAAAAAGAACTGGATTTCTCTCCTTCTGCTGATGCCCGAAATGCCATTGAGACATTAGAACATATCTATGATCTATCTACCACTATTCTCAACGCTTCCTTAAACCGTCCTAATGAAAAACAAGCTGATGCACCTGCCCGTACATTTGCTGAGACTCGAAAACAAACCTTGCTGAATCTACAAAAGGCCAGTCAGCTTATTAGAGGTAAAAATGAAAAAGAACTTGCAGCCTTAACTATTATTTTCAAAAGAGGAGATAAAGAAATTACATATCCTTATTGGAATATGATGAATGGTCCCATTGCAGATGCTATTTACCATGTAGGACAGATCGTATCCTTTAGAAGAAGTGCTGGCAATCCTATGAATCCTAAAGTTAGTGTATTTACAGGAAAGAACCGTTCATAAAATAACTAACGGGCATTACTATTACTAACTACAAATTCATGTAGGCTATGTAATGCCTGTTTCCCACTCTTTTTTATTTCTTTTTTTACCAATAAAAAGAGTACCATTTTTTTTATCCACGACTTTGTTGTTATATATACCTCCAGCTCCAAAATACAGGATTGCTCGGTGACTGGTGTAATCACAAAAAATTGATATAGCTCATCCACCGGTGGTAAACTCGTCGTATACTCTCCATAAACCAACTGTCCCGGTTCTCCTTCCTTTACGACTGTTGTAAAGTCAAAATGCTTGCCATTAATCACACAAACATGTTCAGTTCCCAGTCGTGTCACTTCCTCTTCATTATACGTTACCTTATCAACACCTTCAGTCCAATAATGGCGATATGAATAGTTTGTAATATATTCTAAAAGTTGCGTTGCTGATATTGGATATTGTTGCTTAATCACAAAACTTGGTAAAACATCAAAATTCACTGTTCTTCCCTTGGAAAAAGGAATTAATTGCAGGTCTTCTTTTTCTATTTCTGAATAGAGATATGGAAGTACTTTCCCATCATATTCATTTGCTCCCTTGTAAAAAGTAAATAATTTGTTTTTAAAACCTTCCGAAACAGCAATAGAATCTGCCAGAGATGAACTCAATAAAACATATTGATCATGTGGCACATCATTCTTCAATAATCGATGTACCTCGATTACCTGATTCCCAAAAGGTTTCCGTTTTCCTTTGACATTTATAAATTGTAGTACTCCACTATGGATAACGATCTTCAGCTGTAAGTTTGGTGCTAAAGAACAGGCCTGGCAAGGACAAATTCTGTTTTTCTTCAATACCTCCAAATGACTGTAAAAATCTGTAAACATACGCTCCACCTGAGCAAATAGCGTTTCTGCATCCGGAACCTCATTTTCTTTATAGAAAAACAACGCATCTCCTTCTATCTCTGCCAGTTCCAAATCTAACATATTAGCTTCTATAAGTACTTCTAATAATTCGGCTATAACATGTTCACTATGTCTGGCTTCTGTTGTTTGTACAAACTCCGTAAAACCAGAAATGTCCGGAAGAAATAATAATGACTTGTCCATACTGTATCCTTAGCTGGCGAAAATACTATATATCTAAGAAAACAAGTTACACATTTATTTTTTCTTCCAAAATTATCGGTTCAACAATCGACTTAAGCAAACTATTTCAGAGTAAGCCTGCAAAGCATTTATTAGAAACAATTTTTCAACTTCAAGGTCAGCCATGGGGTATTTTATACTCTTTGGTGATATCAATAAACTCCTCTGCCCTCAACAGTTTTATCATGTATCTCGACAGTAATTATTCTGATATCGATATTATCAAAAACAAAGAATATCGTTTAACAAAAGAAATGCCTCCTTTTATATTTTTAAAAAATTTAAACAAAATACTCCTCCAAACACCTACCCACTCATTGGAAATTCTCTTATTTAATAAGAGTATAAAAACCTAATAAAATATAACATTGATATTTACTTATCAATATGGCAAATAATCATTTTATTGTGGCTCTACATCTATAAACGATAAAATAATTAAAAACAAAACAACGTATCGAAACGTCTCTGATTAAATAAATTATCTAGAAATAATAGCTTTACGAATCTTCCCCAAATCAAATCTATAACAATGATCTTCAAAAGTATCCTTTCTTAAATCAAAAGCCTGACAACTATTAAAGTCATCAGGCTTCTTCAAACAAACAAGTAATTAACCATTACTATGATTAATGTTTCTTTATAAAAAATCTCCTCCTTTTTTCTCATTCGCATCTCGTTTCTTTCGTTTTAATCCGGTGTGTTTTTTCCCAAACCGATAAGAAAGTCCTAAATATACTGTTCGGCTGTTCCAGTTAAACGTACCTATTTGTGTAATTGGTCGATATGCATTGAATGAGAATTGTTGAGTATTAAACACATCATTCATATTCAGACTGACAGTCCCGCTACGATTAGCAAAACTGTATCGTGCTCCTGCATTGACAAAATAGAGCGCCTTTGTCTCATATTGCAAGTTATCATTAGCCCCTCTATACATCCCGAATAGCTGTAAACTGAATTTTTTATTCACTTTGAAACTATGGGTCATTCGCATATTGTATAACACATTATCAACTGCTATTTCTTCTCCTTCAGTAACTCCTTTCTGGGTTTGTGCATATACATCAAAACTAACATTGCCATTCCACCAGCTAAAGGGTTTATAACTACCGGAAATTTCGAACCCATAAGCGGTATTGTCTTTATAATTATTATAGGAAAATAAAATTTGAGCAGGCAATTCCGGATCCTGAAATGCAAACCGGGTAATCTCATCAGAGATACTGCGATAAAATATGCCTGTGGTAATACTTCCTTTTGGTAATCGTCGGGTATAATTAGCTTCAATCGAATTGGTAAACTGTGGATTGAGACTGGGATTTCCTACATTAGTAACTCGTGCAGAAGACCATACCCGTATAGGAGTAATCTGATTTAAACCAGGACGATCTACTCGCCTGCTGTAACTGAGCTGATAAGAATTATTTTGTGTTTCTATATTAGGAGTATACTTGATAAAAGCAGAAGGATATATACTAAAAATTACATCTTCAAAAAGCTGTGGCTCTTTATTACTTTCCTTAAAATCCCCTGTCGCTTCATAGTTTTCGAAGCGCGCTCCCAACTGATAACTCCATTTTCCTAAATTTTGTCCAAAAGTGGTATACAAAGAATAAATATCTCTCGAGTAACTATAGGTTGCATCTTCATTATGAAGATTTGTAGTCATAAACGTATTATCTATCTCCTGTAATCTGGCTTCTGCTCCTATTTCCAAAGTTGTTTTCTTAGATATCGGATATACGTAGTCCAGATTTAATACCGTATTATCACGGGTATCAGAAACATCTTCCAGATAAATATTGCTTCCCTGCTCATTCCCTACAGAAAAATCAGCATTATCGCTTCCCTTATACCGATTATAATCTGCTTCAAACTCCAGAGTTTGTCCTTTATTAAATTCCTGTTTAAAATCAATATTATAACTCGCATTTGTATTTTCTCTGAGACTAGTATAATGCTGATTAATAAATGCTGTAGCTCCAGTAAACGACACCTGATTATCCGCCAATATATCATTCTCAAAAATATTCTGATTTGTATATAATGACAATTTACTTTTTTTGCCAATCGTGTAATCTAACCCAATTTTAAACAACTGTGAATTCCCATCTCTGTTAGAATACCAGTCCTCATTGGATGCATCCAGAGGACGACGAATATTTCCGATCACTCTTCTTTTTCTCAGGTTTGTTCCATAACTTCCATATATATTGATATCTCCTGTTTTATAATTAAGGTCTGTACTCCCATTAAACTGTATATGATCCCATACAATAAATCCCGTATTTACAGACCCATTGAAACCTGTAGTAACTTCTTTGCGCAAAACCACATTAATAATTCCACTCATTCCTTCTGGGGTATACTTCGCACTAGGATTGGTAATCAATTCTATTTTTTTGATAGAAGTAGATGGAATCTGTTGTAATAGTTGATCACTACTAATGTTGGTTGGCTTTCCATCTATGAATACCTGGACATTGGTATTTCCTCTCAGGGAAACATTCCCATCCTGATCAACATCTACTGATGGTATATTACTCATAATATCTGCTGCAGAAGCTCCTGCAGTGGTCAGATCTTTTCCTACATTAATTACTTTACGGTCTATTCGCTGTTCTATTGTAGAACGTTCTGCTATAATATCCACACTTGCCAAGGCTTGTGCTTCTTCAGAAAGAGAAAGGATTCCCATATCTTCAATGGTATTCTTCAGGCTAATTTCTCTGCGAATCGTTTTATATCCAATAAACTGAATCAACACCACAATATCTCCTGAAGAGATCGCTTCGATTTCAAACTTCCCTTTATCATTAGAAATCCCTCCGGTAAGAGTAATTTGATCCTGTTTTGATTTTACTACAATAGTCGCATATGGAATAGGACTTTGGGTACTTGCATCTACTATAACTCCTTTAATCCCTCCTGTTATTACTTTTGCTTGCTGTGCTTTCAACCTATGGATTCCAAATAATGTATTAATGAGCAATACCAAGCATAAGAACTGTTGTAATTCTCCTTTCATAGTTATAAAATTTGAGACAATACTATGAATTGATTTTCAGGAAAACATGCTATTGATAATACATTGACGTACAGATACTGTACATAGACGGCATACCATTTTATCAGGAGTACACATACCGTATTTGTACAAATATCACTACTAAAAATTAGTTGTTTTTTTATAAAAAACAGTATTAAAAAAGAATCATTTTCTAGTCATATGATTTTAATACAATCATCTAAGAATTCTTTTTGAAAAAGAGTTACTGTAATCCCATCATTCTCCCTTATAGCCTATACGATCATTATACCTATTACTCCTTATATTAGCTCCCCGAAGCCTTAATCGGACTATCTCGAAGAGTTGTTTTAATCAATTGAAGAATTAATTTAATGCTTCGAAATACTTTTTGGTGGGTAAGCCCCCATACAGGAAAGAGATCCCTTCCTTGCTTAATATCTACAACTGTAGAGAACATTTATACGTAAAAAATATAGTGCCCTTTTTTATTAGATGAACCAGATTTTTGCATCAACACAATTTTAGTCTTGGTACAATATCAGCGTATATGAAGCATTATATAGAAAATAAATTTAATCCATTTTTCTTATTAAATAAAAAACCTGATAATCCGATGACTATCAGGTTTTATGTCGGGGTGGCAGGATTCGAACCTGCGACCTCCGCGTCCCAAACGCGGCGCGATAACCGGGCTACGCTACACCCCGATGCAGTTATCTTTTGCGGGGGCAAATATATACAAATATTTAATATTTCATACAGGAAATGTTATTTATTTTCACTTTCTAAATATTCTACATAATTTTTTATTTATCTCCGCTTAGTATCCCTCTTAAAATCCTTGTTTTTTTTATACTTTCCAAAATCAATTACAATAGATTAATTTGTATTTTTCGGCAAGAATACACCCCCTAAAAACATCACTAAATGGCAATCAACACATATCATGTAATAGGACTGATGTCCGGAACTTCTTTGGATGGGTTAGATATTTCCTTTACCAGGTATGAAATAATTGACGATGTATGGTCCTTTAGCCTGTTAGAATCTCAAAGCCTGCCATATACATCTCAGTTAAAAAAATCTTTACAAGATAGTATGCACCTTACTGCTTTTGAGTTAATACGGTTTCATAATGAATATGGCACCTGGTTAGGGAAACAGGTTCTTCAGTTTATAAAAACCCATAAATTAGAAGTGGATTTTATAGCAAGTCATGGACATACTGTATTTCATCAACCAGATAAAGGGGTAACATATCAGATAGGCTCTGGACAACACTTGGCTAATGCTAGTAATTATAAGGTAATCTGTGATTTCAGAACGAATGATGTACTTCATGGAGGACAAGGAGCTCCTCTGGTACCTATTGGTGATCAGCTCTTATTTGGAGCATACGATTACTGCCTGAACCTGGGGGGATTTAGTAATATTTCATATACAGCTCAACAAAAGCGAATTGCTTATGATATCTCTCCCGTCAATATGATGCTTAACTACTTATCTTCCAAAATTGACATGGAATACGATCATAATGGTGTCGTTTCTCAATCCGGAAAAATCATTCCTACACTAGCAAAAGAACTCGATGCATTACCATATTATTACCAGTCTCCACCAAAATCATTAGGCAAAGAATGGTTTACAGAGATAATTATTCCCCTTTTAGAGCAATATCAAGCCCCTGTTCCTGATCTGTTACATACAGCAACACTACACATTGCCACGCAAATTAGTAATGATATCAAAAGAACATGCACCAAAGGAAAGACCTCTACCCTTTTTATTACTGGAGGGGGTGCAAAAAATAGTTTTTTGATAAACTCTCTTCGGGAAAAAATAAAAAACATCGCTACTGTAATCATTCCTGAAGAAACTATTATTGATTTTAAAGAAGCAATTTTATTTGGTTTTATGGGCGTATTAAAAGAGAGAAATGAAGTCAATTGCCTGCAATCCGTTACCGGAGCATCCAGAGACTCCTCTTCTGGAGTTATTTTTTTCCCGGCATGATAACTCATTTATAAAAATCTAGAAGACCAATATTGATAATCCATATTAGAATATTCAGCTGGTAAGACTTCTTTATGTACACACGTTATATAAGAAATGTTTTCGATTCTTAAGTAGTCTTCAAAAAATCAAATCTCGATTATCGAGTAAATCTATTAACAAAAGTTTTATATTAACATACAATCTTTAAATTTGCACAAAAAACAAGAAATGCTCATTATTGGTATTGCAGGTGGTACCGGCTGTGGAAAAACGACAGTTGTCAATCAAATTATCAATGAATTACCAACAGGTAAGGTAACTATAATCTCTCAGGATTCTTATTATAAAGATACCAGTCATCTCACCTATGAAGAACGAACATTGATCAACTTTGATCACCCTCAGTCTATTGATTTTGATTTACTGGCAGAACACCTAGCTATCTTAAAAAAAGGGCAAAAAATAGCCCAACCTATTTACTCTTTTGTAGAGCATAACAGAACAAGCGAAACGATCGACACCTACCCTAATAAAGTGGTGATTGTAGAGGGGATCCTAGTCTTAACACATCCTAAAATCCGCGAGATGTTGGACATTAAGATTTATGTACATGCCGATAATGACGAACGTCTTATCAGAAGACTCAAAAGAGATATTTCGGAACGCGGAAGAGATATGAAAGAAGTACTGGATCGATATCAAAATACCTTAAAACCGATGCACCAACAATTTATAGAACCTACTAAAGAGTTTGCAGATATTATTATCCCTAATAACCAATATAATAATGTAGCCATAAACATTATGAAAACGATAATAAACGAACGCTTGAATTAACTTTTGTACCTTTACACCATACTATTACAAACACACTTTGAAGCTAAAGAGTTATTTTAATACATTAAAAAATAAGCCTGCATTGATTCCTGTATTTGCCATATTTCTAAACAAATATGTGCTAATCATTACAGTATTTATTTTTTGGATGTTGTTTTTTGATACAAATTCATGGCTCATTCATCAGGAACTAGACCAGGAAATTCAGGAATTAAAAGACAACAAAGAATACTATATCAAAGAGATTATAAAAGATCAAAAAGATATTGTAAAACTAAAAGACAGTACCGAAATAGAGCGGTTTGCCCGTGAAGAATATTTCATGAAGCGAGAAGGTGAAGAAATTTTTATTATAGAATACGAAGATAGTTTACCTAAATCCAAAAATGATGAGTAAGACATTGTTTGATAATTTCGAAAAAGTTTCTGCTAAAGAATGGAAACAGAAAATCCAATTTGATTTAAAAGGTGCGGACTACAATGAAGCACTTATCCATAGAACTTTGGAAGGAATTGATATAAGACCTTTTTATACTAATGAAGACTTATCAGACACCTATACAGTCACTACCACTTCCTCCTGGCGCAATGCTCAGAAAATAGATGTTATTGATGCCATTACTGCTAACAAGATTGCTCTAGAAGACATAAAAAAGGGTGCCGAAAGTATCTATTTCAGAATTTCTGATTCGAGTATCAACCCTGAAGAATTAATTGCAGGGATTACTGAGAAAACAATTCTTTATATAGAAACCCTCTTTTTATCTCAAGAATATGCTCAGGTACTGGAGAATGCTGCGGGGCGTACAAAACTGTCAATATACTACATAAATGACCCTATAGGAAAATTAGCAGCTACCGGAAACTGGTTTCAGAATGGAAACGAGGATTTACAAAAAACGCTTACTATCTGTAACAACAATACTCATTTACGCTCCTGCCTCAGTATTGACATGGCATTATATCAAAATGCAGGTGCTACTATTGTTCAGCAATTAGCCTATGGTTTAGCACATGCAAATGAGTATTTAAACCAATTTAATAACAGCACTAAAAAATACGTAGAGAACTATCCCATAGTATTCAAAATAGCAATTGGCGGCAACTACTTTTTTGAAATAGCGAAACTTAGAGCTTTTAGACTCTTATGGAGTTCTTTGGCTTCAGAATATGAAATCCTAAAAAAAAGTCATATATTAGCATATCCTTCACACAGGAATAAAACTATATTAGATTATAATGTAAACATGCTTCGTACAACTACCGAATGCATGAGCGCAATCTTAGGTGGGGCTGACACTATTCTCAACAACCGATATGATGACATCTATCATCATGATAATGATTTTGGGAGAAGAATTGCCATTAATCAATTATTAATACTCAAAAACGAAAGTTACTTCGATATTGTTCATAATCCTGCTGCAGGATCATATTATATCGAAAGTATAACAAAACAATTAGCTGACAAGGCATTGTTACTGTTTAAAAATATAGAGCAAGGAGGAGGATTCTTAGAACACCTGAAATCCGGAACCGCCCAAAAGAAAATAAAAGAAAGTGCAGAAAAAGAGCAACTTCTTTTTGATCAGGAACAAATAGTTCTGACAGGAACTAATAAATACCGAAATAAAAATGAAATAACTCCGGATATGGAAAAAGCTCCATTCCCGGAAAAAAACATACATAAAACACTGTTCGCTCCGATCATTAAAAGGAGACTAGCTGAAACTATGGAAAAAGAAACATTAACAAACACAAACAATATGAATGCTTAATAAAAAACCCTAATCGTACTATGCCCCTAAATACAATTAAATTTTTTCTGTTTCTATTAACCATAACAATAATAGTTCCTTCCTCCTATGGTCAGAAATATGATTGTCTGAGCCTGGAAGAAAGCGGTGCTATTAAGAAGTCTTTTGCTTCTTTTGAAAAGGATTTATACACATACTATAACCTAAACAATAACCCAGTAAAGGCATACAAAACATTTTTAGCAGAAATAACAAATCTGTCTATAGATCTTAAAAAATTCCCATCAAAAACCTCCATAGAGCTTGCCAGAACTTTTAAGAAGATTGCCAATGGAAAAAATTCCCTTTGGATCAAACTAAGTGAATACGAAGCTTCTGAAGACGGCAAAAAGGCTCCTATCCCCGATACTGCAAAAAAAAACCAGGAAGAAGTAATGATTTTTAATTACAGAGGAGGGTTTATTCAGTGCATCAAAAACAACAGTAATAGTCAAGCCTTTAAAAATATCATCAACACCCTGGAACTAGATGGCAACGTAAGCCCCTCCGTGATTGCACAACGCCTCAATAATCTTTCGGATAAAGAAATCGATACTTACGAGGTCAAAAAGTTTATAGCTTTTGATATCTATTATTCTATTCTGATGGTTATAGAAAAAGCTTTCGGGTAGCCCTATTTGTTATTAAAGTTTTATTTCCCTGCTACTAATTCGTGTTATTCTCTAAAAATCACGGATAAAAATGTATTTTTACATGCTGTCTAATGGTTTTTTCTATCCATAGGCAGTATAAAATCATAAATACTATATGCGCTTGTGATTTTATATCAGTTATGATTTGACACTACTGAAAAGGAAAGCGATGTTTTTTATAAGTAGTTACTTTTGAAAACATAACAAATCAATCAATAATGATATATCAAAAATGACGAGAAAAGATCTTCAGCACCTCGAAATAGACACTAGAGAACTCTCAAAAGATGCTTCCGACATTACCCCCTTTATAACCCAGGAAGGAATCCCTATCAAATCTTTTTATACTCCAAAAGATATCAAAGAGGCAGAACACTTGCAGTTTGCCGCGGGAATCCCTCCTTACCTCAGAGGACCGTATTCTACCATGTATGTTCGACGCCCATGGACGATACGCCAATATGCAGGGTTTTCTACCGCAGAAGAAAGTAATGCCTTTTACAGAAGAAATCTGGCTGCCGGACAAAAAGGACTCTCTGTCGCCTTTGATCTCGCTACTCACAGGGGATACGACAGTGACCATGAACGTGTTGTAGGAGATGTTGGGATGGCAGGAGTAGCTATCGATACCGTAGAGGATATGAAAGTACTATTTGACCAGATTCCATTAGATAAAATGTCTGTATCTATGACAATGAATGGAGCTGTATTACCGATCATGGCCTTTTATATTGTAGCAGCTGAAGAACAAGGAGTAGACAAACAATCCTTATCAGGTACGATCCAGAATGATATCCTAAAAGAATTCATGGTTCGAAATACCTATATCTATCCCCCTACTCCCTCTATGAGAATTATAAGTGATATTTTTAAATATTGCTCGAAAAACATGCCTAGATTTAATCCCATCAGTATCTCTGGTTATCATATGCAGGAAGCAGGAGCAACCTGTGATATAGAATTAGCATATACCTTAACAGATGGATTAGAATACATACGAAAAGGAATAGAAGCAGGAATGGATATTGATTCCTTTGCTCCAAGACTCTCTTTTTTCTGGGCCATTGGAATGAACCACTTTATGGAAATAGCCAAAATGAGAGCTGCCAGAATGCTCTGGGCAAAACTCATTAAACAATTCAATCCTAAAAACCCAAAATCACTAATGCTCAGAACTCACTGTCAAACCAGCGGTTGGAGCCTTACCGCTCAGGATCCTTTTAACAATGTAGCCAGAACTTGTATCGAAGCTAGCGCAGCTGCATTTGGTGGCACACAAAGCCTTCATACAAACGCATTAGATGAAGCCATTGCCCTTCCTACTGATTTTTCAGCAAGAATTGCCAGAAACACTCAGATTTTCCTGCAAGAAGAAACAAATATTACCAAAACAGTTGATCCCTGGGCAGGAAGTTACTACGTAGAAAATCTAACCAACGAGATTGCCGAAAAAGCATGGAAACTAATTCTCGAAGTAGAAGAATTAGGAGGAATGACCAAAGCGATTGAAGCCGGCATCCCAAAAATGAGAATCGAGGAAGCTGCTGCCAGAAAACAAGCCAGAATTGACAGTGAACAAGATATTATCATTGGAGTAAACAAATACCAACTAGAGGAAGAAGAAGCAATCAGCACCCTAAAAGTAGACAATCAGTCTGTACGATTACAACAAATCGCCTCTATCAAAAAAGTAAAAGCCTCCAGAGATGAAGCAGCTGTACAAAATGCTTTGAAAAAAGTAACCGAGGCAACTAACAATGAAGAACTTAATTTATTATCTTTAGCAGTAGAGGCTGCCAGAGCTCGTGCAACACTTGGAGAAATCAGTGATGCATTAGAGAAAAAATTTGGACGTTATAAAGCAGAAATAAAATCATTTACTGGAGTGTATGCCAAAGAAATAAAAAACGATGTCTATTTTGACAAAGCAAGAGAACTTGCTAACACCTTTGCCGAGCTAGAAGGAAGAAGACCTCGTATTATGATTGCCAAAATGGGACAAGACGGACATGATAGAGGAGCTAAGGTAGTAGCCACCAGCTATGCAGATGTCGGTTTTGATGTAGATATAGGTCCCCTATTCCAAACACCAGCAGAAGCAGCTAAGCAAGCAGTGGAAAATGATGTTCATATTGTGGGAGTATCTTCTCTCGCGGGAGGACACACTACACTCGTTCCACAAATTGTTGAAGAATTAAAAAAATACAATAGAGAAGATATTATGGTAATTGTCGGTGGAGTAATCCCCCCAGATGATTACGAGCATCTTTTTCAATCAGGAGCTGTAGCTGTCTTTGGTCCAGGAACCAAAATTAGTAATGCCGCTATCACTATTTTAGAAATCCTAATTTCAACATTTGATGATCTCGACTAAAAAAAATACTATGCATGCATAACTTTTTAAAGTTTTAACCGTACATTAGCACTACTCATTTTAATTAGCAAAGAAACCAAAACATATGAATTACAAACAAAAAATGCTTCGTGACGGAGCTTTAGAAGGAAAAAACATCATCGTTACTGGTGGAGGAAGCGGTCTTGGAAAATCCATGACAAAATATTTTCTAGAGCTCGGTGCTAAAGTAGCTATTACTTCCAGAAATCTGGAAAAACTTGAAAAAACCGCAAAAGAGCTGGAAGAAGAAACAGGAAGCACTTGTTTACCCGTTCAATGTGATGTAAGGCATTATGATCAGGTTGAAAATATGAAAAATACAGTAATCGAAGCTTTTGGAACAGTGGATATTTTGCTGAACAATGCTGCAGGGAACTTTATATCGCCTACAGAACGTTTATCAGCCAATGCATTCGATACTATTATAGATATTGTATTAAAAGGAACTAAAAACTGCACATTATGCTTGGGAAAACATTGGATTGACACCAACTATAAAAATACAGCAGTACTAAATATTGTTACTACCTATGCCTGGACAGGTTCTGCCTATGTAGTTCCTAGTGCAAGTGCAAAAGCAGGTGTTTTAGCAATGACCAGATCACTCGCTGTAGAATGGGCTAAATACGGAATGCGATTTAATGCAATTGCACCAGGTCCTTTCCCTACCAAAGGTGCATGGGATAGATTACTCCCCGGAGAGCTAAAAGATCAGTTTGACTTATCTAAACGCGTTCCTTTAAATCGAGTTGGAGATCATCAGGAATTAGCAAATCTGGCAGCATATCTGGTATCTGACTTCTCAGCATATGTAAACGGTGAAGTCGTTACACTGGACGGAGGAGAATGGATCAAAGGAGCCGGGCAATTCAATCTTCTTGACCAGATCCCTGAAGAAATGTGGGATGCATTAGAAGCAATGATACGAGCAAAAAAGAATAAGTAATTTTTTTTTAAGGTTAGAATCCCTTAACCCATAAGCACTAATCCAACTTTTGGGTAAGGGTGTTAACATTTTTCATTTTTATAATTTATAATTAATTGTATTTTTACCTCTCAAATCCAAATCTTCCCCTATGGGTAAAATAATAGCAATTGCCAATCAAAAAGGCGGGGTTGGAAAAACAACCACCTCAGTTAATCTAGCAGCATCTCTTGGTGTTTTAGAAAAGAAAGTACTTCTCATAGACGCTGATCCTCAAGCCAATGCGACATCAGGACTTGGATTAGATGTAGAAGCAATAGAAAAAGGTACTTATCAAATTCTGGAACACACAGTAGATCCTTTGGACGCTATTATCGAAACGAGCTCTCCGAATGTAGATATCATTCCTGCTCATATCGATCTGGTAGCAATCGAGATCGAATTAGTCGATAAAGACCAAAGAGAATATATGCTAAAATCAATTTTGGATCCAATTAAATCCAAATACGATTATATTTTAATAGATTGTGCTCCATCACTAGGATTACTAACACTAAATGCACTTACTTGTGCAGATTCTGTGATTATACCAATCCAGTGTGAATACTTTGCCTTAGAAGGGCTTGGGAAATTATTGAATACAATAAAGAGCGTTCAGAAAATACACAATGTCAATTTAGACATTGAAGGGTTATTATTAACCATGTACGATTCTCGATTACGATTATCCAATCAGGTAGTCGATGAAGTACAAAAACATTTTAACGAAATGGTTTTCAAAACGATTATACAAAGAAATATTCGTTTGAGTGAAGCCCCTAGTTATGGTGAAAGTATCATTAATTACGATGCATCTAGTAAAGGAGCAACTAATTACTTGAGCTTAGCGCACGAAATTATAAAGAAAAACAGTTAAGGATTCATGGCGAAGGCAACAAAGAAACAAGCATTAGGAAGAGGATTATCAGCATTATTAAAAGACCCGGAAAATGATATCAATTCCGTAGAGGATAAAAATGCAGATAAACTTGTAGGAAATATCGTAGAACTGGAATTAGATAAGATTGAAATCAATCCTTTCCAGCCAAGAACAAATTTTAATGACGAAACACTTAAAGAACTTTCAACTTCTATTAAGGAAATTGGTGTAATTCAGCCAATAACTGTTCGGAAATTAGAATTTGACAAATACCAGCTTGTTAGTGGAGAACGTCGATTAAGAGCTTCTAAACTTGCCGGACTAAAAACTGTTCCCGCATACATTCGTATTGCCAATGATCAGGAATCCCTGACGATGGCCTTGGTAGAAAATATTCAGCGACAGGATTTAGATCCTATAGAAATTGCCCTATCCTATCAAAGATTAATGGACGAAATCAAACTTACACAAGAACAACTAAGTGATCGTGTAGGAAAGAAAAGATCTACTATCGCGAATTACCTGAGATTATTGAAACTGGATCCGATTGTACAAACAGGAATGAGAGACGGTTTTATATCCATGGGACATGGTCGGGCACTAATCAATGTAGACGATCCTCAAAAACAATTAGAAGTTTACGAAAAAATAGTAGGAGAAGGACTATCTGTAAGAGATACCGAAAAATTGGTACGAGCTATTAACAACCCTGCAAGTGCTTCAGAAAAAGAAGTAAAAGGCTCTAATGTGCTTCCCGGATATATTGCAGATGAATTACAAGGAATTTCTGAGTACTTTGGCGCAAAAATTGATGTAAAAGTTTCTGGAAAAGGAAGAGGAAAATTAATTATCCCCTTTTCTTCCGAAGAAGATTTTAAACGCATAAAGAAACTTATCAGTAGTGAAGAATAAATCGCTCTATATAATTCTCTTTTTTTTCATTGGTACACTACACTACACCTGGGCACAAGAAAAAAATGACGAAGTAAAGATCAAAACGGAAAAAGTAGCCGTTAAAAAAAAGAAAAACAACATTAAGCCATATGAACCACTTGCCCCGGCAAAAGCTGCTTTCTATTCAGCAATTGTTCCGGGCTTGGGACAGGCTTACACCAAAAAATACTGGAAAATACCTATTGTCTATGCAGCAATCGGAACTGGTGTCTATTTCTACACAGAAAACACCAACCAGTATAATCGATTTCGCGATGCTTATAAACGTCGTATTGCAGGAATTCCCGATGAGGAATTTAAAGATTTTAGCGACGACCAGTTAATCTCTATCCAACGAAGATATCGAAGAGAACAGGAGTTATCACTACTGGTTACTGTTGGGCTCTACTTACTGAATATTGTAGATGCCAATGTTACTGCACACTTACAAAACTATAACATATCAGAAGATCTTACATTGCAGCCAAAAATCAACATCGACAGATTTAATACTTCTCCGAATTACGGCCTATCATTTAGCTATAGTTTTTAACGTATAATCTACGTACTTTTACAAAAAAATAAATTGCTTACAGAATAAGATTTACATAACTGCATTCCCCAGAAGGTGGTTTGCTGTTATCACTTCTTATGAGACACAACTAAAAAAAAGAACTGATGAAAATTGCACTATTAGGATATGGAAAAATGGGAAAAACTATTGAAAAGATAGCCCTGGAAAGAGGTCACTCGATCGTCCTTAAAGTTGACAAAGAAGACACTAATTATGACATATCCGTGGCAGATGTAGCCATAGACTTCAGTATTCCTTCAGCAGCTGTAAACAATATAACTACCTGTATCAATGCAGGGGTTCCTGTTGTATCAGGAACCACAGGGTGGCTAGATCAATACAATGATATTCTTCAACTTTGTAAAGAGAAAAAAGGAAGTTTTATTTACGCTTCTAATTTTAGCTTAGGGGTTAATTTGTTTTTTGAGTTAAATAAAAAATTAGCTCAAATGATTAGTCCTATTAAGGAATACGATGTTAGCATGGAAGAAATTCATCATACACAAAAATTAGATGCTCCTAGTGGAACTGCGATCACATTAGCAGAAGGAGTAATCGAACACAGTGCTAAAACAGCCTGGAAATTAGATGAAGGAGATATTAACACAATTCCTATTACTGCTGTAAGAGAAGCCGATGTCCCTGGAACACACAGCATTGCATACACTTCCGAGGTAGACACCATAGAGATAAAACACACTGCGCATAACAGGCATGGATTTGCACTGGGAGCCGTTGTTGCTTCTGAATGGTTACATGGTAAAACAGGAGTATTTTCAATGAAAGATGTATTAGGATTGTAATTATGTGTAACTTTTTTCTATAAATCACACTTATACTTATAAAAAACACAGAAGATGACACTTACAGAATGGTTTATATTTTTCTTAATAGTTCAGGTTATTCATTTTTTAGGAACCTGGAAACTCTATATTAAAGCAGGAAGAAAAGCTTGGGAAGCTGCAGTTCCCGTATACAACGCAGTCGTCCTCACCAAAATTATAAATCGTCCATGGTGGTGGGTCATCCTCCTGTTTATTCCGGTGATTAATGTAATCATGCTTCCGGTAGTATGGGTAGAGACTATTAGAAGTTTTGGTCAAAACACTACAAAAGATACGATTCTTGTTGTTGCCACTTTAGGCTTCTACATCTACTATGTAAATTACATGCTCGATGTAACCCATATTGAAGATCGAAGTCTGAAACCTAGAACTAATGGAGGAGAATGGGTTAGTTCTATATTATTTGCAGTAGTTGCTGCGACAATCGTTCATACGTACTTCATGCAACCTTATACAATTCCAACCGGATCTTTGGAAAGAACATTACTCGTGGGAGATTTTCTTTTTGTAAGTAAATTTCACTATGGAGCCAGAACCCCTATGACGGCAGTCTCCTTCCCTATGGTTCATGACACAATCCCGGTAGTCAAAACAAAATCGTATACCAGCAAACCTCAATATCCATATTTCAGGTTACCTGGATTTCAAAAAATAAAAAGAAATGACATCGTTGTATTTAGTTGGCCTATAGACACTGTTCGCTATTTTAGAGATCCTTCTGGTATACATGTACATAAGCCTATCGATAAAAAATCGAATTATGTAAAGCGATGTGTAGGAATTCCAGGAGATTCTTTATCCATCATTGATGGAAAAGTCCATATCAACGGAAAACCAACACAATTACCCGGAAGAGCAAAAGTACAGTTTAGTTATAATATCAAAACAAAGAGTGGATTTAATCCCGCAGTACTTTACGAAAGATACAAGCTGATCTATGGAAAAAACATCTTCCCTGTCAATAAAAGTGGAGACTATTTAGTAGTAGAATTGACCGAGGAAAATGCAGCAAAACTGAAAAACCACCCTCATGTAACTGCAGTAGAACGTATTATCGCCAAAAAAGGACAGAAAGACACTGGAATTTTCCCAAATAATAGAAAAGTACACTGGAACACTGATAACTTCGGTGCCATTTACATTCCTGAAGCTGGTAAAACGGTAAAAATGGATCTTCAAAGCTTCTCTTTATATCGCAGAATTATCGAAGTATATGAAGGTTCTGAAATGGGAATTGACAATAAATTAAGTGTAAATGGAACACAAGTATTACTGAATGGCAATCCAATAGATTCTTATACATTCAAACAGGATTATTACTGGATGATGGGAGACAACCGACACAATAGTGAAGATAGTCGTGTTTGGGGATATGTTCCTGCAAATCACATTGTAGGGAAACCTGTATTTATCTGGATGAGCTGGGATTCCAATGTCAAGGGACTATTCAATAAAATAAGATGGGAGCGTCTTTTCACAACTGTTGGAGGAGATGATACCCCCAGATCGTATTTCTATTACTTCCTGATCTTAGTTGGTGGCTGGATTGTATTTAGTAAAATAAGAAAGAGAAAGAAAAACGCATAAAATATACGAAGCACATTTTATTATATCGCACTATTCCTCTGCTGCATAAACACATGAGAGATTAGATAAAATAATTGTTACCTTCTCAGAAAAACACTCACATTCTGATGGTCGAATAAAATGTGCTTCTTTAATCTTTGTATTTTTTAGAGAATTGAAAAAGATAATCTTACATCCTATGTATTTTGGAACTATAGCACAGTATAGTGCTATAGCTCAGGCGAAGGAAATCATTTTTGAAAATGAAGATAACTTCCAAAAACAAACCTATAGAAACAGAATGCATGTTTATGGTGCTAACGGCAAGCTTCTTTTGAGCATTCCTACAAAACACAATAAGGACATTGGAAGAAAAAAATACAAAGACATCCTGATTGAAAATGATTTTGCCTGGCAAAAAAATCACTGGAAATCATTAGAATCTGCCTATAGAACTTCTCCCTTTTTTGAATTCTACGAAGATGACATTGCTCCTTTGTTTCATACAAAGAAAGATTTCCTTTTGGATTTTAACTACGAATGCATAGATGTAATCACTGATTGTTTACAGCTAGATTATGCATATACAAAATCCACTTCTTTTCTAGCAGAAGATACTGCTGATACTATTGATTTACGTTCCCTTGTAAACGCGAAAAAAGAAACAAGCTTCCAACAAGCCCCCTATACGCAGGTCTTTAATGAGAAACACGGTTTTATTCCTAATCTATGCATCCTAGATCTTCTATTCACAGAAGGACCTAATGCATTACATTATTTAGAAAACCAACCGATTATCCCATAATGACACGTTTTCTAATCCATTATGGTTGTCATTTTATCATCCCTGTATTTTTTGCACTTATATGGTATCCAAAAACATGGAAAAAAACATACCTTATTTTTTTAGCTGCCATGCTGATTGATCTCGATCACTTATTTGCTAATCCTGTATTTGACCCTAACCGATGTAGCGTAGGCTTTCATTACCTTCATACATACATCGCTATTGGTTCATATTTCGTATTAACCGCATTTAAAAAAACCAGACTCATAGGTTTTTCTCTATTGTGGCATATACTCACAGATCAAATAGATTGCTGGTTGATGTAAGCTATGACACGCGAAGAAGATCACAGTTTTACACTTGAGAATATCGGGAAATGATCTGAAAACTCTCTTGTATCACTTTTAAAACTCAATACCTCATACTCCTCAGGAACTAATATAAAGTCTATTCTGGCCGGGAATAAATCAAACTTAAACGTCTTACCAAACCCCTCTCCTGCTTCTTTATATGCATCTTTCAATCCTTTTGATTTGATTTTTTCATATACATACGAATAAGCTGTATTATTAAAGTCACCCATAATAATATTTTTATAAGGAGAAGCTGACATATGCGTCATTAATTTCTCTGCCTGGGTTTGTTGCTTTTTAAACGACACCTGAATACTCCTTAATAACTTATCCGAGTTTTCTTCGTTGAGATCCAAATCCTCTATCTGCGAATTCAGCTTATGAGATTGTAAATGCACATTATAAACCCGTACAGTATCATTCGGTATTGCTATATCCGCAAAAATGATGTTATTCGCTGTATTTTTCAGATTTAGTGATCCTTTGTGAACAATTGGATATCTGGTATAAATAACCAGTGCCAATTCTCCGTTATCATTATTGTAGATTTGATACTTATGCGCATACTGACTAAAATCTATATCCGGATTATCGTAATATTCCTGTGCGCAAAAAATATCTGGTTTTACCTCTTTCACCAACTGAGAAATATTTACAGGTATTGAATCTGAGTCGATCCAGCGAAAACGATTAAAACTATGCACATTATAACTAAGCAAAGAAAGCGAGTTCCCTGCCTCTTCTTTCACTTCTTTTCCTTTAATTTTATACAAAGAGCGCACATGAGACACCCCTAACAGCAATACAATCAACGACAACAATAACTTTCGCTTGAATAAAATTGCCCAATACATAAAAAAGAGTACGTTGATAACGATCAGAACAGGAACTGCCAAACTAAGAACCGACAATAACGGAAATGTCTTAGGAGAAACATACGGCAATAAATATGACAATAACAGCGTAAAAGCTGCTATTGAATTCACAAAAAAAATAATTTTATTGAATAGTTTTCTCATCCCCTATTCTTTCCCTGCTTTAAACAAAAGATCTTTTTCTTTTTTAGTCAAACTCTCGTACCCACTCTTACTTATTTTATCCAAAATCGCATCTATTTCTTTTTGATTTGGACGTTCAGCTCTTGAGCTTCGAGAAGTATTTTTAGATGTTTTATGAGTTTTGTGCACTGTTTTTAACGGACTTTTCTTTTTCGGTTTAAAAAAGCTTACCAAACTATCCATCCATTTCTCAAACCAAGCTCCAATATCATTTCCTTTCTTTAATTGCAACGCATAGATATATCCAAAAAGAGCCCCTCCTAAATGAGCAAAATTACCTCCTGAATTTTCCATAGTAGGAATACTTATAATATCCTGCATCACAAAAAACAAGGCAATCCACCAAAAACTAATTTCTCCTAAAAAAAACAATCGTACTTTCAGATGCGGGGCATAGCCTACCACAACAAACATCACAGCCATAATAGCTCCTGAAGCACCTCTGAGGTTGTTTGCCGATATCGATTCAAAAAGAGGAAACACTCCATATGCCAATGAAAACAGAACAGCCCCACAAACGCCTCCAAGCAAATAGACCGTCAACAAACGTTTTCCCGAAAAATAAGTACTAAAAAATCTAGCAGAAAAATGAAATACTATCATATTCAACAAAATATGCCATAATCCTTCATGAAAAAACGCATAACTAAACAGTGTCCATGGCTTTATCAACAATTCCGAAACTTCTTGCGGAAATGCCAGCCAGGTATTCAAATCAAAAGCTTTTACCTGAAATAAACGCAGTGACGTATTTATCAAATGATAACACACAAAAATGATTAGATTGATTGCTATCAGTCTTTCTGACATAGACGCCAGACTATACTTACGCTTTAAATCATCGAGTAGCGCCATATTAGTTCCATCTATTTTGATTAAAAGAATTCTTTTTCCAGTACCACATAATAATAAACCCTAATACTGCTCCCCCGATATGCGCCCAATGCGCAACATTCGAAGGACCTAAAATTGCCTGCCCCGTGATTCCTGCATATAGATCCAATAGAAAATAGCCTCCGATGAGATATTTTGCTTTTATCGGAATAGGGATAAACATAATATACAAGGGTAAATTCGGATATAGTACCGCAAAAGCTGCCAGTACTCCAAAGATGGCACCAGAAGCTCCCACCATAGGCGTTTGATACGATGTAATCATTGTATTAGTTACTTCTTGTGGAATCTGCGGATACACACTAAATCGCCCTTTAGCTAATGCATCTTCTATAAACTTAATAACTTCTGCGTCAGATAAGCCTGCATCCATATAAGCCTGATATCCTGGCATAAACTGAAAATAGGTAAAAAGAATCTGAAATGCAACCGCTCCTAAACCTGCTGAGAAGTAAATGAACAAAAACTTATTCTGACCAATGGTATGCTCCAAATGACTTCCAAACATATACAGCGCAAACATATTAAAGAAGATATGCCCCGCACTCCCATGCATAAACATATGAGTAAGCAACTGCCAAATCTGAAAACTTGAATTTTTAGGAAACCACAAGGCAAATAAATTATACGCTGCATCCCCCAGGGTCAGCGAACCTATAAAAAAAATGATATTAATAATCAAGATGGTTTTTACCGTATCTGTAATTCTTCCCATATTTTTCTAAAACTTCTTATCTATTTCGTCTAAGGTTAACGTGATGAATGTAGCCTTATTATCTGGTGTTACGGAAGGTTCCGTACATGCAAAAAGACTATTAACAATGTGCTGCAACTGCTCTTCTTCCAGATTCACTCCTGTTCTGACCGCAATACTTTTAGCCATAGACCTAGCTAATACATCTGTCTGAGAGAATCCACTATCCGGCACTTCATTTTCTAAGTCCCCTATCAGCTGCTCTAACAATACAGAAACTTCACTTTCTGTTACAGCTGTAGGAATTCCTTTAATCTCTACTTCTTCTTTTTTTATTTCCCCAAAAACAAAACCTGTATTTTCTAATTGTTCTTTTATTGTTTGTAAGGTTTCTACCTCCTGAATAGAAAATGATAACTGAAGAGGAAATAACAATTGCTGACTTACTGCATTTGCCATAGTAATATCTTTCAGTAACTCTTCGTATAATATCCGCTGGTGTGCCCGGTGCTGATGGATAATAATCATACCACTTTTGATCGTAGTAACAATATATTTTCTCCTTAATTGATAGGTCGCATTGGTATCCTGCGAAGTTACTGTATCATTTTCAAAAAGAGAACCTGTTACAGCAGTACTTTCATATTGTATAGAAGATACTTTCTCTTCTTCTCCGGATGACTCAGCTGCTTCTACATTTTCCAATCCCACATATAAATTCTCCCAGTCGGCTGTTTTCTCTTTTTTGAACACAGGGAAGGAACTCTTTTCTGTATTCTTCGAAAAAGAAGACGATTTTGTCACCGGCTCCGATGACGATGTATGTTGAACAGAAGAAAAAGATCCCTCTTCTTTAAATGGATTAAAACTACGATCCACTTCAATAACCGGATTTTTGATCGCCTTATCCTTATATTCATACGGAGTATCCATGGAAGCATCTCTATCAAAATCCAATACTGGAGCTACATTAAACTGTCCTAAGCTATGCTTAATAGTAGATCGCAACATTGCATATAAAGAATGCTCATCATCAAATTTTATTTCTGTTTTTGTAGGATGAATATTAATATCAATAGATTTTGGATCCACCTGCAGGTAAATAAAATAACTCGGATGTGTTTTTTCTTTTAGCAGTCCTTCAAATGCAGAGTTCACCGCATGGTTTAGGTATGCACTTTTTATAAAACGATCATTTACAAAAAAGAATTGCTCTCCTCTGGTTCGTTTAGCAAACTGTGGTTTTCCTACAAAACCAGTGATCGTTACCAAATCAGTTTCTTCTTGTATTGGCACTAATTTTTCATTGGTTTTTCCTCCAAAAATCCGAACGATACGCTGGCGTTGATTAGACCCTGGCAAACTAAACACCTCTGTATTATTGTGATACATTTCGAATTTAATATCCGGGTGTACCATAGCTACCCGGTGAAACTCATCAATAATATGCCGTAATTCTACTGAATTAGATTTTAGAAAGTTCCTTCTTGCCGGAATATTATAAAACAGATTTTTAACACTAATTGAGGTCCCCTGAGGTGTAACACAAGCTTCCTGAGCAATAACTTTACCTCCTTCAATTTTAATTTCTGTTCCTACTTCATCTTCTGCTCTTGCTGTTTTTAATTCTACATGGGCTATCGCCGCTATAGAGGCTAGCGCTTCTCCTCTAAATCCTTTAGTAGTGAGATCAAAAAGGTCTTCTGCTTTTCTTATTTTGGAAGTTGCATGACGCTCGAAACTCATTCGCGCATCCGTAACACTCATCCCCACTCCATCATCAATAATCTGGATCAGGGTTTTTCCTGCTTCTTTTACAATTAGTTTTATACTGCTTGCCTTCGCATCAATAGCATTTTCCAGAAGTTCTTTTACCACTGAAGCCGGGCGTTGCACCACTTCTCCTGCGGCAATTTGATTCGCTACATGGTCAGGTAATAATTGAATAATATCAGACATCTATCGTCGCGCACTAAAAATGGATAAATCAAAATCTATTAAATACAAAAAGATAAAAATCAATATCAGCGCTATATAGATAACACGCCTATTAATTTCTCTATTTCCTCTATGGCGACTTGCTTTTCTGGCTTCCGACCATTGCGCACCAAAATCGCTAGAGTTGGTAGTTTCACGATATTTTACAATCCTGTTTTCAAAATCATAAATATTCCCCTCGCTCTTGCCTTTGTAATATCTGGGGGTATAATTAAACCTTCTGTTTTCTTTCTTTTTTAGGATATTTACTTTCATGCGCTACTCCTCTCTTTTTTGTATGATTCAAATATACTCAAAAAGCATTGTTTTCTAAAGGATTTAGAAACACAATACCTTGTGAAATATTAACAACAAGGATAATGCCGCATTTGGTATTCTACCACCAAAATTGAATTAAAACGTAGCTTCTTTTCTCAACTGTGCCATTTTTATAGCGGCAATTGCTGCCTCCGTTCCTTTATTTCCATGTTTTCCTCCAGAACGATCTATAGATTGCTGTAATGTATTATCAGTCAACACACAAAAAATAACCGGAATATCCCCCTGTATATTTAGATCCTTAATCCCATGGGTAACTCCTTCGCACACATAATCAAAGTGCTTCGTCTCTCCCTGTATCACACTCCCAATAGCAATCACTGCATCGAGCATATCATAACTTTCTCTCATCTTTTTGCATCCGTAGATAAGCTCAAAACTCCCTGGAACATTCCATCGGACAATATTATCCTTAAGAACTCCACAATCTGTAAGTGCATCAAAAGCCCCCTGAAATAACCCCTCTGTTATTGCATCATTCCATTCTGAAACAACAATCCCAAACCGAAAGTCCTTCGAATTTGGGATTGTTGCTTTATCGTAATTTGATAAATTTTTATTTTCTGTAGCCATATATTTACTCGGTCATCGAGATTTGAATGTTTCGGAATATAATTTCCGAAATTAAAATTCATATCTATGTAATACCTCATGTCATGTATCTCTACAAATGAGGATCTACTACATTATTTTCTAATTAAGCATAGCTTCTGCACGCCCTAAGTGTACATCTACCTGATTTGCTTCTATACTTTTAGAAAACTCTTCTTTTATTCTATTTAAATGAGTGATAGCTACATCAGCTTTTCCTAATTCAATTGCAGTAATTGCTGATTTTAATAAAAACCTAGGTGCTGTGTAGTCATTACTTTTTGACTTTGCTGCTTTTTCATAGTATGATAACGCATCGTCTAATTGTCCTAGTTCAGAGAAAGAATCTCCTATAACCCCAAGAGCTAAAGGTCCTAACACTTCTCCTCCTCCATCAAACTTATCCAGATGATCAATTGCTTTTTGATATTCTTTTGTTTTCAAATAACAAACACCTGCATAGTAGCTTGATAAGTTTGCAGCTTTTGTCCCTCCGTATTCTTCAATAATACTCAAGAATCCGTACTGCCCATTACTTCCGTTTAATGCTAGATTAAAAAGAGAGTCACGAACGGCTGTATTTCCTGTCAAGGCATCATCAAAGTACTTCTGAGCCTGAAACATTTCATTGGCTGCTGTTTGCTCTTTTGGTTCTTGAATAAACTTTTGAAAACCAAGATACCCCAATACTACTATTGCAATAGCTCCAACTACCATAAAAATATATTTCTGATTGTTGGCTACCCACTCTTCTGTTTTGGAGGCTCCTTCATCTAAAGTATTAAAAACTTCAGCAGTAGTCGACTGCTCTTCTACCTGTTCTACTTCTTCTACTTTATTCTTTGGTTTATATCCTCGTTTTTTATAAGTTGCCATGAGTTTAGTTTTAGGTAAGCGCAAAAATAAAATTTTTATTCATAATTAAAAGCGAAAATATTTGATATTTTTCAATATTTTGCGCTCGTAATTTAAATACTTCACAAAGGTTCTTATCTTTTGAATGTTAAAAATTTATGATTCTAAAATCCCTGTCCTTATTAAATTATAAAAATTTTGAGTCGATTAATTTTGATTTTGACGAGAAGATAAACTGCCTTGTTGGGAATAATGGGGTTGGAAAAACAAATGTTCTGGATGCCATTTATCACCTGTCTTTTGGTAAAAGCTACTTTAATCCTATCACGAGTCAGAATATAAAACACGGAACTGATTTTTTCTTAATCGAAGGAGCATATCAAAAAAATGAACGTGATGAAAAAGTTACGGTAAGTACCAAAAAAGGACAAAAAAAAGTCATTAAAAGAAACGGAAAGACTTACGATACTCTTAGCGAACATATAGGGTTTCTTCCTCTGGTAATTATATCACCTGCTGATAGAGACTTAATTTCTGGAGGTAGTGAAGGACGACGTAAGTTTATAGATGGGGTAATTTCTCAGAGTGACCCTACCTACCTAACGACCTTATTAAAGTATGCGAAACTCATTTCACAGCGTAACTCTTTACTAAAGTATTTTGCTGCTAATCATACATTCGACGCAACTACGCTCGACATCTATAATCAGCAACTTCATGAGTACGGTTCTATTATCCACGAAAAACGCACTAACTTTTTAGAGATATTTACGCCTATCTTTATTAACAGATATGAAATGATCAGTTCTGGAAAAGAAAAAATAGCATTGCATTACCAAAGTAAACTCTCTGATAAACCACTACTCGACTTATTGGAGGAAAATATAGCAAAAGACAGAGCACTACAATACACAAGCGTGGGTACCCATAAAGATGATTTATCTTTTGAAATTGAAGCGTACCCCATTAAGAAGTTTGGAAGTCAGGGACAACAAAAGTCTTTTCTAATTGCTCTTAAATTAGCCCAATTTGATTTTATAAAAAAAGAAAGTAATGTCAACCCATTACTTCTATTAGATGATATTTTCGACAAATTGGATGAAAAACGAGTAGAGCATATCGTAAAACTAGTCGATGATCAAAATTTCGGACAGTTATTTATTAGTGATACTCATGCAGAAAGAACGGAGACCGTTGTCAAAAGAATTTCTCAATCGTATAAAATCATCAAACTATAGCCTCCTTATGACATTCAAATCAATACTCCCTACCAGCGTACAATACCTTTTTGCTATATTCCTATTGGTATTCAGTAGCTGTTCCCGGAAAAACCCTGAAGACTTAATCCCTTTTATTAACGGTTATTGGGAAATCGAACGGGTAAGGTTGCATGATGGTTCTCTAAAAGAATATGGATTCAACCCCATTGTAGACCATTTTACTATTGAAGGACTAAAAGGGATGCGTACAAAGCTAAAACCTCGATTAGATGGTACTTTTGTCCGAACCAATCCCGGAGAACCTATCGAGCTAAAAATAGAAAATGACAGCCTGTTTATCTATTACCAAAAAGCAAATTCCCCGTATAAGGAAACTGTTATTTCTGCCAAAGAAAATGAGATTGTCCTCAAAAATGCTATTGGAAATACGTATTTTTACAAACCTTATAAAAAGATTGTAATACAACCATGAGCAAACGACAGAATGATCATCAGTTACTGAAAGATGTTCTCAAGGATTTTGTAAAAAGCAATAATCTGGAGAATGGTCTGGACAAAGTAAATGTACGGGACGCCTGGCAACAGGTCATGGGAAGTGCTATTAATAAATATACCCATACCATCACACTGGAGAAAAGCACCTTATATATAGGACTCACCTCATCAGTGTTAAGAGAAGAGCTTAGTTACGGTAAAGAAAAAATTATTTCTAACCTGAATGAAGCCCTTAGAAAAGATCTGATAAAAAAGATTGTACTTCGATAATTTTGTTAGGCTATACTTTTACAAGATTGGAAATACCGAATATTATTACGGACAATATTATGCCACTACAGGCAAACCACTTGTAAAAAGAAGTGCTGCTAATAAAAGAGTTTTTTTACAATCATTGGGATATAACAAAATTCCATATGGCTATGAAATTGATCATATAAAACCTTTATCTGAAGGAGGTACAGATGACCCAAGTAATATGCAGTTACTAACCATTGAACAACACAAAAGAAAAACAGCGCGAGAAAGAGCCAAGAGAAGCAACTCTTCTTACCCAGTCCTAAAACAAAAACAGTATTCAAATTCAACTTATCATAATAGACACAACACTTCTTCTATTTCGAATTCAAGTTACTTAGAAACTGATCTCAAAAAACAAACCATTTACACTGGAAAGAACGGAGGAAAATCCTACATAATCAGCAATGAAAAAAAAGTATATCTAAGCCCTAAAAAAAGGACATCCAACAGGTATTACTCATCTTCCTCCTACCCAATCCCCACCTATTCAACTCCAAACAATTCATCGAGAAGAACAATTCTAACCGGACCAAGAGGAGGAAAATATTACATTAATTCCAATGGAAATAAAACATATATAAAGAAAAAACACCAAACAAAATTACCTAACTATAGATAGTAGGGGTTGTTACATAGAAATGAATTGTAACTATAAGTAAATTCTTACTGGTATTTCTCCCTTTTATCAAACAACCTTTATATTTCTACTCAAATTTAAAAACATCATATCTTTTTCGTCAAAAAAATACATTTATACAACTCTTCGACTGTTTTTATTCATTGATTCCTTTTTTAACAAAACTTTCACCCGTTAAAAGAATTAAATCCCTTTCATTTTCTGTACTTTAAACTCCTATACAGTCTAGTTTCCCCTTACTTTAAGTATACTGCACATCATGAAACATACACCTCTTCATCAATCGACCAATACTCTTTTTTGGGCAGATCACCTAAGGGTTTTTGCTACAATCAGCGTCATCTTATTACATGTCTCTGCTCCTATTTTATACGAATTCAAAAAAATTCCAGATAACCTTTGGTGGGTTGGTAATATATACGATGGGGCTACCCGTTTTTGTGTTCCTATTTTTTTTATGCTTACGGGGGCGTTATTATTCCGAAAAGAATATTCTTTGACTACTTTTCTAAAAAAACGATGCTACAGAATCATTCCTCCTTTTCTTTTCTGGAGTTGTATCTACATAGCCTATGATTTTCCTTACCATAAATTGCAATGGGATTTTTCATCCCTTATATTAGTGTTCAAAACTATATTTAGCAACTTATTAAGAGGTAGTGAATATCATCTTTGGTTCGTTTACGTGTTAATTGGTATCTATTTATTAATCCCTATCCTAAGTAAATGGATAAAAAATGCATCAAAAAAAGAAATACAGTATTTTCTAGTCATCTGGGGAATCACAAGTCTTATTGACATTCCTGGAGTTCGTGAGTACATCCGCTTTGTTGACCTAAGAAATTTTAGTGGCTTTATTGGCTATACTATACTGGGATACTACTTATCCGTTTATAAAATCTCTAATAAAAACATCTGGTATATTTTTCTGGCAATAGGTAGTGCCATCACTATTATTGGTACTTATTACCTAAGTGAAAAAAATAACAGCTTTACTAATTATTTTTACGGGTATCTCACATTTGATACAATCTTATGCGCTACCGCTATTTTTATCCTCTTTAAAAAAGCTGTCATTACCAATCCGAAATACCAAAAAGTGATTCACAGTCTCAGCAAGAAAAGTTACGGAATATACTTATGTCACATCCTCATTCTTTCTCTATTAAGCTCATTCAATATTGATTGGAAAATATGTCACCCAAGCATTAGTATTCCTGTTGTAACAATTTTGTGTTTTACGATCTCTTCTCTTCTTATTTTTTTCATAGGAAAAATCAAAAACACCACTTATATTACCGGGTAAAAAACATCCTTGTTACTCAATGAATATACCCCATTCCTTTTATAGTAAAACAAAGCAACAACAGCGTTTTTTTATATTCAAAATCATATGCCTCGCCTTGCTTTGTTTCTTCATAAGTATCGTAATCGCTTATGCTACTACCTTATATTTTTTCCCTTTTATTATTCTTCCTGTCATTATTTCGATCATAGCCCCTTTTATAGATGTTCCTTCATTAAAGGCTACTAAAAAAATCACCTACTACGCCCCTCTCTTTATTGCAGAAAAAGAAAAGAATAAACGTATCAAAATTCATGGTGGAACTTTGTTAGATTATTGCTTTACTATCAATAAAAATTCCAATGCAAGAGAACGAACCCGTTTTATTCTATACAATTATATTGAAGGGCTTCTCAAATTAGTTGAAGAACTGGAAACGAATTCAAAAACGCAATACATCATTCAAGGTACATCGTATATTATCAACGAGCGAACAGCTAATAAAATCGGATTAAAACGCACAAAACAAGATGGTATCCAATTGCTTATTTTACTTTTCAACTATCCCCTGCTCACCCTTACCTATTCTATTACCAAAACGAAACTCAGTTTCCCAAACTATAGAACAGTTGCCACTTATGAAGGAAAGGTATCAGATATACTGGTACATAAAAAATCCCTGCTGTTATTACGAGACAAACTCTCCTAAAAACAAAAAACCACCTCTAGCAGGTGGTTTCGATATAATTAAAAACAGTATTTTATTAAAACTGCTCTCTTCCGGCAAAATGAAATGCTCCCTCAATAGCAGCATTCTCATCGCTATCACTACCATGAATAGCATTTTCACCAATAGAAGCAGCATATTTTTTGCGGATAGTACCTTCTGCAGCCTCTTCAGGATTTGTAGCACCGATTAATGTTCTAAAGTCTTCAACTGCATTATCTTTTTCTAAAATTGCAGCTACAATTGGTCCGCTAGTCATATATTCAACCAACTCTCCGTAGAAAGGACGCTCACTGTGTACTGCATAAAAAGCCTTTGCATCATCCGTAGTTAATTGTGTAAGTTTCATCGCTACAATTCTAAAACCTGAAGCAGTAATTTGCTCAAGGATTGCTCCGATATGTCCATTTCTTACCGCATCCGGCTTAAGCATTGTGAAAGTTCTGTTTGTTGCCATTTTTATGTCTTAATTTGTATAATTTTCAGCTCTAATTAATAAAGAGCAATAATCAATGATTATTAAAATTTATTTTTTGCAAAAGTATGTATAATGATTATAAAAACAAGAGTTATCTATAGTAAAGTACACTTCATTTATAAAAAACGGGGACACATCTCTTTTTGACATACTATCAATGTATATAGATCATACAGAACTCTCTTTAAAATTCAAAAAATATCATACCAACCAACTGGCTCAGACTACATACACCTAGTCCCTTTTTAAACGATACATTTCGATTTCAGCACAAACTCCAAAACATTCTCCCTCTATCATCACGTAAACTCTCTCGAGGAAAATCCACGAAGCATTCGTCAGAAACAATTTTTTAATTTTAAAGCAAGTCTTAGGATATTATACTCTTTGGCGACACCAATAAAACCAAGGGAACTGATTGCAATAATAATACACAAAAACAGATATATTATATTTATAATCCAGCGACTCTTCTTTCTATCGATTGTACAAAACAGGAAGCTTTACCCCTCTCCATAAGGCTGTTGAGTTTTTTCAAAAAAAGTCTTAAATATGTACTATTTCAACCGAATTAAAGATGGTTTTTCTTAAAATTAAACGAACAAAGGATCACAAAATATTTATATATTGTATATTCGCTTCCTTATGAATGCAGATGAAATATTAGAAATCAAGGAGCTTTTATCTACTCCAAAAAAAATCGTTATTATCCCACATAAGAATCCGGATGGAGATGCTATTGGTTCTACATTAGGGCTATCACTCTATTTAAAAGGATTAGGTCATGATTCGACAGTGATCACTCCTAATGATTATCCCTCCTTTTTGAAATGGATTCCCGGGGAAGAAACAATTCTTAAATATGAGAATGAAACAGATGCATCTCAAAAATTGATCGAAGAAGCTGATATCATATTCACCCTGGACTTTAATCATTTCTCAAGAACCGGAGACATGGAAGCTTTTCTGGAAAAACAAGCGACTACTTTTATCATGATTGATCATCATCAGCAACCTGATGATTATGCTACGTATACTTATAGTGATACAAGTATGAGTTCCACCTGTCAAATGGTATATCATTTTATTGAACAACTCGGTGATACAGAAAAAATAAGTCCGGAAATAGCTACCTGCATTTATGTAGGTATTATGACTGATACCGGATCATTCAGATTTAGATCTACTACCAGTACTACTCATAAAGTAATTGCAGCCCTCATCGATAAAGGAGCAGACAATACTGCTATACACGAACGTATTTATGATGCCAATACCTATTCGAGATTGCAACTACAGGGTGTAGCACTAAAGAACCTAAAAGTACTACCAGAATATAAAACAGCTTATATTACCTTATCTCAAAAAGAGTTAGATGACCACCAATTCAAAAAAGGAGATACAGAAGGTTTCGTAAATATGGGATTATCTCTGGAAGGAATTATCTTTGCTGTGATTTTTATTGAAAACAAAGGAGAAAATATTATAAAAATATCCCTACGCTCAAAAGGAGCGTTCTCTGTAAACCAATTTTCCAGAAATCATTTTGAAGGAGGAGGTCACCATAATGCTGCCGGAGGAAAAAGTAATCTTAGTATGGAAGAGACGGTTGAGAAATTTATTAATATCTTACCGTCCTATAAAACCGAATTATGCGATTAACGACCATTCTCTTATTATTTTGTCTGGGTATTGCTACAATCTCATGTAAGACTCCGGAAGCCAGAAGACCTCTCAGTACTTCTTCGGGTTCTTTTATGAGCGAATCTATTCATAGAAACAAGGAACTATCTGCCAGAGAAGAAGCACTCATCCTCAAAATCATCGCCCTCGATAGTACCAATACCTACATTGCTTCTGAAAATGGTTTTTGGTATTATTATCAAAAAAAAGACACACTTACCAACCGAACTCCTAAGTTTGGAGATGTTGTTCGTTTTACCTATAACCTAAGTGATTTGAACAATACTATTATTTATAGCGAAAAAGAATTAGATACTGTCACCTATGCAATTGATAAGGAAGAATTGTTTTTAGGTCTTAGAGAAGGTTTAAAGCTCATGAAACAGGGAGAAAAAATAACATTTCTCTTTCCCTCATATCAGGCATATGGATATTATGGGGATGATCACAAGATTGGGACAAATATTCCGTTAAAAGCAGAAGTAACATTAAACTCTATAAAACAAGAATCAACAACAAAAAATTAATACTTAACACAAAAAATGAAAAAACTAAATCTTTTATTGTTAGCACTTATCACAATTGCTTTTAGTAGCTGTGAAGACAAATACCCGGATTTGGAAAACGGTTTATATGCAGAAATCATTACCAACAAGGGAACCACTGTTGCCAAATTACATTATAATGAAACACCGCTTACAGTAGCGAACTTTGTTTCTCTGGCAGAAGGAACCAATACAGCTGTAGATAGCACTTATAGAGGAAAAAAATACTACAACGGTATCATTTTCCACAGAGTTATCAAAGACTTCATGATTCAAACCGGAGATCCATTAGGAACCGGAACCGGAGACCCAGGGTATAAATTCCCTGATGAGTTTGTAGATTCTCTTACACATAACTCTAAAGGAATCCTTTCTATGGCGAATTCTGGTCCTGCTACCAATGGTAGTCAATTCTTCATTACACTAAAAGAAACTCCATGGCTAAATAAAAAACATACCGTATTTGGAGAAGTTGTTATTGGTCAGGATGTGGTAGATAGCATCGGAGTAGTAGAAACAGCTCCTGGGGATAAGCCTAAATCAGAAGTAAAAATGCTAGAAGTAAACATCATCAGAAAAGGAGACGAAGCAAAAGCTTTTGATGCCACAAGCGTATTTGATGAAAAACTAAAAGCATTAGAAGAAGAAAAAAAGGAGAAAGAGCGTATCGCTAAAGAAAAGCAAGAAAAAGTTGCTGCTAAATACAGTGAACTAAAAGGAAAAGCTAAAAAACTGGAAAGTGGTCTTGAAATCTTAGTACTTACTGAAGGAGAGGGAGAGAAGCCAAAACCAACAGATTTCGTTAACATCAACTACCAAGGATTTTTCGCTACCGGAAAAATATTCGACACGAATATTGCTGAAAAAGCAAAAGAGCACGGAATATTTGATGAACGTAGAGCGGCACACCCTAAAGGATATGCTCCTATGGAAATGCCATATTCTCCAGAAGCACAAATGATCCCAGGATTCAAAGAAGGAGTACAACAATTAAACGTTGGAGATAAAGCTATTCTTTTTATTCCTTACCACCTAGGATACGGGGAAAAAGGAAGAGGTCCTATTCCTCCTAAGACTGATTTAATCTTTGAAATTGATTTAGTTAGCATTGTTAACAAAACTCAGGAAGAAGCTCCTAAATAAGATCGTAAACAACCTTATATACATAAAAACGTCCGTTGATCAACGGACGTTTTTTTATGAAGAGATCCTCTGAGTTTATCAATTCCCCCAGAATAAAGAAACCTTTTTCTTATTTTTTTACAAATGTTTTATTAATTGTTTTTTCGGGAGTTACTACACTCACAAAATACATCCCCGCAGGTAAATATTTCACACTATAATCCATTTTATAAGAATAAAGTTTTGCCTTTTCAATAGTATTTCCCAATACATCTCTGACAATGAATATTGTCTTTACTTTCTCATCATATTGAGGATAATATAAGTGCACTACAGAAGAACTAACCGGATTCGGATATAGTATCAGCCCTGTAAATTCATTTCCTTCTTCCTTTTCAGTAAACGCATCGTCAAAAGAGTCTTTCTGGGTATTTCCTTTAGCAATAGATATTATTTTTATATGATCAATTGCCATATCACTACTCCAGCTATTGCCGGTAACCCCCTTTATCTGTAACTTAATCACTGTTCCCGCATAATTAGACAAAGCGACAACTGCCTGATTCCAATTAGATCCCTGACTTCCTGATCGGGACCAAATAGATGTATATGTATTTCCATCATCCGTACTCAATAATACTTCCATCTTCCCCATTGCATTTCCTCTCATATGATACCCGAACTCCAACGAATAATTACTCCCTGCACTTAAGTCAATACAGTCACTGGTCAGTAAAGCTACTTTATTAGGATTTCCCACGGGAGTGGTATTAGAAGACGCTTCGGTATAAAGATAATAAGCTCCTTGTTGCCCCGATGAGGGACCTGTACCAAATGAAGGGGTTCCTCCCGAATCTCTGGTCCACTGAATATCATCTCCTAGCTCATTTGTCCACATACCTAAACCTGTTTCAAAACTTTCTGTGTAAGGAAAAACACTTACTCCAGAACAAGAAGGGGTCGCAGTTGTTGTTACATTAACCACATTACTATTTCCCGAAATATTTCCTGCTGCATCTGTAGCTCTTACATAAAAGCGATAAGCTGTAGTAGGCGAAAGCCCGACAACCTGATAAGAACTGGACGCTGAAGTTCCCACTTTTACTCCATCCTGAAATATGTCATACCCAGTGACTCCTACATTATCCGTAGATGCTGTCCATGAAAGAAGTATTGAATTAGAAGAAACAGAGGAAGCCATTACTGCCGTTGGAGGAGTTGGTGACTCATTATCTGGTACCATTTCTAAAATACGAAGGTTATCCAATGCCATATCACTACTCCATCCACTCCCTGTAACACCTTTTATTCTCAGTTTAATAACCGATCCGGCATATGGAGACAAAGAAACCCTTGCCTGATTCCAGTTACTTCCCTGAGTTCCTGTTTTTGACCAAAGTGATGAATACGTTACTCCATTATCTGTACTCACTAATAATTCCATGGTTCCCATAGCAGTCCCTTTCATATGATATCCAAATTCCATCGAATAATCTGCTGTTCCTTTTAGGTCGATACATGGGCTATCCAAAATAGCTACTTTATTAGGACTCCCTACCGGGCTTACATTAGTAGAGGCTTCTGTATAAATATAATAGGCTCCCTGTTGTCCCGATGAAGGTCCCGTTCCTGTAGAGGGAGTTCCTCCTGAATCTCTGGTCCATTGGATATCATCAGTAGTTGCGTTTACCCAAACGCCAAAGTCTGTTTCAAAGCTTTCTGTATACGGAAATGAAGTTACTCCAGTACATGCTGGTGTTGCTACAGTGGTAACACTAACTGTATTACTATTGGTCGATACGTTTCCAGCACCATCTTTCGCCTTTACATAAAAACGATAAGTGGTTAACGGGCGAAGCCCGGTAACAGTATATGCCGTATCCGTAGAAGTTCCTACACGAACTCCGTCCTGAAAAATCTCATAGGATGTCACTCCGATATTATCCGTTGCCGCGTTCCATGAAAGTGCTATCGTAGTTGAATATACTCCAACTGCGGTTACATTTGTAGGAGGTGTTGGAGGTATCGTATCTGGATTTGTTTTAATTCCATTTATCACCAAAGAAAAATCTTGTGAATTATTACTTAGTGTTCCTTTATGTGTGACCTCAATTCGGTACGTCCCTGCTGGTAAAACGGCATCAATTTTCTCTACATTGTCTCTAAAGTTATCTCCTTTTTGTGCAGGGTCAGTATAATTATCATAGGTTGCATTGGGAACCATCACCCAAGGAAAATAAGTATTATTCCCTCCTATAACCCTAAGATCCAAATCATTTACTAATGCCAATGCATTTCCCGAAGTTGGGGTTCCTGCCGGATCATTCCACACTACAGTAACTGCCAAAGGAGTTCTTCCATCAGAAGTAATTGACCGAGTATATGTTCCCCCAGAGCGAAGTCTAGTCTCTTCGATAACAGCTGCGGCTCCATTATTGGTAATAACTGCTGCAGCTCTTTCTGCATTTACCAATCCCCATCCTCCTCTAAAGTCAGGACCATCATGAGCTCCTATTTCATCTGCCGTACCTATAACAAGTGCTTTTGCGGTAGCAGCTTTCATATATACTCCGTTTTTACTTTTGTAATACTGCTGCAATAAGGCAACAGTCCCAGCAGTAGCAGGAGTAGACATCGAAGTTCCTGTTTTAGAACTATAACTGGTATCACTAATAGCATCTGATGAATATACATCTACTCCATTATTGGTAATATCAGGTTTTACTCTCCAATCTTTAGGAGGTCCATAGGTACTGGAACTTGCCATAGTTACCGATGTTGGTCCTGTATAATTAGGTACATCATTCGCATTGGCAACAACAAATAAATTCTTAGCTAATTGGTTTCCATATATAGATCCATATCTTCCTCCGTTATTTCCTGCTGATTTGCAATGTAGATAGAACGGGGCATTATAGGCTACATTATCCATATCTCTGGCATTATCATCATACAAACCATAAGGACCAATTGGAGAATTTGAATTATTTGCCAGGATTCCTCCGGCAGCCGCAAAACTGGCAGCTTCTGCGACCATTCCTGTTGCAGTATAACTTTTTAATGTTGCCTCTGAAGCAAATCCTCTAGCTGCTGGAACAATTCCTTTGGCAATTAGCGTCCCTCCTGTATGGGTTCCGTGATTCGTTGGCAAAGCCCCATCTCCATTAGAGGTACTTCCTCTGAGCTCCTGATGGGTTGGACTGGCTGCACCACTCTCCCAAACACCAATTTCGATCCCTGAACCTGTTAGATTTAATCCCGTACTTCCTCCTCTCCATATCTTATTCGCCCGACAACTAATCGCAGCATCGACATTATCATCATAAGCATATACCGGATTTCCTTGTTTATCAAAAGAATACAAGACTCCCAGAGCACCATCTTTATTAGTTCTGCTTAGGGGGATTTTTTGTTTAGTAGCCTTTGTAAAATTATTTTTGAGCTGACGCTCTGACTGTTCAATAATCTTCTGTAACGCTTGTACGTTTGTCTGTTGTTTTATTTGCTCTCTATCTGCTTTATCCTGCGCTGTGACGAAAATCGAAAACAGTAAGAAAGCCAACAAAACATTCTTTTTTGTAATCATAAGTTGAGTTTTAAAAGTTAAAAAAATTGTGTGTATATAAGTTAGTGAATTACCCCGAAGTAAAAACACGAGGTATTCGTTTGAAACAAATTAGTAATTTCGGGGTAAAATGTAGATCAAACTTTGTGATTTCTTCTAAGCCAAGTCTACAAAGCATGATACAGGAAATAAATTTTAATTTCTTAGCAAACCAAAACATCAAAGACTTCCCTAATAGGTAAATAGTATCTGCATTTTTTTCTTTGCATGGCAGCGATATAACAAAACAATGCTGTATCTTCAGATAAAGGCTGTGTATTACTCATCCTCTTTTTAATATTAGTTTCCTTTAGGTAAGTCCAAGAAAACATGTCTTTTTTCTCAAAGAAATTTCATCCAAATACTTCGTTTATCATAAAAAACACTTTATCAACCATTTAATAAAAAAATAAAATCTTGAATACATACTAAACTAAATTATACCACTGGAATCGTTTTCTATACCAATGACTCCTTTTTTATACATAACCTGCAACTATTCAGATTATAAAAGTGAAAAGCATCAATGACATATTTTCTTTATAAACTTTTTTTCTTCTAATCGGGTGCCATTCTGGTTTGTTAAAAAAATACAATAAAAACATAAAACTCCCTTAAAAAACTCGTTTCCCGCAACATACACTTTTTGAAATGAGTCACTGGTACAATTATTGAATTTGAGACACTCAAAAAAATCTTAATTATTTTTATGAAAAAACATGTACCCTTTATTCTCGTATTATTAATACAGTTTGGTTTTTCTCAGGAAATCGACATTGAAAAACTCACATTAGATGACTACTTATCGGATTTAGAAACACTTGACAAAACGATTGAAGCTCAACACCCTAATCCGTATAAGTACGTATCAAAAGAATTACAATTAAAAAACAAAAAAAATGCGATCAAACGTTTAAAAAAAGAGCCTTCCTATCATCATTTTATACAAGCGTTAAATCGATTCGGAGATGGTCATCTCAGTTACACTCCTCCTGAAGATTTTATAGATTACACTATTATGAACGACATTTTCTTTCCTTTTCCTGTACTCGTAAGGGGTGGAAAAATGTTTATTAATTATAAAAACACCACCCTTCCCTTTGGAACGGAGATTACTGCTATAGAAAAAATAGCTACAAAAGAAATCATAGATAAACTTCACTACTATATTCATGGAGATGGGTATATCAAAACAAATACAGAAACAAACATTTCATCTGACTTCCCTTTTTATTACTCTAATTACATTCAAAAAAATGTTACTTCATTTTCAATAGAATACAAGAACATAAATACAGGTTCTCTGAAAACAATTCAAGTTCCCGCTGTAGATTATTATGAATTATACAGAAGAGCTTTTCAGGCAATGCATCCGATTAATAAACTGGAACAATACAAAACAATTCACGGTCATTATCTTCCTGATTCGAAAACGGGAATTCTAACAGTTAATAGTTTTAATATAAACGAAGCATACGCTTATAAAGAATTTAGTAAGTTTTTCAAAAAAATGAATGCTGATCAATATAAGACGGTTATTATCGATATTCGAAACAATCCCGGGGGAAATCCAAATATTGCAGCTTTATTATTTTCATTTATTACAGATACTAATTTTAAAAATCTATTTAATTATAAGACTAGTACTATTAAATTGTATTCTGAAAATCTGATCGATGAAAATGGAGCACCTGTAGGGTATGAAGGAATTAAAAATTTCGAAAACTTCCTGTACCAACGTTTTGATAAAAAAGACAGTATTTACATCGGAAATGATCGATTAAAAGAAGGAATTTTAGAAAACTTCCCTCCGGACAAAGACAATTTTAAAGGAACTGTATATACTACTATAGGAGGAAATACTTTTTCTGCGGCCGTGTATTTCGCTAAACTATTCAAAGATCATAAAAGAGGAAGTATTGTAGGAATAGAAACAGGTGGAAATGAAAACACCACTTTTGCCGGGTGGTTCATGAACTATAAACTTCCAAAAACGAAATTAAGAGTTCGAATTCCTATTACCGAACTATATTTTGGGGATGTGATTGACACCCCACATGGAATTATTCCTGATCATATAGTTCCTGTAGATCAATACATGAAGTATCTTCTAGAAGAAAAAGATCCTGAACTACAATTTATCCTTGATCGAGAACATAAATAATTACCATATACCAAGAAGCCATTCATGAATTGAATGGCTTCTTTTTTAGAGTTAAATTACTTTTTACTGTTTCGGAATATTTGCTAAAATCTCTTTGACAAACTTCCAATATTTTTGTAGGGAAGAAATGCTTGCACGTTCATCCGGGGAATGTGCTCCTAAAATGGTAGGACCAAAAGAAATCATATCCATATCCGGGTAGTTTTGTCCTAATATTCCACATTCCAATCCTGCATGACAGGCTGCTATATGTGCTTTTTCTCCATTTAACTTTTGATATAATGTATCTAAAACCTTTAAAATCGGAGACTCCATATTTGGTGCCCATCCAGGATAATCACCACTTGTCTTCACCTGACATCCGCATAGCTCAAAAGTAGCTGTTAAGGTATTTACGACATCCTCCTTAGAAGATTCTACACTACTCCTGGTCAGACATTCGATAATAACCTCTCCTCCCCCTATTGTTACTTTGGCTATATTATTAGAGGCTTCTACAAGATCTGCTATGGAAGGACTCATTCTATACACTCCATTATGCGCGGCGTATATCGCTTTTATTAACTTAGTACTTACCGCTTCACTTACGACCTGTAAAGGGACTTCTGTATTTTCTATTACAATTTCCAAATCGGCTTCTGTAATAGAAAAATCATTTTTAATAGTTGCTATTAACCTCTTACTTTCAGCTTCAAATGCTGTAACTTCCGCTACAGGTACTTGTACTTTGGCAAAACTTTCTCTTGGAATGGCATTTCGTAAACTCCCACCACGGACCTCATGAACTCTCAGTCCAAACTGAGTAATCCCAAGATGCAATACGCGATTCATTATCTTATTCGCATTTCCTAACCCTTTATGAATATCCATCCCGGAATGTCCTCCATTCAAACCTCTTACAGCAATTGAATATCCGGCATATGCACCTTCTAATGTTTCTTCTTTATAGGACATCGAAGCTGTTACATCGATTCCTCCAGCACAGCCTACTCCTATTTCATCATCTTCTTCTGTATCCAGATTTAGTAAAATATCTCCTGTTAACCATCCAGCTTCTAAACCCATTGCCCCGGTCATACCAGTTTCTTCATCAATCGTAAACAGTGCTTCAATAGCAGGATGCGGAATATCTGTCGATTCTAATATAGCCATAATCGTAGCTACTCCTAATCCATTATCAGCACCAAGTGTTGTTCCAGCTGCTTTTACCCAATCTCCCTCTACATACATTTCTATTCCCTGTGTGTCAAAATCGAAAACCGTATCCGCATTTTTTTGATGTACCATATCAAGATGTGATTGCATCACTACCGTTTTTCGATCTTCTAATCCAGGAGTAGCCGGTTTATTAATAAATACATTTCCTATTTTATCTACCTTTGTCTCCAATCCCAATGACTCTCCAAAAGATTTCATAAATGCGATAACCCGCTCTTCTTTTTTTGAAGGTCTGGGAACCTCATTAAGATCTGCAAACTTATTCCAGACTGATACCGGCTCCAGCTTTCTTATTTCTGAACTCATAATCTTGTATGTTTTAATGGTAAAATTACGTTAAATCGTTGTTTTGCTTTCCGCAAAGAACGGATTTTTTAATTTTAGATCATACATTTACCTTATGCAATTGACAACAAAACGTATTCTTGTATTTTTACTCCCATTACAAATAGTAATTGTAAAAATACTCTCTCTTGTCCCGGAGTTTGTAGAACAATATTATAGTAATGGTATTTATCCTTTTATCAGTACATTGTTGCGATATGCTTTGGGCTGGTTGCCCTTTTCTTTTGGAGATATCGCCTATATCCTTCTCATTTTTTTACTCCTTCGGTTTTTATACAAAGTACTCTTCAAAAAAAAGTATTCCTGGAAAGAGATCCTAATAGAAATCGGAGCTACTTTATCAATTGTATATGCTTGTTTTCATATATTATGGGGATTAAACTACTATAGAATGCCGCTTCATTCCATTCTTCAAATCGAAGATCAATACGATGAAGAAGCCCTTATCAAAGTGACTGAACATTTAATAGAGCAAGCTAATGCACTTCATTCAGAACTAGAACAAAATGATTCAGTTTCCGTACGAATTCCATATTCTAAAGATGATATTTTTCAAAAAACAGTTCCTGCCTATCAGGAATTGGGGAATACATATCCCAATTTTCGATACCAACCTGGAAGTATAAAAAAATCTTTATTAAGTCTACCTTTGACATATATGGGATTTAGTGGGTACCTAAACCCTGTTACGAATGAAGCACAGGTAAATGCCTTAATCTTACCTTTTAAATTCCCTACAACAAGTTGCCATGAAGAAGCACATCAATTAGGGTTTGCTAAAGAAAATGAAGCTAATTTTATTGCTGTATTAGCAACACTGGCTTCAAAGGACCGATATTTTAATTATAGCGGAACTACCTTTGCACTCAGATACTGCATAAATGATTTATACCTGAGAGATGAGCAAAAAGCAATTTGTTTACTCGAAAAATTACGTCCGGGAATCCGTAAAAATTATCAGGAAGTGCGAGATTTCTGGGATCAATATCAAAATCCTATTGAGCCACTTTTCAAAAGTACTTATGACAGCTATTTAAAAGCTAATAATCAACCGGATGGAATTGAAACATACAGCTATGTTTCGGCTTTAATTGTTAACTATTTCAAAGATAAAAGCTTCAAAAAGTAATAAATTTCAACCTCAGCTGTTAAAAATTTACTAATTCCTTAAGTCTTTCTCTCCTAAGATTTATCTTTAAAACCCATATAACATTTAATATTTAGTATCATAGACACTTCTTTGCTTGAGGAGCAATGCCTATATCGCAAAGATTGATGGGGGATATCTATATATCATCCCCAGTAAACACAAACAATATCATTAACAATGAAAAAAACATTACTGCTATTTGCTTTGATGTTCGGTTTTTTTAGTGGTCATTCACAAGAATATTTCCCTAAAAATGACGGTGTTAAAACATCGGACACCAATTACACCGCACTTCAGAATGCAACAATTCACACCACCCCCACTACAGTTATAAAAAACGGTACCTTATTAATTCGGAAAGGAAAAATTATTCAGGTAGGAAAATCTGTTAATATTCCGGTAAACAGTACAGTTATTGATCTCAAAGGGAAGCATATCTATCCTTCTTTTATTGACCCTTTTACCTCATTTGGAATAAAAAAGCCAGAAGGAAAAGGAGGGAATCCATACAGCAACCCTCAATTCCACCCGTCCAGAGAGGGGTATTACTGGAATGATCATATACGCCCTGAAACCAACGCACTCCAAGAGTTTGTGTATGACAAGAAAAAAGCTTCAGAATATATCAAAGAAGGTTTTGGAGTTCTCAACACACATGTAGCTGATGGAATTGCCCGAGGTACTGGTTTATTGGTTGCACTAAATAATGAGGGAAATGATGGAGATCGACTTATAGAAGATCGTTCTGCTCATTATTTTTCTTTTAAGAAAAGTAAAAAAAGTAAGCAATCCTACCCTACCTCTCTTATGGGGTCGATGGCATTACTCCGGCAAATGTACATAGATGCTGCATGGTATGCACAAGGAAATATAGAAAATAAAGATCTGTCACTGGAAGCATTATTAAGAAATAAAAATATTCCTCAAATCTTTGCTGCAGAAAGTAGAGAAAACAGTTTGAGAGCTGATAAGGTTGGAGATCAATTTAATATTCAGTATACGCTGGTAGGAGGAGGTGATGAATATGCCCGCATACAGGATGTAAAAGCTACAAATGCTACTTACATCATCCCGCTCGATTTTCCAGATGCTTATGATGTATCAGATCCTTATATGCAAAATGCAATAAGTCTTGGAGATATGAAACACTGGAATCAGGCTCCCACCAACCCAATGGTACTCAAAAAAAACAACGTCCCTTTCTCTCTTACTACCTATAAACTAAAAAAGGTAGCTGATTTAAAAACCCGGATAAAAACAGCAATTAAGCACGGACTGGATAAAACCACTGCTTTAGAAGCCTTGACCACTATCCCCGCTAAAATATTAGGAAAAAGTAACCTTATTGGCACATTACAACCGGGCGCCTATGCCAATTTCTTAATCACCAACAAAGCTTTATTTGGGGATGATACGATACTTTATGAAAACTGGGTACAAGGGAATAAAACCATAATCAATGATATGAATATTATTGATATCACCGGAACTTATGATCTTACTATAGGGGCTAAAAACTATACTGCGGTGATTTCAGGATCCCCCTCCAAACCCAGCATTACGGTATCATCAGGAGCGCATACACTGGGTAGCAAAATCGAGTACAAAGATAACTGGGTAACTATTACTTTTACTTCTCCTGATGTTACTAAAAAAACATACAATCGAATCGTAGGAAAAATAGAAACTGACACTGCTAACTGGAGAGGAAAAGCGATTACAACCGATGGAACAACTACCACATTTACAGCTAAGAAAAAATCAGATAAAAAATCAGATAAAAAGGATACAAAAGAAGTCAATACAAAACCAGAAGTACTCCCTGTAACCTATCCGAATATCGCTTATGGAAATTCAAAAATTCCAACCGCCGCTACCATTTTGTTTAAAAATGCTACCGTCTGGACTAATGAACAAGATGGGATTCTCTATGAGACTGATGTCTTGGTCAAAAATGGTAAAATTGAAGCAATTGGAAAAAACCTACGAGCAGGAGGGGCAAACGTTATAGATGCTACCGGAAAACATCTTACTTCAGGAATAATCGATGAACATTCTCATATTGCAGCAGCATCTATAAATGAGGCCGGTCACAACTCTTCGGCAGAAGTAAGTATAGAAGATGTTGTCTTATCAGATGATATTAATATCTACAGAAACCTTGCAGGGGGTGTTACTACCATTCAGATCCTACACGGTTCTGCCAATCCTATTGGGGGAAGATCTGCTATTATAAAACTTAAATGGGGAGAAAGTGCCAATAACTTATTATACCCGAATGCTCCTAAATTTATAAAATTCGCATTAGGAGAAAACGTCAAACAAAGTAACTGGAATAGCAGAAGTCGCTTTCCACAAACAAGAATGGGTGTAGAACAAGTATATATCGATTATTTCTCCAGAGCAAAAGCCTATGATGCGTTAAAGAAAAGCGGGAAACCGTATCGAAAAGACATCGAATTAGAAACACTGGCAGAAATTCTAAACAAAGAACGATTTATCAGTTGCCATTCGTACGTACAAAGTGAGATCAATATGTTGATGAAAGTTGCCGAAAAATTTAATTTCAACGTAAATACTTTTACACATATTCTAGAAGGATATAAAGTTGCTGATAAAATGGCTAAACACGGTGTTGGTGGGTCTACTTTTTCGGATTGGTGGGCTTATAAATACGAAGTGAATGATGCGATCCCATACAATGCGGCAATCATGCACAACCAGGGAATTACTGTCGCTATTAATAGTGATGATGCAGAAATGTCCCGGAGATTAAATCAGGAAGCTGCAAAAGCTGTGAAGTATGGAGGGCTTGATGAAGTGAGCGCCTGGAAGTTAGTCACCTTAAATCCGGCAAAACTATTGCATATCGACGATAAAGTAGGAAGTATTAAAGTAGGGAAAGATGCAGATCTTGTACTATGGAATAACAATCCTTTATCTATCTATGCCAAAGCCGAAAAAACCCTTATCGAAGGAGCTATTTATTTTGATATAGAAAAAGACAAAGCGATGAGGAATACTATTGCAGATGAGAAAAACAAACTAGCTCGTCTGTTGTTACAGGCAAAAAATAAAGGTATGAAAACGCAACCTGCCAAGAAAAAAGAGCATCAGCATATGGAATGTGAGACAATAGAAACCATACACCAATAATAAAAACAGGAATCACATGAAAAATTTTATATACAGTTGCGCTTTGATAACTGCTTTTATTGGAAAAGGAATTGCGCAACAAACTCCTGCAAAACCACAACATGAAGCTATTACCATTGTAGGAGCCAAAGCTCATATTGGTAATGGAGAAGTTATCAATGAGAGTATTCTTATTTTCGAAAATGGAAAAATCACCACTATCGAAAAAGCCGGAACCACTGCCCCAAAAGGTCGTGTAATAAAAGCAAAAGGAAAACATATATACCCTGGATTTATCGCTCCAAACACCACATTGGGTCTTATAGAAATTGATGCTGTCAGAGCTACGGATGACGATAGTGAATTAGGAGACTACAATCCACATGTACGCAGTATTATCGCATATAATGCCGAAAGTAAAATTGTAGAAACCATGCGTCCTAATGGGGTACTTATTGCTCAAACAACTCCAAGGGGAGGTCGCATTTCCGGAACTTCATCAATTGTACAGCTAGATGCATGGAACTGGGAAGATGCTGCTGTAAAAACTGATGATGGTATCCATATTAACTGGCCTGCTGTTTTTTCTCAAGGTCGTTGGTGGATGGGAGAAGAACCCGGATTAAAACCTAATAAAAACTACAACAAGGCGGTTACTGAATTAGGAGCCTATTTTTCGGATGCCAAAGCTTCGATCAAAGCAAATACTCCTGTCAATAATTTACCTCATTATGCTTTAAAAGGGCTTTTTGATGGTTCAAAAACTGCTTTTATACATATCAACTCTGAAAAAGCAATACTGGATATGATTTCATTTGCAAAAAAATATGAGATCAAAAAAGTAGTTATTGTAGGAGGAACAGAAGCATATAAAATTGCTTCTGAAATTAAAAAATCAGGAATTCCCGTCTTAGTAAACAGAACACACTCTACTCCTGACAATGAAGATGATGATTATGATTTGCCTTATAAAAATGCAAAACTCCTTATGGATCAAGGGATATTAGTAGGATTACAAAATAGTGGAGGAATGGAGCGCGCCAATACCCGAAACCTTCCATTTCAGGCCGGTACTGTAGCTGCTCATGGGTTGGACAAAGAGAAAGCACTGCAACTGATTACTGCTAACAATGCCAAAATTTTAGGAATTGATAACTCTATGGGGACGCTGACTGTTGGAAAAGATGCTACTTTATTTATAAGTAATGGAGATGCACTGGATATGAGAACCAACTTAATAGAAAGTGCTTTTATTCAAGGTCGGGATATCAGCTTAGAAAGTCATCAAACAAAACTTTGGAAACGATATCAAAAGAAATATACGGAATAATAGTACATACTTTAATGCCGGAGAAACATTAAATGAATATTATCCTAAGATAAATAAACAGAGTATATAGCTCTATTATTTAATAAGTGAGTTATATTTTTACTATAAAAAAGTGGCTTGAGATCTCAAGCCACTTTTTTTAAGTTCTTATATTGGTCGTTTAAAAATATAGCGGGTAATAAAAATTCCTTTCCCATCTTTTGATCCTGCATCACTCTCTACAGCACTTGCTACAAAAACCAAATCCCATCCCTGAGAAATCATATCAGTAAGTTTAGAAGAAACAACAGCATCATTAGCTGCTATATTCTGAAAACGAATTCCTCCTAAGTTATAGAAGTTTAGCAATTTTGTTTCCTCAAAATCTTTAACTCGGATTTCTTTTCTATCTGATTTATTTCTCTCATTTTTTTCTTCTGTTCTATGAGAAGTAAACTTTTTATAATCCCTTTGTTCATTTGTAGAGATTAACCTAGAACGTCCTAATCCACTCCCTACAATAGATTCTACACTAGTTATTACTTTTACTTCATACTTCGGGGTTGCGTCTTGTGCTTTCATTCCATAAGCAGTGGCAAAGGTCAGTACGATTGATAAAATAATTTTTTTCATTTTCCTGTTTTAAATTAGTATTGGTTTATTAAAATTTCCCCTTTTTTAGAAAAGGTATCTCCACCAAACCAAAGAACATGCCAAAGTCTGACTTTTAAATTCCCTACAATACTCCAGATGTTATTTATAAAAACAAAGACTGCTATAAAGCAGTCTTTATCAATTAATTAATATAAACCTGATGTAAGAAAAATGCTTTAAAAAAGAATCAAATTTCTTAAATCAACCTTATATCATTACTAAATTCCCATTTTGGCCATGTGAAACTCAGACTTGAAGTTAATTGCAACTCTTCCTCTCACCGCTTCATAAATATCGTCATTCTTTGATCTCCAAACAGCCTTCACTCCTTCCTTTACCAACCAGCTAAAACTTGGAGTGTACGTTGGCCTTGGTACCAGATCCATTAAATGAGAAGCATCTAAAGCTTCTGCAAACATCTCTGCTGCCAAATCTCTCAATTCATTATTGAGATCGTGTTCTAAAATAGGTTCGCCTGGGTAGAAAAAAGTAAGAATGTCGATGACCATCTTATCATCACTTACACTTGTTGTGGTAGCCATAAAAATGATATTAAAAATTAATGATTTATGTAAACAGAAGATTAACTTTTATTAGTAGCGTTATCCCCTTTCACAAATTTCAAAATTTATAGCGCATTAAACCACCCTGTTTTCAGTGAAAAACAGGAAACTCAGGTCTTTTGTTTTTTCTTTTTAGCGGCAGGAAACAGAATATTATTGAGGATGAGTCGATATCCAGGAGAATTGGGGTGTAATTCTAATTCTGTTTTAGGATCACCTACTCTATGACGATAATCTTCGGGATCATGTCCCCCATAAAATGTAAAGAACCCTTTTCCTTTTATTCCATGAATATACCGAGCTTCATTATTTGTTCTATTTTCTCCTAGTATCAGTACATTTGATTTAATCTCTCGATGATCATACGCAGTAGTTTGCCCCAAAAAACCTTTAACCAAAGCTGTATGGTTCTGGCATAACATGGTAGGGATCGGATCCCATTTTGCAGAAAAATCCATGAGTGTAAAATAATCCGTAGTTTCAGGAATCCTTCTTTTTCTCGTCATATCAATGGTGGAGAACTCATAGACTGTCGGGCTTCTTTCCAAGGTAAAATTGGTAAAAGCAAATGTTTTATTATAATCTATTTTGGATTGGTATCCTGGTTCACTGGGATCTCCATCAAACATCGCTTCGCAAATATCAACTCCTTCTGCTGCCAATGCGATTTCGAAGCTATCTGTAGCACTACACATGGCAAACATAAATCCTCCTCCAATCACATAATCTCTTATTTTTAAAGCCACTGCGAGTTTTTCTTCTGATACCTTATCATATCCTAACTCACTTGCTAATTTTTCTGCATTTGCCTTTTCTCTAATATACCAGGGAGTTGCTCTATAGGTACCGTAAAACTTCCCGTATTGCCCTGTAAAATCTTCGTGATGCAAATGAAGCCAATCATACAAAATAAGATTGTCTTCTAACACCTCTTTATCATAAACAATATCATAGGGAATTTCCGCAAAAGTAAGTACCATAGTTACGGCATCATCCCAAGGTTGTTTACTTTTTGGAGAATACACAGCTATCTTAGGCACTTTTTCTAAGATAACTGCCTCCATATTTTGAGATGGACTACTGATTTCTGATAGGATTTGCTCAGCTTCTACCTGAGATAATACCTCATAAGAAACCCCTCTTACAGTACATTCTTTTCTAATTTCTTCTGCATCCGGAAGCAAAAAAGAACCTCCTCTGTAATTAAGCAACCACTTTACTTTTGTGTTTTTGCCTAGTGTCCAATAGGTAATCCCATATGCTTTTAGATGATTGCGCTGACTTTCTGCGTCCATTGGTATCAAAATATAGGAAGCATAAGTCTGCAAAGAAAATAATATTCCTACCAGAAATACTACGGTCTTTATTTTTTTAGTCTTGGTAATATTGTTTATCCAACCAAACAGATCGGTCAATATATGTTTAAAAAGGAACGTCGTCGTCATCATTAGAATCATTTATACTACTCCCAAAAGCTTCATCCGCACTTGGAAGGTGAGTGGTATCAAATGGATTCTCTTCTTCACCCTCATTCATTTTGGAATGATACTCAAAAGGAGTACTAAAGTCATCTAAGTTATCAAATTTACCTAAGTGTCCAATAAACTTTAACCTAATATTTTCTAAACCACCGTTACGGTGCTTGGCTACAATGAACTCTCCTTGCCCTTGAGTCGGTGATCTTTCTTCATCATCCCACTCATCTATTTTATAGTATTCCGGACGATAAATAAAGGATACAATATCAGCATCCTGCTCAATCGCTCCAGATTCACGAAGGTCACTCAACAGAGGGCGTTTGCTTCCTCCACGGGATTCAACGGCACGGGATAACTGTGATAAGGCGATTACCGGAATATACAATTCTTTGGCCAATGCTTTTAAGTTTCGAGAAATCGTAGAGATTTCCTGTTCACGGTTTCCGTTTTTTCCTGACCCTCCTGCTGTCATCAACTGCAGGTAATCAATAATAATCATCTTGATTCCGTGCTGAGAAGCTAATCGCCTGGCTTTTGCTCTAAGGTCAAAAATTGATAATGACGGAGTATCATCAATAAATAACGGAGCTTTTTCCAGGTCTTTTACCTTTACATTTAATTGCTCCCATTCGTGTTTTTCTAATTTTCCGGTACGTAATTTCTCTGAAGACAAACCTGTTTCAGAAGAGATCAAACGGGTAATCAGCTGTACTGATGCCATCTCCAGAGAGAAAAACGCAACAGGTATTCCCTGTCCTACAGCAATATTTCTAGCCATAGATAGCGTTAATGCCGTTTTTCCCATACCCGGACGAGCAGCTACAATAATCAAGTCACTTGGTTGCCATCCTGAGGTTAGCTTATCTAACTTATCAAAACCGGAAGGTACTCCACTCATTCCTTCCTTATTGGAGATTTCTTCTATCTTCTTTTTAGCCTGTATTACCAAACTCTGAGCAGATTCACTCGATCGTTTAATGTTTCCTTGAGTTACTTCATACAATCTGGATTCTGCCATATCCAGTAAGTCAAAAACATCTGTAGTCTCATCATAGGATTCTTCTATGATTTCGTTAGATATTTTAATGAGACTTCGCTGAATAAATTTTTGCAGAATAATACGTGCATGAAACTCAATATGCGCAGAAGAAGCCACTTTCTGCGTCAGTTGTATCAAATAATATTCTCCCCCTGCTTGTTCTAATTTCCCATCTTTTTTTAACTGGTTAGAAACAGTTAATAAGTCAATGGGTTCTGAGTTTTCAAACAATCTAAATATAGCCTCGAAGATGTATTGGTGCGATTCTTTATAAAAAACTTCGGCATTGAGAATATCAATAACTTCGTCAACCCCTTTTTTATCAATCATCATTGCTCCAAGCACAACTTCCTCTAAATCAACAGCTTGAGGAGGTACTTTCCCTTTTTCCAACGGTATTACGTTTCCCTTACCATAATTTGCCGATGGATTTCTTTGTGCTTTTTCCATAGTTACGAATGTAAAAAAAATGTAAAGAGATGAACGGAATAACTACATATCAATGTTCACTGGTCTTCAACATTTTACCTGTTAACAACTCTTTTTTTTTGTTAATAAACATAAAAAAAATCTGAAGTGCAAGTCTTCAGATTTTGGAATAAGTGATTTTTTAAGGGTTACCCTTTAAAGTCTCCCATATTGGCATATTTTTCCATACGCTTTTCTATCAAATCTTCTTTTGATAAGTTTTTTAATTCTTCAAAAGAGGCTGTAATTTGATCTCTGACAGTTAAAAACATTTTTTCTCTGTCACTATGTGCTCCTCCAAGAGGTTCTTTTACTATTTGATCAACAACTTTCAGTTTTACACTGTCTTTTGCTGTCAATTTTAATGCTTCTGCTGCGCGCTCTTTATGATCCCAACTTCTCCATAAGATAGAAGAACAGTTTTCTGGAGAGATCACAGAGTACCATGCATTTTCTAACATTAAAACTTTATCTCCTACGCCTATACCTAAAGCTCCTCCACTGGCTCCTTCACCAATGATAATAACTATAACAGGTACTTTGAGTCGTGTCATCTCCAAAATATTTCTGGCAATCGCTTCTCCTTGTCCACGTTCTTCTGCTTCTAGACCTGGATATGCTCCTGGTGTATCTACAAAACAAACTACAGGAATATCGAATTTCTCTGCACTTTTCATTAATCGAAGCGCTTTTCTATATCCCTCAGGATTTGCCATTCCGAAATTTCGGTATTGTCTTGTCTTTGTATTGTATCCTTTTTGTTGCCCAATAAACATATAGCTTTGATCTCCAATTTTTCCCAATCCTCCGATCATTGCCTTATCGTCTTTTACAGTACGATCTCCGTGTAATTCAAGAAACGAATCCCCACAGATTGCATGAATATAGTCAAGGGTATAAGGTCTAGATGGATGTCTAGACAATTGGACACGCTGCCATGCCGATAGGTTTTTATAGATATCTTTTTTAGTCTCGTTCAGCTTTTTTTCAATCTGTTTGCATGTATCAGTCACATCTACATCACTCTCTTCTCCAATAGCACATGCTTTGTTGTACTGCTCTTCGAGCTCTTTTATAGGGAGTTCAAAATCTAAATATTCCATATCAAGAATATATTTTATTTTTACTAGGGTTAGCGGACAAATATAAAAACTTTAGTCGTTATCTTATATCATGTAGGCATTCTTTTTCGCTTTTTGATATTTTTAAAAACACCATTTAGCACCACGGTCCCAAGTATAATCAAGGCTCCGTAATAAAATTGAGAACTCATTTTTTCTGAATCTCCGAAAATCAAAAAAGCAAGTAAAATTCCATAAACAGGCTCCATATTAATAGTAAGCATCACGGTATAAGGACTTAAGTACTTCATTACCTGTACCGATCCGATGAGTGCATATGCTGTACAAACAGAAGCTAAAATCATTAAAAACACCCAGTCTGAGGTAGACAATTGGAAAAAGCTCCAGGAAAATCCTTCTGCTCCATCCCCTATACATGTCATAACAATAAGGTATAAAGTAACGACAGCTACTCCACTTATCAGTTCATAAAAAGATATTACAGAAGGTGCATACCCTTGTACTAACTTCCCGTTGATCAAAGAAAATACGGATGATAAAAAGGCAGATATTAATGCCAATACAATTCCCAGAAAATAATTTTTCTCCACATTAAATATCAAATAGAGTCCACCAATAACCATAAGACCAAACAGCACTTCATACCAGATTAGTTTACGTTTATAGAAAATAGGTTCCAAAATAGATGTAAAAAAGGCTCCTGTGGACAATACAGCCAATGTAATGGAAACATTAGAAACCTTTATAGCTGCAAAAAATGTAATCCAATGTAATGCTATTACAATTCCTGCCACTAAAAATGCCAACAATAATTTTTTTGACACCTGCAGTCCTATCTTTCTGATTTTTATATACCCCCATATAAAAACAGAAGCCAATAACATCCGATACCAAACTAATGGTATTGCATCAATAGAAATTAACTCTCCTAAAATTGCTGTAAACCCCCAAATAAAAACGATAAAATGTAAGTGGAAGTAGTTTTTAAGTCTAGCGTTTGGCATTATACAATAAATAAATAGCTAAAATTCCAAAGGACACATTCGGAAACCATACTGCAACAATGGGTGAAAAATCTGATTGCTTAGCCAGAGTTCCCAAAACCTTATCCAAAAAGATAAAAATAAATGCCAAGGAAATTCCTACGGCTAAATTGATTCCCATTCCTCCTCTTCTTTTCATAGAAGATACAGCCACTCCGATTACTGTAAGAATGAATGCAGATATAGGAATACTCCATCTTTTATAAGCAACGACCTTATATCTGTTTATATCGGAAGACCCTCTTTTACTCTCTTTGTTTATAAACTCGTTAAGCTCCATATAATTGAGTGTCTCAGCTACATAAGTAACGGGAGTAAATTCTTCTATATTAAAAGGCAGCAGGGTATCTTTTTTACGTTCTTTAACAATAATATCTCCCTTATCCGTCACATCTCTTCTCACATAATTACTCAACTCATAAAGACTATCTTTATAGGTAATTTTTCTCGCTGAAATTTTAGTTACCAAGGTATTCCCTTTGAAATACTCCAAGGTAAAATTAGAGGCAGACTTATCTACCGGTTTGAAATCACTCGCATACAAGTACACTGTATCATTAAGTCTTTTGTATACATTCTTAGTTTCCTGAACTTTTTTATTTTTCTTCAGATAGGAATACCTAAATTCATTAAATCCCAAACTTGCTTTAGGAGCCAGAAATAATCCCATAGCCAACGCTCCCACACAGATAATCACAGCACCAATCATATAAGGTCTTAAAAACCTCCAAAAAGATACTCCTGAACTCAAAAAAGCAATAATCTCTGTCTTATTAGCTAATTTAGACGTAAACCATATTACTGATAAAAAAACAAAAAGAGGAAACAGCAGATTTGCAAAATAAATAGTAAAATCCAGGTAGTATTTCAACACCGCATCCAGGGGAACTTCGTGCTCCAGAATGTTATCTATCTTTTCTGAAAGATCTACGATAATCCCGATAGGAATAAATAATAATATCATGGTAGAAAAAGTCCCCAGATATCTCTTTAATATGTACCAGTCAAGTATTTTCAAATTTATAATCTTTTATCCATTTGTTTAACCATCATATTCTTCCACGTATAGAAATCTCCAGCTAAGATATGTTTTCTAGCCTCTCTAACCAACCATAAATAGAATCCTAAATTATGAATGGTTGCTATTTGTTTTCCCAGCAATTCATTTACTGTAAACAGATGTCTTAAATATGCTTTGGAATATTCCGTATCTACATAGGTAATTCCCATTTCATCAATCGGAGAGAAATCATCTTCCCATTTCTTATTTTTAATGTTTATGGTACCATGTGCAGTAAACAACATTCCGTTTCTCGCGTTTCTCGTTGGCATCACACAATCAAACATATCTACCCCTAAAGCTATATTCTCTAAGATATTAATAGGCGTTCCTACTCCCATCAAATACCTGGGTTTATCCTCTGGCAAAATCTCTGTTACTACCTGCGTCATTTCATACATTTCTTCTGCCGGTTCTCCTACAGACAATCCTCCTATTGCATTTCCTTCTGCCCCTGCATTCGCAATATATTCTGCAGACTGTCTTCTCAAATCTTTATAAGTGCTTCCTTGAACAATTGGAAAAAATGTCTGATCATACCCATACTTAACTGGTGTTTTTTCCAGATGTTGCATACACCTGTTTAACCAGCGATGAGTCATATGCATACTTCTTTTAGCATATTGATAATCGCAAGGGTATGGAGTACACTCATCAAACGCCATAATAATATCTGCTCCGATTGTTCGCTGAATTTCCATTACATTCTCTGGCGTAAAGAAATGGTACGACCCATCGATATGCGATTTAAACTTTACCCCTTCTTCTTTTATTTTTCTATTAGCTGATAATGAATACACTTGATATCCCCCACTATCTGTCAATATATTTCGATCCCAATTCATAAATTTATGAAGTCCTCCTGCTTTTTCCAGAATAGGTGTTTGCGGTCTCAAATACAGATGATATGTATTCCCTAAAATAATATCTGGATTGATATCATTTTTCAACTCTCTTTGGTGTACACCTTTTACAGTTGCGACTGTTCCTACGGGCATAAAAATTGGTGTTTCTATAACACCGTGATCCGTGGTTATTTTCCCTGCTCTAGCACTGCTTCCAGGGTCTTTGGATAAAAGCTCAAATTGCATAATTTCTATTTCGTGGATCGCAAAGATAACTAACTAAAACTACTTAGAAGCGCTTTAAATTTCAAAAACCAAAGTTATCAACAATAGTATTTTAACTAAAAGCTGCTTCGACATTTTGTCACCGCAGGTAAAACCGTTATTTTTGAGCGTTCAATATTAAGATAATTAGCATCGTAATGCCAGAAACTAAACATTTAGAAGATTTTGTAACACAAGTACGTAGAGATATTCTACGTCAGGTTCACAAAGTAAACTCAGGACACCCGGGAGGATCTCTTGGTTGCGCAGAATTTTTTGTCGCTTTGTATCAAGAGATCATGGAAAGAAAAGACGGTTTTGAAATGGACGGAATTGGAGAAGATTTATTCTTCTTATCAAACGGTCACATTTCTCCAGTATACTACAGTGTATTAGCTCGTAGTGGATATTTCCCTGTAGAGGAATTGAATACATTCAGACTCATCAACACCAGATTACAAGGACATCCGACTACGCATGAAGGACTTCCCGGAATTCGTATTGCTTCTGGTTCTTTAGGTCAGGGAATGTCAGTAGCCATTGGTGCTGCCCTTGCTAAAAAACTAAACAATGATGACCATATTGTATATAGTCTACATGGAGATGGAGAGTTACAGGAAGGACAAATATGGGAAGCTGCTATGTATGCTGCCGGAAATAAAGTAGATAACTTAATTTCTACTGTAGACCTGAACGGTCAGCAAATCGACGGTTCTACTGACGATGTATTACCTATGGGAGACCTAAGAGCTAAATTTGAGGCTTTTGGATGGGATGTTATCGATATTAAAGAAGGAAACAATGTTGCTGCTATCATCGAAGGGCTTACTGAAGCTAAAAGCAGAACAGGAAAAGGAAAACCTGTTTGTGTATTGATGCACACCGTTATGGGGAATGGAGTAGATTTCATGATGCATACGCATGCATGGCATGGAAAAGCACCTAATGATGAGCAATTAGCAAAAGGTTTAGCACAGAATCCTGAAACCTTAGGAGATTATTAATTTAATCGATTAAACAACAAGCGTGTTTACCTTATTACTAATTAAGAGCAAACACCCAACAGATTAAGAGTATGAAAAAATATATAGATACAGGAAAAAAAGATACACGTTCAGGTTTTGGAGCCGGATTAGAAATCCTGGGAAAAACAAATGAAAATGTAGTAGCATTATGTGCTGATTTAATCGGATCATTAAAAATGGACGCTTTTAAAGCTAATCATCCCGATCGTTTTTTTCAGGCAGGTATTGCAGAAGCTAACATGATGGGACTAGCAGCAGGACTAACCATCGGAGGAAAAATCCCTTTTACAGGAACCTTTGCTAACTTCTCTACAGGTCGTGTATATGATCAAATACGTCAATCTATTGCCTATAGTGATAAGAACGTAAAAATCTGTGCTTCTCATGCCGGATTAACTCTAGGGGAAGATGGAGCTACGCATCAAATTCTAGAAGATATAGGATTGATGAAAATGCTTCCCGGAATGACTGTAATTAATCCATGTGATTACAATCAGACAAAAGCAGCCACCATCGCAATTGCCGAACACCATGGACCTGTATATCTTCGTTTCGGAAGACCTAAAGTAGCCAATTTCACCCCAGATGATCAAACATTCGAAATAGGAAAAGCTGTTCATTTACAGGAAGGAACTGATGTTACGATAGTTGCAACCGGACACCTTGTATGGGAAGCTTTACTAGCCGCAGAAACCTTGGACAAACAAGGAATCAGTGCCGAAGTAATTAACATCCACACAATCAAACCACTGGATGATGAAGCAATTATCAACTCTGTAAAAAAGACAGGATGTATAGTTACTGCGGAAGAGCATAATTTCTTAGGTGGATTAGGAGAGAGTGTTGCCAGAGTATTAGGACAACAACATCCAACCCCTCAAGAATTCATCGCTACTCAGGATACCTTTGGAGAAAGCGGAACTCCTGACCAGTTAATGGATAAATACGGACTAAATGCAGCTGCAATAGTATCTGCAGCACAAAAAGTTATCAAACGAAAATAACGATTACTTTCAGATATAGTATCGATCAACCTCCTGACACAACTAATTCAGGAGGTTTTTTTTAGGTCTTATTACAGAATAATCACTCGTATAAAACGTTTATACATTACTAACCATTACGTTTAAAATAAACTCTAAAAATAAATATTCATTACATGAGAAATTTATTAATTCTTTTTACCCTATTAAGTTCTTTTTTAACTATTGCCCAGGGCAATCTTTTAAAATTTGGTGTTAAAGCCGGAGTTAACTACGGAGATAACGGAAAAATAGAACTAGTCGACATAACCAATGCCGGAGAGAACATCTTATCTGAAGATGCAAATCAACGTACCGGATATCATTTTGGTGCATATCTAAGAGCCAGTATCCTAAATACTCTCTATATTAAGCCAGAATTATTATATACTGTAAACAAAAGTTCCTATGATGTCAATGGAACCGAAGTTGATTATGAAGTAAAAAAAATAGACCTTCCGATTTTGGCTGGTGTATCTTTGATAGGTCCCTTGCATATTTTTGGAGGTCCATCACTTCAGTACATTGTAGATAATGAATTAAAAAATGTAAAGCTAGGAGATATCAAAAATGATTTTACTGTAGGAATGCAATTCGGAATCGGAGTAAAAATCAAGCGATTAAACGCAGACATTCGTTATGAACGCGGATTAAGCAAAAACCAAGCTGAATCTATCGAAAATGAATTAGGAACCCCACTTCGCGTGGATTCCAGACCAAATCAGTTTATACTTAGTGTTGGTGTTGATTTCTAAAAATTCCTTCCTTATCAATATACAAAATAAAAAGAGCTGCAATCATACAGCTCTTTTTTAATTTTATGTCGCTTCCGACAATAGCAGTTTAGTAATACAACCCCTTTTTCTGGATTTCTTCTACTGCTTTTTTCTCATGTGCTAACCGTTTTTCTAATGCTTCTCCTGATAGCTCCTGACAAGATACCCCGATAAAATCCATATCGTATGCACTTAAAATTTCATTAAAAATCAATTTTACTCTCCTGACATGAAAATCTGAAGTAATAATTTTTAGAGAGACATCTTCCCGGTTATAAAGAACTTCTTTTACCTTTACCGCATCATCTACCGTATGTTTTGATAGTGCAAATGCTAAAAAATCATCTTCTTTAACTCCTTTCCGAAGTAAGTATTGTTTTGCATAAAAAGCGTGAGGTGCCTCAGAAGTATTAAACCCTTCTCCCCATCCTCCTGTACACAAAACTTGTTTTCCTTCTCTATACAATAATGCACAGTGATTTAATCTACTTTTAGAAATAGCACTAAGCTCTCCTAATACAGAATTGGGACCTCCCAACACAACCAACACTTCTTTTTTCATTTTGTATTTTTTCTAACAAAATGAACACTCGAAATCAAACCTTCTCTCAGTTTATAAATTGCTACCACCTCTACCAAATCTACTCCATATCGCCCACTAACTCGTTCATGATCCAATACCTTGTCATCAAAAACAATACGACTAACAATCTCACAATGAAGCTTTGGAGAGTTCTCAAACATCTCCTTATACACGTTTCTTAACGCTTCTTTTCCTGAAATGGTAACTTTTTCACCCGGAAAATCCAAAATTACAATGTCATCCGAATAAAAACTTAAAAACAACTCAAGATCTCTCGAATTATATGCATCTAATTGCTCTTGTACTATTGCCTCTGTAGTATTCATCTATATTTACTTTAAAAAAAAGCTGAATTCACAACATAAAGAGAAATGAATTCAGCTTTTTTTCTTTATTAAAGATATCTATTTAGAAATTACCTTTGTATTCAAAAAAACACAAAAAAGAAGTATTCGTTATCTAAACTAACTCTCCGTACAGATCAAAATCTTCTGCTTCATATATTTTTACTCGTGTAAATTCTCCTGTTTTTAAATATTGTTTGGTAGCATCAATCAACACTTCATTATCCACATCCGGAGAATCTGACTCTGTTCTACCTACAAAATACTGCCCTTCTTTTCGATCAATAATCACATTAAACTCTTTTCCTATTTTTTCCTGATTGAGTTCCCAGGAAATTTGTGATTGGATTTCCATAATCTCATTAGCTCTTGCTATTTTCACATCTTCAGGCACATCGTCTTCTAAAGAATAGGCATGGGTATTTTCCTCATGGGAATATGTAAAACAACCTAAACGCTCAAAACGCATTTCTCGTACCCATTCTCTAAGCGTCTCAAAATCTTCCTGCGTTTCTCCCGGGTATCCAACAATCAAAGTAGTACGGATTGCCATTTCAGGGACAGCAGTCCTAAATTCATTTAGCAACTTAGTTGTTTTTGCTTTCGTAGTTCCTCTGCGCATGGATTTTAAAACAGGGTCTGCAATATGCTGTAATGGAATATCGATATAATTACATATTTTTGGTTCTTCTCTCATTAGCGCCAATACCTCCATCGGAAATCCGGTAGGAAATGCATAATGAAGACGTATCCACTCAATACCATCAACTTTCACCAGTTCTTTTAACAAGTCTGCCAGTTTCCTTTTTTTATACAAATCCAGACCATAATATGTCAAATCCTGAGCGATCAGAATAATTTCTTTTACCCCATTAGCTGCCAATTTTGTCGCTTCTACAACCAATTCTTCTATGGGGGTAGACACATGTTTCCCTCTCATTAACGGAATTGCACAAAAAGAACAAGGTCTGTCACACCCTTCTGCTATTTTGAGATACGCGTAATTCTTAGGTGTAGTAGTTAATCGCTCACCAATCAGTTCATGCTTATAATCTGCTCCTAAAGCCTTTAATAGCCCCGGCAATTCTGTTGTTCCAAAATACTGATCCACATCAGGAATCTCTTTTTGCAAATCCGGTTTGTATCGCTCCGACAAGCACCCTGTAACAAAAACCTTATCTACAACTCCTTCTTCTTTTTTATGTAAATACTCTAGTATAGTATTCACTGATTCCTCCTTCGCATTATTAATAAAACCACATGTATTGATCACAACCACATTTCCTTCCTCCTCATGCACTACTTCTTTATTATTGGCTTTTAGTTGTCCCATCAACACCTCACTGTCGTAGACATTCTTACTGCATCCCAGGGTTACTACATTGATTTTATTTTTCTTTAACGTCTTTGTCCTCATAGCTTCTTGGTAAAGGTTTGCAAAGATACAGAGAATCCTTTAATAAAATTCCTTATACTTCAAACATTATATACTAATAAGTAACCTCTTACTGATATGCTTTTGGTTGTTTCCGACTTTTTGATTGCTGCTCATACACATACCCACATTCCAATAATTTCTTTTCAGCAAATGGCTTACCTATAAATGTCAACCCCTTTGGTTCCCCTTCTTCTGTAACCCCCATTGGCACTGTCAATGCAGGATATTCCGCTACAGCTGCAAAACCTGCATGATAATTATTAACAGATAACACAACATCTAATTGATTCGCATCCATAAGAACATCAAAAAATTTTCTTCCTTCTGTTTTTAGTTTTTCCTTTATCGATAACAACTCTTCTGTACTCGCTGAATCGGCAACCACACCTTTTAACAATGCTTGTCCATAAGGAGCTCTAATAAGCGTGTCTTTTTCATTAAACAAAATCACATCTTCAACATTTTTGATCTTTACATCTTTTCCTCCATAGATAGACAAATACACTTCAAGATCTTTTTTCATATCCAAATTAAGCAATCGCAGGAAGCCGGGTAGCTCCACTTTTTCCTCTTCTACAACAACTAAAGTGCCTCCTAATTCTTCAATTACCTTTGTTGCGTTCTGATATAATGAATCTTCTACCAATGATTTTAGTACTCCAAAACGTTTTCCTTTTACAGATGCTGTATCGAACCCTTCATAATATGTTTTTTGTTTTCTTTTTCCTCCTAATAAAGTTGCAGGATCTTCCTGATCTTCTCCTACCATCGCCGTCAACATAATCGCTACATCTTTTACTTTTCTTCCCATAGGTCCCGGCGTATCGAGTGTACTCGAAATAGGAACAATTCCTCCTCTGCTTATCAATCCAATGGTAGGCTTGAGTCCTACTACAGCATTTTGACTGGCAGGAGACAAAATAGAGCCAGCAGTCTCTGTTCCAATAGCCACCGCACAGAAATTAGCTGCAACAGCCACTCCACTTCCTGAACTAGAACCTCCCGTATCAAACTTTTTTCTCCCATATGGATTAAAGGTTTGTCCTCCTACCGCCGAATACCCACTGGGGCAATCTCCACAAAAGAAATACGCCCATTCACTCAGGTTTGCTTTCCCTAAAATAAGTGCTCCTCGTTCCTTTAATTTGGTTATTACAAAAGCATCTTCGGTTTTATTATTCATCATAGCAATAGCTCCTGCTGTCGTTGACATCTTGCTAGTATTCACATTATCTTTTACCAAAACCGGAATCCCATACATGGAATTTTCCGAAACCATTTCATGTTCTTTTTCATCTAATAACCTTGCTTGCTTTACCACATCAGGATTTATCGCTATAACCGAATTAAGAGATGTATCATTCTCCCGATCATATTTACGAATCCGGTATAGATAAAACAAAACTAATTCTTCATAGGACAAAGTTCCATCGTTAAGCAATCGATGGATTTCAGAAATCTCGCGCTCCAAAAGTACAGGACGTAGTTTTTGATATTCTACTTCTGTAAACTTTTTAAAATCTTCTTCAAAAGCAGCCCATATTGTTTTATTTTGGATCACTTTTGCATCCGTCACTTTGAAGTCTCTGAATTGTTTCGTTGCTATTTTATCCAGACTATCTTGCTGGTGAACAACTTCTTCTTTTTGCACTTTCTCTTGTTTGGGCTCCGATTTACACGATACTATCATCCCTAACAACAGTAAAAAAAATATTCTTTTCATATCTTACTTATATACAATTGTCTTATTTGACAACATAAAAACTATCAGTACCATTTCTAAAACGAACACAAAATAAAAAAAGAACCGCACATATAAGCATGTACCGTTCTTTTTACTCGATAATCGAGATGTCACATTCTTAGATTTCTTCAGAAATCAACACATATTTTCTAGTAAACGATTCTTGTTTCTACATTGAAATACTTTATTCACTTGGTAGGTTTTAAACACTTCATTCCTCGTATTGAAATATATTCTGGTAGCTTCCTTTGAACCTTACATGAGTTTATTCAGGGATAGCTGACTTTTCTTTTTTCTTATTTAAAGAAAGAATCGACAAATTCATATTTATTAAACACCTGCAAGTCTTCAATCCCTTCTCCTACACCAATATATTTAACCGGAATTTTAAACTGGTCACTAATTCCGATAACCACTCCTCCTTTTGCTGTACCATCTAGTTTGGTAACTGCGAGAGAGGTTACTTCTGTTGCAGCAGTAAATTGTTTTGCCTGCTCAAAGGCATTCTGTCCCGTAGAACCATCCAACACCAATAATACATCATGAGGCGCATCTCCTACAACCTTTTGCATCACTCTTTTTACCTTAGTCAATTCACTCATCAGGTTGATCTTATTATGAAGTCTTCCTGCTGTATCAATTATTATTACATCTGCATCCTGACTAACTCCTGACTGTAAAGTATCATACGCTACAGAGGCAGGGTCACTACCCATTGCCTGTTTTACAATAGGCACATCTACTCTATCCGCCCATACCTGCAATTGATCAATTGCTGCTGCTCTAAATGTATCTGCAGCTCCAAGAACAACATTTAGTCCTTTTTTCTTAAACTGATAAGCTAACTTTCCTATAGTCGTAGTTTTTCCTACACCATTCACTCCTACCACCATTAATACATATGGTTTTTTGTCTTTTGGAATGTCATAATCTGTTGCTTCTCCTGAATTTGTCTCAGAAAGCAATCCGGCTATTTCCTCTCTCAGGATCTGATTTAATTCGGCAGTCCCTAAATATTTATCCTTACTTACTCTTTCTTCAATTCTTTCAATAACCTTAATAGTAGTCTTGACACCGACATCACTACTGACCAAAACTTCTTCCAAATCATCCAAAACCTCATCATCGACCTTAGATTTCCCGGCAACAGCTTTACTAAGTTTAGAAAAGAAACTTGTTTTTGATTTTTCTAATCCTTTGTCAAGTGTTTCTTTCTTCTCCGAAGAGAAAATCCTTTTAAAAAAACTCATCTATATACGTATTCTATAAAAATTCTATCAGACATTATTTATCTGCGTATAAATATAAAAAGAAAGAGCCATTCCAATAAAATTGAAACGGCTTCTTTTTGAAATATTTTAAGTGCGAATTTATTTTTGCTTTAAGAAGTCATTCACTGCTTCCGGAGCCATGATTGATTCCACAAAAGTATAAGCGCCAGTCTTAGGTGACTTAACCATTTTTATGGCTTTAGTTAACCTGTTCGACTTAGTCTGTAACGATGCTACTGATTTCTTTGCCATCTTTTCTTATTTTATTTCTTTATGAACAGTCATCTTCTTAAGAACAGGGTTAAATTTCTTTAACTCAATTCTATCAGGAGTATTTTTCTTATTTTTTGTAGTAATATATCTAGAAGTACCTGGCTTACCAGTTGCTTTATGCTCTGTACATTCTAATATAACCTGAACTCTATTACCTTTCTTTGCCATTATTCTATATCTTTAATAAAGGATTGATTATTTAAAGAAACCTTTGGCTCTCGCTTCTTTTAATACAGCAGAAATCCCGTTCTTGTTTATATTTTTTAATGCCGCTGCAGAAACTTTAAGTGTTACCCAACGATCTTCTTCTGGAATATAAAAACGTTTTTTAATTAAGTTAGCATTAAATTTACGTTTCGTTTTATTCATCGCGTGAGAAACATTGTTCCCTACCATCGCTTTTTTACCTGTAAGTTCGCAAACTCTTGACATTTCTTTCTAAATTTTGGTGTTATTTCAAAACAGGGTGCAAATTAACAAATTTTTTACCTAACAACCAATAATACTTCTATCTTTTTTAATATTAATCCCTACTTTTTTTTCTGATCACCTACTAAATTTCAAAAACAGGTATTTTCACCTGTTTGCACAACTCCATAAAGCGCTTAATTTTGCTCCTGTTAGTTTATCATAGCTGATAGAAGCTAACAGATACTTGATATGGGGTATTAAGTAGTACATTTGGACGAGTCATCTTTGATGACTCGTTCTTTTTTATACAATAATCAAGATGTAACAACCCCAAAATAAGCCGCAAACTAATAATTGTTCCCTATACATCATACGGAGCTGGAGAACATAGCAAACAACTACTCAAAACATGTTTCTATTCTAAAAAGAGAGTTCGGAAATACGTTTCCTATTTTAATAGATTAAATACCATCTCAAGGGATTTATTAACAGCTCTTGCTACATTCTGAGCTCTGTTTTTCCCAAAACGAACTTCTTTAGAAGACACTCCATCCGGTGTTGCTACAGCTAGAAAAATCGTTCCTACTTCAACATCTCCATCGCCTTTATCAGGTCCTGCATTACCTGTCGTTGCTATCGCATAATCACTTCCAAACTTTTCTTTAGCTTTTAATGCCATACGCTCGGCTACTTCGATACTAGTTACTGAATAACGTTCAATTAAGGAAGCTTCTACTCCGAGTACTTCTGTTTTACTTCTGGTTGCATATGAGACAATCCCTCCCACAAAATAAGCAGAAGCACCTTCTACTGCCGATATAGTATGCGCTACCTTACCTCCTGTACAACTTTCTGCCGCAGCAAGGGTATACCCTTTTTCTTTCAAAAGAGCTCCGATACGCTTTTCTATAGGATCCTCTCCTATACTAACAATAGAAGTACCTATCAATTTCTGAAGAGAAGCAATCTCTTTAGCTACTGCTTCTTCTATACGTTTTTGATCTGTTCCTCTGGCTGATAAACGCAACCGCACTCTACCCAATTGAGGCAAGTATGCTAATTTTATAAAGGGTGGTAAGTTATCCTCCCAATCTTCTAACTGTATTGCCAGATCACTCTCTCCTATTCCATAGGTCTGGATTGTGGTATGCAAAATAAAAGGACGTTCAAATTTTGTTTGCAACCGAGGCAATACTCCTGACAGCATGATGTTTTCCATCTCAAAAGGCACTCCCGGCATAGCTATAAATACTGTTCCGTCTTTTTCCATCCACATTCCAGGAGCAGTTCCATACTCATTCTTTAGCACTATAGCCTGACTAGGCACCATTGCCTGCAATCTATTTAATTCTGAAGTTGGTTTTTTCAAATAGGTAGTGAATAACATTTCTATATGCGCCAGAACTTCTTCATTTTCCTGCAATGAATCTTGAAAAAACTCACATAAAGTCGCTTTGGTAACATCATCTTTTGTAGGTCCCAAACCACCGGTTATGAGCACTACATCTACACGAGCCGCCGCTGCTGACATAGCTGTTAAAATATGTTCTCGCTGATCACTAATGGAAGTTATTTGAGCTACATCAATTCCTATCTCGCCAAGCTTTCGCCCTATAAATGAAGAATTTGAATCAACAATCTGACCGATAAGAATTTCATCTCCTATCGTTATAATTTCTGCTTGCATTATTATTCAAAATCTGCTTTGAGATCAGAAATTGCTTTACTTATAGTAGCAACTATATGCTCTATAACAATCGAAATCTCTTCTTTTGTTTTATTGGTTTTAGACCAAGCTTCTACTTCTTTTATATACGATAGAAGATCGATATCAAACAATTGAAGATTTGGTTTCATTTTATGCGCATACTGATATGCCTGAGGAGGATCATCCGAATTTACTGCATGAACCATCTTATCCAAATCCTGAGGAATTTCTTCTAAAAATGTCTGTACTAAAACAGACACAAATTCTGTATCTCCTCCCGATAATTCATTCACTTTTTCTAAACTATATCCTTTTTCCATTATTTTACTCGTATTGAAAAAAACTGCTGATTATTGATGTATCCTTCTAATCTATCCTCTGCTTTTACTGCTCCAACTCCAGAAGGCGTTCCTGTAAATATAATATCTCCTATCTTTAAAGTAAAATATTTTGACACATATTCTATTAATTCATCAATCTTCCACAACATAAGACTTGTATTTGCCTGCTGCACGACTTCTTCATTTTTTTTCAAACAGAAGTCAATTGCATCTACATTTTCGAATTCATTTTTAGAAACCCACTTCCCTATTACTGCAGCACCATCAAATGATTTAGCCTTTTCCCAAGGCAATCCTTTTTCTTTTAATTCTCGCTGCAGATCTCTAGCCGTAAAGTCAATTCCCAAACCAATTTCATCATAATACTTATGAGCAAATTTTCTATCAATATATTTCCCAATCCGATTGATTTTTACCAAAATCTCCACTTCATGATGCACTTCATCAGAAAAATCAGGTATAAAAAAAGGTTGTTTCTTTAATAAGATAGAAGTATCAGGTTTCAAGAAAATTACCGGATCTTTTGGTTTTTCATTTTCTAATTCTTCTATATGATCCGTATAATTACGACCAATACAAATAAGCTTCATTTATTTTTTTACTATTTCATAAAAAAGGACTTTCTCCTTCTTTTTATTTAAAGCTATTATTCAATTTCCTCAAACGAATAGCCGTCAATACTTTTTTTGTATACAATGGAAAATCTGCATTCTGAATCCATCCAAAATACCCAGGCTCATCTTCGAGTACCTGTGCTACAAGTTTTCCTTTGTGTTTTCCGAAAGAAAACACTTCTTCTTTTTTATTGTTAAAAGCTATAAAACCTGCAAAATCGGCAAACTGATTTCTAGAACTAAAATCTGCTAAAAATTTAGTATCATTCTCTAGTTCCGGATAGCGATCTAACTGAGCTTTTAGTACTTCATATGTCGCCATCGTATCGGCTTCTGCAGAATGTGCTCCTTCCAAATCTTTATCGCAATAAAACTTATAGGCTGCTGATAAGGTTCTCTTTTCCATTTTATGAAAAATCGTCTGTACATCGACCCCTACAGTATTTTTCATATCAAAATCATATCCTGCTCTCAACAACTCTTCTGCTAATAAGGGAATATCAAATCGATTCGAGTTAAACCCTCCTAAATCACAGCCTTTGATCATCTCATGTACTTTTGAAGCCAGTTGCTTAAAAGTAGGTTCATTAGCGACTTTCTCATCAGAAATCCCATGAATCTCAGTGGTAGCAGGAGGAATTGGCATCTCCGGATTTACCAGCCATGTTTTACTTTCTTTATTTCCATTCGGAAATACTTTTAGAATTGAAATTTCGACAATACGATCTTTCGTTATATTAACCCCGGTTGTTTCAAGATCGAAAAAACATATCGGTTTTTTTAAATTAAGCTCCATAAATTGATTGTGTATCCCAAATATATAAGGTATTCATTACATTCTCAAACGTTATTTATCTTAATTAGTATATCTATTTACTAATTTTCACAAATACGTTATCTGCAAACTTTTTTGTGACTGTTTCTACCCTGTCATCAAACTGAATTCTGATAGAGTTATCGAAGTCTCTAATTTCTAATATGGTGATTTTACTGCTTAGCACCAGTCCTATCTCTGACACGTACCTAAGAAAAGTCACAGAACCATCATTAACAGATACAAGCTGACAGACATCTCCTTCTGACAGAGAAGACAGCATTACTTTTGGTTGAATAGAGTACTTCCCGTCTGCATCCGGTATAATTTCTCCATGTGGGTCTCTTCTGGGGTAATTCATAAAGCGATCTAACTCATCAATTAACTTCGGAGAATTAATATGCTCCATTTGCTCTGCCACTTCATGTACCTCATCCCAAGTAAAATTGAGATAATCACATAAAAATGTCTCCCACAACCTATGCTTTCTTATCAGCCTTACAGCAATTCGCTTCCCTTCTTCTGTAAGGTCTAATTTTGTATATTTTTCACTCACTACATACCCCTTCGCTTTTAGCTTCTTCACCATATTATTGGTCGAAGCAGGAGATACATTGAGGTGATCTGCCAATTGATTATTACCTACTTTCTCCAACCCCTCATCAATAAGCAATTGAAAAAGGGCTTTTAGGTAATCCTCCTCACTTTTTGTTAATTTATGCAAATTCCCTTTGTTAGTCATAGCTAACTTTTTTAATTTTGTACCATTAAAAGGCAAATTTACTAAACCGAATGCAATTACTTAAGATCGTTTCGTTCGTTTTTTTCAACTTGTACGGAATATCTTTTATTTTCTATCGAGAAAAATCCCCTCACCCCTTATTTATTCCGAAAAAGTTAACAAGTCTTTTCTCTATTTATAAAAAAATTTTAAAAACAAAAGAGAAGTCCTATCTCCTCCCCTTTATACGATTTACTTCTCCTTTCAGTTATCATATTATTAATAAGAAAGCTATCCCCTAAGCGCATTTAATCACTATTATTTAATCAGACATGAAAAAAATCACCCTTCTACTCCTTATAACCCTTTCTCTTTTCTCTTGTAATTCAAATAAAAAAACACCTAAGGAAAAACTTCATGTAGTCACTACCACATCTATGATTACTGATATCTTACATAATATAGGAGGAGACTTAATCCAGGTAGATGGCCTGATGGGAACAGGAGTTGACCCTCATTTATACAAAGCCACAGAGGGAGATGTTTCTAAATTAATCAATGCAGATATCATCTTCTATAACGGATTACATTTAGAAGGGAAACTGGTAGCAATTTTTGAAAAAATGAAGCACCAGCAAATCAAAACTGTAGCACTTGCGAATATTTTGCAAAAAGAAGCGCTGATTGACTCTGATTATTTTGCTTCTAATTATGACCCTCATGTTTGGTTCGATATTAACAATTGGAAAGAGGTAGTACAATACGCAACTCAGGAATTAAAAAAGGCAGATCCTAAAAATGCAGATGCTTTTGAAAAAAACAAGGATATATATCTAAAAAAACTAACCCTTTTAGCCACAGAGATCAAGCAAATCATTAACACGCTACCTCAAGAAAAAAGAGTTTTAGTAACTGCTCATGACGCTTTTAGTTATTTTGGAAAAGCGTACGATTTTGAAGTAATCGGATTACAAGGGATTTCTACAGCGACCGAAGCAGGCGTACAGGACGTACAGCGATTGGCGAACTTAATTATTGAAAAAAAGGTAAAAGCTATTTTTGTAGAAAGCTCTGTTCCTAAACGAACTATTGAAGCACTACAGGCTGCTGTAACCTCTAAAAACCATGAAGTAACTATCGGAGGAACCTTATATTCAGATGCATTAGGTAACCCAGACACTAAAGAAGGAACCTATACAGGCATGTTTTTATACAACGTCAATACAATTGTTAATTCACTACAATAATTATGAAAGAAACTATTGCTGTTAGAATAGATGATTTAACGGTTGCTTATAATTATAAGCCTGTATTATGGGATATCGATTTAGTTATTCCAGAAGGGGTTTTAATGGCCATAGTCGGTCCTAATGGTGCTGGAAAATCTACTTTAATCAAATCAATCCTAGATATTATTGATCCCATTGCCGGCAGTGTACAGATTTATGGAAAACCGTATCGCAAAAATCGAAATCTAGTTGCTTATGTCCCTCAAAAAGGGAGTGTAGACTGGGATTTCCCTACGACAGCTTTAGATGTGGTAATGATGGGAACTTACGGAAGTCTAGGATGGATCAAACGTCCCGGAAAAAAAGAAAAGAAGGCTGCCTTAGAAGCTCTGGAAAAAGTAGGAATGCTCAGTTTCAGAAGTCGTCAGATAAGTCAATTATCAGGAGGACAGCAACAGCGTATCTTTTTAGCAAGAGCGCTGGTTCAAAATGCAGCAATCTATTTTATGGATGAGCCTTTTCAAGGAGTAGATGCTACTACCGAAAAAGCAATTATCAACATTCTCAAAGAACTCAGAAAATCAGGAAAAACAGTGATCGTTGTCCATCATGATTTACAAACTGTTCCTGAATATTTTGATTGGGTTACATTTCTTAATGTAAAAAAAATAGCTACTGGTCCTGTCAAAGATATTTTTAATGATGACAACCTAACCAAAACATATGGAATCAATTACAAAGTAAGTATTCTAGGATAAAAACAACCACAGCATGAACATTACAGAATACATAGAATTACTTGTAACTGATTACACCTTGAGAACAATTACTTTGGGAACTGCGATTCTCGGAGCTATTTGTGGAATGCTTGGTAGTTTTGCTGTATTGAGAAAACAAAGTCTTTTAGGAGACGCTATTTCACACGCTTCATTACCCGGAATCGCAATTGCTTTTCTTATTATAGGTACAAAAAACAATGCTATTTTATTGATAGGCGCATTAGTAAGTGGTCTTATCGGTTCGTTCTGGATACGCGGAATTATAAAAAAAACACATCTAAAATCTGACACTGCGCTTGGGTTAATCCTATCCTTGTTTTTTGGTTTGGGGATGCTTTTGCTCACCTATATCCAAAAACTCCCTAACGCCAATCAGGCAGGCTTAGAAAATTATTTATTTGGTCAGGCTGCAACCTTGTTAGAGAGTGATGTTTGGCTCATGGCAATAATCACAGGAATATGCTTGTTTATCCTGCTAATTTTCTGGAAAGAACTAAAACTGTTATTATTTGATGAAGATTATACGAAAACACTTGGATTCAACACCCGTTTTCTGGATATCTTAATAACAACCTTTATTGTTATTGCAATCGTACTGGGGCTACAGACTGTTGGAGTAGTCCTGATGAGCGCCATGCTTCTTGCTCCTGCTGCTGCTGCCCGACAATGGACAAATAACTTAGCCACCATGATCATTATCGCAGCTGTCTTTGGTGCTTCTTCCGGGGTTATCGGAACTGCTATCAGTGCTTCGAGCAACAACTTATCGACAGGACCTGTCATTGTTTTAATTGCAGCCATTTTTGTTCTGGTCTCCTTTATTTTCTCCCCAGGAAGAGGGTTACTTTTTCGAGAAATCAGATTTAGAAAAAACAGACATGACCTACAACTACACAAAACACTGTCATTTATGTACAATATTGCCAGTACTCATGAAAACAAATCTCACCCTCATGCTATAAAAATCCTAAACAACTTTCAGGGATTCACCAAAAAGTCTTTAAAAAAACTGGAAGACAAAAATTTTATTACCATCTCAGGAAATATGTGGTCATTAACCACTTTGGGATATGAAACAGCTGCTAACTTATACAATCAACTAACAACTGATCCGGAAAATGAGTAATATCCAAATAGAAATACAATTAATCGCTTGTCTGGTTGCTATTGCCTGTGCTATTCCGGGAACTTTTTTAGTTCTCAGAAAAATGGCATTAATTACTGATGCGATTAGCCATTCTATCCTTCCCGGTATAGTCCTCGGTTTTTTTATCACTCATGATTTATCATCTCCTCTTCTCATCATTCTCGCAGCGGCTACCGGAGTTCTAACAGTCGTTCTTGTAGAATTTATTCAAAAAACAGGGCTCGTTAAGGAGGATACCGCCATTGGCTTAGTCTTCCCTGCACTTTTCAGCATAGGAGTGATCCTCATCGCTCAAAATGCCAATGATGTACACCTGGATATCGACGCTGTTTTACTAGGAGAATTAGCATTTGCCCCTTTTGACAGGATACTTATCAACGATACTGATCTTGGTCCTAAATCTTTATGGACCATCGGAATTATATTGTTAGTTACCATCATACTGCTTTTCACTTTTTTCAAAGAATTAAAAATAAGCACCTTTGACAAAGGACTCGCTGCTTCTTTAGGATTCTCTCCTGTCCTTATTCACTATGGATTAATGACGATCTCATCTGTTACCACTGTCGGAGCATTTGATGCTGTTGGAGCCATTTTAGTAATTGCCCTTATGATTGCTCCTGCAGCCACCGCCTATCTATTAACAAATGACCTAAAAAAAATGATTGGTCTGGCATGTATATTTGGCATATCCGCCGCCTTATCTGGTTACTGGATCGCACATTTGCTAGACACATCCATTTCTGGGGCTATGACAACCGTTTTGGGAGTCATCTTTTTAGCTGCTTATCTTTTTGCTCCTGACAAAGGGCTTTTTACTGTACTTTACCGTCAGAAACAGCAACGTATCGAAGTATCCCTCCTCACTTTTTTATTGCATATCAGAAATCATAGCGATGACCCTAAAGAATGTCATATCGACCACCTGAACGAGCATATCAACTGGCAAAAAGTTACTTCTAAATCTGTACTAGACCTCGCCCTAAAGAATAATATGATTCATATTTCTGATGATATCATCTCTCTTACCCCTAAAGGAAAGAAATTTACCAAAGAGGCGATCAACTACATTATTAAAGAAAAAAACACAGAAATAGAGCACATGAAAGATCGTTTTTTCCTGTTTCGGGGATAAAAAACTTCTACATTCCAGACATTTTAATTCAAAAAAAATCAGGATAGTTACGTAACTATCCTGATTCCTTTATATTTTAGATTCGATGATTAGAACTCTCTGTTCACATCCCAATCTTCTAAGTATTCTTTTACTCTTAGAACAAATTGTCCTCCTAAAGCTCCATTTACCACACGATGATCATAAGAATGTGACAAGAACATTTTATAGCGTATTCCTATAAAATCTCCTTCTGGTGTTTCTATAACCGCTGGTACTTTTCTAATAGCTCCCAATGCCAAAATCCCTACCTGTGGTTGATTAATAATCGGAGTTCCCATAATACTACCAAAAGTCCCTACATTAGTCACTGTATATGTTCCATCCTGAATATCATCTGGTTTCAATTGATTATTTCTTGCCCTACCAGCTAGATCATTTACAGCTTTGGTCATCCCTACTAAATTCAACCTGTCTGCATTTTTAATAACAGGAACGATCAAATTACCATCAGGTAATGCTGCAGCCATTCCAAGATTTATATTTTTCTTTTTGATGATTTTATCTCCAGAAACAGAGATGTTCATCATTGGAAAATCTTTTAATGCCTTTGCTATTGCTTCCATAAAAATAGGAGTAAATGTTATATTCTCTCCTTCTCTTTTTTGGAATTCGTTTTTCACTTTCTTTCTCCAGTTCCAGATATTGGTAACATCCGCTTCAATAAATGACTGAACATGAGCAGAAGTTTGCACAGAATCAATCATATGATGCGCAATTAGTTTCCCCATTCTGGACATCTCGATAATTTCATCCTCTCCAGACACAGGAATCACCGGATCAGGAGTTTTTGTTTTTACCGCTACGGCATTTGCTGGTTTAACAACTGCTTCTTTTTCTACATTAGCAACAGGTACTTCTTTAGCTACTACTCCTGCTTTCCTTTTTTCTATATACGAAAGAATATCGTCTTTTGTGACTCTATTATCCTTTCCGGTACCATGAATACTTTCTAACTCTTCTATAGACACTCCTTCCGTTGCTGCTATGTTCTTAACTAACGGAGAATAAAACTTATTAGAGCTACTAAAATCTATTTGCTTTGAAGATGCAACTTCTTCTATTCCTGCTTCCAGTACTACTGCTTCTTCTGGTTGCTCACTTACTACTTCTTTGCTTGCGGCAGGAGTTTCCGCTACAACACCCTCTCCATCTATTTCAATAATAGCAATTGTTTCTCCTACTTTTACTACATCATCTACATCAAACAGTTTCTCAACCAACACACCTTCTACCTCACTTGGTACTTCGCTATCCACTTTATCTGTAGCGATTTCTACCACTGCCTCATCCATTTCAATAGTATCTCCTACTTCTTTTAACCAAGTAGTTACCGTTGCCTCTGCAACACTCTCACCCATTTTCGGAAGTTTCAGCTCAAATTTTGCCATATTCTTAATCAAAAGTATTTATTGGTTATTATTTTTGCGAATTTAATTAAAATTCTCCTTTTATTTTGTTTTTTATCTATTATTTTATCCCAGCAAAACAACTTCGCCGTGATTACTACTACAATCACTTCCTAAAAAAAAGCATTCATTCCGAGGACGAATTCTAAAGGTAATTGTATGTGTATTATTCGATTGCATTGCAGAAATCATCTCATCATATCTTACAAAATCACCGTCAAAGATAACTTCGATATTATTAGTTCCCAAATCAGGTAATTGATTCAATGTTGCTAACGCTACTTCTTTTTTTACTGCTTTTTCTATTTTTATGACCAACTTCTGGTTTTGAGACACCAGCATAAGCTCTTTATTTTTGGGGAGATCTTTTTTCTTATCAAACAAAAATTGAACAGAAGACACAAAAGACACCCCAACCCAAACAATCCGATCTAACAACCAATTGGTCTTAAAATGTTTTTTATAAAAAATAGTCATTGCAGTATAAAACTGTTTTTTATAAAAACTGGTCAGTTTCGTACTCTCTCCTTTAAAATGAACCGCAGTTACTTTTCCACAATAATAATTTTGATACCCTGCTTTTTTTAATCTATATGCTAAGTCAATATCCTCTCCATAAATAAAATATGCTGTATCAAAACCTCCTATCTCCTGAAAAACAGTTTTTTTTATCCACAAAAAAGCACCTGTTAATACCTCTACAGCTCCTAATGATTTTTCAGAAATATGACTCGCATAATATTTTTTTATGATTCCTGACCGAATTCCAAACAATCGCTGAAAAGCAATCAAAGGAGCTGGAATATTTCGTTTACTCTCTTGCAAAAAAAGCCCTCTTCCATCAATCAATCTAGGGCCTATTCCTCCTACATCAGGCAAACGTTCTTCCAATTCAGATAATTTCTTAAAAATATCACCGGGAACCATTATATCCGGATTCACAAAACATATCTGCTCTCCTTTTGACACTGCTACTCCCTGGTTATTAGCTTGTGCAAACCCTACATTTTCTGTATTAATCAACAAAACAACCTCTGGAAACAATCGCCGAATCATAGTGACAGTACCATCCTGAGAGTTATTATCTACCACAATAATCTCCGCTTCCAGACCGCGTATAGCTTCTTTAATACTTAACAGGCATAACTGCAAGAAATACTCAACATTAAAGCTTACTATAACTATTGATAATTTCAGAAGATATTATTTTATAATTTACGAATTTTTTAATGCATTTTCGAACGGCACTCTATTAATTATACTTCTTCCCAGCGTTACTTCATCTGCATATTCTAATTCATCATTAACTCCTATTCCTCTTGCTATTGTTGATATTTTGACCGCTGTTCCTTCTAGTTGCTTATAGATATAGAAATTGGTTGTATCTCCTTCCATCGTAGCACTCAAAGCAAAAATCAACTCCTGAACATCCCCAGACTTCACTTTATCCAATAAAGATTGAATCGTTAAATCCTGAGGCCCTATTCCATCTAGCGGGCTTATTTTACCTCCCAATACATGATACAGCCCTCTGTATTGACTTGTTGCTTCAATAGCCATTACATCTCTGATATCTTCGACAACACAGATAACAGTATTTTTTCTATTAGGATTACTGCATATCTCACATATTTCTATATCACTTATACTATGACATTTTTTACAAAACTTTATTTCTGTTCGTAATTCCCGTAAGGCATTTACCAAATACTCTGTTTGGGTAGGCGGTTGTCTTAATAAATGCAACACCAATCGCAATGCAGTTCTCTTCCCTATTCCAGGTAATTGAGACATTTCATTTACGGCATTTTGTAACAGTTTTGAAGAAAATTCCATAGCACTGCAAATTTAACGTTTTTGGAACTATTCCCTGGTAAAAAAGAAGCTTAATTATCCATTCTCTACCTCCATAATATATTTCATTCTATTTTAGTATTTTTACTTCAAACTAAAAGAAACATGCTAGCATCTTTATCCGAAGAGACACAACTTGTACTGGCAATTATTGGAATCGCTATATTATTTGGTATTGTGCTTTGGAACACCAAAAGAAATCGAAAAAAACTTTATCACAGAGAACAACGGAATTTCAAAAAAAATTACGCCAAGAAGAAACATCAGAGACTTTAGTTTTTTTCTCTATTTTACCCCATATACTATTTACAGTATTTTACAGTTTATAAGTATCTATACAGACCAAAAGCACTAATTTTTAATCAGAAATGAAAATATACACAAAAACCGGGGACAAAGGGACAACCGCTTTATTCGGTGGAACCAGAGTTCCTAAGCATCACATTCGTATTGACAGCTATGGAACTGTCGATGAGCTAAACTCTCATATTGGTCTTATTCGGGATCAAGACATTGACGAGACTACAAAAAAGCACTTGATCGCTATACAAGATCATCTTTTCACCCTTGGGGCTGTATTAGCAACTGATCCTGAAAAAGCAGTATTAAAAAACGGAGAAAAACGTCTAAACATTCCTACTATTTCTACAGAAGACATTAGCTTTCTTGAGGAACAAATCGATGAAATGAATACCGCCTTGCCACCAATGACACATTTCGTATTACCCGGAGGACATCAAACTGTGTCATTCTGTCATATTGCACGCTGTGTATGCAGGCGGGCTGAGCGTTTAGCAGCTGCCTTATATGAATTAGAACCATTTGAAGAAGCTTCTTTGAAGTACTTAAACAGACTATCTGACTACCTATTCGTACTGGCACGAAAGTTGTCATACGATTTAAAGGCTGACGAAATACAATGGATTCCTACAAAGAATTCATAAGCCTAAAAACCTGAGTATTAAAAAACAACAAAAAATCACGTTCTTAGATATTATTGTTTAAATAATTAATTTTTTACTTGACTTTTTGAACTAAAAATTTATTTTTGCAAAAAATTAAACCAGTAAACGTATGTATTGGACTTTAGAACTAGCATCTTACTTAAGTGATGCACCTTGGCCGGCTACAAAAGATGAATTGATAGATTACGCAATTCGTACTGGAGCACCTCTGGAAGTTGTAGAAAACCTACAATCAATAGAAGATGAAGGAGACTCATATGATTCTATAGAAGAAATATGGCCCGACTATCCTACAGACGAAGATTATCTTTGGAACGAGGATGAATATTAAAACATAGAAAATAGCGCTAAAAGTCTCGAAAGAGGCTTTTTTTTTGCGTAAATTACGCCTTGTATACTGACCTTGACACGGTTTTATACAAAGCTTTGTATAACACTTGATAATCTTAGGAATTATACGGTGATTACCCCCTTATTATATAGCACTATACAATAATTCGGGTAGCCACAATAATTTTTATTAGTTAGACGTATAAGAACTAGATAAAACACACGACCATAATTATGGGAATTTTAGATTCTGTATTAAAAGTATTTGTTGGAGATAAATCCAAAAAAGACATAAAAGAAATTCAACCCAAAGTTGAATTAATAAAAAAAGCTGAAAAGACACTGGAAGGTTTATCTAATGATGAATTGCGTGCAAAAACTGTTTCTTTTCAAAACATAATAAAAGAGGCTCAGTCCGAAGTTAAAAATAAAATCGAAACGCTTACTAATGAAGCAAACACTACAGAGGATATCGATAAGAAAGAAGATATCTATGCAGAAATCGATAAATTAAAAGAGGAAGCCTACGAAATTGTAGAAAAAACACTTTCTGAAATCCTTCCTGAAGCTTATGCCTTAGTCAAAGAAACCGCCAAGCGCTTCGCTAAAAATGACAATATCACTGTACAGGCATCTGCATATGATCGTGAATTATCTGGCTCTAAAGAATACGTAACACTAGACGGAGAAAAAGCGATTTGGGCAACAAGCTGGAATGCCGCAGGAAAAGAAGTTTCCTGGGATATGATTCATTATGATGTACAGCTCATCGGAGGAATCGCCATGCATGAAGGAAAAATTGCAGAGATGCAAACCGGAGAAGGAAAAACTTTAGTTGCAACACTTCCTGTTTACCTAAACGCATTAAGTGGAAATGGCGTACACCTGGTTACTGTTAATGATTATCTTGCGCGTCGTGATAGCGAGTGGATGGCACCGTTGTTTCAGTTTCACGGATTAACCGTTGACTGTATCGATAATCACCGACCTAATTCCCCTGAACGAAGAGCTGCCTACAATGCAGATATTACATATGGTACAAACAATGAATTTGGTTTTGATTACTTAAGAGACAATATGTCTCACTCTCCAGAAGACTTAGTTCAGAGACCTCATAACTATGCGATCATAGATGAAGTAGATTCTGTATTGATTGACGATGCCAGAACACCACTTATCATTTCTGGTCCTATTCCAAAGGGAGACATACATGAATTCGATGAATTAAAACCAAAAATTGAAAAAATAGTTTCTGTTCAACAGAAGTTCCTTACAGGGGTCTTTGCCGAAGCTAAAAAATTAATCAAAGAAGGAAACACAAAAGACGGAGGATTTAAGTTACTTCAAGTCTACAGGGGTATTCCTAAAAATAAAGCATTAATTAAATTCTTAAGTGAAGAAGGAATTAAGCAATTGCTTCAAAAAACTGAGAATTTCTACATGCAGGATAACAACAGGGAAATGCACCAAATTGATGCAGACCTGTATTATGTTATCGAAGAAAAAAACAATCAAATAGACCTTACTGATAAAGGAATTGAATTCTTATCCGGAAAAGAAGATCCTGACTTCTTTGTTCTACCGCAGATAGGAATGGAAATTGCCAAAATCGAAAATCTGGAACTCTCTAAAGAGGAAGAAGCCGAGAAAAAAGAAGAGCTATTTAGAGATTACAGTGTAAAAAGTGAACGTATTCACACTTTACGTCAACTACTTAAAGCATATTCATTATTTGAAAAAGATGTGGAATATGTTGTAATGGACAACAAAGTGAAAATTGTAGATGAACAAACAGGACGTATCATGGATGGTCGTCGCTATAGTGATGGACTACACCAGGCAATTGAAGCAAAAGAAAATGTAAAAATCGAAGATGCTACTCAAACATTTGCAACAGTTACCTTGCAAAACTACTTCCGTATGTACAACAAGTTATCAGGAATGACTGGTACTGCTGTAACAGAAGCAGGAGAACTGTGGGAAATCTACAAATTAGATGTTGTTGAAATTCCAACGAACCGACCTATTGCCAGAAAAGATCAGGAAGACCTTATCTACAAAACAAAACGAGAAAAATACAATGCCGTTATAGAAGAGGTTACAAATCTGTCTAGAGCAGGTCGTCCTGTACTTATCGGTACTACATCTGTAGAAATATCAGAACTTCTGAGCAGAATGCTTGCCATCAGAAAAGTTCCGCATAATGTACTGAATGCAAAATTACACAAAAAAGAAGCGGATATCGTTGCTGAAGCCGGTAACCCAGGAGTTGTAACCATCGCAACCAATATGGCAGGAAGGGGAACAGATATCAAGTTATCTGATGAAGTAAAAGCAGCTGGTGGTCTAGCCATTATCGGTACAGAGCGTCATGATTCCAGACGTGTAGACAGACAGCTTAGAGGTCGTTCTGGTCGTCAGGGAGATCCAGGAAGTTCTCTTTTCTATGTTTCACTGGAAGACAACCTTATGCGCTTGTTCGGATCGGAAAGAATTGCTAAAATGATGGACCGAATGGGGCATAAAGAAGGAGAAATGATACAGCATTCTATGATTTCTAAATCTATAGAAAGAGCACAGAAGAAAGTAGAAGAAAACAACTTTGGGGTTCGTAAACGATTACTGGAATATGACGATGTAATGAATGCTCAGAGAGAGGTTGTTTACAAACGTAGATATCATGCCCTTTTTGGAGAGCGACTACGAGTAGACATCGCTAATATGATTTATGACACCGCAGAGGTAATCACTGAAACAAATAAAGGCGCTCAGGATTTCAAAAATTTTGAATTCGAACTGATCCGTTATTTCTCTATGAGTAGCCCTGTAGGTGCTGAGGAGTTCGAAAAAATGGACTCGAAAAAAATTGCAGGAGAAGTATACAAAAATGCTTATCAACACTATCAAGACAAAATGAAACGCAATGCAGAAACTGCATTCCCTGTCATCAAACAGGTATACGAAGACCCTTCTAACAACTACGAAAGAATCCTCGTACCATTTACTGACGGTGTAAAAAGTTTAAATGTTGCTACTAATCTAGAAAAAGCATACGAATCGGAAGGAAAACAGCTGATTACTGATTTTGAAAAAAATATCTCTTTAGCCATCATTGATGATGCCTGGAAAACGCATCTTCGAAAAATGGATGAATTAAAGCAAAGTGTACAGCTTGCTGTTCATGAACAAAAAGACCCATTATTAATATACAAATTCGAAGCTTTTGAGCTTTTCAAGAGCATGATCGAAAATGTAAATAAAGATGTAATCTCCTTCTTATTCAAAGGAGAGCTCCCAACCGGAAATACAGAGGATATCTCTGAGGCTCGTCAGGTAAAGAAGAGGGAAAATCTTGAAACATCCAAAGAGGAGATCCCTAATATGGATGAGCGTGCAGCCATGAATCGTGCTGCCGGACAAACACAAAGCCAGCCTCAGCAGGTTACAGAAACTATCACCAGAGAACATCCTAAAATCGGACGTAATGACAAGGTGACTATTAAGCATGTAATGAGCGGAGAAAACAAAACCGTAAAATACAAACAAGCCATTCCTTTAATTCAAAAAGGAGAATGGGTTCTTATAGAAGAGTAATTTAACAACATAAAAAAACCTCCAAATCGCGATTTGGAGGTTTTTTTTATTACTTTATTTATACAAATAAAACATATTCTACACTTTATTTTCTATTCGTTTTTTCAAAAAAACTACTTGAACTACAAATAACACCATTAATAACAATACACTATAAATAACCGATTTACTTGCTGTATATCCTGAAAAATTAAACCCGAATTTAAAAAACGAGAACTTGAACTTATAGCTAAAAAAATGTGAAACATCCACAAAAAGATAGGTCCCCACTAAAAACATTGTTATCAAAATTCCAATAACACCCCATGCTTTTTTTGACACAATAGGAGACATCTTATAATCTTCTTTACAAGGCACTGTCTCTGCATGAATCTTTTTCATCACAGTATCAACAAACCCTACAGAAGGAACATCTACTCCTGTCTTCTTTATCAATTCTTCTATTTCATCATAACGCTCTTCCATATCTATCCTTTATTTCTGGTGAAACATAGTCCTTTAGTAGCGAATATAGTTTTTTTCTCGCTCTGTAAAGTTTAATTTTTACATTTTGAGGAGAAATCCCGACAATAGCTGCTATCTCTTTTACTGAATTTTCCTCTAAATAATAGAGTGTAACAATAACAGATTCCTTTTCTGGGAGCTTCATAATTGCCTCCAAAACAATTTCATTCTGCTCTTTACTCTCCATATAGTCTAATGCATTCTCTACTTGTTTTAAAGCTTTTTCTGATACTTTATCTATTACACTAGTTGTAAAAGTTACAGATTGATTCCGAACCCTATCCAAACTTTTTCTGTATGCAATAGTATATAACCATGAAGAAAATTTCGACTTCCCTTTATACGTTCCCAACGACTGATATGCTTTTACAAAACTATCTTGTGCTATTTCTTCCGCTTCCTCTTTATTACGTACAATACGATACACTACCGTATACACCATATACTGATACCGCTCCACAAGAGCCGCAAAGATAGCTGTATCCCCTTCTAAGGTTCTATCGATAATTTCCTGGTCAGTATAGTGTGTCATTATCTATATGACGCACAATCTTTCTTTACGGTTACATTTTACTTACTAAAAAAATAAATTTTTTTTTTAATTAAACCTGTAACCAACTTCAAAACAATCCCGTCTTACTAAGAAAACGAACAGTATTAATCACAAAAAATGTAAATCTATGGGAGCAGAAGTTATTATTTTACCTGCTATATTAGGAGTTATTTTTGGTATATACTACGTATATATCTCTGCCAGAAATAAAGAACGAATGGCTTTAATTGATAAAGGAGCAGACGCCTCTATCTTTTTTAATTCTAAGGACAGGAAAGTTACCCCAATTTGGAAAATCATTATCCTCAACCTATCCCTATTATGTATGGGGATCGGTATTGGTATATTTATAGCCGGTATTTTGGATAAGGCTATTGGTGTAGATGAAGATATTGCCTACCCAGGCACCATATTCCTGATGGCTGGTATTGGGTTATACACTTCCTTCACAATAACAAAAAACCTGGACAAATAAAGGTTATAATAAAAAAAAGACCGAATTTGTGAATGATTCGGTCTTTTGTGTATGTGAGTTTTTGGTTTATTAATACATAGCGTATCCTTGCCCCTCTATTATTTCTTCTTTAATTTTTTCAATTACAATAGCTTTTCCTCTATTGTTTTCCAGCACATATCTTCCAAAAGGAAGTTGACTAAGATCAATTGTTCTTGTCGTTTTAGATAATACATGAACTGTATTTTTAATCTCGAAAAGTTTAATCATATCACCTTCTTCAAAATCAACTACTGTTATGATATCTCCTTCTCTAGAAATCTCCAATTCGTCTGAATCTGTACTAGCATAAAAATTGTTCAATTCTTCTGCTGTGTTCATATCTCCAAGATCAGTCGCTCTCTCACTGTCTTCCGCAACCATATAATCAGTACCTAACACATCCTCTTCTTCTAGATAAATCTCATCTTCTCCTCGCTCAATAACAATTGATCGACCTTCATTATTTTCTAATAAGTACTTCCCGATTGGTAATTGACTTAAATCGATTTGTCCTCTAGTTTTAGACAACACATGATCCCCTGTTTCTACTTCAAATAATTTTATCTTATCTCCTTCTTCAAAGTTTACCACTACTACAGTCAATCCATCAAATTCTACCTGAAGATTATTATCTGAAAATGCATAAAAGTTAGTTACGAAAAATAAAGTAATTAAAAGTAAAGTTGTTCTCATACTGTGTCCCCTTATCTGTCAATATTGTTACGTGATTACCGTACAATAATATTACTAAATTGTGACCCTCTAAAGAAAAAACTTAACTTTTAGATCAACTGTTTTTGATATTCGATAAAGAACACAAAAAACGAACTTTTCACACTTTTAAAACACTAACATGTTGATTTATAATTAATTACATTTTTAAAAAGTTTTTTTAATAGACAAAAGACATAATTTACAGACCAACAACTCAATTAACTGTTTGTTATCAAAAGTTTATTAATGTTAAAATCATATAAATCAACAAAATACATAATAAAAACAATGTATCAATTCCTAAAAAAACCTTTTAACAAAAAGAAAAAAACCTACAAAAACACAAGTATATTTCTTGTTATCCTTGGCACTTTTATTGCTTAAAATCAGTCAGTAACCAATATTATTTTTACATATATTTAAGATATTTTAACTATTTTATTTTTTTCGTTTACAAACAAAAGAAAAAGGTTTTTCCTCTCGAAAAAACCTTTGAATTATATCTTGTAATTTTCACTTGATAATCGAAACATAAATACCCTGGAGTTATCCAAAAACAGCATCTATTTCTTATTTGACATTCCCCGTAATTAGACCGAAGGTTCTACCAAAAAACAAAAAAATCTTTTAAGCATCTTATTATTACTTAATTAAAATGCTTGCGTAGTATTTCTAACCAGTCAGTAATACGTTCTGAAGACAGATCAGTTTGATTATCTTCATCAAGAGCCAGACCATAAAATAACTCTTCGTTATAGAGCGCTTTTGATTCATCAAAATCATAAAATTCAGTAGACCAATGCCCGACAATTTCCCCTCCGTTTCTTAGCACCTCTTTTGCTATTATCCCTATTCCATCCACGAAATACTGCGGATACCCATATTGATCTCCCAGACCAAAAACAGCTACCGTTTTTCCTGTAAAATCAATAGTTTTGAACTCCTCGAAATATTCTTCCCAATCACTCTGTAGTTCTCCATCATACCAAGTAGGAAGCCCTAGAATGAAATAATCATAAGCCGCAAAATCATCTTTAGTAACATTAGCTACTTCGACAACATTTATTTCATTAAAATCACATTCATCTACAATTACATGTGTTATCTCTTCTGTCATACCTGTATCAGAACCGTACACTAAAAGAATACCATTATTCTTGCCCATTTTTTATCCATTTATATCCATTCAATATTAATAAAGCACTTACGGCAACCATCCAACCTAAAATTAATATCTCGGATATGTTTGATGCTTCATACATAAATGAGGCTACTAGATGATATACATTATACCCTCCTAGCAAGATTGCCCATACAAATGCAACCCACTTATAAAGCTTTGCTGTAATCTCTAATGACAATAAACAGAAAATCAATGCTATTCCTTCGAAAAGGATTCGGTATATATGATGTATCAGAGGTACTTCGCCTGTGGCTCCTTCCATCATCAGGCTCTCATGATAGTATACTCCAAAAAGTCCATAGATGTGGTGTAGTATAAAACCTACTGCCAGAAATAACCATAAAAGTGATATTTTTAATTTCATGTTTTAATTATTGTTTTGACGTGCTTACGTATTTTACATTTTCTGTACAGCACGCTTTATTAGATTTAAATATTTATTATTGGCGGTTTAATGCCCCAAAGTTTGCCTTGAAACTGAAAAATTGTTTCTAACGGAATGTTTCGTGATAGTTTACCTACTTGGCAGGTTCCATTGCTGCTATGGTCATTTTTTCCTTATCAAGCTCAATGGATATTTTCCCTTTTTTCATCTTTCTCTGGGGTTCTTCTTTTCTCTTTACTTTTAATGCTGTTATAAAAGTTATCACAGACACCACTATCCAAAAAACATCAATAAAAAGAATCTCATGTTGATGATTCATATAGGTAACCCAAATCCAATTGCCTGAAGAAATTCCATTACTAATCGGAATAAAAAAACCAACAATACTTCCTGACAACAAACAATACTTATTAGTATAAAAATTGTCTTTTTTGAGAATAAAGAATACTGTTGCTAAAAGCCACCCACCAAAAAACGTCCAATACAGAATATCCATTCGCATGAGGTTATGCTCTTCCGGAATTAATTTTGAGACTACAAAAGAAATTGCAGTTATCGGGTACATACTTAAGCATAATGCCAGGTATACGACCCCTACTCTTCTGTTGAATCTTCTTTTTCGTTCTGGCATATTTCGTTTCTTTCTCGCTTCTAACCAAATCAAAACACCTGATATAATTACGAAACAGGTAATAATAGCCATTATAAAGTAGACCATTTTTAAAGCAAGCCCTCCATAATCTCCAAAGTGAAGACGATATATCACAAGTCGAACTCCCTCCATATAAGAGCTCTCATAAGGATCTTTAATAGAGGTTATTTTTCCTGAAGTGGCCTCGTATACAATCCTTCCTTTTCCCAGAAAGCCGTCTTCTGCTCGTATAAGTCCTTCCACCAGAAATTTCATATTGGAAGAACCATAATTTTTTATATGTACTTCTTCTGCAGTAAAACCTTCCCATTTATCCAGTGTGAACTGCATAAACTGATTTACTTTTGGCACGTCCTCAATCTTCTCTTCTAATGGGTATGTCTTCATCATAGGAAGTACATCTGCCATTAATTTTTCCTGATCTCCATTGTACAGAAAATTTGCTGGCAATAATGCCAGAATAGACAACCCCAGAAAGCAACTGGTTACAGCATACACAAACTGAAACGGCACGCCAATCATTCCTAATACTGTATGCGCATCTGTCCAAACCGTTTTTAGCTTAGCTGCTGGTCTGAAAACATAAAAATTAGATATAATTTTTTTCCAATGTACTACAACCCCTGTTACAATAGCGAATAAGAAAAATACCGCTACTAATCCTGCCAAATACATCCCTATATAAGGAATTTGGCTAAAAAAATGAAGCCGAAACAACAGCTCTCCCATGCTGTAGTAATCATAATATCCTGATGTCTCATAAGTTTCTGTATTGATTTTAAAATAAGCTCTCCCTTTATCTTCTTTTGTTGCTAACGAATCTTTTGATCCCTGGAGAATTACCAATACTTCTTGCTTGACATCACTCGGCATTAATCGAATATCTCTTCCGTATAGGTTATACCCTTCACATTCGATAGTTTCAACCACTTTATCGTAGTTTACATCTACCCTGTTTTCTACAGCTGTAGGGTTCCCTTTTTCCCACGCTGTAATTTCATCTTTTATAAGTGCAAATGCTCCTGCAAAAAAAATCACATATAGTGCTACACTTATAACTATTCCACTTACTGTATGTGTATGAAAAAACACATTATAATCCCTCTTACTCATGCTATATTTATACTATTGGATAATACATTTTCCCTAAATAAATCGCAATAGAACATATAAAAAACACAAGCGTATACACGCCCCATACTTTCCACCCATTCTTAGCCCAAAACGGCACAATAATCAGTGCTACCCATAACAAATACATACTATATATAGACGTGATCAGAACAGCTTTAAAATCTGGTACCCAATAAGCGATCGCTACATGTATTGCAGCAGCTACAAAATACCCTCCTAAAATCCCTGAAGATATCTTTGCAAAACGTTGCCAATTCGAAGTCGTTAAATATTTTGGATTTGCCGGCATCTTATGAAAGTATTAGTTCTAATAATAAAAAAACACAAAATGAAATGGCTATCCGCTTATATGTTATGACATGAAGAGGTGCTAGTAATATCACCAAACTACCTAACATCATAAAAATTAAAAAAGCGATAAAAACTCCTGCTCCTACTCCCAAATTAGCCGTTAAACCAATTAATGAAGCTAGTAACAATGTAATTCCTATACATTTTGCAATTGCATCATTTCCCTGAAACCAGGTTTCTACTTTTACCGGTAGTTCCAAAACGGCTCTTTTTGATGTATTATACAAAAAAAAGAAACCAGATAACATCAATAAAACTGTAATTGAAATCATGATTATATTAATTATTAATTATTAATTCATTTTTTAAAACTGTTAAATACAGTCGTAACTTGTAATCAAAAAACAATTAGTATCAGTATAAAAAATGTATGTATTAATTAGCAGATGCAGTACTCAACCATATTTTAGTTATTGGTACTCTAAACATTAGAAGTACTAGTATACACTATTTTTTTAGATAGATTTTACCCTTAATGAATACGGGTCAGAACTTACCTAGTCACTTTCGAACGCCTCTCTTCTAAAAATCAATATATTCTTAAGGGCATCGAGAAAAGTACCTAATTAATGCTTCACCTATTTTTATAGTACATACATTGTAGAGGTAACGATAAAAAAGCGTTATCCTGTTTGAGAAAATTCATTTATCCTTATTTAGACTGATTAATTATTGTACACAAAAATAAAGCAGTCTAAGAGAAAAATAAAATTTATTTAGATTAATTTTTAATAACTTAACATTCAGCGTCTTAATTCTAAGACAAACAGTCTATAAAAAAATAGCTTGTCAAATATGTTTTGACAAGCTATTTTCAAGTTACTACAAAATTAACACATTATCGTAAAAACGATTATTGTAATATTAGCTCACTATACTTAGCATTAATAGTAATTATTTTTTCTGTATTTCTGGTTTCATTAAATCCGTTGATAAAAATATTTCCAAAGTTTCTTGTTACTGTTTTCTCCATGGTTTTAGGCAACGAAATTCTACTTTGTGCTCCATTATACACGAAATTAAATGCTTCTTCAGGTAGTTTTAGTTTAAAATCACTATTTGCTACTGCCAGGTTTAGGCTTTCAAAATCAGCTCCAACCTTCAAAATCGTAACAGCTCCAAAACTCCCTGTAATAGCTCCTTTCTTACTTAATTCATGAACTATAATGCTACTGGAATCCGCGTTAGCATGTAATGTATTTGCCTTTTTAATTTCACATCTTTTCACATAATTAAGTATCAATTCTCCCTCATTCCAGTTGGTAATAAATACAGGAGAGTATGAAGCTTCTATATAAGTATCTCTACCATCAATCGTTCCCGCAGTTAATAGTGTATGTGACAAAGAGGCTTTTACATCTGCTGAAAAATCAGGAAGTTTCACTTCTCCGTGTCTGGAGTTAATTCTCAATTTAGCATTTTTAGGCATGTATACCTTTATTATTTTACTGGCATTTATATTCGTACTACTGGTCGTATATCTATATACTTGTATAGTTGTTCCTACATTTTGTTTTGTTTGAAATTCTCTAGCAAACTGATTAGCCCATGCTTCCATCTCTCTTCCAAACTGCTCTCCCCAGTATTTAGAATTCTCTCCTCCTATTTCCTGCATGCGGACTTCCATTTTAGCACTAATTTCTTCTGCTCCTTTCTGAAATTGTTGTTTCCAATCTTTTAATGAGTTTCCAAAATTACCTCCAAACTTCTCTGATATCTGATGCTCCCATTGTTTTATATATTTTTCTTCTCCTTCTTTGTATTTTCCGTAATCAAAACTGGCATTTATCTTATTATTTTTAGGCAATGTACTTGGCATAGGATTATTAGCCATTCGCTCCATAATGGGACCTAGCATATCATTGATCATTGGTTCCATCATTCTCAGCTCCTGTAACCCTCTCTTAACAGCAACTTCTCTGGAGATTGAGTTTGCAGAAGCAGAGGTTATCACTACTGCATTCTGATTAGCCATGGTATGGACTTTCCAGTTGTCCAGTAAATACTCTTTGTTTTCTTCTGTTATATTTCCTCCATCCAAATATGCTTCAACTGTAACTGTGCTTTTATTCCAAGGAACAAAAACTAAATTTGTGTGATTGGTATTTAATGTAATTGTTACGTCTTTAGCAACTGAAAAAGACTCTTTTAATTTGCTTTCTGTATTCTGAGCAAATAAGCCTACACCACAAAAGACACTTAAAACAGCTATATTAAACGTGTATTTCATTGTAATTATCGTTTTCAATATCTTCTTGTTCTTTTAGTTTGTTTTCTAATCTATTTAACAGCGTAATTCTCATTTCCAGGTTATCTTTCATTGCCTGAATGCTTTGCATAGAAGGACCTTCTTCCATTAATTCTTTATTCAATCGCTGATATTCTTCGTGTAAATCCTTTAATCGAACCATAAAACTCTCTACCAGTTCTCTATTATCATCGGTTACTTCAATTTTAGAAAGTCTGTATTTTACATTCGTCAAAAATGCATTTTCTGTCTCTTTATATTGAGGAGAATAATCTGCTAAAACAGAAGACTGTTTTTCTACCAAAACCGTCGCATCTTTTATTTTATCTTTATCAAGCCCTACAACACCATCATTTGTATTTTGTGAGCTTCCGAACTGATTAAAGGCTGTCAGTGATATAGACACTATAATTGCAACACTTGCTGCAACCTTTAACCAAGTATACTTAGTTGACTTTTTTGGGTTCTCTATTGGCAATTGTTCATTGAGTCTCGCCAAAAAACGATCCTGATGCCCTTTTCTTATCCGCTCAGAAGAAACGTGGGTATCTTGTTTTAATAACTCTCTAATATCCTGTGCCATCTCGTAAGTGTTTTAATTGATCCTGAAGCTGTTTTTTTCCTCTGTGTACCAGCGTCCTGGAAGCTACAGGGGTAATATCTAAAATTTCGCTTATTTCTTTATGGTCATACCCTTCTATTAAAAATAGCATTACAGCATATTTATATTTTTCGGGTAAATTTTCTATTGCTTTTTTTACTTCCTCTACGGTAACCGAATCTGATACAGACCAATCATTCTGCTCCTCTACTGTCGACATTACCTGTTCATTAATCGCTACCATATTCATCTTTTTCGCCTTCAGCATGTCAATACTTTTATTAATCACTATTCGCTTTAACCAAGCTCCAAAAGTGACATCTCCTGTAAATTGATGTAATCTCGTAAAAGCCTTGATAAAAGATTCCTGCATTGCTTCCTCTGCCTCATACGGATCTTTGAGGAATCTAAGTGCTACATAATACATCCCATCACAATACTTATTATAAAGCTTCATCTGTGCACGGCGATCATTCGCCCTACATAGCTCTATTATTTCGCTTTGTAACAAATTTTTCTTCAACTTAGTAGTTAGTGTTTACATTGTTTAAAAAACAGTCCCGGATTACAATTCATCTATAATGACGCTCTCCCAATCTGCATGTTGCAAAATTAGTCAGAAAAAAAGCTTTTTCTTCTAAAAAAAATACATTTACAAACAGATAACAATCGCCCACATAGGTTTTGTTTTGTTTCTTTATCCAATCATAATGAATATTTATACCATTTGAGATGGTTATACAATTTCATTCTATTAATTTTACACAGGTCTAACCCCCAATCATAGCTTACACAAAAAATATCTTATATGAACAAGTTTATTAAACGTTTGATCTTTATTCTAATCGGAATTTCTATTATCAGCTATATCGGTTTATCTTTCTTAAAAACTAATACTAAGAAACATAGTCCCGAAGAGACGGTCACACATCAAACCAAAGAAGCTTCTCTTAGCGTATTTTATAACCGCCCATACAAAAAAGATCGTATTATCTTTGGTGAATTAGTTCCTTTTGGCAAGGTTTGGAGAACCGGAGCTAACGAAGCAACTACTTTTAACACTTCCAAAGATCTTCTTATTGATGGCAGTACATTACCGGCAGGAAAATATACTTTATGGACTATTCCTAATAAAAAATCATGGAAAATACTATTCAATAGCAAACAATATAGCTGGGGAGTTAATATGGACGGAACTGTAAAACACAATCCTGAATTTGATGTACTAACAATAGAGGTTCCTGTAAATCCCCTTCTTAATGTAGTAGAACAATTTTCTATCTATTTTGAGGAAGCGAATGATTTTTCTATCATGTACCTCGCGTGGGACACTACAGTGATTGCTGTACCTATAAAGGTTAAAAAGTAAACCTAGAAACACGAAGCATTACTTCAGGGGAGCCCCCTGAACATTTAGACATCGATTATCACATAGACACATCAGGTCTTTCTTTTACATCTAAGAAAGACCTGATTACTATATTATTCATCTAATAACAAATTCAAGGTTACATCAATGTTATCTCTAGTCGCTCTGGAATACGGGCATACTTCATGAGCTTCGTTAATCAATTCCTCTGCTAGTGCTGTTTCTATCCCCGGCAAATAAGTATCTAATACCACTGCCAATTCAAACTCTTCTTCTTCTGTTTTTCCTATAGATACCACAGCTGTGACAGTAAAATCTCCCAAATCGATTTTTCGCTGATCGGCTATATGTTGTAATGCGCTCCCATAACAAGCAGAGTACCCTGCTGCGAAAAGTTCTTCAGGGTTTGTATAATCTCCTCCTGCTCCTCCTAATTCTTTAGGAACACTTAATGGTGTATCAATAGTTTTGGTATCTGTAGAAACATGACCAGATCTTCCCTTTTCCGTTGTTGCTTCTGCGGTATACAAAATTTTCATATGTATATATTTAGTGATTAATGTATGATGATAAACTCCGTAACGACAAAGTCCGGAGTACTAATTTTTCACTTAGTAAACAAAGTATATGTTTCTCAAAAAATGAATGCTTAAATTTGCAATAAATCGATATCGTGTCTAAAGATAACACAAAATATAACACTAATACTCCTTTTTCTAAAACACCTGGAAGTACGAATCCAAAAGCTATCAAGAGCTTCAAATCCAGGCAACAAAAAAAGGTAGATATCGAAGAATTATTTACTAAGATCAGGACAAAAGACAGAACTGCACTTAGTCAGGGGATTACTTTAATCGAGAGTTCCCAACCCCTACACCAGGAAAAAGCGCAACAATTAATCGAAAGATGCCTGCCTTTTTCTAATAATTCAATACGGATTGGAATTACAGGAGTTCCAGGAGTTGGCAAAAGTACTTTTATAGAAGCACTGGGAAATATATTAATCAGCCATCAAAAAAAGGTAGCTGTTTTGGCTGTAGATCCCAGTAGCAGTATTTCTGGAGGAAGTATCCTTGGAGATAAAACACGAATGGAAACATTAGTCGCTTCTCCTGATGCATTTATACGCCCTTCTCCCAGTGGGAATTCTTTGGGAGGAGTTGCACAGAAAACGAGAGAGTCAATCATTCTTTGCGAAGCTGCTGGTTTTGACACCGTTATCATAGAAACAGTTGGTGTAGGACAGAGTGAAACTGCCGTACACAGCATGGTTGATTTTTTTCTTTTACTCAAATTAGCTGGAGCAGGAGACGAATTACAAGGAATAAAACGAGGTATTATCGAAATGGCTGACTCTATTGTAATCAACAAAGCCGATGGTGATAACAAAAAGAGAGCTCGGGAAGCGAAAAATCAATTTAAAAAAGCGTTACACCTTTATCCTATCTCCCATAACGGATGGCTTCCTCAGGTACTTACCTGTAGTGCACTAACTAATGAAGGAATTACAGACATTCTGGAACTGATTAGTTCTTACATAAAGATCACAAAGACAAATGGCTCTTTTGAAAATAAAAGAATCGAGCAAAATAAATATTGGTTATTGCAAACCATCGAAGAGCAATTAAAAAGCTCATTTTTTAATCATCCTGGCATCAAGGAAATACTCCCAAAAAAAATTGATGCTCTAAAAAGACATGAAATTAGTCCCTTTGCTGCTGCCAAGGCACTTCTTACCCTTCATAAAAACAATACAGAAAAAGCTTAAGCGTACCGCACTAAACTTTTTCTGTATCACAATAGGTCTATCAGCCTGTAAAACCTACTCCTCTAAATCATAATTCGCCATAGTATCAGCCAAACGCTTACTTATTTTCACCAGATAAACAGTGTCTTCTGTTTTCACTTCGACTGCTTCTATAACATCATTATGACCATTTTTAAAAGTAACAATATCGCTATCATTATATCCATCCGGATATTTTTCTACTAACAAAGCAAGGATATCTTTATTAAGTTTTTTATAGTCAACAATTACTCTTTTCATGTCTATATTGATTTGTTGGTTACATATCCAAAAGGTACGCAAATATTAACGGAGCCACAATAGTCGCATCACTTTCTATGATAAACTTTGGCGTATCAATATCGAGCTTCCCCCAGGTGATTTTTTCATTGGGAACCGCTCCTGAATACGACCCGTAACTAGTTGTAGAATCTGAAATCTGACAAAAATAACTCCAGAATGGGGTATCCGTTCTTTCCATATCCTGATACAACATTGGCACCACACAAATAGGGAAATCCCCAGCAATTCCTCCTCCTATTTGAAAAAAACCAATCCCTTCTTTAGAATTTTCCGTATACCAGTCTGCCAGGAATGCCATATATTCTATTCCTGATTTCATCGTACTAGCTTTTAACTCTCCTTTTAGCACATAGGATGCAAAAATATTCCCCATAGTACTATCTTCCCATCCGGGGACTACAATTGGTAGGTTCTTCTCTGCTGCTGCATACATCCAAGAATCTTTTATATCTATTTCATAATATTCTTCCAGAACTCCAGATAATAGCAGCTTATACATAAATTCATGAGGAAAATAACGTTCTTCTTTCTCTTCGGCATCTTTCCAGATTTTGAATATATGTTTTTGCAACCTTCTAAATGCCTCTTCTTCAGGAATACAAGTATCTGTTACCCTATTCAGTCCTTTCTCTAATAACTCCCATTCTTCTTGTGGGGTAAGATCTCTGTAATTAGGTACTCTTTTATAATGCGAGTGTGCCACCAGATTCATGATATCTTCTTCGAGATTAGCTCCCGTACAGGAAATAATATGCACTTTATCTTCTCTAATAATATCTGAAAAGATTTTTCCTAATTCAGCAGTACTCATAGCTCCTGCAAGGGACACCAGCATTTTACTTCCTTTATTCAACTGATCTTCATATGCCTTGGCTGCATCGACGACAGTAGCTGCATTAAAGTGTAGATAATATTTCTCTATAAAATTGGATATTGCTCCTTTTGTATTCATTTGTTGGTCAATTTTATTTACTATTTATTTCTGAGCACCTTCATACTCCTGATTAACTGCCTCTTCTTTGAACTTATAGCTAAGCATTTTATAATACAATTTAGCTGCTAAAAAATCAGAGGACTTTTCTTTTTCGTTAGGACATAGTTCTACAATATCAAACCCAACTACATTTTTTTCTTTAAACACCATTTGCAAAAACTCCATTGTCTCATACCAGAATAACCCTCCTGGTTCCGGGGTTCCTGTGGATGGCATAATTGAAGGGTCAAAAGCATCTAAATCAAAGGTGATAAACACATTATCTGTCAATTGATCCACCACCTTATCCATCCAATACTCATCAGCGACCATCTCATGAGCAAAATATGTTTTTTCTGTATTCATTACTGTCTTCTCAATGCTATCCATACTCCGAATACCAACCTGGATCAAATTTGTTTTTTGACTAGCTTCATATACTGCACAAGCATGATTACAAGCTGTTCCTTCATATTCTGGTCTCAGATCCGCATGCGCATCTATATGCAATACGGAGATATTCTCAAAACATTCATCAAAGGCTCTGATTGTTCCGATAGAGATGGAATGCTCCCCTCCAAACACTGTAACAAATTTATTTTTCTTAATATACTTTTTAGTAATACGATGCACTTCTTCCACCATCTGCTCCGGAGAACTAGATTCGGTTACAGGTTCTGCCAGATATACCCCATGCTTATACACTTCCGTATCTGTTTCTATATCATACAATTCCATGTTTTCAGAGGCTTCCAAAAAAGCATCTGGTCCTTTATCTGCTCCTTTTTGCCATGTACTTGTTCCATCATACGGTACAGGAATCAAAACGATTTTTGCATTATCTAACCTAGCATACTCATCTGGTATGCCTGCATAATTATTTTTACTCATTGTAACCTAGTATTTTTAGTAAATCTTCTCCTTTCTGCTGTCTGCTAAATAGCGAGGTAACGATGTTACCTTCTTCATCTTTATCAATCAAAATATGTTTTGGCTGGGGAATCAAACAGTGCTGCAATCCTCCATATCCTCCTATACTCTCTTGATATGCTCCCGTATTAAAAAAACCTATATAAAGTGGCTTATTCTTCTTAAACTTGGGAAGATAAATAGCATTCATATGTTGTTCACTATTATAATAATCATCACTATCACAAGTAAGCCCTCCTAACAGTACCCGCTCATATTCATCATTCCATCGGTTTATTGCCAGCATCACAAAACGTTTGCTAATTGCCCAGGTATCTGGCAGCGTAGTAATAAAAGAAGAGTTAATCAGGTTCCATTTTTCACGATCATTCTGTTGTTTTTGATGCAGTATCTGATAGATAGCACCTCCACTCTCTCCTACTGTAAAACTTCCAAATTCTGTAAAAATATTAGGAACTTCAACCCCTGCTTTTGCACAGGTAATATTTATTTGATTAATAATCTCATCTACCATATATTGATAATCGTACTCAAAAGCCAGGGAGTTTTTTACAGGAAATCCTCCACCTATATTCAAACTATCCAGACTGGGACATACTTTCTTCAGTTTGACATATACTTTTAAACACTTTACTAATTCATTCCAATAATATGCGGTATCTCTTATTCCTGTATTGATAAAAAAGTGGAGCATCTTCAATGTCACTTTCTTATTATCCTTAATATCTCTATTATAAAAAGGAACTATATCCTTATATCCTATTCCCAACCTAGAAGTATAAAACTCGAATTTGGGTTCTTCTTCTGAGGCAATGCGAATTCCAATCTCATAATTCTTATTAATCTCTTCGGACAATAAGTCTACTTCTTCATAATTATCTATAATAGGAATGCAGTTTTGATGCCCTTCATTGATTAACCGCGCTATATTATGGATATATTCCTCTCGTTTAAAACCGTTGCAAATCACATAGGTATCATTAGTAATTTTTCCATTTTTTTTAAGGTTTTCTACGATGTTGATATCAAAAGCAGAGGATGTTTCGATGTGTACCTCATTTTTCATTACTTCATTGAGTACATATTCAAAATGAGAACTCTTAGTACAGTAACAATAGTTATAGTTTCCCTGATACTGATGTTTTTCAATTGCTGCTGCAAACCACTTTTTGGCCTTATTTATATTCTCAGATATTTTGGGCAGATATGTAAATTTTAAAGGAGCTCCATATTTTTCAATTAGCTGCATCAAATTTATATCATGAAAGGTCAGCTGATCTCCTTTTAGGTTAAATTCTTCTTGCGGGAAGTAGAATGTTTGGTCAATTAAGTTTATGTATTTGGTATTCATTATAAATTAAAAGAGTATGTAGTTAGGTATATTAGTTATACAACAGTAACTAAACTGATATGCGATCTTTTTTATTCATTAATATGTAAATGAAATAAAGAGGTACCTGTATTTCTTTGGTGAGAGTACAAAAATTGAAGTTGACGGTGAAATGTCCGGGGTCTATTCCATAAACGTGCTCTAAAAGTAACTTCTTCTCTTTCAGAAGACCGAACGTAAAAACACTTATCATAATGTTCCGCTAATTACTATTGTAATGCTACTCAAAAATAACAAAACTTTCATATGCTTCTACCAAAAAAAAATGCTTTTCGAAAGTTTTAATATTTTAATAATACCAACTTCTTACCTTTCAATCTATAACCTCAAAAAAAAATTTTTTTTTTATGATTTTTTAGCAATTTCAAAAAACACAAAACCCAATACATACTGTTATACCACAGTAAACATACTGTGTATCCTGCCTTAATTTAATATCAAAAAATCAATGTTTCCTTTTTTTATAGGACAATAGTCATTTCCTCATTCCTGAAAGAACGTTTTTTGGGATACGTATATCTTTAGAAAAGGATTTCTTCTCTTTGCGTAGAAGAACCTCTAGTCTCTAACCTAAAATACAGTCATAAAATGACATTTTGTTTATGCTTTTATATACTTTGTAATAAGCCATTGATGAAGGCGAAAAGCTCCTATTCCCAACAGAGCTCCAATACCCCATCCTGTCAGGACATCTCCTGGGTAATGCACTCCGATATAAATTCTACTGTAACTAACAATAAATGACCAAACAATCATCAATACAAAAATATATTTCAGTCGTTTTCTAAGTGCTAAACCTGTAAAAAATGCCAAAGCCATAGAACTCGCCGAATGACCTGAAAAATACCCATGTCTACCACACCTTTCTGCAATAAAACGAGTCAATTCCGAAACTCCTTCTGCTCTACATGGTCTAGGACGCATGAACAATACATTTTTAAACAAATTAGACAATTGATCCGTCGCTGTTATTAAAGCCGCTACGACTAAGATAGTTATCAGCAATCCTTTGGGTCCAAATATTTTATAGAAGAAATACAAAAGGACAGCGTATAATGGAATCTGATAAAACTTTTCTGTCATAAATAACCAGAAACCATCCCATGTTGTTGTCCCGAGATTGTTCAAATACAAAAACAACTCTTTATCTAATTGTATCAACTCTTCCATTAAAACAAATTTATATCCTTGTTAGTTATACTCTAAGTGAGGCTTATACGCGTCAACACTTGTGCTTAAAATCTCATAGTAGTTCCTTTTGAACACCTCATAGACTTGCCCCTATGCGCTTTATGTATACTATTACGCTTCGTATCTGGAAATTTCTCTGTCGTAAAATTCATTTGCTTGTTCGAACAACCGCTCTGCTTCATTTTGCAACTCTTCTTGATCATTTTTATCAAACTCTTCTAACCATTCTACTTCATCGTTTTCTAAATTAATGATGAATCGGGGAAACTCAGTATGTATTACAAAAATGGCATTAGGGTAATCTGTATTGTCCCCCAATAAGAATTTTGGAAACTCCATATGTTCAAAAAAATTATTGTCAAAACTACAAAGGTTATTTTAATTAACCGTTGTTTTCTCCTCTGAATTCTCAGATATTTTTTTACTTAAATAATAAAATCTTCCGAATAGTAAAACAGCTGAAGTACTTAAACCTGCAAGTAATCCTAACCAGATCCCTTCACTTTTATAAGATGTATATAATCCCAAGTAATAGGATACAGGAAAACCAACCACCCAATATGCAAAAAAAGTAATAAGCGTAGGTATTTTCACATCCTGAAGCCCTCGCAAAGCTCCCAAAACCACCACCTGAACTCCATCCGATATTTGAAACAATGCCGCTATTAATAACAACTTGGCCGCAATTGTTAACACCTCTGCATTATCTATTAAATTTTCTGCATCATCAATATCCAGATATATTTTAGGCAGTAACTCATTAAAGCATACAAACAATCCTGCAAAAACAATTTCTATTAATAGGGTAAGAATAAAAAAAGAGGTCGCTATTCTTTTTAATTCATCATACCGTTTCAAGCCTTTCTGATTCCCTACTCTTACCATAGCAGCCACACTTAACCCTGTTGCCACCATAAATGTCATAGAAGATAAATTCAATGCTATTTGATTGGCTGCCTGTGGATTTTTTCCCAAAATACCAGACAACCAGACAGCAGCAGTAAAGATCCCGACTTCAAATAACATTTGTAGTGCTGAAGGAAATCCTAAAGCGATGATTTTTTTAAGCATTATTTTTTCAAGGGTAAAAAACTTGATACCACTAATAAACGCATTAGACTTTTCTTCATTTTTCAGGAACCACCATAAACAGATCACCATAACAATTCGGGATATCAATGTTCCGATAGCAGCTCCAATAATTCCCAATTCCGGAAAACCTAATTTCCCAAAAATCAACACATAATTCAGTAGTATATTGACAATATTAGCTATCAAAGTAGCATACATTGGGTATTTCGTCATTGACAGACCATCTGAAAACTGCTTAAATGCCTGAAATACAATCAACGGAATAAGAGAGAAGGCTACCAAATCCAGATATGGGATGGCATACTCTACCACTTCTACCGGCTGCTTCATCAAATACATTAATGGCTTGGCTATCCATATTGCTGCAAATAGAAAGATTCCTAACGAAGTACACAATACCAACCCATGCTTAAATGATGATTTTCCTGCCTGGAAATTCCCCTCTCCATCGGCTTCTGCTATCAAAGGAGTCAAAGCTGTAGAAAATCCAATCCCTAATGAGATCGCAATGAACATAAAACTATTCCCCAGAGACACGGCTGCTAATTCAGCTGTCCCTAGTTGGCCCACCATAATATTATCTACTAAGCCTACAAAAGTATGCCCTAGCATTCCTAACATTACAGGGGCAGCCAGTCTCATATTATATCTGAATTCTCTGGTGTAGTTGTTGAGCATTCCTTCTTTTTTTGAATCGGTAAAGATACGTATATTCCATATCGTAAAACATCTGTTACCTCACTTTAATTCATAGAACAAAAAGTATTCTTTACAAAAAAAACCGATATAGTCTTATATCGGTTCTTTATTCTATTCTTTTTTCTTCTTAGCTTTCTCCTTCTTAGCTTTCTCCTTCTTAGCTTTCTCCTTCTTAGCTTTCTCCTTCTTAGCCTTCTCTTTCTTAGCCTTCTCTTTCTTAGCCTTCTCTTTCTTAGCCTTCTCTTTCTTAGCCTTCTCTTTCTTAGCCTTCTCTTTCTTAGCCTTCTCTTTCTTAGCCTTCTCCTTCTTAGCCTTCTCCTTCTTAGCCTTCTCTTTCTTAGCCTTCTCTTTCTTAGCTTTCTCCTTCTTAACCTTCTCTTTCTTGACCTCTTTTTCTGCTGCTATTTCAGGGATTTCTTTTTCTGTTTCTTCTATCTCTTGCTTCCCCTCCTCCTGATTTTCTAGTAAAGTTTCTTCGGCATCTTGTTTCGTTTTTTCGACGACTTCTTCTGTTTTTACTTTTGACTTTTCTTCTTTTTTACTCTTATCCATCATGACGACTTCTTTTACTTGGTTTACTTTTTCTTCTATTGCCTGCAATGCATAAAACAGCTCTTTTTTTACAGGGTCATTATCTGATTTTTCTGACACCTTTTTTTCTTCTAGCTGATATAGCAAAAGGTTATATTTTGTTGCTAACTTATGATATCCATACCCTCCTAACAGAAGCCCTCCTAGCACAATAAATAATGTTACCCAAAAAAACAACGTTAATCGATCTTTTAACATGCTATTTTCTTTGAGTAAAAAATCCATTCTAGTCTGAATACTTTCTTGCACCGAAATCAGCTTCCTATCAGTATTTTTTTCAGAGGCTGCTATCCTATTACTGACATCAGTCGATAAATTTGTAAGTTTTTTTTCCTGATTAACTGTTTCGGTTTTCAGCTCCCCAATACTAGTCAACTGTTTATTAACTACCTGACTCAAACCAGAAATATTTCTGGTAAGTTGTCGATTGAGCTGTACCAACTGTACTATTTCTCCTTCTATTTTAGAAATAGATACTCCTTTTTCTATTCCCAAAGTCTCTTGTGCATAATTCCATTGCACAAATCCTAACAATATTATGATTAGATATCTCATAAGCATTCAGATTAGTCTGATTAATATACTAATTAAAACGACTTTTCAAACCTCTCCTTCAAAACTTTTCAAACTATCAGTTTTTTCGTACTCAAAAAAAATAGTTTTGAGTCTTTATTTTTTTTATACTAGCCATAGAAATTAAGCATCATGAATACAGCACAGTCTATTATTAAACATTTGGATTTACAACCACATCCAGAAGGAGGATATTTTAGAGAAACATATCGCAGTAAAGAAGAGATTCCAAAAGCTGCCCTTCCTGACACGTACAGCAGTTCCAGAAATTATACTACAGCTATATATTTCTTACTAACATCTGACACTTTTTCTGCTTTTCACAGGATTAAACAAGATGAAATCTGGCACTTTTACGATGGTGCACCTATCCAACTGCATATGATCTCTCCTGAAGGACACTATTCTATGGTTCGTATTGGAAAAGACTTTTCGAATGGAGAGCTTCCTCAATTTACTGTTCCAGGAGGCTATTGGTTTGCAGCAAACTTACAAAAAGAAGCTACTTTTTCTCTGGTTGGGTGTACCGTTTCTCCAGGATTTGATTTTCAGGATTTCGAACTCCCAAAGCGTGATTACCTACAGTCACTCTTTCCAGAACACACACAAATCATTACGTTATTAACCCGATAAAAAGAAGCAAAAAATAAACGAGAACATTATATTTAACATTCTCGTTTATTAGGTTTAAAAAGCATTTTTATAGATCTTCTTATCATCTTCTCATAGCATAACGTGATGCTCCTGGAAGATCTCTAAGAAAAGAAAAAAATGTATTAAAACTTAGTTTGAAAATAGTGTAAAAATTCATCATAATGTGTTGGTTTTAAATTGTTTACATAAATATAATCATATTTTTCCAAAAAAACCATAAAAAATCGACGAAAAACACAAAAACAAGATGAAACACACAATTGACTCTATTTTTGCTGTTAAAAACTTACGGTTTAGACCTAAAAACTAAATTTCACCTCCTTAAAACCCCTTTCATGATCCTTATTTTTACCAAAACAAAAAACAATGGCAGTTCCTAAAAACAAAGAAGAGCTACTCAAAGCAATCCAAACAGATTACAATAAGTTGAAAAATGATTTAACAGCCATTCCACAAAGTCTTACATATAATAAGGAGTTACCAGGTCATGCCAAAAACACTGAAATGAGCGTCTGTAACTTGATTTCGTATCTTATTGGATGGGGAACACTGGTATTGACATGGGAAGCAAAAAAAAGAAAGCAACAGCACGTTGACTTTCCCGAAACCGGATATAAATGGAACCAATTAGGCTTGCTTGCTCAAAAGTTTTATAATGACTACGAACATAAAACCTATGCAGAACTTCTTTTTCTACTAGAAAAAAACCATGTTGCTATTCTTTCCATGGTAACATCATACTCTAATGAGGAACTATATCACACTGCCTGGTATGATAAATGGTCGTTGGGAAAGATGATTCAATTAAACACTTCTTCGCCCTACAAAAATGCAAGAAGCAGAATCAGAAAATGGAAAAAAGAAACAGGGGTATAATAATCAAAAGAACGCTCTTTGGTTCTATCTTAGAATAACATCCCTCCTTTTAAAATATGTACTGGCTATTCACGCATAAACACAAGCCTTAAACAAAAGAAGTAATTTTCTTACATAAAATAAAAATACATATTTAATAATCTCTTCAATCTTATTATGTGTTTTTGACAAAAAAAACACGGTTAAACCTCAAAAAACACAAGATAAAAGCAAAATATTTACTAAAAATTTATCATTTATCTTAACAAATCCTATATTTTTTTTGTTTAAATGACTAAAATCCAGTAATTTTATTGATGTTTTTTAACGACAAAAACACGTTTTTAAACGATGAAAAAACCACAAAGCATTGAAAATACTGCTTTTTTCATCTATGTATTACTTTTTAATAACCCCTAAACAACCAAATATGAGAAACAACTACGTATCCGCTACCAACATATCATTATCAAGAAAAATCATCTTATTTGAGTTTGACAAACAAAGTTTTACTCTAACGACTGAGCCATAGCCTGTACGTTAATAAACTAACCCTATATTACTATCTTTTTCAAAAAAAATGTTTGATTCAAACTCATAATCGAGTTTCGTTTTTTACCACTTTAAAAAGTGACAATTGTTTGTAGTTGTTGTTAAAAATTAATGACAATCTCAAACCTATTTAATAAACCTTTTACGACATTCTAAGACCATTTTAGCTGGTCTTATTTATGGTTTTATATTTTTTTTGAAAATTTCAATACCTCAATGACAGACCAAAAAAATGAATCATGAAAATAGCCCTGCAAAAAAAAATATCCCTTACTAAACGTGCTCTTCTCATACTCCCCTTTTTATTATTCCACCAATACTCTGTGGCGCAATGCCTTACTGTAAACAATATAGGTACAGGAGATGCTGATAATGATAACTTATGTGATTTATACGATCTGGATGATGATAATGATGGAATCCCTGATACTATTGAATGTAATTTCCCGGAATTATTAGTGAATGGTAGTTTTGAATTAGATAATCTGGTTGCTCCAAGGAGATGGGCTCTTGTTAATCATAATAGAGTCACCGGATGGAATAGCTCTATTGGAATCATCGAATATTGGGGGAGAAATTTCCTAAATGTTAATGCTCCTCAGGGAGATGTTATAATAGAACTTAACTCTACCCGCCCTTCCGCTATATTTCAAACATTAAATGTACAACCTGGTGATCGTATATTTTGGTCTGTTTCTCATAAAGGTAGGGCTGGAACAGACGAAGCATCTGTACGAATAGGTGCTACATTAGCAGGTGCTCCTGTTCAAACTGTCATGAGAACAGGACGTAACAATTGGAGACAATATGTAGGGGTCTACACTGTTCCCCCTGGTCAAAACACTACTTTATTTATATTAGAATCAGTATCTACTCATAGAAACAGTCGTAGTGTTGGAAACTTAATTGATAATGTTCAGCTTTTTTCTATAGATATGTTAGAGAATTGTCAAGACACAGATGGGGATGGAATTGCCAATAGCTTAGATCTGGATAGCGATAACGATGGTATATATGATGTCGTAGAAGCTGGTGGTACAGATGACAATGATGATGGAAGAGCTGATGACAATGATAATAACGCTAATAATACTATTACTCTTGGTATTCCTAGTTCTGCCGGAAATGGAACCATACCAATTGACACTGGAAATAATGGTTCATTCGATTTTCTCAACCTGGACAGTGACGAAGATGGTTGTAGTGATGCTGATATCGCTTATAACAACCCCTTAGCGGATAACGATGATGGATTTGAATATGGTGATGCTGATACTGCAACAAACAATGACGGATCTAATAGAATTAATGCAAACGGTTTAGTTACAGCTGCTTCATATGATGATCCGGTTGTGATCAGTCATCCGGTATTAAAAGTATTAAAAAGAGTATTGGACAAAGATGGAAATGACATCACCGGAGGGAACGTAAAACTGGGAGATGAAATCTTTTATGAATTAGAAATAGAAAATCAAGGAAATGAAAACATCACTAATGCCAGTATAAAAGATATTATTCCTGCAAATGTCAATTTTGTTCCTGGGTCTATTGATGCTGATACCGGGCTTAACGCCTCCTATGATTCTCCAAATAGACAAATCAATATTACAATTGATAATACTGTAGTAGAACGATTCGATAGTGCCATAAAAATTAAATTTAAAACTAATGTTGTAGAAAGTTGTGCCGATCTCAGAGAAGCTTGTTCTAATGAAATAAAAAACATTGCCTTGGCAACATATACAGGAAGTATGTCAGGTGTTACTATAAATGAAGAAGAGAGTATCCTGGATCAAGATGCTTGTCTATTTGATATAGAAGGAGCTTCTACTTTTTTAATCGATATGAATGACTGTGATGGTAATTTTGATCTTTTTATTTGTTCAGGCACTGCCGATATTACAGCAGGAGGAGGATTTACAGCTTATAGATGGACCAATTTAGACACCAATGCTATTATTGGAAATACACAAACTATAACAGTTAGTAGTAGTGGTCGATATCGAGTAGATAAAACCGGAAATACAGATTGTCCTGATTTATTTGAAATCTGGACCGTAAAAGCTTTTAATGAGATTGTTAATCCTATCATAGAAATAGCAGAACGTACTACTGTTAATGGAAATATCAGAACCTGTGCCGTTACAGGAGATAAACTTCCTGAGCTGTTTTTATGTGGTGAAGATGATGAAATTACTCTTGACTCCGGTTTTGTCGATGCCACTAGTATTACCTGGGAGCGTTTAGACTCTGCTGCATGTCCTTCTGTTATCAGAAATGAAAATTGTCCTACTATTGATGGTCAATGTGAACCTGAATGGACTGCATTAGGAACGAATAGAGAATTCACAGTAACAGAAGCTGGAGAATACCGAATCAAAAGTGTATTTGACGGAAACTGTACTATTTCATTCTATTTCAATGTCTATAAAAATAACTTTAAACCCAATCTGGTGGCGGTAAAAAATATCATTTGTGATGTGAAAGGAGTATTACGTGTTCAAAACTCTTCCAACCATTACGAATATCAATTACAAACTCCTTCTGGAGCTACCATGCCAACCCAAGGAGATCCAACTCTTGATCCTGATGCTAACGGGTTTCAAGATTCTCCAGAATTTTCCGGATTGACAGACAAAGGGAAATATACAGTTAAAGTCCGTCAAAACAATGGTCTTCCAACTGCCTGCACATTTGAAGCTTCTAAACTAATGGATACAAAAGACCCAACAGTAACCATTACCACTTTTGATCCCGGATGTCCGAACGATACCGGAGAGATGTTAATAAAAGTAGAAGATGGAGCTTCTAACTACACCTACAATATCAGTAGCACAACAAACAATTTTACTGCTTCAGAAGGACCTACAACTGAAACAAACCATACTTTTAAAGGGCTAAACCCTGACACATATGATATCGAAGTTTTATCTTATGATGGAGATTGTATTGATACCCAACGAAAAACCATAAAAAAATCAGATGATTTTATAGCAACTGCATCTCTTCAAAAAGACCTGAGTTGTAATACAAATTACCAACCAGATGCTACGCAACCTAACTTTGATGACGATGAGCATACTGCCCTGTTCATTGTTAATATAACGGGGGGTAAAGGTCCTTTTACCTTTAGTACCAGTGATACAATGACTCCAGCATTAACCCCAGAACCTAATACCACGAATGAGTTTAGGTTTACTTCGGCAGGAGCAAGAGATATTTATGTAAAAGATGAAACTACAGGATGTATTATTCCTGCAGGAACCGTGACTGTGACTACCTATGAAGAGCTAGAGATCACTATGACAGGAGTTCCTGCAAAATGCCCAGGAAACAAAGGTGCTATGCAAGTAGAAGTCACTGCTGGAGAAGGTCCTTTCATCTATATTTTGGACAGTAATATTTTTACACAAGCGATCAACACCACTACACATGTTTTTAATAACATAACTCCAGGAAACCACAGTGTTATCGTAGTTGATCAATTTGGTTGTAACTCCAAAACTGTCACAGTAAACCTTCCTGAAACAAAAGCTATTGAAGCTGATTTTAAGATTACACAAGAATATAAGTGTACCGCTGCCGGAATTCCTGAACAAACGGCTACAATTAGTATTACAAACCCTAAAAATGGAAATGGAAATTACGAGTATAGTATTGATGGTGTTGATTTTACTAATACAACCGGATCATTTACAGGCTTAAAAAATGGAGTCTATACTGTGTACATTCGAGATACAAATACTGCTATCTGCCCTGTCGAATTAGGTCAACTGACTGTTGCCCCATTACAGCAGGTAATTGATTTGAAAATTGATTTCTCGCAGGTAGAATGTGATGACCTAACTGCTGATGCAACACTTACTCCGACAGCTACAAATGGAGCCAACTCCTTTGAGTACAGAATTACCGGACCTACAGGACAAGAAAGAGACTGGCAAACTTCTAATGTTTTTAATGACTTACCTACAGGAGCTTCGGGAACTACATATACATTTGAAGCCAGAACAACTACAGATGGCTGTATTTATTCTGAAGACATAACCTTAAAAAACATTGATTTCATAGGTATCAACGCCAAAGTAACACAGGAACCGACCTGTCAAGGAGATGAAGATGCGATCATTAGTTTTAATATTACAACGATTGATCTAACAAAAACTACCTTCAATTACGAAATAACCGGAGGAACAATTACAGGAAATCAAAATGGAAATAACCTCACTGATCTTACAACTGCCATTAATGGATTAGGAGCAGGAACCTACGCTATAACCGTTACTGACAATACGACAAAATGTACTGCGACAGCAAATAATATAGTCATTACAGATCCTCAGGAGATTAAAATTGACAATACTGAAATAGCTCCTTTAACATGTATTAATAATGCAATTGTGACGATTACCGCATCAGGAGGGAATGGAGGAACTACCTATGAGTTAAAAGACAGTACCAATACTACTACAGTTGCAGGACCTCAAACAACGAATGTATTCTCTATAGCTACTGCTGCTACTTATACTGTTGTAGTTAAAGATAACAAGGGGTGTACTGTTAATGAAACAATTACGATTACGCCCCCTCCTACCCTAACAGCAACTGTCGAAAACACCTCTGATTTATGCTATGACTCTACTAACGAGGCCAGTATGAATATCACAGTAAATGGGGGGACTTCTCCTTTTACTTTTACAATAAATGGAGGTGGTGCCACCAATATAACAGGAAACACATTTTCTATAAATAATTTAACTCCAGATGATTATGAGATTATTATAAAAGATAAGTTTGGATGTGAAACAACCATAAACCAGACCATTTCAGAACAATTAACAACAACTGCTGCTTTAACGAAAGATATTGATTGCTCTGGTACTCCAAATGCATCTATTGCTGTAACCTCTTCAGGAGGCACTGCTCCTATCACGTTACAAGTTAGTAATGATGGAGGAACGAGTTTTACTGCAGTCCCAGGAGGCTCTCCGTTTTCTACCAATGTTGCAGGAGATTATCAATTCAAAGTGATTGACGCTAACGGCTGTGAAGCTATTTCCAATACCGTGAAAGTTACAACAGCTCCTGATCCTGAAATTGCATCCACTGCAATTACTCCTCCTACTTGTCAGGGAGCTGCAGATGGAATAGTAGAATTAACAGTAGACAATACAATTGGAACCCCTCCATATGAAATTAACTTTAACTCTGGTGGATTTAGTGAAAATACAACTTTTGGAGGATTAGCTGCCGGAACATATACCTATGTAATCAGAGATGCCAGACAATGTATTACGACGCCTCCTTTATCTGTAACAATAGCGGATCCTGCTCCGATTACTATAGGAAATTTAATTAAGTTTGATATTACTTGTACACCTACTACAGATCCTAATAATCCCACACTCACCAACGGTTCTGTTATTATTACAGGGGTAACAGGAGGAACAGGAACTTATGATTATACATTATTAAAACTTGACAACTCTGTAGTAGCTACCGCTGGGAACCCTTCTTTAGGAACTACAAATACAAATATTAGTTTTAGCGATCTTTCTTTTGGAGACTACATTTTTAAAATTACAGATTCCAATGGATGTAATAGTACTTTTAATTTTAATATTGCTACCAGAGCTATTTTTACCGTTACAGAATCTGCTCCAACCGTTTCTTGTACCGGAGGAGTAACTGTTGACATTAATGTGCAAGATGGTACTGGGCCTTTCTCTATTCGAGAATACCCAAATGGAACTCCAGTGGACTTGGATCCAGCCCCCGTTCCAACTTCTCCCCCATTTACAAGAACTTTTCAATTTACCAATCTGGATTTCGACACTCCGTTTACCTATGAAGTTATTGATAATGGAACAGGATGTACAGATATTCGTTCTATAGCTCCTCAACCAAGTCCATCTGCAATGGATATTTCCATAACCCCGACTTCATCTACCTGTAATGGAGCCGATAATGGAAAAATAGCCTATGAAATTACCGATTATAACGGAAATGAATTAACATATGAAATATACAGTGTTGTCGACCTGAATACTAATATTGCTTCTTCCTTTACCTTCTCTAACGGAAATGCTCAAACAGGACTGGGAACCGGTCCTGCTACCGGAGAAGTTACCGGTTTCTCTCCAGGAGTCTATCAACTAAGGATATTCGAAACAGATGGAGGGGTTGCCGCTCCATGTAATGCTGCAATGCAATTTACCATAGAAGAACCTGAGGTTCTAAAATTAGCAAGAAATAGTAAAAAAGATGGATTCTGTTCCAAATTACCCGAGTTATCAATGATCGCTAGTGGTGGAACCGCTCCTTATACATATATTGCAAATGATGGAACCAGTGATGTTGCCACCAGTACATCCGGAGTATTCAATACTCTTACCGATGGAACTTATCATATACGGGTAGAAGACAGCAATGGCTGTACTGTAACCCCTATACAAGAAACTTTAAATACCATTACCAATCCTTCTATAACACCAATTACAGCATATGATCGTTGTGATTTTGGCACAGGATATACCTTTACTGTAAACGCTACTGGTACGGGGCAACTTTCCTATAGCATTGACGGAATAAGTTTTGTAGATGATGGGGCAACCCACACATTTACAGTTACCTCTCCCGGAACATATACTGTGACAGCACGAGATCCTAACGGGTGTACAGGAACACAATCTATAGAGATTCATGAGGACCTGATTGTTTCTGCGGACTTTGATACAGAACCTACCTGTACAACAGGTCAAAATATAACTGTAAATGTTTCTGGAGGATCAGATTTCACTTCATCTCCTGCCAATTTCACCTTTACACTAACAGGTACTGATATTAACGGTACTACTGTTAATACCACTCAAAATGCTAATAATATATTTGCCTCCGTATTAGCTGGTGATTATACTGTAACAGTTACAGATACAGGAGTAAATGCTACAGGATGTACCAAATCGGTAAAAGTTGCCAGAGTCTATACCAATCCGGTATTAACACTAGCGGATAGCGGAAATGTATCTTGTAATGGTGGTGCTGACGGGTTTATTTTGGTTGAGTTACAAGCGGGAACCGGACTTGACAACCCATTTACATATCGTCTGTTTGACAGAGCAACCAACGCACAAGTTGGTACAGATCAAATAGACAATCCATTATTTGAAAACCTATCTGCTGCAACGAATGATTATAGAGTCGAAGTAACATCTGTTTTTGGATGTACAGCTGTATTAGAACCCATAGAAATAACCGAACCTATAATACTATCAGCTACACCTAGCACGAGTTCTTATAGTTGTAATGCTAACAATGACAAACTATTCCCTCAAATAACTGTAGATATTAACGGAGGGACTGCTCCTTATAAAATATCTTATACAGGACCGCTTTCCGGTACTTCTTTGTCGGTTACCGGAACACAGTTTATTATTGATGCATATGAATCTGGAGACTATACAATCACAGTTACGGATAAAAATAATTGTACACATACCATTACCCCTGTAATTAATATCCCAACCATTCCGGAAATGACATCACCTGATGTTGCACAGGTAACTGCTATTGACTGTAATACCAACACAGAAGAAGTTACGATTTCTATCAATGGAGGTACTGGTCCATTTAACTTTACGGAAATTAATGGTGCAGTTGCTGCTCAAAATAATATTCCATCTGGAGGAACAATTACGACCAGTAATGCTTTCCAGCTACCTGGTGTAGGTAATTATATTTTTGAAATTCACGATACTGCTACAGGATGTAGTATCCGGACAGATATATACCCTATTGAGGCATATGATACAATCGAAGCTGAAATTACAGATGGAAATGGTGTTGCATGTTTTAACTCTACCCCTCCTAATGGCTCCATAGAGCTTACTGTTAGTGGTCATACAGGAGCATATACCTATCAATTAAACAATCTTACTACAGGAGCTGTTGTCAACGGTGCTGGAAATACGACAGCTCAAAATCCAATTACTATAGCAGGGCTTTCTCCTGGTAATATTCAGGTAACAGTTACCGATCCTACTTTGGGATGTACAGATGAGACTAGTATATACACCATTCCATCTGCTCCTACAATTGATGTATCGATAGAACTAATTAGTGCAGGATTCTGTAACTCCAGTGAAAATACAATTATAGAAGCTTTTGCTCAAGGAGGAAGCGGAGATTTTGAATACCGATTAGAAGACCAGACAGGTACTCCTTTGGCTCCATATGATACCTATAGTGATACCCCTCTTTTTGAAAACCTAGATCCTGTAGCAACAGGTACTACATATCAGGTTCGAGTAAAAGATGCCAATGGTTGTGAGGCCACCCAAACAATCATTGTTTCTCCTCCTCAGGAAATTACAATTGCTTCTGTTACCAGCAGCACATTATCCTGTGTTGATAGTAGAGATGGTTCTATCAGTATCACTGCAGCCGGAGGACAAGGAAGTGGAAGTTATTTCTTTACAATTACACACCCCGACGGGACAAAGGATGCTCCAATAATAGGTTCAACCGACTCTCATACATTTACTAATCTTCCTGCTGGAGAATATACGATTGAGGTAACTGATAACCTAAATTGTGAGGCTTCTCAAAACGTAACTATTGATACGCTGCCAGAAGTTATTGTTGCTGTAGAAACTACCATGACACCTTCTTGTGCAGATCCAACTGCTTCTGTACAAGTAACTGGAGTTGGAGGAACTCCTCCTTATGAGTTTAGTAAAGACGGGACTACCTTTGTTTCCGGTACTAACCCACATACATTTAATAACTTGACCGAAGGAGACTACTCATTCTATGTCAAAGATATAAACAACTGTATTTCTAAAGTATCCAATACAGTTCCTATTAGAAACATTGAAGATCTTTCTATAACACTAGATAAAGGCAATACTTTTATTATATGTTTTGGAGATAATGCTGCTTCTATAGATGCTTTTGTAACCGGAGGGTTAGGAGATTATACATATTCTCTGACAGGAACAGATTATCTAAATCAAGCTGTAAACATCGGACCTCAAAATGATAGTTTCTTTGGTGATTTACTCGCCGGAGATTATACGTACAGTGTAACGAGTAAAGACTGTGGACCAGAAGAAGTATCCTTTACTATTGAACAGCCAGAAGCGTTTACTGCAGAAGCTACCCCTCAGGACATTTCTTGTAATAGTAAAATAGACGGAAGTATTTCAGTTACTGCCTCTGGCGGATCCCCTGGATATATTTACTCTTTGTTTAACAGTGCTGATGAGGCCTTATTCACTTTTGTAAAAGATGATAGTGATGGTACTTTAGGATCTCATGTATTTGATGAACTTCCTGCAGATATATACAGAATAGAAGTATCCGATGAAAATGGGTGTAGCACATTTGTTGATTCAATAGAAATAAAAGAACCATTAGAAATCAGTGCCCAATTACTCTCTTCTACTCCAGAATCCTGTGCAGGAGATGCTGACGGAAGTGCTATTATCTCTATCTCTGGAGGAGTAGCTACCTCATCAACACCGGTATATTATTGGAGTACAACAGGTGAAGAAACTAGTTTTGTAGCTGTACCTGATCCTTCTAATCTAGTTCTACAAGATCTCCCTGGAGGTATCACTACTGTATTCATCAGAGATGAGAATAATAATAGTGAATGTCAACTAGCCTATAATATAGATATTACTCCTGGTGCTGTTCTGGAAGCAGAGCTAACCAGTACTGTCGAATGTCCTGTAATTGATTCGGAAACCGGAAGAGTGATTACTCCTCCATCATACACAATTAATTTCGAATTAAGCAGCGATGCTACCACTACCGATATTATTTATAGTATCCAGGGAATTAACGGGACATCTACCCCTCCTGCTAATCAAAACTTATCAGGAACATTCATCGTACCTCCGGGAGAATATGAAGGGTTTATGCTGAATTCATCTGGATGTGAAAAGTCTATAGGAACGATTACTGTAGAAACATATACCCCACTTGCTACTCCTTCTGTTCAAACAACTAATAACTCGAGTGATGTAAATGAATATGAAATTCTCGCAGAAGGAGGAACAGCTCCCTATACTTATTATATCACCTTTATAGATGGAAGTGAAACCGAGAACGAGTTACCTGATAATATATTCTTTATCAGAAAAAGCGGAGAGTATAAAATTAGAGTGGTAGACAGTATTGGTTGTGAGACTTCATCAACCATTAAGCTCACCTATATTAACTTAATCATTCCAAACTATTTCGCTCCTGATAAAAATGGAGTACAATCATGGTATCCTGATCAAACAACAACCGATGAAGATATTCCTTTCTTATTTGAAAATATAGAAGTAAGAGTGTTTGATCGTTATGGAAGGCTATTGGCTGACTATAAAGGAGACCATAGAGATGATGGTTGGAAAGGAATCCATCAAGGAAAAGAGTTACCATCAGGTGACTACTGGTATATGATTATTGTCAATGATAAAGACAATCGAGAATTTACCGGACATTTCACTCTTTACAGAGAATAAAAACGAATCAATATAAAATACCGTGTAAGTTATTAATCAAATTGCGGGCAATCAAAAGAGTAGATCAACAACAGATCTGCTCTTTTTGTTTACTTCTGTTATACAATCCTCTAAAAATTGAATATATTAGCCAATATCAACAGTTCATTATGAACAAGTAAAAATAAGTTAGCTTATGGCATCTTTATCCGAAATCAAAGCCTTTCTGGACAATACTATTTCTAACCCCAACTTTGAATCATTAAAAAGTTTGCAACATTGGTATCAAGAAACAACACTGGATAATTGGCAAAATAAGGTAACTTTTGAAGACGCATCTTATAAAAGAATTTCTTTAATAAAGTCCCATTATTATGATTTACTGCTCTTATGTTGGAAACCCGGTCAAAAGTCTCCAATTCACGGACACCCTAAACAAGGATGTTTAGTAAAAATTATGGAAGGGAATTTAAGTGATGAAATTACTACTCCTAATCAACAAATAACAGCTAATACTTACTTCCAAAATGATGTTTTATACATAGCTGATAATGTAGGACAACATCGGGTATTCAATATCTCTGATAAAAATGTCGTCTCCTTACATCTCTACGCACCAGGAGGGTACACTCCAGATATGTAAAATAATAGTCTCTCTAAAAAAACATTCCTTATCCTCCTCTTATAACTACAGACTTAAACACTATCCCTTTTTGTTATTTATCTGCGTCATAAATGATACTTTATCCTTTTTATCTCAACTTTACTTGCAATAGAAGTTATCTGGTTGAAACTTGTTTTGAAGTTAAACTTTACTCCCTCTATAATCTCTCAAGAACTTATACAAAATCCCCTCTACATTTCTTTAAGAAATTTTCACATTAAAATAACACAACATTTTGTTTTCCCCTTCTCTTTCCTTAGGGGGTAACAAAATTCCTCTACGTCAGATCAAAGTAACTAACACATATAATCATTAACAATTACTAAAACTTTTAAAACCTATGAAAAAGAAAGTAATGTCCTTATATAGGGGAAAATCCCTTTGGCATAAACTAAAGTTCTTACTTATTATTTTTTTAATTACAACCATAGCACGAGCATCACCTAATACTCTGTTATTACAAATCAATATTGATTCTGGTCATATGAACCTCCATCAGTTTTTTGACTTAATTGAAAAGAAAACAGATTTTACCTTTTTCTTTGAGAATTCCGAATTAGATTTAAAAAAGACATTTACCATCTCTGCTCAAAAAGCATCTTTACACACCATTCTGGAGCAGTTATTCAGAAAATTATCACTTACCTATCATTTTGCTAATAAAAAAATCATTGTCCAACCACAAGAACAATCATCAATAACCATTACAGGGAACGTTCGGAATGACAAAGGAATAGCTCTTCACGGAGCGACTATTTCTATTAAAGGGACCACAAAAGGGGTTTCTACCGATCAGGAAGGAAGTTATCGTATCAAAGCTGCAATAGGAGATGTACTGGTTTATTCCTTTTTGGGGCATTACAATCAAGAGCAAAAAGTATCCATTTCCAAACAAATTAATATCACCTTACACCAGCAAAACACCTCACTTGATGAAGTGACTTTAATCGGATATGGAAAACAGAAAACAAAAGACATAGCCTCTGCCATTAGCTCTATCAAAGCAGAAGAGGTAATTACCAGTAACTCTAATAGTATTGATCGTTTATTAGGGGGACACATTCCCGGACTATATGCAATACAAATGTCTGGAAGTCCAGGTGCAGGAGCTATTGTTAATATCAGAGGACGTACTTCTTTTAAAGGGATGAATCAACCCCTATATATTATTGATGGTATCCCTATTGTAGTGGAAGATAATTTTCCTGAGTTTTTTAATAATGGACTCGGTGCTTTGCGAAAAACAAATCCATTAGAACTGATTGCTCCATCTGATATTGCTACGATTGAAGTTCTAAAAGACGCTGCTGCTGCTTCAATATACGGATCCAGAGCAGCAAATGGAGTACTGTTAATCACCACTAAAAGGGGCAAGAAAAAACAAAAACCCATGATTAATTTCAGGTATACTTTTACCAATAATCAACCCATTGCCAAACATCAATTACTTACTGCAAAGGAGTACAAAGAAATGATGATTACTACCGCAAAATCCTCTTTAAAAATTGATCCGAATGACCCCATTGCTACACTAATTATAGATCCTTTAGACAATACGGTCAACAACGATTTTTTCTTTAATGGAGATACGAATTGGCAAAATGAAATATCCAGAAAAAATGCAAGTCTACACACCACAACTGTGGATATAAGTGGAGGAGGAAATAAAACCAACTATTATTTTTCTTTAGGAAACACGTCTCAAAAAGGAATTTTCCTAGGAGAAGAATATGATAAATATTCAGTTCGGACTAATTTTGATGCAGTCATTTCCAAGCACCTGACTACTGGTGGAGGAATTAGTTATCAAACTTCTGATCTAAATAACAACAACTTACAATCTTTAGACATCACATTTCAAACCAGACCTGATATGCCTGTAAGAAATGAAGACGGAACCTTGTTCCTAATTAATAATGATGATTGGAGCAATCCATTAACTAATCTTGATAAGACTATCAACATACAAAAAGCACTTAACTTTTCTACGAATACGTATCTTTCTTATAACGTTTTCCGTAACCTCACACTAAAAACAACCTTTTCTTCTACCATTGCCGATAGTCAGTTAAGTAATTACTATGGACAAAACTCTTATAGCTACAGAACTGATGATAACAGCCGTGTATTTAATCAGACCTGGGAAAACACTCTTTCTTTTAATAAAAAGCTCTCTCTCCATCAGGCAGACATATTACTTGGGACAACTTTTGATTTTAGAAGAATTGAAGCAAATGGTGCTACCTATAGTGGTTTCCCTTCTCCTGCGTTTTATAATGTTATCAGTCTGGCAGATAACATTACACGCACTTTTGAGCATATAACAGAAAGTCGGCTACACTCTTATTTTGCTCGCTTACAGTATAATTATGACAGTAGATATTACATATCTGCAACAAATCGAATTGACGGATATTCCAAATTTGGGAAAAACAAACAATGGGCATCCTTTCCTTCTGTTGCGCTAGCCTGGACTCCCACTAATGAAGCTTTTTTTACTAAAAATAATATGATCAATACTATTAAACTTCGATTCTCAATAGGACGTACAGGAAAAGCCAATTTACCGGATTTTATAAACCAGCAATTTTACAGCGCAACAATAAGTAACATTTTTACTAACATTCATGATATCACAGGAATTGCTCTCACAAATCTCTCAAATACGAATATTGGTTGGGAAAACACCAATGAAATCAATTACGGAGTAGATGTTTCTATGCTGCAAAATAGAATTTTACTTACTGCTGATTATTTTAATAAAACCTCTGAAGGAATGATAATGTACCAAAAAATCCTTCCCTCTACAGGCTTTCCTTATCAGCTAAAAAATTCCCAAAGTACCGTTAGTAACAAAGGGTTAGAAATAGCAATATCAGCGGATGTAATTTCTTCTAAGGCTATTCAGTGGAATTCTTCTTTTAATATTAGTTCTTTAAAAAACACAATCGAAAATGTAGATGGTTCTTTATATGCTGGTTTAAGTTATAGAATTAATAAAGGAATATCTATGGGAGCTATAACAGGGTTCGTATCAGAAGGTATTTTTAAGTCTCAAAAGGAAATAAATGAACATGCACTACAACCTGGAGCTCAAATTGGAGATTTAAAATTCCAAGACACGAATAATGATGGACAGATAACATTTGAAGATTTACAGATTATCGGTGATAATATTCCTTCTTTTTTTGGTGGCTGGAACAATACAGTTCGTTTCGGTAATTTCGAATTAGGAGTAAATCTTCAATACAGTTTTGGAGCAATGAAAGAATGGGCTCCTTCTGAGACCATTGTTAGCTCCTTAGATACCAAAACAAATATTACCAGAGAAATGTATCAAAATTCATGGAGCTCAGGAAAAGGAGATACAAAATACCCTCAATTACGATTTAATCGCCCCAGGGGGTTAAATACAGCTTCCTCTGCGATAATTGAAAATGCTTCGTTTATCCGTTTAAAGAACATATCCTTTACCTATCATCTCCCTGTATCTTTCCTAAAAAAACTATCCCTGAGTAATGCTTATATCTTTACAAGCGCTACAAATCTATTTACAATTTCTCCTTATCCGGGCATTGATCCTGAAGGTGTCAACTCTAGCAACCTCTTTATGAACACCTTCAACACAACCCGGGATTTTAATGGATATCCCCTAAGCAGGTCTTTTAACTGGGGAATTCTTATCTCTATTTAATTATAAAAACAAAACTTATGAATCATCAATATAAATATATCTGTTGTATCTTTTCCTTTTTATTTATTTGTAGTTGCGAACCCTATGGGCATCTTGAAGATGTAGAAACAAATGGGCAAATCCCAATAGAGCAAGCCTATACTGACAAAAAAACCATAGAAGCTGCCGTTATTGGATCCTATGCATCCATGCGAAAATACATTGGTATTGTTTCGTATTTATCTGCCATGGGAATCTCTGGAAAAAAAACGGTGCATAGCTATGGAGAAGACAGTTTTTTAAATAATGCTGTCTCTCCTAACAGCAGAACTGTTATGGAGACTTATGCCGGGCTATATCGATCTATTGCTAATGCTGATGAGATCATCAACAGAGTTCCTAAAACAAGTTTATATGATCTGTCTGAAACAGAGAAAAACAATATTATAGGAGAAGCTACCTTTATAAAAGCACTTAGCTATTTTTACCTGCTAAGAATGTATGGTCAGTTTTACGACATAAATGCTGAATATGGTATCATCTTAGGTCCTACAAAACTAGATAGTAATAATCATCCTATTTTAAAACCCAGAAGTTCTGTAAAAGAAACATACGATGAAATACTATCGCTACTCAATATCGCTTTAGAAACCGATATTCCTGAAACAAGAGAAGCTTCAAGAATATCAAAAAGAGGTATAAAAGGCTTTAAAGCAAAAGTTTTATTATACATGAATTCCTATGAACAAGCTGCAAACATTAGTAGTGAGTTTATTGATATTTCTTTGCGAGAAACCTATATAGATATCTATAAAAAAGCACATACTGCTACTGATGTACTATTTGCTTCACCCACTGATTACTCCAGGTCAAACAGTCAAGGAGGCGGGTTTACTACAGGTATTGCCCCTGGATCTGCATACTTAGAGAGCATACATAGTATAGAAAAAGATAGTATCAGAAAATCTATTACCTCCACTACACCTCAGCTTCTTGATATTACAGGTTTCAAATGGAAGTTCTCATATGAGTTCCCTCCCGCATTATTACACCTTAGATTAGCAGAAGTTGTTCTTATTTATGCAGAAGCAGAGGCCAGAAAAACTCTGATAAACGGAGGAAGTATTACTGATATACCTATAGCGGTAGCTCAATTAAACAAAGTGAGAAAGCGCGTTGGTTTAGATCCCAAAGTTCCTACATCAATTCCTGAATTTTTAGAAATGATTCGCCTGGAAAAAGCAATGGAACTTTATTATGAAAACGGAGAAGATTGGTTTGATCTGATCCGGTACCAAATAGCAAAAGATATTGACATAACAACTATTAAACCCACTATTACAAATTCGTCTCAATACATACTCCCTATTCCTCTGGATGAAATTATACAAGGACAAGGAGTTATTACACAAAACCCTGGATATTAACACCTATATAAAAGCCTCAGAAATAATTCCTGAGGCTTTTTCTCATTCTAACGCTTCGAGCAGAGATCGAGCCTTTTTATAATCCTCCGCAGTTGAAGGTATTTTTTCTAAATATGATTTACTAATCGAGTATTTTTTCTGTTTTAACTGGTTCAATGCTTCAAACCATATAGCTTTATACTTATAAACAGAAGTGCCTTCATACAAGGACAAAAAAACCGTACTTGCCTCTTGATGTTTATTTTGTTCCAACAGAGAAATTCCATAATAAAACTGGTAGGTTGTATTTTCGGTTTCTTCTAAAAGTCCTTCAAGCAGCTTCTCTGCATCCGCATATGCTTTTGAATTAAAAGCCATTTCTGTAGCTTTGATAAGCTTATTTTCTGATTGACGTTCTGTAATTGTTAATTCGGGAATACTGACAAAGTCCTTATATTCCGGGGGGTGATTTTTATTAAAAAAAGTAAACACTCCCAATATGACCAAAATACTCGCAGCCACTCCATATTTCCAGAATGGAAAAGAGATCACTTTTGCTTTTTTCTTTTCTTTTTCTTTTGCAAAATAGGTAGTCCCTGCGTTATCCAGCATTTTCTTAAACGCTTCTACATCCTTTTTCTCCTGATGTACTGCTTCAAAATGTCTGGTAAATTCTTTAAAAACGGCAAACTCTTCTTCTAATGCTGTATTACTTTCTAATAAGCGTTTAAAATCTTCCAATTCTACAGAAGATAATTCATTTGCACAATAGCGTTCAAAAAGTAAATATTTCTCTTCCGAATTCATAATCCTTCTTTTATCTTTTTATACATTGGAGATTCCTGAATCATCTTTGTTAGTCTTCCTATACAAATTGATTTTCGTTTTCTGACATACCCATAAGATTTTCCTAATTTATTTGCTACTTCTTCCATCGACTTAATTGCAAAACTGAGTTTTAATAGTTCTTTACAGCTATCTCCTAATTTTTCGAACATCTCATCATACAACTTCTTTCTATTCATATACATAGCTGTCTCCTCTGCTAATCGTATGCTCTCTTCATCTACAGATACAAAATCCTCCGGCATTGTTACCTCTCTGGAGGTTGTTTTTTTCAATGTATTAAGCCATCGTCTCTTACACAATAAAAAGAAATACGCATCAAACGGGCATGTCAACACGAGTTCTTTTTCTTTCCCTTGGTGATATATGGTTAATAAGGTTTCCTGTATTAAATCATTTGCCGCCTCATCATCTCCACTATTTTTACGGACATATCCCCGTATTTTGGGAGCAAATTTTTCATAAATCTCTGCTACTACACGATGATCATTATTCAATAATCCATGTATATATCGTTGATCCGAATGAGGTTTCTTTTTTGTCATATAAAACACGCTGAGTGATCTAAAGTAAAAAAAGTTTGGAAAACAGGGTAACAAAAAATAAAAGGAGTTGATCTGAGAGTGTAGAAATAAAAATACAGTAAGGAATATTTCTATCTCGAACTGCATAAAAACTGTTCGAATATAGAGATCACTATTTCTTACTGATTTCAAAAAAATGAAAACAATGAAAACAATGAATGTAATGAAATCAGGATCTTTTTTTAAACATAGCTATATTGCTATCCTTATACTAATTATACAACTATGCTTAGGATGCAGCAGTGATGATAATTCACCTGCCATTATTATCGGAGAACCTGATATCCAGGAACCTTTTGATGGAACTGCTCTAAAAAATGCTATTGCAGAAAATAGAAATAAAGCCATACAAGAATTTTCTCTCACTGTAGAAACCGGGGGAAGCATCACTGGAGAACAAGGAACTGTTTTATATTTCCCTCCTGATATTATAACAGATCAACATGGGGATCCTGTTACTGGAGAAGTAACGATCCGTCTGATCGAAATATATGACCGATCCAGTATGGTATTAACCAAAATGCCAACCAACGGAAAACGCGAAAACGGCGATATTGAAACATTGATTTCTGCTGGAGAGTTTTATATAGACGCTTATCAGGGGGAAGAATCGTTACTCCTTTCCGGAGCATTCCAGATAAATGTTCCTACAGAAGAATTTGATCCGGAAATGAGAATATTTGATGGACAAGATAATGACTGTGACGGAATTCAATGTGATATCGTATGGGAAGAGAATACAGAGAAAGGGCTAGAACCCGGACAGGGAGATGGAGCAGAAGATGGAACATGGGTAAACAGATATATTGGTTTTCTGGATAATTTTGGATGGACAAACCTCGATCGATGGATTATTGACCCCAGACCTAAAACTTCTGTATCAGTGGCTGTCCCAGAAGGGTATGATAATACAAATTGTAATGTATACATTACAATTGATAATGAACCTACCGCATTAGCTTTATTAGATATCTATAATGAAGAAACATCTTTGTTCACTGAACATTACGGTCATATTCCTATTGGAATGGAAGTACATTTTATTTTTGTTTCCAAGCAGGAAGACGCATATGTATATGCTGTTCAGCCAGCAACCATAGGAGAAAATCATATAGAGACGATTGGAACACTGACTACAGGAACAGAAGAGGATTTAACAGCCGTAATTAATGAGCTGCCATAATTATTAGCATTACCACGACAAACCTACTTTATTCTGTTGTAAATTAGGAAACACAGTATCAGAAAACTTCTTTTTTGTACTGTGTTTTCTCTATATCACCTCTCTGTTAAACAATATTTTTTTAATTATCTTTATTGACAATGAAATGGTTATTTGCTAAAATTAAATCTTCAAAAAACAAGGATAAAAACCTCCGGGATATTCATTTATTGCTATTTGTTTTCTTTTCATTTTTTTCTCTTTTAGGGTATACTCAATCCCCTCTTTCTGATTCACTTCGGGTAGCTCCTATTTCATACGACATACAAGGAAACAATGTTTCTTTCATGGGAGAAATGCCTCCATTAAATCAAATGGCAGGAGCCCCAAAAGCATTTTATACTTATTTCTGGGAATTTGGAGATGGACATTACAGTTTTTCCAAAAACCCTACTCATCAATACAACAAAAAAGGTGCTCATACAGCACGATTATGGGCTACTAATAATTATGATAATGGGAAACCTCCGACCAGTATTCCCAAAATCATTGACATTATGAAATCATATGATCAGGCTACTATCATAGACTCTCCATTTAATGAACAAGAAGACTTAATGATTAAAAGAAATAGAGAGCCATTACCAGACCAGGAACTAGTTATTATTACTTCTTACAAAAACCGGTTAGACTACACTTCTTCCGGTAAGTTATACTTATTCTATAATGATGTTCGTTTCAAGAATAACAACTTTATACTTCAGGATACGAGAACCCATTATGGAGAAAAAATACGTGCAACGGATGTTATTGCTTCTCAGCTTCCTGAAAATGACAGCAATACCTTTCTGGCGACAACACTAACTTCTTCCTTTATTTCTAACCGTATTGTACAAGACTCTACCAAAAGAAAAAATCTACCACTTACTCTGGAGGAGTCAAAAAAACAATACAGAGATTATCAGGTAATTGAATTTTATGATTTAAAACCCGGAGAAGAACGTTCTTTTTTCAGAACATTAAAAACAACTCCGGAAATGATCAAAGATACGAGCGCTGTGGTTACTTTGCGAAGTATTTATGTTCCGGATATCAATTATGATGATCATACGGTAAAAGAAACTGAAATGGAAATCGTGACCTCTCATGACCCTAACAAAATGTCTTCTAATGGATGGCTGATGAATTATCGTTTTGCCCGGTTTAAAAGATTACAGTTCAAGGTACGTTTTCAGAATAATGGAGAGGGCCCGGCGAACACGATTCGACTAGAGGTAGATACTCCTGATATGTTCGACAAATCAACTTTACAAATTAAAGGAATGTATCCCGAGTGCCCTATTTGTCCAAAAGAGAAAGAGGTCAATTATAGTTGTCTGGACACTCTGATTCAGCCAGATAAAATCACCTTTACTTTTAAAAAAATATACCTACCGGGAAGCCAGCAAAAAAATGTATATGAAATTGATTCTACCAAAGGTTTTGTTAAATATTCCATGCGGTTCAAAAAAGATTTTCACAAGAAAAAGACAAAAAGCAAAACCGCTATTTTCTTTGATAAAAATGATCCAATTATTACCAATTATGCAACCACTCGTTTTATCCCTGGAATTTCTATTGGAGCCAAAGCCGGATATATTTTTAATCCAGAACGAACCAATGACAAAGAGTATTTTGCAGGAGTAACTTTGTCCCCCTTTAAATCCTACAGAGGATATTTTCAGGCAGAACTGATGGTTTCTTCTGCTTCTTTTGATGCTCTTAGAAATTATGCCACCCAATCGACAAATGCAATTGGGATTGAAGAAATTGTTCGTTTTCAGGAAGAAAATACTACGAATGCCATTAGTATGTATGCCGTTCCGGCTTCATACAGATATAACCTTTCTAATTTCTTTGCTGTAGGAGCAGGAATCCAATTGTCACTGGATGCCTCTCGTAAAAGTACGATTACAGCTGCTGGAGAAGGTTATCAATTAGAACTAATACAAAATGAACTCAGAGAAATCCGAAATCCAGAATTAGATGTCAGAACTTCTCAGGAGATCTCTAATTCTTTTTCAAATCTGCACACTGGCTTTTTTATAGGAGCTAACCTGGGCACCGTTCGAATTGGTCCTAGCCTGGGAGTACGCTATGTACATTATTTTGATTATGACAATCCTCAAATACAATGCTATGCTATTTGGAAATTCTAAACAAACAGCATATTTAGTAGTACGTAGTTGTTGTTTCTTTTTTATGTTCTCTCCTATTTTCTCACAATCTTCTCCTGCTGATACATTACTAAAAGAGCTTATTTTTCTCAAACAGACCCCTTCCATAGAACGATTGCATACCGTATCCAAAAACATCCAGCCAATAACTGCTTTAATCACTACAGAAAAAGATTATTATATGTGGTTAGAGATACAAAATAACCTGGGATACTATTATCAGCAATTCGGATATATAGCCAAAGCAATCACTCATTATGAAATTGCGTGGAACACTTACCGTTCTCATGCCGTTTCTAAATATGACATTATCGAATACTGTCTTCAGCCATTGGGAAACCTGTATATTAAAATCGGAGATTTGCAAAAAGCTGAACGCATTATTACCTATTACATCTATCAATCCGAAAAGGAAAAAAACACAGAGAAAGTGATCACAGGTATTACGAATCTCTCTGTAGCTTATAATAATTCCGGGACCTATGAAAAAGCTATACAATTATTAAAAAAAGGACTCTTATTCGATTCGAAAAATATCAATCTGCAAATCAATATGGCAACCAACTACCTACATCAGGGAAACTGGAAACTTGCTACCCGATATGCACAATCAGTCATATCAATCGCCCCGGAAGAAACACAAGCATATACAATTCTTGCTGCTATCGCAATAGAACAAAAGGCCTATGACGCTGCCGAAAAACACCTAAAACACGCAAGAAACCTTCTCGCACAAAAAAGCAATACTACAGGAAGAACACTAATACAATGGGAACTACATTATACAGAACTGTTAGTTGCTAAATCTTTATACAAAAAAGCACTATCCCATATATCCTACTGTTATACACATCTCTTCCCCGGAATAGCTATCGAAAATGGATTGCCTTCAAAAAAAATTAACAACGCAGATCCCATTTTATTAGCTGTTTTAGACATACAAGCCCATATATATCAAAGCATGGGTGCTATTGAAAAAGCAAACGAAACCTATGAAGTTGCATTTGCTCTCCAAGAGAAATTAACGCTTTTTTATCCCTTACAGGAAACCAAACTGATACAGCATTACCAACATCGAAAACGGGTAGAAAAATACCTGCAACAACTATATCATTTATACCAAAATACTTCGCAACAGTCATATCTCGAAAAAGCATTTATCATGGCTGATAAAAGTAAATCTCCTTTTCTAACCGCTTCTTTATTTTCCAAAAAATTCATGAACACATATCAACACGATACACTAGTTGTTCAAAAGCAAAAATTACAGGAAGAAATTGCACTATTTAGTACACAAATAATTAAAGAAAAACTAAAAGGACCTACTTCTGATATTTTTCAAATACAGCAATGGAATCTTCATTTAGAGCAGCTCAGCAGTACATACAGAAACATTACTCAAACACTTACCAATACCTATAAGCAGCTCCTTCCTCATTCGACTCCCTTATCTATTTCTGATTTGCAGGAACATCTGGCGAATCAGGAGACAACACTTATCTCGTATTTTTTTGGAGAAGAGGATGTATTCCAATTTCAGGTTACACAAGATCATATTTCCATGCACCGACTGGGCAGTGCTACTCAGATCAAAGAAAAAGCAATCTCCTTTATTCGTTTTTTTCATCACGCTAATACAATCACGGATGATATTTCTTCCTATACACATACCGCACATGACACCTATACCATGCTTCATCTACCTCTTAACACTAACAAGATTGTTCTTATTACGGATGGGCTTCTCAATTTTATTCCTTTTGAGGCATTATTGACTACAGACACGAAAAGCATTCAATTTCAGGAGATGCCTTTTCTTATAAAAAAGAGTCATATTCATCATGAAATTTCAGCGGTCAAATATGTCCATGCTACCCGCATACAAAAAGCTAAAGACAAAACAGTTCTAGGTGTGTTTCCTATTTTTGAGGGCACTGCTAGTGCTTTGCCTTATTCCAAGAAAGAACTCAATAGTATTAAACAGTATTTTTCCGGACAATTTCTCACCCGACAACATGCTACTTATAAAAATTTTAAAGCTAACTCCTTAGAACACGATATTCTTCATTTATCAACGCATGCTTCTTCCGGAACATTAGAAGTTCCTGCCAGTATCCGTTTTTCTGATGAAAATGTACTTGTCAATCAATTATATGGTTTGTCATTACAGGCAGAAATAGCCATATTAAGTGCTTGTGAAACCGGTATTGGAAAAATTTCCAAAGGAGAAGGTCCCATCAGTATTGCCAGAGGGTTTCAATATGCGGGTGTCGAAAATATTATCTTTTCTTTATGGAAAGTACATGATAAAACAGCATCGCTTTTTATGGAGAAGTTTTATAATAAACTGTATAATCAATCGCCTGTTTATACAGAGGCATTACACTTCGCTAAAATTGATTATCTTCAGGATCCTGTTATTCTCAATGCTCAAAAATCCCCCTATTATTGGGGAGCTTTTGTCTTCTACGGTACTCCTGTTACTATTGAAGCTTCTGGTTTTACACCTCTTCTAGCAGGAGCCGTAATATTGATACTCCTAATAATAATCGGCATAGTATATTATACATTTTTCCATACAGCCCCCCTTAAAAACAGTTAATACATTTTATCTATAAACATTCTCTTTTTCTGAATTTGTTTTATTAAAAAATCCCCTGAATGGATTCACAAACAAGGGATTTTTCATTGTGTAATTACTACTTATTACTTAATACATTGATAGGAGACCCTGCTTTTTCTATTGTGTATACCTCCTGTAATAAGACAGCAATAGTACTCGCTATCTGATTACTATATAATTGTTCTTCATCTGTTACTTCTCCTAATTGTGCGACTCCTTTTCCAAAAGCTACTAACCAGACATCTCCTGCACCTACTATGTTTTTACCATGACTGCGCCATGTGTTTATTGGAGTAGTCCCTCTTCCATGATCTGTAGTAATAATAAAAATAGTCTGATCTTTATAAAAAGAGTCTTCCTGTGTATACTCCCATAATTGTTTGATCATTTCATCTGTATTGTGAGCGGCTTTCAGATAGGCTTCATAATCCCCATCATGAGCAAAATCATCTGTCTCTCCATATGCAATATAAGTAAGTTGAGGATGTTTCTTTTTCATATACTCCAAGGCATAATGATGTGTAAATGCATCCAATCGTACAGAACTCCAAGGACTGGGAATTTGCTCTTGAAGTTCATTGAGAAACTTTTCTCTGCTTGTCAAATTAGTTGTAGCTGGTTCAAACCCCGCATTTACAGGGATTCCTGAACGTTTTTCATTAATAATAAAAGGAAATACGTCCCAGCTCCCGAATGCAGCGACCTTGCCTTTATATTTTCTGGAATTATTGATAAACTCTAAAACTGTTCTGTTTGGATTATCTATTTTATTATTACTATGAATACGGGCATCATCTGCTACCCCAGTTAAAATTTCATTATACCCGGGGTATGAAAACCACATTGAATTAGTCAGGTTTACTTTACTTCCTTCCTTTCTGTTTCCATGCAGCTGTCCTATAGCTTCAATTGTATTCCAGAAAAAAGGCATCAATACTTTTCTTCTTTCTACCTCATCAGATCGCCAAAATTCCTTTTTTAACCCGATAGTATCGTTTACATATTCTTTATTGGTAATCAATTTAGGGTCTGCTCCGCTATACAATTCCTGCCACCTTAGTCCGTCTAGTGTAATTAGTACAATCTTTAGCTCACTTTTCTCCTGTGATCTTCCCGAAAGCCCCACACATAGAAAAACTCCTGTCAGTAGTATATGTTTCAAATTATATTTCATTGTTATTTTTGATTCTTGATCGATTATTATTGTTCCCACCAAGCTTTTATATTGATCGTATTTCCTCCTATATCAGAAACTACTTGATCATAATTCTCTTTATTCAATGTTTGTTCACTATCGGGATATAAAAAGCGAACAGGGACAACATCATCATTAACATTATCGGGTCCGGGAGTTATAAAAGTAGGAAAACCAGTTCTTCTGTAATCATACCAACCTTCAAACCCGACTAAAAAAGAGGCTAGCCATTTCTGAGTTAGGATAATTTCCAGTGTATCATCAAAAGCAACCCCTGTCTGCGCTAAATAAGCATCTATATCCTGAGGTACTTCCCAATACTCGAAAGACAATCTTACTCCGGTTTCATAGAGCGTTTTTGCATCTGCCGTAATCCATCCTTTCTGTGCCGCCTCTGCCAAAATAAATTGTACCTCCGCAGCTTGTATAATCGCTGCTTTCACCTTATCAGGAGCATCAAAAAAATACGCTTGATTTATACGAGATACATTACTGGCTCCTCCATTATAATTAGAAGCATTATCCTCACTCAACCCATTAGGCAAACCTACCAATAAAGAAGGTGCATCCGTGGGATTATCTGTAGGTTGAAACCAAGCTGATAATCGTTCATCTTCAAATTGTTTTAAAACTTGCTCACTGGTCTTACTCAATCTATATTCATCAAAACTACCGATTCTCGAAGTACTGATTGGCCAGGAATCAATCTGAGTACTTCCCGGATAATTCATGACCGCATTTTCTTCATTCGTGCTTATATATTTTCCAGAAGAAAAAATAGCTTGTATTTCCGCTGCGACATCTTTTTTATTAGAGACTCTTAGCAAATATCGCAATCGCAATGAATTACCAAACCTCACCCACTTATCCATATCGCCATCATATAGCATATCTCCTCCTAAAATGGGTTGTTTTTCTTCCAATAAAGCTACTGCTTTTTTTAAGTCCTTTAATAATGCAGTATAGATTGCTTCTTGTGTATCATATTTGGGCGTAAAATTATTCTCAGTTCCCCGAATTGCTTCTGAAAACGGAATATTTCCCCAATTATCGGTAAGAATAGAAAACACATAAGACCTCAAGAGCAAAGCAATCCCTTCATAACTGGTATTTTTGGTTTCTTCTCGTTGAGATGACGTCAAAATAAGATCTATTTCCGGTAATATCCCATAATAGGTATTCCATAATCCAGATTCTGCCCCCCATTCGTACCTATCAAAACCTGTAAAATTAATTTTGGCTGTCAACTGACTTACTACATTTCCTCTTCCCCATCCAGATGTTGCTGCTTCGTTAGCTACTGTTGATATCACTGTAGCTAATAATAAATCGGCACCAACTGCTTCGGGTTGATTGGGATTTGTATTAATTTCTTCAAAATCACGAGTACAGGATACGATCGTTAATAGTATCAAAACTGTACAAACTATATTATTTCTCATTTTTTCTTTTTTTTAAAACGTGACATTAAGATGTAAACCATAACTTCTGGAACTAGGAAGTGCCATATCCTCTACTCCCGGAACAATGGTTCCTCCATTAAAAGAAATTGTTTCCGGATCAAAATGAGGATTCTCTGTCCACAAGGCTAAATTTCTTCCTACCAGAGATAAGGAAAGACTTCTGACAAATGTTCGCTTCAATATTTTTTTAGGAAATGTATACCCTAATCGTACTTCTCTAAGTTTTAAGAAAGAAGCATCAAACATTCCTACTGCTTCATTTCCCCTATTATATTTCCACCAATAAAAATCTCTTCCGGAAAGAACCACATCATTGGGTCTGTAACTTCCATCTGTATTTTGAATTACTCCTTCTGATATAATTCCTGTTTCTCTTCCTACTGCCGTAAAATCCATCATTCCAGAAGTTCCTCCGATCAGTACTGTACGGGAATTTACAACCCCTCCCTGTCTCCAATCAAATAGAAAACCAACATTAAATCCTTTATAACTAAAGTTATTTTGCCACCCTACAGTGAAATCTGGATTATAATTCCCTAATTTTTTTAATTCCGGATCCCTCAGCGAGAAACCATCTTCGTTATGCACCACCTGTCCGTGATATGGACTATTCGGGTCATCTACTGTCACCAGCCCCGTTCCATAAATATCTCCCATTCTTCCTCCGACTTTGGCTAATACATTCACATAATTAGATGAGATTTCATAGGTATCTAATCCATCGATTAATGATTTTACTTCGCTTCTGGCTGTGGTAAAATTTACGGTGGTATCCCATGTTAATCCACCCTTTATCTTTACTGGTTTTGCATTCAATACAATTTCTAATCCTGAGTTTTCTATTTCCCCAGCATTAATAATTCTGGAATTAAATCCTGATGTATTAGAAACCGGAAGTGTTAATATCTGGTTTTTGACTGTAGCTTTATAATAGGTAAGATCTATTCCCAATCTATTTTGAAAAAAACGGATATCAGTTCCTACTTCTATAGATGCTGCCTCTTCTGGTTTTAGGTTTTCATTTTTTAAAACAGTAGATGCACTTACCCGCTGATGGTTCCCAAAAGGTTCATTAAACGAAAATGTATTTCTCAGGGCATACGGATCTGTATCGTTCCCTACTATTGCCCATCCTCCTCTCAGTTTTACAAATGAAAACAATTCAGGTAATGCCATCATATCAGATACAATCGCACTGACGCCTACTGAGGGGTAGAAATAAGAGTTATTACCCTCAGGAAGTGTACTCGACCAATCATTTCTTCCGGTAAGGTCTAAAAACAAAAAATCTTTGTATGAAAAATTGGCAAACGTATAGAGAGAGCTCACCTTTCTACGATCATTAAATTGTGTTTTAGCCAATGGTTCTGCAGCATTTTCGAAATTATAAATCCCGGGAATTGATAATGAATTGGCACTAATTCGTTTATAACGATTCTCTTCTTCTCTGATATTCCCTCCTGCTGATAGCTCCAATCCTACATTTTCTGTTAATGCTTTAGAATACCTAAGAAGAAAGTCCGTGTTTTGTTCTTTAAAGTAAATATCATCTTCTCTGTATTGTCCTTTTGCGAATCGTTGCGTACTGTAGGCTCTTCGGCTTGTTCTCAGTTCATCAAAATAATCTATTCCCGAACGCAGCATTAAAGATAGTTCTGGTGTTATCTGTATATCTGCTCTGACATTACCAAATATGCGATGTTTATCAAATCCATTGGTATTTTCATATAAGGTAAAATATGGATTATCATGCCAGTTATAGTTATAATTAAACTGCTGTATGCCTTCAAATCCCGGTTGCCAGTAATTTCTGAGTGAATTCATATCTATCTGACGACCAAACCACGCCCATAGGTACATAATATTCTCGGTTCCATATGAATTGTTTGGACGATTATCACTACCACTATTAATGTAGTTTATGGAGGATGATATTTTTAACCATTTCGATAAGTTATATCCTCCATTAAAAGCATATGTTCTCCTTCTATAATCTGTATTGGGTAAAATTCCTTCACTATCCAAATCAGTAACAGATACTCTCATTGTTCCTTTTTCGTTTCCTCCTGTCAAAGAAACATTCGTAGTTCTGGTGACTCCTGTTCTAAAAAAGTCCTTAATATTATTCCTGTTTTTTCGCCAGGGAGTTGGAATAACCTCATCTGCAAAACTCCCATCTGGATTTTTGGGTCTGGCTGCAAAATCTCCAGCTCTAAACCCACTTGTCGTAGGGCTATTGTGCTGTGCAATTAACTGTCCATTTAATACTGGTCCCCAACTCTCATCAATATTATCATTCACTCCTCCTCCAAAACCATCTAAAAAGGAAAACTCCCCATTGGCTCCCTGACCATATTCATTTTGATATTTAGGAATTCTGATAGGAGATTCAAAAGTGATATTCTGACTAAAACTAACTCCCAGTCCTTTACTGTTCTGACCTGACTTAGTTGTAATTAGTACCACTCCATTTAACCCTCTCGATCCATATAATGCGGTAGCACTGGGTCCTTTTAGTACTGATATTGATTGAATATCATCTGAGTTAATATCCTGAGCTCCATTCCCGTAATCTGTTTCTAGATTCCCTTCTGCTCTATTACTTACTGTTCTATTCGTAACAGGAATTCCATCTACAACAAACAAAGGAGAATTATTTCCCGGGATTAGAGACCCTTCTCCTCGTATTGTAATTAAAGAGGTACTCCCTACTCCTGATCCTCCACCTGTAATTTGCACTCCGGCAACACGACCTGCTAATGCATTGGTAAGGTTTGCTTCTTTGGCGGTTGCTATTTGATCCCCCTCTACTTCCTGTACAGCATACCCTATCCGTTTTTTTTCTTTTTTAATTCCCAAAGCAGTAACAACCACTTCGTCTAATGCTTCTTCAGAAGGAACTAATTTGATCTCTTGCAGCTCTTTGATTTCATTCGTTTTTAAAACTACTGTAATCATTTTTTCTTCAAAACCGATATAACTAATAACCAGTTGATATTGACCTGATTTTAATCCTGTTATTTCAAAATTCCCATCAAAGTCAGTGACGACACCTTCTTGTTTTCCCTGAAGAGTAATAGTGGCTCCGGGTAATGGAATTTGACCGTCTGTAACCATTCCTTTAATACCTGAATCCTGACTGCTGACTATCGAGGTAAAAAAGTAAAATAAGACGGAAAAGATTGTTAGTGAACTTTTCATGCGCGACGTATATATTTTACTAATAATAAATTAACAAGTCAAAATTGATTATATTTTTTATTATTAGTAAAACTTTATCATTATTTAATCTTTATGATAAAGACGATAAATCGTTAACCTAACGTTATTAATATTATCAGAAGTTTTTTCTTTTTTTGAGAAGGATAAACACTTATTTCTTTGAGATACTGTTTCATCCTTTTAAGGATATTTTATCGTATAGAATCTCCACTTGTTTTATACATACTCATAAAATAAATAGTATATTAGTAGAATTATCATATAACAAATACCAAATAACCAAAAGATACATCATGTCACTTATTACTTTTTCTAATTATATACTTACTTATCAAAAGATTTTTATCTGATTGTACACTCTCAATTGTTTTAATTTCCTGAAAAGTTAGGAGACGTAGCTCCTGTATAGTAAATCATTAAAAAAAAGAATATCGGATCGGATATTTATATTCTGCTGATGTATCTCACACAAACATTTTATATATGAAACAAATAGTATGTCTGACACTACTGTTAATATCGGTTTTTTATGTCAAAGCTCAAGAAAACATTTCGTATCAAAAACCTCCTGATGAAATTCTGAAATTAGTTGATGTACAAGTAGCTCCCAGGGTATTACTTGATGATAAAAAAGAACTACTTATACTATTATCCAGAAATGCATATAAATCAATAGAGGAATTATCACAAACTGAGCTAAGGCTAGGAGGGCTTCGAATAAACCCCAAAACAAATATCGGCAGCAGACAACGCTATTATAACAAAATTCAGATTCAGAATATCAAACAAAAAGAGGATGCTAAAGAAATTAAAGGGCTTCCTAAACATCCTAGGCTTACTAATTTTTCATGGTCTCCAGATCAAAGTAAAATTTCTTTTACGCACACTTCCACTACCGGAGTAGAATTATGGATTCTCGATGTCGCTACAGCCACTGCCAAAAAATTAACTCCTGCTACTATAAATGCTAATTTATATAGTCCTGTTCAATGGTTTAAAGACGGTACGGCTATGTTGGTCAAAATGATTCCTGAACAAAGAAAAGCACTTATCGATCCCAAAAGTGCAATTCCTTCGGGACCAACCATCTCAGTAAATCATGGAAAAAAAGCGCAAAACAGAACGTATCAAGACTTGTTAAAAAACAAAAATGACGAACACAATTTCGAGCAATTAGCAATTTCTGATTTGTACAAAGTTTCGCTAGATGGGAAAAAAGAAAAATGGCTTGATACCTCTATGTACCGCTCTATACGGTTCTCCCCTGACGGAGAATATGTATTGATAAATATTATAGAAAAACCTTTTTCTTATTTAGTCCCATACAGACGCTTTCCTTCTACCACTACTGTTTACACAAAAGAAGGTAAAAAGGTAAAAACCGTTGTTTCTGTACCTCTGATCGAAGATTTACCACAAGGTTTTATGGCTGCCAGAAAAGGAAAAAGAAGTTTTTCCTGGAGAAAGGACAAACCTGCTTCCTTAATTTATGCAGAAGCACTAGATCAAGGAGACCCAAAAAACAACGTGACATACCGGGATGAAGTTTTTCAATTAGATGCTCCTTTCACAAAAGATCCGGTATCCTTACTAAAAACCAAAAACCGTTACTCTTATATCGAATGGGGAAATGATCAATTTGCAGTTGCTCATGATTTTTGGTGGAATACCAGAAACATAAAGTCATATATATTCAATCCAGGAGACAATCGTGCAAAACCTGTTTTAATTGAAGATAGAAATTACCAGGATCAATACAGTGACCCGGGTAAGTTTTTGATGAAAAGAAACCAGTTCGGAGCAGAAAGTCTGGTATTAGATAACAATGCAGCATTTTTAATTGGAGATGGGTATAGTGATAAAGGACAATTTCCTTTTTTAGATCGTATTGATTTAAAAACAAATAAAAAGGAACGGGTTTATCAATCCTCTTTTGTCAATAAAATAGAAGATATCAGGGATTATACTCCTGAGAAAAAAGAGCTTTTGGTACGTATTGAATCTCCTAATGAATATCCTAATTATTATTTCAAACACATCAATAAAGACCAGATATCGCAATTGACTCATTTTGAAAACCCGTTTAAAAGTATTCAGAATATTCATAAAGAAGTTATTAAATACAAAAGAGAAGACGGAGTTGAATTATCCGGTACTTTATACTTACCGGTTGGATACGATACTCAAAAAAAGGAGAAAAAACCCATGATTATGTGGGCTTATCCAAGAGAATTTAAGGATAAATCATCTGCCGGTCAAAGCACTAAAAACCCTAATAAGTTTACATACCCTCATTATGGGTCTATGATTTATTGGGTCACCAGAGGATATGTGGTTTTAGACGAAACTTCTTTTCCTATTATTGGAGAAGGAGATACGGAACCTAATGATTCTTTTAGAAAACAATTAGTAGCAAATGCCAAAGCTGCTATTGATGCTGTTGATAAGTTAGGGTATATTGATCGAAAAAGAGTTGCTGTAGGAGGTCATAGTTATGGTGCTTTTATGGTTGCTAATTTGCTTTCTCATTCAGATTTATTTGCTGCAGGAATTGCCAGAAGTGGAGCTTACAACAGAACACTTACTCCTTTTGGGTTCCAAAGTGAAGAAAGAAATTATTGGGAAGCTCCTAATGTCTACTACACAATGTCTCCTTTTATGCACGCTGATAAAATGAAATATCCGCTATTATTAATTCATGGAGAACAAGATAATAACTCAGGGACTTACCCCATGCAAAGCGAACGTTATTTCAATGCTCTAAAAGGACTAGGTGCTAAAGTGCGACTTGTTATGCTTCCTAAAGAAAGTCACGGATACAGAGCTAAAGAAAGTATCTTACACTTACTCTGGGAGCAAGATCAGTGGTTGGAAGAACATGTAAAAAATAAGCCTGTAGGTCAATAAATATCATCAAAATACATACGCGAGCATTGATTACGTTTTGAGATACACCTCGAAACTATTCAGGTCGCGATGATCAAGTAAAAAGGCAAACTTAGTGTTTGCCTTTTTACTTCTATTATTACATCTGTACATCAAATTGTTCTTTAAACTGCTTTGGGATTTGATCAACTTCTTCATCTAACAACTGTCTGAGATCAATTTCTATTCCCCGGGAAATTGTAGAAATAGGGACATCATTAGCAGACCCTTCGAATGGATTTTCTCCTACCGTTCCTATTCGTTGCATCGTATGGAAAATCCAGGATACAATCGTATAAAAAGGAACTGCGAGCCATACAAAATTGAATCCTATTATTGGATATTTTGTTGCTATTTTGTCTCCTATCCCAGAGAATTCAGGAATAATCGCAAAAGGCAATAGTATCACAAAGATTAATACAAAGTAATGAGATAGAGTCGCGTATTGCCTCGGATATGGAAAATTTTTAATCCTCTCGGATTTTCCCTGAAGGGTAAATAACTCTTGTAATACATTTTCTAAATCCAAAAATGAAAATTCCCAGAGTAATTTTTGTTCTTTTAACTGTCTTAAATGACCTGATTGCAAATACAAAATTGCTGCGGCTTTATTATTTTTTTGTAAAATATAAGCTTGTTCTTCTTTACTCAGATATGGAGATATTGCTTCTTCCAGGCTAATATCGCGCTCAGGAATATGCATCATTTTTGACCATTCTCTATTGGTTCTATGATATTCAAAAACTTCCCATTTTTTTGGACTTCTCATAGCATGACGTAATGCTGTAAGCCATGCTATATGACGATACACCATTGTTTTCCTTTCCTGTATTAACCGTTCTTCAGGAACCTTTTCTTCTGTATACTCATTAGTGATCATGTCTTTTGTTTTCATTCCCCAGCTACGTGAGGTATTTACTATACCTCCCCATATTTTTCTAGCTTCCCAGATTCTTCCATAGGCAGCGTTATTTTGGAATCCGATGATAAAAGCTACAGCTGTACCAACAACAGCAACCGGCGTCCATGGAATTTTAAAAAAAGTAAAATCAAATAGCTGATGTAATACGGTTATGATCGAGGAAAAAATAATAAATCCGATAAGCTCCCATCGGGTCCACTGGAGCATATCTTTTACTGAATAACGAGCTTTCGTAAGCATATTTACATATTTTAGATATGCTTAAATGTACTCTTTTTTAACAAAAAAACAGACTCTTATTATCTCCTCTCTATCTGATAATCTAAACATTACCTCTATCAGTATATAATATATCACATATAAAGCTTTTGATATTTCCTATCTCAAGAATAGCTAGGAACGCTGTTTTTAATTTCTCCAGCAATATCTTTTCTGAATTCAGGAACATTTTCAAACAAAAAAACAAGCATCTATATATCAACAACTTGTATTCATTTTTATTTTTTGGCACAGCAATTGTTTATAGTATGATCACAATAAGTAATAATACTAAAAACAAGAAAACATGAAATTTTTAAACAACGTATTCAGATTTAATTTTAAACCTTTTATTAATTTTTTAAAAGAACTTCCTGCATCATGTAGCTATGCGATTCACAGATAGATCATGAAAGAAACATATCGCATTCTATTCCCCAAGGAATTACAGGTTATTACATAAAAGTGAGATTCAATAAACGATCTCACTTTTTTATTTAATGCTGTTTTTCCAAAACAAAAAAGAGAATACTTTATAAGCATTCTCTTCTATGATATCGTTACTAAAAACAGGAGTTACTTAATCCCATAGGTATCCATTAGATACATCAGACTAGTCATAGTGGCTGCCCCTAGTTCAAGTTCTCTTTTATTTACGGCATCAAATGTGTCATTTGCTGCATGGTGGTAGTCAAAATACCGCTGAGAATCTGGTCGTAATCCTGCCAATACAATTCCTTTTTCTTTTTTGAGAGGACCGATATCTGCTCCACTTCCTCCTTTTTCGAAATAATGAATCAAATACGGTGCAAATAGCGGTTTCCAGGATTGTATCTGTTGTAAATTTGCTTCATCACAATCAAAGGAAAACCCTCTTGGTGTAAAACCTCCTGCATCACTTTCTAAGGCAAAGACGTGATTCTCTCCTTTTTCTTTTGCCACTTTCGCATATTTTTTTCCTCCTCGTAATCCATTTTCCTCATTCATAAATAATACAACCCGTATTGATCGTTTGGGTTTATACCCAATTTTCTTAAACAGTCGTAACACCTCCATCGATTGAACAATTCCTGCCCCATCATCATGAGAACCATCTCCTAAATCCCATGAGTCTAAATGACCTCCTACCACCATATATTCATTCGGGTATGTTGTTCCTTTTATTTCACCAATCACATTAAATGATTCTACATCTTTCCACAAACGACAATTCATATTAAAATTAAACTTAATTTGCGGATTTAATTTCAGCATGGCACTTAATAAGTCGGCTCCATTTGTACTAATAGCTGCTGCCGGAATTTTTTCTGAATTGGATAAATCACCATAACTCATCGCTCCTGTATGTGGATAATCATCTTGTCTTAAATTCATTGAACGTACAATCACTCCCACAGCTCCAAACTTGGCGGCTTCTTTTGCACCGGCATATCGTTGATCCACACATCCTCCATATGCCTGAAATGTTTGAATCAGCTCTGCCTGCATAGGACGGTTATAAAAGACAATTTTTCCTTTGATTTTTTCAGTCCCCAAATCTGCTAATTCCTCTATTCCTTTTACCTCTATTACAGGAGCCTTTAACCCTCCAATCGGTGTAGGTACTGATCCTCCTAATGCACAAATAGGCACATTAGTCGTTTTTCCTAATTCTGTTTCTATATAGGCAAATTCAGTAACTCCTCTAGTCCATTTTGGTACCATTACAGACTGTAGCCACACTTTATCCAAGCCTAATTCCTTTAGCTCTTTTTCTGCCCATTCTACCGCACGTTGCGCATTTAATGAACCGGATAAACGCCCTCCTATCTGATTGGATAAGTAATCTAACCATTCATAGCTTTTTCCTTCTAAAAGAGAAGCGTTGTATATTTTCTTTACTATCACAGAATCTTGTTTCGCAGAAGTAGTCTTCTGCGTTGTCCCTTTGGTTGTAATCATAAATACTCCGATAAATAGTAGTATTCTTATCGGAGATGAGAGGAACGATTGCTGCATTGGTATCATTCTCATATTCGTATTGTGTATGTATTAGCAATTATTTCTTTGACTGCTTATTCGCTTTCTAATTGTCTTTTATATAAATCCAGATTCGCTTTTGTTTCTGGGTCCAATTCTGGCTCGTCAATATCTTTATACGTTTTTAAGCTATCATATAAGGTTCTTGCAACAATATATCGAGCGGTTGGTTTATCATCACCAGGAATGATATACCATGGCGCATGGGAGACCGAAGTTCTGTTAATTGCATCCTGATAATACTCCTGATAGTGATCCCACAGCTTTCTTTCTTTGAGATCTCCTGCAGAAAACTTCCAGTTCTTTTCCATTTTTTCTAATCTCCTTAAGAGTCTGTTTTTTTGTTCATCTTTAGAAATATGCAAATAAAACTTATAAATCAAGGTTCCATTTTGAGCGATGTGCTTTTCAAAATTTCTAATTTGCTCAAATCTTTGTTCCCAAAATGCATCATCTATATCAGAGGCCTTATCTATTCCCGGAATATTCTCTCCCAATATATATTCAGGATGCACCCGGGTTACCAAAACATTTTCATAATGCGTGCGGTTAAAAACCCCAAACTTACCCCTTGCTGGTAATGCTATATAATGTCTCCATAAATAGTCGTGATCCAATTCTAATTCGGTAGGTACTTTAAAGCTATGAACAACGATTCCCCGTGCATTAAAATCCTTAAAAACTTCACGTATCAAGCTATCTTTTCCTGCGGTATCCATTCCTTGCAGACATACCAGTACTGCATATTTACCATGTGCGTATAAGGTATCTTGTAGTTTTCCCAGTTTTTCTCGTACATCTTCTAATTCTTTCTCTATTTTTTTTTCACTGGCATCCAAATCATATGTGGTTGGAACATCGGATAGAGAAACAGGATCAACTGCCTGAAAGTCTTTATAATTAATTTTATTCATACTATATCCATTAGAATCTTTTGGAAAGATACTAAAGTTTTTACTCGAAGGAAACAGAAAGCTAAAAATAACAAAGGACTGCTTCTTTTTTTATGATTTATTTGGCACAATCCTGCTGACTTGTCTTATCGGGTATTAAAATCATAACTGATTCCCAGGAGTACGGTATCGTATTCCCTTCCCAAACTCTTCAGGTTAAACTCTGCAAAGACATGAATTGGAGTACTCAAATGGTATAATGCTCTTATTTTTATTTGTGCACCATGATTAATATCTCCTGTTCTGAACGCCAAAAAAGCATCATCTTCTACTGATGGAAAAAATGAGGAGTTATTTCCTATATATCCAATTCCTCCCGTAATGGTTGTCGGGTACCAGTTAAATAAGATCAAGTTTACTCCTATACCAAACTCATGATACCCACCTGAAGGTTCTTGTTCGGTATCCAAAGAAAATACCTGCGCCAGTTCTCCCATATAGGTAGTATAACAATTCGGAGCATATTCTACACGAATTCCAGCTCCAATGCCTTGTTGCGATGCTACTGGTTTTATCGCAGTGATTCCGTAATTAACAGCTCCTGGATCATACTGACCATAGATACCTCTTACGAAACCAAATACAAAGATAAAAATGATTACTTTTTTCATTGGGGCATTTCATTCATCACTACCATTTCACCTATAGATGTATAGATCAACTTTTATATCCTTTGTGATGTATTTTCTTATTAGTCGCAATACAATGGCAAGCATTACTACTTTGCGGCAAACAAAGAAACATCTTCTTCGCTAACTTCTGCTCCTCCTAAAATAATTAGTCGTTCGATCACATTACGCAATTCTCGTATATTTCCTGTCCAATCATATTGCTGTAATTTCTTGATAGCTTTATCAGAAAACTTCTTTACTGAAGACCCCTGCTCTTTTGCTATTTTCTTGGCAAAGTGATTTACCAATTGCGGAATATCTTCTCTTCTATCATTTAAGGCTGGTACTTTTACCAAAATAACGGCCAATCGGTGGTATAAATCTTCTCTGAATTTGTTTTCTGCAATTTCTTTCTTAAGATCTTTATTGGTTGCTGCAACAATGCGAACATCTACCTTGATATCTTTATCACTTCCTACTCGCTGTATTTTATTTTCCTGCAGGGCTCGTAATACTTTAGCCTGAGCAGAAAGGCTCATATCTCCTATTTCATCCAGGAAAATGGTTCCTCCATTCGCTGCTTCGAATTTTCCTGCTCTATCTTTATTAGCAGAAGTAAAAGCTCCTTTGACATGACCAAATAATTCACTTTCTATCAGTTCTCCTGGAATTGCAGCACAGTTTACTTCTATCATAGGTCCTTTGCTTCGGTCACTTTTTTGATGTATCCAATGTGCTACCAGTTCCTTCCCTGTTCCATTAGGTCCGGTAATCAGTACTCTGGCATCAGTAACCGCTACCTTTTCTATCATATCCTTGATATCGGTAATTGCTTTGGAATCGCCTATCATCTCATAATTCTTAGAGACTTTTTTCTTCAGCATTTTATTCTCTGCAACCAGTTCTTTTCTATCTACTGCATTTCTCACTGTATTGAGCAAACGGTTTAAATCTGGTGGTTTGGAAATATAATCAAAGGCTCCTAATCTCATCGTATTCACTGCTGTATCTAAATCTCCATGCCCCGAAATCATAATCATCGGTATTTCGGGCTTTATTTTTTTTACAGCCTCCAGAACTTCTACTCCATCCATTTTAGGCATTTTGATATCACATAATATCAGGTCAAAATCTTCTGCTTTAATCTTTTCAATCCCCAGAAGACCATCTTCTGCTTCAGAAACAATATATTTATCGCTTTCTTCCGACAGTATTTTTACTAATACTCTTCGGATTGCCGCCTCATCTTCTATTACTAATATTTTTGCCATTATATCTTAAATTTTAGTCCGGTTTTTAGATATACAGTATTCTCATCAGAAAGTATTTTCAGATTTTCCTGATCTGTATTTATCCATCGGATTTCATTATCAATTGTATATCCTACATCTGCATATAACAATAAGTGTTCCGTAATATAATACTCATAGCTCAAAGCTCCAAGTACCATGAACATGGATGTACTGTTAATTCTTTCTTGTTGAGCTGCTCCGACTGGTAATGTATTAACATGCTGCATGGTAGCATAAAATCGATCTAGCCCCAGATACATTTTCAAAACAGATTTCTTTTTGCAATAAAAAGAGAGATTAGAAATGGGCGTTCCTACTGTATATGACCAATTAGGATGAAATTTTTTATAGTAGCTAATGATAGGTAATGGAGCAAAAACATCAAAAGGAATTGTCATATGCAATCCCAAAATCCATTTGCTTGTTTGTTGTTCATTCGCAGCTGTTTTTTTCTTAATGAATAAAAAATAGGTGGTATAAAACAGCTCCTCATTGGTAATTTCCCCTTTGGAAAAATCAGAAGATGCAATTGCTTCTCCTCCCAGTGTAAACCCCCATCCGTTTTTTACTGGTGTTGTATACAATGCATTTACAGCAATGGTATGAAATTTCTGTGGAGACTCCATTAGTACCTCATCAGATTGCAGCTGTAGCGTATGATAATTATAGCGTACTCCTGGTATGAAATAGGTATTTTCTTTTTTTAATTTCACAGGTATTCTCCCCAAAACCTTAATACGGTTATATTCCATATTTGTCTGCTGAGGCGCATGGGTATAGTCTACATTAAACAACTCTAAGCTTTGTGCCTGTACATTCGAATTACTCCATATGTACAGCAAAACAACTAAGTGATAAAGCTTATAAAGTCGGATCATATATTATGTATTTCATCATTTCCTGACAATAGTGACTTCTGTTTGAGGGAATGGTATATCAATCTTATGTTCTTTGAATAAACGATCAATAGCAAATCTTATTTCACTTTTTATAATCGTTGCTTCAAAACAATTATTGATTGTAAAAATAAGTCGGAATTCCAAAGAGCTATCTCCAAAATCAGTAAACAAAACACTTGGTTCTGGAGTTGCTAAAACTTTATCACTCGTTAATGCGGCTTTTATCAATACTTCTTTTACCAAATTGACATCACTACCGTATGCTACTCCAACAGTAACAGATTCTCTGGTATATACATTATTTTGTGTCCAATTATACAGAATAGAAGTCAAATACAAGTGATTAGGAATAATTAACACCTTGTTATCAATCGTTACAGCTCGGGTTGTCCTCAACTTAATTTCTTCTACCCGACCAACAGTACCTTCCATTTCGAAAATATCTCCTACTTTGACACTTTGATCTATAAAAATAAATATCCCGGAGATAATATCCTGTATCAATGTCTGTAATGCTAACCCCACTCCAACCAGTAAGGCTGCTGAGGCTGCAAAAATTCCGGTAATATTAAACCCAATAAGGTCTAATGCGATAAAAATTACGATCACATAGATAAAATATCGGGTAAAGGAGAAAATAGAAATAAACTTCTTTTTATTCTCATTGGGTAACTTTCTTGTGACCAGTTTTCTGATCAGCTTCAGACAAAAAGAAGTGATGACAAATACTACAATTACAAATAACAGCAGTCCCACTGTCAATATTATGGGAGATTTTTCGGTTCCGAAATGAAAAATTTCATAGTTCAAAAAGCTTTGTAAGCTTTGCCAAACATCTTCATGAATCACTTCTTTAACTTGTGCTGTTATATCGTCTTGCATCCTATTTATACTTTAACCATTTAAAGAGTTCTTTATAGCTCGCTTTTTTTCCATACATCAAAATCCCAACTCTGTATATTTTTGCTGCAAACCAGGTAATAAAGGTAATACTTCCGAATAATAAAACAATCGATATCACTACTTCCCACCAGGGTACCCCAAAAGGTATACGCATCAACATTACGATAGGAGATGTCAGCGGAATCATGGAGAATATAGTCGATACCGTTCCATGCGGATTTTCTATAACAGAAAAGAACCCCACATAAATTCCCAGCATTAATGGCAATATGACAGGCAGCATAAATTGCTGAGAGTCAGTTTCACTATCTACAGCTGCTCCAATAGCTGCATAAATAGCACTATACAGGAAATAACCTCCAATAAAATAAATCAGGAAAGAAATCGTAAGTGTTATTAACGGTAATCGTTGTATTTCCACAAATATATTCGTCATATCATCAATCATACCTCCATTCGAAGCGATCATTTTATTGACCTCCTGTAACTGAACAGGTTCTACATCTACTCCAAAAACAAAGGTTCCCACAGTCATTAAAATCATTCCTAAAAATACCCAGATAATAAATTGTAAAACTCCTGCAAAAGAAGTCCCTAGTATTTTCCCCAACATCAAATGAAAAGGTTTTACCGAAGAAATAATAATTTCTATAATCCTGTTTGCTTTTTCTTCAATAACAGATCGCATCACCATATTTCCGTAAATAATAATAAACATCATCAACAGATATCCGGCAACGCCTCCAAAAACCATTTTTACGTAACTAGCCATTTTTGAAGTCTTTTCTCCTGAAAAATCTTCAACGAGAATAGAAACTTCTGATTTTGATTTTTTGATAACATCGAGGTTTAGTCCTTTTTCTCTATAATTACGTTCTGTTATTTTTGCTGATATTACCTGCTCTATTTTACTTAATATAGAAGGACTGGGGGCTTCTTCTGCATAAAACTGGATAGATGTTGCTAACTGATCAGTACCTTCTTTTTTAGGAATATACAGTAGTCCATATAACTTTTGCTGCTTAACCGAATCCTTTGCTACTTTCCAGTTCAGATGGGAATAATCAATATATTCTATGTTCCCTTCATTTTTTAAATCAGCTGAGAACATTTCTGTTTCATCTACGAAGGCTATTTTATGTATCTCATCATTATTAATCGTTGCCAACCAAGTAATCAATGAGATCATACCAATAAAAATCAGGGGGCTTAAAAAGGTCATTACTACAAATGTCCTGTTGCGAACCCTCGCCATAAACTCTCTTTTGATAATGAGTTTTAAATTATGCATTCTCTTCTGTAATTGTTTTAATAAATATTTCGTTTACTCCCGGAATTACTTCATTAAATCGCAAAATCTGTGCTTGACCAGATAAATACCCTAATAAATCATTCGGAGAATCTTCCTTTCCAAGGGTAATATTTAATTTTAGTTGCTCATCAATTGTTCTAAAATCGGCAGGGGACACCTTAAATTTACTTTTAATTTGCTCTAATATTCCCGCTGCATTATCTGTCATCAACCCCACTTCAAAGGTATTTGATTTATAAGCTCTTTTTACATCTGTCAATTTCCCATCTAATATCTTTTTTGATTTATTAATCAAGGCGATATGATCACACAATTCTTCTACGCTTTCCATTCTATGTGTAGAAAAAATAATAGTAGCACCTTCTTCCCTGAGTTGTAAGATCTCATCTTTTATAACCGTAGCATTAATAGGGTCAAAACCACTAAATGGCTCATCAAAAATCAACAATTTTGGGCGATGTAATACTGTAACAATAAACTGAACTTTTTGCGCCATCCCTTTGGACAACTCTTGTATTTTTTTATTCCACCAATGTGAAATTTCAAACTTATCGAACCAGTACTTTAATCGTTCTCTTGCTTCTGTTTTACTCAACCCTTTTAATTGTGCTAAATACAGTGCTTGCTCTCCTACTTTCATCGATTTATAAAGTCCTCTTTCTTCTGGCAGGTACCCTATATCTTTTATATGTTGTGGTTCCAGAGGTTGACCATCCAGAAAAACCTTTCCCTGATCGGGGTATGTGATTTGATTAATGATTCGTATCAATGTAGTTTTACCAGCCCCATTGGGCCCTAATAAGCCGAATACACTTCCTTTAGGTACCTGAATGGACACGTCATTAAGCGCAGTAAAAGTTCCAAAGCGTTTTGTTGCGTGCTGTACCTCTAATACATTGGTCATAAATAATGGTTGTAATTTATTTTTTCAAGTAAATAAAAACGGATGAATTTTCAAGAATAAAATTCTGTTCCACGCGTTTTCAGTTGCATAATTACAAAATTATAATGTCTTCATAACTTTTTATTTACCTACTTATTTTATTTCGGTACAATATCCTATAAACCAAAAACAAAACCCACCCTGAATACGAATACTAAGGATGGGAAAAAAATTGCTATGAAAAAGAAAAATTATCACTAAACATTTTTAGTGATGCTCAAATATACAAATTTTTCTTAACCATATGTTAAAGAAATCAAATCATTACGACCTCTCTCATTTCTTTATATCGTTTTTATGAGAACATATCTTTTACTTTCTCAAAAAAGGATTTATCTCCACTTTCGGGTTTTGGCATAAAATGTTCATCTTTTGCCATTTTTTCGAAAAACTCTTTTTGTTCTCTGCTCAGGGTTCTTGGGGTCCAAACATTGACATGTACTAATAGATCACCTCTTCCGTATCCATTAATACTTGGAATTCCTTTTCCTCTAAGTCTCAATATTTTTCCACTCTGAACTCCTTCTTCTATCTTAATTCTCACTTTGCCACTTACTGTATCAATTTCTTTGGACGCTCCAAGAGCAGCTTCTGAGAAACTGATATACAAATCATAATGCAGGTTATCTCCTTCTCGTTGTAACTCTGCATGAGGTTTTTCTTCTATGGCAACCAGCAGATCTCCTGCAATTCCATTCCCAGGTGCTTCATTTCCTTTTCCTGCTACTTTTAGCTGCATTCCTTCTTCTACTCCTGGCGGGATTTTTACACTTACGGTTTCTTCAACAATCTTCAACCCCTGAGCGTCTGCATCGGCTGGTCTTTTATCGATCATTTGTCCGGTTCCTCCACACACATTACATGGAGAGGACGTTTGCATTCTTCCTAAAATCGTATTGGTAATTCTGGTAACTTGTCCTGAACCATTACAGGTACTACATGTTTTATATGTAGTTCCAGGAGCCTTAACCTTTCTTTTTACCTTAATCTTTTTATCGACTCCATTCGCGATATCTTCTAAAGACAGTTTCACACGAATACGAAGATTACTTCCTTTTGCCGTTCGTTGTCTTCCTCCTCCGAAGCCGCCAAAGCCGCCAAAACCACCACCAAAGATATCTCCAAACTGACTGAATATATCATCCATATTCATTCCACCACCTCCGAAGCCACCTCCGCCTTCGAATGCCTGATGACCAAATTGGTCATAACGTGCTTTTTTATCAGGATCACTTAATATCTCATATGCTTCTGCTGCTTTTTTGAACTTCTCTTCTGCAGTCGCATCTCCCGGATTTTTATCTGGGTGATATTCAATTGCTTTTTTACGATATGCTTTTTTGATTTCTGCCTGACTAGCTCCCTTACTAATACCTAGTATGTCATAAAAATCTTCTTTCATAAATGTCTTATTGTCCGGTTACTACCTTTGGAAAACGGATGACTTTATCGCCAAGCTTATATCCTTTTTCAATAACATCAACTATTTTCCCTTTCAAATCATCACTAGGTGCAGGAATCTGGGTAATCGCTTCATGATCATCTGCATTAAACGTATCACCAGCAGCAACTTCTACTTCTGAAAGTCCTTTACTCTTTAGTGTTTCTTTGAGTTTATTATGAATCAATTCTACCCCTTTGATCAGGTTTTCATCTTCCGATTTTTCGATTTCTTTTTGCGCTCTATCAAAATCGTCTAATACGGGTAGCATTGATTGTATCACATCTTGACTTGCTGTTTTAAAAAGCTCTAAACGTTCTTTTGAGGTTCGTTTTTTATAATTTTCAAACTCTGCAAAGAGTCTCAAAAACTTATCTTTTTCCTTCTCCAGTTCTTCTTTTAGCTGTGCTTCTACATCAACCTCTTCATTTTCTTTCTCTGTAACAGGCGCATCAAGTACTTCTTCTACTTGATCTTTTAGATCATCGTTTTTTTTATTTTTCTTACTCATGTAAAACGTATCTTTTTTATAAGTTTTTCTTTATTGCAGGTGCAAAAGTACTGCCATTTTTCAATAAATGTCATAATGTCACAATAATATTTTAATATATATTTAAGACAGAAGACATCAGAAAGAAATATTTTTGACCAAATTTTAAACCTTTAATTCTTTATTATGAAATTTAAATTAATGCAACTTGCTGCAGTCACGGCACTTTCAATCCTTGCTTTTTCTTGTAAAGGAGAGAAAAAAAATGAAACTACTGCTAAGGAGGCTGAAGAAGTAAAAGAAGCTCCTGCTGTGGCAGTTACGTATACTGTAGACCCTACAGCTAGTACTATCGAATGGACAGGATCTAAGCCTACAGGTAAACATATGGGAACTATCGCGCTATCGAATGGTACATTAAAAGTTCAGGAGAACAAAGTACTTGGAGGATCATTCGCTATAGACATGACTACAATTACTGTTACTGACTTAGAAGGTGACGAAAAAGCAGGTCTTGAAGCACACTTAAAAGGTGAAGGTGAAGGTAAAGAAGATCACTTCTTTAATGTAGCCAAGTTTAAAGATGGTGCTTTCGAAATTACTGCTGTAAATGAAAAAGATGGAAAAACTGTGATCGAAGGAAACCTAACATTAAAAGGTATCAAGAAAAATATCTCTTTCCCGGCAACTATCTCTTCTAATGATTCTGAAACTACTATTACTAGTGACGTATTCACAATTAACCGTACAGAATGGGGAGTAAACTACGGATCTAAATCTGTATTCGAAAACTTAGGAGATAAGTTTATTAACGACGATATTGAGATCAAAGTAAGCTTAAAAGCCAAAAAAGCATAATCCGAATAGGACGATGCTTTACAAAAGCATTAAAAAACTGACATCTGTTCTGATCTGGTGTCAGTTTTTTTTATGCGCATCAATTTCTTCAAGCGCCTGATAAATATTTTCGTAATAAAACTGAAATCCGTTCTTTTCTATTTTGGCATTAGAAACCCGCTGACTACTTACCAGTAATACGTACATCTCTCCCAGTAAAAGCCGTAGTACAAACTCAGGAACATTCGGTAACAGTATTTTTTTACCCAGCTGACTCGCTATTGCATAGGTGAGTTTTTTATTAGATATCGGATTAGAGGCTACTGCATTATAGACTCCTTCTAATTTCTTTTCGTGAACAAACAGAAACATTCTGGCTACGTCTTTTAAATGAATCCAACTCTGCCATTGTGTTCCTTTCCCTATTACGGCTCCTACTCCTTTTTCTATTGGTTTTGCCATTTGAGGTAAAGCGCCTCCTTCGTGAGATAACACCAAACCGATCCTCAAAATGCCTAATCTCACCCCCAATGTTTTGAAGCCTTCTACTGCTTTTTCCCATTTTTGTACTACATCTGAAAGAAAAGTTGAATCTCTCTCCGTACTTTCTTCCGTATAGTAGTTTTGGGATGAACTTGGATAAATCCCTATGGCACTGGCAGCAATCACTTGTCTTACCTGATGCTTTTGTTGCTGCAATGTGCTTATTAATAAATTTGTCGTTTCTACTCTACTGGATTCGATTCGCTTTTTATAAGAAGTAGTCCAGCGCTTTCCTATAGTTGCTCCTGCCAAATGGATAATCGTCGTCACTCCTTCAAAACAGGACGAATCAATTTCTTTAGTATCGGGATTCCAATAAAACCCCTGATAATTTTCTTTTCCAGTCTTTATTTTATTTTTACTCGTGGTAAGATAATTCACATCCATCCCTGAATCATGGCATAACCTCACAATTTCCTGACCGACCAACCCCGTAGCTCCAGTAATTAGAATCCTCATTAAGTTAAGTTAAAGTTGAGTAAAAATACTACTTCCTTTTATGAAAAGCTGCCTCTTTATTATAGGTTTAACACAATTCTTCTGAAGACAAGCTATCTGTAAAAAATATTATTTTACAGCCCGTAACATTTCTCTCTTACCAGGAGGTCCTGGCAGTCTTTCTACCGAAAAACCTACTTCTTCCATTGCTCTTCTTACACTTCCTTTGGCTGCATAGGTGACCAAAACACCTCCATCCCGTAAGGCTGCAAACATTATTTCGAAAATCTGAACTGTCCACAACTCTGGTTGTACTCTCGCTCCAAAGGCATCAAAATAAATCAAATCATACGACGCTACATCTTTTATATCGCCAAACAACATTTGTTTTTTAGTCAAAGAAAAAGTATCTGATACTTTTTTTTCTTTTTCCCACTCACATTCATGAAGGCTCATAAAAGTAGCCTGTTCATGAAGGGCTTCTAATTGTTGAGCATAATTTAGTTTCTCAATTTCATCCATTAGTACAGGATACGCCTCAATTCCAACATACTGGATTGCTTTCCCGCTTTTTTTACTTTCTAAAAACGTAATAAATGCGTTAAGCCCTGTTCCAAAACCTATTTCCAGAATGGCTGTTTCCTCCTTTTTTTCTTTTTCCCATATATACTGAAGCCCACTTTTAATAAATACGTGTTTTGCTTCATTGATAGCTCCGTGTTTGGAATGATACTGTTCATTAATTTCGGGAAGATGAATCGTTACTGAACCATCTCCCGTAATGATAATTTCTCTTTTAGTTTTATGCTCCATTAACTCTTTATCAAAACTCCATCAGCTACAAAAGAATATGTCTTTTTAGGAGTTGTTATTTTTGCTATTTCATCTTCACTTTTACCTGCATCACTTGCCAGATGGCGTTGTTCTTCTACAGATACCTCTGTTACAAACGCTTTTCCTTTTACGATTACTTCTTTGTTTTCGATATCCATAGGAACAAAAAAACCATAGTCTTTAAACTTTACCATGTTCTCTTCTTTATCATCAATAGCAACTCTCATCCAGCAACCTTTGACTTTACACACACTATTAACCGTACTTTTATACATCATAGCAATAGTATCTCCCTCTTTCATCTCATGATATTGGGCAGCCAATTCATCCGGTGAAAAAACAGTTCCTTTTTCTATTTTTTGTCCATATGCCTGATATTGCTCCAGGGGTAAGTTTTCTATTAAGTTTTTTCCTTTTGTATTCGTGTTTTTACAAGCATATAATGTCACTACTCCGAATACCAATACTATAAATTTTCTCATATTTTTTGTCTATTGTCGTATTTGGTAAAATTAAGCAATTCAAAAAATTATTAATTACGTAGAAAAAGGTATTTTTGTGTCAGATTAAAATTGGCTATTTCTTTTTTAATCATTAAATCGTAATAAACATTTATTGAGTTTATTACACTTTTCACAACCTAAAAAATAGTTAATCGGATGAAGAGTTCAACTCAACAAGCAATTGAAATCACCAAAGCAAATGAGTCTAAAATCGGACAAGTAGACTTTGAAAACCTAACTTTCGGTAATATTTTTACAGATCATATGTTTGTCTGTGATTTTATTGACGGAAAATGGCAAACTCCAAAGATCACTCCATATGCGCCGCTCACTCTTGATCCTTCTGCTCGTGTTTTTCATTACGGGCAAGCCGTTTTCGAAGGAATGAAAGCTTATAAAGATGACAATGGAGATACCTTTTTATTCCGACCAGATGAAAATTTCAAAAGAATAAACAAATCTGCCGCACGTCTGGCAATGCCCGAATTCCCTGAGAATTATTTCTTTGACGGATTAACGGAGTTACTCAAATTAGATAATGAATGGATCAAACCTGGTTTTGGAAATTCATTATACATCAGACCTTTTGTAATTGCTACGCAGGCAGGTGTTTCTGCTTCTGAAGCAAATGAATACAAGTTCATGATTATCTGCTCTCCTGCTCAGGCATATTATAGTGGAGATGTCAGTGTATTGGTGGCTGAAAAATTTAGCCGTTCCGCTAACGGAGGAATTGGATATGCTAAAGCTGCCGGGAATTATGCAGCTCAGTTTTACCCTACGAATTTAGCAAAAAAAGAAGGGTATCAGCAGGTTATCTGGACTGATGCTGACACGCATGAGTATATGGAAGAAGCGGGAACTATGAATGTTTTTTTTAGAGTAAACGACACCCTGCTTACAGCTCCAACTAGTGATCGAATATTGGATGGAATTACACGAAAAAGTTTAATCGATATTGCTAAGAAAGAAGGGATTTCTGTAGATGTCAGACCTGTAAAAGTTAGCGAAATTGTGGCAGCTGCCAAGGATGGAAGTCTCAAAGAAATTTTTGGTGCTGGAACAGCCGCTGTTATCAGCCCTGTCAAAGCTTTTGGATACCAAGGAAACCACTATGAACTCGAAAAACAAGAGAACTCCTTTGCTTCCTTGTTTAAAACAGCTTTGATGAATATTCAATACAATAAAGCAGAAGATCCATTCAACTGGAGACATAAAATATAAACAATAACTTTTGTTATTACTGTAATTATAAAACCCCTCCTAGGAGGGGTTTTATAATTCTTGGTTATCGAAACTTATATGCTTCGAGGTTCTCTTCTCTCCCAAGAGTACAATACCATTTCGTGTATAATGCTATTTTTTATCAACGTAATTATTTATCTAAAATAGCTTTGATATCAGGTTTGAAATAATTAGGGCCTTTTAATACCTTACCGTCTTCCCGATATATTGGTTCTCCATCTTCTCCTAACTTACTCATATTACTGCGTTGAATTTCATCAAATACTTCTTCGATCTTATGTTGTAAACCATGTTCTATAATCGTCCCGCACAAGATATATAACATATCACCCAACGCATCTGCAACCTCTACCAGATCTCCATCTTCTGCTGCTTCGAGATATTCTTCATTCTCTTCTCTCATCAAATCAAAACGCAATTTGTTTTTTGCAGACCCCAAATCTGCCATGGGTTCATTCTTATATCCGATCTTAAATGCTGTATGAAAATCCTGAACTGCCTTTATTTTATCCTTCATCCGTATCTTTTTATGAGTTATATTTGCGGTAAAATTAGCAAAATATGTTTAGTACAGGTCAATTAGTATTTGCCGGATTTTTTGTCATTGCATTTATCTTGCTTATGATTTTCAGTTATAGAAAAGATATTCAACTACACAAAAAATACTATAAGGGTACCTTATTTATTTTGGCTGGATTTATCGTTTTTATCATACTTCTCTTTGGTTTAAAGACGTATCTACATCCATAAACTAGCTGAAATCCCCTGATCATTAGTACTGTTTATCCTATTATTTTATAGAATCCCCATCACTGGGTATGGAATATGTGCAAAATTTTAAGGATTTTTATCCTTTTACAACACATTAAATTCCAATACTATGAAATCAAAATTTTTACTTTATGTATGTATTGTTTCCTTTTTATCCGTTACCGGATGCAATATCTTTCAAAACGAAGACAATGACAATAAAGACAAAAAACTTCTCGCCCTGAAAGAAGCGCTTGCGAATTGTCAGGAAAACACTAGTTTCCAAACGAATTTTCGTCGATTAGCCAGTGATTTATCTATCAGTAGAAAAAGAGACAGTGTCACACAGGACAAAATTGTTTTTAACCTGGACTTAACCCACAAAAAACCACAAATTGTACATCTGAGCTCTGACCCGGAAAAACTACCTTTTATGTTGGTCTGTACTATTGACGGAACCCCTGAAGGGACGGAACATTTCAAAATTACCAAGCTTCACTTAGCTGTACGTTCTATTTTTGAAGATCCAGCTACTTATTTCACTATTAGTTCCATTTCCAAGCTTGTTCCTGCACCAGAAAATAAAGGATATGATTATTTTCTTCTTGCCGATATTGATCTAAACACCCCCACAAATGCTCCTAATGCCAGCAGATCTGTATCCCTGGATATTGACAATCAAACCGTAAAAAAAGGAGAGCATATCGATATCAAGCTTTCTGCTAATGCATTAAAAAGAACATTGGATGGGCTGTCTGATAAAATAAACAGTTCGTATATTGATAAAGATTTTATAACCAAACTAGATAAGCGATGCTGTAATGGAGTAATCTGTTCCGTAAAACTTATGATGTAAGTACACTATATACTAAATGAAGACTAAGGTTAATTTCATTATTATACTCTTATGCGTTGGGATTTCCACATCGTACTCCCAGAATAATGATGAAATTAACCTTCTTAAAAAAATACTCTTCCACTTAAAAAATAATAACATTGAAAATGTAGAAGAGCAATCGCAACGCATTACTTCCCCTTTCATGCAATCTTTTGTTGACTGCGAATTGCAATTTGTAACTTTTCAAAAAATTCAATCTACTACTTTTGATCAATTCCGATCTATTTCTCCTACTGATCAGAATCAACAAATTTTATTTCACATTGCATATGGAGATTATCTATCGGGTACTGAAAAATTCTCTGATGCCAGCATTATCAAGCAATATGAAACGGCTTTTCATATGGCAAAAGCACATGACAAAGAGATCTTAGCTGCTGAGGCAATCCGACGGATTTGTAATTATTTTTTTAAGACTCAAAAAAACATTTCTTCTTTAGAAGAGGCACTTACAAGGTACAAGCATTACTTATATGATCCCTATGAACAGTACAAATACAATTATTATTCTCTGGGGCTAAAAATGCAACAAAACTATGCTACGGGGAAAAGTGCTCCTTCTACCAAATTCAGCACCCTTATTCACCTTGCCAAAAGAACAGCTAATCCTATCCTGATCGGAGAAGCTTTGCAACTTACCGGGAGTTATTATATGATATTTCATCAAAACAAAGACAGTACAACCCACTATTATACGCTCGCCAGTAACTCATATGCTCATTGTTCCAACCTCAGTTGTAATATCAAATCATACGGTTTAGAAATTAACCGGGCGATTTTACTATTTGAAAACAAAGAATACAAACAGACGATCGCAAAGTTAGATAGCCTCCGAGCAAAAAAACTCCCTTATCAAAACTTACAAGAGCGATTAAGTGTATTTCAATACCTAAAAAGCGCACACCTTCAGCTACACAATTACAAGCAAGCATACCAAGCTCAGGAAATAGAAAAAAGAATTCAGGACAGCCTGGATCTTACCAAACATAAAATTGCCATTAATGACATTCAGACATTCTACAAAACCAAAGAAAAAGAACACGAAAACCTACAGCTAAAAAAGGACAAAAAAAACTTATTACTCCTTTCGGGAATACTTCTATCACTAGGACTCTGTATTATTTTTCTGTTATATAAAAACATGCTTCGGAAACAAAAAATCGCAGCTCAAGAACGAGAAATTGAAGTCCAGCGAATTGATAAAATACTGAAAGAACAAGAGCTACAAACTATAGATGCTATGATCCTCGGACAGGAAAAAGAACGCCAACGTATCGCAAATGATCTACATGATGATCTGGGGAGCACTCTAGCTTCTGCAAAACTTCATTTTCAGCACTTACACAAGAACATACAAAACCCAAAAATAAAAGATAAAGAAGCCCTCTTTACACAAACAAACCTCCTTTTAGAGGAAGCTTATCAACAAGTACGAACAATTGCTCATGAAAAAAACAGCGGAGTCATGGCTAATCAAGGGTTACTCCCCGCTATAAAACAGCTGGCAAAAAAAATCTCAGCTGCTAATAAACTTCAGATTACAGTACAAGATTATAATTTAGAAGAACGACTAGATAACACGTTGGAAATTTCTATTTTCAGAATCATTCAGGAATTGATTACCAACACAATAAAGCATGCTGATGCTACAGAGGTAGACATTTCTCTAACGAATCACGATGCATTACTCAATATTATTGTAGAAGATAATGGCAAAGGTTTTGATGCCACTATACTTCCTAACAAGGATGGAATGGGGTTAAAAAATATAGAAAAACGCGTCGAGTATCTGGAAGGTACTTTCGAAATAGATAGCACCCCCCATAAAGGAACTAATATTATTATAAACATTCCCATATGATTACAGTTGCCATTGCAGAAGATCACCAATCACTTATCGACGGCGTTACTCTTCTATTGAAATATGAAGAGGAGATTAGCGTAATCGGTATGGCTAATGACGGAGAAGCATTATTAGACATTATCAGAAGGAAACAACCTATGGTTGTCCTGACCGATATTCGAATGCCAAAAATTGATGGTATTGCTGCTACTTCTATCATCAAAAAAGAATACCCTCATATAAAGGTTATTGCTTTTTCTATGTTTGATCAGGAAGAAGCCATACGACAAATGTTTGAGGCTGGTGCTTCTGGCTACCTCCTAAAAAACTCCCCTTTGGAAGAAGTATTAATCGCCATACAAGAGGTTGTCAAAGGAAACACCTATTATGATGAAGCTATTGACATCTCTTCTATTCTGCCAACAACAGGTCATAAAACTAAAAAACAATTACTTTCTAAAAGTGAGCGTCAAATTCTAACACTGATAGGGCAAGGGAAATCTTCTTCAGAGATTGCAGCGATTCGATTTAATTCCGTTTCTACAATTGAAACGCATCGCAAAAATATCATCCGGAAATTGGGTCTGAAAGGCAAGGGGGAATTACTCAGGTATGCGATCGAGAAAAAATACGACTTTGAGTAATCCACCCTCCTCTAAGCAGGCTATTATCCAAGTCAAAATACTCATTACCTCCTGATATAAAAAAAACATCCCCGGCTATACCAGGGATGCTTTAAAAAAATAAGTAATACTATAATTAGTTCACTTCTGGTAAGAAGTTATATTGTTTACTATATTCCAGCATTTGTGTCACAAAATCCTTAGGTTGTGTCACATTAATCTTTACGATTTCTCCATTTTCATCCTTTTCAGGAACCAATACCGGGTTTACAAATCCACTATACGGTGCAGAAGTGAATTGCTCATTGCGTTTTAACACCTCGGCATGAATTTTCTGATCAACTTTTACTCCATATCCTTCTACTAACTCCTGAGCTGCTTTGAAATCTCCTTCGGATTTGATTCGCTGTGTCTCTCTTAGTAATCTTCCGAATATCTCGCGAAGTTTTTGATAATCTTTGATATCGAAATATGTCTTCCCATCTTTGGTTACTTTTTCGATAACCCCTTCTTTTTTGCCTTGTTCGAATGCCCAGGCACTTACCCACTGCCTGTTTCGCATATGTGCTTCTTCCACATCATCCCCAAGATTCAATCGAATTAATTGTGTCATTAACCCATTACGGATATATCCATCATATGCTGCTTTTCCTACTTTTTCCCAATCAGTAACCAGACCTAATTCCTGTAATTTTGGGTCCATCAAATAGTATAATCCTACTAAATCTGCTCTACCTTCTTCCATTGTAGATGCATAATTCTTTAATGTTTCTTTAGTCTCTCCTACTCCCGGGTTTAGTTTCCCTGACGCATGTCCTATTACTTCATGTAGTGCCGTATGCAACTTATCTGCCAATTGTCCATACTCCTCTTCTAATTTGTATTCTTCTTCGTCATGAACAAACTCTTTTAACCTTCCGGATCCTCCTGCATTATTATAAGCATGGATGATATTCCCTAACGATACAGACTTAGATCCTACAGCCGCTCTAATCCAGTTCGCATTCGGTAGGTTTACTCCTATTGGAGTACTTGGAGATGCATCTCCTGCTTCTCCTGCTACCGCTACTACCTTATAAGATACTCCTACTACTTTTTCTTTTTTATGCGCATCCATCAAAGGAGAATTATCTTCAAACCACTGTGCATTATCTGATAAAACTGCCATTTTCTCAGACATATCAAAATCTTTGATCTGAATAATACTCTCGTAAGAACCTCTATATCCTAATGGATCATTATACACCTCTATAAAACTATTTATATAATCAATATTTCCTTCTGTTGCCGCAGTCCAAGCTACATTATAATCATCCCATGTTTGCAGATCTCCTGTTTGATAATACTTGATTAACAAGCCCAGAGCATCCCCCTGTGCTTTGTTTTCTGCAACTCCTTGTGCTTTTTCTAACCAGAAGATAATTTTATCTATTGCAGTTCCATATAATCCTCCTGATTTATACACTAATTCTTTTAGTGTTCCGTTTTCCTTCACTAATTTTGAGTTTAACCCATAAGACAATGGCTTATCTGGATTAGGAGATTTCATTTTCTTATAAAATGAAACTACATCATCATTAGTTACTCCCGGACCATAAAAATTAACCGCGGAAATCGCTACATTATCTACATCTTTTGCCTGATTTACCTTTTTATTATCTGCATCGTTAAAAATAACATCAACTGCCTCTTTTACCAAGGTCGTCTTTGTCTCTGTCAATAATCCAGTTAGGTATTCTTTTGTAAATTCTGGCTTTATCTTATCATTGCTATAATGATGATGGATTCCATTAGAAAACCAAACGCGTTTCAGGTAGGTTTCAAAAGCACTCCACTCTTCAGTACTTTTATCTCCTGCATAAGTTGTATAGATATTTTCCAATGCCTTGCGAATAGAAAGATTATATCTATAATTCTGATCCCACATAATATCTCTACCGCTTAGACCAGCCTGAGTTAGATAGTATACTAATTTTTGCTCTTTAAGAGATAATTTATCCCATCCCGGAATTTGATATCTCAATATTTTCAGGTCTGCAACCTGTTCTACAACGTAGTTAAATTTATCTTCAACTACTTCTTCTTTTTTTACTTCTGGTTCAGCGACAGCCTCTGTTGCTTTAGTATTAGGATCATTCTTACAAGCTATCAGCGCGCTACCGATAGCTACGGAAAATAAGATCTTGGTAAGCTTCATATATTAGTTTGTTTTATATTTTTGGCAAATGTAACAAATTAATAGGATGTCAAAATTGATTATATTAGCTCTGTAATTAATTTTAACTTAACTAACTCTAAATGAAAATTATTAAATATCTATTCTTTCTTCTACTTCTTATAGTTATAGGAGGTTCTGTATATATCGCTACTATTGACGGGGAATATCAAATAGAAGAAAGTAGAATAATAGATGCTCCTGATGAATTAATCTTCAATACGGTTAATGAATATAAGACCTGGGAAAAATGGGGACCCTGGATGGACATGTCTGATGATCTGATCATGAGCTACCCCAATCAAACTAGTGGAGAGAATGCTTCATATAGCTGGAAAAGTGAAACTCAGGGAGACGGAAGTATGAAAACTGTAAAGATAGCTCCTTTCTCCAGTATCGATCAAAAAATAACCTTTATTACTCCTTTTGGAGAATCCGGAAGTGATGTTTATTGGAAATTCGAAAAAATTGCTCCTAAAAAAACTAAGGTATCATGGGGTATTAAAGGAGAACAATCCTTTATGGAAAAAGCTTTTTGGGTAACTCAGGATAGTACCCTATCTGCCAATATTCGTCCTATGTATAAAAGGGGGCTAGAAAAATTAGAGGCCTATATGCAAAAGCAAATGGATGTATATACCATTAATGTAGATGGAGTTACAGAGCATAATGGTGGGTATTATATGTATAGTGCTACAGCTTCTTCTATTACCGGAATTGTCCCTAAAATACAGGAGTTATCACAAGCGGTAAAAACCTATATTCGAGAAAATGAAATTCCACAAACCGGAATGCCATTTACCCTCTACAATGAGTATAATAAAGAACAAGGAACAGCTATATTTTCTGTTGGAATACCAACAAGAGATCAGGTAGTTGTTCCTAATGAAAGTACAGTACTATGCAATTCTTTACCTCAGCAAAAGGTAACAAAAATAACCTTGACAGGAGATTATAAAAACCTAAAAGAAGCCTGGGAAGCCGGTCTTACCTACATGGCAGAAAACAATCTCGAGATGAATGAAGAGTCTCCTGCTTTTGAGGTATACCGAATTAACCCGGATCTAAATCCAAACCCTGCTGCATGGGTTACCGAGATCTATATCCCGGTTAAGTAAAATCGATCCGTAAGATGATCGTATTTCGGAGTTTTCCGGAATTAGTATATCAACAATATTCAACTGCTTCCTGGTATTCATCAGGAATGCGATACCATACAGACTCCGTGTTACTTTTGGTTAGTAACATGGAGTTTTGCTTTTCTCTATACAAACGTTATTCTTTCTGAACTACACTTTTCAGATACTCTCTCTTTATTTTTTTAATAGCCTCCTACCAACTAACGATAATTATAGTTAGTATTGTCGTAAATTTACACCAGATCAGCATAGTTTTTTTTTAGAAAACTGCTTCGATGCTGACATACATAGTTATAGTAATTATGAGGGCAATCCTTACAATATTTACATCTTGATTATTGAGTAAGCAGTACATATAAAAGCGAAAAACATGAAACAATTACTATTGGTATTTATTGGAGGAGGAAGTGGTAGTATTGCCCGATATTTATTAGGGAAACTTCTAAATACATCTTCATCACCAATTCCCTATGGAACATGGACAGCAAATGTTTTAGGCTGTTTTTTTATCGGATGTATTCTAGGGTATTTATTAAAAAACAACCCTGTTGCTTCTCAAAGCATCGCTTTACTATTGGCTACTGGTTTTTGTGGTGGTTTTACTACTTTTTCTTCTTTTGCCTATGAGAATCAGGTATTTTTAAAAAATGGGGATATTACATCTTTCGCACTCTATACGTTCGGATCTGTCATCCTGGGAATGGCTGCAGTATTTGCTGGTATATTGATCGCCAAATTCTTTTAGTGCTCTTCTGAGCGAAGATATTTCTTAACTCCTACTGGAATCTCTATCTCCAGATGGTTTTCTACGGGAGGAACAGGACAGGAATACCTATCGTTATAACAACAATACGGATTATACGATTTATTAAAATCCAATATCAGTTCATTTCCTTCTGGAATTTTCAAATCGATAAAACGTCCGCCTTCATAGGTAGTTTTTCCATTGGTCATATCCGTATATGGAAGAAATAAATAATCTTTATATGCTTCCTGAGTAACCAGCATTTGATTCTGATATACATTTAATATGTATTCTTTATCTTCTAATTGAAAATGCACTTCTCCATATTTTACATAAATCGGTTCCCTATTGGTGGTGGTCTTCATTACAAAGGGAGTTTCATAGGGAGTTCGGACAAATGTGGCTTGTACAGAAAAGGAAGGATCAATTTTGAAAAAATCCAGATTCTTAAAATTTTCAAAATCTTCAGATGGCAACGGTGACATTTCTTCTGACGCAAATTTTTCATTCAACGCTGACTGAAATTTCAGCACATCCTCAACCACAGTTGATTGCTGTGCTATTCCATTAAAAAAGAGAATAATAAGCCCGTAAAAAATTCTGTACACCTCTATTTTTTTTGCAAAAATACAAACGTTTCCCAAAAGCGAACGTTAATTTTATCTAAAATTAGCGTTTTTTTAATTTTTTTAATGCTAGTTTTGCAGGATAAATTAGTTCAATTAATAAAATCAAGGTGATGTTTTAGCAAAAAGTATAGGATGTTCGAATTATTGTTTTTGACTTTATCGTTCTATCATTCTATACGTACTAAAAGCAATTCTTACCATCTTTTGTTTATTCTTTGAAAAGCTAAAAAACCATAAGTCTCCCCTTTACCTTATTCATCTTATTAATAAACGATGTAAGTAGTCTTTTATCTCAAAACTTCATTGACTAAAATCGTTTGTGTTGAAAAAATTACTACAAAACTACATGGATTCTTTTTCCGGGCTATCAAAAGAAGTATGGTGGCTGGCATTGATTACATTAATCAACAGAACCGGGGCTATGGTGATTCCGTTTTTATCATTATATCTTACGGACAGCCTTTGTTTTTCCCTGGAACAGGTAGGGTGGATCATGACTAGTTACGGTTTAGGATCTCTATTTGGAGCTTGGTTAGGAGGAAAACTAAGTGACTTAATCGGGTATTACAAAATTATCCTTACATCTTTATTCCTGACGGGAATTTCATTTATTATCATTCAGTACTTTACTTCTTTTTGGAGTATCTGTATCAGCTTTTTTATACTTATAGCGATTGCTGATACTGCTCGTCCGGCATTTTTTGTTGCCTTAAGTGCATATAGTAAACCTGAAAACAAAACCCGATCTTTAACCTTTATCCGTCTCGCCATAAATCTGGGATTCGCAATGGGTCCGGCTCTGGGAGGAATTATTATTGCGACTATCGGATATCAGGGGCTTTTCTGGGTTGATGGGATTACCTGTATCATCGCGGGATTAATTATGATTAAAACATTGCACCCCAAGGTTGCAAAAGTATTAGATAAAGAAAAGGTAATTGAGAACCCTATCTCTCCTTATAAGGATACTACTTATATCATTTTCCTTATCGCACTGGCATTGTTTGGATTTATTTTTGTCCAGTATTTCTCGACAATTCCTCTGTATTACAAAGAAGTACACTTACTATCAGAAAAGACAATCGGGCTTATTCTCGCATTAAATGGTGCTTTAATTTTTGTGTGTGAGATGCCACTAATTGCTTACCTGGAGAAAACAAAATTCACACAGGTACAAAGCGTAATGAATGGTTTTATTCTTACAGGAATTAGCTTTATTCTACTATTAGTATCTCCATGGTTTGGCATACTTATCATAGGAATGGTTATTGCGACTTTGGGGGAAATGATTGCATTTCCTTTTGGGAATGCCTTTGCTCTAAAGCGTTCTAAAAAAGGACGTCAGGGGGCTTATATGGGGCTCTATAGTATGTCTTTTTCTTTAGCACATATCTTTGGACATAATACGGGTATGCAGCTTATAGAATCATATGGATATGATAATGGTTGGATATTTATGGGAGTACTTGCTTTAATAGGTTCAGTACTATTAGTAATTGTACGTAAAAGAGAACATAATGAAAAAAGCATTCCTAGGGCTTAGGAATGCTTTTCTTAGGGGTCAAATTTCGTACTCTCTTTAGGTTCTATGCCATAGCACAGCATGTCACTTCTAATGTCCTCACACGCTATTCAGCCCTTTTTTGTATTCCAAAATTAACATTCATAAGATTCATGAAATACGTCTGTATCAATGTTAATCTTGCTATACGTTGACTATGAAACAAATATACAACAAAGCTTTCTCATTTTTGTAAGCATTCCACATAAGTTATTAACAAAATGTCGATAAAATGCTATTTTATATCGTTTAAGTGCTAAAAATCACTTGTAAACCTTATAAAAATGACTAAAAAACCCAATCTAAAAATGGATTGGGTTTTTTGGGATAAATAACGTACTCTCTTTAGACCAAATGCCATAGCGTTGCACTTCACTTCTAATGTCCTCACACATTATTTACCCTAAACCGTATATAAATCAATATCTTCGCACTTATCGTCATAAGTTCAAAAAAATGACTTAACAGAAAGTTTTACAGTATCTTATTAACTGGTTCAAATATAAATAGTTAGATACGGTTTTTCCGTAATCACAAACCAATAACATAAAAAAACATCGATAAAAAACATATTTTATCGATGAAATGCAATTTTAATTTTTCTATTATGATTATTCCATGCAGACTTTGCATTCGTTTTTATGCTTTCTCTCTCCTATTAATTTACCTTCTTTATTGACCTGATAATCACAACAATCAATAAATCCTTTTTTTACCAATTCTCTACCTCTTTGAATTTTTGATTTTATCGTCGATAAAGGGCTGTTTAGTATTGTAGCAATTTCTTTAGCTTTCATTCCTTTTATATCAGACAGATATACAACTTTTTTATATCGTTCTGGTAAGGTACGTATTATTCCGGGCAGACAGTCTTTTTCGGTATGCTCATGTATTGTTACTTCTTCTGCTAATTGTACAGTATCTATAGGTACAGGCAGGGCTTGTTTTTTAAAGAAATCATATATCCCATTTCTTGCAATCGCATATATCCAGGCTCTGATTTTTGTCTTATCTTTTACCTTTCCAATTTTCAAATGTACTTTTATAAATGTCTCCTGAATTAAATCTTCGGCAACATGAGTATCATTTACCTTTCTTCTTATAAAAGAGGAAATTTCATCTTTATATGTATTCCAAATTTGTGTTGTACTCATAGTATAGTAAGAACACAGCTTTATCCTATTGACAAAGCTGTGTGATTTTTTTAATTAACAATTACATGCATGACAGTTACAATCGGCACAGCTGCATCCTTCACAATTTCCTTCCTGGCAAGATGCACAGTTACAGGTACATTTATCTATTTTCATTTTAAGTATTTTTAAAGTTCATATAGTAGACTCAAAAAAACCAAAAAAGACGCATTTATTTTTATTTTTTTCAAAAAAAAGCCACCCACAGAATCTGAGGTGGCTTATCTTTTATCTTGTACTCTCTTTAGTTTTCCCATACTAATGTCCTCACACAAGAAATATAAACTTATCACTATTTATAAAACAAATCTCATGCCAAATTACATCCTGAAAAATCATTCCTTTCCTTTTTTGAATGGTAATTTTTTTCCATAGGTTAAGGACTTCCACAACCATTCTAAAGGACCGTACCTAAAAAAATGCAGCCATATTGTAGTGTACAATAATTGCACTCCCCATATTACCAATACAGTATACAATAAAAACACCCGATCAACTTTGCCATAATACCCCAATCCATACCCATAAAACAGAAGGGAACAAATTACGTTCTGCAAGATGTAATTAGTAAAAGCCATCCTTCCCAGATTACTCAATCCTTTTCTTGCTTTTTTAAACAAAGACGATTGAATACATAAAATAAGTATACATATATATGTGTATGCCATTACCATTGAACTTATATAAAACAAGATATATACAGAGGTAGAAAACATCGCATAATCAAAATTACTATCCAGGTATAAATACACACTCAACACGCTCATAGGCAACCCAATAGCCATGCTAATAATCAGATCATTATAGTATCTTTTTTTTGACAATTTTCCTGTTATAAACCCTGTTTTTACGAGCCCCATACCGATCATCATTAATCCACTAACTCTCCAAAAACTATAGGTATAGAAGGAAGTAGTTTGATAATATAGTGCTTTATTAATCCTTTTAGGTGTTTCTTCCCACCATGAGCCGGAAAACTCCTTCAGCTGATTTGTAATACTTTCTTTACTAGGGTTCCAGAACTCTTCGGGAATGTCTACTGTCGCTTTTTGAATGTAAAATTTATAGATATCAGGAAGTAGTAGCCCTATTAATATACTCCCTCCTATCCAGAATATTATTTTTGGAGACAAGTTTCTCACCCCATATACTACCAGTCCGCAAAGTGCATAATTCACTAAAATATCTCCCCACCAAATCAGATATGCGTGTATACACCCAAAAACAAGTAACCAGAACATCCGCACATAATGTAGTTTAGTTGCTTCCCTACCTTTCTTTTTATTAACGGTATACATCAGAAAAACCCCTGCACCAAATAATATAGAAAACAAGGTCATAAAACGCTGTTTTACGAACGTATAGGATATAATCCACAGCCATTTATTTGCACCTGAAAAGTCTCCGTAAATAATCGGTTTATATCGTTCTATCGTCAGGGTTGAGAAATAATGAATATTTATAATTAATATTCCCAGAATGGCAACTCCCCTTAAGACATCTAATGATTCTATTCGCTTATATTCCATATATCTAATCTGTATTTTCTACTCGAAAAAATGGACAATTACTCTTTTATTGTTTACGATTTCGTTTCATTCGAATATAGGTTTCGTATCGTTGTAACTCATCTAATACTTTAGGGGCTAGTATTACAAGACCAATCATATTAGGCACTAACATTGCAAAGATCATCGCATCCGAGAAATGGGTTACTGAGGTAAGGCTTGCTGCTCCTCCAATAATGACAAATACACAAAAAATACTTTTGTACAGGTATTCCATTTTTTTTGATCTTCCGAATAAAAATGACCAGGCTTGATATCCATAATAAGACCAGGAGATCATGGAAGAAAATGCAAACAAAATCACAGCAAAAGACAACACATATGGGAACCATGAAATTCCACTTTCTAATGCTCTGGCTGTTAATAATACTCCTTCTGCGTCCGAGATACTACTACCTACAGTTATTTGATTTGTAATAACCAATGCCAACGCTGTCATGGTACATATAACTACAGTATCTATAAATGGTTCCAACAATGCCACCAGTCCTTCACTTGCAGGGAATGTTGTTTTTACGGCAGCATGAGCTATAGAAGCTGAACCTACTCCTGCTTCATTAGAAAAAGCACCTCTTCTCAACCCCTGAATCAATACTCCTATAAATCCTCCACTAACCCCTTTTGCTGTAAACGCTCCATAAAAAATTGTTTCTATAGCTGTTGGTATTTCTCTATAGTTAATTCCGATAACAGTAATGACAGCCAATACGTACATCACGACCATAGCCGGAACGATTTTATCCGTGACACTGGCTATTTTTTTAATCCCACCAATAATTACAATTCCTACTAAAACTGCCATAATCAATCCAAAGAACCACCCTCTGTTATAAACAATACTATGTTCTCCTCCGGTTACATGTTCAAAGAGCATAAATGCCTGATTAATCTGAAACATATTTCCTCCTCCAAAAGAGCCTCCTATACACATTACAGCAAAGACAATCGCTAACACCCGCCCTAACTTTTTCATTCCTTTCTTTTCCAAGCCTTTTGTCAGGTAATACATAGGACCTCCAAAAACAGTCCCTGCTGAGTTAATCTCTCTATAAGACACTCCCAATGTACATTCTACAAATTTGGAAGCCATTCCAAGAAAACCGACAAGAATCATCCACAAGGTAGCTCCTGGTCCTCCTATTGACAATGCGATAGCCACCCCTGCTATATTCCCTAAGCCTACAGTTGCAGACAAAGCAGCTGTCAATGCCTGAAAGTGACTTACCTCTCCTTTTTCTTTCTCATGATGTTCTGAAGCATCATATACGCCCCGGACCACCTGAATTGCTGTCCAAAATTTGCGAATATTAATCCCTCTAAAATAAATGGTAAAATACGTGGCTCCCAATAGTAGTACTACCAAGGTCCAAGGAATTCCTACCTGAGATGTAATAGGGATTTCGGCAAAAATTGCATCCGAAAACCACGAAGTTGCTTCCTGAAAACTCTCATTAATTTGCGCATCTATGGTAGGCTCCTGATAAGCTTTTGCATACCCTTCTGATCCCCCCAAAAAAAGAGCAACAACAGCAGTAAAAAAACGTGTCATATCAAATTTCATCTTATAAAATTTGACACAAATATGCCCTTACCTCCATATATTCAAAAGGTTACTCCCTACTGTTTTTTCATAAACACTAGTACTTAAGTATATGCTTACTCATCCGATTTTAATGATATGGTGGCATGTTCTAATAAATTGTGTTCTACCGCAAATGCAATGAGTTGCTCTTTTCCTCCTGCTCCACTAATATTTAGTATTTTTTTAATTTGATAAATATGTGCCTGGAATCCATCAACACTTATACGCATTGCCTCTGCTATTTCCGTATACGACTTATCACTACCACAAACTCCTAAATTACCTAAAACTTCTTTCTGGCGATCCGACAATACAATCCTCGTTGCTTTTTCTAAATCCCTAACCTTTTCTATCGCTTCTCTTCGCTTTTTCTGCAACATGTCAATAGTAGAAAGGTGGCTTTCATTCGCAATTCGCAACTGTCGTATCTCTTTTACCAGTTTCTTTTTCTCTCCCTCCAGCTTCCCAATAGTACTTTCTTTTAGTTCTTTTTCTGAAAGAAATTTCCAGCTGTATAACAAAATAGAAAACAATAAGATAAAAAGGATTTTATAAGATAATGCGGTTGTTACTCTTACTAATGCCCAAAATTCTGGGGATACAATCTGATCAATCTGATTCTGAGGAATAATTCTAAGGGTGACCGCTACAATAATCAATAAGAACAATGCAAAACATGGAAGGTACATAAACTTCATTTTTCTATTGATAAATGCTTCTTTTAACTCATTGAGCAATGAGAAAGCTACCACCACAGAAATAGGAATGTCTATTCCCCAAATAAAACTATTACTAATCGCCTGATTATTATAAGAAGCCATTATAAAAACAAAAGTGATCATCATGAGAATCCCTCCAAAAAATATAGAAAACTCCCGCTCAGAAAAGCGTTCTACCATTCGAACAATGATATTTCTTCTTTTATAATGCTCTATAGATGGTAATGACAGTAGAATAAATAATGAATTGACCAATGAGAAAAGAACTCCGAAATAAATAACAATTTTATCCGTGATTTGCATCCTCAATCCATATATCAACACCAGATTTACTAATGCTCCAATTCCCCATGCCCATATAGCTAATCCAAACCACTTAATTCCATCCACTGTTCTCATGGGGTCTTTCCGTTGTTTCTCTTTGTGATAAATTCGCTGTATCACAAAAGCAGTTATCAAACATGCAATTGCTGTTACTGAGTTTTCTAGTATAAAATGCAACATTCTATCTGGTGTTTTTTTTATTCATGCGCTACAATCTTTCCCTCTGTAGAAAATAAAAATAATACTATTTATCATTTGAGTTTACTGAAATACACATACGACAAAACCCGTTTCAGGAGTATATCTATAGATCTACTAACAGCTAGTTCATATATAAATATTCCCTAGATCAATATATCTTTTTGTTAGTACTTGGTTATCGGTTTGTTTTCTACAATATGAGATAATACAATACTTGTTTTTGCCTCTCCATACGTAATCAACTTATCGATAAATTCCTGTAAATGCAATTGATCCTGCAAGACCACCTCCATAATGATGTTTTCATTTCCGGTAATTCTATAACAATTCAATACTTCCGTAAAGTCAGAAACCTTTGCTAAAAACGGTTTTAATCTTCCCATAAAGGCTTTGAGACTAATAAATGCTTTAAGCTGATAATCTAATTTCATATGAGAAACATCTGCTTTATACCCTTGTAGGATTCCACAGTCTTCCATTTTTTTAATTCGTTCTGCAACTGCCGGGGAACTCAACCCTATTTTTCGCCCTATTTCTGCATTCGACAACCGGGCATTTTCCTGTAAACTTTCTAAAATATCCCAGCTTAACTTGTCAACCTTCATATTTTAACAAATAAGTATTTATACAATAATTTTTAAACCAAAAACAAACTTTGGCTTTAAAAGTTAAAGATATAAATAAAAATCTTGTTCTTAATTTTGATATAACTAAAACACAACACATTATTATATACGTCATGCCAAAGTCGCCCCTATATTCGAGTACATCTTCTCATAAAGCTTCCTTAGGCAGGAGGTTATCAAAAAAAGCCATTCAGTTTTTTAAAATCAGCAGAAGTGTTGCGACTCATTTTTCTAACAATAAAAATGTTTTGGAAATGAAGCGTTCCAATCAATTATCTGATCGGTTTTCTTCTTATATCACCATGCATTCACTACAGTTAGTAGAATCTATCAATATAGCAGAGGTTTCTAAAAACCCATCTATGACGTTTGAGAATCTATCCAAAATCGAACGAACCATTTCTTCGTTAAGAAATTGCATTGAGCATTTTGATCATCACCAAAAAACGGATAAAAATATGATCCGGTTGTTAAAAAAAGAACTTTCCAAAGTGAGAGAGTTATTTTGGCTGTGGTCTGCTCAATATGATACCTCCAATCCTTAGACAGTTTAAAGACTGACCTCTTCCCATATTCGGAATACAGGGAGCTATTTTCATTTCAATTGTATCTTTGTCTAGCATTGTGTACAAACGAATTGTTTTTAGAGATTTACGTGTAATAACATCGTAATCACCTAAAAATCATTTTATTTCTTCTAAAAATTTAGTTCACTTCATTTACGTACACTAAAGAATTAGATTAAAATATTTTAAATTTATTACGTTATAATTTATAACAAAAGGAAGTGATTCAAGCTTTTGACTTAACTAACTAATAAATAGTTGAAAAATAGTAGTATTTTAATAAAAATAATATTTAAAAATGATTAATTAAAAAGCTTGAATCACCTCCAAGATAAACTAAAATAGTATTAGTAGTTCATGGGATTAAAAGCAATCATTGTTGATGATGAAAGTCATAGCAGGGAAGTATTAAGCAACATACTTAAAAATAGATTTAGTGACATTACTATAATGGCGTCTGTAGACTCTGTAGACGATGCTGTATCTGCAATTGCAATTAATAATCCAGATATCGTATTTTTAGATATAGAATTACAATCAGGAACCGGTTTTGATATTCTTATAAAAATAAATCCAATACGCTTTAATATCATATTTATAACTGCTTTTAAGCATTACGCATTAAAAGCAATTAAATTTAGTTCGTTAGACTATTTGTTAAAACCTATAGATGTTGATGAGCTCGAAATCGCAATTAAAAAAGCCAAAAAAGAGAAAAGTGAGGAATTATATAAAAACAAATTAGAAACACTTATACATAATTTAAAAGAGCAACCAAAACTTCAGAAGCTCTGCCTGTCAACTGTAGATAACTTCGAGTTTATAGATATAGAAAATATTATTTATTGTAAAGCCAATGGTTCTTACACTTCATTTTTCTTAAAAAATAAAACTTCGGTTTTAGTTAGTAAACATTTAAAAGAATATGAAAACTTACTGGTAAATAAAAGCTTTATGAGGGTTCATAATAGTTATTTAATAAACCTTAATGAAGTAAAAAAGTATGTAAAATCAGATGGCGGGTATATTTTGATGAGTAATAATGACCATATTAATATTTCAAAAGCTAAAAAAGACACATTTATACATGCTATGAGTTATTTATAGTAAGAGTGAATTCTTTAGCTCTTTTCTAAAACACAATGTCTACATATATAACAGCTATAGTTGGTGTCTTTATATTAATTTATAACAGTATTGCTACGCAAGATTTACCAACTCATTTTCAAGCTGAATTGCCTTATAGGCTATTTGAAACTTCTACCGACACATTAACCATAGAAGAGGTATTGCAATATAATAGTCGGTTTAAATCTATAGATTATTATAATAACCGTAAAACACATCCTAAAAAAATATATTGGATTAAAATTGACTTAACACAGCAGCTTAACCATATAAAAGATAGTATTTGGTATTTGGTACCGGAAAAATATGATTATGCATCGGTTTATTATAATACAAATGGCAATATATCCGAAAAAATGGTCGGCAGGTTTCAAATTAGTAATATATCAAATCCTGTTTTACACTATAGTGACTTTTCGTTTACTACTAAACAACTAATCGATAACAGGTATATATACCTTAAGATAAAGTATATTACAAAGTTTAAACCTATTTCAAGCATTAAATTTTATTACACCTCTCCAAGTACAATACTATTACAAGATGCCTATTACGATTGGGAACAACTTAAAATGTTTGCCCTTAGGCATATGTTTAGCGGGGTCTGTTTAATTGTATTTATCCTCACGTTTGCATTTTTTATAATTTCAAAACGGACAGAGTTTTTGTTTTATTCGCTTTATGTTTTTTGGTTGTTTGTGTATTTAACAGGTGATGTATTTAGGATAAAGTATTTTATGTTTGGAGACAATCGGCTAGCCTTTTATTGGGTTAATGAAATATCACAAGTGTTTATTAATCTGTGTTATGTAATCTTTGTGTCTTATTATTTATCTACTAAAACAGCGTACCCTAAGCTTAATCAAATACTTAAAACAATTACATATGTATTGGTGTTTATAATAGGTCTTGATTCTATATTTTTTCTGTTTAACCATTTTGAAATGAACATATATGTCATGAATATACAACGCATTATCATGACGATATTTGGAATAGGGGGCATGATTTATTTAATTAAATATGCTAAGAATCATTTGACCTACTTTATAGTTTGCGGGTCTTTTTTATATATGATTGGAGCTTTAGCGCTAATGTTTTTTAAAAAAGTAGAGTATATGATACTAGGAGGTACTCTAGAGATTACAATTTTTGCAATAGGTTTAGCTTACAAAGTTCATCAAGAATATAAAGCCAAGTTGTACTTTCAAAAAGAATCTTTTATAAATAATAACAAAGCGTTAAGGTCTCAAATAAATCCTCATTTTATTTTTAATTCATTAGTGTCTATTCAGCATTTAATTTTGTCTGATAAAAAAGACTTAGCCATACAATACTTAAGCAAGTTTAGTTCATTAACCCGAAAAGTATTAGATAGTTCGTTTGAAGATACAGTATTTTTATCGGAAGAAATAAAGCTATTAAAACAATACATAGAATTAGAACGGCTTCGGTTTCATCATACGTTTAATTATACGATTAATATACAAGATGAGTTAGAACCAGATACTACAGAAGTTCCTATGTTAATTGTCCAGCCTTTTGTTGAAAACGCCATCTTGCATGGGTTGTTAAACAAGAAAGATGATGATAAACAATTAACCATTACGTTTAAAAAAGAGGAGTCTTACATATGTTGTGAGGTAGATGATAATGGAATAGGCAGAAAAGCCTCTATAGCATTTAAAACTTTAATGAAACATAAAGTATCCCGAGGAATTGAGGTTACTAGTAACAGATTAAAAAACCTTAATACGTCTGTAAACAATCAGGTTCGTTTTATTGATAAAACCGACGACAATGGCAATGAAATAGGTACCACAGTAATAATTAAAATTCCAATACAGCTAGATTTCGATTAACGAGACAGAGAAAATCGATCTTTTTAATACATATCAATTGAAAAGTAACATTAATCAATTCAAATACTTAATTGGTTAATTGCTCCTTATTTTTTTAATACTTCAGTTATAGTTTTGAGACCATAATACTATATATGTTAATTGTAGCATAAGTCTTATTATAACATCGATAAAATAACTATAACCAAAAAAACGACATGAGAAAAACATTGTTATTAGCCTTAGCATCACTGGCAATTCTGTCTTGTGAAAGAAGTAAATTAAACTCTGAAAACGAAAATATTGCTATTGAAGATGCAAATTCTTTTGAAAAAGAGTCTGATAATGTTGAGATCGTATTACACAGAACCTTTTCTAAAGACGTATCAAAAGAAGAAGCATTAGCTCAATTTGAACAAGCAACTAAAGATTATATAAGAAAAGAAGGGCAAAATGGAAAGTTTCCAAGAAGTATATTAAAATATAGAGTTATTACAAAAACTAGTAATATAAATAATCACGGAACAGATGGTATAGTGCATGCCAGAGTAAAGTTTCAAACCGATAGAGGTGTGTTAACTTTTGTGAAACGTTTAGACCGAGTTGGAATAAATGATTTCGAAGAAGGTAACACAGATTATTTTCTTTTAAAAGTGAACTTAAGTAATCCTATATGTTGGGCAACAATTCAATCAACAGGTACAGCAATTGGATTAAAAGGTACAGATGGATGGGGAGTAGATAGGTTTCATGTAGACATGACGCCACAAATGCAATCGCCAAATCCAACATCAATTTCAGGCGGATCATATATGTATTCATACCCTAATGATTTGCTAGATAGTCAGCATAGCTATCAGTGGGACAAATATGAAATTACACAGTACCAACAAACCGAATATTTAACTTTTGGATGTGGTAATTAGTAGTAAATAAAAGTTTCTTTTAAAGGCAGTCATTAATTTGACTGTCTTTTTTCAATAGCCTTAAGTTCTAAGAAAGATATAATTTAATTAGTTGTGGATTACACTTAAATAGGTGAAAGTTTTAGCGCCTTGCAAATTTTGCAAGGCTTTTCTTTGTAAAGAATTCAAATAATTTACTTGTGAATCTAGGTTATGAGTAAATTTAAAATCAAAAATAGTACAATAGTACTAGATAGCACTTTCTGTTTTTTTGAGGTGGTTTTACTGATAAAAAAATACCCCCGACTGATGCCGAGGGTAGATTATTTCATTGATTCATTATACTTACATATTTCTTCTATATTGTCCTCCTACTTCGAATAAAGAAGCGGTAATCTGACCCAGCGAACATTTTTTACATACTTCCATCAGCTCATCAAAAATATTTCTGTTATTAATGGCGGCATCCTGCAAGGATTTTAATAAATCTCCTGCCGCTTCCGTATTCTTCTTATGTAAATTCGTCAGCGCAGTAATCTGATATTCTTTTTCTTCTTCGGTTGCCCTGATTACTTCCGCAGGTCGTACGGTTGGAGAACCTTTAGAGCTCAAGAATGTATTTACCCCGATAATCGGAAACTCTCCCGAATGCTTCAGTGTTTCATAATACAAACTCTCTTCTTGTATTTTACTGCGTTGATACATCGTTTCCATTGCTCCCAGTACTCCTCCTCTTTCTGTAATTCGATCAAACTCTGTAAGTACGGCTTCTTCTACAAGATCTGTTAACTCTTCAATAATAAAGGATCCCTGAATTGGGTTTTCATTTTTAGCAAGTCCTAATTCCTTATTAATAATTAACTGTATTGCCATAGCTCTTCGTACAGATTCTTCTGTAGGAGTAGTAATTGCTTCATCATATGCATTTGTATGTAATGAATTACAATTATCATAAATCGCATATAGCGCCTGTAAGGTTGTTCGGATATCATTAAAGTCAATTTCCTGAGCATGTAATGAACGTCCTGATGTCTGAATATGATATTTCAACATCTGTGCTCTGGGGTTTGCTCCGTATTTATACTTTAAGGCTTTTGCCCAGATTTTTCTGGCAACCCGACCGATCACTGCATATTCTGGATCAATTCCATTAGAGAAGAAGAATGATAAGTTCGGTCCGAATTTATTAATATCCATTCCTCTACTCAAGTAATACTCCACATAAGTAAATCCATTTGCCAATGTCAAGGCTAATTGGGTAATCGGATTTGCTCCTGCTTCGGCAATATGATATCCGGAAATTGAAACTGAGTAGAAATTACGGACTTGTTTATTTATAAAATACTCCTGAACATCTCCCATTAGTCGCAGTGCAAACTCTGTAGAGAAGATACAGGTATTTTGAGCCTGATCTTCTTTTAGAATATCTGCTTGTATCGTTCCTCTTACTGTATTCAGCGTATTTTGTTTTATTTCATCATATACGTCTTGAGGCAATACCTCATCTCCGGTTACTCCGAGAAGCATCAGTCCTAAACCATCATTTCCTTCTGGCAGTTCTCCCTGGTATTTCGGGCGTTCTACTCCTTTCTCCTTAAAAATCTTCTCTATTTTTGCTGTAACTTCTTTTTCCAGCCCGTTTTCTTTGATATATTTTTCACAGTTCTGATCAATGGCTGCATTCATAAAGAAAGCTAACAACATAGGAGCTGGTCCGTTAATTGTCATACTTACCGAAGTCAGAGCATGAGTCAGATCAAAACCAGAATATAATTTTTTGGCATCATCAAGACAGCAGATAGACACTCCTGCATTTCCTATTTTTCCATAAATATCAGGTCGCTCTCCCGGGTCATTTCCGTATAGAGTTACTGAATCAAAAGCTGTGGAAAGACGCTTTGCCGGCATTCCCAAACTCACATAGTGAAAACGTCTGTTGGTACGTTCCGGTCCTCCTTCTCCAGCAAACATACGGGTAGGGTCTTCTCCCGTTCTTTTAAACGGATATAAACCAGAAGCAAATGGGAACTCTCCAGGAACATTTTCCTGCAAACACCATCTCAGAATATCTCCCCAGGCTTCGTATTTTGGCAAAGCTACTTTTGGAATATCAGAATGTGATAGTGATTTGGTATGTGTTTCTATTTTTATCTCCTTATCTCTTACTTTAAATGTATAGATAGGGTCTTTATATTTTTTTACTTTGTCCTTCCAACCAGTGATCACTTCCCAGTTATGAGGATCCAGATTGAGTTTTACCCGATCAAATTCAGCCAGCAATAACTTTAAGAAATCTGCATTTTCAGTAGTCTCTGCTGCCTTCAATCCTTCTTCTTCAATCCCATTTTTGGTCAACAGTAACTCTGTTTCTGCTACACTGCACATGGTTTTATAAATTCCGAATAATTTTTGAGCTACCTCAACCTGCGTATTTACTCTTTTATCATAAGACCTGTTATTCTCTGATATTTCTGATAAGTATCGGGTTCTACTTGGAGGTATTACAAAAATCTTTTCGGACATCTCCTTAGAGATATGAAATTTCGACACTAGTCCTGAGGCTGTTTTTTCTGCGATTTTATCCATAATCGACTTATACAGCGTATTCATTCCCGGATCATTAAACTGAGAAGCGATGGTTCCAAACACAGGTAAATCATCTTGATTTACATGCCATAAATTATGATTGCGCATGTACTGTTTTTTCACATCTCTCAATGCATCCAGGGCACCGCGTTTATCAAATTTATTAATCGCTACCAGATCTGCAAAGTCCAACATGTCGATTTTCTCTAATTGTGTCGCTGCACCAAACTCTGGTGTCATTACATAAAGAGAGGTATCACTGTGTTCTAATATCTCGGTATCAGACTGTCCTATTCCGGATGTTTCCAGAATAATAAGGTCAAACTTTGCTGCTTTTAATACTTCTATTGCTTCTGCTACATATTTAGACAATGCCAAATTGGACTGTCTTGTAGCCAGAGAACGCATATACACTCTGGGAGAGTTGATTGCATTCATTCGAATTCTATCTCCTAATAAGGCTCCTCCTGTTTTTCTCTTAGATGGATCCACTGAGATAAGACCGATTGTCTTATCAGGAAAATCAATCAGAAACCTTCTCACCAATTCATCTACCAATGAAGATTTTCCTGCTCCTCCGGTTCCTGTAATTCCCAATACAGGAATAGTACTATCCTTATTCTTTTCATGAATCTGCTCCAAGGTCTCTCTGGCAATATCAGGAAAGTTTTCTGCAGAAGAAATCACTCTTGCTATTGCTCCAATATTTTTTTCCTCCAAATGGTTTACTTCTCCATTAAGGGAATCTCCTATCGGGAAATCTGCATTCGCTACCAGATCATTAATCATCCCCTGTAACCCCATCTCACGACCGTCATCCGGAGAATAAATTCTGGTTATTCCATAGTCCATTAATTCTTTGATCTCTTCCGGAAGGATTACTCCTCCTCCACCTCCGAATATCTTAATATGTGTTGCTCCTTTTTCTTTTAGCAAATCGAACATATATTTAAAATATTCTGTGTGTCCCCCTTGATACGATGTCATCGCAATTGCATTTGCATCTTCTTGTATGGCACAATTAACCACTTCTTCTACACTGCGATCATGACCTAAGTGAATTACTTCTACTCCTGTAGACTGAATAATTCTTCTCATAATATTGATCGCCGCATCATGACCATCAAATAAAGAAGCTGCTGTAACAATTCTGACTTTGTTTTTGGGTTTATAAGGTGCAATCTGTTCCATTGGCTATAAAAAGTATTTTTAGTGCTGCTAATTTACGAAATACACATCAAAAATGAAGATTCTTTTATAATTATATACTTTAACAAAAGATAATTATCTTTTTTTTGAGTGATCGTTAAAATTTTAAAGATTTTACATTCTTGTTAATTTTTCCTTTTCTTCTGATATATTATTTGAGGATGTTACGGTATCAAGGAGCTTTTTCTGTAGAATTTCTCAAAAAAACAGCCCTTAATCTCACTTAATATTTTTTCTCACATTCATTTTTATCAAATCAATAATAAATCCTCCTAAAAAAAGAGAGATTCGCAAAAAGGAACTGTTTCTGTTTTTTTTTGAAATTTCCTTTCGGGATTATTACTATGTTTATTCTATAAAACGCTCATAAACAACAAAACGTATTTATTAATCCAAATTCAATTATAACAATTAACAAGAGATTTGATAGCAACATCATCAACCTATCAAAGTGCTCTTTATTCAATTTTCTCATATATGAAATACACTCTATCAATGATATTGATTCTGCTTCAATGATCCTGGGTAAGTTTCCTATTGAGATGACAAAAAACAATAAAATTAATACAGATGAAAAAAGCAACTTTATTGATCAACTGCCCTGATAAAAAAGGAATTATCGCAACCGTTACAAACTTTATTCTGGAAAAAAAGGGCAATACCACTTATATAGAACAACATGTGGATCATGAAGTCGGCGAGTTTTTTATGAGGTTAGCATGTGAATTTGACCATGATGAGGAAAAGTTCGCTCTTTTTAAAAAAGCATTTAATGAGCAGATTGCTATTCCATATGCTATGAACTGGGAGATGTACAATCCTAAGAAAGCAGCAAAAATGGCGATCTTTGTATCCAAATACGATCATTGTTTATACGATATTCTCAGCAGACATGCCTCTGGAGAATTGCATGTCAAGATTCCTTTGATTATTAGTAACCACCCGGATCTCGAAGCAGTAGCAAAACGGTTTAATATTCCGTTTAAACATATTCCTGTCACCAAAGAAACCAAAGCTGCCAGTGAAGCTACCCAGCTAAAACTCTTAGAGGAATACAAAATAGATTTTATTGTTCTGGCCCGATATATGCAGATTATCTCCCCTGGTTTTGTCGATAAATACCGAAATAAAATTATCAACATCCATCATTCTTTTTTACCGGCATTCCCAGGAGCCAAACCTTACCACTCTGCTTATAAAAGAGGTGTAAAAATCATTGGAGCTACCAGTCACTATGTCACTTCTGATCTGGACGAAGGTCCTATTATAGAACAGGAAATTGTACGTGTTTCTCACATTCATAATGTACAGGACTTTATTCTTAAAGGGCGTGATCTCGAAAAAATTGTATTATCCAAAGCTATCCAATATCACTTACAGCGAAAAGTATGGGTGTATAATAACAAGACCGTTATTTTTTCTTAAAAAAACTAAGGACGAGAAAACTTTCTTCTCGTCCTTATCTATTTTGGTGATGACAGGTATGCACCAACTTCAGGTTATTTCTTCAAAAAATATCAGATCAATCGCGCTTATTTTTTGATCGTAAACTTAATAGGTAGTGTATATGCTACGCCTATTTTCACTCCGTCTTGTTCTCCCGGAATCATTACAGGTAATGCTTTCATTAAACGCACTGCTTCTTTTCTCAATTCTTCACTATCTGTTTTTATTTTTAGTCCTCCTACTTTACCCGTTTTGTCAATCTTAAAATGTACAGCTACTTTCTGTTCTCCGGTAAGATTATTTCTTTCGGCAATACCTGTATCAAATTCTGAACTGACAAAAGCAGACAATTTCTGAGAAAAACACTTTTTTGTTTCTTCTTTTGTCATTCCTTCACAGCCCGGGTATACGGGAACTTTATCGATCACACCAAAAGGAATTTCTACCAGGTCATGAACATCGTTGAAAAAGGGATTTTTTAAGCTTCCTTCCGTTGTATACAACAACAAGAGCTTTAATGCCTTTTCTTCCTCCTCAGTCATATTTCCCTGTTTTTGCATTTCTTCTTTGAGGTCTTCAATTCGCTGCATCATCGTACTCACTTTCTTATGTTGATCTCCGGTCATCTCCCCTCCTTGCGCCATGGTCTCCTGTGTACAAGAAGTGTAGACCACCATTCCTAAAATTAGCGGAACCAGTATTAAGTACTTTAACTGAACAATTTTTCTGGATTTTGATTTTTGTAACATAACGATTCGTTTTTTGATTAATGAATGATTAAAAAATGTATTGATAAATGAAATTTTTTCTATTTGGAAAACCTGCGATAACATGGTTTGATAGTATTCTTTCTTCCCCTTCAGTTTCACTGCTTTGGCATCTGCAATATATTCATGGAGTACAGTAATTCGCTTTTGGTATAGATACAATAACGGATTAAACCAAAAGAATACCCGTAGTAACTCGAAAAACAACAAATCCAGTGAATGGTATTGATCTGCATGTACTTTTTCATGTAATAAAATATGCTCGCGCTGAGTAGCTGGTATTTTCTTCCCCATAAAAATCAGGTGTAGAAAAGAAAATGCAATTGCGGTATCTGGCAGAGAAACCAAGTGTATGTCTGCTGTTCTGGTTATTTCTCCATTTTGTTTCATCTTTAGAATCTTATAGAGTTTCCACACAAATAAAAGCAGACAGACCAATGCGCCTCCTCCCCAGACATATCCCCATACCTCTATGGAGAAAATCCATGCGAATAGCCCTGGATACGAATGCTCAGTCACCGGATCTCCCGTAAGTAATATCTCTGGTAATGCTATTACGTATTGATCAGGTATTGTCTGTTTCACCATACCGATATGAACAAATGGCATCAGTAAACTCAGTATAGGTGTAAGTAATAAATAGCCACGATTGGCATTAAAAAAGGTCTCCTTTCTTAAAAATAATTCATAAACTGCTAAAAACAATAATTGAAAAATCAATGTCTGAAATACGTAATACACCATCATCTACTCTTTTTTATTAATTTCTTTGATCATCTCCTCCACTTCTTCCATGCTTACTTCATTTTTCTTTACAAAAAAAGAAACCATGCTTTTGAAAGATCCCTGAAAGTAACCATCCATCAACTTATGAATACGTTGATTACTGTATTCAGATTTCTTTACTGCCGGATAATAAATATGTCCCCGTCCTTTCTTTTTATAAGTTACAAATCCCTTGGTCTCTAAGATCCTTACAATAGTTGATACCGTATTATACGCTGGTTTTGGATCCGGAAACTCTTCTATAATAGCGGCTACATTCCCCTCTTCCAGTTCCCATAAAATTTGCATGATATCTTCTTCTGCTTTCGTTAATTGCTTCATGGATGTTTTCTTTTAATCGCATCACTTTAATAACCGATACAGGTTCATATGGTGATTTCTGATTGCAATATAACTAAAAAATTAGTTTAAACTAAAAATTTAGTTAATTATTTTTTTCATTCTCGCTTCCATCCTTTGTATTCCTTCTCTTATTTTCTATGTTTATTTCGAGAAAGTATGTTATTTTTACGGCGGATAAACAAGAAACATGTATCTTGTCTTTATCTTAAAAACCATTTTTTATGAAAAAGTATCTTGTGCTCGCTTTATTAGTCATCGCATCCAGCTGTGCTGAATTACAACAAGTAATGGAAAACCTACCTCAAAATACAGGAGGGATCGGTCTTAGTAATGCTGATATAGGAAATGGGCTGCGACAAGCATTGGACAAGGGAATTGACAAGCAGGTTTCTAAACTAACACAGACAGATGGTTTTTACCGAAATCAGCTGGTCAAAATAATGTTGCCACAAGAATTACAAAAAGTAGATAAGACATTACGAGACATCGGTCTGGGCAAATTAGCTGATGAAGGGTTAAAAGTTTTAAACAGAGCAGCAGAAGATGCGGTAAAAGAAGCTACCCCTATTTTTGTCAATGCTGTTCGCCAGATTACCTTTACCGATGCCAAGCAAATCTTGTTAGGAAATCAGGATGCCGCCACAAAATACTTAATCGGAAAAACCAAAACTAGTTTATATGGTAAGTTTTCTCCGGTGATCAACTCTTCATTATCTCGTGTTGGAGCTGATCGTGTATGGACGAACATTATCAAAAAATACAATGCTGTACCTTTTACACAAAAAGTAAACCCAGACCTGACGGATTATGTAACCGGACAGGCGCTAAACGGTGTTTATAAAATGATTGCTATAGAAGAAAAAGAAATCAGAACAAAACTCAGCTCCCGAACTACGGACTTACTGAGACGAGTATTCAGCTTGCAGGATAGAAACTAAATTTAGTTGCTATCCTCATTATTTAGATTCTTTATTTTTTAGGAACATTAACTTGACATTAAGAGCTTTTCTCTTTTCTATCCTGTAATTTTGACCACAGATCTTGAAGAAGAAAAATATGTTTGCCTGGTTTAAAAACAAAACACAACTGGAAAAATTAAAGTGTCGTTATTCGAAGTTGATGAAGTGCGCGTATACAGTCGCTCCTAAAAACAAACAAAAATGTGATCAACTCCACGAAGAGGCAAAACAGCTTCTGGTAGAAATCGACAAATTGGAAAATGTGCTATCACACAATAAACGCACAGCTAGTCATCACTAAACAGGTAACTCTCGGTGTAACTCCCTGAAATATTCAAAGGCGCCCAATAGCCTGGAACCATACCAGGAAAAATATTCCCCATCGACTAACATTATCGGAATCTGATCTCCTATTTCTTTCTTTATTTCTTCTATATGCTTATCTGCAAAAGGGTATGGTTCAGAAGACAGAAATACAACCTGTACCTGTTTCTCCAGCAGTGACTGGAGTGTTATCTCGGGGTAGCGAGTCGTTTCTTCATATACATTGACAAAATCTCCCTGCTGCATCAGGTAGTTAATAAACGTATTCCCTCCTGCCACCATCCAGGGCTTTCGCCAGATAAAGTACGCCACTCGAACGGGTAGCACACCCGCCCTTTCTCTAACAAATACTTCCTGATCCTCAGCTATAGCATTCTTAATCGTTGCAGCAGCTTCAGTTACTTCAAAAAGAGCCCCATACTGACCGATCAACTCATAGACATCTGCCAATGTATACATATCTGACACATGAACCTGAAAATCGCGTTCCAGGGTCTCGACAATCTCCTGAGTATTCTCTTCTTTATTGCATATAATCAGATCAGGCGTCAAGGCTTTTATCCGATCATAGTGAACCGTTTTTGTACCTCCGACGATTGTTTTTGACTTTCGGATATGCGATGGGTGAACACAAAATTTGGTTACTCCGACAATGCGATCTTCCAACCCCAAAGACACGAGCAACTCTGTCAGGGAAGGCACTAAAGAAACAATCCGTACCGGTGTTCTCTCTACAAGTACAGATCGACCTAACTGATCCTGATGTTCCATCACATATCTATTTGATAACACATTGCTAAAACTACTTTCTACCCGCTAAAATCTGCTGCATCTCTTGTTGCAACGTCAGGGCACTTGCCGCCGCTGCAGCTGCAAAATCAGTTCCTTTAGATGCATAGATAATCCCTCTGGACGAATTAATCAAAAGACCTACCTGATCATTCATTCCGTACTTACATACATCCTGTAAGTTTCCTCCCTGCGCTCCTACTCCAGGAACTAATAAGAAACTATCCGGTACAATCTTTCGAATCTCTGTAAAGTACGTCGCCTTTGTTGCTCCCACTACATACATAAGCTGGGAGGCATTGTTCCAGGAAGTAGAGGTTTCTAATACCTGTTTATACAATTCTTTTCCTTCGGTTTCCTTTATTTGAAAATCAAAAGCTCCTTCATTGGATGTCAGCGCCAACATAATAGTGTGTTTATCTTCGAAGGATAAAAAAGGTTCTACAGAATCTTTTCCCATATAGGGGGCTACTGTCACGGAATCAAACCCCAGATCTTCGAAAAAAGCTTTGGCATACATCGCACTTGTATTTCCGATATCTCCCCTTTTTGCATCAGCTATGGTATACATTTCGGGATAATGGGTATTGATATACTGAATGGTTTTTTCCAGAGACTTCCACCCTTTGATTCCATACGCTTCATAAAAAGCCGTATTGGGTTTATAGGCCACCGCCAAATGATGCGTAGCATCTATAATCGCTTTATTGAATTCAAAAATAGGATCCTCTGTCTCTAACAGCTGTGGGGGTATTTTAGTAAGGTCTACATCTAGTCCTATACACAAAAAGGATTGTTTTTTATTTATTTGGGCTACAAGTTGCTCAGTTGTCATCGTTCTCTGCTTTAACGCTGCAAAGATATTAAAGCAAATCCCAGGATACCAAAACCTGGGATCGCATTTTTTATTTTTTATTCTTTTCCATCTACATAATCCTGTAGATATGCATATCGTTGGGTCAATGCGCCATTTTGAGTCATTCTCGCTCTTTCTAATATTCCTTCCTTATCATCTGTAAAAAATGCCGGAATGACATGTTCTAAAAACATCGCTCCAAAACCTTCACTGGCATCCGCTGGTAGCTCGCATGGGAGATTATCAACTGCCATAACCACAATCGCTTCTTTATCCATAGCATCTACTTCTATCTCTTTTTGCGGATGGTATCCATATATAGGAGCTGCTATGGTTGATGCTCGCAATGTAGAAGCTACCGGTCCGTCGATATCACAGGATATATCTGCTACCAACTGAATTTTAAAATCAGGAGACTTTGCATCTTCCCGGGTAAAAATATAAGGAGCGCCATCTCCATAAAAATGACCGGCGATGTACAGGTCACTTACAACGGCATATTTCATAAAATCACTTCTATAGTCTGCAGGATTGGTATAAAAGTCTTCTTTGGGCAACTGTTGACCATCTTTTCTTTTGTTATAATCTAATACATCAATCTGTACATATACAGCCTCTTCAAACTGCCGGGTCAGATATTCTTCTACAGACACCTCTCTGATGTTCATCGCATCCAGTATTTCTTTGGCACCACTTCCTACTTTTCCATTACCTGTTAGTACAATTTTGATCGGGGGCAAGGCTATAGATCGCAGGGTATCTTCCAGTGCCCGCTGATCAGGCAATTCAGAAGCCTTGGGAATCTGAAATGTTCCCTGAGTGGTTCCCCAGGCTCTTATCCCATTGTAGGTTCCTACAATCCCGGCATAGCGACCAAACCCAATCAACCTGAAACCTGCCGTATTCACTATTACTTCATGATCATACAGCTCTATATTCTTATCTAATACGGCTTTTAGCAACTTTCGGTTATAAGGTTGCTTCTTGATTGTATGCGAGAAGAAAAAGTATTTTTTATTCGGAAGTAACGCATCTACAGGTACTTCTTTTACTCCTAATAGTACATCGCAATCCGACATATCTGTGGTTACCTCAAACCCCTCGGCTTTATACGCTTCATCACTAAAGACCCGAACATCTGAGGTTTCTACTACAAAAGTTGCATCCGGATACTGATCTACTGCCTTTTTGGCTCCCTTTGGAGAAAAGACGACACGACGATCTGGCGGGTTTTTTCGTTCTTTAATGATTCCGAATCTTGTCATAATAATTTGGTATAAATATTGATTATTCAAAAAGCGAGGTTAAAGGTATAATATTTATGATTATATTTGCCGCCCACATTGATTTTTGATCAAAATAGGCATGAACATTTGATTCCTGATTCTGTTGATGATCAATTTTTATGGAAACACCATCGGGGTCGACTGGTTTTGACAGCGAGATTAATACGATGGTAAGCACGTCGAGCGCTGAAATACAGCTCGCTAATATCATATTTCATCTTTTTTAAACGGCGAGAATAACTACGCCCTAGCTGCATAATCTGAATTATAGTAGGATAATGCCTCGGTTCGCAAGGCGAACAAGCAGGAAGTCTCCCAATAGCCTTGGTTTATGGCGATTGATTTTGAGACTTCGTAAAAATAAACCTAGAGAAGGTAGGGTCTCAATATCCTCTCGAAACTCTTAGAGAATACGTGTAAGATAGGTAGTTTTTGATCGGTCTTACATCGACAATTAAACAAAAACTAAGCGTGTAGAAAGCTGTTTTGTTACTTGTTTGGACGAGGGTTCGAATCCCTCCGACTCCACAAAAACACTTCAAAACCTCAGTATTTACTGGGGTTTATTTTTTAAGGGGAATGCAACAACTCATTTTATCAAAAAGACAACTCCTCCCCTTTCTAAGCATATCCTGGTTGCATGGCTACTGTAAATAACAGGAGACAAAATGCTTCTTAAAAGCCCTCCCTATCGGAATATTGTTATCTGCTAAATAAATCGTGTTACCTACAACTTTGCTCAGATACTGTACGTTAATCAGGTAGGATTTATGCACCTGGCAAAAATCATTTTCATTCAGTTTTTCCAACCATTGCTTTAAAGAATCTTTACTCAGGTATTTCTTCTCCGCTGTATTGACCTCTGTATAATCAGAATCAGATTTAATATATATAATAGCGTCGGTATATACCTTAATATGCTCATATCCTGATTTAATTATCACGGTCGTTGCTGCTTTTTCTGCTTGAGAGACAATACTATTTCTCAATTTGGCAATCGCCTGCAAAAACCGTTCGTAGGGTATCGGTTTTAATAAATAATCCACCACATTAAACGCATAACTCTCCAGCGCGTATTCAGAAAAAGCAGTCGTAAGAATTACTTTGGGGTGATTCGGAAAAGATTTTAAAAAATCAATCCCCGATATTTTCGGCAGATGAACATCCAGAAATAGCAAATCGATAGTAGTTGTCTGCATATACTCTTTTGCTTTGATCACATCAGAGAATGTTTCCATCAGCAGTAAATCATCTACTCCTAAAATATATTTTTTCAGTATTCGCTGTGCTGGCGGCTGATCTTCTATTATAACACATCTAATCATTGTCCTATCGGTTTTAACTGCATTTTTAACGCTACATTAAAGACGGTATCCGTATTTGTAATTTCCAATGTATGCGCATTAGGGTATAATAATTCTAAACGCTTTCTGACATTGAGTATCCCTATTCCTCTGGAGGTATTTCCTTTTTGATCCAATGGAGAAAACCCGTTTTTGCAAATAAAATTCAAAACTCCTGTTTGGGATACCGTAATAGCTATCTCAATCTCAATTCCTTCGGACTGAGAATTCGTACTATGTTTAAACGCATTCTCTATAAATACCATAAGAATCAGAGGGGCTATAGAATATTCTGAAGCTGCTACATTGGTATGAAACTGTATATCTCCCCTATGCTCTATCTGAAGCTTGTATAACTCTGTAAAATTCTTCAGGTGTTCCACCTCCTTAGGAAGTGGTACAAAATCCTCTTTGCAATCGTATAACATATAGCGCAACACTGATGACAATTCTAAGATGATGGTAGGTGTCTTAGGAGATTCTTCTAATGCGTATGCGTACAAATTATTCAGGTTATTAAAGAGAAAATGAGGGTTAATCTGAGATTTTAAAAATTGTAATTCACTATCCTTAACCAGTACTTTTAATTTTTCTATCTCGCTTTGTTTTTTATTGTAATCCCAGGCAAACTTAAATCCCATATAAAATATGATTAAAGGAAGTGTTTCCACCAGAGTAAAAAACACTCCCGGAAAATACGTTCCTCTAGTCTCCGGAAAATATATTTTTTCCAGGAAAAATTCATCTGTAAGAATGACAAGGATGATCAATAACGCAACACTGGTAAAAAACAATGCAAAGCGTTTTCTAGAATACAACTTAGGTAATAAGACATAATTAATAAACATGGCTGCCACCATGTAATTACCAAAAAATGCAATTTTATAAGGAATCCACTTTTGGATCGCTTCCGAATTATAAATGCCTTCTTCCTGTATAAAAGAATAGAAAAAAAACAACGCTACAGAAACTAATAACTGATATATAATCTCTGCATAGTTTTTTGTAAAAAATGCATGTAATTGCTGCTTCATTACCATCAAAATTGACCTCAAAAATAGAATAATCTTTAAGCAAATACGTCTATTATTTCACAATTAACCTGCTGATTTTTTAAAAGTGACGTTCGCCATATTAAAAATGTCGTTGACAGATTTATCCTTTTATCTCCCTCATTTATTTTACACTTTCGCGAATTATTCTTATTTAATCTAAATTATAATGTTTAACTATATAAAAATAGTTGTCTATTTCATACTTACTAGCTGTACGATTCTCTATTCGTATGCGCAGGGGGAGCCAGCGACGATCACAGGAACCGTAACAGATACCCGTAACAATGGGATTGAGGGGATCACTGCCTTACTAAGGAATACCAATCACGGGGCATATACGGATGTAAAAGGAACCTATAGCATATACAATATTGCTCCGGGAGCGTATGTACTGGAAGTTTCCGGTTTGGGATACAAAAAACAACTGCAAACTGTTTCCCTGAGTGAAGGAGAAAAAATCACCCTGAACATTACTCTGGAAACAGATTTAACAGCTATTGACGAAGTCACAGTAACTGGAAAAAGTAAGACTACCAGGATCAAAGAACAGAGTTTCGCTGTCAATTCTATCAGTACTAAACAATTAAAGAACAATACGACTGATGCTTCTGTCATCCTAAACAAGACCTCCGGGATCAGAATCCGATCCACCGGGGGGCTGGGATCTTCTTATAAACTATCATTAAACGGACTGACGGATAAGCAGATCAGGGTATTTGTCGATGACATTCCCATTGATGAATTAGGAGAAGCATACAGTCTTAATAATATCTCTGTCAATCTTATAGAACGCATCGATGTATACAAAGGAGTTGTTCCTGTATCACTTGGGGCGGATGCCCTTGGGGGTGCTATTAATATTATAACCAATAAAAAGAAAGCTTCTTTTTTTGACGTCTCGCATAGTGTTGGTTCATTTAACACACATCGCTTCAATCTCAATAGTCAATATCGGGCTGAGAAAAGCGGTTTCACGGTCAAAGTAAGCGGTATCTACAATTACAGCGATAACAATTACCTTATGCGGGATGTAAATTACTTTGTCAAGGAAACCGTAATTCAAAACGGTATCGAGAGAGAAATCGATACAGAGGTAACCGGAGATGTCGAGCGATTTCACGATCAATACCGCTCTGTACTGGGAAATATCGGGCTTGGTTTTACCAATACACAATGGGCAGATGCACTTATCGTTGATTTTGCCGCTGCCGGAATTGACCGGGAAATTCAGGGATTGAATAACAGACCTATCGGAGAAGCTACAGAAGAAGAACACAACCAAACGGTACGTCTTCGCTATACCAAATCCAGGATATTCGACGAGCGGTTGAGCTTAGATATTTTTGCTTTATACAACACGATCAAGCGCACCAGTATTGACACCTCATCCAACCGGTATAGCTGGGACGGAAGTTTTAAAGTAAACGAAATACAAGATGGTCGCGGGGAGTTTTTACAGCCCAAAACCCTGTTTAAGTTTAATCAGTCGCAGTTCCAGTACCGTGTTCATGCGAATTACAACATCAGTGAAGGGCATACTATCGGTCTGAATCATATCTATTCTGAAATAAGCCGGGAGGGGGAAAACAGAATTAATACCGAAGAAAATCAACCTTTCAAATCTCCAAATACCATCAAAAAGGCAGTTAGCGGTTTCGCCTATACCACAACCTTTTTTGATCAAAAATTAGAAAGCGTCCTTGCTCTTAAACACTATTATTTCAAAACCCTGGCAAAACAAGCCATCACTTTTACCGATTCCTCTATTGGAATAGAGGATGTTTCGACGATACAGGACAGACTGGGATATTCATTTTCGACCCGGTATTTTATTACCCCCGACTTATTGCTAAAAGGTTCTTATGAAAAAGGATACAGAATCCCGCAACCAAAAGAAATATTCGGAGATGGATTAAGCATTCTGGCAGTTCCCGGTTTGCAACCCGAAATCAGTAAAAATATAAATCTGGGAATCGGGTATACCTACCCTACCGATAACGGATTCCTGAAAAACGAGGTACATCTATTCCGCAGAGATGTAAAAAACTTTATCCGTTTTCAGTTCTCGGGCTTGGTCAACTCCTATCAAAATGAAGAAGATGTTTTAATACGGGGAGTCGAATGGGATCTTATATACCAGTACAAAAAACTGAGATTCAGCGGGAATCTGACCTGGCAGCAGGTACTCAACAATCAGGATTTTCCCTCCGGATCCATAGAGGAACGCGTATTCGAAAAACAGCAACTACCGAATACTCCTTCTCTTTTTGCCAATGCAGACATCAGCTATCAATTGCCAAACCTGATACGCAAGGTGAATACTTCGGTTTATTACGGAGTAAATTTTGTCGATAAGTTCTATGTCGCCTATAAGAAAGCAGCTACCCTGACGGATAAAAATGAAATCCCAACCCAATTCCTAAACAATGCAGGAATTACATTCTCTTCAACAAACGGAAAACACAATGTAAACATCGAAGTGCAAAATATTTTTGACGCTTCGGCATATGACAATTTTAGACAATCAAAACCAGGAAGTGCCTTTTATCTAAAGTACCGGTTCTTTCTGGATAATTAATTTTTTAAAAACCATAAATAAAAACAATGAATACTAAAGTAATCAGTTTAGGTGTCCTATTTATAATCGTACTATCGCTTTTTTCATGCAGCAGTGATGATGATACGCCAAACACCGTAGAAGAAGACCCCAAAAAAGACTATAAGTTCCTACTTGCATTAGCCCTGCCGGCTACCGATTTGTATCCATTTCATATCATTGATGATGTAGAAACAGGAAATGCCAATATTCTGGATGCACAGGAGATCCCCAATTTACCTTATAATGTAGTAATTAATGGTAAGGACGGATATATCTATCTAAACTCTGAAACAAAACTAACCAAGTACGAGGTTAATGAAGATGGGATATTAACTCCTCTCGGATCCGTTCCTAATACAGGAATCAGCGGGGGACCTGTTTCTGAATTTTTGTCCGACAATCGTTTATTAGTTTCTACGGGAGCCCGGGCTGCCGATGGAGGCGTATTTAATTACCAGATAATCAACACTACAGATATGACAGAAGAAACTGCAGGTACCATCACGCTTCCTATTAATGAGGGGGATAAATCTGCTCCTTCCCTGTATATCCTTAAGGACAATAAAATCTACGTTCCGTTCTATCATGCAGATGCTAATTGGGGGGCATTTAATCAAGCCTCTATCGCCATATACAATGCAGAAACAATGGCTTATGAAAAAGTCATTACTACTGACAAGGCCGCAGGTGTAGGGTTTAGTGTAGTATCTTCTCATGCTATTGTAGAAAACGGAGATTTATACCTCACCTCTACCAATACCGATTACTGGGGAGCAAATGAATCCATCCCATCAGGAATTGTACGGATTAAAGCAGGAGCTTCTGATTTTGACGATACCTATTTTTTTAACCTAAGCGAAAAATTCGGGGGCAATCATACAGCAGGAATGGCATATGCCGGAAACAACAAAGCCGTTGTTCAGGTATTCAGAAGTGATCTAATTACAGAATACAAAGACTACCAGGGTAGTTATGTGATCGAATACCATGCGATTGATTTAATCACTAAAGAAACGACCAAATTAAACCTTCCGCTATCCAAATACCCTAGAAGAACCGTTCGCTCTATAGGCAACGGAAAAGTAGCGATTGTGGGAAATACCGAAACAGAAGGAAACAATATATACATCTACGATGCGGCGACCAATACCGTTACCAAAGGATTATCTTATACGGGAACAGACGCCATCCAGGGGTTTTTACCTTTTAAGTAAGCTTTTTTTTTAGATTTATTTCACTTATCCATAGCGCTGGTGGTTCTACCAAACTGCCGGCGTTATGGTTTTTATACCTGATCGTGTACTAAACTCCTGCCCACCCCAAAAACATTGTAATCGTTTTCGGTTTCACTCTATAACTAAGTATCGCTAAAAACATCTGTACATACGTCTGCATAAGAACCGTCCATCTCTTATTCTCATAGGAAACCTTTCTATTTTTAACTATATTTCAAGGGAAATAAAAAACACCTGATTTTGTCATAAATACCTGAATCAGTACCCATAGCCGACCTAAGTTGTCATTTTAAAACTACCGAACCCACACATGGATATAGTACTAAGAAAATATACATCTTCCAGAGATTACGATGCCTTGCGAACTCTTATTAAATCCGAAGGAGAGGAATGGAAAACTTACCTCCTTCCTAAATACCGGCTTGCACTGGAACATTCGATTACCTATGTAGCCTATACTCACAATCAACTCTGCGGATATATACGGGCGCTAGACGACACTGGTTTCTATGTCTGGGTAGTGGATTTATTAGTCACTAAAAGATATCGAGGGAACGCAATAGGAAAAAAACTTCTGGAAAGCATACGAACTGCCTTCCCGGATCAGGAAGTTTTCGTGATGTCGGATGCCGACTCTTATTATACAACCTTAGGATACCACAGAGAAGGCAGTTTGTTTAAAGTAATCTAATCCCAAAGAACACTCACGGACTATCAGACATTTCAACCACATCCGGATTCCCCTCTTTAATCAGTTCTTACCGGATTTTGGCAGTTCCGGCTACACAACATACACCCCGACAGCGAATCGTTTCTGATAATGATATAGAAATGACTTTTATATTAGGGGATGACATCAAACAACACCAATACAATTCACTGTTTTACAAATAACTAATACTTAACATATATACTTCGGAATGCTTCTTGTAATATCCTTTATAAAATGTAGTAATCATGTATAACCATATATCCATAGAAACCCTGTCTCAATATTGTGGTAGCCCGATCCTAGAAGGGCACATTGCATATCAAAGCATGCATATACCTTTTATGAGCAATCAGGAATTCTATGGTCCTGATTCCCTAAAAAGGGATCATCCCAACCTATAAAAAAACAGGATACATCCACTTGACCTCAACATTAAAAACTTAGATGTTGGGGCTTTTTTTACTCAAAAAAGCCGTTTTTCTCTAAGAATAAACGTCAAATTGTTGTACAACACTTGATTCATTGCTGTACGTCTCTTTTTTTAAACAAAAAAGTAAGAAATAACTTACTAAAATACCGTTTTTTTCTTCCTTTTTAAGTCAAAAACACTTTATAAGCCATTGTTTTCTGGAGCATTTTACGCTTGTTTTCAGGGAGTACAATTGGAGAAAAAAAGCTCCTAAAACCATCACAATCCAGCGCTTCATATCATCTTGCTACCTAATTAATTTGCAGGAGCCCCGGGTGGCAAAAATTGTTAGGAGGGCTAGTGCTACGTCTGGTATCTTACGAAAAACACTCCCACAAATGTTAAAGCATTCTTTTGCCACTCATCTTTTAGAAGACCGAACAGATATTAGATAGATACAAACTTTATTAGGGCATAGCAGCACCAAAACAACCGAAATTTACGCAAGTTGCCCTAAATAATTTTAAATCAATTAGAAATCCACTAGATTTGAGATACATATAATGGAAATATGTGTACCGGTACACATATCCAATTGTTAGGTGCAATTTGAAAAAACAATATGAACCCAGAAGATTACATTAAATGGATTCAGCTAATCATCAATGCTTTCGCTCTTGGTGCAGCCGGTTGGATTTACAAAGCATACATTCAGAATCTAAAGGCTACTGTAACAGCTAAAGATGAGCAAATGAAAGTTGTAGAAAAAAATTTGAATTTATGGAAAGACAGAGTGTCTGAATTAGAAAGAAAAACACCTGATTTTATTGAGAATGCTTTAAGTAAAAGAATAAAAATTCGTGAAGAGGAAATCGAACGGCTAAATTTAGATAAAGAAAATCACGCACTTGAAATCCAAAAAAAGAATGAAGAACTACTTCTGTTTAAAAGTGAATTAAAGAAAACAGGCGAAGTACAAAATACTATTTCCCAGTTGATTGAGGATTTTGGAAAGTTTGGTGACTTTTTAGACAAAGACAAAGAATTAGAAACTACTTTAGCTGGATATGTAGATGTAGATAGTGGACAATTGATGTTAACTGACCCTTGTTATGTTGATTCGCAATGGAAAAAACAACCTTATGAAGATTTGAGACTTTTTAAGGATAAAGAAACTGGAAAAACCTATCAGTTTAGAAAAGACTTCAACCACTTCGATGAAAAAATAAAGGGATTTGACCATTCCGTTAATGAATTATTGGAATCCGAAAGATTTGAACGAATAAAGGTTGACAAAAAATCGGAATATTCATATTCTTATGCAGGTTCTTGTTATGCGACTTTAAGTGATGAAGGATTTGGTGCTTTGACTCACGAAAAAGGTCACGAAGGAGCAGCAGTCGCTTTTAACACTTTCATGGGAGATGGTACTTATCCAGTTTATATTGAAACCTATGGAGGAAGAAACATAAGAATGTATGTTGATTTAATTTAATAAAAGTAAAAACTGCACCTAACAATTTGTATAATGCATATGCACCCTGCGGGATGCAAACGCACAATACAAGAGACGTTGTACAGCATAAAAAATGAAAAAAATACTAATACTTATTTCAGTCCTTACACTATCCTGTAATCAATCAAAAAAGTCAAAAGTTGAAAGAGAAAATAAACCAGATGTATATAATCTGCAAGAAACGGATATGGAAATGAACAATGCAATTACTAAAGCAAATGAAACATTTAATTTATTCAAAGAAACTTTCCAAAATGATAGTGTGAACAAATATTACTTTTCAATAAAACAAAAATATGACACACCAGATGGTGGTAATGAACATTTATGGGTGGGACAAATAATTTTAAATCAATCTGACTACTATGGAATTATAGGTAATGAACCCATTTCGATCCTGAAAGTTAAATTAGGAGATACCGTAAGAATTGACAAAAAACAAATCTCTGATTGGATGATTGTTGATAATAGCAATGGAAAGGTTAAAGGTGGTTATACGATTAGAGTATTACGTAATAGAATGTCAGAAACTGAAAGAAATCAATTTGATCAAAATAATGGGTTAATATTTGAAGAATAAAACGCTCTACAACACCATATATGTGATCATAGCAGCTTGATGACTAAGCGGATGATCCGGTTACTTTGGAGTGGCGCACTGCATGATTTTAAGTAAATTATCAATCAATGCGCAGAAAAGCCGAAAAGCAAGGTAGCATTTTGCCTCGCTACGACACATATATAAAACGTTAAGCAATATAACAACAAAGCAAAGAATGAAACATCTTTTAATAGTTATCAGTTTTTTTTTACTTTTTTCATCTTGTCAAAGTCAAGAGAAAAATAAAATTTCTGAAAAAAGAATAAAAAAAGAATTTTATGAGTATTATTCCAAACCAGGATTAAATGCAAAAATTGAACGTATAGAAGATCTTAAATTTGAAAAATCTGAAGAGAGACAATATGATATGTATGGGAACATAATCAAGAAAATCTATTCGTCAAAAATTGTTGTCAAGTATTTATATGATGGTGATCAAAATTTATTAAGAGAAGAAATTTATGATAGTGAGGGAGGACTAACTGATCAAAAGATTTATGAAAGGAATAATAAAAACAAATCACTAGTAACTGGTCAAATTCAAATCAGAAATAAAGATACTATAAGTAACGAAAGAAATACTTATGATAAAAATGGTAATCTCATATTAAGTGAATTTATAAAGAATTCAGTATGGGAAAAAGCTTTTGCTTACGAATATGACGAGAAAGGTAGAAAGGTTTTAGAGCATGATTATATTAGCGAAAGATATGGAGGATATCCAAAAGCACTATATAAATATGATGAGTTTGATAACTTAATTAGAACGAAAGAACTCGATTCAAATAATAATCTTATCAGGTCAGCTACCTATAAATATGATGAACGAAAAAATAAAATTGAATATATATTATTTTCAGAACCAAACAAAACTGTTATTAGTAAAGAATTTACTACTTACGATACCTTTGATAATATAAAAAGTATAAGTAATAATAAAGATGGTAAAAATCAACAAGAATACAAGTACAAATACAATGAATACGGAGATTGGATAGAAAAAACATTTTATTATTATGGTTATGTTGATCAGTACGTGAAAAGAAAAATCGAATACTAAACATTGCCTAGCAAAAGTAACTGTTGCACAACTTTTTTTTGATAGTAAGCAAAAACCCTGAATAAAACCACAAATACTTTATCTATAAAAATCAATCAGTTATATTTATTAAGAAAATAATATAAGGATGATTCTAAATATTTTGGAGTCGTGCAACATCCACGATGTATATGTGATCATCATAGCTATATGATTAATTGGATGACCTCGTCAGTTTGTAATGGCACAACACTCGCAATAAAAAAAGTTAGTAACCAATGTGCAGAAAAATTCAACGCAGAGGTAACATTTTGCCTTGCTACCACACTTATATTAAACGTTGTAATGCATTTACTCAAAACAAACTTCAAAAAGTGGAAACTAAAAACTACAAACTAAAGGAAATAGAAACCTCTGACATAAATAACATTCATAAAGGACTATCTAACCCCGAAATCACAAAATATTATGATGTGCATTTCTCGACACTAGAAGAAACAGAAGAGCAAATGGAGTGGTACAGAAATCTAAAAAAAGATGGTACAGGAATTTGGTGGGGAATTTATGATAAGCAAGATAACTTATTTTGTGGTGCAGGAGGTTTTAACAGTTTAGAGAAAGAGCATCAAAAAGCCGAAATTGGTTTATGGTTACTAAAAGAGCATTGGGGAAAAGGAATTTTAAAAGAAGTTATGCCAAAACTATTTGAACAAGGCTTTACTGAATTAAACTTAAATAGAATAGAAGGTTATGTAGTAAGTGAAAATACAAAATGTAAAAGTGCATTGGAGAAAATTAATTTCAAATATGAAGGAACAATGCGTGAATGTGAAATAAAAAACGGAGAAAAACTAAATGTTGACTTCTATTCAATATTAAAAAGTGAGTGGAATAAATAAAAACGTATTACAACAATGGCTATAAGTAATTGCTTGCTCTTGGCTACTTATTAAACGACTATCTCTATTTAGGTTTCAAACCAAATAAAGTTTCATTTAGAAGTATCTGGAACATCTATGACAAGACAACAAAATCACATAAATTGAATCCAAAGATACTTCAAACTCAAAATTGGGCATTTAGAGGATTATATTGGTTAAGTAAAGATCTATTTGAAAACAAAGAAGAATTCACTTCCACCATTGAGCCTAAAGCTCAAGAATTAGCTCAAATAAGAAATTTCATAGAACATAAATCATTTAAAATAATAGACTTTGGACAACGTGGAATATTAGATAACGGATTGACATATGCTATTGAACGGATCGAATTTGAACAAAAAACACTAAATTTAATGAAACTTGTTAGAGCTAGTATGATTTATTTATCTCTTGGAATTAACCTAGAAGAGAAAAAGAAAGAAATTACGAAACCAGTCTTGCCAATTGACTTTATTGAATTGAAAGATAAAGCCAGATGACAACAATTAGAATCAAAATGCAAAAATGAAATTAGAGCAATCTGAATATACTGGGATCACCTCAGAAAAATATGATTTCAACTCATACGTATTATCTATTGTTAATTTTCAAACTTCAGCACCTGAAGACTGGCACCATCATGAAAACACTCATTTATCGTTGGTCTTGCAAGGAGGAAGCAGAGAATCCCGAAAAAAGGAAGAAATTCAATTAACCCCTGGTAAGATAATATTGTATAATGAAGGCGAATTGCATAGCAATCGATATACGGCATTTCCTTCAAAACACTTAATTGTAGAACTAAAAAAAGATTTTCACAAAACAAATAGTCTTAGTCCAAAACATTTCTCAACATCAAATACAGCTAACATTGATATTTACTTAAACCTATTGAATATCTACAATGAGCTACATTTAGGTGATATATATTCTGCAGAAACAATTGATTTCTCTTTTAATCAATTATTAAAATCAGATCAAAACTCTTCCTATATCCCTGTATGGATGAACTCCCTAAGAGAAGTTATTGAAGATCGATGGGATGAGTTTATTCCATTAAAGGACTTAGCTACCATTTTTAATGTGCATACCGTTACTATTTCTAGATATTTCAAAAAGTACTACAAGTGCACACTGGGAGATTATATGCGGAAAATTAAAGTAGAGAGAGCAGTCTTCTTTCTTCTAAACACTAACAAGTCTATCTCTGAAATATCAGATATATGTGGTTTCACAGATCAAAGTCACATGATAAAAGTGTTTAAACTGTATATTGGTTTTCTTCCAAACCAGTTTCGCTCTATATAAAACTTTGGTTAAAATCATACAATCATCTAATGATGATACAATGTAATTTTGTTCCACCTATAAAAATAGCTGAAGTATAGAATGAATAAATGTAATTATATCACCCTTTTAATAATATCATTCAAGCTACTTTCTTGTGGTCTTAAGGACAAGCAAAGCAATGAAAAGATCGAAACCCGATTAGAAAACAATCTTAAAGTAGATCATCTCAATATTTGGGTTGAACATCCTGAGAAAGCAAAACAATTATTAATAGACATTGGCTTTACAACTGTACCCGATTCAGATACTACCCCCCATCAAGGACAAGGAACTTCAGGGAAGTATTTTCATTTTTTAAACAGTTATTTAGAGTTGATATTTGTCTATGACCAACAAGAGTTTGATAAAAACAATGAGACGAATACCTCATTAGATTTTTCCCAAAGAGCCAATTTCCATAAAAATAATGCATTACCATTTAGTGTTGCTCTTAAGCTAAAGGAATACAGTCCTGAAAAAATTCCATTTGAAACTATAAAGTATCAGCAAGCATGGATGGGAGAAAACAATAGTATTTATGTTTCAAAAAATGCCAAAACTAATCTACAGGAACCTTCTGTTTTTGTGGTCTATCCGGATATTGAGTCTGGCACATTTCAATCTATGTCTGATTTAGATAATTTCCCGACAAATGATGACCATTGGAAAAGTTTTTTCAAACATCCCAATGGAGCAAAAAAGATTACCAAAATCACCATTACAACCACTGATTTAGATTTAAAAACCGAAACTATTCAAGCTGTAAATAGTATTGACAATATTGCTATCAAAAATGGCGCTGAACATTTAATGGAACTTTATTTTGATGACAATATTCAAAGAAGATCCTTTGACTTAAGACCTGAATTGCCTTTAATCATTTATCTATAGCTTAAAATAATGAAAAAAACAATCCTCTTTTTACTCATTCTTGTAACTGCTTTTAGTTGTATAAATACGGAAAATGTAGTAGTGCCTACATTAACAAATGTCGAAAAATTTCAATCAATTATCGATTCAATTTATAAAGCAAATCCACAATCGATTGGAATCATAGTGCATATTGAATCCCCAAAAAACGGAATATCTTGGAGCAAAAGTGCTGGGTATTCAAATAAAGCCACAAAAACAAAGTTATTAGCTAATCAACCTGTATTAATCGCAAGCAATATCAAAACATACGTTTCGGCTGCAATTTTAAGACTACAAGAAGAAGGAAAATTAAATATAGAAGACCCAATAGAAAAACATCTGTCAGAAAAAACTACAATACTCTTTCGAGATGATGGCTATGAGCTTGATAAAATTAAAATCAAGCATCTACTCTCTCATACAAGTGGAATAAACGACTATGTAAATATGGATTACTTTGAGTTTATCAACAAAAACCCTAAACATAGATGGACAAGGGATGAACAATTGAAACTTGCAACCATTGCAGGAGAACCGGCAGGTAAGCCACAAGAGATATTTAAATATGCAGATGTCAACTACCTGCTTGCTACAGAAATCATAGAACAAAAAAGCGAAAAACCATTTTATACAGCAATTAGAGAATTACTAAAATACAACGAGTCAGGTTTGAAGAATACTTGGTTTCCCACCTTGGAAGAGAAACCAACGCACACAAAAAAACTTGCGCACCAATATTGGAACGAAAAAAATTGGGGTGAACGCAAACTAAATTTCGATTGGGATTCTTATAATCATGATATTTCTTGGGATTTATATGGAGGCGGTGGAATAGCAACAAACATGAAGGAACTAGCTCAATTCTCATACAATCTATTTAATGGAAAAATCATTAAGAACAAGGAAGTATTAAGCCTGATCAAAACGGATGTTAAAACCACGGATGGAATTACAAAAAATTATAGACTTGGTATTGCCGATGCTAGCATAAAGGGCTTACAAAGTTTAGGTCATGGTGGCTTTTGGGGAACTCAAGTATTTCATATTACTCAATTGGATGCCTCAATTTCTATTTGTGTATTAGAGCGAAATGGAAAAATGAAAATTATAGAAAGTGTATTAAACACCCTCACAACTGAATTGACTAAACAGATTTACCCTACTGAGCATATTCTCCATGAAAATTATGAGCTCTACAAAGTAAAAAATTCAAAGGCAACTCTAGTTCTATTTCCTGGAGGTGCTCTTACTGCAAAAGAAACAAAAGAGGAATTTGATATAATTACAACAGCCGCAGCAAATCAAGTTTCTATTTTATTTATGAATTTTAATCGTCATCTCTGGATTGATAATACCACCACTGAACAATTAGCAGAGGAACTAGAAACTATTTTTGATGAAAACCATTTAAAGGCAGAAAATATTTGCATTGGAGGAGTATCGATAGGCGGAAATGTAGCTTTAACACTTTCAAATCATCTATATCAAAATAAGTCTGATATTGCCCCAAAAGGTACTTTCATTGTTGATTCTCCTATTGATTTATATGCACTTTATGAAAGTTCTATAAAAGACATTGAAAATCCAAAATTAGATGAAGAAAGACTCGCAGAGCCAAAATGGATAGCTAATTATTTTGAAGAAGAATTCACCAAAGATTCGCTATTGCAAAACATACAGAGAGTATCTCCATTTACTTTAGAAAACAAATATACAAATGTACCATATTTAAAAAATAGTAAATTAAGGTTCTACACTGAACCTGATAGTATATGGTGGAAAGAAAATAGAAAAACGGATTTCCAAAGCACAAATGCATATGTTATTCAAAAAATAGCAAAAGATTTAAAAGCCAAAAACTGGAATAAACTTGAATTGATTGAAACGGAAAACAAAGGCTATAGAGCTAATGGAGACAGACACCCTCATAGTTGGTCAATTGTTAACACAAGAAAATTAATAGAATGGGTGAAGCAATAAAAAATGGCTACAACAACAGTAACTGTTGCACAACTATTTTTTTTGATAGTACGCAAAAACCCTGAATAAAACCACAAATACTTTATCCATAAGAATCAATTAGTTATGTTTATTAAGAAAATAATATAAGGATGACTCTAAATATATTTGGAGTCGTGCAACAGTCACAATGTATATGTGATCATCATAGCTACTTAAAGGGTAATCGAATGGTTGTTATATTTTTGACAGGCAATGCTTGTAGAATGGAAAAGTTAGCAACCAATGCGCAAAAAAAATCAACGCAGAGGTAACATTTTGTCTTGCTACGACACTTATATTAAACGTTGAGTGCAATTTTAAAACTACTAAACCAAAAACAAATTGAATGGGGTTATCTAATAAAAAGGGGGGTATTAAGAATCAATCAAAATCGAACATAGATGATTCACAATTAAAAATAATTTTACTTGAAGATGAATACTCCCAATATTTACAAGTTAAAAAAAATAAAGAAAAATTTGCTGAAAAGGGTCTTGGTATGAATTTCCCTCCTGAGGATTCTAATTTTGATTTTATGTCTAGACAAGAATCTGAAGAAGGAAACTTTACTAAAGCTTTAAGATATTCAAACGCTTCAATTCTTTTAAACCCAAAATTGGAATATTATGAACTCAGAGCGCAAATAAAAAGAGACCTAGATGACATAGAAGGTGCAATTGAGGATTATAATATATGTATCAATATGACTCCTAACGAAGGTAACTTGTATAAACATAGAGGAATTCTAAAGGTAGCTTTGGAAGATTATTCTGGAGCTTATGAAGATATGATAAAAGCTGGGACTCTCCTAGCAGATGGAGTAACTCCCGAGTTAATATCTGAATTAAGAGAGTTATCGGAAAAATAACTACACACAACAATTTGTATATTGCACATATACCCTGCGAGATGTAAACGCAACCTCAAATTGGAAACCCAAGCAAGTATTCTAAAATAATAACTACTCTTTCGAATCACCTAAAAAAACAAAACATAAGTGATTCGGATCTATTTTCAATCGATAGCTATAAAGAAACAGAAAAGGAAAATTATGTGCTCAGTCGAATTGGTCAAGGATTATTCAGAAAACAACTGATTCAATTTTGGAAACCCTGTTAAATAACTGGAATCAAGGAGATTCCATTATTGGTTGCGTCTCATATTAAATCTTGGAAAAAGTCAAATGACTTTGAGAAACTTGATGTATACAACGGGCTTTTATTGACACCAAATCTGGATAAGGTTTTTGACTTAGGTTTAATTTCATTTGACAACAACGGAAAAATTTTAATCTCTGGTTTTCTAAATAATTGTGAGTCTTTTGGAGTTTATAAAAATATGAAAATCAAAATATCAGAAAAGCATAAGGTGTATTTAGAATATCACAGAGAAATTGTATTTAAAAAGTACAAATACTGTTTACAACACTATATATGTGAGTATAGCAACTAAATGATCAATCGAATGGTTGTTATATTTTTAATAAGCTCAATGCTTGCAGAAAGTTAACGTTAGTAATCAATACGCAGAAAAATCGAAAAAGCAGAGGTAACATTTTGCCTTGCTACGCCACTTATAATAAACGTTATAAACAATCTTTTTGAAAATTAAGGTAACAATATCCAAAAAACAAAAAAACAAACAAGAAGAAATGAAGAAGATCATATTAATAATTCTGTTAGTAGGAATTAATTTTAGCATTAAAGCACAACAAGATATTTCAGGAGAATTAACACTTACCTCAAATTTGGATACAGAATGGTCAAAATTAATTTTTAAAAGAAATAGCGAACCTAATAATGGTTTTCTACAATACTATGGGGGAACTGATTCAGGAATAATTATAGGTGTATCTGGTGTAAATCCAATACGATTTTTCTCTAACGGACAAGAAAAAATGAGAATCGCAAAAGAGGGGGATTTGTGTTTAACTTCTTTAAGCTCTGCCTGGTCAAAGATCACATTCAACCGAGAAGGTGAACTTAACAATGGTTTTGTTCAGTACTATGGAGGAACTGATTCAGGTATGATTCTAGGTGTATCCGGGATAAATCCAATACGATTTTTCTCTAACGGACAAGAAAAAATGAGAATTTCTAAAGAAGGGAATTTAGCAATAGGAACTATAGACACCAAAGGTTATAAACTTTCAATAGCGGGCAAAGCAGTTGCAGAGGAGGTCAAAGTAGCTTTACAAACCAGTTGGCCAGATTATGTTTTTAAGCAGGGTTATGAACTCCCCACTCTTAACGAAGTAGAAAATCATATAAAAGAAAAGGGATATTTAATAGATATCCCAAGTGCCAAAGAAGTACAAGAAAATGGGATTTTACTTGGAGAAATGAACTCTAAATTACTTCAAAAAATTGAAGAATTAACTCTTTACACAATCAAACAAGAAAAGAAAATTCAAAATCTTGAAAAAGAAAATCAGGAAATCAAATTACTGAACAAAAAACTTCTCGAGTTACAGTCAAGGCTTGAAAAACTAGAATCTGAAAAATAAAGAATTTATAACATTATATATCAAAACATTGCTAATATTGGGATTAGCGACGTTAGTTATATTTATCGTTGTGCAACATATCAGAACTGAATGAGAATTTTAATTTACACAATATTATTTCTGTATTTTAACCAATCCTTTTCTCAAAAGACGTTGGATTATAAAGAAATTCTGACAGAATTAGAAAACTCGTCGAAATCTTTAAATACAACTCTGATTTTGCCAAATTCTGACTTTTATATTAGAATTACCAAAGACGTAATTATCGAGAATCCCGAGTTGAATTCTTGTATTGATATTGCAACGTACGAAAAGAAAAACGAAGAAATTATCAGAATATTAAAAAACCATAATTTATTGGACAAATTGTATGTGGAAATCGAAAATGAATATTCTGATTTAAGTTCTGACCAAATATTCAAACCAACTGAAACGGAATTATATTTGGAATTATTTTTTAAAACAAAAGATTTCGGAATTATGAGTTGTTTTGTTCCTGTTATTGAGAAAAAACAAGCCAAAGAACTGATTTGCGATTTGGATAAAATATTTGATTATCAATATTGTTTTAAGAAATTGAACCAGAAAATATAAATACGTCGCACAACACGGTGTATAAAACACAACTAATAAGTGCTTAACCGAAAGGTTTCTGTATATTTATAAAGTCTGCCAAATTTTTAATTTGGCTTCTAAAATAGAGAAGATAAAAACAAAATACAACGTTTTGGCTCTGCGCAAACTTGAAAGTTTATGGCTTTTTAAACGCTACTACTCATACACAAAACGTGTGTAGCCAATTTGAGAAATGAAAATACTAACCAGAATTACACTATTGACTTTTATGGGATTATTTACCTCTTGTTTTGGACAAAAAGAAGAACATATTTATCTGGCTGGCTGGGAAGCTGAATTCAATGGAGATGAACAATGTCAAAAATTTCTCGAAACACAAGTTGTAGATAAAGAAACTGCTAGTACTATTTGGAGTTCAATTGAACTCGTTTTTAAGGATGGGGAATTGATAAAAGCCTACAATAGTGATGAAGGACACAAAACCGAAAGAAAACTAAACGAAAACGAAATAGGTTTTGAATTCCAGAAATTAGTCCCTAATCAGATTTATAGCCTCAATCAAGTATCATCATCTGAAAGCTACTTAGGTGGAGAAACCCCAGAAGAATTCAACATTCCTACATTTGAGTTTACAGCACCATTTCAATACTTAGGGAAATTTTCAAAAACAGATGAAGCTTTCAATTGGCTTCCATTTGATTTGCACATTGCTGCACCAGTCTACTTGAATTTTGACAAGTTATTTATAGACTACTCTGACCCATTGAATCCTAAAGTATTGGACATTGAGGAATTAAAGCAAACGGACAATTCATATGACGATTTAAAATCAGATTCGGAAATAGTTTATGAAAAAGTGTATTTAAAAACGGAAAAAGAAACTGACTTTGTTGGCATTGGACATACAGGAGTTCCAAGCTGGATTCAAAACCCTGACATTCCTGCCTGTCCAAAATCAAATAAAACAATGAAACTACTTTGTCAATTAACCTATAATGGGGTTGATAATATAAAGACAAAGCGAACAAACGTAAAGCCAGAAGATGAATGGTATAAGCAATATTTTGAAAATATGAATTTTTGGGGAGATGGAGACTTGTATATTTTCTTTGAACCTGACAGCAAAATTATGTGCTTTATAATTCAACATACATAAAAAACTGGCTACAACAATAGTAACTGTTGCACAACTATTTTTTTTGATAGTAAGCAAAAACCCTGAATAAAACCACTAATACTTTATCTATAAGAATCAATTAGTTATGTTTATTCAGAAAATAATATAAGGATGACTCTAAATATATTTGGAGTCGTGCAACAGCCACGATGTATATAAAAAATAGCGAATTGATTACTTAGCCAAAATGAATTTTATAAATTTAGGGTAATTTATAATTCGGAAAATTAATGTTTTTCTAAACGCTACGTTTCATATACAAGGGCGTTAATTAGAAGAACCGTATAGAACTATAAATTCAATCAATATAGCAGTGAGCATATTTTCTTATCATTTAGTAGAACTCCCCCTTTTTGTTGCAGTAAAAAGAATATTCTCGAATCCAATTTCCCAAAAGACGAAGGGACTGATTCACTCTGAATACATGACTGCAATGACATTAGGGTCTCCAATCTTTTCTTCCTCTAGGGTTTTAATAAGGCAGATAGCTGTTTTTATGCAATGGGAAAATGAAATTAAACTTGAAAACTATTTAGAGCAAGACAGTTTTGGAAGAGTTTTAGCTAAAGGTTGGCATGTGCGTTTGTCTTTTATCAGAAGATGGGGGAAATTCAGCGGATTCAAAATCCCCAACTATAAAGACAGGCTAGAAAGTCCAACCTCTCCTGTAGTTGCTGTAACAATTGCAAGAATGAAACCTTTTGCTGTACCTAGATTTATCAATTGGGGAAGACCTGTAGAAAAACTGGTAAGAGACCACCCTGGAACTACCCTTTCATTGGCATCAGTAAAGTTTCCGAATACAGTATCGACCTTTTCAATATGGAAATCTGAAAAAGAAATGACCGATATGGTTCATGGTCATAGTATGGTTGAAAAACCAAAAAGACATTCCGCAGCAATGAAAGAAAGAGAAAGAAAGGATTTTCATTTTGAATTCACTACATTAAGATTTAAACCGTTAGCCGAGTTTGGTGAGTGGAAAGGGCAATCAGGCTTTATTCCTAACATTTAAGGATTGAAATAAAAATGGGAATAGCACGAAAAAAACAAAGCATACAAGATTGGGGTACTCAACAGTGGGTAATTCTTTTTGGGAAGAAAATTGATAAAACAAATAATGAGTGGCTTTTGGGACCATTCGGAGACACAAATGGTATTGGTCAGAAATTCATCAAGCAATTAGCGAGAAAAGAACATTTGGTTATTGATAACCAAAAAACAAACAAGGGGTTAATTGAATCAATCGACCAATTAAATCTATCTTCAAATGAAATAAACGCTTTATCTCGAGATGTAATTGACTTCTATGAAAACACCTCTAATTATGATCTTCATTTAAAATCAAAATGGAATCCTTTCTTCAAGGTTTTTGGTTTTTTAGTAAGGTTAATTTTCAGTAAAAGAATAGAACAACTAAATGTTCCGATTCAAAACATAGAGGATGCTTCAGGATTGACAAGTGAAATAATTCAACTGCTCGATTCTAAAACAAATGAAGTTAAAAGAACAATTTGGTTTCGGGCATTTAAATCGTCAGGTCAAGTAGTTTATTCAGGGGTTTATGAAACCTGTATTATTCCATCAGGAAAGACATGTATCAAAGCAATTTTTCCTTTGCCACATGGAAATGCAACCGTTATTTTAACGCCTAAAATTGGAAAAAACGGGGAACTCATTTTGGATTCAGGGGGACAAAAAATTGGAGATAGCGGATTTTACTTTTTACTAAAAGACTCAAAAGGACAACTATGGACTAAGTTCATTAAATCATTTAAAGACAAGCTAGTAGTAAGTAGTGCAAATAATAGAATTACTGCTATACAAACTTTAACTTTATGGAACTTGAGAGTTCTGAAATTTGAATATGAAATAAAAAAACGATAAACAACAACAGTAATCGTTGCACAACTATCTTTTTTGATAGTAAGCCCCCCTGAATAAAACCACAAATATTTTATCTTTAAAAATCAATCAGTTCTGTTTATTCAGAAAATAATATAAGGCTCCCCTAACTAAAGATCAAATTAAATCTGAAGCGGATAAAAAAGACAGGGTTATCGCAATGGTATTCATAGTAATATGTAAGAGTAATGGATATCTTAAACCAAATGAGACTCTGGTATACCCATAAATAATGGCGCTGCATAATTGAGGTAAAGTAATGATAGGAAGCAAAAGGATATTCACCCAAATAAGCTCATACTTAGACAGGTGTACCCAGGCGAAGATAAGGCAAGAACAATAATAAATGATTCGAAACTTAGCAGTCCAAAAATTAGCTACATATTCGTTTACCTTTTTAATATTAAGAATAAAAAAAAGAAGTCCCCCAAAGGAAAGAGCCAAAGAAATTCTCAAAGCAAAACTTTCGTCCACCATACTTATTTTGGTATGAAAAATAGCTTTGGTAAGAAAATAATACAACAATGCGCTGGATGACAAAGAGAGATAAAGGGGTTTAAAAATTAAAGAAAGCCTGAAAGCGATTTCTTCAATAAGTGGTAAGATGAATCCTCCAACCAATAAAAGAGCAAGTGGAGAAAACCGATCAGCCATATTAACACTTTGTATGTTTTTAGGATCATAAACAAAAGCAAAAAACAAAATAACAGGAATTAGAAATACCAATTTCAGGATAAAAAGACCAATGGTTTCATAGACTTTTTGCTTAGACGATTTTTTAAGATCGGGTTTATTATGAGGAGTTTTTATAAAACTAACAATATCCTTGAATAAAGAGAAGTAGAATTTAGGTCTAATTAATGGATAATTCATAATTTAGTTTTTACGGAAGACGAACTAAAATATGTTTCGTTACAATGCCGAATTTTTAGAAAAAATAAAAAACGGCGGCTAACAATATACATAACATCCATATCGTCTATACAACGGTACGGTATAAACAGGCTCTGTTATAAGTAATTAAATAAACAAATAGAAAAGTAATATTATTAACATTCATATGTATAGCTATTAACCTAAATGATCAAAAACCCAACGTAATTGTTTGCTAACTGGGTTTTTATAAAAATACTTAACAGAGAGGTTGGTAAAGCTGGTTTAGCACACCTGATAGGCTGAAGTAATTGGAAAATGAAAACTTAACTTTAAATCGGACGAAAAATTCGATACTTCTATGATGGGTGAAAAATAAACGGAACTTAGAATTTTGACTCAAACTCTAACTTGATAACGATTTCTGGTATAGAAGGCGGACCACAGGAGCTCAAAATTTTAAAATCAACTAAAAGTGAATTAATCTTAAAACTTGGATTAGAAAAATTCTTACTGCCTAAAATCAAATAATCTAACTAGTTATAACTCCATATTTGCAATCATAACCGCTAATTGATTAATCGAATAGTTCTTATATTTTGATAAGACGTAATTCTTGCTAAAGTTAAAGTCTGCAATCACTATGCAAAAAAATCAAAAAGTAGGGTAACATTTTATTTTACTATGCCACATATAGTAACCTATAGCAATCATTAAAAAAGATGAAATGAGAAAAAATCCTTTTATTGAATTATTGTTGGCATTAATTCTGGTAGTATCATGTAGTAAAGACACTCCAATTAATGAGCCTGTTTTAGCGTCTTCAAACATTGTTTTAAATTTTGATACTCTTGATGTTTTACATCAGAAAAACATTTCAATTACAATTGCAAATGAGACTACAATAGATTCAATTATTATTTCGATAGATAGTGATATAGAAAAAATCATATATCTACCCCCATATGAATACAATCTTAATGGGTCGCAATACTCTGATGGAGAACACCTATTTAATGTAGAAGTTTTTCAACCAAATCAAAATTCAGTAAATAAATCAGTAAAATTTAGAATTGATAATAATGGTCCAGTCATTTCTAATCTGGGAATTATCCCTGATCAGGTTATTTGTAATAAAATAACACTAAATCCTACAATCGAAGATGCCGTCACAAATGTCAAAAATGTACAGTTTTTAGTTAATGACATACTTGTTTCTGAAGTTCAAGAAAATTCTAACCATACATTTGAAATAGATTCAGATTTATATCCAGAAGGGCAAACTAAACTAAAATTTTTAATGGAAGACGAGGTTGGAAATCTGTCATCTGATTCAATTAATATCTTAATAGGAAAGCCTCTTATTAAAATTAATTTGCCCAACAAGTTTACTAGAGCTTCCGAAGAAAAACTGCTTATTATGCTCTCTGATGCTGAAGGAAACTACATTGACAGTAAAGTATATAATAATCAACCAGAAACTTTAGAATTTTGTAATACTACTATTACCCCTGACACAGAATACATGTTAACTTTTTTTGAAGTATTTGACAATAGTATTTATAATGTATTTTGTTACAATAATTTATCAAAAAATAGAATTGGAAACGAGATTACTTTAGAACCTAGACCGCTAACAAATTCTCATGCATTTATAGAATTAAGTACAAGCAATCTTAATTTATCAGGAAATATAAGAGCTTCAGGACAAGGATATTCAATGGTCAATATCAATGATACTTTAAGTGGTACGATAACAACCTCTTATACGAATAATTTAGGATCTTCAAAAACACTAATTAAAGCGTATAATTACCAATCAGTAGCAAATGATTATAAATGGGCTTTTATTGATCATCTAGAAAATGTTTCTGCATTACAACCTTCTGATTTTAGTAACAATAATGTAATTACCAATTCAATTCATTTTAATTCCCCCGTTAATAGTCAATTTTTACGTATCTATGGTTTTGAAAACACCGAATTAATGAATGTTTTCAGTGGTCATGACCTCTATGAATCCGATATGCGCTATGTAACTTCTCTAGAGTACAAATACAATTTCCCAGATATCTTTAGCGATTATTTTTATTCTTTAAAAGCCAATAATTACTATATGGAAGGGCTTGGTTTGCCTCCTCAATCAATAAATGTTCCTAATTTATCTATAGATTTTTCATTAGCAGGAAATCAATTAAACTTTCAAGGAATCCCTAACTATGAAGTTGGTAGAATTCGGATAGAAAACGAAACAAAAGCTGGTGTCCATATTTCTATTGACAATCCAAGTATTATGTTAGAGTTTATTTTTGACGGTACCGTTGATAAAATTGTAATACCTAAAATACCATCAGGTTTGTTTGAAGGAGATATTCATGAAGTATTTAATAACGCTGATTTTACGCCAGTTCAGGCAATCGCTGAAAACTATTCTTCATTCAGTTCATACCAAGATTATCTTCAAAATGTATTCATAAATTCTAATCCATTTTATTTTAGCTCAAATTCAAGAGAAAGAGTTTTTAAGTCTTTCGTTAGTCCTCATATCTTGCCAGTTTGGGAATATCCTTATTTTACAAGATTTTGATCTAATGGATTGAAATTATTAAATATAATACGACAAAAATAACGGTTACCAATACCAAATAAAATTAATTACTAATCCACACAAATAGAAAACCCAAAAGGATTTTCTATTTGTGTGGTTCTGCTAAATTAATTGCTTAAACAACTTAACTAATCTTATACAAAAATGTTATAGCCAATTTTTAAAAAAGATTATAGAATCAAAATGATTTTAGAGAAAGTCAAAACTATCATATTTGAATATTTTGAAGTTTGGTGGATTCCAGTTGTGTCATATTTGATTCCATTTATCATATTTCTACTTGGAGAAGTTTTAAAAGTGATTCAATAATTGGTATTTCTTTAATACTGTTTTTTGTCAATATTGTAAGTAATATAATTTCTGCAATCATTCAAATATTTATCAAGAAATGGTACTTCTTGATTCCTCAGATATTGATTTCAGGATTTCTATTTGTTTTTGCATCAATTATTTTTACCTTTTCACCACCAGATGATTATAGAATGAATAGAGTAATTCCTTAAGAAATTGAAATTTATGAGTCTATAGAAACACAACCAACTGAAAAAGAATTTGGAGAATTTAATTTGGTTGTGGCTTCATCATTTCAACCCGGTATTTATAGCTATTTCACAAATTACAGACCAACTGAAATAGGGTACTTTTATATAAAAACTTTTGAAATGACTTCTAAAGATCATCTTTTTTAGCAAAAAGAATGAAAGTTAGGTCACGAGTTAAAGTAGAAAATCTTGATTTCAAATTATATCCTGGAGAATTTACAGTTTATGAAGGTTCTTGGGGTGATAAATATGGAGCTAGAATTGAATTTTAGTTTAAATCTTCAAATGGGAAAAGGATTATAAAATAACTGAAAGGAATTACATCGTAGAAGGATGGATGAAATAAGAAACTGACCACAACTAAGAACGAAATCGTGAAAAATGGAAATACCTGATGAGATAAAAGAGTTTATCGCAAAGAAAATTGCGCTGGAGAATTTTTGCTTACCACATTTCTACCCTGAGCCAGATACCTTAAATGACTTTCAGATAGGGTATAAAATTCACGGAAATACGGGAGAAAAAATAACCGGAGAAAATGCGGGAGATTTTCGCGAAAGCTGGTATGTGATATGTTCCGGATATTCAAATGATCCTTTTTTCATTGATATGAACGAAAAAAACGAAAATTTCCCAGTTTATTTTGCCTGGCATGGAGCAGGAAGTTGGCATCCGATAAAAGTATCTAAAACCATTTCAGAATTTGGCAACCAACTCGAAATCCTGAAAAAAATAGAACTGAGTGATAAAAATGTCCAAGATAAAATCTAAGAGAAATTTGACTTGAATAATGAATTCTGGCTGGAGGTATACAATGAGTATGAGGAATACGAAGATGAATAAGAAATAACTACAACTAATAAGATATATAACCAATCAGACATTTAATAAACAGTGAAACGTCCCGTTTCTTGAACTTAATAATTATGAAAAAATATATTATCCTCATAGTGTCAGTACTCTTTTTATCTAATTGCGGAAGCAGTAACCTTAAAAAAGTTAATGAGGATGAGATAAAGAATATTTTTGGTTCAAAAATATATATGATGCGCTCTATAGGAAAAAGCAATAATGATTATCATCATCATTTACACATGTTTAAAGATACTAACGGAACCCCCTTTTTTCCAATATACACTAGTCAGAAAAAAATCTTAGAAACTGAAATGGTTATGCCGGATGACATCCCTTTCGACGGAGTACTTTTAGCACTCACTTCATTTGACACTATGACATACAAAATAAACTATTCCTTAGAAGATCAAATCATAATTAAAGGCCGTGAATTAAAAAAAATATTGCATGACGAAATTGAAGAATTCAAAAAAAATAATCCCGAAATAATGGAAGGGATTATTCTAAAAAACTAAATGGTCTTACAACAGTTTATACAAAACCAGAATAGTTTAGTACCAGATCAAAAGGTATTTCTCCTCTGTACTGCACTCATTTTTTTATCCGTCTTACTGGGGAATAAAAATGCGCAGAAAAATCGATAGATTCAGGTATATTTGTCTAACTCCAACGTACACATTACCCCCTGTGCACCAACTAAAAATACGATATATTTCTAGGCATAAAACAAGTTTAAAACATAGTAATAAAGGTAACTTGCAACAATAATTAAAACACTTATGAAAATTGGAATTTACAAATCATCAAACATAAAAATACTATCTGCCATTTGTCTGCTATTCCTTTTGGCATCCTGTAACGAAAACAAAACATCTAAATTGGACTTTTTCGTCGGAACGTGGAAAAAGGAAGGGAAAGAACAGTACGAATTTTGGGAAAAGCACCCAAAAGGCGGACTTGTTGGGTATTCATATAAACTTGTGAAACATAAAAAAATCATCTCTGAAACATTAACGATTAAAAATGTTGGGGATCACTTAGTATATGGAGCGACAGTCCTCAATCAAAATGACGGAAAAACGATTGAGTTTATTTTAAATCCTGACAACAATGAATACCTATCCTTTGAAAATATCAATCACGATTTTCCCAAAAAAATTCAATACAAAAGAATAGATACAGATCGTATAAAGGTTAGTGTACTAGGAAAAAACGACAAGGGGTTTTCTTATATCCAAATAAAACAGCCAACCATAAACTAAATCGATTCCAGCGGATTACTAGTAAAAAACAAGTGGAATAAGAACGAAAGCCGAACGTATATCACATCGTGTATGGCTCATTGCAGTTGAACTCCTTAACGGAATTTATTGCAATTCACTATCTTTCGGCTACGGCAGAAAATCATGGCTGATTTTGTGCAACAAAACCCCTTAGCATTTATCAGAAAAAACAAGTGAAATACAAACAATACATCGGAATCATCCTGGGGGGCTTATACGGTTTGCTCGTCAGAGGAATCTCAGGCTCAGGAAATCACAATACGGCTATTCATGACTACTACAATAGCTATTCTCTTTCTTTTCTTTGGGTACTTCCCCTCGTTATTTCCATCATTCCGATGCTATTTGCTAAAAAAGAAATTCTAACATCAAAATGGAAACAATTCGTTTTTCCATTTTTGAGTGTGTTACTTTTTTTCATCTTTACATTATCCAGCGGTTTTGAAGACTGGCTTTGTATTCTAATCATCGCTCTTCCTTTTTTAATAACTGCCGGAATTGTCGGTACTGCACTGGCTCCTCTTATCAAAAAAAGATATTCTAAAAAACTATACGCTATTGTCGCATTGCCCTTTCTGCTTAGTCCCCTGGAATCTTTTATCCCTAATACCCTGACAACCTACACTGTAACATCTAAAATACTCATCGAAGCTGATCGTCAAACTGTTTGGTCTTATCTGATAGAAGTTCCCGAAATTAAAGACAGTGAATATCAAAAAGGTTTTTTTAATTATATCGGGGTTCCCAGACCTGTAAAGTCCAAACTCGAAATCGTCAATGGAACAACCTACAGAATAGGGTATTTTTCCAATCGATTAAAACTCTATGAGACACTTGCTACAGTAGATACTCTAAACTACCTGGAATTTAAAATCCATATCAATGAATCTGAATTAAGAGATCTTCCTACCGATAATCTTTTATTAAAAAGCGAGTCCTTTACCTTTGAAAACATCTCTTACACCCTTTCCAAACAATCGCCTACCACCACCGAGTTAAAACTCGCTTGTCAATATACGCTGAGCTCAAAAATGAATGGATATGCCAACTTTTGGGCTGGAAGTATTATTACGGATTTTGAAACTCGTTTATTAAAATCACTAAAATTTAAAATCGAATCACATTCTCCTTAACTACTAAAAACAACGGTACTCTCTTCTCTAATCACTCTGCATTCAATAATAAACTACCTCGTGGTAAGCCCACAAGACATTTCTTAGAAACAAATTTTCAATTTCAGAACAAGTGTATTGATACTGTATAGAAAATCAGTCCTTATTTCGAAAAAACCACTAATAACAGGTACCTCTCTGATAATGAAGATACATTATGTAACAAAACAGTGTTTTTTATGACCTATTGGCTAACAATTCATCATCAATCAAAAAAAGAAAACATCATGCAACTAAGAACACTCCTATTCACAGGAAGTTTACTAGGTATACTTCTAAGCTTTTCCTGCGCTCCAAAAAGCTCCTCTAATGAAGAAACTCCTTCTTATCATCAGGAAATAGATACCTATATCAAACGCCTAATGCAGGCAGATGAAATCCCCGGAATGGCTATAGCCGTTATCCAGAATGGACAAATGCTACACCAGAAAAATTACGGTCTGGCTAATCTGGCTCATAAAGTTCCTGTAACGGACAGTACCTTATTCCGGATCTATTCGACTTCTAAGTTAATTACTTCAGTCGCAGTATTCCAGTTAATAGAAAGAAATCAACTGTCACTTGAGGACTCCATCGGCTTATTTATAGAAAAACTCCCGGATCCCTGGAAAAAAATAAAAGTAAAACACCTTTTATCACACTCTTCGGGTCTCCCTGAATACAAAGACATCAAAAATCAACCGTTACTATCAGATGAGCAAATACATACAGAAATCACTCAAAAACCGCTTCTCTTCGAAACAGGAGCTCGCTTTTCATATAACCAGACTAATTTTTGGTTTTTGAAACAGATCATCGAAAAAATAAGTCAGCAGAAACTGGAAGAGTTTGTTCTCGAACATCAGTTTAATCACCAAAATACACACCTTGTCTATGCCTCTAACAGCTTATTAGCGATTCCAAACAGAGTTCCTAAATATGAATTCAATCAAAAACACGGTACTTACGAAATAAGTTCATTTGCAGCCGGGGAACGTTCACTGGCAGGAAATGGTCTCAATATAAATTTGGAAAATCTAATCCGCTGGAATACAAAACTCGATAACGATCAGCTCCTTAAAACGGCAACCAAAAAACAAATGATGCAGCCATTTGATTATCAAGATCCAAATGCTCTTTTTGGTTATAGCTGGGGAATATTCGGTCCTGAAGACAAACGGTATTATGGCTTTGCCGGAGGGGGTGTCAGTGCCTTTATGAAGTTTATTAACCATGACCTAACCATTATTGTGTTATCTAACGGTTTTAAACAACGACCAGTTATAAGCAATGCCATCAATTATATTTCGGGAGTAGCAGACCCTCGTTTACTAAGAAAAGACAGATGGTTTAATGAAGAAATTCGCCTTCGGTTTATCTTAAATCCTTTTCATCAGACTGTACAAGAATATCAACAAATGAAAAGTGAGCATCCGGAAATCAGTTTTGAACGGGCATTGAATCAAACAGGGTATCACTTCCTCTACCATAAGGATATCGATAAGGCACTTTCTATTTTTGAACTTTACACAAAAGATTATCCTGAATCTGCCAATGCGTTTGACAGTTATGGAGAAGCATATTTTATGAATAAACAATACGATCTGGCAAGACGAAACTATCAAAAATCCTTAGATTTAAATCCAGAAAACAAAAACGCAGCAAAAATGTTAGTCAAAATAGCACAGTTAAACACCCCCTGATCATAATGCATCCATATAAAACCGCATCCTCTCCCCTCTTATTATACGAAACCATTATTTTTCTTTAAAACAAAAAAATTGGACTTTATACAAGCTAGCATAACCGATATGTACTCTTCTCTTGATCATAAAACATATATTGACTGGGAGAACAACAGCAAACTGGTTTCCTATAAAAAGGGAACCACTATTATAGAAGAAGGGCAACAACGACATAAGTTGTTTTATCTGGTCAAAGGGTCCTTAAAAGCCTATTACTATTATAAGGATCGAAAAATAATTGACTGGTTTGCCTTTGAAAATGAATTTATCACCTCGAGCACCAGTTATTTTACGGATGAACCAAGCCTGCATATTATCCAGGCAATGGAAGATTGTGTCCTTCTGGAGACCGATAAGAGCAAAGTAGAAATGCTCTGCAAAAAGCACCATGACTTTGAGCATTTGTTCCGGATAGTGTTATCTCGGGTTATCGTACAGTTCAGGCATCGGATTGTCTCCCTTCAATTCAAAACCGGATATCAGCGATACCGCAGTCTGATCGAACAATATCCCAAAATCGAATTATCTGCTCCCTTGGGAGATATTGCATCTTTTCTGGGAATTACCCAGGAAACCCTGAGCAGGATCCGAGGGTCTAAAGCCATTTGACATAGATCAAAAACAGGTCCTCCTAAATGACCTAATTTTGAAGTACCTTATAAAATCAAACCTATGAAATCATTAAATGGTACGATCATCATCCTTACAGGAATCGGACATACATTATTCGGGCTATCCCCTTCCGCTTTCGGGAAACAATTTGCAACATTTGCAGATCACTTTTTTTTTAAAATCAGTGAGGGACTAGATGAGTTTCCTGCTAACAACGGACAAATGAATTATGAAAACTTTGCCGCATTTTGGTTTTTCTACTTCGGTCTTCTGCTGATTCCATTGGGAATTGCCGTTTATCATATCGAAAAAAACTCCGGTAAAATCCCTAAAGCTGTTCGGTTTTCATATCTAGCACTGATATTAGTAGGTATCTATATGATTCCTAACTCTGGCATGACCTTTATAATGTTACCACATGCACTCTATATGATGATCCCTAAAAAAAGTTTATAACCTTTATTAATATACTTTACTCAATAACAATGAATTCTATAACAATTATTGGAGGGGGAATAGGAGGAATCGTAACAGCTATTTGTTTTGAAAAATTAAACATCCCTTATGTACTTTATGAAAGAGCTGCAGTTTTAAAAGAAGTTGGAGCGGGCATTTGGTTATCACCAAATGCCTTGCAAGTACTCGAATGGATTGATCCCAAATTACTACAGGCGGTACAATCTTCCGGAAATGCATTCGACAGTATTCGAGTAACAGACCATAATCTCCGCCCTATCTCAGATAGTAATCAACAGTTTGCCTTACAAAAATACGGATATACCACCATGGCAATTCACAGAGGAAAACTACAAAAAATCCTCTATGACTATGCAACCAAAGAAAACATCGTACTAAATAAAACCCTCAAAAAATACGAATCGTACAGAGACCACATAACCATAACATTTACAGATAAATCCACTGTAAAAACTCGCTTCCTTATCGGGGCTGATGGGATCAATTCTACCCTCAGGAAACAGCTATTCCCAGGCAGTACTTTGAGATATACCGGACAGACCTGTTGGAGAGGGATCGCTAATTATGACCTGGATATATCACTTACCAACATTGGATGTACCTTATGGGGAAAAAAGCTACAATTCGGGATGTCTAAACTAGAAAATGGAAAAGTATATTGGTTTGCCGTCAGACGTAGTAAAATGCAACAAAAAGACAATCTTCATACCCTGAAAAACACATTAACAACGTTATTTTCGGAATTCCATCCGATTGTCAACACTCTAATCGACAATACGCCTTTAGAAAAAATAATGAGAAATGACCTATTCGATCTGAACTTACTGGAACGATGGCATTATCAAAACATCTGCCTTATTGGAGACGCTGCACATAGTATGACTCCTGATTTGGGACAAGGAGGTGCTCAGGCCATTGAAGATGCTTTCTACCTTTCTAATTTTATCCATGGTATCCCAAAAACAGAAGATGCTTTTGATACATTTTACACCTTTAGAAAACCCAAAGTAGAAAGATTAGTCAAACAATCCTGGAACACATCCAGAATGGCAATCACAAACAGACCTCTGGAAATCCTGCGCAATTTCATCCTAAAATATACCCCTCAGAAGATGATGCAACAACAGATGCTAACTGTATATAATATTGATACAACCATTGCTCATAAGAACGTATAAAAAGATTTCTTTAACAGTTACAAACTGATCTTTTCTCCTTTTAAAAGACGGTATCACCCCTGTTATACACCACATAATCAACGCTAACGATTTTGTAATACATCTTTGTTTTTCAAAAAAACAAGACACCTAGATAGCTCATATAGTTAACTCATTCGTAACAAAAATTAGTAAAAGCACAACAGTTAGATCTTTTAATTACAAATATTTTTGGTGTTCATAAATTAATCAAAATTCACACTTCATTATGAAACAAAAAATTTTATTACTTCTCATTTTAACAGGTACAGTTTTTACTGCTTGTGACCATGATTCTGTAGCTATAGAAGAATCTACTCAAACACTTGAAACAAACCAAATCGTCTCTCAATTGAAAAATGATGAGCCTACAAAACCAGCTCAGAACTATACAGGTCCAAGCTCTTTAAAAATAAAAAACTGGACCTCTCTAAGTGATAGGCAAAAGAAGGCTGTAAAACAAGTAATTAAGAAAATTAACTTAGCACAAACCTCCAGAGACAGAGGTACTTTATACCGGGTAAAAATAGATACTGATGGAACCCTTTATCAAAGTGATGAGTGGGAATATCGAGATCATACTGCCAGTGTTCTTGCAAATGCTTTCGCTTTTTTTGTAGGAGGGATCCCGGTTTGGGCAACTGGAAATGATGAAACAGAAGGTTCCCTATTTCTGAGAGATGTAATTGATTCTCCCCGACAAATAGAAATCAATGTATTAACCTCTGGAATTACACAAACACGTGCAGAAGGGAATACTATAACTGTAAACTGGAATATTAATGATAATCGTTATATAAATATAGATCGTAATCGTGAAGGGGAAGCATCTCAGCGTGTATCACCTACCGATGTTACTTTATTTCATGAACTTATTCATGCGCTTCATATCGCGGATAGAAGAGATGCGCAAGGGTATATCTCTCATGAGGTCAACAGAAGAATTAATGCGGCCAATAGAACCAACTATTTTTTGGGTAATGAAAACATTCCTAGAGAAGAATATAATACTGTTGGTTTTGGGAATACAGATCCTAGTGCATTTACTGAAAATAACTACAGAGCCTGGACAGGTCGACCAGCCAGAGTCTCTTATACAAATCAAAATCCACATGCTCCATGTGGAGGGGCTTGCAGTGATCCTCTTTTTTGTGGTAGTTGCTCTAATAATCATGATGAGCTAAAATAAACATCTCAAAAGGTTTTTAATTTCACTCCCCTTCTATAAAGCTCTACCCTTTTTATAGAAGGGGATAATTTTTTAAATTTATTTCCTCTAAAAAAATGACAGGAAACAGATCGTAATTTCTAAACAAATTAACTCCTCGCTTAATGACGATTAAGAGTAACTACCTCAACGAGATATCAAAAAATATAAGCATTCTTCGTATCCATAAAAATCTGTAATGATGCGTAATGAAGTTGTTATTTTCTACACTAATACGAAAAAGAATCACAATTATTGATCTGCAAATTCTTTTACGGCAAAATTTCCCCAATCTGCTATAGACTGTACCAACGGAATCAGTGTTTTTCCTAATGCTGTCAGAGAATATACTACTTTTAACGGGGGTTTTGAGGTAAATACCTCTCTTTTGATAATACCATCTTCTTCCAGCGTTTTTAACTGTAAACTCAAAGTACGTTCAGTTACTGATGGCATTTTTTTTCTCAGTTCATTATATCGTAAACTTCCGTCTATCAAATAATACAAAATAACTGTTTTCCATTTTCCTCCGATAATTCCCATCGTCAGACTGGTACAACAAGGGTATTCTTTTCCTCTAAATGTATGCATATATAAACTATCCTTTTTGACCGTTATTGCAAAGATAGATTACTATACTTAGTTTTGCAACTATATAATTTATAGTATAAAATTAAATCTTATGGATACACCAAATATTGCACAAAAAGACATTATCAATGCTTTTCAATTCCGACATGCAACCAAAGAGTTTGACCCAAGCAGAAAATTGTCAGACACTGATATCAATTTCATCCTTCAAACAGCAAATTTATCCCCTAGTTCTTTTGGTTTTGAGCCCTGGCATTTTGTTGTCGTTCAAGATCCTGAGTTACGAGAATTACTGAAACCTGTTGCCTGGGGAGCACCTCTAAAACTAGATACTGCCAGTCATTTTGTATTAGGGTTAAGCATGAAAGCTCCTCTGACAAAATGGGATGCTGACTATATTACCCATATGATGAAAGAAGTAAAACAGCTACCAGAGGATGTCATTAAAATGTATTCTACATTCTACAAGGAATTTCAGGAACGTGATTTTGATCTGGACACAGATAAGAAACTATTCGACTGGGCATCAAAACAGAGTTATATCGCTCTGGGAAATATGATGACTGCTGCGGCATTATCTGGTATTGACAGCTGTCCTATCGAAGGGTTTCATCAGGAAAAAGCTGAAGCTCTACTACGGGAAAAATTCAATATAGATACTACCCAATATGGTCTATCCTATATGGTTGCATTTGGTTATAGAAAAGAAGCACCTACCCGTCCAAAATCAAGAAGAAAGCTAAGTGATATTGTCTCCTGGAAATAACAATACTGTATTTTTGATCACAGTAAAGCATCAACATTAGGTTGATGCTTTCGTTTTTTTATTAAAATTATAACCGATATATCATTTTCTTCTTTATCTGCTGAAAATAATGTGGAATACTTCTCTATATTTGGGTTACAATATCAACTCTACATACGGGAACAATTGTACAATATACCCCCCTAAATACAAGGGACTATTATGGAAACAACATTAGCATACTGGAATACATTAGCGAATCAGACACTATTAATCAGCTCCTTGCTCAGTGGTTTTTCTATGACAATCGTAGCGGGATTATTAGTCTCTGATAAAAAAGGGAAAATGATAAATCTCCTTGTACGGTTGGCAACCATTGCCTCGGGAAGTTTTCTTGTTTCGGTATTTGCTATGACACAGATCTCAATGATCACCACTCCCGGAGGGTACATAAATCAAGTCGCTATGGATGATTTTGTAATTCCCAGAATCACCGGGGTTCTTAGTCTAATAATCGGGTTGGTATCCTTATTAACAATTATATCATTAGCAGGCTGGGTTAAATCCAGGAAAACAGGAATATTCACCACCATTGTCGGAATTATATCCTTATTGTTAATTCTTTCGACCATGGTGCGTATCAAAATAGGATAAAAATACTATAATACACAATGAAGATTTAATTTTATCCATATAAAAAAACAAACCAGTCAGAAGATATAAAATCTCCAAACTGGTTTGTACCGTTATTAAATTGTAATACTGTCAGTTGATAAAATTTTACTTTACCGGAAACCGTATCATTAATTAATTATCCTCCAAGAGGGATATTCTCAATCTGATAATCACTTAATTCCTTCTCGAAAATCAGTTTCCCCACAAATTTAAAATAGGTGTATTACAATCTTACTAGCATAAATAAATGGTTAGGTTTACTTATTCTTTAATTAATATAAATAGTTTAGTGCTACTCTATCATAATAACTCCACTCTCCATCAGTTCCATTCGGGTAACATGCATTCATAATAGAAGCATTATCTCTTCCTGCATAAGGTGTTCCTGGAATATGAACAACTCCTACTCCGAATGTTCCTTCGTTACTATTCTCTCCACATGATTTTCTGGTATTCCAGTCTGTATGTCTCAAACCTACACAATGACCTATTTCGTGGGCTAATAAATGTTCTAATTGCTGATCACTCTGTCTGTGATTTGCAAATTGATTAATCCATACTAAGTTATAAGGTCGTCCAAAACTAGGAAACCCTGCCTGTCCTCTGGATCCACTTCCCAGGTTATCATTAATCGTCACAAAAATATCTCCATTTCCTCTTCGTGTATCAAAGCGAAGGTTGATACGAAAACTCAGATTCAATCTGTTATAGTTATCGACAGCATACCCCAATGCTCTTCTGGCTGTTTGACTCAATAATCTGGAGTCTCCCACAACTGTTATACTGGATCTGTTTATTAAATTCCAAGTGCGATACTGCTTATCCTGAACACCTCCATAAATGTTCATACGCATGATTTCTTCTTCTGTCATCATAATATCTCCTTCTATTAGATACACTATTTTAGAAGTACCATCTTCCTCTGTAATTTTCATTTTCTCTACTCCATTAGGATTAAAGTTCAGCTCTATCAGCTTGTTTAATAGCTCTTTTGAAACTTCTTCTGAAAGTGCTACATTCTCATTTTCAAACGATTCTTTTTCACATGACGTAAAAACTAACAGCATCGAGATCACTGCAATGCTTGTTAAAAAATTAATTCTCTTCATAAGTTTGTGTTATTTTGTTAAATCTTTGTTAATTTAATAAGGTTTAGACCTTAGTTGTTAACATAATTTAACCAAACACACGATTTTTTACATTAAACGTTGTTTTTTAACCATAAACAGTAAATCGCACAAAATTAACACCTTACACCCTAAAATTCTTCTCAAACCCCTTTAAAACACAGGAAAAAAAAGATTTTTATACCGAATTACAACAACTGGTATTAAAAACAACTCCTCTTTTTAAAAAAAGTAGCTTATCTTACTAAAAGGTAATTAATCAACTTTCCTTTCTATTTGACATTACGTATCATTTCTCTTTTTTTATCATAGTACTTCCACTACCACTAATAAACTCGTATTCAGATACATTAATAATTGTTTCCACCAGTGATAACATGCCTATATTCTTTGATAAAAGGCTAATATATTGTATATTAGACTCCCCTAAATCTATATTACTATTGATGAAAAAAATACCCCTGTTACTTATTATACTGCAATCATATCTATGTATTGCACAGATAGATGCTGGCTCCTTATTAGGACTTCCAACAGCCTCACTGACGGAGATGAATGCAATTACGGCACCGAATGAAGGTTCCTTACTATACAATACGACCACCCAGACTATATTTTTCAGGAATGCTACTGTCTGGCGTACACTAACTCCTATTGAAGACATTACTACTTCTGATCCTTTCCTGTCAATCAGTAACACCAATAATGTATATACTATTACGACCAGTTTCAAAAATATGACTGATGAATTGATTTTTGAAGATGAGGATTACTGTTATGTATCCATGGTTGAAGATGGGAGTAATTATCTTGTAATCCGATATGACAAGACAGATGTTAATGTAGAAGAAAGTGCCACTGGTACGGGAGCGCAACCCAGTACACTTGCACAGGTACAAGGGCTAACATATAATTAAAGCCTATGATTAGAAAAACTACAATTCTCATTTGTTACTGCTGTTTTCTGCTACAAACTATGTATGCTAATTTTACACTGGCAGGAAATGTAATTACACAAACCGGAGTAGATACTAACTTATCCGGGTTGACAGGTATTGCAGGAGTTACAGTTATCTCTAATGGTACAGGAGCTAATCAATTTATTACTTATAACCTGGGGAATTTACGACTGGTTATTCAAGGGACTTTAACACATAACCCCGAACAGGAACAATTGTTATTCAATAACCCGGGAAATCCCATCATAGATATACAAAACGGAGCCACTTATAACCTGGGAGAAGATGTGGTTGTCAATGGAGTTACCAGACAACGACTGGGATTAGGGATCTTTATTTCTTCTACAGATGCAGGATGCTGTAATGCGAACAATGCTGCTATTGCTATCCGTAATGGGGCTACCTGGAATTGGAGAGGGGCTACAATTGATGTTGGACAACTGCCCTGGTTTGCCGAACCGACTTCTACCGTTCAGATCACTAACGGTGTATTATTAGTACGTAGAGATGCGACATCTGATGTGGTACAGGTACGACAAAACTCGGATAATTTCTTTGTCAATGGTCTTACGTTTATTGGAAACGGAAGAGGGGATATTACTTTTTTGAGACGTCCGCAACAAATGAATAATTACCGCCCGGAAACTACAGGAGGAGCCATTGCTTTTTCAGGTAATACTCCTAATTACGATGTAACTTTTAGAGGATACTCTGGAGGAGATCGAGGAAATACACAAGACATAAAATTCTGGCAAGGGTGTCGCCCTATCCTTATTAATTCCAAAACAGGTTCTCAGCTCATTGCCGGAAATCATAAAAATGATGGAAATGGGGCCGGATATGGAGTTGCACTCGTATACCAGGAATTAGACCTGACTGTCACTGATTTGGCAAATGCCCCTGTTGCCGGAGTAACTATGTATATCCGGGATACAAACAATGGAGGGAGAGAAACATATAATCGGGAAGGACATACTGTAGATAATACTCAGGATAATGAATACATCACTCAAACAGATATCAATGGCACAATCCCTCAACAACAAATATTACTGGCTGCAAATGTTGCTAACACAGGTGGAGCTAATGGGTTAAATAGCGGTACCTATGCCTGGGATTATCGTGGCAAAAACAATGATGATAGCGACGTATTCGACATCCACTTATGGGCGTATAATTACTTATATCAAATCATAGCAGATGCCGTATTAAAAGGAGTTGACGGAACTAGTTTATCTACCAAAGTTTTTGATGATACTGCAATTTCAGAAATCAGCAAGACTGTTGTAGATGGATATACTGAAATCAATACCCTGGATCAGTTATATGATCGTGCTAAAAGTTTTAAGGTTGATAACATTACAACATTAGGTATAGAAAACTTCTTCTTTACGACTAATGGAGATCGCCTGGTATTATCAGCAGACTGGAACCTGGTTATTGACCAAAATGCACCTGCTGCTTTTGCCGTAGATGAAGGAAATCAAACCATCACTATACGAAGTAATGCCCTGAGATTCGGAACTAAATTTACCAGTATAGAAACCACAGGAACCATTAGTGTCGCTAATGGAGCTGCCATAGAATTTGGGTATATTGATAGTACCGGAACTTTTAAATACATTGAATTGCTCGATCTTACAGATACCACTGTTACCGTTACGGATTTTGTCCCCTCCCCGGAAGTTTTATTACAAGAAGCTGTTGACTTCAGCGGAACCTATAAATCGCTGTTCGAAGCGCCGACAGATGCTTCTAATACCAAAGTAAAATTATCCAGATTCGGGTATTCCGAGTGGATCGAAATTGTAGCAGAAACTGATTTGTCTTTTATAAGAAGTGTAGAGCTCATCCCACTACCTGAATGGTCTGACAACCAGCAATTATTACTCTACTATGCTCATAAAATATTACAAAAATCCGAAGCTTTAAAAAATGTGTTTAACAACCCTGTACAACCTACCCTTACTATTAATAATACAATTACAACCAATAGTAGCCCTGCATCAGAAGAAAACCAGGAAGCTTTACTCAATTTATTAAAAAGAACACTCTCTAAAATTACGAACCTTAGGGAGCGGATGAAAAGTAATTAAAAGTAGTTGATCAAACTAAATTTTGCATAAGTATAACAGAATTATTTTACCCCTGATAAAAAAACATACAAAAATTCCCTCTGTGAATTTCTATAAGAAAAAAATGTTTTTCTTGTGCAAACTTGTTTTGCCTTCTTATTAGAGGCTAAAAATTTCATAAAACACCCTTATTATTTAACACTAATAAAATGATAATATGCGTTTTTAAAAATTTTAAAAATAAAATATCAAACATAAACAACACAAAAACAAAAATCTCAATATCAACACAATACATTGCAATATATTTAAAACTCATCATTACACAAAGGCTAAAAAAACAACAAAAACACATTAACACTGATTTAATATATTTTGTTAATTTTTAATCTCAGAATAAAAATTAGGAGATTTTAACAAGCCTCTATTATTAATAATAAAATGTCAATTTATCCCATTTTAAGACTTTTCAAATTACATTTCTGATATCTTACAATCATACATGTAATCACCTATTAATAAGATACTTATGTATTATTTCTGTTTTTTTCTTCAGCAATCACTGTACTATAAAGTAATAGGTTACTTTAATAAAAATTCCTAGTATCCTTCCTAGCAAGTCTGTGTTAATAGGTTTTAAACTTGCGTTAATCCTCGTAAGTAAAGGTTTTTCATACAAGTGTTTCCCTAGCTTGGTCTCATCTATATTTAGAAAATTCACCTTAAAACCTAAGAATTATTATGAAAATCTTAACCAATGAATTAGGGAAACCTAGTTCTGATCAACAAATAGCTGATATTGCTACGAATATACTAACAGAAGTTATGCAATTTCGACGAATGATCGATACCGAAAAAAAATGTGACTCTACTACGTGTTCAGACTGCCATAAACCTCATATTGACAAAGTTATTGCTGCCATCATGCAAGAAAAAAAGATCAGATTCGTTCTTCCTGCATTTCCTGGCAAATCCCCCAACCCGGCAAAAGTCTTAGGTCATCTTCCTGATATGGCAGAAAAGCAAGCACTAACATTCCTAAACAACCTCTGTAAACGCATTCAAAGTATATATACTCCTGGTGCTGAAGTTATTATTTGTTCTGATGGTAGAGTCTTTAGTGATGTTGTAGGGATTGCTGAGAAGCACATTACAAGTTATCAAATCGAAATCGATCGCATCATTAAAGAATCAAATCTTACATCTCTTTCTACTTTTAATCTTGATGATGTATACCACGATTGCAATTTCGAACAAGCTCGCTCAGAGCTTATAGGAAAATATGGTCAAGATCTGGAACGCCTAAAAGAAAAAGTAAAAAGAGGAGGGGATGTAACCGGATCTAGTACTCCTGAAGAGAGGGAAGCAAATCGACTGTATTGCGGTTTAACACGTTTTCTTGTAGAAGACTCACTTTTTCCTGGGCAGACTAAATCAAAAAGTGCAATTCAAAAAGAGTGTAAATCAAGAGCGTACTTAGCAATTATAAGAAGTAATGCCTGGACAGATTTAATCGCAGAAAAATTCCCGGAGGCAATTCGCCTATCCATCCACCCTCAGAGCTGTGGTTCCAGAAAAATCGGAATTCAACTTCTCGGAATAGAAACATGGATGACTCCCTGGCATGGAGTAGCGGTAAACACAGGGAATAATTTTATTTTAATGAAACATCGGGAGGTCAAAGAATTAAATGCCCAATTAATTAAGGATGAAAAAGGGCGTCCTAGTCACTACAAACTAATCTCCCAAAACCAACAGCTCACTTATGAGCTATAATACCTCAACATAAAAAAATGCATCATGAATTTTAACATCACAAAATTACGTCCGTTCGGTCTCTTAATAGAACCAGTCCCTGGGAAAGAGGACATTAGAAATATCGATATTAACGAGCTAAAAAAAGCATTATCTGATGAACACCTCCTCGCTTTGAGAGGTTTTCATAGCTTTGATACGGCAACTGATTTTTCTAATTACTGCGAAACATTTGGAGAAATCAGTGTATGGCCTTTTGGCAAAGTATTAGAACTCATCGAACATGATAACCCTAAAGATCATATTTTTGATAATAGCTATATTCCTCTTCACTGGGATGGAATGTATCGAGAACAGGTTCCCGAAACTCAGGTGTTCCATTGTGTAAGTGCCCCTGGAAGCAATAATGGTGGGGGAACTACATTTGTCAACACAAAACAAGTTCTGGAAAAAACTAAAAAAGAAACCCTGGAATACTGGAATAAAATTACCTGTATTTACTCTCGAAAAATGGAATTTTATGACAGTAAAACCATTGCCCCTATCCTGACAAAACACCCTGAAAGGGATTTTTCTGTAATCCGGTATTGCGAACCTCCGAATACAACAGATGCGTCGTTTATCAATCATCCTGGTTTTGCCATAGAGGGAATTCCCAGCCAAGAAATAGACGATTTCATTCAGGACCTCAATAAAACACTCTACGCACCAGAAAACCTTTATACGCATCAATGGCAGACAGGAGATATTGTATTTTCTGATAATCACACATTGTTACACGGTAGAGAACCCTTCCTTAAAGGAGCTCCCAGACATATCAGACGTGTGCAGTTATTAGGAAAAACTCCATTAGATAATCCGCATTTAATCTATACGAAATGAAGACAAGAGAAACAGATATCTTTATTATAGGCGCTGGTCCAGTAGGTTTATTATGTGCTTATCTGGCAGAAATTTCAGGGCTAAAAACTATTATTATTGATAAATCGGAAGGACCTTTGGAAGTAGGAAGAGCTGATGCCCTTAATGCCAGAACATTACAACTACTCGAAGTAGCTAATTTATTCCAGGATCTCTATCCTTTGGGGCTTCCATGTAATACAAGTTCCGTTTGGGAAAAAGGAAAGTTTATATCCCGACAGTCTTCCTGGTGGAATGAACTCCAGGGGTGCTTTCACAAACATTTTCTAATGCTTGGGCAAGCGTTTGTAGAACAGCTCTTAGATAAAAAGCTTACTGCAATTGATGCCGCTGTAATAAGAAAAACAACTATAGAAGACATCCAACTTACAGCTCATGGATGTACCAGTACACTTACCAATGGTGATATTATTAAATCAACATACCTCATCGGAGCAGATGGTTCTCGTTCTTTTGTCAGAAATCACTTTAAGATTCCTTTTGAAATTACACGCCCCCAAATTATATGGGCTGTAATTGATGCCGTATTCGAAACTGATTTCCCAAAAGTACCAGAGATAATCGTCTTCCAGTCTGAAACATCAGATGTTGCCTGGATTCCCAGAGAAGGGGAAATTGACCGGTTTTATATTAGAATGGATCGCAAAGATTTCGATATGGAGGATGCGCTGAAAAGAATCAATCTTGCTATGGCTCCACACTATGTTAAGATTAAAAAACTTGTATGGTTTTCTCAATTTTCGGTAAAAGAATCAGTTGCAGAACATTTTCTTTTTCAAGATCGTGTTATTCTTGCCGGAGACGCTTGTCATATCCATTCCGTAAATGGAGGACAAGGGCTTAATACCGGTTTAGCAGATGCTTTTAATCTGATCTGGAAATTAAACATGATAAAAAACCACGGAACAAACCAAAACCTGCTGCGTACCTATGAAAATGAAAGAAAGCCTGTCGCACTAAGTGTTATCGAAAGTTCCGGGGAACTTGTCCGGTCTACTAAATATTCCGATGACGGAACACATGCCAAGGATTATGTAAAAATTGTAGAAAAAAGGGCAGGAAATATTACCGGGATGGGAATCCGTTATAGTGAATCCGGATGTGCCGGTACAAGAGTATATGACCTTACAATACACAAAGAGAAGAAAAGTATGCGATTATACTCCCTTCTGGAGTATACAAAATTCACCTTGTTGTGTTTTGGTGATTATGTACCCGCTATAACGGTTCCTGATTTCGTAACCATATTGCAGGTTCGCCCTAATGAAACACAGCACGAATACTGGACTAAAGAGGATTACTATAAAAATCAGATTGTTATTGTAAGGCCAGACGCTTATATCGAGGCTGTTGCCCCTATCGGGGAAGCGGAATCCTTACTCAAAAACTTGGTTGAAACCTATGTTGAAAATTAAACATCGTATTCGTATTCGCCAAATCAGTCGTTGGGATTTCCTGATAGATACTCCAATGTTCTACAATCTTTGCATTATCCAATCTAAATAGATCGTACAATGCTGTATTTTTTTGTGAAAGTATTCCCTCACTAATAGAAAGGACAAAATTTCCCTCTCCGAAAACAGCTTGCTGTTTTTTATAACGAGGGACATATACTCCTTGTTGAATGGCATCCGTTAGCCCTTGAATTCCATCAGATATCATTGCATTATGCTGGTGGAATTCTTCCTGAAAATATCGAGGAATCACAGTAGTGGTAATCTCTTCAACATCATCGTGTATCATCTGATTGATCAGTTTTGCAATGATTGCCTTATTACTTTCTGTGTTCTCTATATCCGTAATTGTTGTCTCCCCGTCAAATAAGGATCTTTTAGAAGCATTCAAGGGTGCAATTCCTGTCATCACATTCCAGTGTTCTGCAATAAAACCCTGGCTATCAAACCTTATAATATGAAAAGCCACTGACGCTTCAAAACCAAATGGAGCCGCATTGACCCACTTATGATGCATGATAATATGATCATTATCTTCCATCATCCGAATGTTTTCTATTTTGCTACCATGCATTTTTAATGTAGGAATCATGGAGACAAATGCTGCCCTTCCTGATGGAACTTTTGGATTATGTTGAATGTAATTTTCTTCAACCATTTTTTCTATTGTCGATACATCGTATGCACTAACGGCTGTATGATAAGCCTTTGCTTTTTCTTTATTATTCATTGAGATATTTGTTAAGATAAACCTTATTCTATACAAGAGAAATGACTTCCCTATTATATCGCTAAGATCTGTTTGTAATTAAAAATTGTGTATATGCTTTAGAAGAGCATACAAATTGATACTATGAACGAGGAAGTTTCCGGAAAATTATAACACTATTTTAAAAACTATCCGGATAAAAAAGTGGTTTTTATCACTATTATTTTTTTAGAAAAATCAAATCATAAAACTTTAACAATAAACATCTTACATATGTATTCGGTTTAGAAAAACTTAACGATTTTTTACAACTAATTAAGACAATTCTTTTCAGATTACATTTACTTTTAATGACGGAGTGATCAATTATTTAAAAAAAAAAAATTAAGTTCAGAGCACTCTATCTAATAATTCATGTTAAATCATAAATAATATGCCGTATATATCATTTGAAACAGGGTCTCTTGATAAAAAAACAAAGCAAGAACTCATTGAAAAACTAACAGAAGTAGCTGTAAATGTTACCGGAATTCCAAAAGAATTGTTTTTTGTCTCTATAAAGGAGGTAAAAGATGATAATATTGCTGTTGGAGGAAAAACGGTCACTGAAATTAAATCAGCACTAAGCAGAAATTAATATACAAAGGGCGTCACACAACAGGCGCCCTTTCTATATGAGTTCTTAAAACTAAATGATTTTTTTATAAAAGATGTTACCGTCTGTGTATTATCTATTAACCATCTTCAAGGAATACATCAAAAAAACAAGTTCTAAAACCACTAACGTAAGAGAATCTACATATTCATTTATTCGCTGAATGTTATTCAAAAATGATACAAAAAATTGTACCTTAGAAAAGTTTAAATACTAAAAGATAACATCATGAGAAAACTAACATCAACTATTTTTAGCATGCTGGTACTACTGGCATTTGTCGCTTGTAAGGATACCAAAAAGGATAATGATTTTCATAAGGAATTAGCAAAAGAACATACGACTTTTGAAACTGAGCATACGAGTATGAAAGAAGCTCACAAAAAAATGGAACAAGAGCATATGAAAATGGTTGGAGAGCACAACAAAGTGATGAGCGAAAATGACTCATTACATGTGCTAATGGAAAACGATCACAACTCAGTCCTGAAAAAACATCAAGCAATCATTGAAAAACATGATGCTTTGATTTCAAATCACAAAACCTTAGAAAGTAAACATAAAGATCGTTCGTCAACTGAGGAAGAAATAAAAACTGAGCATGCAAAAATGAAAGCAGAGCATGAAACCTTAAAAGCAGATCATAAAAAATTAGAAGACGATCATACAAAAATGATGAAGGATCACAAGCAAATGCTGGAAGAACACAGTAAAGAAGAAAACACAAAAGACGAAAGCAGTAAAGAAGATCATTAACATTGAGCCGGTTTGGTTGCAAAACTCCTAACCGAAACAACAAAGAAATTATCCGGGTATATCCCTACTATACATAAACCAACCCCCTCAGTATTTTTAGTTATATACTGTAGGAGTAATATCATAAAAAAAGACCATTTACCTGATCGTAAATGGTCTTTTTCTCTTATATTATAAATATCATTTTTATTTAAGCAGTTCTTTAACCGCTGCTTCTAATTGTTGATCTTCACCACTTAAAGCCTTTTCATACACATTGTCCACTTGTATATCTGGCATTAACTGATTATTCTCCAATAACTTGTTGTCAATTATTCCTCGCATCCCTACTTGTGGTATTCCAAAAGTAGTCTGTCCGTCCACCATGGTGTCCCACCATACAGCTGTTCCTGTTCCAGGAACCGGCATTCCAATTAATTTTCCAACCCCTAATGCTTTATAGGTATATGGGAACATATGAGCATCAGAATAATTAGATTCACTCATTAAAACACAGGAAGGTTTTGTCCATTTCCAAATTGGTTCTCCTCCCATATTTTTCTGTCCTCTAGGCTCGAAAGTCATATATACTTTTCCTCCTAAAAATGTTACCAAATCATCATGCAACCAACCTCCTCCGTTAAATCGGGTATCTACAATCAATCCTTCTTTGGTATGGAACTCACCTAAGGCTTTTTCAAATACTTCTCTAAAGCTGGCAGAGTTCATTCCTTTTACGTGCACATATCCTAATCTTCCTCCGGATAATTTTTCTACGGCAGCTGCTCTACTCTTCACCCAACGCTTGTATGCCAACTGACTTTCTTTGTATAAACTAACTGGCTTTACTACTTCTGACCAACGTTCTTTAGAGGTGGGGTTATAACATGCAAGCAATGTTCTTTTTCCTTCTTTTCTATTCAATAGTGCATAGAAATTTGTATTTGCAGTAATAGTCTCTCCATTTATTTTTTCTATAATGGTCCCTGCAGTTATCTTACTTTCTTTTTGTTGTAATGGGCTTCCTGTTATTATTTCGGCTATTTTAACTCCGTTTCCTGTATAGGTTTCATCATAAAAACATCCTAATGAAGCTGTTTTATCTGCTTTTTTGGCACGTCTTCTGTATCCTGCACCAGTATGAGATGCATTGATCTCTCCCAGTAATTCACTTAACATTTCTGCAAAATCGTATCCATTATTAATTGAAGGCAGGTATTTCTCGTATTCCTTTTTATACATATCCCAGTCAACTCCATGTAAATCCTGAACATAAAATTTCTCTCGTAGTTGCCTCCAGGCATGTTCAAACATATAGGCGCGTTCTTTAGCTTTTGATAAAGACATAGTAGCATCTGCTCCTATGCTTTTCTTACTTCCATCTTTTACTGCTATTTTTTGTAAACTTCCCTTATTAATCAAAAACACATGTTCTTGTTTTTTATCAAATTGAAGCTTTGATCCTGATCCATTTAACTTGGCTAACAGTTTTGTTTCTTTTTCTTTAAATTTAGTAGTCCAAAGATCAAAACCTTTTTCAAAATTAGATAGATACACAAGTTGATCCGCTTTCTCATTTAGCAAATAATCTCCTAAAAAGGAAGAGTGGATTGTCAATCTAAGTTTACGATCATGGAGCCCTTCTTTTTCTACTACTATTGGACGTACCTTTTCTTCTTTATCTTCTTTATCTTTTTTCTTCTTTTTATTTTCTTTTTTGTCTTTACCCTCTTCTTTTTCTGAGGTATCTTCTTCTTTTTCTAATTCAGTTTCTTCTTTGCTTTGCAAAAAAGTATCATATGCTTTTTGTGTTAGAAAAATCCCATATACATCTCCGTGAGACCCCCAACTACCATGAGATCGGAATCCTTGTTTATCGGTTTCCCAATATACCAATGCTCCATCCATAGCAAATTTAGCTCTTGTATTGGAGTACCCACTCTTAGTAAGATTAATTGGTTTTTCGGTTCCGGAAGCTTTTACTAAACCTATATCTGAATTCCAGCGTTCGAATTCGAAAAACTCAACCAATAACCACTTACTATCCGGAGACCAAGTAAAATACTGATCTCCATCCACATACGAATAATTATAGGTTCCATCCAGTACTGTTCTTATTTCTTTTGAAGCCAAATTCACTACCTTCAGAGTCGTTCTATTTTCTAAAAAAGCGACCTCTTTTCCGTCGGGAGAAAATAATGGCTGAAAGGTTTCCTGATCTGTCGCTACCAAGACTTCTTCATTGATTAACAGACTATTGTAAAAATAAGTATCTTCTTTTCTGCCAATGGTAGCTTTATAGATATTCCAACTTCCATCTCTTTCGCTATCGTATACCAACGATTTTCCATCAGGACTAAACTGAACACGTCGTTCCATTCCTGAGGTTTTTGTTATTTGCTTAGTCGTCTTATAGGTTATTGATGTTACAAATACTTCTCCTCTGGCGATAAAAGCCACCTCTTTTCCATTAGGGGAAACATCAAAATCCGTAATTCTTCCAGCATTAATAAACTCATAAAGATTGTTAGGCTGATCTGACTTAATCGTAATATTTACTTTTTTAGAACTCCCGTTCTGATAGGTATAGATCTCTCCATCATACCCATAACATAATACCCCAGATTTTGAAGCTGATAAGAATCGTACCGGGTGTGTTGTATGTTCTGTAATTTGTGTACCATAGGTATTCGAGTTGATATCTTTTTTCCAAATATTAAAGGAACCTCCTTTTTCACTAAGGAAATATACTCCTGTTTGTCCATTCCATACAGGATTGCGCTCTTCTCCTTCCCAATTTGCTATTTTTTTATACGCTTTTTGATTGGTATCATATAATACAATATCTCTGGTAATGGAAGAAGTATGATGTTTTCTCCATTGATCTTCATATCCTTTTATATTCTCGAATAAAAACTGATCTCCAGTGGCATTCCACTTCATATGTTCTGAAGGAACTGCCAGAAATTGCTGTTCTCTTCCTCCCTGAACACTGACACTATATATTTCTGATAGTGTACGAGAAGGAAACATAATAGAAACAGGAGTATCTAACCGAGTGGAAGTATAATATACTTTTTTATTATCGACAGAAAAATCACTGACATAATCATTGGCTGAATGATGTGTTAACCGCTGAACATTCCCTCCTTCTGCGTCCATAATATACACGTCAAAATTCCCATGTCTATCTGATGAAAATGCAATTTTTTGAGCATCATGTGACCAAACAGGTCTATAATCATGTGCCATATTAGTTGTCAGCTGTACTGCTCTTCCTCCAGCACTATTGACCACATAAATATCTCCTTTATAACTAAATGCAATCTTTTTTCCATCCGGAGAGATAACCGGATATCGCATCCATTGAGGTGTTTCTTGTGCCAACACCTTCGATTGTCCAACACTGATAACCAACAGTGTCAAAAAAGCTAATAATTTTTTCACTTTTGTTTTGTTTTTTAAACGATTGATGACTTATATAACTATACTTTACCTTTAAAAAAAAGCAGGTTTCTATCCAGATTGTCTTACTTTTTATTAAAATATCGGTAAAAATTTTGCCAATATACTAAATATCAACAGTGAAAATAGTTAAGAATTTCACAACACTTTCCTCCTGATCTTCTTTTACAAAAGATAGTAGTACCCTCTGATAGTACATCACTCTTCTTATTATTTTATGTGATTACCCTTATCATATGAGTACTATTTTGTTTAACAAGAACTTAACAAAAGTACTTCGCTGACACAAAAAGACACCTCAGCAATCAAAAAAGATACTTCACTTTATTTACGTTATCTATCGAAAGGATTCCCCATAGCTTTGTCATATATAATTAAAAGACCTCTTATGAAAACCTATATATCAGATATCTACGAGCGTGATTTTTATGAAGTAAAAAAATCGCTGGAAAAAGAAATAAATACTCAGTATTTAAACCTATACACAGGAAATCATATTGACCCTTCTCAGTCATTGCATTTCGAGCATATTGTATCCATGGATGATTTTTTATGTCTGTACAATGCTGCTATTCTATCTCCGGAGACACAATCCAGAATACTCAATCATCGAAAGAACATAAAATGTAATGTGATTACTCCTGAAAAAAACACTTCCCGATTTTCTATTGTGAATTGGGTTCTAAAAAAACTGGAACGAAAAAATGCCATTATAACTCCAGAAAAAAAAGGGAATGTATTATATAATGAATGGAAGCTAAGAAATGATACCTTGGATTTTATGGAAACTGAAATTCAAAAAGAGATTACAATTCTATCTAATTAATAAGACCAAAAAAACGAAATATAAAAAATAGAATCATGGTTATAATTGCCACTCGAATGATTCTTCGCACAAGGGGGTGAATTTTCATCCACCAGGTATTAAAATTACTCATAATGCGAATATACGTATTTTACTAATTACCTATTGATAATTTAATTTTTACGCTGATGGCTCTCAATACATGAGAGCTGTCTGTATTTTAACAATTTTCCTCCCAGATAACACTCTAAAAAAAATAGGTTGCTGTTTATAGCAACCTATTTTGACATGAAATCATTTAGTTCAAAAAAAACATTCAAGTTGTTTTCAAGAAAATGGACAAACCCCTTTATCCGAATACTAAGGTACTACATATTGATAATAAGTTGGTTATGGTAAAAACGCGTATTTTTTACTGTTCATCCGACAAAAACACACAATCATCGATAAAAATAACGGAGTAATGAAAGGATTTCCCCTACTATTTCCTTTTCACTATATCACTTTCCAAAATGATCGTTAATCTCAAAAGCAGGTATTCTCCATAGCAAAACTGTTTTTTTAAAAACACCTTAGATCATTATGAACTAAAATTTTGTTACTTATTTTTTGAAGCTTTCAGCTCTCTGCATCCTTCCGAAGCCTGGCAAAAATATCCACATCTATAAAACGACCATTTTCTACTTCTGACTCTCTCATTGTCCCTTCATATTGAAAATTGATCTTCTGTAGTGCTTTCTTGCATTTTTCATTTTCGTGATCTACAAACCCTTCTATTCTATTGAGTCCCATCACATCAAATCCGTATGAAAAAATAGCAGGCATTACTTCTTTCATTATTCCCTGCCCCCAATAGTCTGGTAAAAGCCAAAAGCCTATTTCTGCTTTTTTATGAGTACTATCTGCATCGTTAAATCCTCCTGCCCCTACAAATTCTCGAGTATCTTTAGTGTATATACCTCACCATATTCCGGTGTTATTCTCTAGCAGATCAGCATACCATTGCATTTGTTCTTTGGTTGCTTCTAAGGTCAAAAAGCGAACCCCTTAATACTTTATTACTTCTGGGTGTGATAACCCTCGATGTATATTAGCTATATCTGTATCCTCAATAACCCGTAATTGAAATCTCTTTGTTTCTAATAATTCCATTATCTGTTTTTATTATTCAATAAACCTTTCTTCTTCTCTGATAGTATTTTCTGCTACAGATGTTCGCTTAGTCGCTTCCAGATTGGTGTAAAACCCTTCTCTTTTTATTTCCCAAAATTCTCCAAATACTGATTTATAGCAGATCGTTATATGGATATCTTTTGCTTTTTCAAACACCCACTTCATAACTTTTTTATTATTAGAAAAGTCTATTAATAAAATACTTCCCCCGGAAGATATCACACGGTTAGAAATCATTTCGTTGGTATGCCCTTTTCGAATCGTATCAGGAACTTCTAAAGCTGTGTATAATTCCTTCCAGTTCCTTGCTATTTCCCCTTTATACGTGATTTTTACCCCTTCTATAATTGCTGGACCCGTTCCTTTATTCGAAACCTCATATCTATACTCACTAATCTCATTATCATGAAAACTTCTCCCTGTATTAATCGAGACATATGGCCAGGCATTTGCCTTGGTTTGCTGCAGCAATATCTCTGTTTGTTCACTCATGATAGCCGCCTGCCTCATATAGACAAACAAAGCTGCAAAGCTGGCGATTAATACTCCTATTGCAATTAAGAGGTTCGGATCTGTTTTCTTATTTCTCCCCATGGTGTAAGTAATTCTTTGTGACTAATGATTCTCAAACTTATACCACAAGAAATAAATTATTTTGATTCCCTGCAAATTCCCCTTTTATCTACCTTAATAAGACAGTACTTCTTTCTTATTGAAAAAAGATGTTTATTTTTTTAATCTCCTCCACAAGAAGCACAGGAGGAACATGATGAACACGAGCTGCATGAAGAGAATGAAGTATCATCATTATCGCCCCAGGAATCAAAATCAAACCAGCTACTACTCTCTTCTCCTTCTGCCGTTACCGGCTCATCAAAAATATCTTTTCTTTCTTCAGAATTGATTGTATCATCTAAATATGACGAAGTTCCTTCTAGCTCTTCTTTATACCCCAAATACTCTCCTTTTTCAGTTTCGTAATGGGTATCGTGCAGGGTGACCCCGTGAGAATGACACATAGATGACCACAAATAACTATAGAACATATAGTCTGAAAATCCATAATATCCGGTATACATCCCTCTATATCCATTATCAGTTCTATGCGGTATAGCTGTTTTGGAAGTTATCTTTTCTTGCGGAATTACAATTTTTGATTTAATATCAATAATCGTATCTTCTATCCTGATATTTTTTTTAATGCTCAGAGAAAGGCGTTCTAAAAACTGCTCAAATATAGCCTGTTTCGACACTTTGTATTCGTTGTATTTCTGCTGAGAAGAAAATACCCCTTCTACGAGCTTACCGACCGCTTCTTCTTTTTTACCAACTGCATTAAATTCTTTTAGCAATCCAGTTACTTTTATTGTTATAGGATATGTTCCTACCTGATGAATCCTGCATATATCAACTTCTATTAAATATTTATACTCCTTGTCTTCATGTTCCAGTACCATCGACAAAGTAGAAAAAAACATGGCCATGGATTCATCAATTCGAATATCATAGGTATCGAATGCTTCTTTTAAGTCATTTTTCTTCCCTTCTTCATCTAAATAAAAATCAATATCATCATGCGATAGGCGAATGATATTCGTGACCTCTTCTTTTATCAGGGCTCTGTTTAATTGCTGTAATATAGAAATAGCTGTAAAAGTTTCCCTTTCCTGTTGATCAGAGACCTGTCCTAGGGTCATAAAATAGAGCATTTTCCGAAATGCTTTTGTAGGTTTTACTTTTTCTATTTTAGTGAGTTGTAACGGGTCTATTTTTATCGTTCCTTCAAAATACATCTAACGCGATCGGTTTTAATTAGTACTGCAGCTTCCACAATTAGAAAGCATCCATTCTTTATTTGCTTCTTTTCCCCAAATATCCGCTGAAGGTTCTCCAAAATACAGAATATAATAACGGATCGTTTGCTGAAATCTATTGCTATTTTTTTTCGTATCGTCATCCGGGGTATGGTGAATGTACCTACCTAGCTTCTCTTCGCAAAAAGCTGTATACTTTTTGGTAAACAGAATAAATTCATGCCATGCCATATCGACCAAATACGATGGAGTAATCGGATGCCGAACAAGTGATACCAATTTTAAAAAACGCAATAATTCTGTTAATAATTCTATGGTTTCTATCCCATTCTCCTCAGAAAGAGGGTGCAATTTTTTCGACAGTAAAGGGAGTTCTTCATGTAACTCTTTAGTCCATATCGCTGTTTCCCTTTGTATTTCGTGATTCATAATAACCTCCTAACTATTTTGTCGAAACTCAAAAATAACAAACAGTTGGTGGCTTTTGACTATTTAAAAATATATTTTACTGAAAAGACAGAAAAAAAATTACGGTACTATGGCATTCAGATACACATCGTTATTTTCTTCTTTCCATTGTAATTCAAAGTCTCCTGTATCAAAATAGGTTTTAAATAGCAACAGCATCTCTTTTTTACTTTTCTTTTTTATGTCAAAAGAACTGATTGTCACTTGTAGCGGAATGTTTTGTGTAATTTCGAATACTTTCCCAAACTCTGTTTCTCCATGCATATGCACAAGAAAAACCCCTTTCTTTACATACACAAAACGGATATGTGTCTCAATAAATAGTTCGTGAAAATAAATATATAATGCTCCGGGAGAGACAGCCTGTCTTTCTGATTTATCCCCTCCTCTCTTTTCTTCATAATCAACCTCGATATTTTCCAATGATTTAATATCTCTTTTGGGAATATCTTTTAAGGGGATATCCAGGCTTCCCGTATGAATTCTCACAGGGGTTCGCTTATCTTCCCTTACCTCAAGGTGGTTATGGTCATGCTTAAAGACTGCTTGTATATCAATTAGTAATTGTGCGTTCTTTTCATAATCACCAGTAGGAATGCAAAGCTCCAAACAAGTACTATGTACTGCCAGCTCCTGAACGATTCCCTGATCAATTATTCTAAAAATACCTGTAGTCACTTTGTAGCCCAATTAAATATATTTCCCGAGAGAAAGGTCTGTTTTTTTTAGGAAATGAATACGCTGAACAGGAGGCATATCGACTGTCGTGAATTCGTCTTTTTCAATAATACACTTTACATAAGAGATGTTTTAATAGCTAATCATCAGAGGAATGAGTTGGGGAGCTCTCTCTAATGATAATAAGCAACCGTATTATATAATGATAGCCTCCTTATAAGAACATAATTATTCTATTTCTTCTGGTTTTTTCCAAAAGAACAGGCTTATTCCTCCTGATAGTAAAGAGATAATAATCACTCCGGGGATTAACACCATATATGTTTCTGTTCTTGCTTCCGAATTATAGCTCCCAAGACGATATCCCAATTGTCCGAAAAGGACATATAAAAAGATGGCTACGAGTATAATCTGGATAATAAAATAGGCTATTTTTCCTTTTTTAGTTAATCTTTTAAAAAAGTATTTATCAATCATGTATTGGGGTTTAAAAAAAGGCACTATACCTTACATATTGGTCAACACTAAAAGTATAGCACCCTTTTGTAATTTCTTACTTACAGTTTTGTTCTTTTTCTTTATCCAAAAGGAAAACGGCATTGGTTCCCCATTCTTTGGTGAAAGCGTCGGCTGGAGTGAGTGTTGTCTTATCTTCGGATACATAAAACGCAAAATTTCCATTAGACGATACGGTTATTTTTGTTTTTCCTTTTTCGATAGCTATCGTATATGTTCTGCTTACTGAACTTACAGAAGCTTTTCCTTCGTCACATAATACGATCTCTTTAAGCAATGCATCTTCTTGCTGGTTTACATAAGTTCCATTTAACCATGCGACTGGCTGACTCTCTTCTGCGATCACTTCTGCTTTTTGATCTTGACCTGTTCCCTTTTTACAAGAAAAAACAAATACACTCACAACCATTAGTGCTGAAATCAGCAACTTTTTTTTCATAATTACGCTTTTTAATTTCTATGATTTCCTTAAAATGTTTCTAATAAATGCGGTGCAGTATTCCGGAAGACTCCATCCATAGTATTGATTCATCCTGTTACTTACCTGCTAAACTAAGGTACATATGTTTTTCTGCGAAAGGTATGATGAGTTGCTATTCGAAGTATCCCAGTTACTATTCGTTACCTTCTTTATGAAATGGAATGTTTTCCTCGATACCAGAACACTAAATGTATGATCCCCGGTACTCTCAATATAAATGTTTCGGGATTTACCCAAAAATCAAATGCCTTTATGTATATGAATCCCCAATAGACTTACATAGAAGTCGTTTATCGCTGACTCAGGCGTTTTTTTACCGCTACGCGTTTTCTTACAGATACCGGAATTTTCTCTTCATTAGACAAATAAAGAATCCCTTCTCTATCATAACTTTTTATATAGCGCTGATTTACTAAATACGACTGATGAACCCGAATAAACACTTCTTCCGGCAATAGTGCTGCATACTCTTTTAATGGTTTGGTAGCGACCACTTTTTTTCCATTTTTCATAAAAAAAGTGGAGTATCCCTGATCTGCCTGTCCATACATAATCTCCTCTATAGGCAGAACATGCATTCGCTGTGTGGTATTAATGGTTAGATTTTGTAATTGTTTGTTCTCCTGCACGCGTTTTAGTTGAGCTTCCATGGCATTTTTTTCTTCCTGTTTTTTTATTCTAAGGAGGGTTTCATGCAGTTCTTCGGGGTCTATCGGTTTTAACAAATAATCCAATGCATTATATTTAAACGCTTTTATTGCATATTGATTATAGGCTGTAATAAAAACCAGCTTAAAATCTCTAAAAGTCAATTGTTCCAACAGAGAAAAGCTATTGCCGTCTTCTAATTGTATATCCAGAAATACCAGCTCCGGTTTTCTTTCATCAATCAAAGAAATACCTTCTTTTATACTTGCAGCTTCTCCAATAATGGTCATATCTTCTTCAGATAAGAGAATTTTTAATCCTTCCCGAATAGAAGTTTCATCATCAATTAGTATTACATTCATATTGTTATAATGGGAATATCAAGTTTAACAATCGTACCTTTAGCTGCTTCTTCTGTCCCCCTATCTTCCACAACCAAATGCAACGGTTTTTTAATCTTTTTGGAAAAAATCTCTAATCGTTCTCTGGTAATTGCCATTGATAATGATTTTCTTCCTTTGTTTTTTTTCGTTTTGGAGTATCCGATTCCATTATCCCGAACGGTACATAAAATTGTTTTTTCTCGTAAAGAAAATGTTATGGTAAGCAATCCTTCTTTGTCACCTGAAAAACCATGTTCTATCGCATTTTCTACAAATGGCTGAAACAACATCGGAGGAATCACATACTCTCCTTCTTCCAATTCATCATCTACTATAATTTCATATTGTAGCCGATTCTGAAACCGTAGCTTTTGCAGACTCAAATATGCTTCTAATGCATATAATTCTGTTTTGAAATTCACCTGATCTTCTCTCGAGTTTTCTAAAATAACCCGCATTAACTTAGAAAACTTAGCCAGATAGCTAGCTGCTTTTTTATTTTCATTTCTAAGTATGAATGTTTGAATTGCTGCCATACTGTTAAATAAAAAATGAGGATTCATCTGAGAGCGCAACAACCGTTGCTGTAAAGATAACTGCCGGGATAAGTCTCTGAATTTTATACTACGAGTATATAAAAAACCCGAGATAATTACTAAAAAAATCCCGATAACCAGCACGACAATCAATATTCTATTTTGCCTGTTGGCTAATTCCTGGTATTTGTTTTTCTCTTTTAAATGAGCTATTTCGGCATTTTTGTGTTTTAATTCATAAGAGGCTTTCAGTTTTGATATTTCCAGGAACTTCTTATCATCCATCAATTGATCTTTTAACACACTCTCCATATTAGCATAATACAATGCTTTTTTATAGGCTCCTCTTTTTTTCTGTATTTTCTGAAGCTCTCCCAACACAGTCACTTTTAACTGTAACTCATAGGTAGTATTCAGTACCTCTTCTAAAAAACGTTCTGCTACCTCATATTTTTTGAGTTTTATCATCACTGTACCGTAGTTAGAAATCAAACTATGAGTGGGGTTATCTGGTTTTATGTGAAGTGCTTTTTCAAAATAAGTCATCGCCAGGGTATCTTTTTCCATATTCATATAGGTTACTCCCATATTATTATAGGAATATGCAATACCAACGGTATCTTTATTCTTTAAACTTATTGCAATGGACTTCTGATGGTAATATAAAGACGAATCAAAAATTTTTCGCGATTTATACAGTATTCCCAAATTATTATAAATGGAGGATTCTCCCAGATCGTTTTGTAATTTTTTAAAAAGTATTCCTGCCTTTTTTAATTTCTCAAATGACATTTCATATTCCTCCATTCTGTAATGCAACTCTGCAAAAGCAGTTTGCAAATTCGGCAGGAAAGAGTATTGTTTTTCTGAAGCTTCTTGTTCGGCTTTCAGGAATAACTCATAGGCAACTTTATAATTTCCTCTTTCTACTTCTGTTTGTGCAATTAAATAGGTGAATTCTGTACTGTATTTTTTATTCCCTAGTTGATCTGCAATGCGTTTTCCTTCCTTATCATAGTGCAATACCGAATCTTTATTTTTCTCAAAAGACTTTCCAGTATTCTTATAAGCTTCTAATAATACAGTATCCTTTTTTTCCTTTTCTGCTAATCTGGCGATTTGCTTTAAAACAAACCTATAATTAACCAGATCCTTTTTTTTCTTCAGTGTTTCCGCCTTTTTAGACAAATTTTCCAGCTGCACTGAATTTGTATCCTGAGACCATAGCGATATCCCGACACCCCCTATCCATATATATACCAGTATGATTCGAAAAATCATAGATTGTTTTTTTTTTGAGAAAGGAAATAAGGCAAAAAAACAGACATCCGCTACATTACGATTGTTAAAGTAATACAAATCTGAAGTATTAAAAATTACATCCTTTCTATTTCTTCTATCAAATCTCTTATTTTTTTAAGAAAAAAAGCTTCATTTTTCTCAAAAAAACTTTTCAATTCGTCCTTTTTTTTTCCAAAAAGGTCACTGTTGTATTAACTTTTTTAATAGCGCCTTTCCTACAAAATCAAAATGATTCATCTCCTTGAATTTTCGACTATATATTGTGTCAAAACTGGTATCAAAAAATCTTAAAATCCAAAAATCACTTTCTTAATTTCGTGTTAATAACCATTCATTCTAACATTAAAACCAACTTAAATGAAAAGAATTTTATCTATTACATTTAGTTTATTATTGCTTCTTTATTTTGATGTCCATGCGAACTCCATAGACAGAAACACGGCGATTAAAATTGCCAATCAGTGGATTGGTTCTCAAACCCCTAACAGCAAATCTGCAGTAAAAAAAGAAGTACAAACCATTCAGGAGGTTCAGTATAAAAACACCTTGGTATATTACATTATCACCTACACCAATGGAGGGTTTATTATTATATCAGCTGATGATACAGCCAAACCTATTTTGGGGTATTCCAACCAAAGTATACTGGACATTTCTGTAGAAAACCCTGCTATCACTCAATGGCTGGATAACTACAAAAAGTATGTTTACCAAAGTATCGAGTATTCCAAAACTTCTAAATCCAATAACAAGGATAAAGGTTGGGAATTATTAAAAAACCCAGTATCCAGACGAAAAACCAATGAAGTTCTTCCATTCATGGATGATATCTTATACAGTCAGGGAGCAGGTTGGAACAAACAATGCCCTGAAGATGGGGAAGGTAGAGACGGTCATGCTCTTGTAGGTTGCGTGGCTACAGCTATGGCACAGGTTATCCGATATTGGGAATTTCCTAAAACAGGTCGCGGATCCGAAACGTACAATCACTCTAAATACGGAGCTATTTCTGCCAATTTTGGAGCAACCACATATAATTGGCAGCACATGTCTAAAAGTCGTCCTGATCAGGAAAATGCAAAGTTGTTATTTCACTGCGGGGTCGCTGTAAACATGAACTACGGGGCAAAATCTTCGGGAGCATACACTCATGATGTGCCTGGTGCTTTAAAAACGTATTTTAAATACGATACAGCTGCGAGACTTGTAAATAAGTACAACTACTCTCAGCAAGCATGGAGTGATTTAATGAAAAAAGAACTGGAAGAAAGAAGACCTGTCTTATACTCTGGAAGAAGTACACTGACTAAACCTGCCGGACATCTGTTCGTTCTGGATGGATATCAGATTACTGAACAGGGAGATTATTTTCATATCAACTGGGGTTGGGGAGGAAGAACCAACGGATATTTTTACCTCAACAAGCTGATTACTCATAACGGAGATCACAATTGGGTAAAAAGCAATGCTGCGATTATCAATTTAAAGCCAGCAAACATCCCTCCTGTTATCACTTCTTCTCCATCGACAATTCTCAAAACAACAGAGATATACCAATATCCTATTCAAACGTTTGACGAAAATGATGATGCTGTTTCTATAGCAATAACAGAAGGACCTTCCTGGTTACAAATCAAACAACACAATGCTCAATACATACTCGAAGGGACTCCTCCTGAAACTGCAACAGGCGTTCATAAAGTAGTATTAAAAGTTAAAGATGCCGCTACTGCTACTACGCAGACATTTTACCTTCAAGTACTAAAAAAAGGGACATCTGTAGAACAGGTAAACATCGATTTTACCACTGGAGATTTCTCCCAGGCTAATTTTTCATTTGGAGGAAATAAAAAGTGGATCATTACAACAGACAATGCCCGCTTTCATGCTTCATCTCCCGAAATTGGAGATAAAACCAGTACTTCGTTAAGCATGACCGAGACATTTGCGCAAGAAACTGTTTTAAGTTTTGACTTCAAAGTGTCTTCTGAAGAGAAATACGATTACCTAAAATTTTATATCGATGGTAAAGAAATTTCTAAATGGAGTGGAGAAGTTCAGTGGAATACTGTAAGTTACCTTATTCCCGAAGGTACCCATACCATTATGTGGTCATATGTAAAAGATGATTCTGTAAAGAAAGGGGCCGATCGTGCATGGATTGACGTTATCCGTTATATAAAGCCTGGTACTCCGGGTACAGATACTTCTGTTATCGATTTTGAAACAAAAGACTACAGTCAGGCTGCATTTTCTTTTAAGCACGGAACCTGGGAACTTGTAGATACGCATTCTCCATTTGGCTATAGCTCTAAATCAAATACAATCACTGACAATCAAGAAACCAGTATTTCCATATCAAAAGATTTTGCTACCAATACGGATATGCATTTTGACATTAAAATATCTTCTGAAAAAGATTATGACTATCTGATATTTATGGTTGATGGAAAAGAAGAAAAAAAATGGAGTGGTATTTTTGACTGGCAACGTATTTCTTTCTCTATCCCTAAAGGAACCCATACGATAAGCTGGGTATATAAAAAGGACTATTCTGTCTCTAGCGGAGAAGACGCTGCCTGGATCGATAATATCGAATTCACATCTCATGCAAGTAAAAATGCTATTACAACTGAATTCAATCAGGAGAAAACCAATGTTTCTGCTAAACAACACACGAAACTTTATCAAAACTATCCAAATCCTGTTAGCACATATACAGATATTCAATTTTCGCTAGCTAAGCAAGAAATGGTTACACTGGAAATTGTAGATTTCTCTGGCACAAAAATAGCAACCGTATTGCATAAGAATCTGGCAGAAGGAACATATCGTATTGCTTATGATGCTTCAAAACTTACAAAAAACATGTATTTTATTCGATTAATTACATCTGAGAGCATATTGACTAGAAAAATGATTGTCAAACAGTAATCAATCGAAAAGGTAAGGTCTCTTCACAAAGGGATCTTACCTTATATTCCTGATTACTATTAATATGTTTATACGAACAAAACCGATCTTGTAGACATCACCTAAACAAATATTGAACTCCCTATACAGATTTTTTTTAGTCTATCAGGTATAAAAAATATCTCTGGGTATGTGGTTGGGAGTCACACAGAGAAAAACCTTTGAAGAAATATTTCTTCAAAGGTTTTATTAAAGAACGTGGAAAAAAATTCCAACAAACAAGGCAATTATTGTTTTACAAGCCGATAATAACTCGTCTTGTTCTTATCCAGTTGTCTCCTTCTAATTTTAGTATATAAATTCCCGGAAGAACTACTGGTACTGTATGCATATAGACGGTAAGTTTATTATTTCCCTTCTGATAAGGCTGTTCCTTAAACGTATGGATTTTTCTTCCTGACAAATCATATAAGGATGTAGTTATCTTTCCATATCCATTCATCAAAGCATCTATAATCAGGGATTGATTTCTGTTAATTTTTGTAGGATACACCTTCATTTTAGCAATTCCGCAATCCCCAATAGTAACAACGACTTCATCTTCCACCTTGCAACCGTTATTAGTCAAGGCTACCGAATATGTTGTAGTTTCGAAAGGTTGAACTGTAATCGTCCGGGTTGTTTCTCCATTAGACCATAAGATATCTCCTTCTCCTTCTACTGTTAATACTGCCTCATCTCCCAGACATATTGTCTGATCCTGACCTGCATCTATCGCAGTATCTTGATGCATTATTGCTACAGTATCTGATGCCTTACAATTGTTGCAATCTGATACAGTTACGGTATAAGTTCCCGGTTCATGAACACGTATCGACTTCGTACGTTCTCCAGTAGACCACCTATATGATAGGTTAGTGTTGAGCTGTTTTACACAATCCAGATTTAAATGAAAATCACCAGACCAGCCATTGGATCCTTTTATCCAAAAAGAGCTTCCTAATTTATTATGCACTCGTTCATTCGTATTCGCTCCTTTCCCTATTTGTGCAGGACCTCCTTTTTTGGAAATGTTCATATAAAATCCACCTCCAACTTCTTTAATATAGCCGGTAAAATCCCAAAAATATATCCAATCCTTAGTATGCAAGGTGCCTCCACATGCATTCTTATAAGGTTCTTTATATGAATACTTTTTCTTCTGCGTGAATTTTACTTCTACCTTATAGCGCTTTGAATTCCTTACATAACCTGTTAGTATAGCTGTTCCATCTCCATGATCAATTAATTTCAGGTTTTCGTTCCTCATTACTTTACGCTCTGTAATAGAAAAGAAAAAGAAGTTTCTGGTCTTACTAATATCTAACACTAGTGGCTCCCGCTTTCCTATGCAAGGACTTGTATTAATCACTTTATATTCACTACAACTGTCACATTTTGACATTCCGGAAACGGCAGCAGTAAGTACGACTGTATCATCTTCACACAATCCCTTATCTCCATTTATTTCTACGGTTAGTTCGCAATGTGCATTCGTCCTTTTTTCTACTTTATCAATACCTGGCAACAGTTTTCTTCCGTTAACTTCATCCCTGTCTTCCTTATGAAAGCTTGATAAAAGAAAGACAATAATGAATAGGGTACTTATCGTATATAGGGAAGAAAGTCTTTTTCTGCTAATTTTTTGTTTTTGTATCATATAACTTTTTTTTGAAGTTATAGACCAATTACCCTCCGGAGTCCTCTGTATAAAATGATGTATTTCCTGATTTGTGAAAAGAGAAAACTACGTGGATAGTCACAGTGTTACTAGTATAGGTATTGATCGAATAAACTAGAGTTTATACTTTATACCTAACATAAACGTCACTGAGAAAACCGAAAAGTAATTGACTATAACATTGGGTTAATTCCTATAAACACGCATATTTACTACTGCTTACCTAGTGGAATTGTACCTTCAGTTAGTGGATACTTATAATCATAGATTGGATGGTCGTACCTAAAGGTGAGTCCGGGAATCCCAAATAATCCTGCTTTTGCATACAAGCCTATATTTGCTTTAATTCCTCCAAACCAACGAATAGACGCTTCTCCGTCAGTATTAGCACTGACACTTCCTTCTGCATAGAGCCCTGCTCCTCCTTTAATACCAACTCCCAGTGATCCGTAAAAAGATGACTCGAATCCTGCCGATAGTATTAAAGATGCATCAAATCTCGCGCTTGCTGTAACAGGCTTGAATCGTATTCCTGATGAATTCACATCGTGAATAAATTTCCAGTTATTGTTTTGATAATGCATTCCTTTTTTGACAGTGATAGTTCCTTGCAATCCCCCTGTTATAGAAGCACTAACACTTCCATTTGCATCTATTGTAACATCTAATGTATGCGTTACAACTACGGGAATCCATCCTGCCCAAAAAGTAGTGGGTGGTAAATTAATTTTTGCAACTGGTATGGAATGACTAAATAAGCTATGACTTACATTCCAGGTCAGATCCAAGTTTGTGGTGTTTTTAAAGGTTACAACACTTTTAAACTCTTGCAGAGATCCAAAAAACACTCTTAATTTTAAATCCAGCGAAGGCTGAATTTTTACAGATCCATTAGCTTTAATCTGATCATGTGTTGTTGAATGATTTCCATCTGCATCATAAATCACACGATTGAGGTTAATGTTAAATGATCCTAAAGAAATATTTTTCTTAGTTCCATCAGATACCAACGAGTAGGTAACTACATCTCCATTACTTGTTTTAGTTACATAATCTTTTTTAAAATTATTGTAATTATAAACTGTTTTGTAATCTGTATTCGGAGTTAAGTCATTTAACTCAGCTGATACTGTTTCGACAATCGTTTTGGAATTTGTTTGACGTACACTTTTGATTTTTCTCAAAAATCCTTCGGGAGCCTTGTCTATCTGCCCTGCAACCATATATTCTAACTTCTCAAAGTCAATATCGGCATCTTTGCTAAATTCGATATAATCCGGGGCTACCTTTAGAATAAACTTGGCTTTGGGATCGTTATCATTAAAAACAAGCGATACTTCTTTCTTGTCCTTTTGATCTTCATTCCTAAGTGCATTGTTACTCTCCTCAATATTGTCTTTTGAACATGAAAGTATTCCTATACTTAACATGATGAAATAAAGAGTTTTTTTCATAATTAGTGGGGTATTAAATTAATAAATAAAAAAAACTGTGACTATCCATTTACATCATGAAGCTATCTTGCTTCAATCCTACAGAAAAGAATCGAACATTTTACAAAAATGGGTTGATTTGTTATTTAGTGAGTGTAAAATTGTTTCAATAATTATCTGATTTAAATGAATTTATAGCGAATGTAAATCAAAAAGCAGAAACAAAAAAAGGATCTTTCGACGATCTACACACAAAACCCGACAAAACAACAAACGTTAACACAAATTTATTAGAAACATTAAAAATATTAACATTTATTTTGTAGAATAAACAACCAAAAAAAAGAAGATAACCATCTATAAATTAATGCTTACCCATAAAAATTAATCTCATATCTATACATTTAAGCCCTTGTATTAGAAATAGTTTTTAGTGTGTAAACAAACTGTCTGCGTCATGGATGTCTACGTATAAAAGTATGGGATTTACTAAAAAAAGTTATTTATTCTGCTAGTAACTCATCTAGGACTTTTCTCACGGTACTACTATTCCAATCTGCTGCTCCTACTTTATCTATAACAATATTTCCCTTTTTATCAACTACATAGGTCGTCGGAAATTTTTCTCCATTAAAAGGGTGAGGAGTTTGGGAAAGCGATCTATAAATTGGGTAATTATAATGCTTATCATTCATAAACTTATGCAGCTCCGGATCATCATCTGTGGTTACAAACAAAAACACTACTTTATCTCCATAATCAGTATACAGTTTCTGTAATGAAGGCATTTCTGCAATACAGGGAGGGCACCATGTTGCCCAATAGTTTAGTACAATAACCTTTCCTTCTGCAGTTTGCATATTGATTGATTCTGTATTAACTCCATGCAATTTCCAATCGTAGCTATTAATTTTTTTTCGCTCATCTACCTGAACAACTGAAGGACTAAAAGAAAAAATTCTGGTCAAAACAATCTGAATCATTCCTCTGGTAGAAGGAATAAAAAACAATACTAAAATTATTACAAAAATTATATTGGTAATTTTGTTTTTATCTATTTTCATATGCTGTTGTTTATAAGCTCTTTGATTTTCCCAAATAGCAATCAGACAAATCTACTGCAAATTAATAAAGCGCAATCAAAGATTACGCTTTATACTAACAAAAAATAAAGAAAATTATCTCGATACAGTTCCTGAAGGAAAAGAAGCTGCATTAAGACCAAATGGATAATGTGTAGGTGCAGTTTCTGTTCCTGCTGTTCCTACTAAAGGTTTTAGGAGAAAAGGTGCTGGTGAATTGTCTGGGAACGGCTCTACTGATATAACAACCGTCTTTCCTCTTACATCCAGAGGAAAAGTGACTCCTTCTGGTGCATTTCTAAAGAAATCTTCTCCAGGGATTGGAGGACCAAAAGATTCTGTTCCACTAAATCCTTCTGGGCTTCCTGCATTATCGTCTGCTTCATTAACCGCCGTAAAAGTTCCTGTAGATAAGGGACCATTTTCTGTAACTACCCATCCCTCATATTTCCATCCTGCATTTAGGGTAGGTAAATTTAGAGTTGCTAATGGTGGCATTGCCGGTTGTCCAAACCAAACTCCGTACTGATCGTTCATATTATTGGCAGTTCCCGAAGCTTCATCTGTTGGAGAACGAAGGAAAAAGTCTCCGGAAGAAGTAGCAAAATCTCCTTCTGCTACAGGTGCAAGTGATACTGAAGCAGTATTCCCTGATCCGAATTCTGCCAGTAATAATTTGGTATCTGCTGGTGCAGGATCTGAATCTGGATCAGGCTCTATCGTCAATACAAACGCAGTAGCTGTCTCCAAGGATGTTTTAGTTACTTCAAAAGCTTTTTGAGACAATGCCCCTTCTCCATCTACCGAAAATGTTCCCGTCGATACAGGTGCTCCATCCACGATTATCCACCCCTCATACAGGTATCCGTCTCCCAAATCCTCTAATCCCTTAAGGTCTATATTTAGATTTGCTACATTTGAATCTGTTCCGGAATTATCATCATCATTATTACATGATGAAAGCATAACTCCCAGAGCAATCGCTCCAATCATTACTTTTTTTATCATTGCTTTTTTATTTTTAAATTACAATGTAAAAGTAGGAAGCTTACTCTTCACCAAATGTTAGCTAACTAACACTATGCTACATTTTTTAGCCTAATTTCTTTTCTATTAAAGTCTATTACCTGTGATTCTTTTAACTCATTCATAATAATGTTAAGTGTAGGTCTGGAAGTTCCGATTAAACTGGCAATATCTTTTTGTGTATAGGGGTGTTCTATGACCATATCTCCTGTATCAGGACAGCAATGACCATAGTCTTCTTTTAACTCATTAAAAAACTCTAGAAGTCTCGTTTTTGTATCTTTAAAAAGAAGTAACTCTAACCTTCTTTCTAATCTTTTAAAACGCATACCAATAAATTTATAGACCTTCAGACTAAAGGTCTTATTATTTCTCATTAGTTCATGCATCGTATTGACACTTATCGCACATATAGCTGTCGTATTATCTACGGATTGTGCAAACTCTGTTCTTCTATTCTCTCCCAGAATTGCTTTTTCTCCAAATACTTCTCCTCGCGTCAAAATACATTTTATCACTTCTTCTCCATCTTCTGAATAATAACCTATTTTCACTTTGCCATCTTCAATAAGATACACTTTGCTTGCCGAATCTTCTTCAAAATAGATATAATCATTCTTCCGATAGGCATCTATCTTGTGATTTTCCCTGAAGTTTTTATACTTATGAGGACAAAATATTTTAAAAAGATTGGTGCTTTCAAAAAACCAAATAGTACTCATAATGATCTTTTTTGGGGTTAATTTTTATTGTATTGTCGAGAATTGCATCATGATCTTACACAAATCCCTTATAAATTGTTTGCTAACACATTCCCTAAACGTTAAATTCCTCATAACAATGTATATTAAACCACTTAAAATTTAATTATTTTAACATTTTTAACAATAATTTTTTGAATACTTAACAATTTTAACCCCTATAACAATAAAACCACACACTTTCTCTTTATTGCATGCTAAAAAACAAAAAGGCACCCATATGAATATAGATGCCTTTTTCTATGCAAAGTCACTTATATTACTGAACTCTTTCTCTTATTTCTTCTAATGAATACTCACGCGTTAACTTCCCATTTTTGAACACCGTTTCCAGCATCCCTTTTCCTTCTTCTTCTTTACTACACTGATCTTTTAATTTTATTCTTCCGTTTTCTTCATATAGATGAATCAATCCCTTAGCTGATTTTTTAGTTCCATCATCTGTAACCGGGTCTTTAAAAATTTCTCTTCCTGCTCCATCAATCTCTACATAAGTGGCTTTCATTGCAAAACCAAACGTATCACGAGTGTTATATTGATATGTAAAGCTTCCAATTCCTAATACCACATTCGTTGAAGCAAATCCTTTTCGCTTAAGGCGTTTGCATATTTGAGTCGCTCTTTCTATAGTGATACTATCTCCGTATATAGCGCCTACTTTAGGATGTAAAACTTTATATCCCTGTTCATTTATACTCCCCCCGAATTCATCCCATAATAATTCTATAACTCCTTTTGCTATAACAGGATTATCATGCTCACATCCACAAATAATATCTACAGGATCTCCTGAATCCGGTCGAATTACCAATTTCCCCTCTCTATTGAGAATTTGCTCTTTTAAGACTGGTAAGTACTCTGTCAATACCTTCCATAAATCCCAAGTATCAGAAACAACTGATAAAATCCCTGTTGGGTAGGTCTTTAGTAGCCTTTGAAAAGTTCCTATTTCATCATCTTTACTCCCCGCACACATAACACTATGTTCTGTTGCATTCACACTACCGATCACTAATTCCTTAGTCACATCAGCATTATAATAGGTCTCAAAAGCTTTTGCAACCGGTACTGTATCACTACCGCTAAAAGACAAAGCGTGTCCCATACCGCTTATGATTGCAGATTCTGAACCGGACATTCCTCTCATAGAAAAGTCATGCCCCTGCCAATCTACAAACCCTATCTGATCCTTATCGGTTTCCTGAGCATATTTTATCAATATTTTTCTGTATTGTTTTGCAATGGTTGCGGACGTACATGGTTGCCAAATAATTCCAGACAATAATGTTTCCAAATAGTTTGTCAACCAAAAAAAAGAAGGATCGGTATTAACAAGTGTAAACATCGGAACTCTAATCGGTACTTCTGTTCCTTCAGGTACCGCTTTTATTTCTATTGGTAAATATCCTAAATCATGTAATGAAGCTATGTGAGATACATCTGCATCAATTCCCAAATAATGATCAATGTACTTTTTATACTCACCGACTACTTTTCCTTTGTCTTGATTAAAAAAGTACGTATCAAATTGCTTTAGTAAATATTCTTTGATGAAATATTGCAACCCAAAAAACACAACAGTATCCACTCCTTCTATCCTGCTTTTTCTTGGAGTCCAGTTGGAATAAACTAACGTTGTCTTTTCCGGATATTGATCTTTGTGTCCTAATTTATAACCGTCTGTCAGTAGTAGTGGGTTCATAAAATTATTTATTTTGCGTTATTTATACGCAAATATAATATACATACACAAATTACACAAATAATTTAGCTATTAATCTCTGAAGTATATACACTCGTCTCTTTTTAAGAGAAAAAAACATATATTTATATACAATTATATACATAATTTGTTGTAAAAAAGAAAACAAGGTTTAAAAAAACAATAAATTATATAAAACTATCATTATGACTTTAAAAAAAGGCGGTTAAACCACATATACACTTCGTTATCAAATAATTACCTTTAACCATCTCTTAAAACCCTAGTGTACATGAGCGTTATTACTAAACTATATTACGATGATAAGCAATTAAATGTCATAGAGTATCGATTAGCATTTAAACAAGAAATTGATCATAGTGGTAAGCCTTCAACCAAGCCACAATTGAAAGGGTTGTATGTAAAGGTTGAATACCCGCAAGACAGTGAGATTCTCGACTGGATGATTACTCCTTCACTTACCAAACAATTACAGCTAAAAATAAGCTCTGCCATTATTGGCAAAAAAACCAGAACCATTGAATTTATTGATGCGCATTGTGTGGGATATAAAGAACAATACAAAGAAAAAGATTCATATCCCATTACTATTGATCTGGAAATTACTTCTGGAGGAGTCATTGACGGAGCTACCGAATATTCGGAATACTGGAGAAAAACCTATCCTACTGATAACACTTCTATAACTACACGAGAAGCTATTGATACTTCTCCTGAGTTTATTACTTCTTATTATGTAGATGAAAACGGGAATAAAATATCTGCTCCCACACTTGGAGAGACTGTTTTTCTCATTGCCGAATCAAAGAACATGATCGGAGAGACTGTAGACATAGAATTGGGAGATCTTACCGGGGCATTTGAATACAACGGAAGTGTATTAACCCAAAAAACATTAGAAAACATTGTTATTGACAGCAATACAATGAAAATAAAACTAAAAGCAGTTAATCCGTTAGAAAACTAAGTATCATGGCAACAACTATTATCCTGAAATCAAATCCTGACACACAGATTTCCTGTCCTTCTCCAATTGTATCTGCTCCGGAAAGAAAATTTATATCCAGTACGGGAAATCGTTCGATTTTTATTACTTTTTCGTATGATAAAACCTCTTATGGAGCTGTTTCCCGGGTAGGCACCCAGCAATTAATTCTACATCATCAGAATAACAGTCGATATTTTGTCTACAAACAGGATCAAAAACACAAAGTGATTTACCGGAAAGAAGAAACCACTATTGCTACAGGAGTTCTTTATAATGGAAAAACTACGACCACAAAAGAAGTTACAGAAATTATTGAGCACATTTATGAGGTAAAACGAACTCCTATCAAATTTCCTCTTACTGATTGGGAAGTATTCGAAAAAGAAGAGCTTATACTCATTGAAAAAAAAGTACTTAAGCGTTCGAATAAACCTCAACGTATTTCTTTAGGCAATACCCCTGAGGATTACAGAGAATATGTAGCTGCAGTAACAAGTTTTGTAGCAACTGGTTATCAAGGCGAAGCATTATCTGTCGCAGAAGCCTTTGACAAAAAGTTATTACAACCCGTTGCTTCCGTATCCGATGCTGCTACCGTTATAAGTACTGTAGCTGCTGCATGGGGAGTACGAACCAAAAATCCAGTAATAGCTACTGCTGGTACTGTTTCTTCTATTGTAGGAGGAGCTACCTGGATTATCATGTATAAAGGAATGGGGCTCTCTCCCCAGGATTTGGTGTTTTTATTCCCTAATTACGATTATGACATCTACCCTACTGGTACGTATAGCAATCATTACCTCAACAAATCATCTATGCTAAACACCCCTAAATGGGGTATTAAAAGCTAACGGTATGATTACGTATATTGTCCAATCCATCGCCATAATAAGTATCAGCTATCTGCTTATTACCAAAAGAAAAAAAATAAAAGGAATCTACCTGTTCAATTGTATCCTTTTACTCATTTTATCTACGGGCTTTTTATCTATGAAAATATATAAAGATCATATAAAGGATACAGCAGAACACCCCACAATTCATTCCTTATACCACAATAGAATACAGAAAGGACTCTTTGACCTGGCAGCTCCTTTACAAAAAACATCTTTGATCCGTACTTCTGAAAACGACTCTATCATTCTTAAAGAATACAGAAGGCAGGCTCCTTTTTTACAAAAGGTAACGTTTAACAAAAAAACAGGAGTAGAAACCAATACTTTTATTCTCAGCTACAAAGACAAAGTCCCTCAACAGTTATCTATATCTTATAATCATTATACCAATAACATCGCCAAAATAACCCGACAAAAAAGAAATATTCCCTTTCGCGAGTTATATACTATCCTTCGCACCAATGGGCTACTAACCAATGATACTATTATCTATGGTACTACTCTTAAAACGATTACACAATAGTCACTTATTACTTTACTATTTTAATATCTACCGAAGTTCTCGCTTGCCACCCGGTAATATCCGTAACTGAAATCTGACAGTGATAGTCTCCTACATCAATATCTTCCCCTAGCTGCACTTCATGAACAATTTCATACGATTTCTTACCTGTTTCCAATGTGTTATTCTTCATATAAATCATTGGTTTTACAGGTTTTTTTATGGGACCCAGTGTACATTGTGCTCCCTGATCATCATGCGTATGATGGTCAAAATTATGATGAATATCAATCCCGTAGGAAGCTAATTCTTTGTTATCCGATACCTTTACTCTAATCGTATAGCGTTGTCCTCTTTTTAGTTCTGTACATGATTGAGGAAACCCATTATCATATTGTAATGTAATGGTTGGTTTTTCTTCATCCCGTTGTTCATCATCACTGGAACAGGACAGTAAAAAAGTAAAAAATAATACTATAAAAACAGGGGAAACAATTCTTCTCTTCATCTTTTTTTCTTTAAAAAAAGAAACACATTCCGGAATAGGGGGCAACTAAAGTCCGGAACATGCTTCATTACTCGGGTGGTTATTTTGCTTCAATTTTAAAAGGAACAGAAAGTTTTACTCTTTCTTTCTCGCTACTCTCTTTAACATAAATATTCAACCAATAGCCATTTTCAGGAAACTCTACATTCATCGGTAATTCATATACTACTTTCGGGCTTACTTTGCCTTTGTATAAATCCGCTGGTAATACTACATTTATCTTATCCCATTTTCCTGGTGCTACATTTTGCCCTTCTCTCCACTCTTCAAACCATAATTCATACGCTATTTCATCAACAGTATTTGCTCCAGAATCATATGTAAACTCTGTAGGTAGTGACGCACTCCCCGCAGCTAAAATAGACTGTTCAGCTACTTTTGTACCGAAAAACTTCTGAACAATCTCAAACTCTTTGGTGATTACACTTTTAGACTTATCTTCTTCTATAACTGTGATTTTTAACTTATAAGTTCCTTGTGCTACTTTTATTTTTGGCTCATACTTATTGTCTGGATCAAAATATACATGGTAATGAATATGAGGATTTAATTTTCCCTGATAGTCACTACTCAAAGGAATCAAGTGGTCTTTCACTTCCCAGGCTACTTCACCTTCCTGCATGTTTGGGGTAGAAACCGGAGTAATATCCAAATAGATCTTATCTACTTTTTTAGCTCCTTCATAATCGAATTCCATATGGACATCAACATTGGATCTAGGCACTTTATAAGCGGCATTTCCTATCTCTATACCGGAAAAACGCTCTGCATTTTGATTCTCGTCAAATGTATTTCCTCCATCATCGTCATTACTACAAGAGGTGCAAAACACAATACTGAGAATCAGAACTGATAAAAATTTAATACTTCTTTTCATTGTTTACTAGATTTAAAATATAATTGATAAAAGGTTATTTATTGGTATTATTTATAGGTAGGTTAATTGAAACTGATACGTTTCTTCCAGGCTCCGGAACATCAATTAACCTATAAAAACTGGTATGATCAAAATACCTGGTATTGAACACATTATTGATTTTTAGAGAAATGGATATGGGATCGTATTTTCTAAAAAACTGAAAAGACGAGCTCCATGAAAGATCTACACGCTGATATCCAGCTGTTTTTTCTTCGGGAGGAACAATTTCATCTTGTGATGCTGCAATTTTAAACGCTGTTTGCAATACTGATTTCTTAACCAAACGCGTATCTTTAAATTGGTAGGAAGCAGTTAACATTCCTGATAAAGGGGGAGAAAATGGTAGGGTAAAATCTTTTTTTGCTCCGCTCATTTGTCTGGAAAATACATATGCTCCAGAGATATCTAAAGTGATATTAGGTAATGGCTCTACGGATACTGAGACTTCTCCTCCCATTCTAAAAACCTCACTCTGTGTATATTCGTATATCTGTAAGGTTTCATAATACTCGGAAGTAGGGTTTAAATAGATATAATTGTTAAAATAGTTGACAAAAGGACTTATCGTCAGCTGATAGTTATTATGTTCCCTTTCAATACTGACATCTAACTGATAGGCTTCTTCTGCTGATAAATCAATGTTCCCTTTCTCATATCGATACATGTGATAATTAACCCCATCTGAGGCTAATTCATTGGCTAATGGCATCCTAAAACTTTTCCCTATATTAATTTTATAGGTCATTTTTTTATGCAAATAACTAAGCCCCAAAGAGCCACTAAAATTTCCATACGTCTTATTCTTTTTGAAAGCTCTTTGCAGATTAACCTGTGTTTGTACTCCGGTTTCATCTGTTATTGGCGATTGATACCAATCAAAATATTCTTTGGTTTTTAGAGTTCCATAGTCATATCTTATACCTGCCTGCAAATGCAGGTTATTATGAATTTGATATTGATCATACGCATATGCTCCTATAGAAAAACGATCATATTCAGGGATCAGAAATCCCCATCCTCCTATATTATTATTTTGGTATTCCAGATTCGTTCCGATATGGATCTTATGCACATCAATGTGTTTCGTATACCCTCTCCAGTTTAGTGAATAGGTATTTTTCATAAACTTTCTTTCCAATGTAGCTGGAGGTTTTGGCATATAACCATGAGGCACCGGTTCTGAATGCTCTTCTCTGTCATTATGCTGAAAGCCTGCTTCTATTTCTATATCGATATGTTCTCCATGAAAAAGTGTATTATTTGTTATTTTTAAATGATTTACACTGTGATATGGCAAATCAATATCTCTGTTACTTTGATCATAATCAATGGAAGAAGTCCTAACTTCCAATCCATGTGCGTTTGCAAAAAAACCATTCTTTGCATTTACATTACTAATCATCAGAGAAGACGTCAGACGATCAGAAACATACCCTGTTATAAAACTGGCATTTTTTTCTACTCCTGCAGTATTTCTCAAATATTGATCCTGAAGCTCGAAAATGTAATTCTCATAGTATATTCTATCAGTTGGCACCTTATAATCTCCATAATCTCTATAGGTGAACCTACCTCCATAATACCAATGATCGTATCGTTTCTGAAGTCCTATTGATCCTCCTAACAAATTGGTGTTCGTTTGTGCCAATAGGCTTATTTCTCCCTGTAGTTCATTTTTTTTCAATATTGGAGGAGGCAAAATGTTGACCACTCCTGCTATTGCATCCGACCCATACAATAAAGATGCAGGTCCTTTAATAACCTCTACTGCATTAATTCCGTATTGATCGATTTCTAACCCATGATCACTCCCCCACTGCTGGGCTTCGTGTTTTATTCCGTTCTGTACCACCACAACTCTATTGAATCCCAGTCCCCTAATAACAGGTTTCGACATTCCTGTTCCGATACTAATGGTACTTACTCCCGGAATTTTTTCTAACGTTTTCATCAAACTATTTTCTCTATTGGATTTTAGAAACTCTTCATCAACAACTGTAGATACCATTGGGATTTCTTTTCTTTTCCGTTTCTCGGTCTTACCGGTAATCAACACATTATCCAGTATTTCTGAAATGGTTTCCATCTCGATTTTCAATACTGTATTTTTTGAAATATCTATTGATTGTTTTTCTGTTTTGTATCCCACGTGGGAGCATTCCAAAATGTATTGCCCCTCTATTATTTCCTTAAACCGAAAGTTTCCATGGATATCAGATACATGGTACTGATTATGAAGCTTTACAGTTACATCTGCAATAGGTTTCTTCGTTTCCTTATTAAGGATTTTTCCTTCAATAGTGTATACTTGCTGACCATGCATAGATATGCATAGTAACAGCATCGCAATTCCTGCGATATAGAATTTCTTCATGTATAAATGAAGTTTATAGTAATTGATTTTGAATACCTGGTATGGATCGTATGGATTCCATTTCTATAGAAATAGATCCGATTCTATTCTATATAATGTATATGCATCCCATACACATTATAACTACTTATAGCTTATTATGAAATAATAGACTTCGGTGGTCCTCTGAGTGTTCTTTCCTTTAAAGTATAATTCGCGATAAACTCCCTTCTGTTCGAATTGATTTTTCTGGAAACATGTATGTTTTCAATATGCGCTAATTCAGCAGCAGAAAGCTGTATCGTATCGAATAACTGGTATTGATGAAATAAGGAACAGTCGCAATACTCTTGAAAAGAGACTGCCTTGTTTATTTGTTCAGCCTCTATTTTCTGTACCGTAATTCCCAATGTTTCTTCTACTCCATGATCACAAAAATATTCATGGAATATATGAAAGGATTGCCCTCCTATAAACAGGAGTAAAAAAAAGAAAGCAATATGTTTTCGGAAATTTGTTTTCAATGATTTTGGCTGTCAATTGTGGAGGTCAAATGTAGAAAAAAGAAGAAGAAACCTCGATTTGATTTTGTTAATAATTAGATAAAACAAAAACTTTAACACTATCATTTTACTGACGGGCAACTACTTGTAAACACATCAATTATTGCAACATTATTGCAATTGATTGTTTCACAAAGACTTATTTAGTTCCTGCCGCTCTCCATTGGGTATAACGAAGGCAATGCATCACTTTGCCAATACTCTTTAGTTTCTATATCCAATGCTGTTAACTTTCCTGTAAAAGCAGCTCCGGTATCTATATTCCATACATTCACTCCCCTCATTGGAGTATCACGGTTATATTTGATTGTAGGAGTATGTCCTATATATATTTCAGAAAACAACTTCAGACGTTGGGGGTATACACTAGCTGTTTTCTCAATATTGGTATCCATTGTCAATGCCATTTCCCATAATGTTCTATCCCAGCTATAATTGGACTCATACACTTCTTTTTGGGGACCATGCATAGAGGAGAAACCTGCATGAATAAATAATCGATTCTGATCATCGATGTGGTAATTTTTTAGTTTTTTATAAAACGTGTAGTGAGCAGCCAGGTCATAAGATGCCCCTCTATATGAAGTAATTGTCTCTCTTCCTCCGTTTTGATACCAGATTTTATTATCTGTTTTTTGATACTCCAACCATTCTCCCCACCATACATCGTGGTTTCCTTTGATAAAAACACAGGTTTGTTTTTTATCTAGTTGTATTAGAAAATCAATAAGAGTTGCGGATTCACTCCATCCATCCACATAATCTCCTAAGAAAATAAGTCTGTCTTCTGTTGTTACTTTTGCTCTTTTAAGCAATTGTAATAGCGCTTTAAACCCTCCATGAATATCTCCTATGACTAATGTTCTCATTATTCAGTAACATTTATATACCGCGAAGGTACTGACTCTGTTAACCAAACTCCATTTTTTGATTTAAAAAAAGAAATTCCTTCCCGGTACATTTTTCCTGACTGGATAAACAGTATAACAGGTTTTCCTCTTCTGGCTCCAACTTTTGTAGCTGTTTCTATATCCTGACTCAGATGCACATGATGTCTATTCATTTTTAGCAACCCTTCTTTGCAAATAGATTTCATAAAAGCAGCAATTGTTCCATGGTATAACATTTCTGGGGGTTTTTCGGCTTCATAAGCTAATGCTACTGAAACGGAATGTCCTTGATTGGCCCGGATTTTGGTTTTATCATCATTAAAGGCGTAGCGCTGTTTATCATTTGTCTTTACCAAATGCTCTAATAATTCCTGATCCAATTGAGGGTAATACACCTTTATTTTCTCCAATAAACTAGAGACTTCTACCCAGCCATTTTTATCGAGTTGTATTCCTATTTTTTCAGGTTGATGCCTTAAAATCAAACTTAAAAACTTCCCTATTCTTTTATCATTGTTTTTCATTCTTCTCCTTCTTTTTTTGACATAAAACAGTTGATCATATTACTATCAGCCGATTACAAAAGCTTGCGATCAATTTTTCTATATCCTTATATCTTGCTATTTGGTTTTTCCATATTTGAGGTATATTATCATACCCATAATAAAGTCCTGCCATCCCTCCAGCAATAGCAGCAGTAGTGTCTGTATCTCCTCCTAAATTAACTGCTTTCAATACGGTTTTTTTATAGGTGTCTTCCTGTAGAAAGCACCATAAAGAAGCCTCCAACGAATGTAATACATATCCAGAACTATGTATAGCTTCTTCTTTTTGACTCTCTATATCCTGTACTAGTACCCTAGAAAACAGTGCTATTTCCTCAGGGTTAAATTCCATTTTTTTGGCAAAATCCAATACTCTTTCTTTTACTTTTTGATAAGCTGTTTTTTTATTTATGCCTTTCAACAATAACAATCCATATTCTACATATATAAAACAGGCAAACACTGATCTAAAATGAGCATGTGTAATTGACGAGACCTCTTTTACGATTTGATACCTCCTAGTCATATCTTTTTCAGGAGCTAAAAAATACACCAATGGTAAAATTCTCATGAGGGATCCATTCCCATTATCCTCTGCAAATAAATTCCCCGAAAACTTTGCAGATTCTCCCTTCATAATTCTTTGAATAGCATGCTTTGTACTTCCTCCTATATCGAATACCTCATGATGTGCTCCCCAAAAGCCTTCTCTATACCATCGCACAAAGTAGTTTCCTATTCTTTCGAGGTTATATTCTTCTAGTAAAGCAGCTATTGTGCAAAATAATAATGAGCTATCATCAGACCAGGTTCCTGGAGGTTGATTCCATGACATATAGCCCTTCATTTCTGAAACAGGGTTTTCTTTTAGACTTTCTCTTGTTTTAAATTCCACCGGAACTCCTAGAGCATCTCCAACAGCTACTCCAAAAATCCCTCCCCAAATACGATCTGCATTCATCTTGTTATAATTTTATCTGAGTAATGTTTTCTCCTTCTACATCTGCAAATGAGTTTGTTGTAAAAACAGTATCAAAACAATCCTCCAAAGCTGTTGTACCCTTACTAAATATCCCGTGACTTACAATTAAACTTAATTTTGCTGCCTGTTTTGCCCTCAATGCTGTTGCCAGCCCTAAAAATGTTCCTCCTCCATCACAGATATCATCTACTATAACACAATGTTTTCCTTCTAAAGTATCTTCGTATACTTTGAATCCAGATAGCTGCCCGGTTTTCACATCTCTTTTCTTAGAACACTCTACTACCGGAATTCCTCCTAAAAATCCTGAAACTTTATAAATTTTCTTTAAGGCTCCCCCATCAGGAGAAATCAACACGACCTCCTCTTTTATTTGCTCTAAAGATTCTTTTACAAAATCATAGTTATGAAGCACCGTTACATTATTTAGTAACGCTGGGACTACCTCTGAATGCGGATCAAATACCTTTACCTGACGATATCCCTGCGCATTTATGATATCTGTATACACTTTGACACTTAATGCCTCACCTACAACCATAACTCTGTCTTGTCTCGCTGCCGGAAAATACGGTATAAATACATCTATGGTGGCTACTCCCATCCTCTTTAATGCATCAGTTGCAATCAACAATAAGCCTAAATCATTGAATGATCGTATTCTATGAGTAATACAAATTTCTTCCCCCAGGGGTATCTCCTGAATTTTAATATGTGGCTCTCCTCCACTAAAAACAAATGCTTCAAAATGAATAGATGGTCCGAAAGGTGTAAAAAGAGGATCTAGATGTAGATAATTCATAATTGCGTTATTTTAACGCAAAAATACCTCAGAAAAACGATACCACAAAATATTTTGCGTAAAAAATACATTATTTAATTATTCCACAGAAGATACTAATGGATTAAAACTTTTTTTAGATCTCACAGGTATGCCCCAAAAATATATTATAAATAAGATAATGATCCGCTCATTATAGTGCTCCGCAGGGCAGTTCATTTCTCTTCACCATTAAAAAATATAGATTCAACGCTTGATTTATTCCCTATCCAATCTTTTATAAGATAGTTTACTTCATTCAGAACAGTACTTATTTTATATCAAACAAGAAGCCTTTTTCTTTTAGCATAAAATATTGTTTCTTATTAAATTTAAATAGGTTAGCTGGTCGCCCCCGTCCTTCCGAAACTTTTTCATCTAATTCTTCTAAAATTCCAAAACCAAGAATTTTCTTTCTAAAATTTCGCCTGTCTATTTTCTTTTCCAGAATAGTGGTATATAATTTTTCTAAATCCGAGAATAAAAATTTAGTTGCTAGCAAATCAAATCCTATAGGTTCGTACGTCAACTTGTTTTTTAATCGTTCTTTGGCAGCTTCAATAATAGTTGTATGATCAAAAGCAAGAGCCGGGAGTTCCTGAATATCAAACCATTGCACATCATTCGCATCTGTATCGGCTTTGATCGTATAATGCTCTGGTTTCACCAGACCAAAGTACGTAATACTAATGACCCTGTTTCTGGGGTCACGTCCTACCTCTCCAAAAGAGTACAATTGTTCCAGGTAATCAATAGTTACATTTGTTTCTTCTTTTAATTCTCGCTCTACTGCTGCTTCCAGGCTTTCTTCTTCTTTTACCAATCCTCCGGGTAATGCCCAATATTCCTGAAAGGGTGGAATATCTCTTTTTATTAATAGTACGCTTAATATATTGTCTTTATACCCAAAAACAACGCCATCAACTGCTACTTTTATGTTTTGATGCACCATATAAGCAAAGTTACATATTTATAATTTTTGTAAAAAAAGAAAACTCCTCAGGCTTTTCCTGAGGAGTTTTTAATATTGATAATAACTCGTAAAATGAGTTTATATGCTATTAAGAATTTTGCTTTTTAATAAGATTAAGTGCTGATCCTTCTTTAAACCATTCTATTTGTGAATCATTGTATGTATGATTCAATTGGATCGTATCTTTTGTTCCGTCTGCATGTACTATTTCTAATGCTAATTGTCTATCTGGAGCAAATTGATCCAGATCCAAGAAGTTAAAGGTATCATCTTCCTGAATTAAATCATAGTCATTTTCATTAGCAAATGTCAATCCTAACATTCCTTGTTTTTTCAGGTTTGTTTCGTGAATACGAGCAAATGATTTTACAATTACAGCTCTTACTCCAAGGTGACGAGGTTCCATTGCAGCATGTTCTCGGGAAGATCCTTCTCCATAGTTGTGATCTCCTACAACTATTGTTGGGATCCCTGCTGCTTTGTATGCTCGCTGTGTAGCCGGAACAGCATCATAGTCTCCAGTAATCTGACTCTTTACAGAATTTGTTTTCTTATTATAGGCATTTACTGCACCTATCAGACAGTTATTAGAAATATTATCCAGATGTCCTCGGTATCTCAACCAAGGTCCTGCCATTGAGATATGGTCTGTTGTACATTTTCCAAATGCTTTGATCAACAATTTAGCTCCTGTGATATTTTTTCCATCCCAGGCAGCAAATGGCGTTAATAATTCTAATCGCTCTGAATCAGGATTTACTACTACATTAACATGCGACCCATCTTCTTCAGGAGCTAAATATCCCGCATCTTCTACATCAAATCCTCTTGGAGGTAACTCCCATCCTGTTGGTTCATCCAACATAACTTCTTCTCCATTCTCATTCACCAACTTATCTGTTAAGGGGTTAAAATCCAACCTTCCTGAAATTGCTACAGCTGCTACCATCTCCGGAGATGCCACAAAGGCATGTGTATTTGGATTTCCATCGGCACGCTTCGCGAAGTTACGGTTAAAAGAATGTATAATTGAGTTTTTCTCTGCCTTATCTGCTCCTTCTCTTGCCCATTGTCCGATACATGGTCCGCATGCATTAGTAAATATTTTTGCATCCAGTTTTTCAAAAATATCTAATAAACCGTCTCTTTCTGCCGTATATCGTACTTGTTCTGATCCTGGATTAATCCCAAATTCTGCTTTTGTTTTTAATCCTTTATCAATAGCTTGCTGTGCTATCGAAGCCGCTCTTGATAAATCTTCATAAGAAGAGTTGGTACAAGAACCGATTAATCCCCATTCTACTTTCAAAGGCCAATCATTTTCTGTCGCCTTTTTATTCATTTCTCCTACTGGGGTTGCTAAATCAGGAGTAAAAGGTCCGTTAAGGTGTGGTAACAACTCTGACAAATTAATCTCGATAACTTGATCAAAATACTGTTCAGGGTTTGCATATACTTCTGGATCTCCGGTTAAATGTTCTTTTACTTCATTAGCTGCATCTGCTATATCACTTCGATCTGTAGAACGTAAATAACGTTCCATTGATTCATCATATCCAAAAGTAGAGGTAGTAGCTCCTACTTCCGCTCCCATATTACAGATCGTTCCTTTTCCTGTACAGGACATTGCTTCTGCTCCGGGACCAAAGTATTCTATTATCGCTCCGGTTCCTCCTTTTACTGTAAGAATTCCAGCTACTTTTAGTATTACATCTTTTGGAGCCGTCCACCCCGAAAGCTTTCCTGTTAGCTTTACTCCTATCAATTTAGGGAATTTTAACTCCCATGGCATCCCAGCCATTACATCCACTGCATCTGCTCCTCCAACTCCAATTGCAACCATTCCTAACCCTCCTGCATTAACTGTATGAGAGTCTGTTCCAATCATCATTCCTCCTGGGAAAGCATAGTTTTCCAAAACTACCTGATGAATAATTCCGGCTCCAGGTTTCCAGAATCCAATTCCGTATTTATTAGAAACTGATTCTAAGAAATTGAATACTTCGTTACTTGTATTTAAAGCGGTTTGCAAATCTTTATCTGCTCCAACTTTTGCCTGAATTAAGTGGTCACAGTGTACCGTAGTAGGTACTGCAACTTTGACTTTACCTGCCTGCATGAACTGTAGCAAAGCCATCTGTGCTGTTGCATCCTGACATGCGATACGATCCGGAGCAAAGTCCACATAATCTTTTCCTCTTGAAAAAGCCTTATCTGCTTTTCCATCCCATAGGTGGCTATATAAAATTTTCTCTGCTAAGGTCAAAGGTTTACCTGTAATCTCACGTGCTGCTGTAACACGTTCTGCTACTTGACTATAAACCTTTTTAATCATATCAATATCGAATGCCATACTTTATATTTTTATATATTAAAAAGTCTTGCAAAAATACAAATTTTAAAGCATTTTAGTGAGCTATAAGCTTTTCGCCTTTGTTTTTTACATTTTTCAAAAAAATAACTATTTCATTTTTTGAATTTTATAAAATACCCATCCCTATAATATAGAATCATTAAAAAAAAGATTTACGGGTATTCCTGCTATATTTTGCAGAAAACATGTGATGCCTTTTTCTTCTTTTCTATGTTACTCTGAAAATAAATCACTTACAAAAAAAAGCCAGTACTTATAAAAAATAAGCATTGGCTTTATCACTTAATTATAATTATCGGGATATGTAATTATTTCACAATAATAAATTCACTTCTTCTGTTTTCCTGATGTTCTTTGGTAGCACATGGAACTCCGTCTTCACATTTATTAACCAATTCCGTTTCTCCATATCCTTTTCCTGTCACTCTACCCGGGTCAATCTCTCCTTTCTCTATAATATATTTGATCGTACTCTTTGCTCGACGATCACTTAAACGTAGATTATAGCTATCATCTCCTCTACTATCCGTATGAGAACGAACATCTATACGTAATTGAGGATACTCTTTCATCGCTACAATAATCTTTTGTAATTCCACTTCGGCATCTGGTCGGATCTTTGACTTATCCAAATCAAAATAAATCTCTTCTAATGAAAGTAATTTTGCTAAGTCGTCCCCTTCTTCAACTTCTTTCTCCTCTAAAATACCCTGTTTAAGCACAAAAGAAACCTCGTATTGTTCTGCCAGACTAGCATTGGTTGTAAGAAGCTCTTCGGATGGACTATAACCAACCTGTGAGGCACGAATCAGGTATGATGTATTACAATCTATCTCAAAGGAATATTTCCCTTCATCATCTGTTAAGGTTCGGGTGATTTCTTCTCCATTGTCTTTTAACAAAACAACCAAAGCTTCTCCCATAGTGGCAGATGTTTGCTCATCTGTCACATTACCTGACACCATTTGTTTACAACTCGCTATTAAATCTTCCTTTTGACGGAAACTATAAATATCATCATTCCCAATACCTCCATCTCGATTACTCGCAAAATACCCCATTTTTGTGGCTTCATTCAGTACAAAGGAAAAATCATCTCTAGGACCATTAATCGGACGTCCAACATTATATGGAACTGAAAAATTAAAATGATCCTGAATAGAGATATATACATCCAATCCTCCTAAACCGGTATGACCATCACTAGAGAAATACAACACTCCTGAATCACTGATATAAGGAAACGTCTCTCGACCTTCTGTATTGATATGATCTCCCAGATTACGAGGGGTTCCATACCCTCCATCTTCTAAAATGTCTACTACATAAATATCGGATAACCCATAACTACCAGGCATATCACTGGCAAAATACAATTGTTTCCCATCTGCACTTAACGATGGATGCGCTACTGAATATTCTTCACTATTAAATGGTAATTCTTCTACATCTTTCCATTTATTACCATCTAAGGTAGCTTTGTATAGTTTTAATAAAATTGTCCCTTTTGAATCTGTTCCTACCTTTCTATGGCTATAATTATTTCTTGTAAAATACATTGTCTTTCCATCTTTACTAAAGGTCGTAGAAGATTCATGAAACTTTGTATTGATCTTCCCTTTTAGTTTTTTGGGAGCACTTAAGTCCCCATTTCCTTCTATTACATCAGAAGAATACAAATCCAAAAAAGGCATTTCATTCCATTCGTGTAAGGTCTTTGTCATATTCTGACCTTCTCTGGAAGAAGCAAAAATTAGTTGCCCCTGGTGGTTAAAGCTAGGAGCGTAGTCCGAATGAGGTGAGTTAACACTTAATTTCAATAGTTGGAATTTTCCTGACTGCATGTCTATAAAATCCAGATAATTTCGAGTACTCATAAAGGAGGATGCTCGAAGATCATTCCCTGCACTGGTATAAAATGCTTCCATGATTCTATCTGCTTCTTCATATCTGCGTTTACTTTTTAATCCCTGTGCATACCGAAATAAATACTCTGGCTCCATATCATCTCCATACTCGCTGATCAGACGTTCATACCAGGAAACCGATTCATCCAACTCTCCGTTGAAATAATAGGAATCTCCTATCTTTTTATACAAACTCGCAGAACTAAATCCTTTTTCTGCTACTTTTAGATACACCTTGCGAGCATCAACAAAAGCAAATCTCTCAAAATCATTATCCGCCTTTGTTAATTGTTTCTCTTGAGAGAAAACCACACTGGACAGTACTGCCATTAAAATGATACTTATTCTTATTTTTTTTACCATAACTATTGTTATTTATGTTAAAAGAATCGAGGGGTTAATACTCTATCATATTTTTTAAATAGTTCAAATCGCACTAAAACTTCATAACTTCCATCATTGAATACTGCTTTACCTAATTCCGTAGTTTCTCTATCATATCCAAAACCAACCATCATCGCATCTGAAACCTGTAGTCCTACCATACCACTCAGGGCTGCATCCCATCTATAACCTACTCCTAACGTTAATTTTTCATATAATAAAAAACTAGCTGAAACATCTACCTGTAAAGGAGCTCCAAAAACCAGTTTAGTTAATAAAGCAGGTTTAAACTTTATATATTCATTGATATCAAATGTATGACCGGTAATAAGATAGTAATTGATTCGCTCTTCAGCAATAAAAGCCTCTGAATTATTGTTATTTACAGTAGCACTTTCATCAAAATGTTTTGTTTCTAAGAGATTTGGAGCACTTAAGCCCATATAAAAGCGATCAGTATAGTAATATAACCCTATCCCTACATTGGGACTGAACTTGTTATCAATGTTATTTTCAAAAAGTGCATCGTTGACATCAAACTTACTCAATCGTTGAAAATCTACATCGAGCAAATGTCCTCCCGCTTTTAACCCAAAACTTAAACGACCTATGTCAGAAGTAGGAATTGTATATGAAAAATCAATATCAAAATACGTCTCTCTGGTAGGACCAATTTCATCGTTAACAATAGAAACTCCTAACCCAACTCTATCCGTATCTCCTAAAGGGGTATTAAAGGATATGGTTTGGGTTCTGGGAGCTCCGTCCAAACCAACCCACTGGCTTCGATGAAGTCCATTAATACTAAAGACACCTCGACTACCAGCATAAGCTGGGTTAACACTGATTGTATTATACATATACTGGGTGTATTGAGCATCTTGCTGAGCATATAAACTTGTCAAAACAAAGAATGCAATACATGCACTTACTCTGGTTACAATTGTTTTTTTCATAATGTATATGGGGATTTAGTCAACAGGTATTTCGTCAATTAGAAATACCTGTTGAGTACATTTTTTAAGTATATTATCTGTTTATATATAAGTAGCCTGTTTTAGACTGATTCACTCCGTCAGAATCCACATAGTTCAAAACATAATAGTAAGTTCCTACCGGTAGTTTCTTACTCCCCTGAATGGTTACTCTACCATTCGAAGTTCCTGTAAAATATGCAGTCCCGGATTGTTCATATCCACTGGCCTCAAATACCATCACTCCCCATCTGTTATAAATACGCAATGTATTATTGGGATATTTCTCCAATCCTTCTATTCGCAATTCATCATTCACTCCATCTCCATTAGGGCTAATCCCTGTATGAATTGTAACATCTCCTTCACATCCTAAAGAACTAACATCTACTGTTTGAGGTAATGTTATACTTGATCCATTATAGTCACAAGGACTAAGACCATCTGTACCGTCTTTTACTTCATCTCCATCAGTGACTCCATCTCCATCAGTATCTTTTTTAACTGCATCAGTACCATTAGTCACTTCATCTTCATTTGTAACTCCATCCTCATCACAATCCAAAGCATTCCATTCATCACTAACAATACTTATATCCTGATCATCGGCATTATAATCACATCCATCAAATGGATTTGTATTTTCTGGTCCTGCTACACCATCTCCATCAGGATCTACTTCTACTCCATTGATAACTCCATCTCCATCACAATCTGACATTGCCCAAACATCGTAAGTTGAAGAAGACATATCTGGTATAACCTGATTTGAAACACTACATGCATCCTGAGGATCCGTTCCGTTCGTCACTTCCTCACCATTATTTTCTCCATCTCCATCACAATCCAATGTCTCCCAATTCGCATCAGGCACTAATGTTACACTAGCTCCATTATAATCACAATTATCCAGACCATCGGTTCCATCTGTTTTTTCATCTCCATCTGTTACTCCATCACCATCTGTATCTGGGTCTATCGGATCTGTACCATCTGTAATCTCCTGTCCGTTGGTAACTCCATCCTCATCACAGTCTAATGCATTCCAGGCTGCACTTGGTGTCGCATCCTGATTCGCTGCTACTAAACTACATCCATCAGTTGGGTCAGTACCATCTGTAATCTCTTGTCCGTTGGTAACTCCATCCTCATCACAGTCTAATGCATTCCAGGCTGCACTTGGTGTCGCATCCTGATTCGCTGCTACTAAACTACATCCGTCAGTTGGGTCAGTACCATCTGTAATCTCTTGTCCGTTGGTAACTCCATCCTCATCACAGTCTAATGCATTCCAGGCTGCACTTGGTGTCGCATCCTGATTCGCTGCTACTAAACTACATCCGTCAGTTGGGTCGGTACCATCTGTAATCTCTTGTCCGTTGGTAACTCCATCCTCATCACAGTCTAATGCATTCCAGGATACACTTGGTGTCGCATCCTGATTCGCTGCTACTAAACTACATCCATCAGTTGGGTCAGTACCATCTGTAATCTCCTGTCCGTTGGTAACTCCATCCTCATCACAGTCTAATGCATTCCAGGCTGCACTTGGTGTCGCATCCTGATTCGCTGCTACTAAACTACATCCGTCAGTTGGGTCAGTACCATCTGTAATCTCCTGTCCGTTGGTAACTCCATCCTCATCACAGTCTAATGCATTCCAGGCTGCACTTGGTGTCGCATCCTGATTCGCTGCTACTAAACTACATCCGTCAGTTGGGTCAGTACCATCTGTAATCTCTTGTCCGTTGGTAACTCCATCCTCATCACAGTCTAATGCATTCCAGGCTGCACTTGGTGTCGCATCCTGATTCGCTGCTACTAAACTACATCCATCAGTTGGGTCAGTACCATCTGTAATCTCCTGTCCGTTGGTAACTCCATCCTCATCACAGTCTAATGCATTCCAGGCTGCACTTGGTGTCACATCCTGATTCGCTGCTACTAAACTACATCCGTCAGTTGGGTCAGTACCATCTGTAATCTCCTGTCCGTTGGTAACTCCATCCTCATCACAGTCTAATGCATTCCAGGCTGCACTTGGTGTCGCATCCTGATTCGCTGCTACTAAACTACATCCGTCAGTTGGGTCAGTACCATCTGTAATCTCTTGTCCGTTGGTAACTCCATCCTCATCACAGTCTAATGCATTCCAGGCTGCACTTGGTGTCGCATCCTGATTCGCTGCTACTAAACTACATCCATCAGTTGGGTCAGTACCATCTGTAATCTCCTGTCCGTTGGTAACTCCATCCTCATCACAGTCTAATGCATTCCAGGCTGCACTTGGTGTCACATCCTGATTCGCTGCTACTAAACTACATCCGTCAGTTGGGTCAGTACCATCTGTAATCTCCTGTCCGTTGGTAACTCCATCCTCATCACAGTCTAATGCATTCCAGGCTGCACTTGGTGTCGCATCCTGATTCGCTGCTACTAAACTACATCCGTCAGTTGGGTCAGTACCATCTGTAATCTCTTGTCCGTTGGTAACTCCATCCTCATCACAGTCTAATGCATTCCAGGCTGCACTTGGTGTCGCATCCTGATTCGCTGCTACTAAACTACATCCATCAGTTGGGTCAGTACCATCTGTAATCTCCTGTCCGTTGGTAACTCCATCCTCATCACAGTCTAATGCATTCCAGGCTGCACTTGGTGTCACATCCTGATTCGCTGCTACTAAACTACATCCATCAGTTGGGTCGGTACCATCTGTAATCTCTTGTCCGTTGGTAACTCCATCCTCATCACAGTCTAATGCATTCCAGGCTGCACTTGGTGTCGCATCCTGATTCGCTGCTACTAAACTACATCCGTCAGTTGGGTCAGTACCATCTGTAATCTCCTGTCCGTTGGTAACTCCATCCTCATCACAGTCTAATGCATTCCAGGCTGCACTTGGTGTCGCATCCTGATTCGCTGCTACTAAACTACATCCGTCAGTTGGGTCAGTACCATCTGTAATCTCCTGTCCGTTGGTAACTCCATCCTCATCACAGTCTAATGCATTCCAGGCTGCACTTGGTGTCGCATCCTGATTCGCTGCTACTAAACTACATCCATCAGTTGGGTCAGTACCATCTGTAATCTCCTGTCCGTTGGTAACTCCATCCTCATCACAGTCTAATGCATTCCAGGCTGCACTTGGTGTCGCATCCTGATTCGCTGCTACTAAACTACATCCGTCAGTTGGGTCAGTACCATCTGTAATCTCTTGTCCGTTGGTAACTCCATCCTCATCACAGTCTAATGCATTCCAGGCTGCACTTGGTGTCGCATCCTGATTCGCTGCTACTAAACTACATCCGTCAGTTGGGTCAGTACCATCTGTAATCTCTTGTCCGTTGGTAACTCCATCCTCATCACAGTCTAATGCATTCCAGGCTGCACTTGGTGTCGCATCCTGATTCGCTGCTACTAAACTACATCCATCAGTTGGGTCAGTACCATCTGTAATCTCCTGTCCGTTGGTAACTCCATCCTCATCACAGTCTAATGCATTCCAGGCTGCACTTGGTGTCGCATCCTGATTCGCTGCTACTAAACTACATCCATCAGTTGGGTCAGTACCATCTGTAATCTCTTGTCCGTTGGTAACTCCATCCTCATCACAGTCTAATGCATTCCAGGCTGCACTTGGTGTCGCATCCTGATTCGCTGCTACTAAACTACATCCGTCAGTTGGGTCAGTACCATCTGTAATCTCTTGTCCGTTGGTAACTCCATCCTCATCACAGTCTAATGCATTCCAGGCTGCACTTGGTGTCGCATCCTGATTCGCTGCTACTAAACTACATCCGTCAGTTGGGTCGGTACCATCTGTAATCTCTTGTCCGTTGGTAACTCCATCCTCATCACAGTCTAATGCATTCCAGGCTGCACTTGGTGTCGCATCCTGATTCGCTGCTACTAAACTACATCCATCAGTTGGATCGGTACCATCTGTAATCTCCTGTCCGTTGGTAACTCCATCCTCATCACAGTCTAATGCATTCCAGGCTGCACTTGGTGTCGCATCCTGATTCGCTGCTACTAAACTACATCCGTCAGTTGGGTCAGTACCATCTGTAATCTCCTGTCCGTTGGTAACTCCATCCTCATCACAGTCTAATGCGTTCCAGGCTGCACTTGGTGTCGCATCCTGATTCGCTGCTACTAAACTACATCCGTCAGTTGGGTCAGTACCATCTGTAATCTCCTGTCCGTTGGTAACTCCATCCTCATCACAGTCTAATGCATTCCAGGCTGCACTTGGTGTCGCATCCTGATTCGCTGCTACTAAACTACATCCGTCAGTTGGGTCAGTACCATCTGTAATCTCCTGTCCGTTGGTAACTCCATCCTCATCACAGTCTAATGCATTCCAGGCTGCACTTGGTGTCGCATCCTGATTCGCTGCTACTAAACTACATCCATCAGTTGGGTCAGTACCATCTGTAATCTCCTGTCCGTTGGTAACTCCATCCTCATCACAGTCTAATGCATTCCAGGCTGCACTTGGTGTCACATCCTGATTCGCTGCTACTAAACTACATCCATCAGTTGGGTCGGTACCATCTGTAATCTCTTGTCCGTTGGTAACTCCATCCTCATCACAGTCTAATGCATTCCAGGCTGCACTTGGTGTCGCATCCTGATTCGCTGCTACTAAACTACATCCGTCAGTTGGGTCAGTACCATCTGTAATCTCCTGTCCGTTGGTAACTCCATCCTCATCACAGTCTAATGCATTCCAGGCTGCACTTGGTGTCGCATCCTGATTCGCTGCTACTAAACTACATCCGTCAGTTGGGTCGGTACCATCTGTAATCTCTTGTCCGTTGGTAACTCCATCCTCATCACAGTCTAATGCATTCCAGGCTGCACTTGGTGTCGCATCCTGATTCGCTGCTACTAAACTACATCCGTCAGTTGGGTCAGTACCATCTGTAATCTCCTGTCCGTTGGTAACTCCATCCTCATCACAGTCTAATGCATTCCAGGCTGCACTTGGTGTCGCATCCTGATTCGCTGCTACTAAACTACATCCGTCAGTTGGGTCAGTACCATCTGTAATCTCCTGTCCGTTGGTAACTCCATCCTCATCACAGTCTAATGCGTTCCAGGCTGCACTTGGTGTCGCATCCTGATTCGCTGCTACTAAACTACATCCGTCAGTTGGGTCAGTACCATCTGTAATCTCCTGTCCGTTGGTAACTCCATCCTCATCACAGTCTAATGCATTCCAGGCTGCACTTGGTGTCGCATCCTGATTCGCTGCTACTAAACTACATCCATCAGTTGGGTCAGTACCATCTGTAATCTCTTGTCCGTTGGTAACTCCATCCTCATCACAGTCTAATGCATTCCAGGCTGCACTTGGTGTCGCATCCTGATTCGCTGCTACTAAACTACATCCATCAGTTGGATCGGTACCATCTGTAATCTCTTGTCCATTGGTAACCCCATCCTCATCACAGTCTAATGCATTCCAGGCTGCACTTGGTGTCGCATCCTGATTCGCTGCTACTAAACTACATCCATCAGTTGGGTCGGTACCATCTGTAATCTCTTGTCCGTTGGTAACTCCATCCTCATCACAGTCTAATGCATTCCAGGCTGCACTTGGTGTCGCATCCTGATTCGCTGCTACTAAACTACATCCGTCAGTTGGGTCAGTACCATCTGTAATCTCCTGTCCGTTGGTAACTCCATCCTCATCACAGTCTAATGCATTCCAGGCTGCACTTGGTGTCGCATCCTGATTCGCTGCTACTAAACTACATCCGTCAGTTGGGTCAGTACCATCTGTAATCTCCTGTCCGTTGGTAACTCCATCCTCATCACAGTCTAATGCATTCCAGGCTGCACTTGGTGTCGCATCCTGATTCGCTGCTACTAAACTACATCCATCAGTTGGGTCAGTACCATCTGTAATCTCCTGTCCGTTGGTAACTCCATCCTCATCACAGTCTAATGCATTCCAGGCTGCACTTGGTGTCGCATCCTGATTCGCTGCTACTAAACTACATCCGTCAGTTGGGTCAGTACCATCTGTAATCTCCTGTCCGTTGGTAACTCCATCCTCATCACAGTCTAATGCATTCCAGGCTGCACTTGGTGTCGCATCCTGATTCGCTGCTACTAAACTACATCCGTCAGTTGGGTCAGTACCATCTGTAATCTCCTGTCCGTTGGTAACTCCATCCTCATCACAGTCTAATGCATTCCAGGCTGCACTTGGTGTCGCATCCTGATTCGCTGCTACTAAACTACATCCATCAGTTGGGTCAGTACCATCTGTAATCTCCTGTCCGTTGGTAACTCCATCCTCATCACAGTCTAATGCATTCCAGGCTGCACTAACATTAGCGATAACCTGATCTGAAGTATTATAATCACATCCATCAAAAGGATCTGTCTGGTTAGGTCCTGTTGTATTATCATTATCCTGATCAACCTCCAATCCATTAGTTACTCCATCTTCATCACAATCTGCCGCTGCCCATATTGCATATCCGACATCTGTGAAATTTGGTATTACTGTTGCTGCGCAAGGCTCACAAACAATCTTTATGGAATCATCAGTAACAGATGGTACAGTACCTGTTGTATACGATGCTGCCGCAACACTTCCATCCGGATTGATCTTACCGGAACCATCGCCTTCTACAGCTGTATCAGCATCTCCATATTCTCCTCCATCACCATTATCCGCATTTGCATCTCCATAAGCTTCATTAGCATCATTACACCCATCATTATCAGAATCAGGATCTAAATAATCCGGTAATCCATCTCCATCTTCATTATCATTTGCAGCCGTACCATTACCGTCTGTATCTTCTTCGCTGGTATAAATCCCATCATTATCATCATCTACATCTAAATAGTTTGGTATTCCATCTCCATCTGTATCATCATCTGTATTATCTCCATTACCATTTAAATCCTCATCTGTATTCAATACACCATCACAATCCAGATCAAAAGCAGGGCACGCATCTGGACATGCAGCTCCATCATTAGAACCAGAAGCAGCTCCTGTTAATAACAATGTAGCTGAAGGGCTAGCACTTTCATAATCGTTAATTCTATAGAAACCTCCTGTCCCATTTCTGAATACGTATAAGTTATTTTGAGCATCCCCGAAAGTTGCCCCATATCCTCCAGAGCTTGCTCCTAATCCTGATACGGTTTTACTGGTTACTACAATTGGGTCTGTTGTTAAATCTGCTACTCTTAATCGATTATCTTTTACTCCATATGCTATATCATTGATAATAATAAAATCAGCTACATCAAAATTTGCTCCCGTCGTATTAATTTGATCATAGGTATTAGTCGCAATATCTACTTTTCTAAAAAAACCAGAACCAGACTGCTTAATCCACATAGCTCCACTACTATCAAAATCGGCAGCATTGACATTGGACCCCATAGGGTTACTTGTAGCATTATCTATTAAATCACCTAAATCAGCTATATTTCCATTTCCATCTATTTTTAATAAATGCCTGGTCGTATTATCTACTCCATATACAAATCCATCAACTGGATTATATCCTATAGAATTATAAGCATTTACCCAAGGACTTCCTACATCTGAATACAAACCTGTAGCCGGGTCCATAATTCTGAACTGATCCGTCACTACTTGATAAAAACCTGGAGTACATCCAAAAGAAGTTAACGCATCTCTATAATCTACATCTTCGACAGCCACATCATTGTCTGAATCAGGAAAGTTATCTGCCTGACTATTATCAAAACTTCCATTAACGTCCGTATAATCATCGCCGTTATCTATTGCATCATCCAAACCATTAGCTCCGACATTACCAGATAGCGTAAGTCCCGCTTCTGCAGTATCATTTCCTCCTTCATTATCTGAATCCAGATCTATGTAATCAGGCGTATCTAAATTATCTGTATTCACCGGAGTCAAACCTTCATTTCCCGTACCTTCATAAGCATCGTCCAATCCATCATTATCGCTATCATTCCCCGATGGAGGAATATATCCGTTCGTGGTCTGTGCTTCTATATTATCCGGAATACCATCTCCGTCACTATCTAAATCCATATGATCAGGAATCCCATCATTATCTAAATCATTATCTGATAAACATATATTATCAAAAATAACATCTCTTCCTTCTCCTGGAAAGCCTTCTATTGCATCCCATGTTAATCCTAACTTATAAGTTCCAGTTGCTTCATTATGAATAAATGTACTTATGTAAGTACTCTGAGTATCCGTTATTACTATCCCGGAAGCCGTTCCTGTAGTTCCTCCTGTAGTATATTCATTAATTTCCGAAATTAAATTCCCTGAATTATCCATAATAACCCATTTGAAATTCACTACCTCAAACTGAACAGCACTCAGAAAATGAGCATCAAACTTAAATGTATATGCTTTACCATTTTCTAATGTAAAAAGATCTGTATTTTCTGTAATTACCTTATTTATTGGATACAAATCCCCATCATTATCTACATTATACTGAACTGTTCCTCCTGTATAATTGATTCCTCCTGTGTCTCCTGAAGCAAAACTACTTGTCCATTTATCACTCCCATTAGAGAAATCTCCATTTGCTATCAAGTTAGTGTCACATAATGCCTCTACTGTATCAAGAATCCCATCATTATCATCATCCAAATCTACGGCATCAGGAATTCCATCATTATCATTATCACTATCTGTCGCATCTCTATAATCTACATCTTCAATAGCAACATCACTATCTTCATCGGGAAAGTTATCTGTTTGTGTATTATCAAAACTACCGTTGACATCGGTATAATCATCTCCATTATCATAACTATTATCTAGCCCATTAGCTCCAACGCTACCTGATAATGTAAGACCTGCTTCAATTGTATCATTCCCTCCTTCATTATCTGAATCTAAATCTAAGTAATCCGGCTGATCTGTTCCATCTGTATTTACAGGGGTTAACCCTTCATTTCCTGTTCCTTCGTAAGCATCATCCAATCCATCATTATCGCTATCATTTCCTGAAGGAGGAATATATCCGTTCGTCGTCTGTGCTTCTATATTATCCGGAATACCATCTCCGTCACTGTCTAGATCTTTGTGATTAGATATTCCATCATTATCTGAATCTTCTACTAAAGGTAAATCATTACAAAAATTATCGAACCTGATTTTATGTTCATTCACAACACTTCCGGTTGAGGCTGTAAAACCAAAATGAACCATATTGCTTCCGCCAAAATGATTTGACACAACATCACCTGTATAACTACCGGCTGTTATACCATCAACTTTATATACTAATGTTTTAGTCGTAAAATCCCAACTCACTTCTACAGGGTGCCATGCGCCATCCTCAAGTTGCCCCAAAGAAACCGCTCCTGATAAATGAATACTTTGATCATCTGAATCCCATATCATTCCATGGTCATCTACAATATCGCCTGTACTCCCTCCGTTATTAAATGTATCTAATTCTAATACAATTCCATTTTGAATTCCTAAGGCACCTATACCATTTCCATCGCTTCCTGATGCTGATGTGCCTGCTGGATCATCATGAAAAACTATTGCAATACCATCTGCTCCTGAATTTAAAAAATCAGATTCGTTATTATTCGTTCCTAAATATGCTTCAAAAAGTATTGTAAAATTACTTTCAAAATCAATTTTGCTCACTGACATTACTTGCCCTGATTGATTTAAGCTATTTGGAGTCAATTGCATTTCTTTTGCTCCTAATTTATTAGCATCCCCGACAATATTAAAAAGACCATCAACTTCTGTTGAGGCATTTATGCCTATTTCTTCACAATCCAAAATCCCATCATTATCATCGTCCAGGTCTACAAAATCAGGAATCCCATCATTATCATTATCACTATTTGTCGCATCTCTATAATCTACATCTTCAATAGCTACATCACTATCTTCATCCGGGAAATTATCTGCTTGGGTATTATCAAAGTTACCATTGACATCAGTATAGTCATCTCCATTATCATAACTATTATCTAGCCCATTAGCTCCCTGATTACCTGATAGTGTAAGACCTGCTTCTGCTGTATCATTACCTCCTTCATTATCTGAATCCATATCCAGGTAGTCCGGATTATCCGTTCCATCAGTATTTACTGGGGTTACCCCTCCTAAATAAGCTGAATTTACTCCATTATTAGTCGTATATGTTGCTGCACTATCTGTATTCGGTGCTATATATCCGTTTGTTGCTTGTCCTTCTATATTATCTGGAATCCCATCATTATCAGAATCTAAATCTTCTGGATCAAAAATCCCATCTCCATCTGAATCTGTACATGTTACTAACCTAAATGATCTCCATGCAATTCCTGAAGAAAGTCCTGTTAAATCTAATACTTCTACTTTTGTTACATCATGAAGATCCATGGGAATTTCAAAAGGATTTCCTCCTGCATTTCCATTAGGTACTGCCACTGATGATAACGTACCAATCAAGACATCTGAACTGTTATAAAAATTAATTGTACCAATTGTATTTATTGCCTGAGGATCTCCTAATAGACTTCCTGCATTATTATAAATTCGCAATGTCTGCAACCTAGAAGAAGGATAGGTATACGTAACATCAGAATAGCCTCCTGAAGGCGCTGCATCTGCAATATAAGTTCCTAAATTACCATCTATAGTGTTTATTAAAGCTCCAGGAGTATCACTTCCGTTATTAGGATTATTAAAATCATCATCGGTACTACTAACTCCCGTTGGGATAACTTCTACAGATAGACATTCAACACTATCTAAAATCCCATCATTATCATTATCTAAATCCACATCATCTGTCACTCCATCTCCATCGGTATCTGTCGTAGTTGGTCCTGATCCCCCTGATAATCCTGCCGCAATTCCTTTAGCTTCTGCACAATTCGCCGCAACAGCATCTGTAAGTCCTGCCGGCCACATACTACATGTAGCCTGTGTAGCATTGGGACCACAAAGTGTAGCTCCTCCCTCACTTAGACTGGTTATTGTATTCATAGCAATCCAGTTGACACTGGTAGAATTCGTCAGTGTTGATCCTGACCCACCACTTACCTGAGCTTTATCTATAAAATAGGCTTCACAACTCCCATCTCCTATATACACAACACTTGGATAGGTTTCTGCCTGCTGTGTAAATGTCGAACACACTTCTACTACAGAACAATTATTCATTTCTATAGTCGCACTATGTCCTGGGTTTAAATTTCCAAAGAATGTAGGGTCGTTTTGAGTCAATGATCCATTTATAGAGAAAAAAGATCCGACACCTAATCGTAAGACTGAGGTGACTGCTGTTCCAAAAATCCCAATTTCTGATGAACCTACGTAAGTAATACCGGCCCCATCATTGACTACAACAGTTCCCTGAATTGTCAGAACACCATTTCCTTGTAATTCAAAACCGGATTCTATGTGTAATTCTCCACCAGATTGAATTGTAAGATTTGCATTACCTATATCTAAATCCTGGCTAAGACAATATACTTCTCCTGAAGCAATTGTATTAGTTGGGCTACTTGCATAATCAATTGCTCCCGCAGGGCATTGCGCATACATCGTTTCTGAAACAAATACACTAAAAAGAACTCCTATTATAAAAAAAGGAACTCTCTGTAGTGTATCGAATACTTTCGTTAAACCGGTTAAGTAATGATTATTCATATTCAATCTGGTTTTAAATTTACTTTTATAGACTCAGGACATATTTATTAAAAAACAATACGTTGTTTTAAAGCGAACAACTTCACTTCAAAACAATCATTTATAAATCAACTCTATATAAAAGTATTTATAACCTTCAGGAATCATCACTTAATTTCGACTAAACAATTCAATTTGTTCGACGAAATGCAGATTAATATCGACGAAGTGTAATTTTATGTTAAAAAATTAACAAAACAGAATAAAACCTATGTAATAAGTTTTTCTTCTAAAATGTATTCTATAAAAAAAGGCAGCACTGTTAGCGCTACCTTTCTTATGTACTATATTTTTTAGTGAACGATCACATTCTACCTTTCTTTTTTCTCATCGCTTTTATCCTTTCGAGAGTTTCTAATTGTTTTGCATCTAGCGTAGCTTCAAATTTTTCCCTTTCTTTTTCCATTCGCTCTTTATTTTTCTTCTTCAATTGCTTTTGTTCGTTTGATAATGTTGGTCTCAGTGCTTTTCTTTTTCCTACTCTGGATAAATCTTCATTAGTAACAATAGCGCGTTGCTCTTCTGTAAATGTTTCTCTAAAAGCTTCTCTATGTTGTTTTTTTAACTCTTTATGATATTTCAACTGTTCTTTTTGATGATCTGAAAGGCTCTCGAAAAAACTGTTTCTCAATTCCCTTCTTTTTTCATGATCCTGCGCATGAATTTGTGCAGATACAGTACTGATCAACATGATCATAACTATTGACAAAATCTTTTTCATTTCTTTTTTCATTTTTTTGATTCTATTGATAATGATTACAATTGCTCCTCATTATATGTTTACTTTATTTATTAATTCATGAACGTTCTCTTTTATGACATCATAAAACAAAAAAGGTTTAAACAACCGTTTAAACCTTTTTAAAATTTTCTAGCAAAAAAACTCTTTATAAAATCTTTTTTATAATATCTTCTATACCTACGCCTTCTGCTTCTGCTTTATAATTTTTTATCATTCTATGTCGTAAAATACCTAAGGCTACTGCTTGTATATCTTCTATATCCGGAGAATACTTCCCATGGATTACCGCATGTGTTTTTGCGGCCAGAACTAAATTCTGAGAAGCTCTTGGTCCGGCTCCCCAATCTACATAGTTTTTAATAATATCCGGAACGTTTTCTCCATTAGGTCTTGTTTTTCCTACTAATCCCACTGCATATTCTACCACATTATCAGCTATAGGTATTTTCCTAATTAGTTGCTGTATATTAACGATCTCTTCTGCTGTAAACAAAGGGTTAATTTCTTTAACAGAAACCCCCGTTGTGCTTTTTACCACTTCTACTTCTTCTTCAAAAGTAGGATATGACAATTCAATAGCAAACATAAATCTATCTAACTGTGCTTCTGGCAATGGATACGTTCCTTCCTGCTCAATAGGGTTCTGAGTTGCCAATACAAAATAAGGAAGGTCTAATTTATAATGATGTCCTGCTACAGTTACTGATCTTTCCTGCATCGCTTCCAGCAATGCTGCTTGTGTCTTAGGTGGTGTTCTGTTTATTTCATCTGCCAGAATAATATTAGAAAAAACAGGCCCTTTAATAAACTTAAATTGTCTGGTCTCATCTAATATTTCACTCCCCAGGATATCACTAGGCATCAGATCAGGGGTAAATTGTATTCTTTTGAAATCCAGCCCTAATGCCTGAGAAATGGTATTCACCATTAAGGTTTTGGCTAGTCCCGGTACACCGATCAACAGTGCATGCCCTCCTGAAAATACGGAGATAAGAATTTGGTCAATTACTTTTTCCTGACCAATAATTATTTTAGATATTTCTTTTTTTAGCTCGGTATACTTATTTACCAGTTGCTCTACAGCTGCAACGTCTGACATACTATTTTATTTTTTTAACCAATTTCCACTGTACTCGCAATTTTCGTATTCTCCACTGACTTTTATATAGGTATCCCTTATTTTTTCATCTTGCCATTTTCTAATAGCATTAATTTGTTTTTTACGAAGTGCTAATTCCTGAATTTTCAAATAATCCTTTGAATAATCAGCAATATGTTCATCAAAACGATTTAATACCGTAATGAGTTTAAACTTCTTTCTTCCCTGTCTATCCTGATCAGGAATGATTAAAGACACTTCATTTTCTTTTAACTTCGATACTTGATCATACAATATAGGATCTATTTTGGTAAGTTCAAAGTGTGTATCTCCTGTTGTTGGGTTTATTAGCTTTCCTCCGTTTTGCTTCGTTTCTTTTTCATCACTAAATTTTCTGGCCGCGTCTTCAAAAGAAATCGATCCTGATATGATACTTGTACGAATCGAATCGATTAGTTTTTTTGCTTTTTCTACATTTTCTCTTTCTATTTCCGGAACTAATAAAATGTGTCTTACATCTATTTCTTCTCCTCGTATTTTATCCACCTTCAATAAGTGATACCCAAATTCAGTTTCAAAGGGCTCGCTTACTTCTCCTTCCTGAGAACTAAATGCTACATCTTTGAATTCTTTTGCGAATGGCGTTTTTCTATTTAATGTATATTTCCCTCCGGTAGATTTTGATCCCGGATCCTGTGAATATAATACTGCTTTCGTCGCAAAACTACTTCCGTTTTCTACGATTTCTGTTCTGAATTGCTGTAATCTGTTAATTACTTTTTGTTTTGCTTCTTCCGATACTTTTGGCTCGATCACGATTTGAGCCAATTCTAACTCCGTACCAAATAAAGGTCTTTCATCTTTTGGAATATCATCAAAGAATTCTCTTACTTCTTCTGGTGTAATTTCTACCTCATCCGTAATCTTAGAACGCATCTGATTTGATAACTTACTGGATTTATGAACTTCGTACAATTCCTTTTTTAATGCGTCTACATCTTCCTTTTTATAGAAGCTAAGCACTTTTTCCATGGTTCCTAATTCCTGAACCATATATGCCATTTGCTGTTCTACAATAGAGTTTATTTCTCCTTCTGACACTTCCAAACTATCCTGAACTGCATGGTGTGCATATAATTTATTTTCGAACAAACTCCCTGCCAACTGACATTTATCTACTTCGTCGGTAGAAACGCCTTCACTTACTATTTGCTGATACGCTACATCGATATCACTATCCAGAATTACATAACTTCCGATTACTGCTGCAACTCCATCTATTTTTGTTTTTTGGAAAGGAACTTCTTTTTTTACAGAATCAACTTGTGCAACTACTTCTTCTTCTATGATCTCTTGAGCAATTGCAGCATATCCCATTATAAAAAATACAATGGTATTAATTGTTATCTCCCTAATTGTAAACTTCAAATTGTTTGTTTTTAATCGCATCTTTTGTAATGTCCTTTTCTAAATTCTTTATCAGCTCTAGTTTTCTCTTATTTAATATAATCTGGCGTATTGTTGGTTTTATATATTCTAAAGGGGCTTGTACTCCCTTATTCAACAACTTATCTATTTTCACCATATATATCCCCAGAGAATCACTCAACTGAATATACTTCCCTTCTTTTAAAATATTCTTTTTTTCTTCTTGTCTCAAAATAGGAATTTGATGTAATACATCTTCAAATTCCAACCAAAGACTATCATTAAAAGAATACCCTATAAATTCCAACTTTCTATTTATAAGGTCTTCTTCATCTTCTTCTTTAAAACGATCAAATTGTTTCTTCGTTGCAACAATATCATTATAATCAGTAGGCAAATGTAAGTAACGTATCTTTACCAGCTCCCTATTCAGATTAAAATTTTCAATATTTTGCTCATAATAAGCGTTCATTTCTTCATCAGATACTTTGGTATCAATCGATTTGCTAATCAATGCATCTTTATAGGCATTAATATACAAGGTATTTCTATAATCTTCTACCAGCCTATCCAGATCCCTCATTTCCAAATCACTGAGATTCACCTTTGCCTGATCTATCAATAACTGTTTTGTCGCCCATCCATTTATATATGTATTAATAATGTTGGCACTATCTTCTTTTGACACTCCATTCATTATCAATTCCTTAACATCTTCTTTATAGAGATAGGTATCATTTACTCTAGCCATTGTTCCTTTTACGCCATCATCATTCCATTTTCCACAGGAAATAAAAAGCTGTATCCAAATAAAAACTGCAATATACCTCATTCTATATAGAAAATTCTTTTTTCACTTTATTTAAGATTTTCTCATCCACTTTCACCCGATATTTCTTTCTGAGGCTATCCAGCCAAATATTCTCCAGATGTTGCTGATAATCATTGATTACCTTTCCTTTGACTGTTTCAAACTCCTTGATAGTTTCCTGTTGTATTTCTTTGACAAAAAAGAGTGTTTGATATTCTTTTTCTTCTGTAAATGTAGATGTATTCTTTTCTGCTAAAAATCGTTCCGGAAAACCATCCACTCCTTTTTCCAAAAATTCTTCTGAAAAGATTACCTGTACTCCTTTTTTATTAACAATACTTCTGATTTTATCGATACTCATTCCTTTAGACAACAACTTAGCGGTTTTAGCCAATGTTTTCTTATTGACAGAAGAAGCTTTTATTACTGTATAGGTTTCCCCTTTTTTATAGTTATTTTTATGTTCCTGATAATATTTTTTTACTCCTTCCATGTCTTCTTTTGCCCTGTCCCAGATTGTAGTTTCCATAATATCAAAAAGTAATAATCCCTCTCTGTATTCTAATAATACATTTGCAAATTCCTGATTATCTCTTTCTAAGTTATTCTTATAATATGCCAGTAATTCCTGAGACTCAAAATCATCATAGGATCTGTCTATAAATTTAGAAAGGTCTTTGAAATACTTCGCCTTATATTGTTTTTCGAACAGGAAGCTTGCAAAATCTTTATATGCATATTCTTTATCTTTAATTTTAAAAAGTACTTTTTGAAATGCTTCTGTTTTAGGGTAACTGTTCTTGTCACTTTCCGTTATAGAAGTTGCTATTTTCTTAAAATATAGTATTGCCTCTTCATTTTTTTCTACTCCGTACTTTTTCTTCAGAGATGTTAAAAATTTATCTGTAATTAACTGCGCTCGTGTATCTCTTTTTATCCGTTCTGTCAACTGTGATTTTTCTTCTTCATAGGTTCCTACAGCTTCCTTATTAAGCAATTTCAGAATATGAAGTCCGTATTGCGTTTTTATAGGTTGAGATAACTCTCCTACTTCTTTTAGGGTAAATGCTGCATTTTCAAATGCCTCAGAGTTCAACACTCCTTTTTCAAAAGGTTTTAATTCTCCTCCATAAGGTGCTGACTGTTTATCATCGCTATATTGTTTAGCGACAACGTCAAAAGCCACCCCATCTTCCAGTTGCTGTTTGATTTCTTTTATTTTATGTGCGGCTATGGAGGTCGTTTGTTTCTCATCAATTTTTGCCAAAATATGTGCTACTGTAACTTTCCCTTCATAAGGTTGCTGACCGGTAACCTTTACAATATGATATCCGAACTGTGTTCTGAATGGAGCTGATATTTCTCCTATTTTTGTTTGATAGGAAGCATTCTCAAAAGGATATACCATTCTAAAAACAGAGTACCATCCTAAATCTCCTTTGTTCTTTGTAACAGACGGGTCTTCACTATACGTTTCTGCAATGCTCTCGAAACTTTCTCCTTTTACAATTTTGTTTCTGGCTTCTGTTATCTTTTTAAATGCTTTTAATGTATCCTCTGGAGAGGCATCTCTTCGCAATTGGATAAGAATATGACTTGCTCTGATTCTTTTTTTCATTCTCTCGTAAGCCTCTCTTACCATTTCATCTGATGCCTTGACATCTGTCAGATAATTAGATGACAGTTCCCTTGCATAGCCGTCTAATTCCGTTTGATAGGTTTCTTTCTTATCCAATCCCAGAAATTTTGCTTCCTGCAACTTTAATTTATAATCTATAAAAAGTTTTAAATACTCATCAACATCTTTCTGGGAAGCATCTTTAACCAGATCAATGTTTTTCAGGTATACTCTTTTAAACTCAGATTCATAGATTGGGGATTCGCCTAACATCAATAGCACTTCATCTTTTTCCTGTGCTGTTATTGAAGAAAAAACAACCATTCCTAAAAAAAACAATACTCTTTTCATAGTTTCTTCTGATAAAGTCCGAGACCGGACAAAAATAATAATATTAACATCTTTTACAAGCCTTTATGATAACGAAACGAATGGCACTTGTAGTATTATTTTATGTACTTTTATACAAAAGCAGTTTTCAATTCTCCTCCCAACCTTACATTCGTTATATTTTCTTTGCATTAAGGAGAAAATAATTTTCTATTTTTCTTTAATATAAACTCTTTTTAGGACATCTTTGCTTTTATTGACGCGACCAACGTAAGGAATAATGACAATGAACAGAAAATTAAAATTAATTTGGGATTTTCGAGGTCCTGCAGCCAGCAAAACAGCGACCCATCACGTAATTCATCTCAAAGAATATATTGCCCTCGAAAAACTCGGGATTATTGATACAGGAGCAGAAGACCTAACCGAAATGCATAGTATTGCTTATATGGTCATAGACGAATCGATCATGAAACCTATAAGAGATGCATTGAAGCCTCACCGAGGTCAAGTGTACTCTGAAAAAAAATAAAAAATACGCAATCAAGCATTAACAGTAATCCGAATCATTAAAGCAGTAAAGCACGACCAAACAAAACCTTTACTCAGAATATTTTTAGACTATTAGGCTTCCTGCCTAGCTATTAATTTTCACCAAATCAGTAAACCTGTTCAGTGTAAGTACACAAGATATTATTCGGCATAGATATTACCTCTGGTACACTCCTGGACATTTAAATCTCTATTATTGAGTAAAAAAAATACAATTAACTGTAACTATATCAGAAGAGCGTATATATTTGCATTAGATAACACTTAAAAAATTATAAATGAAAAAAGTAGTACTTTCCATACTTTTTATGGCAGTAAGCCTTACTATGGTGGCTCAATCAAAAGTAGGAACAATAGACAGTGAGTTTATCCTTTCTAAAATGCCTGAATTAACAAAAGTACAGGAAGATATTAAAGCCTATAACGGAAAGTTAGAAGCTGAATTAAAAACAAAATTAGATTCATATCAAGCACTTGTTAAGGATTACCAGGCTAAAGAAGCTACTATGACGGATGCTTTGAAAAAAACAAAGCAGGAAGAAATTATTAAGCTGGAAGGAGATATCAATAAGTTTAGACAAAACGGTGCTCAACTGGCTCAATTGGAACAAAACAAATTATTACAGCCTTTATATCAAAAAATTGGAAAAGCATTAGAAGAAGTTGCTAAGGCAGGAGGATATTCTCAGGTTTTAACGATTTCTAACAGTGGATTGGCGTATATAGATCCTACATTTGATCTTACAAAAACTGTAATGACAAAGCTTGGAATCAAAGCTGAATAAGAAATTAGCACTTAATTTATATAAAAGACATATCTATTCGATATGTCTTTTTTTTATAATAAAAATTACTATCCTCAGCCCTGTTTTTGTTTTGCAGTACTACTCAGCAACTCAAAAAATCTTTCAACATCACTTAAATCATCTAATTTTCGCTTGTAACTAAAAGCATAAAGAAATTCAGTGTTAATAATCTCTGAAATTATGCAATCAATCTAGGAATCAATCATAAGAAATGGTATTTTGCTATTAGATTTCGTGTCTCACTTTTAACAATAGTTAATTGTTATAACGGCTTACAGTTGGCAATTTTTATAACAGGTACTATATCCAGATAATCATTTTTCGACAGAAGCACGCACGAGAACTCTTTTAAAACCTATCATGAATCGTTTTTTATCAATAATACTACTTTTTGTATTCTTATATCACAGTACCAGTGAGCTGAGAATTTTGATTCATTTTTATGCCAACCAGGATTTTATTGAAAAAAACATGTGCATCAACAGGTTCAAAGCCTCCCCTGTTTGTAAAGGGAGTTGTTTTTTAAAAGCACAGCTTTCAAAAAACAAACAAAAGAGTTCACATAAGGATTTTCCTAAAATTGAAAAACAAAAAATAGTATTATTCATACATACATCATCTCCTAACAAAAAAACAATTCTTTCATTAAAAAGAGAAAATCATCTCAGTCATTTTATCCCTCTACTTTATACCTCTGAGCATTTATTTTCTATTTTTCATCCTCCAAAAACAGCTCATTTATATTCATAAGACATATTTAATTCACACAATTGACATGAGCCCCTTATAAGCTCAAAATTTTTTTTGGACTTATACCTTATGTCTTCTAAATGATCATATGCAATATGCGAACTAATAAGTTAATGGTTTGCACAATGGAGTATTTTGAAAAGAACACCAATGGGTTTTGGCTAGATACCTTAGAGGGACTATTGGAACGTTTCCCTGAATTAGAACTACCTCACAAGCAAGATTTCTATACATTGTTATTTATAGATTCTGCTAAGGGGGAGATTATAATTGACAAAGTTAAAATAGATACAGATCAAGCTAAACTCATTATCATTAAACCCGATTGTGTAAGTAGTATTACATTAGACAAATATGCAAAAGGAAGTATTATTAATTTTACTAGTGATTTTTTTGATTTGAGATACAACACCAATTTATTATATCAATTTTCATTTCTCAAAAAATGGGAAAAACCGTTTGTTAGACTAACCGAAAAACAAGTTTACAAATGGAACTCCCTATTATTACTTGTAAAAAAAGAATATCAAAACTGTTCTAAAGGATTCAGAAATGTATTATGTTCTTATCTGAATATTTTACTTTTCGAATTCGAAAGAGCCTACAACCCAGTAAGAACTATTGAACAGAATCATAGTAGAGAAAGCAAAATCATTTATTTCAAACAACTAATAGATAAGCATTACAAGAGTAAAAAAACACCTTCTCAATATGCGAATCTATTACATGTAAGTGCCAATCACTTAAATAAGGTATGCAAAAAAGAAACTGGAAAAACGGCAGGTTCTTTGATAAGACAGCGAATTTTACTGGAATCTCAGCGATTATTACAATACACTAATTTAACTGTCAATGAAATCGCTTTAGAAATGGGGTTCGATACTCCCTCTTACTTTATTACATTTTTCAAAAAACAATACGGATGCACTCCTGAGGTTTTTAGAAAAAGACAAAATGATTTGTTTTACTTTGTTTAAATGTAATTCAAAAAACAAAAAAATCGCGAAGTGTTTAGCTTCGCGATTTTTAATAATTGTATTTTAGTAAGTCCCTATTATCTGCTATAATTAGGTGCTTCTTTAGTAATTGTCACATCATGTGGATGGCTTTCATGAATTCCACTAGCTGTAATTTTCACAAAACGACCATTGTTCTGTAGTGCCTCAATATCTTTTGCCCCACAATATCCCATTCCTGCTCTAAGTCCACCTATAAATTGATGAATACTTTCTAGCAAATCTCCTTTATAAGCTACTCTTCCTACAATTCCTTCTGGAACCAGCTTTTTTATATCATCTTCCACATCCTGAAAATAACGGTCTTTAGAACCTTTATTCATAGCTTCCACCGATCCCATTCCACGGTATGTCTTAAACTTTCTTCCTTCATAGATAATCGTTTCTCCCGGAGATTCTGTAGTACCTGCCAAAAGAGATCCTAACATAACACAATCAGCTCCTGCAGCAATCGCTTTTGGGATATCTCCTGTATATCGAATTCCTCCATCAGCAATTACCGGAACTCCTGATCCTTTTATAGCTGCTGCTACTTCCAGTACAGCTGAGAATTGCGGTACCCCCACTCCTGCTACAACTCTGGTAGTACATATTGATCCTGGACCAATTCCCACTTTTACTGCATCAGCTCCTGCATCTACCAAATATTTTGCTGCCTCTGCTGTGGCAATGTTTCCAACGATAACTTCTAATTCAGGAAATTTAGCTTTTACTTCTTTTAGTACAGAAACAACTCCTTTAGTATGTCCATGTGCCGTATCAATAACTACTGCATCTACTCCTGCTTTTACCAAAGCTTCTGCTCTCTCCACAGCATCTCCGGTAACTCCAATAGCGGCAGCTACACGAAGACGTCCTAGCTTATCCTTATTCGCGATAGGTTTTAATGTAAGCTTTGTAATATCTCTGAAAGTGATTAATCCTACCAGCGTATTATCATCATTAACTACTGGCAATTTCTCGATTTTATTATCTTGTAAGATCACTTCTGCTTCCTGTAACGAAGTTCCTTCCGCTGCTGTTACCAGATTCTCACTCGTCATGACCTCTGCAATAGGGCGCTGATTATTTTTCTCAAATCGCAAATCTCTATTGGTCACAATTCCTAATAACTTACCTGCTTCATCTACAATAGGAATTCCTCCAATACTATGCTCCCGCATATTATTTTTTGCATCTTCTACCTTTGCAGTCAGGGGTAATGTGACTGGATCTATAATCATCCCGCTTTCTGCTCGCTTTACCTTGCGAACTTTAGTCGCTTGCTCAGCAATTGTCATATTTTTATGCAACACACCTATTCCTCCTTCTTGTGCCATCGCAATTGCCATACGGCTTTCTGTTACCGTATCCATAGCAGCAGAAATAACAGGAATATTCATCGTTATATTTCTGGTGAATTTTGTTTGGATATTTACTTCTCTAGGAAGAACTTCTGAAAAGGCTGGAACTAATAATACATCATCGTATGTTAATCCCTCTCCAAGGATTTTTGAATCGTGTGCAGTCATGGCAATTAAGATTTAATTGCGTGCAAATATATGTCTTTTTTAATCGAATACCTGACAGATAGCTTTTTTTTTGATAAAAGATGAATTGCATCTACTTAGAGCACCAAAAAGATATATTTTTCTCACTCTACAACAAACGTAACTCCCCCGGAAATCAAGTTTGCCCGTAAACCGGTATTCCGCTCATACAAGCTGTATCTCAAATCAATATTTTTTACTCCCAATTTCCATATACGCATCTGCGTAAGAATATCTGTATAGGTTATTCCAAAACCAAATTGATTGGCGTTAAATTCAGACAAATCATAATCCGAAGTATAATATTCTTCTGAGGACAAATGCTTATTAAATGGTGCAAAATAATCTGCTGCAGTCTGCTTATAAAACCTGTAAGACGGATATAAGGTAAACATATCCGAAATTTTGAATGGTATTTCTATAGAAGCAGTATGTGCTTTAATCCCCCAGTCATCAGTATAGTACCTATAAAAATTTCTCAAGACAATCCGCTCATTAAGATAATAATGCAATCGTCCTCCTAGTGCTACTTTTACTCTCTGATCTGGCAATCTCTCCACATCATCTCCATAGGTAAAATCCTGTATAACAACATCTTCCACATCAGCAAACTGTATTCTTTGGAAAGGGGTTGACAATACTCCTTCCTGAAAGATTACATCCACACTCAACATCCCCTGCATATTTTTGGATAATATCTGAGAGAAGTTTGCTCCTATGGCATATGAGTTTCTTTTATTATTTGTAAATGGTTCAAAGGAAGGATTATCTCTTAACTCAGACGGATAAATTAATTTCCAGGTATCTAAAAACACATTTCCTTTTATAGTAAACTCTGTATTTTTTTCATTAAATAATTTTGTAAAACCTGCTCCTCCCCCTACAGAGGAATAATCATACTCATTAGCTACGGATACGTTAGCAGACCAAATTGTATTTCGATCATCACTATGATGAGTATATGCTGCGGACAATGTTACTAACACATCATTTTGTGAAGCTCCCGAAGATGCTACAAAAGGATCAGCTCTGTTCTCTCCATCAAACGGGTTCACATTACTGGATGATGCAGATGAATAAGCAGACACACTTCCGTCAATTGCCAGTATATCATCATCATTTAACGGAATCGTTACTACAATAGCCGGGTTTGTATCTACCAACTCTTCTGTTCCTCTTCCTCCTGTAACTGCTGCATTATCTCCTTCTTGTGTATAATAACTCATCAAAAAATCAATCTCTGTTGTTTCCAGTACTCTTTTCTTATAAGGAGTCACTGCTACAGAATCCTGTGATTGCTGTGCTTTCATCGTCATACTTCCAATCACAAAAACAAAAATAATCCACTGTATTTGAAAAGATAATTTCCTCACTTGCGTATATTTTTTTATGTCAAGATTAATTACACCCACAACCTCCTCCGGTTTTCCCCCCATTGGCTCCTACAGCCGCTTCTCTATACGCTTGAAAATTCGTTCGAAATCTTTTTATTTTTCGAGAGGCCAATTCCATATCGGGATCGTTAATCCGTACTTTCTCATACTCCTTAACAGTAACACATGAATAGCATATAAAAACAATACAAACCACAACAACCTTATATATAACAGCTAGTAACCTTACTTTATTTTTTTTCATATTCCTTATTGATTTTTATGTGGTTTGATGTATATACCATCCCTTTATCATCTATGATAATACAATCTACTCCATTTAATTGATTTATCCTATCGATTCCGACCGCTTTCCCCATCACAAAGACAGAAGTTGCCAGAGCATCAGCCATTTCTGCTCCAGGTGCAAAAACTGTAACACTTACAATACCGTAAGAAGGATACCCTGTTCTGGGATCTATAATATGTGTATACTTTTTGCCATCTAGCTTTACATACTTTTCATAATCTCCAGAAGTAACCACTGCTCTGTTTTTTATAGGTAATGTTGCAAAAACCTGTTGTTTTGCCATTGGATTCTTTATGGCTACTGTCCAATCTTCTCCATTGGGTTTCTTTCCCCAGGTATTCATATCGCCAGATGCATTTATGATACCAGCGATCACTCCCCTGGACTGTAGTAGTTTTTTTGCTTTATCTGCAGCATATCCTTTCCCTATAGCTCCAAATCCTATTTTCATCCCTTGTTGTTTCAGAAAAACAGTGGATAGATTCGAATCCAATACAATATTTTTATAACCTACATACGCAACTGATTTGACTATCTCTTTTTCTGATGGCATTTCACGCATACTTCCATCAAACTTCCAGATAGCATCCATAGAAGCATATGTGATATCAAAAGCTCCGTCTGTTAGCCTTGATATCGCTATAGATCGTTCAATCAGATCATACAGTTCCCTTGATACTTTTACAGCAGCTACTCCTGCATTTTTATTGATTAAAGATGTCTGAGAATTATTATCCCAGGAAGAAATCAATTTTTCGATGCGTTTCATTTCACCTATGGCTGCTTCTATAAATTGAGCTGCTTCTATCTCATTGGATGCGACCAGTGTGATATCGAACTGACTTCCCATCAAAGAAAAATTCTTTTTGAATATTTCCTGAGAATAACTCTGGGAAACCCAACATAAAAAAGCGACAAAAACAGTAACTGATTTCAATGATTAATACGGTATTAAGGCTTGCAATTCTTTTAAGTACATTTCAGGAGTTACTTTTTTATATCCTAGTTCTCCATATTTTCTTCCATGTGGATCCAAGACCACCACTAACGGAAATCCATTGCTCTTATTATATTTTTCTGCTAATCCCCTGTTTTGTTCTTGTATTTCTTCAGACAACTGATTCTTCTTTTTTCTTGGAAAATCTGCTTTTATCAAAACAAAATCTTTTGTCGCCAGAGCAATAAATTCTTCCGTATTCAGAATATATTTTTCAAGTTTTATACAAGGGGCGCACCAATCAGATCCAGCAAAAACCAACACTATGTTTTTATTGTTTTCGACAGCTTCTTTTTTCGATTCATCAAAATTGCTTTTCCAGTCAGTTTCCTGACCTATCAACAGACTAGTAGACAACAAAAATAAACATACAAGTGTACTATTTTTTTTCATCCCTCTTCTTATTGATTCTATAAACATTTTAATCATAATTCTCTTCTGTAATCGCTATTCTATCTTTCAACGAAAAGAACATTCTTTTTCGTATGTATTAATTTTCATCCCCTCCGTTTCTATTTACTCAAATCTACTCAAAAAAATAAAAGCAATGTGATTTAGACAAATCACATTGCTTTTATTTTTACTACAATCTTCCTAAAAAGCTTGTTTATGATTTCGTTATCGAAACGAAAAATTATACACGTTAAAAAAAATTAAAGTTTAGGGCATTTCTTACAGTTTGTCTTTCCTTTCTTTTTGTATTTCTTACAACATTTTTTCTTTTTTCCTCCGCAACTATACCCCTCACAAGAAAACATAACACAAGGAGTATGTACTGATGAAATTTCTATATTCTGCACTTCTTTAGTTTTTATTGAATCTAAATAAAGTGCAAATAAAGCAAAAAAAAAGATTCTTACAAAAAGAATCTTTTTAATTTATCAAGTGATCTTTATCACTATCAATTATATACCTATAAGGAGTAGGAATACTGTCTTATTGATTTCCTTGTTCAGAGGCTACATTAAATGTATTAATGTCTCTATCGAACAAATAATGTCCAGACTTATCATCTCCTATAATTTTTAATTTATCCAGCAATGTTCTGGCCGTAGCTTCTTCTTCTAACTGCTCAGAAACATACCATTGCATAAAGTTATGCACATTGTAATCTTTATACTCCAGGCACTTGAAAATTACGTCATTAATTTGTGCTGTAACAAATTCTTCATGCTCCAAGAATATTTCAAAAAGCTGTAGTAATGAATCAAACTCTGCTCTAGGCTTATCCAAAGCAGGAATAATTGCGGTCCCACTTCTTTCATTAATAAATTTAACCAATTTGGTCATATGGGCACGTTCTTCTTCAGACTGTGTGTAGAAAAATTCGGCTATCCCATTATATCCTTGTGCATCTGCCCAACACGCCATCGCTAAATATTGCGCAGAAGCTTTTGCTTCGTGTTTTATCTGATCGTTTAACGATTTTTCTATTTCAGGTATCATATCTTGTCTCATTTCTATTTGATTTAACTAAATTACGGTTTTTGTAGCGTTTTCATTGGTTTTAAAGTATAAATCAGACTAATTTATACTCAGACTATTTTAATTAATCTGACGTTCAAAATGAAATATGTCAGGTTGATTAAATCCTATTGTTATGTTTTTATTTTGATAATCATTTGAGGAACAAATAGTATAAAGATTCCCTTGGGGAGTCTCTACAGAAATCTGGTAATATGCTCCCATAAAGAGAACGGAGAGCACTCGTGCTGTTACTGAATAATCCGTATCTTCTTCTATTCGAAAACTTGAAGTTCTCAGCATGTAAGAAGTACTTTCAGATGCCGGATATCTAAACTCTTCTAATTCTTTTGTTGTAAAATTAACCACTGCACTAAACAGAGAAGCTACATACGGAGTCTTAGGAGCATTAAAAAGCTCAAATGCTGTAGCATTCTGAATCATTTTCCCTTTTTGCAGAACAATAATACTATCAGACACAGAAAGAGCATCATCTGTATCATGTGTTACAAAAATTGCTGTTACGCCTGTCTTATGAATGATTTCAAAAATCTCTCTTCTCAACTGGTCTTTGAGAATAACATCCAGATTACTGAAAGGTTCATCAAGGATTAACACTTCGGGGCGAGGTGCTAATGCTCTGGCTAATGCCACCCGTTGTTGCTGTCCACCGGATAACTGGTGCGGATATCTACTTTCGAAACCAGACAATCCTACCAATTCCAGAACCTCAGCTACTCGTTCTTTTTTATCATGTTGTTTATGAATTCCATACATTATATTTTCTTGCACCGTCTTATGCGGAAATAATGCATAATCCTGAAAAACCAAACCTACATTTCTTTTCTCTGCACGTACCATTATATCTACAGAAGATAGTACTGTATCATTTAGCTCGACAATTCCATCATCCGGAGTTTCTAATCCGGCAATCAAACGAATCAGGGTTGTTTTTCCACTTCCACTTTCCCCTACGATTGTCAATACACGTCCTTTTTCTAGTTCAAAAGAAACCGTATCAAGAACTTTTGTTTTTCCATTATCAAAAGACTTACTAAGGTTATGTATTTTTAACAAACTCATTTATTTGGTTATTAATCGGTTTAAAAATATCACTGGCAGAATTCCGGTAAGGATTACACATAATGAGGGTAATGCTGCTTCTGCAATCATCTCATCACTGGCATATTCATAAGCTTTGACAGCTAGTGTGGTTACTCCATATGGTTTTAGAATCAGCGTTAGAGGTAGCTCTTTCATAATATCTACAAACACTAGTAAAACCGCACTCCACATACCTTTTTTAATCAGAGGAATATCAATCGAAAAAAAAGTTCTCCACCTTCCTGCTCCCAACATCATTGAAGATTCAGATATCCCTTCTCCTACTTTCGACACACTACCCTCTATGGGAGAATAGGCTACTGCCAAAAACCGAACTGCATATGCATATATCAATCCTATGATTGTTCCATTAATCAACAAACCTACTTCCCAAGAAAATGCTTCTCTGAGCACGCGATACAGCCACTTATCAATAAACAGTGTTGGAATCATCACTCCAACAGCAATCACTGCTCCCGGAATCGCATATCCTAAGGTACTCATCTTGGCGACGAGGTTTATTTGTTTTATCTTATTCCATCGGGTAAAGTAAATCAGCTTTAAAGCGATTATCACTGTAATAACTGCTGATAATATTGCGATCCCCAAACTTTGCAACGCTGTATAAAAAAAAGCTACTGAAAATACATCTGTATAGGTTAATACTGCCCAGTATAACAATTGAGCTACAGGAATCAAAAAACCTATAAAAACCGGAATCCCTACCCAACATATAAGTCCTATTTTCTGCACTCCCTTACTATTTTTACGACAGAGAGGTCTATTGGATTTTGAGGCATTATGATATTTCTTTTTTCGTCGTTGAAATCGCTCCAATACAATTAACCCAAAAATAATAACAATTAGTATCGCAGAAAGGTATACTGCCGTATCAGGTTCTTCTAAAGAAAACCAGGATCTGAAAATCCCAACAGTAAATGTACTTACTCCATAATATTTTGCTGCTCCATAATCGTTTAATACTTCCATCAGTACTAAAATCAATCCTCCGATAATTGCTGGTCTGGCCAGAGGAAATACAACCTTAAAAAATGTTTTTAACTCTCCAGCTCCTAATAACTTTGAAGCTTCTATCAAATTCCCAGCCTGATGCAAAAAGACGGCACGTGCACTGACATACACATATGGATATAATGAAAAACTAAGAACAAAAATTAGCCCATACGTATTCATAATATCGATTTTAGGTAATGTTATATTTACAGATTCCATGAGTAATTCCAAGGTTCCTCCATAATCAAACACCCCTACATATGCATATGCTGTAATATAGGAAGGAATAGCCAACGGCAGAATCAATAGCCACTCTAACATCTTCCTTCCTGGAAAATCATATCTGGACACAATCCAGGCAGTCGATACCCCAAAAATCAGTGTAAAAACAGAACAACCTATAATTAAGGCTATCGATGTTTTTGTATATTCTGGCAATAAGGTTGCCACAATATGATCCCAGGTTTCTCCAGGTCCTGAAAACAATTTCAAAAAAATTGTAATCACTGGAAATGCTATAATAAAAACAATGGCCAATGTTGCTATTGACCACTGATTTATATCTCGTTTAAAACGTTTTATTTTATATAATAAAGAATACGAAGTGTCTTTTTTCATTTACTACTATTGCCTGCTCAATTACATCATTATTTTCAATATCAAAATACACTTATGACTTCTCTTTACTTCCATCCTACTGTATCGAAAATAAGTACTGCTTTTTTATTATTTTCTCCCAATGCTGATAATGGCAATACATCTTCTTTAAAAGTCCCCCAGGATTGCAGCAAATCAGATGCTGGTACAGAAGCGTTTACAGGATACTCATAATTAGAATCCGCAAATACTTTCTGGGCAGCAGGGCTACTTAAGAACTCAATAAACTTGATCCCATTTTCTTTATTTGGAGCGTATTTTGCAATTCCTGCTCCACTAACATTGATATGAGCTCCTCTTTCTGATTGATTAGGAAAGAAGATTCCTACTCCCTCTCCAGCTGTTACTTCTTCTGGATTTTTAGAATTAAGAAGCTTTCCTATATAATAGGTATTAACAATTGCAACATCCGCTTCTCCAGCAACTACAGCCTTTACCTGATCTCTATCATTTCCTTTCGGTGTTCTCGCCATATTATCTACAATCCCTTTTGCCCATTTTGTAGCTTCTTCTTCTCCTTTATGAGCAATCATAGAAGCCAGTAATGACTGGTTGTAAATATTATTAGACGATCGAATCAACACCTTCTTCTTCCAGGCATCTTCGGTAAGGTTTTCATACGTAGATAAAGCCTCTGGTTTTACACGATCTTTTGCATACACAATAACTCTTGCTCTCTTCGTCAACGAAAACCAATGATTATCCTTATCTCTCAAGTGTTCTGGAATATTAATTTCCAACATTTGAGATTCTACTCCCTGTAATAACCCTTTCTGTTTCGCACGTACAAGACGTCCAGCATCAACTGTAATTAAAACATCGGCAGGAGACTGCTCTCCTTCTGCTGTCATTTTTTGTATTAATTCATCTGCTGACGCATTGACTACATTTACCTTAATTCCTGTTTCTTTTTCGAAAAGTGCAAATAGTTTCTGATCTGATTCATAATGTCTATGTGTATACACATTAACTTCATTTACTTTTTCTTTTTGTTCCGGAGTTTCCGCTTTTTGACTTTTTTCGTTTTTACAAGAAATTACTAATAGTGCAAAAGCAATAATCAAATACCTCATAGATTATGTTATCTTTAATTAATAATTAAATCACGAATGCAAATATAATTTATTTAGAACTATTTTAAATAGATTGCATTCCTTTTTAGAAAGATTCTTTATTACAAATATATTGCAATAAGCGTATTTTTACCCTCCTTCTTTCCAAGCAGCATAAAACTCTTTTTCAAGTGCTTTCAGATCTTTCTCTTTATATTTTCTGGAGAAATGAACAGGAATTGCTTTTTCTACTTCTGCTTTTTTCATTATTTCTCCTGATTTTCTGGCATAACTATGATAATTTAATACCGCCAGTTCTTTATCTTCATTTTTATAAAAACTCTCTATAAAAACCGTATTGCAGTTCTTAAAAAGTTTATTGATTTTATGGTGATTTCTCTCATTTGCTGCATGATCCATAATTACCCCCAGGCTATCCCCTTTTTGCAGACAAAGTAACGAAAACAACTCTTCTGCCTTATACAATGTTCCTTCTACATCTATTTCTCTATCCACATCGTTATTCGCAAATGCGGTTTTCAATTCCCCTACCCATACTCCTCCTTTAAAGCTACAGGTATCTAAAGATATTTTTACACGATCCTGTTCTGTAAACCGATATGCTACAGATGGTGTTTTATGGTCTAATAAGGTATATGAAACCGCAAAAGCTTCATTTTCATAGATTTTATTTTCACTATCCATTTCTATTTCCTTCAATCTCCAATATGGAGGTATCACTTCATAGGTTTTTACCTGACCTTCCTCCAATATTTCGCGAATTTGATACTTAATTGCATTTTCTGCAACCAAATTCCAGGTATACCCTCTAAGTCTGGATGCTACCTGATCACTAATTCCTTTGGGACCACAAACCACAACTGTTCTTTCTATCCCGATCTGATGCCGCACAATCGTATCAAAATTAACGAAGTGATCTATATGTGTATGACTTATAAAGATCGCTCTGATTTGTTGAATTTCTTTTACAGTTAACTCACTAGCCTCTCCACATTCGCATAAATAATTCCAGGAATGATTGTCTTTCCTGATTAAGATAGATATATCTTCTCCTAAATTACTTTTTACTTCAGATATAAACATACCTAGTCATTACAATTATTATGTACCAAAAGCGCATAGACGAATTATATTACTGTTTACAACTGTAATTGCAAGGTGACATACCAAGTCAATGGTTCTGAAGGTATAATACCAGGTCCTGGATAGCCTGTTGCTCGTTGTGTAAAATAGCTTTCGTTCAATAAATTATTTATCCCTGTTTCCAGTTTAAGCATTTTATATGTGTAAGAAGCTGAAACATCCAGTATGCTATATGATGGAATAACACCTATAATTCCGCTAATATTAGGATCTACCGAATTATCTGCATCAGAAAACTGATCGGTCAACAAAGAGTATTGAACACTAGTCACCAAATTTTTATATCCAAAAGACATTCCTGTCTTAAAGTTTATATTAGGAACAAATTCCACTTCTTTATCTGTATTTTGGTACTTGGAATTAACCAAAGCTGTATTAGCAAACCAATTAAACCTCGTGTTTTTACTATTTTGTAACAGCACCTTATTCAAGTTTACATCTATCAGAGATTCCATCCCATAAATAACAGCATCTCCTACATTGGTTCTAAAGTTTTTTACTGCACCATCTTGTTGTTCTTGTTGTATCACTCCGATACGATCATTATAGAACAACCCAAAAATCCCTACATCATAAGAAACCACTTCATTCAATTTCCCTCTGGCACCAATATCCGCTGTAAATCCTGATTCATCCTGTATATCCGTATCAATTTTGAAAGAAGGGTTTACTATATTAATATCTGAGAACGTCACAGACCTATAGTTTTCGGATATATTTCCATAGAGTTCCATACCATCAAATGGCTTATAACTAGCTCCTAGTCCTAACAATACAAATGATCGTTCCAAGGATCTGTTATCTTCAATTGTCTCATCCAGAATTACATCTCCTGCCAGGTTTGTAACGATATTTCTGAAGCTTCCTTCTATTTCTGTTTTTATGTATTCAAATCTAAATCCTGGGGTTACCGAGAACTTATCTGAGAACTTAAAAATATTTTCTCCAAATACTGCCACATTGAGATTTGGATAATCAAATTTAGATTGGCTAGGATAACTGGAAAACTTATCGTGTTTAAAATCAAAATCAATCGAAGTTCCATTATCTCCCGGCCCTTGTTGTCCGTCATTATTTGCTTGATAATACTTGGTTCCTATTAAGAAAATAGACTCTTCTCCCATGAGATTATATCTGGATAATACTCTCGCCTCTGCTCCGAAGTTTTTAAAATCACCCGTTATCAAATCTCTCGGTTCATCAATATCATCTGGTTGATCTACTCTATTTGTTCTAAACCCTAAAGCATATCTAGAAGCATCCAATCCAAAGAAATTTACACTCATATCAGTTTTATCACTAAACTTGTGATCCAGCCTGAGGGAAAACAATTTCCAATCTACTTCAAACCAGTTTCGTGTTCTGTTACTTTGTGCAGGATCTTCCTCAAACATGTCATCTGTCAATCCTCCCGGTTGATGTGCTAAATATTTCAGATAGGTAAACTCTCCTGTTATTTTAGTGTTTTCTGTCAACTGATATCCCAGATGTGCATAGGCATTTTTAGAATCAAAATCAGAATTCGGTCTAAAGCCATCTCCTTGTTTATAATTAAAATATGCATAGTAACTGAATTTTCCTTTGGTTCCTCCTAAACTATTAAAACTAGTAAATAAATTATATGATCCTAATGTTTGTCTGGATACCAATTCTATTTCTTTATCAGGGTTCGGTTGTTTCATTTTAAAGTTGATCATCCCTCCGAATTGGGTCCCATATTGTAAGGATGCAGCTCCCCGGACCACCTGAATCTCACTTAATGCTTCTGCCGGAGGCGTATAATAGCTTTCCGGGTAGCCCAATACATCTGCACTAATATCATACCCATTCTGACGTGTATTAAAATTAGCTGTTCTATTAGGGTCCAACCCCCTACCTCCTATATTAAGCTGTAACCCTCCAATACTATTCTCATATATATTTAACCCAACTACCTGAGCATATACTTGCCTGGCATTATTTGCTGCCAGATTTCCCAAAGAGTTTTCCAGCAAGACTACTTCACTTTTTTTCCCTGCATAAATAGCCGTTCCTTCGACGGGTTTTAATTGTTTTAGTCCAAATATTTTTTTCTTTCGTTGTGTAATCAACACTTCAGACAGTTCTTCTCCCAGAGGTTTAAGTACAATCTTTATTTCTGTATCTGAGGAAACATCGAGTGGTTGTTCACTAATCTCATATGCGAGACCAAATACCGTGATTACATAACTTCCTTCTTTTACATCAGGAAACAGAAATTTTCCTTCCTGATCAGTTTTTACATGTACTCCCGTATTTTGATTATACACATCTGCATCAGGGATTCCTTTGGATTTTGTATCAATTACTTTTCCCGAAATAGCATACTGTCCATATGATGTATATGAAAATGCGAATACCGTGATTGCGATAATTATTTTATAAACCTTTAATTTCATCTTTGAATGGAATAATCCACGTTTTATGTTTAAATGATTCTTTTAGTTCCCCCAAGTCTACTTCCGGGTCGATATACGTAGTACTCAAGCGACCGTTTAATGTCACATAGCTCTCTACATAAACCCCGACATTCTGATGTCCCTGTGACTCGAAATGTTTCTTTAAATAATGTGCATATTGCAAAATAAAATCTGATTGAGTCGCCATTTGTTTCTGTTGAAACGTGGTGAGAAAATCATCATTATTGACATAGAAATACGTTCCTTTTTTCTTATCGACTATTTTGAAATTGGCATAACCTGCCTTTTCTATCAACATCACCCTCCATGAGAATCGAAATCCTTCTTCTGTCCAGAATAACTCCCCCGGATACAATAGATATCGAAAGGGGAACAATAGCTGAACAATAAAAAACAGAGCAAACATTCCGGTAATTATCTTACTTCGTACCGGATGCATTACCCATGCTTTTTTGGTATTAGCTACTTTAGAAGTAATCTTAAAGAATCTAGAGATAAACGCTATAATTCGATGATGCACTGAGGGGTCAAAAAATATCAAGGTACTAACAATCATTATATAAGGAAACATTCCTATAGGGAACAGGATTCTTGTTAGTACATGAAACACCACTACCATAAAAAATGCAACTCCTCTTGTTTTCTTGTATAGAAGTAAAAAAGGAATCGTCAAGTCATAAATAGCCCCTGTATAACTAAACAGATAATGCACCCACTCCTGATCCATCATCCCTCCAATAACAGGGATATCATATTTAGAAGGCAACCAAATTTTTAATGGCATTGCACGTACCAGCCAATCAGAATTCAGCTTAGCCAATCCTGCATAAAAATAGACAATTCCTAACATCAGTTTTATCGAATCTACTGTCCATTTTGGCACTTGCTGATACGAGATTCCTTTTATTTTGCTATCGATAGAATAGTATGCATTCGCAGGAAGAAATATCATCACAAAGCTCAGTAAACTTATAAAGTAATAATGATTAAGATAGGTAGTCTTATCCATTAGTTCTATATATGTAAAGCTGAGAAAAAATACAATCGCTGCAATCCTATACTTGTATCCCAAAGCAATACACAAAGCAGCTATTCCGCAAATTACAAATATCCCATAGGTATATACCCCCAAGGGTTTTACAAAATCAAAACCGTAATAAGAGAAAAAGAATGTAGGGGTTATATACAGTTTTTCAATCCAACCATAACTCCAAAAACGTACAATACTGAAAAACATCATTACTCCAAAAAAAATACGAAAAACTGCTAGTGAAGCAGCTTCCGTATTTTTTTTGAAATATTCTTTTAAGGGGTATTTCATCAGGATGATGAATTTTAATAATACATTTATTGTTGCAATCCTTAGTAGGATATACAATTACAAAAGAAAGAAGATCTTAATTAGTCTCCATCTGCGTCTACATAATCCACTCTAATACTCATTGCAGAAAACATGTCTACTTTAAGCAATGGGACATTTTTTTGCAATACGCTATAGGTTTCCAACATAGATTCATTATTATTTCTAACCTGTGCAGAAAAATCATCTCCAAGTTTATCAATTGCAGTTCTGGAAGCATCAAACTGATTATTAATCAATTTACTTAAGTCTTGTTCATTTTTAAGTGTATTCAGAAAATCCAAATACGTTTTAAAACTTTCCCCTGTTGTAGTTTTACCAAAATGAACTCCATTAAATAAGTTTTGCATTGCTGTCAGATTTTCTAACAATAATACTTTTGACAAATCCCCTTTGTACAATGCTTCTACGCTGTTATCAGAAGCCGTCCCAGTCCAAACACCTGCTGGAATTCCGACTTTTCCTGCTCTTAAGTTCTTCTCGTAATGATATACATAGTCATTAGCCATCTTATCCAGAGAACTGGTAGCAGAAGACCCACTACTGTTTACAAAAGTATCTCTGTATCCATTTGTCCAGCTACCAACCACCTCGTCTGTTAATGTCGTCATTCGAGCAACAAGGTCTGTCATATACTTCTTATAATTTGCCGCTTCTCCATCTGTCGTATAAAACACTAAAATATCTGCATCTGATTCTCCTAATCCATTAATCAAATAATCCAATGCTGGAAATCCCTGCTCATCTTGCAGAGAGATTGATGTCAGATCATATGTTCCCGAAATATTACTTTTGATATTGGTGGTATTGGTCGGATATATATTCATAAATTCCTTATACCTTAACTCTTCTGCTTTTCCGATCTCAAACATACTTACATGTTGCCAGGCTTTATATGCATCTACCCATTTTGATCGCAATGCTACCAGGTTTTCTCTTGTAGCAGTGGTGGTAAATGTGGTAGTTGCTTCCTGAAAAGACCCTAAAGCGGTTTTAAAGTTCTGGTAAGAAGGAAGAATGATATTATCTGCCATATTTTGCAGCATTGCCTTTCTGTCAAAACTGTCGCTATTTCCTCCTCCATCTGAGTTATCATCTTTGCTACAAGCGACTACTAATAAAGCAATTGCAAAGACAGATACTACTAATTTTTTCATATTTATTCTTATTTATTCTTAATAAGATTTTGCAAATGTAAAAAAAAGAGGCTGAAATATACTCCTATTCAGCCCCCTTTTATTTTATATTATTCTTTTCAAAACATTGAAAAGAAGATTTTTTACGTAATTAAGCCAATAGATTAACTTCCTGCCTGCGCAACAGTAAACCCAAATTTAGCTGCAATTGTTTCAGACATTTTATCCAATGTAGCTGGAGTTACTGTCCATAATCCATTGGTTCCTCCCATTAGATCATTCAATAATCCTTTTACCTCATCTCTTGAGAAGTAAGGCTTATTCGTTGTAGGATCTTGTGTGAATTGTAAGCTATATACAAATCCATATCCTTCAGAAAGGTCATGGAATACAGAACCATAATCCACAGAAGCAGCACCTAATCCATTCTTTCCTTGTTGTAAGTAGTATACTGCTCTTACACCAATTACTTTTGATAAGTTTTCTTTAACAATATCCGCTTGCTCATCACGAACAGAATATTGCTTCGCTACGATTGCTGCACGTCCTTTTTTGAAGGCATTAAAAATCGTCTCTGCGATCCCTGCAAAATCAGTATCTTTTTCTACTCTCCCTACATATTTATTAAGGAAGCTATCAGCATCTCCAATAGTTTCATTTGGTTTTGTTTTATCTGCAGATGCTCCATAAAGGTATCCATAAGCCTCATCCCACTTATGCTCCATATTCGTATATGTCTTACCTTCTTTTACTACTCCATTATCATTATCCTCTTTGTTTGTACCCGCATCAAGTACGTTTGTCCCCAGGTAATTGTTAATTGCCTGATCAAGCATTAACCCTCCGATCAAACTTTTTGCGAATGCCTGATCATATTCAAGACCTTTTGCATTTACATAGCGGTTTTTTCCACCACCTGCTTCTTGTATCACTCCTGCTTTACCTGCCTCAGCAGTTACTTCCCAATTAGGAAATACTTCGGTTACCTGCCCTGAAATCCAAGAATCAAATTCTGCTTTAATCTCTGCTGATACTGGTGCATTATCTGCAAAATAATCTGTAGAAGCTGCTGTTTTACTTTTTACACTTTTATCAGATGCATTTAACGCAGGGTCAGAAAAATCGTTTTTTCCTTTTTCGTGTGCATACATTGCCAACAAAGCGGCCTCTTCTGTTGTTTTCACTTTAAAAGCGTCAATAATTTCTTCTGCCATTGCAATTCTGGTAGTCTGTCCACCAAAATCCACTGTACTTTTTCCGTCACGTTCAAATACGTAGTTTACCGGCTCATCAAAAGATGGTACTGAAGATCCGTTATCATCATCAGAAGAACAAGATCCCAAGATCATAGCTCCTGATACAAATGCCATTTTAAATAGGTTATGTGCTTTCATTCCCTTTTTATTTAGATTTATTACAAATAATTAACAGGGAGCAAATATACTCAAGAAATTACTCTCAACAAACTATTACGTTAAATAAATCTAAATTAACATTACAAACTATATGGCGAAACCATCATAAGTAAAATACAGAACAGAGGCTTAATGATAAACCGAAAATATTTTTGTCGCCTCATTATGAGCAGCTTCGAAACTCATAGTCCTGATATTTGCATCTGCTTTTTCAGCTGTAAAGTAAGACAGCATTTTTTCTGTAGGCATATTCCCTGTCAGTTCGTCTTTTGCCATCGGACAACCTCCAAATCCCTGAATTGCACCATCAAACCTCCTACATCCTGCCTTATAAGCTGCATCAACCTTCTCAAACCAAGAAGAAGGCGTTGTATGCAAATGTGCTCCAAATTCTATTTCGGGATATTTTGGGATGAGATTCTCATATAAGTACGTGATAATATCAGGCGTAGAAGTTCCTACGGTATCTGAAAGCGACAAAATTTTCACCCCCATTGCGCTTAATTTCTCTGTCCATTCCCCTACAATATCCACATTCCAGGGGTCTCCATAGGGGTTCCCAAATCCCATAGAAAGATAGGCTACCACCTCTTTATTTTTTTGGGCTGCTATAGCTAAAATCTCCTGAAGTGTATCGACAGATTCTGCAATTGTTTTATGCGTATTACGCATCTGAAAATTCTCTGATATAGAAAACGGATACCCTAAATAATTTATCGCCTCATGCTGCACGGCATCATTGGCTCCCCGTACATTTGCTATAATCGCCAGCAACTTGCTTTGGGTAGCAGATAAATCCAGACGCGACAATACTTCTGCAGTATCCACCATTTGCGGAATCGCCTTGGGGGACACAAAGCTCCCAAAGTCGATAGTATCAAAACCACACTGCAACAACGATTGAATGTATTGCACTTTTTTTTCTGTGGGAATGAATGTTTTAATACCTTGCATTGCATCTCTGGGACATTCAATAAGCTTTACCTTTTCTTCCATCATATGGGGTCGGAATCTATAAAATGTTGAATTTTGAGTATAAAAATAGAATTATTTTCCAGAAAACAGGATAAAAATTCCGATTCCTGCAAACACAACTACTTGTGCCCATTTTAAAACAATTGTTGCTTTTTTATTGGTTCTGATAAAATCTGAGATAAAACCTGCTAAAACTGCAATCAACCCGAAAACAATAAATGCGACAGCCATAAAAAGAAATCCCAGTACATAAAACTGAATAACATGACTTATTGTATTGCTGAATAAAAAACCAGGAAAAAATGCCAGAAAAAAAATAGAGACTTTTGGATTGAGTACATTCATCAAAAAACCTTGTTTAAACAATTGTCCAAGGCTTTTTTTGGGCACGCCTCCATCTGAAAGATCAATAGCAGCATCACTTCTCCAAACCTTATACGCTAGGTAAAACAGATACAATGCTCCCAGTAATTTTACTGCAAAAAACAACAATTCACTTTGTTTGATAACCGCAGACACTCCAAATGCCACCAAACTTGTATGTACTAAACAACCAGAGACTAGTCCCGCTACAGTTGCTAATCCGTATTTTTTTCCATTCACCATACTTTGCATCAAAACAAAGATATTATCTGGACCAGGAGACAGTGCTAAAATTGTCGCCGCAAAAACGAAGGCGTATAAAATTTCATAATTCATCTAAAAAATGATTTTTAATCATTTCAAAAGCGCTTTATTTATCTCTTTGACAAGCTTAGGTCCTTCATAAATAAAACCTGTATACACTTGTACAAGTGTTGCGCCTGCTGCTAATTTATCCAATGCATCTTTTGCGGTGTGAATCCCTCCCACCCCAACAATAGGAAATGCATTATCCGAATGCTCTGACAGGTATTTGATAACCCGAGTACTTCTTTCCGTAATCGGCTTTCCGCTAAGCCCTCCATTTCCTATCGCATTCAATCTGGCTTCAGAAGTTTTTAACCCTGTTCTGTTCACTGATGTATTTGATGCAATCACCCCATCAATTCCCGTTTCTTTTACTACTTCAATAATTTCATCCAATTGCTGGTTATTGAGATCTGGTGCTATTTTTAGAACTATAGGTTTCGGACTAGCTTCCTTGGCATTGATCTTTTTCAATCCTCCCAAAAGCTCTAACAGATATCCTTTATCTTGTAGCTTAGCATGACTCCCTACATTCGGACAACTCACATTCACTACAAAGTAATCTACATATGGATGCAATGCTTTAAAACAAGCTTCATAATCTGCTGTATAATCATCGGGAGTAGTATCTGTATTTTTTCCGATATTTCCTCCTATTACCAGATTAGTATTTCTTTTCTTCAGGTTTTTTATTGCAGCTTCTATCCCTTGATTATTAAAGCCCATTCTATTAATAATCCCTTGATCTTCTTTTAACCGAAATAATCTGGTTTTGGGATTTCCTGATTGCGCTTTGGGTGTAATAGTTCCTATTTCGATAAAACCAAATCCAAAATTACTCAGCTCATTATATAATTTTGCTTCTTTATCAAAACCTGCGGCCAATCCCACCGGATTAGAAAACTTTAATCCAAAAACTTCTCTTTCCAACCTTTTATCCTTTACCAGATACATCTTCCTAAACAATGCAGGCATGAATGGAATCTTGGAAATGATTTTTATAAAAGCAAATGTAAAATGGTGAACTTTCTCCGGATCAAACAGAAACAGAATTGGTCGTACGAGGGTTTTATACATGAAGTTTTTTTTTCTGGTGCAAAAATAATGCTTTACCTCAGAAATAAGAAATGTATTTTCTTACACACGGTTTCTCCTTGCCATGTGTAATAACGCTTCTGTAAATACTAAAAAAAACCTTTACTGAACAGGAGCACCTTCATAAAAAGAATCTCTATACATGGATTTATAATAAGATGGATATGCTTCTGAAGAAGATCTTAATACTTCTCCTATAAATTCAATAATCCCGTCCCAAAATCTACTTCCTGTCAATAAATCAGGATCAGCATTCACCGCTCTGTTTAGTCGTCTTATTTCTCGCAATCTTTTTTTAGCCATGCGGTATTTACTCTTTTTTTTCGGTGGAGTTTTTGTAAAATACTGACCTTCAAACATCACATAATTAGCAAAACAGATTTCCTCTATTTTTCGTTTCTTTCTGACAATATCCTTAGCTTGTAAAAGGTAAAACTCTTTACTAATAGGAAAATCTCCATTAAAAAAAGTAAATTCATTATACGCTAATACCGGTACAACAATAGCAACCTCTGTTAGTGTTTTCTCTGCAAAATCAATAACATTACGGTCCTGTATATCATATTTTTTAGCACTAGAAGTTATACAAACACACAAGAAAAGGGGAATTAACAATGGTTTCATACTAACTCATTATCTTTTTTAATAATATTACTGTTTATTTGTCGTAGCAAATAAACATTCCCCCCATTAGATTCTGTTTATTTTTTAAACTTCGATAAAGACTCCTCTATCATTTTCATTCTTTTCTCTACCTTATTCACCGCTCCATCAAGACTATAACCATCATCCATCAATTCTTTTATCAGAAGAATTTTTTTTATGTTTTTATAATCATATCGCCTATTCTTCCCCTCTTCTTCTGTAACACTTTTAATGATATTCTTTTCTTCCCAATACCTTAATTGTCGAGTAGGAATGTTGGCTATTTTCGCAACTTCTCCAATCCCTACAATCAACTTTTCTAAAAACTCATAATCAAATGCCCTAGCGAGTCCTTCTTCTTCTTTTTTAGCCATAGATTGAAAATTATTTACAATTATTGTCGCTAATTTAAATAAAATATTTAATATTGCATTGTAGATTATTTACAATTAAAGAATATTAACTACAATAATTATGCAAAAACTACAATCACTACTTATTATTCTTTTTATCATACTAAATGCATGCTCCAAAAAAAAACCAAGCATGGAAGAAGAAAAAATAAAGTTACTTATTAATGAGTGTTACCTAAACGGAGCATTAAATACAATGAAAACTCAAGAAATGCGCAGAGGATATCATAAAGACTTTGCTATTTTTTATAAAGAAGGCACCTCACTTCAAAAGCTTCCTTTAGAAAACTGGATAACTATGGTTGAAACATACAAAAATGGTCCGGATCACAACAATGGACTTAGAAATTTCAAAGGAGAAATCGCACAAATAGACATTACACAGGATGCTGCTTTCGTGAAACTAAAACTTTACAGAAACAACACCTTAATCTTTACAGATTACATCACCCTATTAAAATTCGAGAAACAATGGCAAATTGTAACAAAAATCTATCATTCACATATTAAAAACCCATGGGTACTATGAAAAACACCGCTTTATTATTAATCGAATGTCAAAATGAATGGCTTGCTCCAACAGGAAAGTTAAGGAAACTTGTGGAAGACGAAGAACAGTTGATACTCTCCGAAAAAAAAATAGAAAGCGCATTGCAATTCGCTAGAAATAACAAAGGGATCCATATTCTGCATGTCACACTTAGACTACACAAAGGATACCCTGAATTTGGAGGTACAGGAAAAGCAGGACTGCAAGCTGCTATTCCTAAAGCACAAACATGGATTATCGGAGAAGAAGGAGAAAAATTCTACCCAAAATTCGCCCCCTTAGAAGGAGAGTTTGAAATATCAGGAAGAATGGGAGCTAGTGCTTTTGCAGGAACAAACCTGGATGCGTATTTGCGAAATAATAAAATCGAAAATTTATACTTAGCCGGATATGCACTCCATGTATGTGTGGAATCCACACTGCGTGAAGCACATGATAAAGGGTACAACACCACTGTTCTTCTGGATGCAACTGCTGCTTTTACAAAAGAACAACGCCAATATTTCATTGACAACACCATACATCATTTTGGACATCAAATAAATACAGATACATTTTTAACCCTATAATTACTGCACTTATGAAAATATTAATCTTTTTACTCTCTTTGATCAGCTATACGGTAGTTGCACAATCCAATCCAAAACCTCAGCGTTCCAGCAAGGAAGTTATCAATTCATTTTTTACACATTTTAGCCATGGAGATGAAGACGGTATTCTTTCTGACTTTGCCAAAGATGCAAAAATCATCTCTATCAATGAAAACGGAATAAAAGGCGCCGACCTCTATGGAACATTCACTGGTCATAAAGGAGTTCAAAAATTCTTACACATTCTTGCTAGCACCTTTGAAACAAAAGATTTCCAGATACACCACATTATTAGTGAAGATGCTATCGCTTTTGCTCAGGGTAGTTTTATTCATAAAGTAAAGGCTACCGATAAATTATTCAAAAGTGACTGGGTACTCATGTGTGAGGTAGAAAATGGAAAAATAGCAACGTATCGCTTTTTTGAGGACTCCGCTTCTTTCTTACAGGCAAGTCAAAAATAAATAGCCTCAATAATTGTCCAGCATCACCCAAATCAGGAAGGAAAAATATTTTTCCTTCCTGGTTCAAAAAAGTCAGGAACTTACTTCTGAAACAAGCTGATTTTATTAAAAAAATTGTCACAAAAAAACAACATCTGAAGACTACTACCTTCTGATGATATCTCAATCTCAGGAAGGGCTTAATCATTAGACTACTTCTCCCGAACACCATCAACCATTAGCACAAAAACTACAATCTTCAAGCACCTATGAACCGGATTATGAATGTTTTTAGAAGTTATTCAAAAAACTTACTATTTGTTTTACTTGTAGCCTCTCCTCTTTGTGCTATAAATGCGATCATTACCATCATCAAAACTCCTTTACTTCAACAGGAGCTATTTCAAAACTGGGTTTCTTTATTTTTTTACAAATTTATAATTACATACCCGTTAGCTTTATTCTTTGTTGCTATAGCTAAAAAAATTATGACACGATTCTCATAAGCATTCTTTTTCGGGCTTTTTTTTAGCTATTATTCTATTAAAAAGACAACTTCTCATTATAATTCTTCACTTATGTCAGGTAAAGTCTAAACATAATTTTATTTTTGGAGTTCAATACCATATTATTATACACATATGATTTCCAAATCACATATCACCCAGCGTTTTATCAGTTATGTTACAGTAGATACAGAAAGTGATCCTAACAGTGACACTACTCCCAGTACAGAAAAACAATGGGATTTAGCCAACCAACTCGTTCAGGAATTAAAAGATATCGGACTAGAAGATGTCTCTATTGACGAAAATGCATATATCATGGCTACACTACCATCCAATGTATCTCATGAAGTTCCTACCATAGGGTTTATTTCTCATTTTGACACTTCTCCTGATTTTACAGGTGCTAATGTAAACCCACAAATTGTAGAGAATTATGACGGAAAAGACATTTTATTAAACAAAGAGAACAACATTGTTCTCTCTCCTGATTATTTCGAAGATCTGAAACAATATGTAGGACAAACATTGATCACTACGGATGGAACAACTTTATTAGGAGCAGATGACAAAGCCGGAATTACAGAAATTATCACGGCTATGGAATACCTGATTCAACATCCTGAGATCAAACACGGAACAATACGAATCGGATTTACTCCTGATGAAGAAATCGGAAGAGGCGCACATAAATTTGATGTCGAAAAATTCAACGCTTCCTGGGCATACACAATGGACGGAAGTCAAATCGGAGAATTGGAATACGAGAATTTCAATGCTGCAGGAGCCGTCATTACTATCAAAGGTAAAATTGTCCACCCTGGCTATGCCAAAGGAAAAATGATTAACAGCATGTATATTGCACAGGAGTTCATCAATTCATTACCGAAGCTGGAAACTCCCGAGCACACCAGTGGCAGAGAAGGCTTTTTTCATCTATACCAAACTTCGGGAAAAGTTGAAGAAACTACCCTACACTACATCATAAGAGATCACGACAAAACTAAATTCGAAGCGCGAAAAAAAACAATAGAGGACGTTGTTGAAACGCTTAACAAAAAACACGGAGCAGCTACTGTTACAGCTGTGATTAAAGATCAGTATTACAACATGCGAGAAAAGGTAGAACCGGTAATGCATATTGTAGATATTGCTGAAGAAGCAATGAAATCATTAGACATTACTCCTATCATAAAACCTATAAGAGGAGGTACAGATGGGTCTCAATTAAGTTTTATGGGATTGCCTTGTCCCAATATTTTTGCAGGAGGTCACAACTTTCACGGGCGTTATGAGTATGTGCCTGTAGAAAGTATGATTAAAGCTGTAGCAGTAATCGTAAAAATCGCAGAAATTACAGCTACTAAAAACAGCTAAGTCTCACTTAAAAAAAGAAAGAATTTTCTATCACCTGTTTCCTTATTTTTTCATCAGGAAACAGGTTTTTTTTATTTAAGAAACTGGATATAACGTCATTATTACATAAATCAGTTAACACTTCATCGAAAAAAAAGGTTTCTTATCTCATAACAGCTTTCTAATTCCCCTCCTTCCTTTTCTGTCATATTTTTTATATCTTAATTTTAACAATATTAACACATAACATAAAAATAAATTATGCAAACATCTGAAAAAGTTGTGGATACAGCCGTAACGGCTACCACAGAAGCAGGAGGAACTATTTTAGATTCTCTGGGAGGTTTTTTTAACTCAATCCAAGAAGGCATTGGCCAATACGGATTAAAAATAGTTGGAGGAATCATCGCGCTGATCATTGGTCTATGGATCATCAAAATGGTAATGAAAGCTGTAAAAAAAGCTTTCAACAAAAGCAATATAGACCAAACTCTTAAACCTTTTCTTGTTACACTTGTCAATTTTATTTTAAAACTACTTCTTTTTATTTCTATTGCAGGAATTGTCGGTATTCCAACAGCTACCTTTGCTGCCTTATTAGCAGCGATAGGATTAGCTATAGGAGGTGCTTTCAACGGTTCTTTAGGTCATATGGCAGCAGGAGTAATGATTTTGATTTTCAGACCTTTTAAAGTAGGAGATCTTATTGAAACAGAAGGAAAACTTGGTTTTGTAAAGGAAATCTCCATTTTTGTAACGATATTAGAAACCTTTCAGAACAAAACGGAAATCATACCTAACGGCGCTATTACAGCAGGAACGATTACCAACCTAAGCACCAAAGGAAACTTACGTGTAGATATGCCATTTGGAATTCAGTACGGCACTGATATCAAAAAAGCAAAACAGATTGTCTTAGACGTTTTGCAGGCTGATAAAAACGTATTAAAGGACCCAGCACCAAGAGTTGCCGTAAATAACTTAGGTGCGAATGGGGTAGAGTTATTAGCCCTGCCATATTCCACCTGTGAAGATTACTGGGACGTATACTGGGACACCAGACAGAAAATTGTAGAAGCATTAGGAGAACAAAGTTATGAAGCTCCATTACCTCAACGTATTGTAACTATGAAATCATAAATACCCTACTAATAAATACAACATAAAAAAACGCAATAAACATCAAACTGTTTATTGCGTTTTTTCTTAATAAAGTAGGTAAGTAATACTACTTTTTCTTTGTATCGGCAGGAGCATTCAACTTCTGACTCATCTCAAAAGATATTGCAGACTTGTCAAAGGTCAATTTTCCTGATCCTGTTTCTATAATGACAGCATTTGATTTTTCGCTGAAATCGAAAACCTTACCATGCAGACCACTTTTCGTAATAACGCGATCTCCTTTTTTTAAGGCTTCCGTAAATTTTTTCTCCTTCTTAGCTTTTTGCATCTGTGGACGTATCATAAAGAAATACATCACTACAAAGATCAAAATAAAAGGAGCAAAGCTCTGAAGTTGTTCCATAAATATATTATTCGCTTACTGGCGTTCCGCTTACTGGTTTAGCTTTTGGCGTTACTAAAGCTTTGATTTTTATAATTTCTTTTCCTGCTTCTGTATTTGCTGTAATCGTTACCTGCTTATTTTGCTGGTTTGGTTTTCCATTAGAGTTAAACTTCACTAACAACTCTCCTGTTTCACCTGGAGCAATTGGGTCTTTAGAATAGCTAGGTACTGTACAACCACAGCTCCCTTTTGCATTTACGATTACTAGCGGAGCTTTTCCTGTGTTTGTAAATTTAAATGTATGATCTACAACATCTCCTTCATTGATGGTTCCGAAGTCAAATTCTGTTTCTGCAAAAGTCATTACAGGAAACTCTGTATTCTTCGCATCTCTTTCTGCGGCCATATCTACACTTTCTTCTTTTACTTTCTTAGAAGCATCTTCTTTACAAGACACAAAAGTCATAGCCAAAACACCTGCTAAAATTAAGATTCCATTTTTCATTTCTTGGTTTTTTTAATTAATTTTTGATAAAAATACTATTTTTTTTAATTCCTAACTACATGAGTCCCCTACCCACTTTATTCAGCTTATCGCTTTCCTTATACTCTTTGGATATCTTATCTAAGATCCCATTTATAAAAACGCTACTCTTAGGAGTACTGTATTCTTTTGCGATCTCCAGATATTCATTAATTGTTACTTTTACCGGGATCGAAGGAAACTTAACAAACTCACATATCCCCATCTGAATAATCGCTTTATCAAGCTCTGCAATTCTGTCTTTATCCCAATTAGGAGTTCTCCCTTCTATTTCTTTGGAAAATTCTGCACCATTCAGTTTTGTCTTTCTAAAAATATCCACCGCAAATTTCCTATCCTCCATATCTTTGTACAAACTAGGAAGTATCATAGATGCATCATGAGATTCTTTCACCTTCTTCAACATCTTTACGATCGCTGTATTGACCAGCGGCAAATCATCAATCCAGGTTAATTTTTTATCCTCTATATATTCATATAGTTTTTCATTAGGCGCAATAATTTCTTTAAAGATATCAATTATAAATTCTTTATCCTCTTTAAAAGAGGACTCTTTAGTACTCATATACTTAGCATATCGTGTACTTCCCAGAATATCTCTCCAAAGAATTGCTACATATTCATCGTCCAAATCCCAGCAATTAAGCTTTTTCTTTTCGATTTCACTTTGCAATTGCTCATTGTCCTCCAGCAATAACAAGACTTTATTATTTATAAACTTTAAATTAGGATTTTTTTCTTCTGAGGTCGCCAGGTATTTTCGCTGGCTTTTAGACAAGAAATCCGCCCCGTGTTTTCTAATCTCTACCAATAGCTGAAGATTGATTAGAAATAATTCATACATCTGATCAATACTGAACAATAAGAATTTCTCTTCCTTATCCAGATTATCACTCTGAGCCTGCTCCATTGAATAGAGTGACTGCATTACTTTTACTCGAATATGTCTTCTAGTTAGCATATAAAAATTACAAAGAACAATAAATAAAAAGAGCGAAAGTACATTTCACTTTCGCTCTGCAAAAATACTATTATTTTTAAACTACTCGCCTAAAGTTTCTTTTTTTCTCGTTGCGATTCTTTCTTCAGCTATCGTTAATGCCGCAACATGGGTAGAAACATTTGTTTCTTCTGCTTTTGCCAGTATCTCCAGCGTAGTATTATAAATATTCTCCGTTTTAGTCATTATCTGATCTCTTCCATACCCTGCAATCTCAGCATATACATTGATAATTCCTCCGGCATTAATCAAGAAATCAGGAGCATATACAATTCCTTTTTCCTGCAATAAAGCCCCATGAATGTTCTCGTTTGCTAACTGGTTATTTGCTGCTCCGGCAACAATTTTCACTTGTAATTTATTAATTGTTTCGTCATTGATCGTTGCTCCTAATGCGCATGGAGCGTAAATATCTGCTACTTCCGAATACAAATCATTCCCTCTGTAAATTTCAGCTCCGTACTTAGTACTAACAGCTTCTAATCGCTCTTCATTAATATCACTAATAATAACTTTCGCTCCTTCTTCTGATGCCAGACGAACAAGCTCTTCTCCTACATGCCCAATTCCCTGTACTATTATTCTCTTACCTGCTAAATCATCTTTCCCGTAAGTATACTTTGCGGTAGCCTTCATCCCCATATACACTCCATAGGCAGTAACAGGAGATGGGTTTCCTGCTCCTCCTTTTGACTCAGAAATACCTGTAACATAAGGAGTAACCTCTCTTACTGTATCCATATCAGATGTTTCCATTCCTACATCTTCTGCTGTATAATACTTACCCCCCAGAGTATGAACAAATTTACCAAAACGCTTCATCAACTCAGGCGTTTTCAATTTTTTAGGATCCCCGATGATAACTGCTTTTCCCCCTCCCAGGTTTAACCCTGTTATTGCAGATTTATAGGTCATTCCTCTCGACAATCTCAGAACATCATTTAATGCATCCCACTCTGTCTTATAATCATACATTCTCGTTCCTCCTAGAGCTGGTCCTAAAACAGTATTATGCACTCCAATTATTGCCTTTAATCCTGTATCTTTGTCTTGACAGAAAACAACTTGTTCATGATCATTAAAAGAAAGTTGCCCAAAAACAGGAGCCTCTTTCTTTAGCTGATCTGCAGTAAGTATTTCAGTTATCATCTTTAAATGTTTTTTATGTTATTATTATACAATAATCAAATTTTAGGGTCAAAAATAATGTAATTTTACAAAAACACTATTTTAGATAGTTAAATTTTAAGAATTCACTAATTTATACTCATTTTCAACGAAGCTGATTTATGCGTGCATTACGCCATTTAAACAAGTATTTTTTCAAATATAAATACCGCCTTTTAGTAGGGGTAATCATCACAGTTATTGCTCGTTTCTTTGCTATTGCTGTTCCTAAATTTGTAGGAGATTCCGTAGATATTGTCGAGCAATACATAAATAACTCCGTCACCGACATTGAAGTTGTCAAAGAAAAACTCATTCTCAATATCCTTTTTATTCTGGGGTCTGTTCTTATTACAGCCTTTTTTACATTTCTCATGCGCCAAACCTTTATTGTCGTATCCAGGTTCATAGAAGCTGACCTAAAAAATGAAATTTTCCGGCAATACCAACAACTCTCTGTCAACTTTTACAAAAAAAACCGTACCGGAGATCTTATGAACCGTATTAGTGAAGATGTTTCTAAAGTAAGAATGTATCTAGGACCAGCTCTAATGTACAGTATCAATACAATCACTTTATTTGTCGTAGTAATTAGTTATATGTTTAGTATTGCTCCACAACTAACATTATACACAATAGCACCGCTTCCTATCTTATCTATTGCCATTTACAAACTAAGTGTTTCTATACATAAACGAAGTACATTGGTACAGCAATTTTTATCTAAGCTTACCACTTATACTCAGGAATCGTTTAGTGGGATTTCTGTTATCAAAGCATACGGACTGGAAGAACAAACTCAGGAACGGTTCTCTAAACTAGCAAATACCAGTAAAGACAAACACATTGATCTGGTCAAAGTACAAGCTTTGTTTTTTCCGATGATGATTCTATTAATTGGAGTCAGTAACCTTTTGGTTATTTTTATTGGAGGAAATCAGTTTGTCAACGGGACAATCAAAGATTTTGGTATCATTGTGGAGTTCATCATGTTTGTAAATATGCTTACCTGGCCTGTAGCAACAGTCGGCTGGGTCACCTCAATTATACAACAAGCTGAAGCTTCTCAGGTTCGGATAAACGAATTCTTAAATGAGAAACCTGAAATCGTCAATACAGTTTCTTCTCATACTCCTGTTGAAGGAAATATTGTTTTCAAAAATGTATCATTCACCTATGAAGACACTAATATTACCGCCTTAAAAAATATAAGTTTCGAAGCTAAAAAAGGAGAAACAATTGCGATTATCGGAAAAACAGGCTCTGGAAAATCTACTATTTTAAATCTTATCGGTCGATCCTATGACGTGATTCAGGGAGACATTCTTATCAACAACACTCCCCTAAAATCAATGAATTTAGAGGAACTCAGAAAAAATATGGGGTATGTCCCTCAGGATTCATTTTTATTTAGTGACACCATAAAAAACAACATTAAATTCGGAAAGGAAGAAGCTACGGATCAAGAAGTTTATGAAGCTGCAAAAAGTGCTTCGGTCCATAAAAACATCATTAATTTCAAAGAAGGATATGAAACTGTATTAGGAGAAAGAGGGATCACATTATCCGGAGGACAGAAACAACGAGTATCTATTGCACGAGCTATTATAAAAGATCCTACAATCCTTCTTTTTGATGATTGTTTATCTGCTGTAGACACTGAAACTGAAGAACAAATTCTTCATAATCTTAATAAAATTTCTAAAAATAAAACAGCTTTTATTGTTACACATAGGGTTTCTACAGCAAAAAACACTGATAAAATTATCGTTTTGGAAGATGGTCAAATAATCCAACAAGGCACTCATAACCAACTAATAACCACAGAAGGATACTATAAAAATTTGTATTTAAAACAACTAAGTGAAAAAGAAAATTGATAATTAGTTGTATGATTAACAATTTTTTTGGATTTTTGAATTCACTCAATTATAATTAATCAATTAAGAAATAAGGATTATGAGCGATAATGAAATGATGGAAAAAGAGGAAATTTTTTCAAAGGTTTTACGAGCAGGAAGAAGAACATATTTCTTTGATGTAAGATCCACCAAAGCTGGTGATTATTACTTGACAATAACGGAAAGTAAGAAATTTACTAACGATGATGGCTCTTTTCACTATAAAAAACATAAGATATATTTATACAAAGAAGACTTTGCTGGCTTTACAGATATATTAAACGAAATGACTTCTTATGTTATTAATGAAAAAGGTGAAGAAGTTATCAGCGAAAGACATCAGAAGGATTATCAAAAATCATATGAAACATCTTCTTACAGTAATAACAACGAAAAAGTTGAAGCATCCGCCGGGGAATTTACAGATATAAATTTCGAGGATATTTAAAAAGAATAAACTTAAGCTTAAGTTAAATTCCAAGGACCGCTTCAATTAATGAAGCGGTTTTTTTTATCTTCCCTACTCAATAAACTATTACGAACACGCAAATCAAAGAAAATGAAACACTGTTTTACGATTATACTCCTTATAATCAATTTCCTAGTATATTCACAGGAGAAAATTTCTTTAGATTACTATCTACCCGGTGATATTTCTTATAATCCAAATATCCCTACTCCTCAAAGTGTACTTGGTTATGTTCCTGGAAAGTGGCATGTCACTCACGATAAACTCATCCAGTATATGACTGCATTAGCAAAAGCGTCTCCAAGAGTACATCTTGAAAACAGGGGACACACCTATGAAGACAGACCGCTTATTTTACTTACCATTACTGCTGAGAAAAACCAACAACAACTTTCTAAAATACAAAAAGAACACCGACAGCTAACCGAAAAAAACGCATATTCATTAGCTATTGAAAACATGCCTGCTGTTGTATATCAGGGATTTTCTATCCATGGAAATGAACCCAGTGGAACAAATGCTGCTTTATTAGTTGCTTATTATCTGGCTGCCGGAGAGGGAGAAAAAATAAACCAGTTACTCGACAATGTTGTTGTTTTATTTGATCCTGCTTTAAACCCTGACGGAATCCAACGATTCGCCTACTGGGCAAATACCAATAAAAGCAAAAACATCAGTACAGACCCTCAGGACCGTGAATACAGCGAGATATGGCCTGGAGGAAGAACCAACCATTATTGGTTTGATATGAACAGAGACTGGCTTCCTGTACAGCTACCAGAATCCAAAGCACGTATACACACATTTCATCAATGGTACCCTAATATCCTTACAGATCATCATGAAATGGGACCTAATAGTACCTTTTTCTTTCAACCAGGAGTTCAATCAAGAACGCACCCGTTAACCCCTAAACTAAACCAGGAGCTAACTAAGAAAATAGGAAATTTCCATGCGAACGCACTTGATAAAATAGGATCTTTATATTTTACCGAAGAAAACTTTGATGATTTTTATTACGGCAAGGGATCTACCTTTCCCGATATTAATGGAGGAGTCGGTATCTTGTTTGAACAAGGAAGTTCCAGAGGTCATGCACAAAAAACCCAAAATGGAATCCTCACCTTCCCTTTTACGATACGAAACCAGTTTATTACTGCCTTATCCACTCTCGAAGCTGCAAAATCAATGAGAAAAGAATTACTGGCATACCAAAGGGATTTTTACAACGACATACGAAAAACAAAAAACAACCAATCTTATGTTTTTGGAAGTGAAAAAGATGCTGCTTCTGCATATCACCTGGCAGAAATACTAAAAAGACATCAGGTAAAAATATATGATGTAAAAAATGACTTTTCCAGTAAAGGAAAAGCGTACAAAAAAGGATATAGCTACATCGTTCCTAAAAACCAGAGACAACGTAAGGTTATTGAAGCTATCTTCGAGAAAAGAACTTCTTTTACCGATAGCCTTTTTTACGATGTCTCTGCCTGGAATTTCCCATTAGCTTTTAATCTAAATTTCAATGAGAATGCTTCTTCTCATATGGGACCTGAAATCACAGATTTACGCCCCAGAAATCCTAAAAAAGTAAGCAATAGTCAGTATGCCTACCTGATGGAGTGGCATGAATATTATACCCCTAAGGCACTATACCAACTATTATCAAAAGGAATACGCGTAAAAGTAGGAATGAAACCTTTTTCCCTGGAAGGCAAAAAATACGATTATGGCACACTCCTAATCCCCGTTCAAAATCAAAGAGCACATCAAGAAGAACTACATCAGCTACTTCAGACTGTCTCATCTTCAAATCACATTGATATCACAGCAGTTTCAACAGGTCTTACACAAGGAATCGATCTGGGGAGTAACCAATTCAAGACACTTTTCCTTCCTAAGATCGCATTACTAACCGGTCAGGGAATTACATCTTATGACGCTGGAGAAATCTGGCATCTAATGGATCAGCGATATGATATTCCAATTACCAAATTAGACACTGAACACATTCAATACAGGGATTTATCAAAGTACACTCATATTATCATGTGCAATACCAGAGGTACTGTTTTTGACAAAGAAATGATCAGCAAGTTAAAATCATGGGTACATGCAGGAGGAAATTTAATCGGATATAGAAATGTGGCTAATTTCTTTAAAAATCATGAATTCATGAATATTGAATACAATAAACCAGAAATAAAGGCAACTGATGTTACATTTGAAGAAAGAGCCGACTTTTATGGTGCTAAAAGAATTGGAGGAGCCATTTTTAATGCTAAAATTGATCGTTCTCATCCTATTAACTTTGGATATACTAACGAAAATATCGCATTGTTTAAAAATACCACTTTATTCATTAAACCTACTACATACGGTTATAAAAACCCTATTCAGTACACCAGTAAACCTCTACTAAGTGGATATATCAACAAGGACAATCTAGCATCTATAAAAAATACAGTTGCTTTCAGACACCAAAACTCAGGAAAAGGAAATGTATTACTCTTTACTGATAATACTAATTTTAGAGCATTTTGGTACGGAACCAACAAGTTATTAATGAACGCTATCTTTTTTGGGAATATTATGTAAGCAACGAAAGGATAATAACATTACGCTCTCATATGGCTAGTATATGCTTTAAATTCGATATAAACTTTCAGGCATTCGCTATTACTTAATAACGAAACTTACTAAAATAAACGTATGATTTCTTTATTTTTGACAGAGAAAACAAACGATAGTCACCTGTACACTTGTAACTAATTACCATTTTTAAACACTAACCTAGTTAGAACATTTAATAGGATTAAGAAATTTCATTTATTATGGCCAGAACACCTTCTAATATGCTTCCTCTTGGAACAGTTGCTCCTGATTTTTCTTTGGTAGATACCGTCACCAACAATACTGTAGCTCTGGAACAAATCAAAGGAGAAAAAGGAACGGTAATTATGTTTATCTGCAATCACTGCCCGTTTGTAATTCACGTGAATGAAGAAATAGTTCGAATTGCCAATGATTACAGGTCTCAGGGATTTGGTTTTATAGCAATTAGCAGCAATGACATAGAAAAATATCCGGATGATGCTCCGGATAAAATGTGGAAACATGCTCAAAAAAACAAATACACCTTTCCCTACTTATTCGATGAGACTCAGGAAGTAGCCAAAGCATATGATGCAGCCTGCACACCCGATTTCTACCTTTTTGATGCCAACTTACACCTTATCTACAGAGGACAATTAGATGATTCCCGACCCGGGAATGGGATTCCGGTAAATGGAAGAGATCTCAGAGAAGCATTGGATGCTGTCCTTAGAAACAGTAAAGTAAGTGATCTACAGAAACCGAGTATTGGGTGCAATATTAAATGGAAAGAACAATAAAAAGACTTTATACTAATAAAAAAAACGTCTTTAGCAAAGCTAAAGACGTTTTTTTTATGCTGTTTTAAAAATTATTTTACATCTACTAGCTCTACATCAAAAACAAGTGTTGCATTTGGTGGAATTACTCCTCCTGCACCTCGTTCACCATATCCCATATGTGGAGGAATTACAAAACTAGCTTTATCACCAACCTGCAATAATGAAATTCCTTCATCCCATCCCTGAATCACATGTCCTTGTCCAAGAGGAAAATCAATTGGCTGGTTTCTTTTATAGGAAGAATCGAAAACAGTTCCATCTACTAAACTTCCTTTATAATGCACAGAAACAGTCTTTCCTTTTTCTGCTTTTACTCCAGCTCCTTTTTCAGTAATCTTATACCTAAGACCGCTTTCTGTTTTTTCAAAACCTACAGCTATTTCTTCTAATAGTTGTTCTGCTTTTTTCTTTGCAGCAGCTTCTCTTTCTGCCTTTGCTCCATTAAATTGTCTAAATGATTCAACTGCATTAAACGCTTCTGCTCCTGCTCCTACACGCTGGATTTCTATCGATGTAATCTCATCACCTTGTGCAATTGTATCAACTATATCCTGTCCTTCTACTACCTTTCCGAATACTGTATGTTTTCCGTCTAACCAAGGAGTCGCTACATGTGTAATAAAGAACTGACTTCCATTAGTTCCTGGTCCTGCATTGGCCATAGAAAGCACTCCTGGTCCATCGTGTTTTAAGTCGTCATGAATCTCATCATCAAAGTTATATCCTGGACCACCAGCACCTGTTCCTTGTGGATCTCCTCCCTGAATCATAAAATCTGCAATTACTCTATGAAACTTCAATCCATCATAATATGGTTTTCCTTGAGGAATTGCTTCATTTTCTAAGTTCCCTTCTGCCAATCCTACAAAGTTTCCTACTGTTCCCGGGGTTTTTTCGAACTCCAAATTAACCAGAATACTTCCTTTTGATGTATTAAATTTTGCGTATAATCCGTCTTGCATAACAGCGTCTTTTTTAGCTTTTTATATTTTTAAAGCACAAAGATACTTAATTGCCTCTCGATTATCGAATATTTTACCTCAATAAACTTCTTTATCCAAAAGAACTCTAATAAAACAAAAGAAGCTGTCTCTAATACAGAAACAGCCTCTTCTTTCTTTGTTGTTTTATCTTACTATCAATTAGCGACTTCACTAATAAATTTAATACGATACAATCGAAGCTCTTCATCATCATAGTCTCCGTCAAACTCATCCAATGCATCATCAATCTTATCATTTTCCGCTTCCAGGAAATACTCATGAATCTCTTCTTGCTGATCTTCATCTAATATTTCATCAATCCAGTAATCTATATTTAGTTTAGTCCCACTATAGACAATTGCTTCCATCTCCTTAATAAAATCATCCATTTCCATCCCTTTAGCCCCAGCAATATCATCCAATGGCAACTTCCTATCCACATTCTGGATAATATACAGTTTTAATCCGCTATTCGCTCCGGTGCTTTTTACCACAAAATCATCCGGGCGCATTATATCATTCTCTTCGACATACTTTTCAATAAGAGCTACAAACTCTTTCCCATATTTCTTCGCTTTTCCTTCTCCTACTCCATGAACATTCGCCAATTCACTGATAGAAATAGGGTATTTCAATGCCATATCTTCCAGAGAAGGGTCTTGAAAAACTACAAATGGCGGGACTCCTAACTTCTTTGCTACTTTCTTTCTTAGATCTTTGAGAATCTCCACTAATTTTGCATCTCCGCTTCCTCCTTTATTAAGTGCTTTTGCCGTAGTAATTACAGTATCATCTGCTGCCTGATCATAAATATGATCTTCTGTCATCATAAAACTTTCAGCTCCCTTGACGAATTCTTTCCCTGCATCAGTAACCTTAATAATTCCGTATGTTTCAATATCTTTTCTCAAATAACCTGCTACCAGTACCTGGCGTATCAGTGCCATCCAATATTTATCATCTTTGGATTTTCCAGAACCAAAAAAGCCTTGTTCATGCGTTTTATGAGAGATAATCAGAGCATTACTCTTCCCTATCAAGGTATTCACAACCTCTTTAGATTTATAAATTTCTCCTGTTTTTTCTACAACCTCCAATAAGGTCTTTACTTCTTCTTTTGCTTCATTCTTTTTCTTCGGATTACGAACATTATCATCCATATCAGCTCCTTCTCCATTCACTTCATCAAATTCTTCTCCAAAATAATGAAGGATAAACTTTCTTCGGGAAATTGAAGTTTCTGCAAAAGCAACCATTTCCTGTAAGAGTGCATGACCTATTTCTTGTTCCGCTACAGGTTTCCCACTCATAAACTTCTCTAGCTTCTCTATATCCTTATACGAATAATAGGCCAGACAATGTCCTTCTCCTCCATCTCTTCCTGCACGACCAGTTTCCTGATAATAGCTCTCGATGCTTTTTGGGATATCGTGATGAATTACAAATCGCACATCTGGTTTATCAATCCCCATTCCAAAGGCGATGGTTGCCACAACAACATCCGTATCTTCCATCAGAAACATATCCTGATGTTTCGCCCTGGTTTTGGCATCTAATCCTGCATGATAGGGAACCGCTTTCACCCCATTCACTTCAAGGGTCTGCGCCAGTTCTTCTACCCGTTTTCTACTCAGACAATAAACAATACCACTTTTACCACTATTTTGTTTTACAAAACGAATAATATCAGCATCTACATTCTTGGTCTTCGGGCGGATTTCATAGTATAGATTTGGTCTGTTAAAGGAGGCTTTAAATGTTTTAGCATTATGAATTCCCAGATTCTTTAAAATATCCTCCTGCACCTTGGGGGTTGCTGTCGCAGTTAAGCCAATAATAGGAATTTCTTCCCCTATTCGCTTTATAATATTTCTAAGGTTTCTGTACTCAGGTCTAAAATCATGTCCCCACTCACTAATACAATGAGCTTCATCTACTGCCAGAAATGAGATGTTCTGTTCTTTGAGAAAATCTACATATTCTTCTTTTGTCAAAGATTCCGGTGCCACATAAAGCAATTTGGTTACTCCATTGACAATATCATCTTTCACTCTTTTTATTTCAGACTTATTTAATGATGAATTTAAAACATGTGCAATACCAAACTCTGAAGAAATACTTCGTATTGCATCTACCTGATTTTTCATTAAAGCAATAAGAGGAGAAACGACAATGGCTGTTCCATCACTCATTATAGCAGGTAATTGATAGCAGAGAGACTTCCCTCCTCCTGTAGGCATAATTACAAATGTATTCTCTTTATCCAGAATACTTCTAATTACCTTCTCTTGCAATCCTCTAAATTGACTAAAGCCAAAGTGCTTTTTTAAAGCTCCCTGTAAGTCATTTTCACTCATACTCATTGATCACTATTTTATATTCCAATAAATTACCGCCATTAAACCTTTATTCCCCCAAACATTGGCTTAACGAATCCTTAAATTTTTTATTTTTAGCATGTCAAAGATAATTATAAACCTTTTTTTTGACAATATTTAAAATTCATAAGGTATTACATACCTTTGCATTTATTAAAGATAATAAAATCTTCAATTAATAACACGCAATTTTAAAAAATTTTGAATACGCAGGACACTATAATTTCATTTGCCAAAAAAACCATTTCTGAAGAAGCTCAAGCCATTTCTAACCTGGAAAGTCTGATTGACAACGAGTTCTCTGAAGCGGTTCAGAATATACACAATTCTCAAGGGAGAGTTATCATTACCGGAATTGGTAAAAGTGCCATTATCGCTTCTAAAATAGTTGCTACAATGAACTCCACAGGAACCCCTGCGGTATTTATGCACGCTGCAGACGCCATCCACGGTGACCTGGGAAACATCCTTAAAGATGACATTGTTATTTGCATCTCTAAAAGCGGTAATACCCCTGAAATAAAAGTGCTGGTTCCCTTAATTCAAAACTTTGGAAACAAGTTAATCGCTATCACTTCTAACAAACAATCTTTTCTGGGAGAACATGCCGACTATGTACTACACGCATATGTAGAAAAAGAAGCTTGCCCTAATAACCTGGCTCCCACAACCAGTACGACTGCACAACTTGTAATGGGAGATGCCCTGGCTGTTTGCTTATTAAATCTCAAAGGGTTTTCCAGTAAGGATTTTGCTAAATATCACCCGGGAGGTACTCTGGGGAAGAAATTATATCTACGTGTAAGCGATATTACTGCTGGAAATGAGAAACCACAGGTATCTCATGATGCCAATGTCAATAGTATTATTGTAGAGATGACAGAAAAAAGATTAGGAGCTACTGCAGTTACTGACAATGGAAAAATCATTGGAATTATTACTGATGGAGACCTTCGTAGAATGCTGACAAACAACAGTTCTTTTGAAGGACTAACAGCTAGTCAAATCATGTCTCCTTCTCCTAAATGCATCAATGATGATGCAATGGCGATTGATGCATTAGAACAACTGGAAGAATTTGGGATTTCTCACTTGCTATCAGAAAAAGACGGAACCTATCGTGGAATTGTTCATATTCATGATCTGATGAGAGAGGGTATCTTATAAACCACCAAGCGTCTAACCTTATTAATTTTAAAAAAATAAAACATTGAAAAATAACCCAAAAAAGAATCCTCAGACTATGTCTTTTCTGGATCATTTAGAGGATTTGCGATGGCATTTAATCAGAGCTACTGCTGCTGTGCTCATAGCAGGTATTATTGCCTTTATTGCCAAAGAGTTTATTTTTGACGTTATTGTTTTCGGTCCCAAAAAAGCGGACTTCCCTACATATAAAGGACTTTGCAAAATTTCTAAGCTATTAGGATTAGACGAAAGCTTGTGTTTCAAGGAGCTTCCTTTTAGTGTTCAGAGTCGAAAAGTAGCCGGGCAATTTTCCGTACATATATGGACTTCTATCACTGCTGGATTTATTATTGCCTTTCCGTATGTACTTTATCAGTTTTGGAAATTTGTCGCTCCAGCTATGTATGACAATGAACGCAAACACTCCCGAGGGTTTATAATCGTATGCTCTGCCTTATTTTTTACGGGAGCACTTTTTGGGTACTATATCATCACTCCATTATCTATTAATTTCCTAGGAGGGTATCAGGTTAGTAAAGAAGTAATTAATGAATTTGATATTGACAGTTATATTGCTTTATTACGTGCTTCTGTCCTCGCCTGTGGACTCATATTTGAGTTACCAGTTATTATGTATTTCCTGGCTAAAGTCGGATTAGTAACTCCAGAGTTCCTAAGAAAATATAGGAAATATGCCCTGGTAATTGTCCTTATATTATCCGCTATTATCACACCTCCTGACATTGCGAGTCAGATTATTGTAGCAATCCCAGTATTGATATTATACGAAGCGAGTATCTATATAACCAAGATGGTTATCAAAAAAGAAAAAAACACCTCTCTAACAACAAGATAAATCATGAGCGATATTGTAGATGAATTTAATGCATACCGAGAAAAAATGAATTCTCGTATTCTCGAGGACAACAATAAAATTATCAAGCGTATTTTTAATCTGGACACCAATGCCTATATGCCCGGAGCACTGGATGTAAAGACAAAAGAACTTTTAGGGTTAGTCGCCTCTGCGGTTCTTCGCTGTGATGACTGTGTCAAATATCATCTCGAAACTTCTTATAAAGAAGGTTTATCCAAAGAAGAAGTAATGGAAGCATTAAGCATTGCTACATTGGTAGGGGGAACCATCGTTATTCCACATCTGAGAAAAGCATATGAATTCTGGGATGCATTAGAAAAGAAAGAAGCCTCTTCATAAATTTCTGATGTGTTAAGAAAATTATACATTTACCAATCCAAATTTAGCAACGCTTTAAAAATAAAGAAGTCATTCTACTATGAAATTAAAAGCCGATAATTTAATCAAATCATACAAAGGTCGAAAAGTAGTAAAAGGAATCTCTCTGGAAGTCAACCAAGGAGAAATTGTAGGACTACTAGGTCCCAATGGAGCAGGAAAAACAACTTCTTTTTATATGATTGTAGGGTTGGTAAAACCCAATAGTGGGAAAATTTCTCTGGATAGCACAGACATTACCAAATTCCCTATGTATAAAAGAGCGCAGAATGGAATCGGATATCTTGCACAAGAAGCATCTGTTTTTAGAAAACTAAGTATAGAAGATAATATCCTTAGCGTATTACAATTGACTAAACTCTCTAAAAAAGAGCAGTTGCACAAAATGGAATCTCTAATAGATGAATTCAGTCTCGGGCATATCAGAAAAAACAGAGGTGATCTATTAAGCGGAGGAGAACGAAGAAGAACAGAGATTGCTCGGGCATTAGCTACAGATCCCAAATTTATTCTTCTAGATGAACCCTTTGCCGGAGTAGATCCCGTTGCGGTAGAAGATATTCAGCGTATTGTAGCACAATTAAAAAACAAAAACATAGGTATTCTAATTACTGATCACAATGTACAGGAAACCCTAGCCATCACAGATCACACTTACCTTATGTTTGAAGGAAGTATTCTCAAGGCTGGAGTACCAGAAGAATTAGCCGAAGATGAAATGGTTAGAAAAGTATACCTCGGACAAAACTTTGAACTTAGAAAAAAGAAACTGGACTTCTAGAGCACTTGTATATTTTATTAACGGTCACCTGTTTTGACTAACAGCGACATGATTACATACAGAAGGATTATACAGGGAATGGATAAAAACTTCAACCAGACAATGAAACCGATAGTAAGCACCAAAAATGCATACCTGATTTTATTGTCCTGTATATTCCACGTTTTGAACTTAAGTGCAAACAGAGGAATTTCTGCATTGAGCAAATAGCAACTCACCAACGTCAATGCTATCAAAAACCACTTATTAAGAATTATAGCAACAACCCATCCCTCATGTTGAAATTTCAGTATCAAAGGTAAACTAATGATCAACAGCGTATTTGCCGGAGTAGGCAACCCAATAAAAGAGGTCGTTTGTCTCGTATCAATATTAAATTTAGCCAATCGATATGCCGATGCCAAAACAACAAGCAACCCCAGTAAAGAAAAATAGGATGCATCTATACTGGCAAATACCTGATTTGTATTCCAGGTTGGAGGTGTTACATAAAAAGGTTTGCCAAATACTTTAGTTAATAACTGATACATCACAATTCCCGGTACAACTCCACTGGTGACCATATCAGCCAAAGAATCTAATTGTAATCCTAAAGCACTCTGCGCATTGAGTAATCTTGCAGCAAGCCCGTCAAAAAAATCAAAGAATATCCCAAGCATCGCAAAAAAAGCTGCATATTCCAGGTGCCCCTGAACAGCAAAAATAACTGCTATGGAACCGCTCAATAAATTGAGCAATGTAATACCATTAGGAACTTGTTTTTTTAACCACATATCAAACCGGATTTTGTGTAAAAATAGTAAACTATTTTAGTCTATTCCTACTATTATTTTGCCTATTCTCCATAAACTTCTTCTGTACATACACATAGGTCATCAACTAGAAACAAATTTTGAATTCCAGAACACATCTCAAGAGATTACAATTATATCAATCTGGGCAAAAAGTCATGAAGTAAACATTAAATACTTATATCCCTAAAAATCATACAAAAACAAAATTCACTAAGTAAAACCCATCTTTTTATTTTTACTATATCCCTCAAAAAAAACATACCAAACCAACAGTTCGCAATACAACCACATCGTTTCTTTTAAAAAAACTTTCTTAACCTTCTTTTTTATTTCTTCATTATTTTTTAGCACTCCACATCTTCACTTTGTCACAAAATAAGTTTACTTTCGTTTGTAATTTAAACCCTTCTGTATTCCTCAGAAGGGGATTAAAACATATTTTAGGGTGAAAAAGATTCTTTTAGCAATTCTATCCGGTGTATTACTGACAATCAGCTGGCCAACCTATGGTTTTCCTATTTTCTTATTTTTCGGCTTCGTTCCTTTACTACTTGCTGAGTATCAGCTACGGACTGCCAACATGAAAAAAGCAAAAATATTCGGACTTTCCTTTTTATCCTTCTTTATCTGGAATATAGCAACAACCTGGTGGATCTATAATTCGACTGCCCTTGGTATGTGGATTGCTGTCATCACCAATAGTTTACTGATGTCCACTGTTATCCTTATATATCACGGTGTAGCAAAAAAAACAACCTTTACAGTAAGTACCTTGTTTTTAATTTGCCTATGGATGAGTTTTGAGTACATGCATTTACACTGGGAATTCTCCTGGCCATGGCTTAATCTGGGAAATGGTTTTGCAGACTTCATCTCCTGGATACAATGGTATGAATACACAGGTACTTTTGGAGGCACTCTATGGGTATGGATTCTCAACATCAGTATTTTTAAAAGCATCCTCTTATTTCAGAAATATCAGGAAAAAACCATTTTGTATCGAGCTGCTGTAAAAAACGGACTACTCATCATACTCCCTCTAAGCATTTCACTTCTTATCTTCTACACATATGAAGAGAAAGGAGAAGATATTGAGCTAGTGGTTTTACAACCAAATATTAATCCTTATACCGAAAAATACAATACAACCGATCAAAAAATAGGTGCTTTATTGCACAAGTTAGCTACAGAAAAAATTACAGATAGTACTGATGCTGTTATCGCCCCTGAAACGGTATTTGCAGATAATAATAAACTCAAAAGGTTTTCTTATTCTATTGCCAAAAATACAGGACAGAAAATTATTGAAAATAGCAAAAAAACGCATTTTTTGGGAGGAATATCTATGTACGATCGCTTTAGAGATCCCCGTAGAGTTCATTCTCAGACAAACATTATTAGAGAAAACGATTTTTATGACGACTACAATTCTGCCTTTTGGGTTCGCCCAGATGGCGCTACAGAATTGTATCATAAAACAAAATTAGTAGTAGGGGTCGAAAATTTCCCGTATCAAAGTATTCTGAAACCAATTGTAGGGGATGCAATGATTGATCTTGGAGGAACTGTAGCAAAAAAAACTACCCAAAAAGAAAGAGAGGTCTTTTTTACCAAAGATAGTCTTGGTATTGCTCCAATTATTTGCTACGAAAGTATCTATGGAGAATTTATTACTGGCTATGTAAGAAATCAGGCTAACATTCTGGCAATTATCACCAATGATGCCTGGTGGGGCAATACTGAAGGACATCGTCAACACCTGGCATATGCCAAATTAAGAGCTGTAGAAACCAGAAGAAGCATTGCCAGAAGTGCTAATACTGGAATTTCTGCTTTCATCAACCAAAAAGGAATTGTTCTAGACTCCTTATCATATGAAAAACAGGGTGCCCTAAGAGGTGTCATCAAAACAAATAACGAGGTAACATTCTATGCTAAAACCGGAAACTTTATTCCCAGGATTGGATTGTTTCTTACACTATTTATATTTCTCTTTTCTGTCACGCGAAGAAAAAAACCGCTAAACATCTAACATCGTTCATTAACGATAAGTTCCTTTCAGAAAAGCGTTAGCATCTTTAAATCTCACTTAGCATGCAAATTCTTTAGATTTCATGCTTTTTTGTAGTTTCTTTGCACTTAGAAAAGTTCAAGATTAATACAGCGAATTTGTGAATTACGTATCAGTAGAAAATATAGCAAAAGCATTTGGCGAACGTGTCTTATTTGAGAATATATCCTTTGGTATTAACGAAGGGCAAAAAATAGGTTTTGTCGCTAAAAACGGAACTGGAAAAACCTCCTTACTCAATATAGTTGCCGCAGGAGAATTGCCTGATAAAGGACAAGTCGTCTACAGAAAAAATCTAAAAGTTGCTTTTTTATCTCAGGAACCAGACCTCAACCCTGAATTAACTATTGAGCAAACCATATTTGCTGCAGACAATGACATTCTCAAAGTAATCAACAATTATGAAAATGCATTAAAAAACCCAGACGATCAGGAAGGATATCAAAAAGCTTTCGAACAGATGGATGCATTAAACGCCTGGGATTTTGAAACTCAATATAAGCAGGTACTTTTCAAATTAAAACTCGAACAATTAGACCGGAAAGTAGGTCTCTTATCCGGAGGACAAAAAAAGAGATTAGCACTAGCTAATATTCTACTGAGCAAGCCTGATCTCTTATATTTGGATGAACCTACCAACCATCTTGATCTGGAAATGATCGAATGGCTCGAAGAGTATTTTGCCAAAGAAAATTTCACCTTATTTATGGTGACTCATGATCGCTATTTCCTGGAAAATGTTTGTAATGAAATTGTAGAATTAGAAAACGGAAAACTATACAGCTACAAAGGAAACTACGCTTATTATCTGGACAATAAAGAAGCCAGAATAGCGAATGAAGACATTGCTACAGAAAAAGCAAAGCAACTATATAAAAAAGAACTGGAATGGATGCGTCGTCAGCCCAAAGCCAGAACTACCAAATCCAAATCCAGAATTGATGATTTTTTCGAGATAAAAAAACGAGCACATCAACGAAGAAATGATCATCAAATTCAATTAGAAATTAACATGGAACGTCTGGGAAGTAAAATCCTTGAACTTCATAAAGTTTCTAAAAAATTTGGAGATCTTGTTATTTTAGACCAATTCGAATATGTTTTCAAAAAAGGAGAGCGCATTGGAATTATTGGTAAAAACGGAACTGGGAAATCCACCTTTCTCAATATGCTTACCGGGACTCTCCCTCCTGATCAGGGAAAAATAATCGTAGGGGATACGGTAAAGTACGGATACTATACCCAAAAAGGAATCAACATCAAAGAAGGTCAAAAAGTAATTGATGTCATCCGAGAGTTTGGGGATTATATCCCTTTGAAAAAAGGACGACAGATATCAGCACAACAATTATTAGAGCGATTCCTTTTTGACAGAAAAAAGCAATATGATTTCGTCGAAAAACTAAGTGGTGGTGAACGCAAAAGACTCTATCTATGTACTGTCTTGATTCAAAATCCGAATTTTCTGATTTTGGATGAACCAACAAACGATTTGGACATTGTTACTCTTAATGTATTAGAAAACTTCTTACTGGATTTTCCCGGATGCCTGATTGTGGTATCACATGATCGCTATTTCATGGATAAGATTGTCGATCACTTATTCGTCTTCAGAGGTCAAGGGATTGTTCAGGATTTCCCAGGGAACTATACCGATTACAGAGTTTATGAAAATAGTAAATCCCCGGAGCAACCTTCTAAAGAAGAAATAAAAACTCCAAAAACAAAAAACAACTGGAAGAAAGATGCAAACTCCAAGTTGTCCTATAACGAACAAAAAGAATACAACAGAATAGAAAGAGATTTAAAAAAGTTAGAACTTCAGAAAAAGGAAATAGAAAATAAGTTTCTGGAAGAACACCTGGATACCGATACCATTCGCAAAGAATCTGAAAAACTAAAAGTAATCATCAATGATATTGAAGAGAAAGAAATGAGATGGTTAGAACTATCAGAAAAAATGGATTTATAAGTCCACTACATTTATATGTTTTTTAGGTTACAACACTATTTCCGGTTTATTCTCAGGTCTACCAATCAACATGGGGTACACTCCCCTTTTATTTATCAGCTGGTCACCCGATGTTTTTATGATAAAACCACACATGCATCATATGGAGCAATCGCTTCTTTATTTCGAAAAAGAAAACCGGCAAAGCTGACTATAAAAACCGCCCGATTACTAAACCGACTTCCACGTTTTCTAAGATGCAAAACAGTTCTGATCATAGAGGATTCCCCTATCATATCGACTATTGTAACTATAGAAAACACACTTACTGTCACGTCAGAAATCAACTCCGACGTGCACTATGACATGATTTGTGTCCATAGACAATCTGCTACTCCGCAACTATTAGATCAGCTCATTTCTAAAACTCATAATGATACCGTTTTACTTATAACTAATATACACCAGTCTTCCCAATCGATCGATCAGTGGCAACAACTAAAAACACATGCAAAAACAAGAGTAACAATAGAAACCTTTAATCTGGGATTTGTTTTTTTCAGGAAAGAACAGGCAAAAGAGGATTTTATAATACGAAAATAATTTTACCTTTATTCTGTTTATTGTTCAAATCAAATATAGAATAGTCACCATATGCAATTGAGTAATCAATTACTATTTTTCTTTAGTGCCCTTGGGGCATTTAACGGAATATTATTAGGTATTTATTTTATTGTATATGCCAGACCTAAAAAAATAGCTAACTATTTTTTAGGAGTTTTGTTACTCAGTCTCAGTATTAGGATTGGCAAGTCTATTTTTTATTATTTCAATCCCGAATTAGCCAAAATATATTTGCAAATAGGCTTATCGGCATGTTTCCTTATCGGACCTTCTTTATTTTTTTATGTCAAATCCATGCTTAACAATGGGGCTACCAAAATATATTGGGGATATCATTTTACCCCCATTTTGCTACTAATTATTCTTATGGGAATTCTATATCCATACGAGACATACCCTCGCCCATGGCAGACATATATATTCAAAATCATCTATTTGCAATGGCTGTTATATATTATTGCCACAGGATACATTTTAAGACATACTTTTTATTCTTTTCTCAAAAATACCCGAAAAAGTATTGATATTTGGATCATTAGTATTTACATTGGTAACATCCTTATCTGGGTTGCTTATAACACAACATCATACACTTCGTATATAGCAGGCGCTTTGTCTTTTTCTTTTATTATATACCTGTTTTTATTACTGACCTTTTTCTATAGAAAAAAACAATCTGTAATTACCAGGTCTCCTTTTATTAAATATGCTGATAAAAAAATAAGCAATAAAGAAGCTTCTATATTATTAGAAAAATTAGCGTGTCTTATGACTGAGGAGCAACTCTATAAAGATGCGAATTTAAAGCTTCCAGAAGTAGCAAAAAAACTACATATTATTCCTCATAAATTATCTCAATTAATCAATGATAATGCAGAAAAATCCTTCTCTTCGTATATCAATGAATACAGAATAAAGGAAGCAACACACCTATTAGAACATCAACCTAAACTGACAATAGAAGCTATTGGATATGAATGCGGCTTTAATTCCAAATCTACGTTTTATGCTACGTTTAAGAAAATAACCGGAATGACACCTGCCTCTTTTAGAAAAAACTTAGCCCCTTAAACCATACCTCACTAAAAAACAAATCATTACCCATAAAAAAAACATTACTAAATTATAAATCCGTACTACAGAATTATAATTTATTGATTAAAACAAGTTGTTAAGCAGTACCATTGTCGTAACAAAAAATAAACGATAATGAAAAATTACACATGCCTACTTCTTATGTCTTTCTTTTTCTATCTGAGTAATGCCCAGAGTGAGAAAGAAGAAATATATACCTGTTTACAACATTATATCCAGGGAACCTCGTACAATAACATCGAGCGTATCGCTGCTGCCTTTTATTCAGATGCAAACCTCTACCTCTCCGGAAAAGACAATGCTTTAAGGGTTGTCCCCTCAAAAAAATACATCTCCTGGTTTGACAATGATGCTCGCAAAGGGAAGTTTAACGGACGTATTGGGAACATCATTTCTATCGATCAAACAAACGACATCGCAACAGCCAAAGTAGAAATTCTAATTCCAGCAAAGAACATTCGTTTCACTGACTTGTTTTTATTAAAAAAACTGGATGGGCAATGGAAAATCATGAGTAAATCAGCGACTAAAGAAAACTCCAATAAACAAGGAGATCGCATCCTCTTTATTGTATCTAATGCAGATCATTACGGAACTTCTGATCTTTATACCGGAAACAGTTTTTCTGAAATTGTCAATGCTTATGAGGTATTTGCCAGCGAGGGGTATTCTATAGATTTCGTCAGTCCAGATGGAGGTCCCATTCCTGTTTCATACATCAATACTTCTATACCTATGTATAAAAAATACTTATATAACAGTGACTTCATGTATGCCCTGGGACACACAAAAAAACCGATAGAGATAGAAGCTTCTAACTATAAAGCGGTGTATTATGTAGGTGGGGGAAGTGCTATGTACGGAGTTCCTACCAATAAGGAGATTCAAAAAATAAGTATGCATGTTTATGAAGAACAGGGAGGGATTATTTCATCTGTATGTCATGGTACCGCAGGAATCGCCTACCTCAAAACAAAAGATGGAAAATACCTCGTATCAGGAAAACGAGTCAATGGATACCCTGATGACTACGAAAGAAAAGATGCTCCTTATTTCAAAGAGTTTCCTTTTCTGATCAAAAAGACTATCGAAAACCATGGGGGAATTTTTAAATTTTCCAAACGAAATACTCCTCATATCGAAGTGGATCAACGTCTGGTTACGGGTCAAAATGCGCAATCATCTACTGCTGTTGCTAAAAAAATAACAGAATTACTCAAAAAATCATAAATCAAAAAAAACAGCAAGTATGTACATACTTGCTGTTTCGCCATTATCTGAACTGTGAAGACACAAACGGATTCCTCTCTCAAGGGTAAAAGGGTATTTTGATTTTTACAAGAAAGTAAAAGAACAATCCTACTGTACTTCATAAACTGATGACCCCTCAGATCATAAGATCAATCAGTTTATCCCAATAGCTTATTATGGCATTCAGATAACATGCATTCACTATGTGCTATGGCTATTATTTCAAAAAGTAATCATCAACTCATCATTAGCAATGGTTATATTATCTAAACAATCTTACGAAAAGCCCTTTTCTTTTGTGATACTGCAGATCTTTAAGATCTAGTGGCTTTTCTTTTTCCTTATCCATAAAACAAACCTCCTCTATAAATTCATCATAGGTTTTTCCTTTTTCTTCCAGAAAACCGATTAAATATTTCTCAGAGACTTCTACACCACTTGCTTTCTCTATTGCCAGCAGTTTTTTATACAATTCTCTAACTAGCTGGATGGTTTTTCTTGGAGGTGCTTTTCTTCTGGCAAAAAGAGAATCAATCTCTCCATATTCATTACATTTCACTTCAAAATCGGTAATCACCCAGTAATAACGACCATCCTTAGCCAGGTTCTTTACCAATGCATGAATATTTTCTTTCTTTTTGAGACGTTCCCATAGCCATTTAAAAATAACTTTAGGCATATCGGGGTGTCTGATAATATTATGTGGTTTCCCAATCAATTCATGTTCTTCGTATCCACATATATTCATAAAATAATCATTCGCATACTCAATCGTTCCATGCGGATTTGTCTTGCTCATGATTGTTTCTTGTGGATCCAAAATAATCTCTTCATCCAATGGGGTTGGATATTTCATAGTTTCCATATCTTCTATCAGATTTTAATTAGTAGACTACAAAACTATGAGGAACATAGAGGAAGGACTATGACATAAATCATATTTAAGCAATATTAACAAATGAATATGCCATATTACCAAAACAAATCAGCACGATTCTTATAAAACACCTTCCTTCAAAAGAAAAAAAGAACAGAATGCAGTATACTAAAAGAAAAAAACTCCCTTTCTTTTTCCCTAAAAAATCGTTTAGTAATAAGTATCAGGTAAAACAAATTTCTTAATGCAATAGCATTCCAAAGTATCTTCCTTCTTTAAAAACGATTAAAAAACAGCAACTCACCAACTAATTAACAGACAGTTACACAAAAAAAACTCCCTTTTTGCATTATTTTTCCTAATAATTTTATTGTAAATATGTTTTCCGTTATCGTTAAAAAAACTTAAACTTTGTTAAACTTCAAAAAAAAGGTTTTTTCATTTTACACGGACACAAAAGACTATAATTCAACTATTTAAAAAAGTGTAACTCCCTTTATTTTTCTATAGCTCTCCCTTCCTAATTCCTTCTTTTTAATTTCTAAAAAACGAAAGGAGCTTAAGCCCAAACAAATGTTAAATAACTAACAAATAGCGAATTACAACATTTTTTATCCTCCTTTGATTCTATAATTTTATCTCAACATTAACCCCTTAAAAGTATTTTTTTCATGCACAAATCATTTATAAATTTCAAAAGCTGTATCTACCTTGCCTTACTAATGTGCTGGCAATATTCATTACATGCGCAAAAACAACCTGCTCAAAAACTGTACGACAGTCAACTTCAATCAAAAAAAGCAAAAGAGTCTCACCGGAGAGATAATGCAATCCAGCGGATGGAGTTCGAGTATGAAAGGTTAAAGAATCCACTAACCAATAAAATTCCTTCGAGTATCAGGAGCAAAGAACTTTCTTTCTCTTCAAAAATTCCTTCTGGAACAGACATACAAAAAATGATGTCTTCTTCCAAAACTAAAAATGGTCATTACTATTATTGGAAAAACAGAGGTCCCTATAATGTTGGAGGGCGAACCAGAGCATTAGCTATTGATAGAACCGATGAGAACATAATTCTGGCAGGAGGAGTCTCCGGAGGATTATGGAGATCTGTTGATAGTGGAAAAAACTGGAAAAAAGTCACCAGAATGGATCAATCTCCCAGTATTACTTGTATCACACAAGATCCCAGACCTGGAAAAGAACATATTTGGTATTATGCTTCTGGAGAAGCCCTAGGTAATTCTGCCAGAAAAGTTGGAGCTTTTTATGAAGGTGACGGAGTCTATAAATCTACAAATGGAGGAAAGAGCTGGTCGTTACTTCCTGCCACTTATGACAATGATATCACCCCTGGGACTTCTTTGTTTGAAATATCTTTTTCTATTATTGTTAGCCCTGTAAATGGTTATCTTTATGTAGCCACCGCAAAAGGGATTCTACGGTCAAAAGATGAAGGAAAAACTTTTGAAGAAATCCTTCCGATCGACCAAAACGGTCAGACAGATATTACAGTAAGTACTACAGGTCTTTTATATGCCTCTACTTCATCTGGTAATGGGGAGAATTCAGGCTTTTTCTCCTCTGATGATCATGGAGATACCTGGACTAATATCACCCCTGAAGGGTTCCCGGCTACCTATGGAAGATCCGTTATCGCTATTGCTCCTTCTCTAGAGTCCACTGTTTATTTTCTCTCTTTTGCGAATCAAAATAAGCCTCCATATATCCAGGCAGCTTTGTACAAATACCTTGCCGACAAAAAAAAATGGATTGATTATACACAAAACCTCCCTACTAATGGAGGGTTTGGTAGATTGGAGTTGTTTGGAGGATATAACATGGTTTTAAAAATCCACCCTACGAATCCAGAACTTATCTTTTTAGGAGGAACAGATCTATATCGATCAACGGATGGTTTTGCTACTCCGATTACCGATAAAGATTGGATTGGAGGATATAGCCCCATACTCGATCCTGATGATCCTACTTCCTCTTACATATATAAAAATCAACACCCGGATCAACACGCTCTTGTATTCTACCCTTCTAATCCCAATAAAGTATTATCAGGAAATGACGGAGGAGTACAGATTACACAGGATATCACGGCTACACATCAAGGATTTCCTGTAACCTGGACCTCCTTAAACAATGGATATATCACTACACAGCCCTATTTTATATCAATTAATCACCAAAGTAAAACGGATCACATCATAGCAGGTTTTCAGGATAACGGAACATGGTATACCAATACCAATACTCCCAAAACAGACTGGGAAGAGATTTTTGGAGGAGATGGAATGGATAATGCGTTTGCTGACAATGGCAAAACAAAATATATGTCTGTACAACGTGGAGGCGTATACAGGAAAACATATAATGACACAGGAAAACAAACCTCTGAAACCAATGTCAAACCTTCTTTTGCAGCTCCTTTTTCCGGATTATTTCACACTAAGTTTGCGCTTGACCCTAATAATGACAACATCATGTATCTACCTGTAAATAACATGATGTGGCGCAATAATAATCTAGACAAAATTCCACCTACAGATTATGCCAACAGAAATGGTACTCCGATCAACTGGAGTCCTATGAAACAAACAAAACTTCCACAAAATGAGCTTATTTCTGCGCTGTCGGTTTCTACATACCCTATTGCCAACCGGCTGTATTACGGAACAATCCATGGGAATATTTACCGCATAGACAATGCGAACCTGGATACTTATCAGGTTGTATCTGTTGGAGGAACAGATAAAGGACTCCCAACTGGATTCATCAACCACATTGCTGTTGATCCTTCTAATGCAGATCGTGTTATTGCTGTTTTCTCTAACTATGGTATTCCCAGTGTTTTTCTGTCAGATGATGCCGGTGATTCCTGGACAGATATCAGTGGTAACCTAGAAGAACACCCTGACGGCAGTGGAAATGGTCCTTCTGTTAGAGCAGCAGCTTTTTTTGGGAGCAGCGAACAGTCTTTTGGTCAGTATTTCCAAAAAATAATCGTAGCGACCAGTACAGGTTTATATTACAGCACTTATATAAATGGCAAAAACACCAAGTGGTTTAAAGAATCTTTCAGAATTGGAAATAATATAGCTGAGGATATTGAAGTTCGAAAAGATGGGTTGATTGCACTGGCGGTTCATGGAAATGGTGTATATAGCGCAAAACTCCCCATGATTTTTCCATTCCCTACCCCATCCTTAAAAGTGAATAAATTCCTGGAAAACCAAGTTGTGAACGGGATAGAAGACGGAACTATTGAGATAGACATTCAAGATGTATTCAAACATAGTCAGCAAAAACCAATCTCAATAAAAGTTAACAACTCTCATCCTGAGATTGTAAAAACAAAGCTGGTTGACAATACATTAACAATCACCTATACCAAAGATACTTTTGGAAAATCCAGCATTGAATTACACGCCTCTTCAGAAAAAGAAAAGACCACTACCGGATTCACAGTCAATGTAATTCCTTCAGGGATCTACGAACAAATTGATGCTCCGACATTCATAATATCGTCTAACTTTCATACAGATACCAATACATATACGCAATGTGCCGATGATTTGATCGTCCCGGAAGGAAGTAGCTGGAATATAGAAAAAGTTGTAGCTCATGGGTTCGGAACTGCTATAGAAGCTTCAAAAGTGACATTTGTCATATATGAAGACAACAATGGAGTTCCCGGAAAAGAAGTTATCAAACAAGACCTTACTGATTCTTCGTTTACTACAGAAGAAAGCAATATACACATCAACTTCTCAGAGCCTATTACTTTATCTTCTGGTCATTATTGGATATCTGTACAACCACATCTTAACTTTTATCCGTATTACCTGGAATGGAACTGGACAACACAAGAAGGCGGTATTGGGCACGAATCCAACTTCCGATCAAATATAGATCTATATGGAAGTGGTATTTTCCAGGAATGGACACCTGCCTCCATTGTTCTTGGGCAACAACCTCAAGACCACATCTTCCAATTATTCGGATCTGTAGAAGGAGATATCCCTAACAAGGAGAAACATCCACTAACTACTTTGAACAGTCAGTATGTCTGGCCTAATCCTTCTTCCAGTCAATTTGTTATTGATGTCCAAGGGTTGAGAAAACAAAAAAGAGCAACAAAAGCAAGTATTCAGATCTTCAATAGTTCAGGAAATGAAATTGCTACTTATAAAGATGTATACCTCAAGGAACGATGGACATGGGATGCCTCTAATGTAGCTCCTGGTATCTATATTATACAAATATCAGGAAATACATTCCAGGAACGTTTTAAAATAATAAAACGTTGATACATTAGCTTCGCTAAGCACCTAAAAGTGCTGACATAAGATGTCAGCACTTTTCTATTTTTTAGTACAAGTTGTATCTTTAGTGCTGACATTTTAATCCAGCCATATGAACCTGTTCTATAAAATAATCAATACTAACAACGTATCTTCTTTATGGTTTTTATTATTTTTTTTCCTCTTAAGTCACTGTACGGAGGTTCCTAAAAAACAAAAAGAGCAGTCCTCCTCTACTGTTACATTAGCTCCTAACCGATACAATGTCGCATTTTTAATCATGGATGGAACTTACAATACAGAATTGACGGCTCCATATGACATTTTCCAGCATACTATATTCAGGAAAAATATAAAACCGATGAATGTATTTACAGTGGCAAATACTCATGAACCTATTACAACTTTTGAAGGGATGCGATTACTCCCTGACTTTAATTACAGACAAGATACATTACCCCATATCGACATTCTGGTAATCCCCAGTGCTGAACATCATCTGGATACTGACTTAGATGATACGGATATGATTGATTTTGTAAAAAAAACTGCGGAGCAAGCTTCTTTTGTCACTTCGCATTGTGATGGAGCTTTTGTATTGGCACAAGCCGGATTATTAGATGGTAAGGTCGCTACCACTTTTCCTGGAGATATTGATACAATGCGTCAAAAATTCCCACATCTGGATATAAGAGAACAGGTGTTTTTTGTTCATGACGGAAAATATATCACCTCTTCCGGAGGAGCCAAAAGTTTTGAAGCTGCCTTATATCTTACAGAATATCTATATGGAACAGCAATTGCTAAATCATTAGCCAAGGGACTAGTCATCGATTGGAATTTGGATAAAATTCCTTATTTACTTATTAACAAGTAAGTAGTTTTTGATACAAAAAGAGAAACCTTTATTTACAGGGATTCCACGATGTTTTTGGAAGACATTCTTGTTATTATTACATTAAAACTCTCTATCTGTCTTAATAATAAAACGTTAAATCCTTCTAAAATAATAGAATCTTGCCTATATTTATAATGGAAATCATACCCCAACAGTGTTTTTATTTAAAAAACTAATAAACCTAAATGAAAAGACAAATAGTAAATTCCTTAATTAAAGGGGTAACCATATCCTGTATTCAAAGAACTCTGAATCAATTCTTTTCTGTACAGAAATATTCCTTATTACACCTACATGGCAACTGCTATATTCCCAAATCGTATAAAAGTTTCTTACTAGAAATTGGTATCCCTGTCAGCTCTGATGCCACGCTCTCTTTTTTCAAATCTAAAAACTCAAAAAACAAACAATACATATTGTACAAGAACCATTTGAAAAATCTGCAAGCTTTGTCAAAAACACCTGCTACATAGCTCCTGCAAAAGAATCAATATTCATCAATATACGATACACACTATTTATTTTTTTTAACACATTATGAAAGATTTACTCTTAAAATCAGCAAGAAAATTATCAAAATCCGAACAGAAACTCATTTGTGGAGGTATTCATAGAAACCGTTGTTCTGAATACAATGGTCCTATAGTGGTCACCTGTGCTCAATATCACAACCTCCCGGATATTTATAAAACATGTGTAATGGTTAGCGTAGATTGCTTTCCTTTATAATAAAGCCTGTTTCTATTTCATATATTATTGTATAAAAACCTAAGCCTGTTACTAATAACCTGTGATCTGCTTGTACCCCACAACCTGTATCCTCATAAACTGACGCCTTATACACTTTGCTAACTCTTGTATAATTTTTTGCATTACGGTTTTCCGTAAGAAAAAATGAACAGCAAGTTATAGCTTAGTAATAATAACTATTAGATAAAAAGATTGCGCAGTAGTATTATTTCTGAAACGATTGATGCTATTGATAGAAAAAAATCGTCTATATGGATACATCAGAATTAAATGATTTTAAAGAATTTGTAAAATCCACTCTAGGAGAAACTGCTCATAAAAGCGGAACACTATTATACAGTCATGCCCGCTCCTTGAAAAAGGGGAAGTTTCTTATGATTGGGCTTAATCCCGGAGGAGATCCTCATGCGATTCCTACTACTATTTTGGAATCTTTAACACACTTTGAAACCGATAACTACCGTCCCTATGTGGCAGATTGGGAAAACGGAAAAACACATCGGTTCAAAAAAAATCTCGAAACCATTGGTAAAATCCTAAACATGGATCTTCAGGAATTATGCATTACCCACCTGTTTATGTATCGAACATATAATAAGCCTAAAATTGATAAAATCGAATTGGAAAAATCATTGGCCATTATAGATCGAATTATAAAAATTGTAGATCCGGAAATTATCATCACTTTCGGGAAGCTCACCTTCGAAAAAATAAAAGAACATTATTACAACAGAAACTATTCTGTCATCGATACACATGATGAAAGTAGTGGTCAGGGAAGATGGGTTATTAAGAGTTCCTATGCATTTGGAATCAATAAGGTTAAATTTATTGGATTACCCCACCTGAACACCTATACGATTTATAACAAACCTAGCAAAATCGCATGGCTGGAAAAACAGGTAGAAACAGAAAACACCTATAACATAGAAAACTAATCAACTCTCAATGCTACCTCCCAATCACCCCTACCCTAACACGATATAGTATATTACAGATTTTTTTTCATACCTATTTTATTATTTAATTGACTTTTTCTGTAGTATACTATATCTATTTTACTGTATCGCGTTTCCTCGGAAAATACCTTTTCTTCTCTTTTTCAAACCTATACAGTTTTTTCTGACATAACAACCATTATATTTTATAAAAAAAACTTAAAGAAATTCCTACATCCAATAAGATAGACACCTGACCTCTATCGATACAATACATCATTAGATCGAAAAAAGTCATTTTTTATTGATTCCTTCTTATAAATAAAGTATTTTTAGCTTACGTTCTTTATTCCTTGTTTATCGGATGTGTTCTTTCCTTAAAAAAAGTGAAATGTACACTTCTTTTATGTAGTACAGCTATTGATATGATTACATTCGATATGCTTAATGAATGATCGATATGGTATACGCATACATATCAATAGTAAAGAGCCACTTCTGAAAAACAAAAGAACATACTATAGGTGAATGTTTACCCCTCTATAAACGCGCATATCTATAGTATAAAAAAGATGGCATCGTATGCACAATTGCCAAAACAATATAATGTTAACCCTTTTTTAAATACTATTATTTATGTCTTTTTATTCCAGATTAGAAATTGACGGCAAAGAGATTGTTATTCTCAATTGTTCGATAGATATTGCTCAAGACAGTGATGTAACCGGTCGACCTTCTGCCAGACCAATTGCCGGACAGTTTACCATTCGATTACAGGTAGACCGCCAAACAGATGATATGCTTGCACAATGGGCTTTATCTCCTAATGAACATAAAAGAGGAAAAATTACTTTTATAAAAAGTAATTCCATGTCTGTAGAGCAAAACATCGAATTTAATGAAGCGTACTGCCTGCGTTACAACAAAAATTTTGACGCAGAAGATGAAACACCTATGTCTGTGAGTTTACACATTAGTGCCAAAGGAATTAAAATTGGTGCAAATGATGAGCATGTCAATAATTGGCCAAGTGCATAATAACTGTATTAGCCAAAACACTTAAAACCTCTTCTCTATAGAAAGGTTCACCAAGAATTTTACACACATCATTGAATGACAAACACGTGAAAACATCTATAGAATTACAACAAGCAAACATTCAATTACGTACTATTTTAAGAGGTACGATAAAGCGATCATTGAACAATAGTTTAGAAAATCAGCGAGAGGTTGATTTGACACGTAAAAAATTAAAAGGCAGCCTTCGCGCTGCCCATTCTCATGCTTTATTCCAAATTCAAACAACATATAAAAATTTATTTTATAGCAAACGAGACCTAAGCAATTATATCTCTTCCTATTTCACCAATACTGTTGATAAGGAAATCCAATGGTTCTTTAATAATAAGACAAAAAAAAATCAATCTTCTGTATCTAAACCAGAGGATGATTATCGGCTTAATAAAGATGGATCTATTGAATTGATAAAAACTACTAATGACAATTTTGATAGACTGCTTGATTCTGAATCTGTACAAATTGGCACTGTTAACAAAGGTTTTTTATCAGATGGTTTAAATATTCGAAACAAAGGACTCTATCTAGATGTTTTAAACAAAAAAGATTTTCATTCTTATATAAATCTAATCTCTGATTTATCTATTGCTGTAGATAAAGAAATTGGTGGGTTTATATTTGATGATTATAAAAATTTCGACAATATTTATATCACTCCGTATAAAGAAAACAAATTCAATTCCGCTCCCTCCCTTGTCTCTTTTATTAATAATGGAAAGAACTTTATTAATAGAAATATATATAAGATAGGATATAATTTTGAAAGAGCTAATAGTTGGTTTCATACACACCCTGGAATTATACACGCAGGATATGGAAATGCTAGACCTTCTCAAGGAGATATAAATTTCACAAAAAAAGTTGGAGTTCCTGGGGTTATCTTAGGAGGTTGGAACGATTTAGGGTTTATACGAAAAAACGGAAAATATGATATTTGGAAAAATTAACAAACCTCTACTAGTTAGTGCATTACACATCATAGTCTTAGTTTTTTCTTCTTGTATTGAGGCTCCTTCTACTGAAAAAGAAGACATAAAGTTTAGAAAAAAAAAGAAAGTACTTCAGATAATACCCGAAAAGCTACATGACTTAATGAAGCAAAAAGCGGAGCTTTACATCAAAGAAATGAGAAAAAAGCTAGACACTCCCTTATATGTAAATGTATTACTCAAAAAAGAAAACAAGGAAACTTATGAATTTTCGATATATGTTTTTGATAAACTTTTAAAAGATGATCAAATACCTTATGATTTTTCCATCTTTAACTATAATGGAAAGAATGTAATTTATTTCTATAATGAATCTGAGACAAACACTAACAAAGAGCATGTTTTAAAAAAACTAAAGCAAAACAACCTCATAAAAGATGATAATATTGTTTTAGCATCTGAAAACACAAATAGGTTAAATGATTTTATTGCATGGAACTGTTTTGTTTGTAAAGTAGATATCAATAAAATTAATATTATCAAATCCCCTTATGTACTAGAAGAGAAAGAAAAACCAAATAATGTTTGTAAGTGAAGTTTGATTATTCTCTCTAAAAAAGGAATCTAGTAATTTTAGGCGATTAATTATTGATGAGATTCTTTCACCATATCAATTTTTGATTTTATAAGTTTTGTATGAATATTTTAAAAGAATGATTTTTATAAACACTACTATAATGATTTAATGAACTCATGGGATTTTGGTCCTGAATGGAAATTTACACGTGAAGTAATTAAAAATAAAAATAGTTTTGATATTAGGGATTATAGTCATACCTAATACATTATTTAATCCTGAACAATCAACAAAGCAGAAAATTTTAAACCCAATAAAAACACCACTATATCAACACATTACTACCCTAAAAAAGACACTAAATTTATTCCAAAATTCCCATTTGGTCTTAAATTTTAAATGATGAAAACCATAGTTTATATATTTTTAGCAATCTTTCTCTTAGGCTGTGCCAATACTGATAATAATACGGAAGCAATACACAGAATTAAATCTGGTAATTTTAGGGTATTTAAGAACATTATGATTCAAGCTAGAAATCATCAAAAAGATAAGCCAATAGCCTATTTCTTCACTAAAGAAATAAATAAAAAGAAATTTTTACTCCCTAACTTATCTTTATTCAATTGTAAATTAAACGACTCCACATGTTTTAAAAAACATACAAATAAGAAATTCGATATAGATGGTTTTATAAAAGCCAGTAATATCAAAAACAATAATGATGTGTACCAGTACACCCATAACTTCATCAAAGAGGTTATTACGGAATATGAAAAAACTGGGGTGCAAAAAATAATCAGCAATAGTGATATTGGGAATTGTATTATTTTTTATCTCAATGAAAAATATTTTTTAGCTTATGTACCAGAGATCAGTAATGTATATAACGTATTCTGGAAAAATAGCTTTAATGATAAAAACAAAATAGATAAATATTGGTATTCAGGATCTATTCCCGCAACTTCTAATCATAAACAATGAGTATTAAAATAGTTATGTATGCTCCCTCTATAAAACATTAATATTATCAAATCCTCTTATGTACTAGAAGAGAAAGAAAAACCGAATAATGTTTGTAGATAAAAGTTCCCTTAGAGCTGGTATATTTTTATGAGAATAAAAAGCGCCCTCACTACCATAAAAAAACACCAAAGATGTATTCCAGGGCAACACCTATCATAAGGCTATGACCATATCTATAAGTTTAAACCAATAACAGTTACGCTTTTTTGGTCTGCTGATAATTTAGTATCTTCAGCCTATGACATACCTCATAAAAAAAGGAGCTCCAAGAACGATGTATATATTCATTCTTACTGGAGTATTTTTAATCATAGCTTTTGGCTATAAATCATACAATTCACTGGCTGACGATCAATTTATAACTGAATTCCCAGGAGATTGGGACAAACCGTTGGGTATTGTCATAGGTTTTTTTTTACTCATTCGATCTACATCGTTTATCCCTAAGGCCCGGAAACTCTTTATCTCGATTACACCGGATAAAATTGTATACCGAACAAAAAATACTGATGCGATCCGTACTGTTTTGCTTCCTGACATCAAAAAAACACATGCAACAGCTGATACCGTTTTCTTTAAAACCAACAACGAAAAAACCCATGCTATTGACCTAAGTCAAGTTAGGGAAGAGGAAAGAAAAAAAGCAATTCGAAATTCCTTACTCGAAGCAGGAAATAGAAAGTAGTTATTTTCCTCTACATACTAGAGCCTTTCTAAACTACTTTTTACTGGTTCTCATCAAAAAATAACTTCACCTGTATTGAAATTCGAATAAGCAAGTATCATACGTACATTACTTTTTGTAAGAAACCTCTCCTTTCTGATAAGTTTTCATTACCTTCACTCAAATAGGTCCCATTATGGGATTGCTACTTATTTTTAACCTCTCTTACTAATAAAATACCATGGCAGGCGAAACAAATTTATCCGTACTAATAAAAGATATGACTCCTGTGCTCCATCCGGGAGAATATGTATTCACCACTACGACAGTACCAATTCCTATCAATGAAGATAGCATTATATCAAAATTCAAAGAAGCAGAAGGAACTACCTTGGTTATCGAGAGACAAAAAGCGGATGCACTAGGATTAACTTACGACTACGTTGCTTCCTGGATTACATTAAACATTCACTCTTCATTAGATGCTGTGGGACTTACCGCTTTATTTTCTAACGAGCTGGCCAAACATCAAATCAGCTGTAATGTAATAGCTGCCTATTATCACGATCATATTTTTGTCCATAAAAATGATGCGCAGAAAGCAATAAAAGTCCTTCGTGCACTTAGCAAAACCCCTTTACAAAATTAGATCTATTGCAACTGGTACATAATTTCACAATCATCCGATAAATATGAAAAAAACACTAGTTCTTATAACACTACTCTTTTCTTGTCAAATGACCGATCAATTTCCTCATTGGAAAGCCTATAAACAACTTATCAAAGAACGTTTCCCAAAACTGGCAGACCAGTTACACCCGGGAGTCAGCAAACAACAACTTACAGATTTCGAACATAAATTTGACATTACTCTTCCTCCTGCGTTCAAAAAATTCTATCAATTACATAATGGAGAAAAAGAAGGAACAGGCTACATCCGACGCCTATCACTATTATCTCTGGAACAAATTGATAAAGAACTAAGTACTACCCGAAAGATGTGGGAAACTAATGAAACCTTTAACCTGTCATGGTATGATCCAATCGTTCCTGAAGGAGCTATCAAAAAAATGTATTACAATCCGAAATGGATTCCTTTTATCTCCGATCAAACAGGAAATTTTATAGCAATTGATTTAGATCCGGGTCCTCGTGGAATTATCGGGCAAATTATTAACTACGGAGCCGATGAAGATTATCATTATGTATTAGGAAATGATATCAACCTCTTTTTTAAGTTGGTCAATAAACATATGATTGACGAGAATGTTTCTCCGCAAAACCTGAGAGACCTGGCACACCTGACCGATTACTTAAAAAAAATGATTGACAATAAGTAATTAACTATATCCAATTTCTATCATTAACAACATCAATGCAAGAGACATGAAGCCTTTTTAGCATATAAATGTTAATTCACAACAAGCTTCTCCATATTTACACCTCTATAATCAAGCAAAAAAACCGATAATAAAAGCTTTTACTAGTAGGAAACAACAGACTATCGTTAAGGAAATCCCAATAATAGGTTAATATCTCATAATCATGTTTTTACTTTGATAAAAGCGTTTACATTTGTTCCCAGAAATACTGTTACAGTATTCAAAAAGCTCTTAATAATCAACCGTATATATCAGAAATTTTCCCCCTTTCTGATACTACCCCTACTTATCCATATAGTATTCTAGAAAAAGATCGTGATCTCGTATCACGATTTTTTTCTGTTACGTATATCTGATAAAAAAGTAATGTCCCAAGCATTTCGGAAAATAAGTAAAGGGATATAATTCAGAAACTACCTGATGTCGTTTTTTTACAATACTCGAAGGGTTTCTAAAATTACTTTTGTTGCTGCAAACAAAATAAGACTAAAAAAGCAAGATGAAAAAAACAATTGTTGCCAGATTAGATGTAGAAAAGAAACATCGAGTGTCATTTTTATCACATGCAGCCATCATGGTAGAACAAAGTAATGCAGAAGCCGGGTCACTTACCTATCGCTTATTCGAAGAAGTAGGGATTGATGGACGCTTTATTGTCTATGAAGAGTATGTAGATCAACAAGCTGTAGACGCTCACAATGCATCAACACATTTTAACACTTTTATTAATAAGATTACAGAGATGCTCTCATCAGCTCCTGTCATCGAAGTATTTTAATTAAAAAAAATGAACCTAAAAGGAAAAAATGCCCTGATTACAGGAGCAGGAAAAGGAATAGGAAAAGCGATAGCCATCGCTTTAGCCAAAGAAGGAGTCAATGTAGCCTTACTAGCCAGAACAGCTACTGATCTAAAAAAAGTAGCCGAGGAAGCAGCAACACATGGAGTACAAACCGTGATTGCCACGGCGGATATTTCTTCATTAGAAGAGGTTACTGCCGCTGCCGAAACAGTTTATAAAACATTCACTTCGATTGATATCCTGATTAATAATGCCGGAATTGGTCGATTTGGTAATTTTCTGGAGATGCCTCCTGAAGACTGGCAACAAGTAATCAATATCAACCTATTGGGAACTTATCATGTGACTCGCACTTTCTTAGCTAATATGATTGCTCAAAAAAGCGGGGATATCATTAATATTTCTTCTACTGCAGGCTTAAAAGGAGCCGCTGTCACAAGTGCTTATAGCGCTTCCAAGTTTGGAGTAATCGGTCTTACAGAATCACTTATGCAAGAAGTAAGAAAACACAATATCAGAGTTACAGCACTTACTCCAAGTACAGTGGCTACAGATATGGCACTGGATTTAAACCTTACTGATGGGAACCCGGAAAAAGTAATGCAACCGGAAGATATAGCCGAACTGGTACTAGCACATCTACAATTAAACAGACGTGTATTTATCAACACAGCAGGAATCTGGTCTACAAATCCATAATATTACTAATAGATATATCCTACAATGCATCAGGAAACTTTCTTATAATAAGAAAAGGGACTGGTGCATTATAGTAGCCCAAAAAGACTTTGTATTTTTGCATCCAGATTAATTTTACTTTTGAAAAAAACACATTACAAACCCACTCCATTATTAGTTCCGTATATAGATCGCTTCTATGTATGGGAATATACTAATGGCAAAACTTTTGAAATGCCAGAGGTTTTAGCCGGTACTGGGCTTGAAATTATTTTTCATCTGGGCGAACCCTATACAATCGCTCATAATACACTCCAGAAAGCGCATACCTTCTGTCCTAGAAAAAAAACGCGAATTGATGCCAATTCACATGTTCATTTTCTTTCCATTCGTTTTAAAAGCGGTACATTCAGACATTTTTGTGACATTCCGTTCAAACTCCTTAATGACGCATATCTATCTACAGAAGATATCTGGGGAAAAGAAGCAGTATTACTACAGGAAAAAATAGATACTTCTATAGATATCACCGCTAAAATACAAGCCATAGAATCTTTTTTATTATTGCAACTTATAAAACATCGGCAAAAAGAGACGATTGATTGGGATGCTATTATACACCACCTTTATAAAAATGTTCAGTCAAACACTTTAGAAACAACTTCTTCCAAAGCAGGAATCAGCTTTCGTCATTTTGAGCGATGCTTCGGTAGTCGGTTTGGGATTTCTCCTAAAAAATTTCATCGTATTGCCCGATTCCAGACAACTATAAAAAAATTATTATTAAATCATACTACCGACTACCTGCAGACTGCACTTACCTATGGCTACTATGACCAAAGCCATTTCATAAGAGAATGTAAGGTTTTTACAGGACAAACTCCCGTTGAATATCTGCAAACAAAAAAAGCTAGACACCATTTTTATTACAAAAGTATCTGATCTGTTTCTAAGTATTTTTTTCTTAAAAAAATACCGTACAAGTAGTTATGGATTATTCCTTATAAAACAATTAAACGATTACGGTTTCCCATAATACTATTTGGTTATAAAATTCTATTTTCGCAGCAAATCCTCTATTGGATATCCCTAGGTATAAAGGGATGCCTTATATATTGTAACCAATCAATCTTAACTATATATTACACACTAAAAAACAACCCGAAATATATCTTCTGTAAACAATAAATTCCGTTTGAGATATTACAGGGCTTGTTTTTGTATTAGGGGCATAGATATGTATCAGCCCTGAATCACCTAGTAAAGAAAAGCTATTTTATACTGCCTATAAAGTAGCTTTTCTCTTCAAAAAACAACAAAAATCCATAGGTAGATTATGAAATCTGACGTTTTTGGTTATTAATGCCAATTATTCGCACACATCCCTCCTCAGTATGCCCTGGGGGAACTCCATAATAACACGCTCACACCAACTTCTTAACACAAGATTATCAGACACTTACAAATAAGTAAAATAACCTATTTTCTTTTACTAAAAAATAACATATCTTTCTAATATACAATAACATAACTATAAAAAGAGTTATAAATAGACCTAGTAACGACTTCGGGGGAGATTCCTCGAAACATTAAAATTTTACTGAATGAATCAAAACGATACCTAACTAAATTTGTGTATAAAAAACTTATCGTTTTTCTGATACACTACTTAACTCTAAAACCTATACCCTCATGAAAAAGAAAATGATCACAGTATTGTGCATGGTGTTCGTAGGGATACAAACAAATGCACTTATCGCAACATCAAATAGCTGTATAGACATCAAATCAACCTCAGCTGTTTGTAGCAACACTACGTTTGAAGAAGGAGTACATTACAAAGAATTGTCGTTACCTAAATCCACCATTCCGGAACTAAAACATTTTTTTTCGTTTTTTGATGACCGCTGCTACCAGTTTCAGCCATTACTAAAAAGCCTGGAAAAAGAAATTCCCTCAGAAGTAACCGTTAATAAAATTCCTGTCGCTTCTAAAAAAGGAAATAAAGCATATTATCTCAGTAAGGCATATGTTATAGCGATGAGTTTTGACATAACCGAAAAAATTGTTCCTCGTATTTTTGATCTCATTCATAAAAAGGAACAAGAACTGAAAGAGTCTGCTATCCGTCAACTTTTTATAGATGCCGGAATTGATCCAAGAGATTACGATGCTGCTTATACCAGTTTTGGAACTGATTCCATGGTTAGTAATTTTAATGAATCCTTCAAGGAAGCTGGATTAACTATGGTTCCTAATTTCTTAGTAAATAATAAATACCTTGTTTTATACTCGAATCTCAATTCCGAGGAAGAATACCTCAACCTGATAAAATTCTTATTAAACAAATAATTCCGCGGAATATGCTCAAATGTGTATTCCATGTCATAAAAAAAGTACCATATAACAAACCATCACTTTTTATTAATGGGTGATGGTTCTTTTTTTTACATAACGGGATACCCTTAACCTATTTACTCCTTACCCATTATCTCTGAAAAAAAGCTTTTTTTTCACATTTTTTTAAGTTCGAAAAACAAAGAAAGGCATTGTTATTGATACTGAAATTCAATAACGAAACTAACCAAATAACGACCATTGCCCCATGACCCAACTACACTTAAAACACTTCGACAAAACCATTTTTACATTGGTTATCATTGTATTACTCACTTTATTGGTCCCTAGTTTTCTTTCTGTTTTCGCTGCCGAAGAAGGAATTTTGGATAAAGATTCTCCCTGGTTACTTTTTATCCCGATTTTCGAATTTTTACGTTTCCCTACGCATACTATTGCAGGAACCTATATTCATATTGGAGGAGCTTTTACTTTTTTTACGGGACTCTTACTTAACTGTATGTTATATGCATTTATTATAGAACGAATCATCTGGCGAATCAGGAAACAATTTTTTAAGCAACAAAGACGCAAACGAAAAAAACGTGCTGCTGCCCATAAAGAGCAACAATCTTCTATAAGACTTTATTAACTTTTTACTTCTTAAGAGAGTCTCATACTGATCGGATTCCTGTGGTATACAAAACACACTATTACCAATCGCATTTAACGACTTCTTTTATAGCACAAAAGATCTTTTTTTTGTAACATTTTCCCCAAAAAAGATACTTATAGAATAGGATAACAAATAACAATCAACTTATGAAAAACACTCGATATCTTATTCTTATTTTGGGAGTCCTTGGCAGTATAGCATGTGGTTATAACATCGTACTTGGAGAGGGAATTGCAACGAATGTTTTTGGATTTATCTCTGGTTCCAGTTTAGTCTGGGGATTTTTTGAATTAGAAAACACTCCTATTAAATCATAAAAACGTATTAAATAAATACATCAGGTTAGTCCTCCTGATGACAGTAATAGTACGATACCTCCCTCAGTGCTAGCACCAGAGGCATTACATAAAAAAACAAACACTCATTTCGAGGGAAGTCTCGAATCATTTACATCTCGATAATCAAAGAAACAACCATACAGTAAACAAATGAAACGATACCAAATACCTACCCTGTTTTTATGTATAGTAAGTTTTGCAGGATATGCTCAAACCGAAAACATAGAGGATATCTCCCGTGCATTGGCACAACAACAACTGGAAGCTTATAACAAGAGAAATATAGACGAATTCCTGATTCCATATAGTGATAGTATCAAAGTATATACCTACCCTAATGAATTGAGATATCAGGGAAAAGAAACCATGAGGAAACGATATGCCGGTTTTTTTGAAAGAACTCCGAACCTTCATTGCGAAGTGGTTTCCAGAACTGTATATGGTAATGTCGTAATAGACAAAGAAGCCTTGACAGGTATAGGGAAAGACAAATCAAAAATTCGAGAGGCATTAGCTATCTACACAATTGAATATGGAAAAATATCAGAAGTACGCTTTGTCAGAAAACCAAAACAATAGTGTATCAAAATAAATCATCTTATCATTCTATAAGATGAACCATCACCACAATACTAACAATTAAGACAAATAGTATGAAACCAGCTATCACCAATCTTCATAAAGTTGCTATCGCCGGTATTCCGATAGTATTATTAACAGCTGTAATTCTCATTCCATATTCTCCATTTTTTACTGCACATACAGCCACCTTATCTCTGGGAATTACACTTGACCTTCTACTAACAATACCATTGGTCTATTTTTTATTAATAAGAAAAACCAATATCCCAAAAACCACATTGGTACCAGTACTTGTACTGGGTGTGATAACCGGTTCGTATATTCTTCCGGAAGCGCATCAGCAATATTTAATCGCGTTTAAAAACTGGGGATTACCTGTTATAGAAATTACGATAGTACTCACTGTTATCTATAAAGTGGTTACTACTATCAAAAAGTTTAAAAAAGTACACAAAAAGCAACTTGATTTTTATACAGCAGTAAGAGAAACTTGTGAACAAATCGTACCTAAAAAAATAGCAGCACTACTATCTTCAGAGATTGCAATTATATATTATGGATTTTGGTTTTGGAAACCTGTACCAACAACGTCCACAACTTTTAGCTATCACAAAAACAGTGGCATCATCACTTTGTTATTTGCATTTATCTTTATCATAGGAATCGAAACATATGTATTGCACATTTGGATAGAAAAATGGAGTCTGATTACTGCCTGGATTCTCAGTGGAATTAGTTGTTACTCTGCTATTCAGATTTTCGGGATTTCAAAAGCAATTATCAAAAGACCAATTCGCATAGAACAGGATACACTTTTATTGCGATTCGGGATTCTTAGTGAGGTAAATATTCTGAAAAAAGACATTGCTGCCGTAACCATTAGCAGTGCTGCAATTCCAGAAGGAGAACACCAAACAACCAAACTCTCTCCTCTTGGAGACCTGGATAGTCATTCTGTTTTTATCGACCTGAAAAAACCATATACAATACATCAATTATATGGAAAAAATAAAACAGTTACCCGAATTGCCTTAGCTGTAGATCAGAAAGAAGCTTTTGTAACCGCATTGACACCATCAACCACTACCGATAAAAAAGAATAGGATTAATGTAGGCAGGAGAAATATCTATGGGGAAAAGAATAAATCAAAAAGCTACTCCTTAAGTATCTATCCCTCAATTATCGGGTAAAACATAAAAAAGGGAATCTATCTTCTTATGAAACATCTTATCTTTTCTTTTGATAGATTCCCTAGTAAACACTGGCAAATGTTTAACAAGAGTAATTTATTTTGATTCGGATAAAGATGATTGAGAAAAGTAGAAAACGATCGATTTTACATTCTAAATTCATCATAAATCCTTCTGTCTTTTTGAAAACCGATACCACCTTAGTCGGGCTTTTTTGACAAGCCTTACACTTTTTTTAAAAAAAATTAAAAAAATAACACCAATCCTCTTTTTTTAATTGACATTCTACATGATCTGACCTACAGATATTTGAGGTTCTTGAAAATTACATTTATCTTTAAAGAAACCATAACAATATCTAAAACCAATCAAATCAATAACATAACACTAAATTATCATGGGAATTTTAAAAAAAATTTTACTCGTTATTGCTATTCTAATAGCCATTCCCCTCATTACTGCATTATTTGTAAAAAAAGAGTATGATGTGGAAAGAGAAGTCATCATCGACAAACCCAAACAGGAAGTTTTTGAATATGTAAAGTATCTCAAAAATCAAGATCAATATAGCAAATGGGCATTGATGGATCCTGAAATGAAAAAAACATATAGTGGTACTGATGGTATGGTAGGGTTTATCGCTGCCTGGGATAGTGAAAATGAAGAAGTCGGAAAAGGAGAACAGGAAATAAAAAAAATTACGGAAGGAGAACGTATTGATTATGAACTTCGTTTTTTGACACCTTTTCAATCAACGGAACCTGCCTATATGATTACAGAAGCAATATCCGGAAATAAAACAAAAGTGAAATGGGGATTCAGTGGACATATGGATTACCCTATGAACCTTATGATGCTCTTCATGGATTTCGAACAAATGATTGGAGACGACCTCAATACCGGTTTACAAAACTTAAAAAATATTCTGGAAAAATAATTTTTCATTTTTCAATATATCCCCCCGATTACTTTTTGTTTTCGGGGTCTTTTTTTGTTAAAAATTACTAGTAAATTAATAGTTTCCTAAAAAAACTAAATGGTTTTGTTATTTTAGCTTTTAAAGCTATTCATTTTTTCCCTTAAAACGAATAGCTTATATATTGTACCCTCCCCAATCAAGCAACAAGCTAGACAACTAATAAACCAATATAAATGACACCAAACTATTACCCTAAAAGCCCTACCCATGTCCCAAAAAAATTAACAAAACTTCCCTTTTCGTATCAATTAAAAGCAAGTTTAGCAGTATTGTCGATTTTGCTTTTTTTCATCTTATACTCTATACTGATATGTACAATAGGATATTTGGTTTGGTATGCATTTAGCTACCCTATGGGATCTATTAATAAAATCACCGTATTATTAAAAGCAGGAGCTATTGCCGGAGCTGTTATGTTGTTATTATTTACGTTAAAGTTTGTTTTAAAACTAAAAAACCACACTCCTTCCAACAGAATCAAACTAGATCAGAAAAATCATCCCAATTTATGGAATTTTATTCATCAAATTTGTAACGAAACAGGAGCTCCAAAACCCAAATCGATCTATGCAGATCCTGATGTCAATGCATATGTATCCTATAATAATATGTGGCTTAGCTTGATTTTCCCAGTAAAGAAAGATCTCACCATAGGTCTGGGATTAATCAGCTGTCTGAATCTATCTGAATTCAAAGCAGTTATGAGTCATGAGTTTGGTCATTTCGCTCAACGAAGTATGAAAATCGGAAGCTATATTATTTCTGCCAATACTATTATTCATGATATGATCTTCTCCAGAGATAAATGGGATGAAGCCTTAGAACAATGGAGAGCCTCAGATATCAGGGTTTCTATTGCTGCCTGGATTATTACTCCTGTTATATGGTTAATTAGACAAGTATTAAACCTCTTTTACCAGTTTCTCAACATCATGTATTCCTTATTATCCAGAGAAATGGAATTTAATGCAGATAAAGTTGCAATTCACACATCTGGAAGTGAAGCCATTATCGCTTCTTTATTCAAATTAAATGATGGGTTTACACTGTGGAATACTACTATACAACACGCTTATCTCGCTGCTCAGAAAAAAATATATGTAGAGAACCTATATACACATCATACGATAGCTGTTAAAAAAGCCAGTGAGGCTCAAAAAGAAATTATCAATAATCTTCCGGCAGATATCCGGGGAGGAAAAAAATACTTCAGTGCAGCAGAAAACTCTAAAGTAAATATGTATGCCAGCCATCCTCCAAATAATCTTAGAGAAGACAATGCCAAAACTCCATATATCCATTGTGAAGAAGATAACAGATCTCCATGGATATTATTTGATTCCAAAGAAGCGATTCAGCAGAAAATGACGCAGTTGATATATTCGCAATACCTACAAAAAAGACCAACTGATTTTGTATCCGAAAAAGCTTTTGAAGCATTCATCACTGCGGAAAATCAAGGCAAAGAATTATTAGAAGAATATCACCATACTTTTGAAAACAGGTATCTTCACATCCCATCGATGGATCTCTTACAACAAGAAACCTATAAAATTGCTGAAAACAATTCATATTCGCTAACCGTATTAAAGGAAGAATTAGTACTCCTCATGAAACCTATTAAAGAAATTGAGGAACTGTTACTAAAAGCACGGCAAATCTCAGAAGGCACCACCAAAGAAAATCAATTCTCGTTTAATGGTATTCGGTACAATAAGAAAAATCTGCAAGAAGGATATACTCTTTTACTGGAGCAAAGAGAAAAATTGTTTAATGAGAGTTTTATAGACTGGGACACTCGATTCTGCGCATACCATCTACTTCTGGCTAAACAAGCAAATACCACAGATAAACTGATACAGTTATACAAACAACATACTGTGCTAAGTACAATCTACAGAGCCATCAGCCGAACAAAAGGTTTTATCTTACAGGAACTGCAAGTTTTGCAATCCAAAGAAGACATTCTTCAATCAGAAATTAGTGGATTTCAATTAAAAATAAATCAATTGATTCAATCACTAAATACAGAAATCAAGGAATTGGATCATCTTACCTTTACGCCACTACCTAATATAGAAACCGCCCAGGAGTTAAAAGAAGCCATCATAGAAAAAGGGGGGTTTAGAGAAGAAATCGGTCCTATCTTTGACAATGGGGGTTTTGCCCGAATTATCAATGCTTTGGAAACAGCAATGGTGCATTGTCAGCGTATTGATCAAAAAAGCATTGGTAAAATTCTCAGTTATCACAAAGAGCTACAAATATCCCCTACCCCAAACTAGCTTATTTTGTTATCTCCTAAAAAAAGTTATTTTCACGGAGGAAAAAATAACCAATTGTATGAAATATACATTTTACTTACTATGCCCTCTATTAATAACCTTAAAAATATACGCACAACCTGTTAAAAAATCACAAAAGCCTTTGATATATATTGCTCCGGAGATCGCCATTGGAAAAACAATGGAAGCCAATCAGGGGTTTCCTGAAACTTCCATACAAAAAGCATTCTTTGTAAGTCTGGGGTTTAATACTAATAAAGAAAAAGCATGGAAAAGACAATTAGGGTATCCCACTACAGGAATCTCCTTGAGTATTACCGATTTTGGAAATACTCAAAAAATAGGAAAAGCATATACTGTTATGCCCTTTCTAGAAACTTCTTTTTTTTCGCAAAAAAAACACCCTATTTACCTACAAGTAGGAATGGGAGCATCGTATATGGATACGCAATACCACCCTGTAGATAACCCTTATAACAAAGCAATTACAACCAAGATCAACTGGTCCTTTCGTTCTTTTCTGTATTATGATATTTTCCGCACTAATCACATGGATTGGCGCATGGGACTCGGATACATCCATCACTCTAACGGACATACCAGACTCCCTAATCAGGGATTAAATTCTTTTGTAGCGAGTGTCTCCTCTATAATTCCGGTAACAAAACAAGTTTCCCCCTCTTTTCGGAAAGTATCTGAAACAAAAGAAAACACGCCTGGAAGTACAACATTCATATCAGGCAGGTTCGGACTTGGATACAATGTATTATCACAAACGTTTAACGCTCAAAAAGAAGTATACTCTGTAGCCTTTAGTGCCGGAAAGATCTATAAAAACACTTTCAAATTTGGTGGGGGATTTTACTATCGTTTTTACCAACACTATTATGACCATATAAAAAACGATGAAGAATTAATCGAGGAACAGGTTCCCTTTTTTAGAGAAAGCCCCTTTCGTTATGCAACTAACTTCGGAGTATTTGCCAGTGCTGAATTATTACTTGGTCACGTAGGTCTCAGTACACAAATCGGACTTAACATCTACAAGCCCTTTTATAAGATAGACTGGCAATTAAGTCAAGGATATTATGCTAATGACACGTATTACAAAGAAGACCTTAACTGGTATTATGAAATAAAACGAACCGTCTCTAGCAGAATGGGGATTAAATACTACCTACGCAACACAAATACATCTCCAAAACACAATGTATTTGTCTCAGCACACATCAATGCGAATTTAGGACAGGCAGATTTTTCAGAAATCAGCATCGGATATGTACATCGGTTTGCAAAAAAATAATCCTACCACAGCCTATGATTTCAAACAATTTAAAAATTCAGTTTTTCCTCTAGTGGTTAGATACGGGTATATCGATTGCAGAATAACCTGGGTATAGCGCTTCAGATTTTTCGCAGTAACATTGCCCGTAGAAAACTCTGCCGAGGCAATCCAGAAATCAGATAAAATCTGAAATCGATCATACAAAAACTCATACTCATCAGGCAGCTCTTCTTCCCGGATCAAGCCATTGTTTTCTAACTGATGAATCGCGTAAAAAAATTGTTCTTTTCTCTGTTTCATCAATGCAGAATAATGAGTAGCTATTTTCTGATTGCCCCGCATAAGCTGCACAAAATCAAGAAAGATAAAGCGATATTCAAAAAAAAGCGAAAGAATCCCTTTTGTCATCTCAAACATAGAACTTAATTCAAAACGCTTATCAAGTGCCCCTTCGATTACAACAGATACCTTATCTACCAACTGTTCATACAATGCAATTTCAATATCTTCTTTTTTCTTGAAATGATATGTCAGATTCCCTGGACTTATTGCTAATGTATCTGCTATTTTTCGCTGACTCACTGCTCCTATTCCATAGGTATTAAATAACTGCAGGCTATGTGCCAATATTCTTACTTTGGTCATGTTCATGCCACAAATATAAGAATTAGTAGTACTGTACTAAAAAAATAGTACATTTGTACTAGATTAGTCATTTACAACTTCTCAAGCCTAATGTCCTATGAAAGTAAAACAGGAACAGTTAATAGAAACCAAAGCGACAAAACCCCTATTACCATCAACCGATTTTGGGGATACATTTAGTACAACAAATCATCGGGATACGATTACTGAAGTAACACAAAATATTTTTGGCTCTGCTCCTCCCTGGGTGATTGCATTAATGAAGTTTAGAAATAGCCTCGTCAGATTCATTGGGGTTAATACAGTGATTCCTGATGAAAGCAAACAGCAATTTAAGGTTGGTGGGTATATAGGTTTTTTTAAAATCTATAGCATTACCGATAATGAGATTCTCCTCGGAGAAGATGACACACACCTCAACTTCCGAGTAAGCATTTTTGATTCCAAAGAAAAAGAATACAATATCAAAGTATCAACCTTAGTTACCTATAATAAAACCATTGGCAGGGTGTACATGTTTTTCGTAAAACCTTTTCATAAAATAGTAGTAAAAAACATGATCAAACAAGCATATCACCCTTTGTAATTTTCCTAATCTTCTAAATATCATCTCACTGATCGGAATCATTCATTATTCAAGGTCTCAATGTCTTTTTATCCCTTCATCTATGGGGAAGCCATCATTCTGACTTCCCTACTCTTTTATTTTGTTAACAACATCATAAAAGTATTCTATCCCCATGCTGTTTTAAGGTATATTTACACATCTTATACAAGAGTATATCAGGTGATTTTGATGTACCACAACGTACATCACTAAACACCTCATGACATTTGCCTGAAATAATTATAATTTCAAGACAAGCATACAGAATATCAAATCCTGATTATCAGGACGAAGACACACTCAACAAACAAAAAGCTTTTAGCGCCAGAAGAAACTGGTTATACGATAAACACATATTATGAAAATTATTATTTCCGAAAAAAAAGGATTCACAATTGCTGATGTAGTTCAGTTATACAAAGCTAATCAATGGAGCGCAGCAGCAAAACCAGAACAACTATACAATGCATTATTAGGGTCTCATACAGTATTAACCGCATGGGATGATAAAAAGCTGATCGGTTTAGGAAATGCTATATCTGATGGGCATCTAGTCGTATATTTCCCACACTTACTGATATTACCGGAATATCAAAACAAAGGAATCGGACAGATCATTATGGAAAAACTTACAGAGAAATATAAAGAATTCCATATGCAAATGCTCACTGCAGATCAGGAAGCCATTTCGTTCTATAAAAAAAATGGATTCGAAAAAGCAGGAAACACACAAGCTATGTGGATTTATAAAAGCAAAGAGCATTGATCATTTTTCTGATACATTAAATATCAGACAATATCAGAGAAGTGTGCGTATCTCCATAAACCATAATACGATCTATAAAATCCTGAAGGTGCATCCTGTCTTTTAAGATAACCTTCAGATGCACATTGTAGTTCCCGGTAATTCGGTACGCATCTTTCACTTCTTTATAGGTTTTGATCACCCTCAAAAAACTTTGTAGTTTTCCATGGAATACTTTCACTAAAATAAACGCTTCAATATCATACCCTAATTGTTTATAGTCCAACGCTATCTGATATTGACGAATAACTCCGTGATCTTCGAGTCGCTGAACCCGTTCCCGAATCGCTGAAGGAGAAAGAGTTAATCTTCTGGCAATATCTGCAAAAGATGCTCTGGCTTCTTTTTCCAAAATGTTTATTATAGCTATATCTATATCATCAACTATTGAATCCATACACAAATTAAATTATTACTTTTTTTTCAACACTAAATTAACGCTTTTGCAATCAAATCCACTTTGGCTAAGCACAAAAACTATCTACTTTTGAACAAAAATTACAGATGGTACTTATTTTCAATCAAAAAGATCCTATTCCGTGGCAACAAGCACTCCAAAAATCATTACCTAATACGAAAGTAGAAATATATAGTCCTGCTACCAATCCCGACACTGTATCGTTTGCTGTATGTTGGAAACCACAACCTCTGCTTCTCAAACAATTCCCTAATCTGCAAATAGTACAATCCGCTGGAGCTGGTGTCGACCATATTACCAGAACACAACAATTAGATCCGGATAAAATCACATTATCCAGGATTGTCGACCCTCATTTATCCAATGACATGTGGGAATACCTTCTTTCCATCGTATTGTCCCAACTAAAAAACACCGCCGTCTATACACTGGCAAATCAACATCGACAATGGACCCCGCTCCCTTATAAACGATTACAGGATATGACCATTTCTATTATGGGACTTGGAAATATCGGAAAACATGTCGCTTCCCAATTTGCAGCATTGGGAGCCCGGGTAAAAGGATGGTCAAACAGCCCTAAAGAACTCCCACAAGTAGATACCTATGCCGGAGAAGCAGCACTTTCTTCATTCCTAAAGCATACAGATATTCTTATTAATATTCTTCCTTTGACATCAAAAACAGAAAATATCCTGAGAAAAGAAATATTATCTCAACTTAACAAAGAGGCATATCTAATAAATGTAGGCAGAGGAGAACACCTGGTTGAGCAAGACCTGATAACACTAGTAGAAAGCAAACACTTATCCGGTGCTACCCTCGATGTATTCAGAACGGAACCTTTACCTGACAAACACCCCTTCTGGACATACGATAATATTCAGATAACACCCCATATCGCCAGTATTACCAATATTCATAGCTGCATCACTCAAATTGTCCAAAACTATCAACTGTTTCGTTCCCAAAAAACATTACTACATACAGTCTCATTACAAAAAGAATACTAATTATGACTTCTTCGATATTTCACTATGCATTTACAGTAAAAGATATAGAAAGCACCATTGTTTTTTATCATACGATCCTGGGTTGCTCCATAGGGAGGTCGACTGCATCCTGGGTTGACTTTGATTTTTTTGGTCATCAGGCATCAGCTCACCTGTCAGATAACATCCCACCACTTGATTATTGTGGCTCAGTAGATGGAGTTCAGGTACCAATCCCCCATTTTGGATGCATTATTTCCAGAGATGAGTTTACCCGAATTAAACAGCAACTCGAAACTCACAATATTCCATTTATCATCCCCCCACAAATCAGATACAAAGGCAAAAAAGGAGAGCAGCTAACAATGTTTTTATTGGATCCCAGCAACAATCCTATTGAGTTTAAATCTTTTACAAATCAACATGAAATTTTCAGCTAAAAGAAATCTTTCCCTCTACAAAACACAGCACGCAAACAACTCTATACCAAAACTTTATATTTACATTATCAAACCATGAAATATATCCCAATATTCAGAATATAGTATAACAAATACTTAAACCCCATCGTTAGGAGACGGTTTTAATCTTTAGTTACTTGTAAGCTCTTTAAACCTAAAATTAAAACCTATGAAATTTAAATTCGCATTTATTTCGTTATTAAGTATTATTCTTTTTCTTGTTATCTCCTGTAGTGATACTACAGAAATTGACGACACAACAGTAACGAATGAATATTTAAGCCTGGTTGGAACGGTTACACATCGTACAGCAACTACACAGGAATTAAACAAATTAACTCGTCCTTCTCTAAAAACCAATTGCACCCTGGACGGAGATACCGGATGCTCTGACGGAGCCTCTTCTGAATTCGAACGTTATGTAAGAGAATGTACTGACTACCCTCGCTCCTGGCCTCCAAGTGGCAGTGTGTCTACTTTTTATAAAAGTATGATCTACTATGTAGACAGTGATAGCGATATTAATCTCGATCACTACCAAGATGAATTACAAACACATGTAAATCAAATCATCAACTCTGTAGGGAGTGCTGCATATATCAATGCTGACATTGTATACTTTGAATGTAGAGACAGACAAAACAATTCTTGTGTAATTCAATATACCGTATACAAATAATCCCCCGGAGTATAAAATAATACATAACATCTGCTATTATTACATATACTCAATCAGAAAATCCGATAATCAATAAAACTGATCTATCGGATTTTTTTATTCTCTCCTACCCCACAGTCACTAGTAAACCTGTTCGACTCGAATACAAAGAAGGTTAAAATGATTTTTTCTCAAAAGAATGACATACGATTACAATATTTTATTTTTACCTTTCTCCCTCTCAATCCTCGATACAACTCATGTCACTAACATCAATCTTACAGACAATCAGTAAAGAATACACTCCTTTATCTGACAAAACCATAGCACATTGGGCATCGTTAATCAAACAACGTACCTACCCCAAAGGATATATCCTGGTTAAGGAAGGACAATATTCTGACATGCTATATTATATTGTCAAAGGAGCTATCAAAGCATATTATCTCAAAGATGGAAAAAACGTCACAGACTGGTTTGCTTTTGAAGGAGATTTTATGTGTGCTATCACCAGTTATTTTCTACAGGTTCCCAGCCCTCATTATATCGAAACTCTGGAGGAAGTGCATTTACTAAGTATCACCAGAGAAGAAATGAATTTACTTTGTGACAATTATCACGATTTCGAGCGCCTGGGACGTATTAGCTGCACCAAAACAATGTTGCAATTACAACAACGAATTGTATCTCTACAATTTGAAACAGCTCAGCAACGTTACGAAAACTTATTAGAGCGATTTCCTGTAATTACTCAACGAGCCTCTCTGAGAGATATCGCTTCTTTCCTAGGTATTACTCAGGAAACTCTAAGCAGAATAAGAGCCAATACACGAATTTGATTTATATCAAATGAATTCTAAGGTCGGATCACGAACTTTGTCTACAACCAATGATACCGATTATTATGGAGTTATTAAAAAACTGGTCTCAAATCCGAAAACATTTCCGGGAAAGCTTTACCACAAACCTCCACGTATCTATTGCTACGGTTGGAGCACTTCAATCTCCTGACGTCACTCCGATTGGTACTTTTTTTCTAAACAGAGAACAAGCTACTGGTTTTTATTTTGAAAAATATGCAACGACTATTGCTTCGCATTTTGAAAACACTACCAATGTATGTGTATTAGCTGTCAATAGCAACCGCTGGTTCTGGATCTATTCTTTATTCTCTAATCGTTTTAAAAAACACCCTGCTATAAAATTATATGGTCAATTAGGGGAACGACGTCTTGCGACTGAAGAAGAATTAAAACGACTGAGAAGAAGGATGAAAAGAACAAGAATGCTTAAAGGGCATCAGTACCTATGGAGCACTATGACTTATGTTCGCCCTATTAGCTTCACTCATGCTTCTAAAATGAAACTAGGCAAAATGACACAATTACTATAACCTTTTTTATAATGAATATCCCTCTTATTGCAGCAAATGTACTCACACTAATTGCTTTTATTCTACACACTTTTATCGGAGATAAAGAAATACGTAGTATCGCTCCGGCATACCAAGATGATGACAACACCCCAACAGAACGTTGGACTATGAGCCGCTGCGGATGGCATTGGATTTCTTTTGATTTACTATTTGCTACTATTGGCTTGGCATTAATCAATTTCTCTGAAATACTTCCTGCAGAAGACATCCTTCTTCAATTAGGGTGTATCTATTTTATGGGGTATGCTTTCGTATGGTTTCTTATCATTTCCATCTCGGCATCTTTTCCCAAAAACTATCTCCGCCTAGGACAATGGATACTACTAGCTCTCATAAGTGGGTGTATTTATTGGGGTACTTACTAACCATAAGAGAGATCTACTCAAAACATAACACCCTGGCGACACAATATCCGGGTGCTAATGAAAAGAGCTGTATGAAAATTTCATACAGCTCTTTACTGACTCTTGCTAAGAACACCTTAAATCACAACATCTTCTAAGTGTTTTTCATATTGCCCGCCCCATTCCAGGTAATAGTTACTTTGCACCCAGGGTAATCGCTGTAAATTATATCGATGAAGCATTACTTTTTCTGCTTCACAGAAAGCACCTTCTACCCACCCCTGCTGATCAGAGTATGCTTCTCCAACAATATAAACTGCTTCATTTGCTTGTGGCTGCCTGATTTCCGGCATTTTATCAGCTACAACAAACCCTGCTTTCCATGCGTGATACCCTCCTCCATACGGATCTTCGCTCCAATCTTTATATGCAGATGTATATGGTTCGGGAATATCTATATTATCCCCATGCATTTCTCTAGCTTGTTTCATCACTTCTGCTACCATCGACTTTGTTGCCGGTGGAATATCTTTGTTTAAGAAATCCTTTAGTTGTTTTCTAAACCACGGCTTGGATTGTAACAATGGAGTGGGAACAGTCTCAAAAAGAGCATCATTCTCCATTGATTTCCAAAACGAGACTGTACGCATATCATTATAACTTGCCAAAAACAATGAATGGTGATTCTCCGGGTCTGTTCCAAAATAATAACATTGACGCATCGGCAGATCAGTTATTGAATGAGGAGACTGATCTGGCCACCAAGGATATGTAAACCCTAACAAAATTTTTAAGGAGGGTTCTCCCATCACAGTTTTTATGTTATCATACAAAGGCTTACTAACTTCATTAAAAGGGTTGAATAAAAAGTTACTTTGATCTAATAATTCTAAAGACCTTCTGGGCATTCCCAAAATAATTTCATCTGCATACACTACCCACTGCTTGCTTGTGTCTTTTACCTGAAAATTATGTCGTACTCCGGTTTCAATATGTTGAAAAATTAATTTATACTTTTTCGTAGAAGCTCCATCTGTCACCTTTTCAAAGCTTACCAAGGCATTATTAGGGCGAATAGTTCCTCCGGAAGATATAAATTTATGAGCTGTCACTTTTAGTACTTTATCAAATCCTCCTTCAATCGTTTTATAACTAACATCATCATCTGCAAAATCCCCTACCATATACGGAAAAGCTTCTGCCGCATTCCAATTAATAGTATTGGAATAGTATCCTCCTCCATTTGCTAAAAACTCATAACACTCCTGAGAACTCCTATCTTTAAGTAGGTTCCAAAACCCTATTTCGTAAACATACTTTCCTTCGTAAGGTCCCGGAAAATTATATCTCAATGTGCGTTTTACTGTTCTCCAGGTTTCCTGTGGGTCTGGACTATTCTGAATTTCCTCAATACTGGTTCCATCTGCTTGTAGCACTTCATCTATAACTTGATTAAAAATTGTATTTGCACTTTTTCCTTCAAATTGTGCATCTACATAGTAACGAGTTCTAAAATCTGAAGTGATATCTTTTGCCTGAAATCGCTGTTTCCTCAAATAATACAATTGCTCTTCCTCTTTAGAGGGGTTAAAATCTATCGAAGTCAGCAACCCTTGACTTTCATATTGATTAATCAATCCATTAATAATCTCTTGATGCTCCATATAACGCATTCCTCCTAATTCTCCTGTTACATTCATTCCCGGCAGCTGTATAGAATCCAGACGTCCACAGATACGATCACTAGCTTCAAAAATTTGCACATTTTTGTGTAATGATCGCCCTTCGGTATCTACCCCTGTCTTTAACCGGTAACCAGAATACAAACCAGAGGCTCCTGCTCCTATAATTGCAACATCAATTTCCAAACCATCTTCGGGTTTACTAATAAACCCCTTATGCCCTTTGGGTAACATTACAGGTTTTTCGCTCTTCTCTCTACTTTTTGTTAACAGATGCTTAGGCGTATGAAGGCGCAATGCATATTTATCAAAATCATATATCCAATCAATCGTTAACTGATCTAAAAAATACTGATCTTCTTCTGTAAGTCTTTCTGTAACCATTTTAGCCACCAAGTCCCCTATGGTAGGAATAAATTTCCCTGCCCATCCTGCAGTATACACTACAATATTTTTATGATTTGGTACCGTAGCTGGCAGGTAATCCAACAATAGTTCCTGTGATGTCTTTGACAACGCTACCAGACAGGTCGAAGGATATGAGACCTTCTGTTCCAAGCCTGGCATATGTGCTTTTACCCAGTCCGTATTATACCCTAAACTAATATCACTGGGAATACCAGTTCGTTCAGAAGGGTGGTCAATAATACGATCTGGAATTGCAGGAGCCACACGCACATAGCCCGGATGTGACCAGTCTACTTCATTAAACCCATAAAAAACACTGGTATTAGCATCTTCCTGAAAGACATACCAGGTAGTTGATTTCTCCGCTAATTCGGGATCTGTTATTTTATAATAGGCAGAAGACATCTCCCAAATATCAATCCCTACCTTTATCCCGAAATTAGCAACTAAATCATTGACATACGGTCCTGGAATAATAGCTAGTTTTTCGGTGGTGTAATACCCTAATGCTTCCTTTGTTTTACTGTTCTGAATATACACTTGTATTTCCCCTCCCTCCAGAGAAACGATATCGTATACTTCTACAAAATCATATAATTGCACCTGATCCTGTACTGACAATTGATCTAATAAAAACTGCTGGGTAGCCTCTATATTGAGAACCCCTCCATCTTTTTGAAAAAAACCTGAATAATCATCTTGTATGTTCGAAAAATTAAACCGCTCCATAATAGCTGTTCCATCTTCTAATACCTCATAAGGGATTCCTAATTCATCCATTACTTCTATTGCTTTTTCTATCCCTCCTTCTGATGATGTTGCCTCTGGGTCACCAAACCACAATGCTCCTACCTGATCTAATAATTTTGTACCTGATACGGCATTCAATGCTTTCCATTGTTTTTCTGCCCGAAGTGCTAATTGTGCCATAGGTACCGTATCGTATTGAACCCTGAATTGCCGAGATTTCCCTGAAGAGCTTACTTCATCATTAATAAAAGAAAACTGCTCTAACACCGCTACTGTTTTAGTATTATCTTCCTTATTAATATGATACGCTGCTGACAATCCTATTGGTCCTCCTCCGATTACAATAACATCAAAGTGATCATTTTTTTGTGTGTGCCTCATATATTTATTCAATTGGTTATTGAATTAAACTTACAAAAAACACCTAATAACCAACATCTTAACCACCGCAAAATATATACGGCAAAAAAACATTTATCTTTCTTTAAATCTCTTATTTAAGAAAAGGAAGAGTTTACTGTCGTTGTTTTCCTACAATTTATACACACTATAAATTAGTTGATAACATATCTAAAATCGGCATATGTTTTTCCCTTTAAAGGCAGGAGTTATAAGAGATTTCACGGCTCTTTTATTCTTTTAAAAAAAGCTTGTGAACTAAAAATATCAATGCAAAAACCATAAAAATTATATGGTCATTTTTTTTACTGTTCTCAAAAAAATAGCTAAATTTAAAGTATAACTCTAAAACCAAAAAACCTGAATAACAAATATTTACCAACACCTAACGACTTACCCCCTCCCTCTATATCAATATCAGTAACGACAGGACAAAGTATTGTCTATATGTCTTTTCGCATACAAGGCATTATTTATATTAAAGAAAGGTAAACCGTTTTCTATGGAACTTGATTTACAATATAGAAATCTTTTCAGTCTAAGTCAGGATTTAATTGCTATTGCAGGTATCGATGGGTATTTCAAGCAAATTAATAATCGATGGACAGAGCTTTTAGGCTACAGCAGGGAGGAATTACTAAACCATCCTTTTATTTCTCTTATTCACCCTGAAGATCAAAGAAAAACAGCACTAATCACCAAAAAGAAAGCACAAGGAAATGTAATTTCCCGTTTTGAAAATCGGTTTATTACCAAAGATGGTCAAACGATATGGTTAGAATGGAATACAACTGACGTTGAAGATGATACGCATGAGTTTTTTGCCATTGTTCGAGATAAAACAATTGACAAAAAACAAAAATTAAAATTGAGAAAAATGCTCAAACAACTACGTGTAAAAACAAAGCAGCTCGAAAGTTATGCCTATATCACTTCACACAATTTAAAATCTCCTGTTGCTAATATTTTTACTCTTACAAATTTTCTGGAAGAAACAACTACCAATCAGGAACAGGATGAATATATCTCCCGTATTAAGATTTCTACAGAAATATTAAACAAAACCATTGATGACCTGGTACGAGTAATACAAATTAATTCTTTCCCTGAATTAAAAATACGTTCTATTTCACTAAAAAAAACTTGTAAAGAAGTATCTGAATTACTTCATGACAAATTAACTAAATATCATATTAATCTTACCTATGATTTTGAACAAGGTAACTACATCCAATACTCCAAAGCATATCTCCACAATATCTTTTTTAATCTTATCTCTAATTCAATCACCTACAGGTCTTCTGAACGCCCTGCTACCATTCATATCGAATCCAGAAAAGTTAACAACACCATTCAATTGTTATTCAGCGACAATGGAATTGGAATCGACTTAAAAAAACATCGGAACAATATTTTTGGGTTCGGTAAAACCTTCCACAACAATCCTGAAGCAAAAGGATTTGGGCTTTTCTTAATTAAATCTCAAATAGAAGCACTCAATGGAAATATCTCCATCGCCAGTGAAGTTAATAAAGGAACTACGTTTATCATAAACCTAGCATGATTACTGAAAATAATACGACATTGTATCTGATAGATGATGATACGATTCATCAGTTTATTGTAAAAAAACTGATTAGTAAAATCTCATCTCAACAAAATAAATTGCTTACCTTTTCTAATGGAGAAGAAGCTATTCTCTTTATTGAATCCATATGGAATCAAAAAGAACAACTTCCTGATGTTATTTTACTGGATATTAATATGCCCATTATGGATGGATGGGATTTTCTGAATGCATATATCAAATTGACTCCTACTCCTGAAAAAAAAATAAATATCTATATCTTATCTTCATCTCAAAACCCGGATGATCTGGAGAAAGCTAAAAAATATAAAAATATTGCTGGCTATCTCACCAAACCTATCAATGAATCAATTTTAAAAGAACTACTAGAATTCTGAAGCTTTCTTACAGTTCTAAAAGATACCTACTATATCTATTTAATTACAACAGATATAGTAGATACATATATTTCTTCTTATGAAATCGATATAAGTCTTTTTGGTGCTTCTTTGGCTTCTTCCTTTTTAGGAAGGCTCACCCCTAGAATTCCATTTTCATAAGAGGCTTCTATAGCTACTCTGTCTATACTATCCGGCAAGGTAAATGATCTCTTAAAAGCCCCATACCTAAACTCTCTTCGGGAATAAGTTCCTTTTTCTGTAGCTTCCGATACGTTTTCTTCATCCGATACAGCTGCCGAAATAGTCAATACATCTTTATCTAATTCCAGGTTAAAATTCTCCTTGGAAAAGCCCGGAATCGCCAGTTCCAAATCAAAAGAAGCATCTGTTTCTTTGATATTTACAGCTGGAATATCTACTCCAACCCTCTTGGTAGCAGTAGCACCTCCAAACCAATCTGTATTAAAAAAATCGTCTAATTGTAATGGTAGTCTTTCTGTGTTTTTTACGAATCTCATTATAGTATTTTTTATTGTTATTAATCATTGTTACGATTACTATATAGCAACTATAAGTCCATCATCAAAACAAAGACAAAATGTCATAAAAACATCAAGAACACATGCCAAAAAGTCATTTTTTTATTAAAAAGCACCCGACAAAACAACTTCTTCTAATAAAAATCAATTATAAAAACGTTTAAATATCTCAATCAATTCATTAGGCGGAATTACCTTATCCTTATAAGAATGCATTTCTTTTAATACTGTATCGATTGCCTCTCGTCTCAACCCCATTGAAAGTCCGATTTCTCTAATTTTCTCTATCTCTACCAGAGCACTTTCCTGATCAACATTCATTAGTAACACCAATCTATGAAATTGCAAAATACGCTGCGCCTCTGGCTGCAATATCTTTTTCTCTACTTTTTTCTTCATCAAATCCGCTACTTCATTCTCCGACACCCCCAATTGAGAAGCAACAGCTAAAATAAACCCATATTCGTTTTCTTTTAGCTCTTTATCAGATTTAGCCAAAGCAATCATTTCTGAAAGCAAACTTAATTTTTCCCCTTTAGTATACATATTTCTTTCTTATATTAAAATCGGACTGAAAATAACAAAAACCAAGTATGCCTACCAAATACAACTTTTGCATTAACATCATTTTTACACTTCTTCTATACTCACCTGTTCAAAAGCTATAAATATTCTCTGTAATTATAAGCTAAAAAAAGTACCTTTGCGACATGGGATTAACAAATAATGACATATTCAAAAAACTACGAGTAGCGCATAAACTTAGAGATGATGATATTGTAAAGATATTAGCACTGGTAGATTTCAAGGTAACCAAAAGTGAACTAGGGGCTTTTTTCAGAAACGAGAAACACCCAAAATACAAAGAATGTGGGGATCAGATTCTTCGTAATTTTCTAAACGGACTAGTGATTCACCTTAGAGGACCTATGCCTCCAAAACCTCCTAAAAAGGATCATAAATAGCCATTAAAAAAACAAAATAATTCTTACCTTAGAAGAGAAAGACATTTTAGTATACAACCCACTCACTCAACTAAGGTACCCATGCTTACTAAACAAGAAAAAGAAATATTCAGAGAAGAATTATTCCGGCACTTAGATGGAATTGCTGTTGCTCCTATTGCCTATGCACTTTTTAAAAACGGCATTACCACACATCTCTTACAATACAAAAAAACATCTATCAGCGATCTTTCTATCGCTTTCAAAGCCAACAAAGGCTATCTCAATGTAGCACTTCGTGTGATTAGCTCCCAAGGGTGGCTTACTTATTCAATTAAGGAAAATGATATCTTCATTGCCCTAAACGAGCATTCTGAGATTGCTTTTTCTCATTTCTACCTATATAAAGATGTAGTTTCCTTATTAGAATATTCCGGAAAGTTTCACCGAAGAAAATTCGAAGAAAAACCTTTTTTAAAATTAAAAGCACTTTTCGAGCAATATGAACAAAAATTCGACATTACTGACACTACCGATAAACAAACTCTCAGTATACAACATCAAATTATAAAACACATAGAAGGGATTCTAATTGGTCCTACTACTGTTCATCTCGGTATGGGAGGTATGTTTCACAAATATTTTATGGAAGCATCTTTCAGTGCAGATGAATACCACAGTGCTCCTGAGCATTTTGATGTTATATTATCTTTTTTAAGCCAGTTAGGATGGTTCAAACGTCAAAACAGAAAATACACCTTTACCCCTAAAGGTCTATTCTTTGCCAAAAGAGCTACAGCCTACGGAGTAACCGTTTCTTACATTCCTATGTTCCGTCAAACTGAAGAGTTACTATTTGGTAACCCTTCCATACTCTGGAATACTGCCTCGCAGACAGAGGAGTCTCATGTAGACAGAGAAATGAATGTTTGGGGCAGTGGAGGAGCGCATGCTGCTTATTTCAAAAAAATAGATGAAATCATCATCAGCTTATTTAACAAACCTATAGAAGAACAACCCAAAGGAATTCTGGACATGGGATGCGGAAACGGAGCCTTTTTAATTCATCTGTTTGAAGTTATCGAATCCAAAACACTACGAGGAAAAATGCTGGATGATTATCCTTTATTCTTGGTCGGTGCCGACTACAACAAAACTGCATTAAAAGTGACCAGAGCCAATCTTATACAAGCAGATATTTGGACCAAAGTCATCTGGGGAGATATTAGTGATCCTAAAGCATTAGCAAAAGATCTGAAAGAAGAATACAACATTTCTTTAAAAGACCTTCTTTCTGTAAGAACTTTTTTAGATCACAACAGAATCTGGAATCCTCCAATGCCCACTACTAAATTAAACACCCCTAGCAGTTCTACCGGCGCATTTGCTTATAGAGGAGCCTTACTCCCTAACAACGAAGTAGAAAAAAACTTAAAGGAACATTTTAATAAATGGCGCCCCTACATTGCTCAATATGGTTTAATTGTTATCGAATTACACACGATTCCTCCTGAGATAGCTTCAAAAAATATCGGAAAAACAGTTGCAACTGCTTATGATGCAACACATGGATTTTCTGATCAATATATTCTGGAAATCGATTCTTTCCTAAAAGTAATTAATGAAATAGGGCTACGAAGTGACGAAAAACACTTCCACAGATTTCCTGATTCAGAAATTGCCACAGTAAGCATCCACTATATTCTAGGAGCATAAAAAAAGTCCGGCTGATTAGACCGGACTTTTATAGATTATTGTTCGAACACCTATTCTTTCTTAAGACGAACAGGTACTATATATTCATCATATCCTAAAGGAAGTACTCCACTTACTTTTTTATAGTTCAATCGTGCTTTTATAAAATCAACTATCTTTTCATCTTTTGTGTCAACAGAAAGAACCACAATCTCTTTATCTTTATTTAATGTAAAGGTTACTTCTGCCTTAATATCTTGCTTAATTTTAAAAGATGGGCTCTTTAATAGTTCTCCTATTTCCGCACTAACACTTCTCTTATCTTTTCCTGGTACAGTTGATGCACTCATCACTCCACTAACTACTAACGCAAAGGCTACTAATACTACTTTTAAGTTTTTCATAATTATTCGTTTTTATTATTTAATTGATGCTTATAAGACGACACTAAAAAGCGTTTTGTTACACTTAATTTCATATTTAACACTGCATTAACAAACAAAAAATGCCTTTCAGAAAAACCTGAAAGGCATTTTTTATCGTATTTAAGTACCTATTGAATACTTACGCTAATACAGCTTGTACTTTATCTGCTGCTTCCTGGAATTGTACAGCACTTTGCACATCCAATCCGCTATTATCAATAAGTTCTTTTGCTATATCAGCATTTGTTCCTTGTAGTCGCACAATAATTGGTACGTTTATATCATCTCCCATATTCTTGTATGCATCAACCACTCCCTGTGCTACTCTGTCACAACGAACGATTCCTCCAAAAATATTGATTAGGATTGCTTTTACGTTCTCATCTTTAAGAATTAATCTAAACGCTTCCTCTACTCGTTTTGCATCAGCAGTTCCTCCTACATCAAGGAAGTTCGCCGGCTCTCCTCCTGCTTGCTTGATCAGGTCCATAGTTGCCATTGCCAATCCTGCTCCATTTACCATACACCCAACATTTCCATCAAGGTCCACATAATTCAATCCTACAGACTTTGCCTCTACCTCTACAGGGTTTTCTTCTCTGATGTCACGCATTTCTGCATAATCTTTATGACGATACAATGCATTATCATCTAATGTCACCTTAGCATCAACCGCCATGATTTTATCATCACTGGTTTTTAATACCGGATTAATCTCAAATAAAGAAGAATCTGATTTTACATATGCTGTATATAGTGCAAATACGAATTTCGTCATTTCTTTAAAGGCTGCTCCGCTTAATCCTAAGTTAAAAGCTACACGTCTTGCCTGAAATGGAAGCAATCCTACCGCAGGATCAATCTCTTCTGTAAAAATCAGATGCGGTGTTTCTTCTGCTACTGTTTCGATATCCATTCCTCCTTCTGTAGAATACATAATCATGTTACGTCCTGTAGCACGATTAAGCAATACCGACATATAGTATTCTTCTGGCTCACTATCTCCTGGATAATATACATCTTCAGCGATTAATACCTGATGTACTTTTTTACCTTCTGCAGAAGTTTGAGGAGTTACTAAGTTCATTCCTATAATCTGTCCTGCGATTTCTTCTACTTCCTGAAGATTCTTAGCCAGTTTTACACCGCCTCCTTTTCCTCGTCCACCAGCGTGCACCTGTGCTTTTATAACATGCCATCCTGTACCAGTCTCAGCTGTTAGTTGTTTCGCAGCGGCTACTGCCTCATTCGCATTGTGGGCAACAATTCCGCGCTGAATACGTACGCCAAAGCTGCTTAATATCTCTTTACCCTGATATTCGTGTAAGTTCATAATATTATTTTTAACCTTTTAAAATAGGAGTTTCAAAAATAGGAAAAGTGAAATTACTGTCCCAATCTTTTCGATTAAAAAAGCGGGTTCTTCATATACAAGCTTCAATATCCTAAAACCTTCCTGCTGTTTTTATTCCGTAACCACAATTACGATAGCTCAAAAAACAGACAAAGAACTCCTTCCTTTCTTAAAGCCTTCTTCTATATTTTATATATTATTTTCTATTTCTATCGTTATTTTCTAAACTAGAATTGATAATTTTGCAACCTTAAATTATTAAGTAAAATGGAGAACACAGATTTATTAGCAATCGCAAAAGAACATGGGAGTCCTGTTTACGTTTATGACTCCTCAAAGATCACATCACAGTACAATCGTCTTTTCAATGCTTTTAAAAAGGTCAAACAGGTAAAACTGAATTATGCTGTAAAAGCACTTTCTAACCTTTCCATCCTTAAGCTTATGAAATCTCTTGGTGCCGGACTTGATACGGTTTCCATTCAAGAAGTAAGGTTAGGGTTATTGGCTGGTGTTGCTCCCAAAGACATTGTATTTACGCCTAATGGGGTTTCTCTCGAAGAGATTGAAGAAGTTGCTGCTATGGGAGTTCAGATTAACATAGATAATCTTTCTATCCTTGAGCAATTCGGAACAAAACACCCTAACATACCTGTTTGCATCCGAATCAATCCTCACGTAATGGCTGGAGGAAACAGTAAAATTTCTGTAGGACATATCGATAGCAAATTTGGCATTTCAATTCACCAGATTCCTCACATACTCCGAATTGTAGAAAACACAGGAATGAAAATCAACGGAGTTCATATGCACACGGGTAGTGACATTCTGGATGTAGATGTATTTTTATATGCCAGTGAAATTTTATTTGACACGGCCAAGCATTTCAAAGATTTAGATTTTATAGATTTTGGTAGCGGTTTCAAGGTTCCTTATAAAGAAGGGGATATCGAAACTAATATCGAAATATTCGGTGAGAAGCTATCAAAGCGTTTTAATGATTTCTGCAAAGAATACGGAAAACAATTAACTCTTGGATTCGAACCTGGTAAATTCTTAGTGAGCGAATCAGGGTATTTCCTAGCCAAAGTCAATGTAGTTAAGCAAACTACCTCTACTGTTTTTGCAGGAATTGACAGCGGATTCAATCACCTGATAAGACCTATGTTTTACAACGCTCATCACGAAATAATAAACGTTTCCAATCCTACTGGAAAAGAACGTTTTTATTCTGTGGTAGGATACATCTGCGAGACAGACACCTTTGCTACCAACAGAAGAATTAATGAGATTACAGAAGGAGATATTATTGCTTTTAAAAATGCCGGTGCCTACTGCTTCTCTATGGCCAGCAACTACAATTCCAGATACAGACCAGCAGAAGTACTATGGCATAATAAAAAAGCACATTTAATACGAAAAAGAGAAACTTTTGAAGACTTACTACACAACCAAGTTACTACAGATATTTTTTCTAAAGAAACAGAAAAAGCATAACAGTTGTTTTTCTTAACGAACTAACAAAAAAACCTGATAATCTATATCAGGTTTTTTTTATTCTATTATCTTTTTTCTAAGAGATCACATCTTCATAAGGTTACGCACTAAATGCTCTAGCCCATTTAACTTCAATTCATACACAGTCTCTAATTGTTTCCCCAGAGTCCCTTTGGGCAATCCTTTATTTCTATACCAAACAATGTAATACTCTGGAAGATCTATCAAATATCTATCTTTATACTTCCCGAAAGGCATTTTTGCTTTTGCCAATTTAAGCAGGAATTCTTTTTGCGGTTCTAAAGTCATACAGGGTAGTTCTGAAGAAAATTATTTTTCGTACGCTCTATAGTACCATATTAGCGTCTTCACCTTTTCTTCCCATCTCTTTTGTGCTTCTTTATTTTTGGAATGCTCTGTTTCAATATCGTATTGCTCCTGCATATTGGTACGCATACGCTCTACGAGTTTATACATTTTATTAAGATCTCTACGAATATTTTTTCCAGGCTTGTAATCTTTTAATCTTTTGCGAAGAATTCTAGCGTGTAGTTCTGATATATCAAAATGTAATTGTTCATGATTTAATAAGTAGTCTGTTCGCTGCCCAATCTTTGCCCAAGATTGAGAAGGATAACAGAAACTATCTACCTTATAATCCAAAGCTATCTCACCTTCATCTTTTCCATAAGACCACTGATACGTTATCCCCGTAATCACCACCGCATCAAAATCACTGTTCCAGTCCGGCTCTCCCCTAAAGTCACTCCAATCTAACTTACTCTTTTCTGCATATGAGAATTTTTCGACATAACCATCATTTGGAAAAACCAAAAATAAAATAACAGCTAAGAATTTATTCATAATAACAACAATTATGCCCTGCTAAAATCACAATTTCCCTTCATTTATCTAAACAACAAATCAACACGGGGCTAGGCATTGATCAACTTTTTTTAGATATGCTTCTTTTCCTTATTTCGCAGTACGACCGCACATCAGTCTGCTCTTCAATAATCTAAATGTTTTAAAAAACGTTACTCTACAATTATTGTCATAATACTCCTATCAACTTCCATACCAATTCCATGCTATGAAACATTGATAACATTCCTTTGAATTTGTTTCGACAATAATAATAAAAAAAAAATCTATTTTATCATTATTAAATTTTAAGAAAACGTATTTTTATTCAATCTAAAATACGTTCTTTTTAGGTAAGCCCCTAAAAAATCATAATCATTATACTGAATTATTCAACTACTGTAAGTTTCAAATCATCATCAAACTTGATGATATAAGATGCTTTGTTATAATATCCTCCTAAGAGTTTTTTTGCATAATTAAACTTATTCTCCACATATTCCGTAGTTCCTTCGAATGTTGCTGCATGATATAAATCATCTGCTGTTCCCAATCTCATCAAAATATCATAAGCAATATCAAACCCTCTTACCGCAAACTTATTAGGTGCCACTCCATATTTCTTTTTGTATCGCTCTACAAAAGGAAGCTTCATCTCCTCTACATCGTATTCCTTATCAATAGAAGGGTAATGCAAATGCATTTTTGACAATTGTTCATTCTTAATATTATCATTATCGAAAGCTTTGTTCTTTTCTGTAGTAAACAGTGTCACTTTATGGCTTTCTGCCTTCGCATTCAATAACGGAATCACATTACTAATCATCGCTACATCATTAGACTCTAAAAACACCCAATTTGGCTTTTTAGCATCCAGAATTCTCGCTAAATCAACTTCATAAAGATAGTTCCCTTTTTGAATTTTAGCAATCTTTGCATTAGGAAATTTAGCAATTAATTTATTTTTCAACGCTTCATGCTTTGTTCCTCTTTGCACAATGATAATAATATTCTTATCTGTAGAGTCTTTTTCTACATACGATATCAACTTATCTTCTAGCAATTCTTTACTAGGTCTGGTTTGAAAAAAGTTTCCATATAACTTAGACTCTTTCTTAGAAGCGGGCGAAAAAACAGGCACGTCATATTTCTTTAACTCCGCTGTAACGAGTTCTACATTGCTTTGATACAATGGCCCTATAACTGCATCCATCTCATCAAAATTCGCTTCTACCATAATCTCTTTGATTCCCTTTACATTATTATCTTTCTCTGTATCAAAAACACTAAGTTCTGTAGAAATCCCTCTGGTTTTAGCTGAATCCACTGCTATCAGAATCCCACTATAGAAATCCAGAGCCACCCTCAGGCTTTGCTTTCTTTTCAGATATTCTTCTGTCTTGCTTCGGGTATTAATATCAATACTTTCCAAACTAAAAGGAAGCATTACTCCTATTTTCTTTTGTTTAAAGTTAAACAACTTACGTTCTAAGTTAATTGTCTTTCCTTCGGCATAATCAAAAGACAAGGAATCTTTTATATTTTGTTTTGGAATGGTTATCACCATACCAGCTTTTAATCCATCTTTTATATACGGATTCATTTTCATCAAAGAATCAGAAGAAATATCCAGACGTCTCACCAGACTAAACATTGTCTCTTTTGGCTGAATCTTATACAATTCAAAACCTTCTTCTAATACATCTCCATATTCTACAAAAACAGATGTCGGAACTTTAATTTCCATCCCTATAGGAAAATCCGGATCCATTTCCGGGTTCAGCTGCTCTAGCTCCTCTATAGTGATTCCGTGTTTTCTAGCTATTCCAAATTTAGTATCCTTAGGCTTTACAACATAAGTAGTCACCTGAGAAACTGTTCCTACTGGGGTTCCTCCTTCATCTGTTCCAGCAGCTACAGATTCATATACAGGAATTCTAAGTTTATCTTTTTTTCGAATCCCTTCTGAATACAATCGCTTATTGTGTTTCTTTATCTCATCGATAGTCACCGAATATGCTTTTGCAATCCCTGTCAATGTTTCTTTTTTCTTGACCTTATGCGTTCTAAAACTAACAGGTGTACGTCCTGTTTCTTCTGTTACAGGAACAGATACCGTTGTTTTATCTCCTGTATCTATTTCTGTTTTTTCTGTAGAAACAATCCCTACTTTCAGGATTTGATCGATATTAATTCCATCTCTGGCTTCAGGATTTAGTTTATAGATCTCTTCGGGGGTAATCCCATATTTTTTAGAAATACTGTAAACAGTATCTCCTTCTTCTACCAAATGTGTTTTATATTCCTTATCATTTGCTACGGGTATTGCCAGAATTTCACCTTCTTTTATACCATCTTTAGCCGTCGGGTTTACCTTATAAATCACCTCTGGAGTTACATTATATCGCTTTGCTATGCGGTACACATTCTCTCCTTTGGCTACCTTATGACTTTTGTATTGCTGTGCCAATCCAACACTAGTAACAAACAACAACAATACGAACATCAACACTTTATTCATTCCCCTGTATATTTAAAAAACTTTTATATTAATCTTGATTTTTTACTCGATCATCGAGATCTAAACACTCCGAAACTCCCCTCGGAATTAAAATTCATTTCTTATGACGCCTCATACATTTGTATCGAGGTAATTTACTCAATATTATATTATTCCCACTCAATCGTCGCAGGTGGTTTTGAACTAATATCATAGACTACTCTATTAACGCCCTTGACCTTATTTATTATATCATTTGATGTTTTTTGCAGAAACTCATAAGGCAGATTAACCCAATCAGCAGTCATTCCATCTGTACTTTCTACCGCTCTAAGTGCTACACATTTTTCATAGGTTCTTTCATCTCCCATAACTCCTACACTATTCACCGGCAATAAAATCGCTCCTGCTTGCCATACCTTGTCGTACAATCCATGCTCTTTTAAACCATTGATAAATATTGCATCTACTTCCTGTAAAATCCGAACTTTCTCTGCGGTAATATCTCCTAAGATACGTATCGCTAATCCCGGTCCTGGAAAAGGATGTCTTCCCAACAACTCTTTATCTATTCCCATAGAAGCTCCAACTCTTCTCACCTCATCTTTAAACAGCATTCTCAAAGGCTCTACAACTTTTAATTTCATAAAGTCAGGTAATCCACCTACATTATGATGTGATTTTATCGTTACTGATGGTCCATTTACAGAAACAGATTCTATAACATCTGGATAAATGGTCCCTTGTGCTAACCATTTTGCGTCTGTTATCTGGTTTGATTCATCATCAAACACCTCTATAAATACACGTCCTATAATTTTCCTTTTTCCTTCCGGGTCACTTTCTCCTGCCAATGCATCCAAAAAACGTGCCGAAGCATCTACTCCTTTTACATTCAACCCCATTCCTTCGTATTGCTTTAATACCGAAGAAAATTCGTCTTTTCTAAGCAAACCGTTATTAACAAATATACAATGTAAATTACTCCCTATTGCCTTGTGCAACAAAATTGCAGCAACTGTAGAGTCTACTCCTCCACTTAGTCCTAATACTACTTTATCATCTCCTAATTTCTCCTTTAAACCGGCAACAGTAGTATCCACAAAAGAATCCGGAGTCCAATTTGGTGTTACAGAAGCTATTTTTATCAGAAAATTCTCCAGCAACTGCTTTCCATCTGTAGAGTGATACACCTCGGGATGAAACTGAATTGCATAAGTTTCTTCTCCATCTATTCTATAAGCTGCATTTTCTACATCTGCTGTACTCGCCAGTCTAACGGCTCCGGTTGGCAACTCCTTAATTGTATCACTATGACTCATCCACACCTGAGAACCTATGGATATTTTTTCGAAAAACAACTCATCTTCTTTTACAAAAGAAAGATTTGCTCTACCGTATTCTCTCGTAGCAGAAGGCGCTACTTTTCCTCCACTAAAATGCGCTAGATATTGCGCTCCGTAACAAACCGCTAATAATGGCTTTTTACCTCTAATTTCTGACAAATCAGGGTGTGGTGCATCTTCACTTCTAACTGAAAACGGAGAACCGGATAAAATTACTGCTTTAAATTCGGAAACATTCTCCGGAATTTTGTGATATGGGTGGATTTCACAATAAATATTTAACTCTCTAACTCTTCTCGCAATTAACTGAGTATACTGCGATCCAAAATCTAAAATAAGTACGTTGTTTTGCATAGGCAAAAATAAAATTAAATTAAAAATTCTGAAATCTTAAACCGATATTTTTTACACTTTATTTAACCTTATCAGCGCTTCATAATTCCTCATAACTTACAGTAGTAAAAATCAGCTATTTTTCCCTCTTTTCTTAAAAAAACAAGAATCTGACGCTTTCAGAGACAAATAACAGACTTGTTTCAGGTTCTAAAAAGTTATTTATGTTAAGGTTTTCATATCGTTAAAAACACTCACCTACAAAAACATTCCATTCACCGACAGTGGTTTTCCAATAAACGAGATTCCTCTTTGGAAAGCTGTTACCCATAATATATTTGTATCAAACAACGCCTCAAAAATTAATATCATGTTTTATCAAATTTCAAATTTCGGATTCAATAACAATAACAAATTCTTCATTGCTTTAATCATTTTATTAAGCTTAAGCTATACAATCCAAGCAAATGATTCTGATGCGATTACTTATAAAATCGCCGATTTCCACAAGAAATATGAAGGAAAATATGATCTTAACATCACTGCTTCCTCTTCTGACAAAAAAGTCCCTTTATTTATCGTTTTGCCAGGTTGGGTAGGAAATAAAAAGTTTACTGATTTTAAAAACAGCTTAATTACTCCTGCTTTAGAAAATGCTAACGGAATCATTTTTAGCCCCTCTATCTCCTGGAAAAGTCATTCTGCTGCTAAATTGGAACAAATCATCAAAGACTTTATCGCCACTGCTACTCAAAACTTATCCGTAGACCCTCAAAAAATTGTATTAATCGGATATAGTAGAGGAGCTATGGAAGCTATTAACTTAACCAAGAACAACGACACAACATTCTCTGCCTTAATTATAATGGCTTCTAATTTTAAATTCAAAAACAAACTTTCGACTCCAATACATGTTATCCAGGGAACTAAAGACAAATTCTTTCCGATCTCAAAAGCGAGAAAAAATATTATCGATGCAAAATCCAAAGGATGTAACATTCTTTTTACAGAAGTTGAAACAGAAAAACACATAACACCTGCTGATTATATCAAAGATTTAAACTCAAGCATCCCATGGTTACAGAACACTATTTGGTAACACATGCTATCAGAGGCAAGTTTCGACACAATAACATCTTTGCTTATTGCACAAAAAACCACAAAAGAAAAAAGGGTACCCCACACCCTTTTTTCTTTTGCTCATTTCAGTACGTTTTTTGCGCTCTTCTCCTTCTACAATACAATATAAAAGCGTAACTTTATTACTCACTAACTAATTGATTAACAAATGAAATTATTCATCAAATTATCCCTGATTGCTATTTTAATCGGATTAATCTCTTGTGCTGACAAGAAAAAAGAAGAACAAGAAACGAAAGCTGCTATCGAAAAGGTAGAAGCTATAGAGAAAGAGCTAAATGAAGTATCTAATGACATCTTATCTAAAACAGAAGAACTTGAAAATGTTTTAAAAGACCTGGACAGCATCTAAAGCTTTCTTATTCCACACCAATTAAAATACATCTAAAAAATATCATTAATTATGAAGTTCACTAAATCAATAGTCCTATTCTCGGGATGTTTTTTTATACTAAACAGTCTGTCAATCCAAGCACAGGAAAAAACAATAGAAGTCACTCAGAAAATTACTAAAAAAGCAACGGAAGCAGAAAAAAAGGCAATCACCGATACCCAAGAGAAGATATCTGAGAAAACAAAAGAGCTTACTACCAAAACTGAAAACGTTAAAAATGCTGCTGAAAGCAAAATAAATGAAGCTGGGAATGCTGCTTCAGAAAAAATTAACAAAATCAAAGAGCAAACCGATACAAAAATCAACGACGCTGCCAATAAAACGGCAGCCATAAAAGATAAGGTTAATGCTTCTAAAGAAGAAATCACAAGAAAAAGCAAAGAAGGACTGTCGGGAAAAGCGCTAGGGTTAGCACATATCGCAGATGTCAAGACGATATTGTCTCAAAAAAAAGAACAACTAAAACAGAGCTATGCTACGCTTACTTCTGGAAAAGAAAAGCTTGCAGCCGCAAAAAACAGATTAGCCAAAGCAAAAGAGCTTACAGGAGAAGAAGCTTTAACCCCAGAAGCTATTGCTGAAAAAGAAACGACGATAAACAATGTCGCTACTAAACTAAAAGCCCTGGAAGCTTCTATTGCCAAAGGAAAAGAAATCATTAAACAGGGGAAAGAAAAATTAGAATTAATCTATCCTAAAAAACAAGGATAAAGCTCTATAATAAATCACATATTGACTGCTGCTCTAAGAAGGCAGCAGTTATTGTTTTATTACCAGGAACTCTCCCAACAAAGGATCAAGAGTCTCTTTCAACACCTTTATTAACTCTTCTCCAAACTCCAGATACAATTCAGAAAAATTAACTGTTCTTTCCTGAAGTCCATATCCTGGGAAAAGCGCATTCTGCAAGTTGGTTAAACGTACAACCTGATCACTCAACTTTCTACGCTGGGCTTTTAACAATCGTTTTTCCAAAACATCCAATCCCTTTAATTGTTTTGTCTCTTGTGCTCTTACTGCATTAGCAAAAGACACATCTGTTTCTTTTGCCAGTTCTAACATCTCCTTGAACTGTTCTTTCAAAATCAATCGTTGCGCATCAAAGTTTATATCTATATTCGATATCTGCCGAACTTTCCTATTGATCAATTCATGTTGTTTCAGAAAAAGTTCCTGATCAGTCATCGACAGTTTTTTTATTTTCTCTGCTTGTTTGGTCGTCTGAACCAATACTGAATTTCGAAGCAGCAACATTGGGAACGGAATATCTGCCTTGGCAAAATACTGCTTTAATTCTAACCAGTACGCCAACTCCCCTCCTCCGCCTATATAACATAAATTAGGCAAAATCACCTCTTGATATAATGGTCTCATGATTACATTCGGACTGAATCGTTCGGGAGCCTCTTCTACATGCTTAAGCACATCTTCTTTACTCCATCGAATAGAGGTTCCGAATACCCTATATACATGATCTTCCTTTACAATTCTTTCTCTCACCCCTTCCGACAAATAAAACAGATTAATCTCCCTGGGATTTACCTGCATTTTATACCCTTGATCCACTAATTTTCTCCCTACAGGAAGAACTGTTTCATAAGACAGTTGTTCTTCTAATTCTCTTTTTACATAAGGGACAAACATCGATTTTAACGCTTTGTCATCCCCATCAACAATAACGAGACCATAAGAAGAAAAAAGTTCATTTGCCAGATACCTTGTTGCAGCTGATAATGTATCGTGTTTTATATAGGCTGCTTCGAAAAGCTTTTTTAGGTACATTGCATTTTTTCCTTTTCCAATCTCAGCAGAAAAAATCGTCAACACCTCATCCAAACCTTCAGTAGTAAAATTCCCTACAGCACCTCCTGCTTCTTTATTCCATTGGATTTTTTTTCCGAAAAGTCTAAAATAATTAATCTCATCAAAATCATGATCCTCGGTAGCCATCCAATACACAGGAACAAAATTATAAGAAGGATACTGCTTTTTTAAGGTTTCACACAGATTAATCGTAGATAAGATCTTATACAAAAAATACAAAGGTCCTGTAAACAAGTTCAGTTGATGTCCCGTGGTTACCGTAAAAGTATTACCTTCTCTTAACAGTTTTATATGCTGCAAAGTTGCCTCAGAAGTCACAACTCCATGATACTGTTTTTCTAGTGCAGTAGCCAGAATATCCCTATGCGCATCAGAAAAACGATATTGCTTCTCTTCGATCTGACCCCCAAAGTTTTCTAACGTCGGAAATCGATTATAAAACGCTTTCAGTTCGGGTTTTTGATCTAAATAATCACAAATAAAAGAAGAAAAGTAATGGGTATCTCTAAATGGAATACTGGTACAAGGCATAAATTTTTTTTTGGGTTCTAAAGATACGGCAGATTACATTTTCAAATCCTAAAATTTAGTTAATACAAAATATATCCTAATTTTAAGGCAGTATTTTACCGATCTAAAATTCTATTAATGAAAAAAATATTATCATTTTTCTTAGTCGTTTCTGTTTGTATTTCTTACGCTCAGAACAAGATACAATCGCCACAGGATTTTCTTGGATATGAAATAGGGAGTCAATTTACACGCCACGCTAATGTCATCAACTACTTTGAGTACGTGGCAAACAACTCTCCATTAGTCACATATCACACATATGGTGCGACCAATGAGCGAAGACCGCTAACTTATGCTGTTATATCCAGTGAGCAAAACATCCAAAATCTGGAAAAAATAAGAACAAGTCACTTACAGAACACGGAACACTCCAATACTTATACAGTTCCTGAAATCGCTATTGTTTGGCTAAGCTACAATGTACATGGTAATGAAGCCTCCAGTACGGAAGCAGCGATGATTACGTTGTATGAATTGATTACTAAAAAAAAGGAATGGCTTCAGAACACTGTAGTTATTATAGATCCTTGTTTAAATCCAGATGGAAGAGACCGATATGTTAATTGGTATAATCAGGTAAAGAGCACTCCATTTAATACAAATCAAGATGCTTCGGAACATCACGAACCCTGGCCAGGAGGGAGGCCTAATCACTATTTGTTTGACCTAAATCGCGATTGGGCATGGGCTTCACAGGTAGAATCCTCTCAGCGTCTCGCTATCTATAATCAATGGTTACCTCATATACATGTTGACTTTCATGAACAAGGAATTAACGAACCATATTATTTTGCTCCTGCAGCAGAGCCATTTCATGAGATCATTTCTCCATGGCAAAGAGAATTCCAAACACAAATTGGTCAGAATCACGCTACTTATTTTGATAAAGAAGGCTGGCTTTATTTTACTCGGGAACGTTTTGACCTTCTATATCCTAGCTATGGAGACACCTACCCTACCTTTATGGGAGCTATAGGTATGACCTATGAACAAGCAGGTCACGGAAGAGCCGGCTTAGGTATTCAAACAGACGAAGGGTATATATTAACCTTAAAAGATCGGGCACTTCATCATACGACTACCGGCTTATCTACTGTAGAGATATCTTCTAAAAATGCTTCCAAGCTCAATAAAGAATTTAGAAAATTCTTTGACAATACCTCATTAAAATACAAAAGCTATGTACTTAATGGAGCTGAAGATAAACTAAAATCATTAACAAAACTATTAGACAAACACCAAATTGAATACGGATATACAACATTAGAAAAGGTCAAAGGGTACCTGTATTCAACCAATAAACAAGGAAGCATTAATACTAAAGGAGCTCTGGTTGTAAATACGAATCAACCCAAAGGAAAAATGATCAAGGTTCTTTTCGAACCCAATGCATTACTCACCAACCCTCTGACGTATGATATTACTGCCTGGAGCATCCCATATGCTTATGGTTTAGATGCTGTCGCTTCGACTACACTTATTCCCCATAGTCCTAAAAATACGACATCCATACACAATACTCCTTCCCCATCAGCCGCGGGATACATTAGCAAATGGAATAGCTTACAAGACGCTTCTTTCTTAAGTGATTTACTGCAAAATGGAATTAAAGTGCGTTTCAGTGAAAAAGACTTCACGAATAACAACATTTTTTTTAAAAAAGGAAGCCTCATCATCACAAAAAGCGACAATAAAAACCTTAGCAACTATGACGAGGTAGTTACGTCCTTGGCAAACAAACATCAAAGAAAACTTCATAATGCAATAACAAGTTTCGCTAATCAAGGAGTTGACTTTGGTTCTCCGGATGTAAAACTAATTAACAAAGCAAAAATTGCAGTCTTAAAAGGAAAACGCACCTCTTCATTAAACTACGGAGAAATCTGGCATTTTTTTGAACAACAGCTCCACTATCCTATTACGGCTATTGATACAGATTATTTTAAACAAACTGATCTTCGTCAATACGATATTTTAATACTACCCAATGGTTATTACGGTGCATATTTTGACAAAAACACAAAAGAGAAATTACAACAATGGATCGCTTCTGGAGGAAAAGTAATTGCTATTTCTAACGCTATGAAAATTTTCTCTAACCAAAAAGGGTATGATCTAACACCTCATAGTGCTAAAAAATCAAAAGATACTTTAGGAAACTTAATTCCATACGACCAAAGAGAAAAAGAAAGTGTAACTAATTTTATAACAGGAAGCATTTTCAAAACAAAAATAGATACATCACACCCTATGGCTTTTGGTTACCCAGACACTTATTTTAGTCTAAAACTAGGTAAAGACTCCTATAAACTCTTACAAAAAGGATATAATGTATCCTATATAAAAACGCCAGAGAACGTTTCCGGGTTTGCCGGTAAAGAAGCTTTAAGCGGTCTAAAAAACTCTCTGGTCTTTGGGGAGTGCCGATTAGGAAATGGTAGTATTATTTACATGGTAGACAATCCTCTTTTCAGATCATTTTGGGAAAATGGGAAACTATTTTTCGTCAATGCTGTTTTTTTTACCAATAACCATAAATTCAGAATCTAATTACATCAATCTACAACCCATGCATCAAAAAAAAACAACTCAATTTCTCAAGTCCTTTTGCTTATGCTTTCTGCTGTTAGCAATAGGATGCCAGGAAACGACTAAAAAAGAAGAACCCGTGAAATCAGATACTACTAAAACAAGTAACAATATCTTGCTACAAGAATGGGAAGGACCTTACGGAGGAATTCCTGCGTTTGACAAAATGAAACTTGCTGATATCATCCCGGCAATGCGACAGGGAATGAAATCTCAACTAGAAGAAATAGATATTATCACTTCTAACAAAGAACTTCCTTCTTTCGAGAACACCATCATTCCATATGAAAAAGCAGGATCTGAATTAAATCGAGTACAGACATATTACAATATCTTAAGCAGTAACCTTTCCTCTCCTGAGTTTAGAGAAATCCAAGGAAAACTCGCTCCTGAGCTTTCTGATTTTTATTCTAAAATTTCTCAAAACAGTCTCTTATTTGAACGAATAAAAACAGTGTTTGAGGAAGCTCAAAAAAAACCTTTAGAAGCAGACAAACAGCGTCTTCTTCAATTAATATACACCAATTTTGCAATGAATGGAGCAGAATTGAACAATGATAAAAAAGCGAGATACGCCGCCATTAATAAGGAACTTTCTTCCCTATACACTACCTTCTCTAATAATGTATTAGCAGATGAAGAAAATTATATCACCTACTTATCGAAAGATCAGTTAGGGGGACTTTCTGAGAGTATGATTAAGGCTGCTGCAAAAATTGCCAGTGACAACGGAAAAGAAGGAGCATACGCTATAACTAATACTCGGTCTTCGATGTCTCCTTTTCTTACGTATTCTACCGAAAGAGAAATCCGAGAAAAAGTATGGAAAAACTATTACTCCAGAGGAGACAATGGCGATACATTCGATAACAAAGAGATTATCAAAAAAATCCTAACATTGAGAAAAGAACGGGTTCAATTACTAGGGTTTGATAATTATGCTGCATGGCGATTGCAAAACCGAATGGCAAAAACGCCGGAAAATGCCATGGAATTAATGAATGCTGTCTGGCCTGCTGCTATTGCCAGAGTAAAAGAAGAAGTACACGATATGCAAAATGTTGCTGACACCAATGGAGATAATTTAAAAATAGCCCCTTGGGATTACCGATATTATGCAGAAAAGGTTCGGAAAAAGAAATACGACTTGGATTCTGACGAAGTAAAACAATATCTACAACTCAATAAACTAACACAGGCATTATTTTATGTAGCAGGAGAACTATTCAATTATGATTTCACTCCTGTTCCAGAAGGGAGTGTTCCTGTATTCCATGAAGATGTCAAAGTATGGGATGTTACGGACCGATCTACCAAAGCACATATTGGTCTTTGGTATTTAGACCCTTTTTCCAGACCAGGGAAAAGATCAGGAGCCTGGGCGACAACCTATAGAAGTCATACTACCTTTGATGGAAAAAAAACAGTACTTGCTTCTAATAATTCCAATTTCGTAAAACCTGCTCCTGGAGAACCTGTATTAGTATCCTGGGATGATGCTACTACTTTCTTTCATGAATTTGGGCATGCATTACACTTCTTTTCCTCTAATGTAAAGTACCCTACACTAAACAGCGGAGTAAGAGACTATACTGAATTCCAATCTCAACTTTTGGAACGATGGCTATCTACCGACAACGTTATCAACAAATTCCTTGTTCATCACAAAACCGGAGAACCTATTCCTGGACATTTAGTAAACAAAATAAAGAAAGCCGCAACCTTTAATCAAGGATTTGCGACAACGGAATATCTCGCTTCTGCTTTAATGGATATGAAACTTCATCTGGCAGATCCTTCAAATATCGACATTACTACTTTTGAAAAAGAGACACTAAAAGAATTAAAAATGCCTAAGGAATTGGTAATGCGTCACAGAACACCTCACTTCGGGCATGTATTTTCTGGAGAAGGGTACGCTACAGCGTATTATGGTTATATGTGGGCTGATGTTCTTACTTCTGATGCTGCAGAAGCATTTGGAGAAGCACCTGGAGGTTTCTACGATAAAGAACTAGCTTCTAAACTCGTTACACATCTATTTTCTCCGAGAAATGCGGTGGACCCCGCAGAAGCTTATAAACAATTCCGAGGAAGAGACGCAACTATTGAAGCATTGATGAAAGACCGCGGATTTCCTATCCCTAAAAAATAATTTCAACACTCCCTTTTCAACAAAAAAAGGGAGTATCCTTTTTAAAAAATCATAAAATTTCTCAATCATGAAAACAACTCGTTATTTACTGATTGCTCTTATCTTTACAACCATCACAACAAGTTGTAAAAAGGAGATTTCTGAAGAAAAAAAACCTCCCACCAGTGAAGAATCCACCTCCAAAGATTTCCATATAGACTACGAAACTTTTTCTTTGGATAACGGGCTTCAGGTAATATTCCACATTGATCGATCTGATCCTGTTGTGGCAGTAGCATTAACCGCTCATGTAGGCTCTGCACGGGAGAAAAAAGGGAGAACTGGTTTCGCTCATCTCTTTGAACACCTTCTGTTTTTGGAGTCTGAAAACCTGGGAAAAGGAGGGCTTGATCAAATGAGCGCTCGAATTGGAGGATCAGGAGCCAATGGATCTACCAGCAGAGATCGCACCAACTATTACCAAACTGTCCCCAAAGATGCATTGGAAAAAATGATCTGGGCAGAAGCGGATAAGCTTGGATATTTTATCAATACAGTTACAGAGCCTGTTCTGGCTAAGGAAAAACAAGTAGTAAAAAATGAAAAACGCCAAAACGTTGACAACCGCCCTTACGGTCACGAATCATACGTGATTGACAAATACCTATATCCAGAAGGGCATCCGTACAACTGGCAGGTAATCGGTTCTCTAGAAGACCTGCAAAACGCCACCCTACAAGACGTAAAAGATTTTTATAACAAATGGTATACTCCTAATAATGTTACCCTGACAATTGCTGGAGATTTTGATAGTAAACAGGCAAAAGAATGGGTTCATAAATATTTCGATGAGATTAAAAGAGGTGAAGATATCGCTCCCTTAGAAAAACGTCCTGTTACATTAACAGCTACTAAAAGGTTATATTACGAGGACAACTTCGCTAAATTACCACAGCTGAGCCTAACCTGGCCATCTGTACCTCAATATCATCCAGATTCTTATCCCCTTCGGGTACTGGCCACTTACCTGTCTGAGGGGAAAAAAGCTCCTTTTTACAAAATTCTCGTCGAACAAAAACAACTCACCTCCGCGGTCAACATGTATAATGAAACTTCTGAATTAGCCGGGCAGTATTCTGTATCTGTCAGAGGTTTTAACAATATAAACCTGAATCAGGTGAATGATGCCATTACAGAAGCATTTCTTCTTTTTGAGAAAGAAGGTATCTCAGAGGAGAGTCTCAACAGAATTAAAGCTGGTCAGGAAACCACCTTTTACAATAGACTGTCTAGTGTTCTGGGGAAAGGTTTTCAATTAGCACAATACCAAATCTTTGCTAAAGATCCTGGGTTTATCAATAAAGACATTAAAAACATTTTAGCTGTCACAACAGAAGATGTCATAAGGGTTTATAATCAATACATAAAAAACAAACCTCATATTGCTACCAGTTTTGTACCTCTGAGACAACGTAATTTAGCCTTAAAAGACTCCAAACTTGCAGCAGTTACAGAAGAAAAAATAATTGCAGGAGCAGAAGATGCTTTTGACCCTACCCTTACTGCTTCTTATGAAAAAACGCCATCTTCATTTGACCGATCTATAGAACCTCCATATGGAGCTACTCCCGAAATTATTGTTCCTCAGGTATGGGAAGATAACCTAACATCTGGATTAAAGGTATACGGAATAGAAACCTCAGAGGTTCCATTGGTTGCTTTTTATATGAATATAAAAGGAGGGCTTCTATTAGAAGACAAAACAAAAACCGGAGTCTCTAATCTTCTTGCTGAACTTCTCAGTAAAGGAACAAAAAACAAAACACCTGAAGCATTAGAAAATGCCATCGAAAGCCTTGGCGCCAATATCAATATATATGCTAGAGATGAAGCAATAGTCATTAGTGGAAGTACCTTATCCCGGAATTACACAAAGACTATGAAACTTATTCAGGAAATTATTCTGGAACCCAGATGGGACGAAAAAGAATTATCACTGATTAAACAAAGTACATTGAGCGACATTCAACAGTTCAAAGCGATTCCCCGAAGTGTTGCCGCCAATCAATATGCAAAGTTAATTTATGGAGAAAATCATATCTTATCTTTTAACAATCTGGGAACTGAGGAATCTGTTTCTTTGATAACAATGGAAGATCTAAAAACGTATTACCAAAAAAACATCTCTCCTTCGATCACTACACTTCATGTAGTAGGAGATATTTCTAAAGCACAGGTAAATTCTTCTATGGTTGACCTAAATAAACAGTGGAAACCTAAAGAGGTTATATTCCCTGAAATCAAGGCTCCTAAAAAAATAGAAAAACCTGCTATCTATTTCTATGATATTCCTGGAGCCAAGCAATCGGTATTGAGATTTGGTGCTCCTGCACTGGCACAAACCGATAAGGACTACTTCCCTGCTACTATCATGAATTACCGTTTCGGAGGAGGAGGGTTTGCTTCAGAATTAACTCAGCAATTAAGAGAAGGCAAAGGATATACTTATGGAATATTTTCTCAATTCTCTGGCAGTACAATCCCAGGTCCTTTTACCATTACCAGTGGAGTACGATCTAATGTAACTTATGAGTCCAGTAAATTAATCCGAGAAATTATGAATAGCTATGGTAATAAATATAGTACAGAAGATCTTAATATCACTAAAAGCTTCTTAACAAAGAGTAATGCCAGAGCATTTGAAACGCTCACGGATAAATTAGAGATGCTTACTAATATCAGCTTATATAATTTCCCTTACGATTATGTAAAGAAGAGAGAACAGATTGTACAAAATATCACAGTAGAAGATATAAAACTATTAGCAAACACCTACCTAAATGGCGATAAAATGCTCTACCTGATAGTAGGAGATGCCAAAACACAATTAAAGCCATTGGAAAAACTTGGTTTAGGGACGCCTGTCTTGCTTAACAGAACTCCAAAGAAATAGAAATAAATTTCTAACAATAAAAAAGGTGCTATGTCAGCACCTTTTTTTATTCGTCACCCCCCTTACTATTAACTAATTTCTCTTCTGGCAGACTTCAACACTTACACACACCTCTAAGAAAATAACCATTTCTTATACGAAATACTCCTTTTTTGCAGTTTACTATAAATACCAACTTTTATAGCATTACATGTTTAATATTCATAGCATACCCAATGACATCTATTTCTCAGTATATACAAGGTATACAAGACAAAGACAGAATTGAAGACTGTAATACATTACTTTCCTTAATGGAATTTATCACTGAAGATCCCCCAAAATTATGGGAACATCATATAATTGGATTTGGAGTCACTACATATAACCACAAAGATGGTTCGGAGACCTCTCAATTCAAAACTGGTTTTTCTTATCACTCCCCTTATATTCGGATTTATATTCTTTCTGGATTACACAACTACCCAGGTTTACTTTCTGATTTAGGAAAGCACAAGAGAGGAAAACACTGCTTATACATCAAGCAAATAAGTGATATCAACATAGCTATTTTACAACAGCTCATCACCGTATCTTATCACAATAGTTTTTCTTATAAAAAAAGGCTTCCCTATTGAAGCCTTCTTAGTATTATTTATTTTTTTCTTCCCGATCGTCAAAATCAAGATGATTCTTCACTCCATCTCCGTCATCATCATAGTACGTAATTTCATCCTCACTAATCTTACCATCTCCATTCTTATCTTCTACGGTAATTTCATTCTTTGTTAATACCCCATCATTATCATCATCATTATCTAAATAGTCAAAAGCACGATCTCCATCTGTATTATCGTCAAGATCGGAAGCTAACAATCGGTCCTTATCTAAATCCTCTAAGAAAGAAGGAATTCCGTCTGCATCATGATCTGCTTGATTTACATCATATAACTGTACTGTAAACATGATAGGGGAATATACAGGTATTCCTGTTCTCGATTCTGAAAAATACGCTAAGCCCGAAGGAATAAACACCGTATAATGCCCAAAATCATTATTATAAGTTACTGTTCCATCTTGATTTTCTACAAAACCAGAAGCTCCTTTAAAGTCTACAGCTGCTTCTCTAAACCCTTCTACAACACCAGGAAGATCAAACCACAAAGGGGTTGCTGTACTATCAAATATCCTTCCTGTAGGATCATCAGGCGCTATGTCTTTTTTATAAAACAGCTCTCCTTTATAATCAATAAATGTAGAATCTGCAAAAGTTGCTTTTCCTCGTTCTCCAACACCTTCATTATAACTAAGAATATACAACGTATATTCTACATCAAATCTTTTAATCGTCTTTTTAATTAGGTTCTTAGAAGCGTATAACGATTCTTTTTCACTATTGACTCCCTGAATCGTATCAAAAAGAACCTCTTTATTATTCTCATCTATAGGATTCACCAAAAAATGAGTTTTCAGATATTCTTGTATTAACTTATCATCTTCTATCTGTTGTTCTCCTCTATCTCGTGGTGGTTGAATGGTGACTCCTCCATCATCATCTTTTTTACACGAATACAAACCACACATAGCAAGTGAAGCTACAAAAACATATTTCTTTAGATTCATCTGATTACTTTTTGAAGGCGCAAGATACAATTTTCTTGTACTTTTGCTTGACAATTATTTGATATAAAACGCATTTTAAAACAAATTTATGCGAGTTGATAAATACTTATGGTGTATTCGATACTTCAAAACACGCAGTATCGCCACAAAAGCATGTAAAGAAGGTAAAGTCAGAGTTAATGGAGACCTTATAAAACCTTCCCGGGAAGTGTATCCTATGGATAAAATATCCGTAAGAAAAAACCAAATCAATTATGAACTAATCGTTTTGGACACTCCCGACAGCAGACTCGGAGCCAAACTTGTCGATATATATCGTAAAGACGTTACTCCAGAAGAATCGTTGCAAAAATTAGACTTATTAAAATACTCGAAAGATTATTATCGCAAAAAAGGAACCGGAAGACCGACTAAAAAAGACCGAAGAGATATTGATGATTGGATGGAAGACCCTAAAGAAGAAAACACAAATAATCAGGAATGGGATTAGATCAAGAATACTGGAACAATAGGTATCAAAATAAATTGACAGGTTGGGATATCGGGCAGCCTTCTCCTCCTATCACTCAATATTTTGAACAGCTACAAAATAAAGCACTAACAATTCTTATTCCCGGAGGTGGTAATGGGTATGAAGCCGAGTTTCTTTATAAAAATGGTTTTAGAAATACTTATTTACTCGATTTTTCTGAAGAAGCACTTTCTAATTTCAAATCTAGAGTTCCAGAATTTCCTGACACACATTTAATCTGTGATAATTTCTTTAATCTAAAGGGAAAATTCGACTTACTTATTGAACAAACTTTTTTCTGTGCACTTGACCCCAAATTAAGAGAAAACTACGCCCAACAAGTCAGTAAACTACTTACTCCTACTGGAAAAATCATCGGGGTTCTTTTTTCCAGACACTTTGATCAGCCCGGACCTCCTTTTGGGGGAAACATTAATGAATACAAGGCTTTATTTTCAAAACACCTGACAATAAAAACATTAGCTCCTTGTTATAATTCTATCCTTCCGAGAAAGAATAACGAGCTCTTTTTTATCTTTACAAACTATAAGGAATAGCAATCTATAAAGTATATTTGTAGCTCACAGTATTTAATTTTTTTCAGCATGCAATCGGAAAGCAATATCATTCTTACTCATGAACAAATTCAGCACAAAATAAGACGTATCGCATATCAAATATATGAGACAAACGTCTATGAAACAGAAATTATACTTGCTGGAATCAAAGTTAATGGGTTTATTTTTGCTCAAAAACTAAAAAAGGTTCTGGAAGAAATATCTGATATCAAAGTGACCTTATGCGAGGTTACTATGGATAAAATATCTCCTCAGAATACTGTAGTAACCTCTCTATCCTCTGAAGCATACAAAAATAAATCTGTCGTCCTTGCTGACGATGTATTAAATTCAGGAACAGCATTGATATACGGAGTAAAGCATTTTTTGGATGTACCACTATCTAAATTTAAAACTGCTGTTTTGGTAAATAGAAATCATAAGAAATACCCAATAAAAGCAGATTTTAAAGGAATCTCTCTCTCAACATCCTTACACGAGCATGTAGAAGTTACTTTGGGAGACAATGACATTGCTATTTTAAAATAGCCTGAATTTCTGCTACAATATCATTCAGCGCCTTCTTATCTGTAATAATCTTATAAGCTGCCTGATTATAATAAAACGAGCGCTCGAAAAGATGTTTTCTAATAAAATCTTGTAACGCCTCTTTGGTATCCAGATGAGCTATCAGAGGGCGTTTATTCTTTTCACCAAACAACCGTTCCACCAATTCATCAACTCCTGTCTGAAGATAAATACTACGACCTTCTGCTAATTTGTTTATGATTTCAATATTTCCGGAAAAACAAGGCGTTCCCCCTCCCAGAGAAATAACCGTATTTTCGAAGGCACCTAGTACCTTTTTTAAATAAAAATGTTCTTTTTTTCGAAAATACACCTCTCCTTTCTCCTCAAAAATATTTTTTATTGTTTTTTTTTCCTCTGCCTCTATATAATCATCTAGATCCAAATACTCACTACCGATAGTTTCCGACAGACATCTACCTACCAATGACTTACCACTCCCCATATAACCGATTAACACTATATTCATACTATAATTTTTAGCCTTATTTTCTACTTAGAAAAGTACGATTTAAAAATATTTTCAAATTTATGTCATTTTTTTCTTGAAAAATAAATTAATGATAGTATATTTGCACCCGCATTCAAGGAACAGAATGAATGACCGGGTAGCTCAGTTGGTAGAGCATCTCCCTTTTAAGGAGAGGGTCCTGGGTTCGAGCCCCAGCCCGGTCACAACAAGATATTACAACATATCTTACTAAGTTCAGTAAAATATTTTTTTTGTTTTTAGATGACAACATCTAATCAAATGACCGGGTAGCTCAGTTGGTAGAGCATCTCCCTTTTAAGGAGAGGGTCCTGGGTTCGAGCCCCAGCCCGGTCACAACATATCATTATTCTATTGTAATTTTATAATTACTATCTATATTCAATAAAATGATATTCTGCCCAGGTGCTGGAACTGGTAGACAGGCATGGTTGAGGGCCATGTGTCCATTAGGGCGTATGGGTTCGACTCCCATTCTGGGCACTAAATATATTTCAATTATCTGACTTTCATTTTTCTTCAAATACTATATTTACAATACCAAACAGTTAACGTATTTGATATTGTAACAAATGAAACATCCGAAGATCTTCCTCTTTTCAAATGTTCACCTTCCCTTTATCACAAACAAAACACGATTTTTACTATCCATGAAAATATCCTATTTTTTTGATCTTAAGACATAAAGAAAAATGCTTTTTTATTTATTCCTTTTAACATTTAATTAGTTTTTCTTCATTTTTCGCATTCTTTTTTTCTTAACAAGAAACGTAGGTCAAACACACTATAATAACAACAATTTACCTAACAAACCCAACCCAACCAGTAGCTGTTAATTTTTACAAATAAAAACACTCTATTTACTAAAATAAAGTTAATAAACAAGAAACTTCCCTGTGTATGAAAATCGCTAATTAAATTTGAATCAAACAATTAACCAACAAAATCATAAAAAATAACAAACACTAGTTCTACTTACTCTATGAAACCAATTATACTTTTCTTACAATCAATATTTTCTCAATATCAAAAACAGTAGTACTCCTACTCTACGAAACCATTTCCAACTTCACCTTGATTAAACGTAATGGTTTTTATTAAATCGATATAGTATAGTTTTTTTTTAGAATTTGTAATTCGAACCAGACGTTTTTAAAATATTAAAAATAAATAGGGTCATTATTCTGTTGAATAATATCTTATTGGGTTGTAGTAGTATTTAATGAAATCACACCTCTTTACGGGGTGTGATTTTTTTTAGCACACTCTAAACCAACTCCATATAAAGATACTGTTAAGCTAGCCGTAAATTACTGTTAAACATTAACAGTATTTAATCCAAACAAACCATAAATAGTAAGTACTTTTGTCATAATTTAAAATAAGTCTAAATTTAAATAAGATGAAAAAAGTACTATTTGCATTTCTTGTTTTATGCAGTACCCCCTTTATTTATGCCCAAGAGACAGGAAGTATCGAAGGGTTAATTACTAACGAGAACAACGAACCCATTCCCTTTGCCACTATACAGCTAAAAGAAGCTGGTGTTGGAGCAGAAGCTAATGTATCCGGAGTTTTTTCTATAAACAATGTTCCGGCTTCTGAATATACTATTATAGTAAGTTCTATTGGCTATAAAACCGCACGACAAGCAATTTCTGTAACAGCGAATACTGTAACAAACATCACCATTACATTATCAGAAGACGCCTTGTTAGACGAAGTAGAAGTCTTTGGCGATCGCTATAAAAGAGCAGAAAAAATAGAAGCACTAACAAGATTACCATTGGCTCCTAATGAACAACTACAAAGTATATCTGTACTTTCTCACAAACTTATCGAACAACAAGGAGCATTAACCATAAGCGATGTAACAAAAAACGTAGCCGGGGTATACACTTTTGCCACCTATGGAAATACTAAAGAAAGTATGTCACTAAGAGGTTTTAGAGGAATTCCTATTCTAAAAAACGGGGTTAGAATCAATTCTGACTTCAGAGGAGTGGGAGTCTTAACAGATATGGCTGGAGTTGACAACATCCAAATTTTGAAAGGAATTTCTGCAATTAGTCAAGGACTAGGAACCGACCTCGGATCTGCTGGAGGGGTAATTAATATTGCTACAAAAACTCCTAAATTCCACGAAGGAGGAGAAATCAGTTTTAGAACAGGAAGTTTTGGCAGAGTCCGACCAGCTTTTGACTTCTATGGCCCCCTAAATGAAAAACAAAACATTGCTTTTAGAATCAATGGGTCCTATGACAGAGCAGATAGCTACAGAACACGGGTTAACTCTGAACGCTTATACATCAATCCATCTCTGGCATGGAAACCAGATGACAAAACAACCATAATTGTAGAAATGGATTATCTGACAGATGGAAGAACTCCTGATCAGGGAACAATCAACTTAGGAGGTTACGACACCAATAACATCTACAAATTACCTAACGACCAATTTGTAGGATTTGCTTCAGACAGGCAAAACACAAAAAACACAACTTACGCAATCCGTTTTGACAGAAAACTGACTGATAAAATTGATTTGAAAGCAGGTTATTTTTCCTCGGAACTGGATCTTTACACAGAAAGCTCATACCTTACAACAGGTACCAGACAACAATTACCTGCCCTGGATTCTAATCAACGATATAGAACGTATTATGCTGATGAAAGAGCCGATAACAATAGCGTACTTCAAATTGATGTAGTCGGAAAAAATATTAAAACCGGATTCTTATCACATACTTTCCAGGTTGGTGTAGACCACAGAACTTCCGAGTTCAACAGCACTCCATATAATGTAACATACCCGGGAGACAGGTCTTATGTAGATATCATTGATGTTTTTACAAAAATCCCAAATGAGTTACCACAAGGGGTTCTTGTTGCTGCTAATCCCGACAGAGGCTCTGGATCTCAGTTTAAATCATATGGTTTTGTCATTCAAGATAAAGTAGGAGTAACTGATTGGTTAGACGTATTTTTAGGATTGCGATATACATCCATGGAACGAACCCGGGGTAACTTTATCGGACGCCAGTTAAGTGGCTCCAAAACAGATGACGCACTAAACCCATTAGTTGGTTTTAATGTAAAACCAACAGAAAACATCACAGTATTTGGTTCTTATGCCAGCAGCTCTGACCCAAGAACCTCATTCTACACAGATAATAATGGAGAAGAATTAGGTACCGAACGTTGGGATCAATTCGAATCAGGAATCAAATCTACATGGTTGGAAGAAGCTTTGCGATTTAATGTTACCCTATTCCTAGCACAAAACAAAAACCTAAACTTACAGGTTGTTGACGATGCAGGTAATGGATTAGGATACTATCAGCAAGGAGGAGAAGATGTAAGACAAGGAGTAGAAGTAGAACTAATAGGTCGTGTACTTCCCAACCTACAACTTATCGCCGGATATTCATATCTAGATGCCAAATACAAAGATCACCAGGCATATTACTTTAACTCCAGACCATTAAACACCCCTGAACATACTGCTAATGCATGGGCACGTTATAGTTTTGAAAATAAACTTGAAGGATTATCATTAGGAGTCGGAGCATACTACTTAGGAGAACGCCCTCATAATGTATGGTCTCGAAGCTATACTCATGCCGGAGTTGAACCTGGAGTAAAACCGTTTGACTTAGAAGCATACACAACCGTTAACATACAAGCTTCTTACAGGATCAATGAACATTTTAACATCGACTTCTTAGTTGACAATATTTTTAATGAAACCGGATTTAACGCTTACAGAACCGCTTTTATCAACCGAATCAACCCAGCTACTATAAGCACAATTTTAACATACAGATTCTAACACACTCACATAGTGAGCACTATCTAGTTTATAATGAAGAAAACACCATGACATCATGGTGTTTTTTTTATTTCATTTACTATTTCTTAGAAAAAGAACCTTTATTTTTAGTGTAGAATTTCAATTCAAAACAAGGATGAATAACGAAATCCCATTAGTAGACAACACCTATTTATTGCAGAAATTCCCAGGAAAAGGAGGATGGACTTACGCACATTTACCAGAAATAAAACCTGACAAAACAACTCCATTTGGGTGGGTTATAGTAAAAGGCACTATTGACGATTATCAATTACAACACCATAAATTAATGCCTATGGGAGACACCACATTATTCCTCCCTGTTAAAGCTGTAATACGAAAAAAAATAAATAAATCCGCCGGTGACTATGTTAGAATACGTTTATTCAAAGATACTACGACACTTCTAATCCCTGATGAGATTACACAATGTTTACAAAACGAATCTAACGATATTTATCAAAAGTTTTTATCCCTAAAAGAAGGAACTAAAAAGTCTTATCTAGATTGGATTTATTCTGCAAAAAAAGACGAAACAAAAGCAGCCCGTATTTTACAAATGATGGATGAATTAGCTTGTCACTAAAACCACATCAAACACTACCAAGAACTTGTTTTCTCTTTAGCATAATTTCCTTTCGGATAAATTCATTAATCTCCCATTGATTCCCTAAAGCCTGTGTAGTATTAGGAGCATATAATGTATACGGAAAAGGACCATACTCTGGAGTAATTGTTATATAATCATCTTTTCTGGATAATGCCTTATCTATTATTTTATTCCACCACCCCATAAATACAGTAAACTCTTCTTTATAAAGTTCATCTCTCGGATCTATGATTTGTGGACTCTGAGACGAACCTACTCTAGCATGAATATGAAAGCTATGATCTATAGCTTTTTCTACAGAAACCTTCTGATTTTCTAAAAGAGATTCTGCTACACAACACCAATGCGAAAAATCTGCTGTCAGTTTCAGAAAAGGAAATTCTTTTAGAAACAGCGCTCCTATATGAGCTGCGAAACAAAACCTCGACCGATGTGTCTCATGAATAATTCGAACCCCTGTTTCATCTTCAATTTCTTCGGCTAACAACAGTAATTCTCCATTTTGCGAAAAAGAAAAGAAATCCATTCCTGTATGAGAATTAACAAATAAAGGTTCTGCTTCCACTAAGTTATACAAATGTCTTTTAAAATTCTCTTTGTGATCAGAAAACTTCACATCTTTAGTCTCCCAATGCTGTCCTACAAACTCTAACTCGTAATCTTTTAATCGATTCAGGACATCATATTTCTCGATTCCTCGCAATGGCAGGTCTATCTCGACGCCATCATACCCTGCCTCTTTTACTTTTTTAAAAAATTCAGTCCAATTTACATCTCCACTCCCCCATCTAGGATAAATAAATTTAATCTCCATTCGTTTAGTTTCCCTGTTTATTTCTAAATGCTCTTTTTCCTGTATGATCTACTCCTTGTTTTCTTTCCAGGGCGATCATGTCCGCTGGTCTAAAATTAAGGATCAATGCCCTTCTTTGATTCGGCGTTACATTTCCCTTACTATAATGAAGTACAAAACCATTATGGAACGTGCATCCGCCCGGGTTCAAAGGAATACTCTGTGCTAAATTTGTTTCCGCATCACAATACAAAGCTCCTCCATTAGGCAAAGCTTTATGTGTCAACACACCTTCATCTGGTCCCACAGGGTTAAACCACATACAACCATTATCCTCATACACATCATCCAAAGCTATCCAGCAACTTACCGCACGCTTATCCGGCATATCTATCCAATACGCTGCATCCTGATGCCATGGGGTTTCTGTATCTGTATAAGGAGCTTTGTTTATCATCATATCAAAATCCAGTTCCATATCTTCTCCTAACAGCTCCTTTGCCCATAATAAAGCTCTCTGATAAGCGATGCTTTGAGACAAAGATGCTTCGATACTACTTGGTCTCATTATTTGCGTAATTCGCTCTACCTCCTCTACTCCTTTTCCTCCTGACAAATCACTTCGTAACCCTGCCGTCCTTTTTTTATCAAGCAACAACTCATTATACGTACTTCTTAGTTCATACACCTCATCTATAGATATTAATGCATCTAAATGGGAAAAACCATAGGTCAAAAATCTATTTTTCATAACACACCAAAATTTATTTATACATTCTAAAAACAAATTTCACAAGTATCTGCTTTAAAGTCTTCTAAATTTGTACTACATTACTTTTTTATACAAACTTATCATATGCCTAACAACAAAGCAGAAAGAACCGTTATCAACCTAAACAAACTTGGATTCAATCGCTTTCTGCAATTCGGGCATTACAAATACACAGAAGCTAAACCCAAACTGGAAAATCACATTCATGAGGATAGTATTGAATTATGCTTCTTTCTAAAAGGGCAACAATTCTATCGCATCAAAAACGAGTTATTTCAATTAAAAGGGAATGACATTATCATCATTTCTCCTAATACACAACACAGTACTGGCACCTATCCAGAAGATAAAGGTGAATTATTTTGGCTACAGGTCTCTCTTAACGAACAAGAAGGATTGCTCTGCAACCTTCCCTCTCATCAAACAAACTCTCTTTTGAACCAACTCACTAAAAATTCAGATATAATTTTTAAAGGAGCTCATTCCCTTAAAACCTCACTAGAGGAGTTAATGAACGAACTACAAAATCCTACCTCCTCACTAACAGCATTAAAAATAAACCACTTATTGATTCATGTACTTCTAGAAACATTAAATCTTGCGCAAACCCCAACTCAGGAAACATCATCAGAACGCCTGGAGATCATTAATCAATACATCATGGACAATCTTCATCGTATTATTTATGTAGATGAACTAGCTAGTCTTATTCATGTATCTACCGGATATTTTAAACCCTGGTTTAGAAAAAATACAGGTATTACCCCCAAAGAATACATTAACAGAATAAAAATAGAGAAAGCAAAAATCCTTTTGTCTCAAAAAAAATCAGTCACTCAAGTTGCTTTTGACTTAGGATATAACAGCTCCCAATATTTTGCTACTTCCTTTAAAAAATTCACAGGAATCACTCCCAAATCCTTTCTTCTTTCGCACAAGTTATTCCCTAAAAGAAACAGCTAACAAAACATTAACATTTTCTATAAAAACACACAGTAGATAGAAAATCAAAAGATTAAAGAAAAACTACTCTTAGGTCAGATAAACAGAGGCGTTAAATAATTCTAAACTATTTCTTTTTCCCTTCTTTCTAGCCTATTTTAGCTATGCGATTTACCGATCTGAAAAACACAGATCACAAGTCTCAAAAAATAGAATGTGGATTGTTAAGCCATTCACCTTTTTTAAAGATTAATTTCTTATTTAGGTGAATGGTTTTTTGTTTTTTAAAAATTTATATACCATTCCCAACACGCCTCTTTTTTTCAAAAAAAAACAGAATTCCCATATTTTTATAAAACATATTTGTAACAACTTTATCGACAATGCGTCCTATGTAAAAAGATAGAAGTACTCTTATCTAACTCAATGTAAAAAATAATAGTTCTTGAATTATGAGCAATGTTATACAAATCAGAGGAATCATACGAGATTTTAAACTTGGACAAGAGACTGTTCATGTATTAAAAGGAATTGATTTAGATATTAAACATGGAGAATACATTGCTATTATGGGACCTTCTGGGTCCGGAAAATCCACCCTTATGAATATCCTTGGCTGTCTGGATACTCCTACCGATGGAACATATGAGCTAAATGGTAATGATGTCAGTAAAATGACAGATAATGAACTGGCTGACATCCGGAATAAAGAAATAGGTTTTGTATTTCAAACCTTCAATCTTCTTCCTCGTACTACAGCGCTTGATAATGTTGCCTTACCTATGGTATATGCAGGAGCTTCTAAAAAGGAAAGAGCAGAAAGAGCAGGAGAAGTATTAACCGATGTAGGATTAGCAGATCGAATGGATCACAAGCCGAATCAGTTATCAGGAGGGCAACGACAACGGGTCGCTGTTGGAAGAGCACTGGTCAATAAGCCTTCTATTATCTTAGCAGATGAACCTACTGGAAATCTTGACTCCAAAACCTCTGTAGAAATCATGCAGCTATTTGATGATATTCATGCTGCAGGGAATACAGTAATCCTTGTTACTCATGAAGAAGACATCGCTGAACATGCGCATCGGGTAATTCGCCTTCGAGATGGTATCATAGAAAGCGATATTCATCAAAAATAACATTCTACCCCCCTCCCATCTACATCAATAATCATTTATAGCATTTATACATACTAGTAGATATTAATTTGTATTTTGGTACATAATTTTTTGTTCCATTAACGAAATTGTATGCAACCCACTCACATTATTATCTTAATAGCTTCCTACTTTATAGTACTATTAATCATTTCTCATTTTACGGGAAAAAACTCGGAAAACGATACATTTTTTAATGCGAACAAACAATCTCCATGGTACATAGTTGCCTTTGGTATGATCGGAGCCTCTCTTAGTGGGGTTACTTTTATTTCTGTTCCTGGCTGGGTAGAAGCATCTCAATTCAGTTACATGCAGATGGTCCTGGGATACACACTGGGGTACCTAGTAATTGGAACTGTATTACTTCCTCTTTACTATAGACTGAATCTCACTTCGATATATACCTATCTGGAGACTCGTTTTGGGCTATACGCATACAAAACAGGCGCTTCTTTCTTCCTTATTTCCAGAGTCATAGGCGCTAGCTTCAGATTATTCCTGGTGGCAAATGTATTACAGACTATCATTTTTGACAGTCTCCATATACCATTTTGGGTTACAGTTATTATTACCATTCTTCTTATTTGGTTATATACTTTCAAATCCGGAATAAAAACAATTGTATGGACAGACACCTTACAGACACTATTTATGCTTATAGCTCTTGGAGTTGCTATTTATTACGTATCTCAAGATCTAGGGATAAACGGAACAAATATTCTTGCGTATGTAATGGATGATCCGAATTCCAAAATATTCTTTTTTGAAGACATAAAAGACAGTAAATATTTCTGGAAACAATTCCTATCAGGTGCATTCATAGCAATCGTTATGACAGGTTTGGATCAGGACATGATGCAAAAAAACCTGACCTGCAGAAGCCTAAAAGATGCACAAAAAAACATGTTTTGGTTTACAATCGTTTTAACTTTTGTCAATTTCGTTTTTCTGGCTTTAGGGCTATTACTTACACAATATGCTTCTCAAAATGGAATAGAAGCACAACGCGATAAGCTCTTTCCATATATCGCTACACAAAGTGATCTAGGAATAGGAATCGCCATATTCTTTGTCCTTGGATTAATCGCTGCCGCATATAGTAGTGCTGATAGTGCCCTCACCTCCCTAACCACCTCCTTTAGTATTGATATTATAGATATAAAGAAAAGGATAGCTCCGGATCGACAAGTTAACGTCAGAAAATTAATTCATATTCTGTTTTCCATACTGCTCATCCTGGTAATAATTATATTCAAATATGCCATAGCCGATGAAAGTGTAATTGCTAAACTCTTCAAATTTGCTGGTTTCACATACGGTCCTTTACTCGGTCTATATGCATTTGGGCTTTTCACAACATTAAAAGTTTCTGACAGACAGGTTCCTTTTATATGTATTTTTTCTGTATTATTATCTATAATAATAAACTTCTCTTTTCAGATTTTTGTTTACCTCTCTACAAAAAGCACCTGGAATGAAGCTGCTGAAGTTGCTTCCAGCACCTATTATCAATTTGGTTTTGAAATATTAATAATTAATGGAGCGATTACTTTTATTGGACTATTAGCGTCCTCAGTTTTAATACTGATCCGTAGAAAGTAACACCAAAGTACAAGCCTCTTCTATAGCAATATTTGCATTTTTTAATTTTTCGTAAAATTCTGGATTTTCAGTTCCTGGATTAAATAACACTCGTTTAGGCGAAAGTTCTAAAATATAATCATAATACGCCTTCTGATTTTCCGGATTTAGATACATTGTAACGGTATCAACTGCATCAAAAGGAAGTTTATCCGTTTCTATAGACACCCCAGCTACAGTTCCTTCTCTTGCTCCTAAGGCTACTGTATGATGATTGTAATTTATTAATTTTTTAATGGCGCGATTAGAGTACCTGTCTTCTTTTAACGAAGCTCCTAAAACAAGTGTTTTTTTCATAATTAAAAATGATTTGTTGCTATTGTTAATCTCTCTTTATTCTACAAGAATTTATCTTCTAAATACAAAGCAACATAATGGTCGTTAATCTATTCTCATCCTTACAATAATCCAGCATTTCATCTATAAAATGAGGAATTACACCTCTCAAATGTTAAAAAAACTTCTTATATGTTAAAAAACAAATATCTATGTAACGTAAGAAAGGTAATCTCGTCTTATATGGTATAAGATATGATTTTTCATAGATTTAGTTAGTTAGTTACTTAATAATCAAATTATATTCATAGTTGATGGTTAGTGTTTCGATTTGATTATTATACAAAACCGCCTCTGCAGAGGCGGTTTTTCTTTTTGCATACAACTTATCACCAAAAACACACAAATCACTAATTACCAACAACTTACTTTTTTAACCTTAAAAAAAATGTTAAAAAAAGGGGTTTTGATGTAACGGACTTTACGCATAATCGTCATATCCTATATAAATGTCTGATCAACATTTCTAAAAAGCTATGAATTTGCATTATGCAATACATAGTACAATGCATAACAAAACATCAATCAAAATACACGAACAAATGAAAGCAATCAATCAAAATGTTTTCCTGTTTTTGTTTTCTCTTTTTAGTCTGGTAGTTTTTGCCCAACCTAAAAACGAAGCAATATTAGGAACTGTAAAAGGAACAGTAATCGATAGTAATTTAAAACAACCTATCCCCTACGCTACTATTGTAGTAAACGATAGTTCAAAAAAAATAATCAGTGGAGGTATTACAACTGAAGGAGGAACCTTCGTTATAGCAGATATCCCAAAAGGTACATACACACTACAAGTACAATTTATTGGCTACACTACCTATACTCAGGAGATACAAATTACAAAACAAAACAGTCACCTCAACCTTGGAACGATTCTGTTAAAAGAGCAGGTAGAATCTCTGGATGATGTTACTATTGTAGCAGAACGAACTACTATTGAGCAAAAAATAGATAGAAAAGTAATCAATGTAGGGAAAGATCTAACCACGACAGGAGGAAGTGCTGCAGAAATAATGAATAACATTCCATCTGTCAATGTAGATCAGGATGGTAATATCGCTCTTAGAGGAAATGAAAATGTACGAATTCTTATTGATGGGAAGCCAACCAATATAAGTGCTTCTCAATTATTAAAACAGATTCCATCATCTTCTATCAAAAAAATAGAGCTAATCACTAACCCATCGGCAAAATACAATCCCGAGGGAATGAGTGGAATTATCAATATCGTTCTACACAAAAACAGTAATATTGGTTTTAACGGGAATATTAATATGGGATTAAAAGTTCGAAAAAATGCCCGTTTTAACAGTAACATTGATTTGAATTATCGATCTGGTAAAATCAACGTATATGGTAGTTATGGAGCAAATGCATCCAAGAGTAAGAATTACGGGTTTGTTTACAAGGAAAATGACAACACACGACAAGATTTCTTAATTAATGATAACAACAAGTCTCACTTGCTTAAAGTAGGAGTTGATTATTACATCAATGATAAAAACACCTTATCCGTATATACAAATCAAAATATATATGATGGAAAAACGAATGTAGATACAGAAATTAACTTCTTGTCTGCTCCAGAAAACAATATTGCTCAAATCCTACGAAATAATGGAGATAATACAAGTGCTAGTTATAACCTGGATTTCAAACACGATTTTGAAAAAGAAGGACATAATATCGAATTAGAAATAGATTATAATGATTATGAAGGAGAATCGAATGACGCCTTTAGTTTTAACAATAGAGGGGGGTATGTAGATACTATTGATAATGACCGACAAAATACTACAATCAATCTGGATTATGTCAACCCTTTATCTGAAACAACAAAACTAGAGTTAGGATACGAAGCGAGAATAAGAAGAACGGATAACCAATACGCTTCTACTTTTTTTCCAAGCTCCAAATATGAGTATGACAGAAATATTCATTTCTTATATGCTACGTATGGCAGCACATTCGAGAAATGGGCGTATCAGATTGGGGCTCGTGTAGAGAGCTATGAGGTAGAAGCAACTCTCAATGAGAATAAAGTATTCGAAGATGATTATATTACGGTATACCCTTCTGCTTTTATTTCCTATACTCCGGGAGAAAAAAACAGTTATCAAATCAGCTATAGCAGACGTGTGGACAGACCAGGGTTAAATCAAGTAAACCCAATTCGAGAATGGAGCACTCCAAGAATTACTTCTTTAGGAAACCCTTCATTAGATCCTCAATTCACGAATTCCATTGAAGCAAATTACACAAGAAGACTCAATAAAGGTTCCATCACAGGAGGAGTATTCTACAGATTGGTAAATGATGAAATTAGTCAAACATTAATAAAAAACCCTGAAGTAGAAGATGGACAAATTCTAACATTTGCTAATTTTGACAATAACAGCGCCTATGGTATAGAATTATCCTCAAACTATAGACCTGCAAAATGGTGGAACTTTAATGCCAGCTTCGATTTGTATAGCCAAACCCAAAAAGGAATCGTTGATGGAAAACAAAAAGAAGTAGATGCAGCCATATATAGTATCAGAATGAATAATAATTTCAAGGTATCAAAAGATTTAACATTTCAATTATTTGGTTTTTATCGCGGAGATCAGGAGGGAATACAATTCAAAACAAAACCTTTTTACTTTGTAAATGCAGGAGCCAGATATAATATTATGAAAGGAAAAGGAACTCTTAGTTTCAATTACAACGATGTATTTAACACCATGAGATTCAGATTTGAAGGAGAAGACCCTTATCGACAAAACGGAGCTTTTAAAGCTGAAACACAAACAATCTTTGTCGGAATGTCGTATCGATTTGGAGGTGGTAAAAACAGAAAAGTATCTAGAAAACGTAGAGATGACAATGAAAAATCAGGAGGAGGATTATTATAATTTTTCAAAAAAGTGATGTACTTTTGTAACACTTCGCATTTTCATCCGTCTTTATCCAAAGTTCCTTACATTTTGTTAGACAAAGTATATTCTTTGGATAGATATTAATCTGAATTAAAGACAAGAAGGTATATTTATACAATTGTATAAAATTCCTCTCTTAGTTCTAAGTCAAAAAATAGTTTTTCAATAATATTATATAGTCTTTATCTGTAAAAATATTAGTTATTGTTTCTGAATTAGCCTTTAGAGAAAATATACTTTTCAAAAGATAAAGACATACGAGAAGCCCCTATTTGGGGCTTCTTTTTTTTAGTCTATAATTCTATTATATCATTCAGAATACCTCGCTGTTTACCTACATCAATTTTTTTTCAAAAAAATTCAATTAAATTCTGCTTTTTTTGCAACATCTGATCCTGGGCATCGTATATATAAATGAATTGTTTGTTGTATAAATTCTGAATTAGCCTTTAGAATTATTCTTATGGATAAAAATATGCGAAGCCTTTAAAAAAGGGCTTCGCCGGACCGAAAGAAGATACTTTCCCTTTACCTAAAACACTCGCTATCAACCACCCTTTTGAGAACCTATTTTTTTTTAACAAAAAAAATAAAATTACTTGTAATGTTTTGCGTTTTTATACGTCTACTATACAACTTCAGGTTACGATTTATTTGAATTAACCGTTTATTAATAATGAATAATCTGGAACCTATATATAAAAATCGCGATGCTTAATTGCATCGCGATTTATCATTTCTATTCTAGTCTTGTTTTTTTATTCTACCATTTTATAATAGCACTTCCCCATGTAAATCCACTACCAAATGCTGCCAGTACCACTGTGTCTCCTTCTTTTATCTTTCCTTCTTCCCAGGCTTCTGTCAGAGCAATCGGGATAGAAGCAGCAGTTGTATTACCATATTTCTGAATATTATTGTAGACCTGATCATCCGACAACTGAAACTTTTTCTGCACAAATTGAGAAATCCTCAAGTTAGCTTGATGAGGAATTAACATATCAATATC